>NZ_JAHNZT010000025.1 GCF_019039035.1 Citreicoccus inhibens | reverse complement strand
TGTGTATGGCCGTGCCACCGGCCCTCACGGCGCCATCCACGGCGGCGCGGACTCCGGCGCGCACGGCGGTGCGGCCCGCGCCCTCGAAGGCGCCCTTGGCCGCGGCCCTGGCGGCGGCGCGAGCCAGCTTGGGGCCCGCGCCCGGGACCGCGGCCTTGAAGGCGCCGCTGGCGGCCTTGTAGGCGCTGCCGAACTTGTGGGCATCCCGGGCGATGTCCAAGCCACCCTTGACGGTGGAGACGACGCCCTTGCCCGCGGCGGCCACCGAGCCCACGGCCTTGTCCCAATCCTGGCGGCTGCCGCTGCGCACCGCGTTGCGGATGTCGGAGGCGGCGGTGCCAATCTGCTTGGGCAGCTTGGCGGCGCTGGTGATGGTGCCGAAGACGCCGCCCGCGATGCCGAGCTTGCCCTTCAGGTCGAGCTTGGTCTTCGGGTCGGTCGCCTTGGACACCACCTTGTCGATGTTGTTGCGCAGGGTGGTGCGGAACCCATCGGCGCGCAGGCCGCGGACGTTCTCGAAGACGTCCTTGGTCGCGGTGGAGACCTTCTTGTAGGTGTCGTAGCCCTTCTTGAGCTGCTCGCCGGCCTTCTTCCCTGCCCCGAGCGGATCCTTCGCGACCTGGTGAAGGGTGTTGCTGACGGTCTTGCGGGCGCGGTCGATGAGGCTCATGGAAGGTCTCCCTCGGCTCGGGGCGGGGAAAGGATTGAGAAGCGCGTTGCGATTGAAAGGATTATCGGAGCGCCCAGCGCACAGTTGCGCCAAAGTCCTTATTCTCCGAGAACCCAGCTTTAACGCAATGCGGCAGCCCACCGTGCGCCACGCGTCCGGAGGGCCCCGGCGCGGGGGCCTCAGCAACGCACGGGATTGAGAGGATTTGAATTTCGAGTCGGCGTACGCAGCGAAGCCCACAAGGAGAGCACTGGGTGAACGCGCCCCAGCGCTCTAATGACTTCATCGCTGTCATGGACTGGCGCCGAGGATGGCCACCCACCAGAAGGGCTCGCTCAGCGTTGATGCCCTTGTGCGCGTGGGCAACGACAGGCGGCCCCTCGCGGTGGTGCATGGGGTGGCGCGCGTATTCCCGGGTCTGCGCCTGGATTGGAAGGTCGCCGACGACGGACGCCCCATCATCCTGCCGCGACGTGATGCGTGGCGCACCGCGGGAATCAAGGACGGCGGACTCCCTCTCCTGGGCAATGGCGACGAGAACGCGCCCGTCGAGGTCCCCCATCGCCTCGGCGGGCTGAACTCCTGGTCCGCCGCTGCCGCGTGCCATCGGGTTCCCAGCTTCGACTCGGGAGGCCGAGCTTCTTTCACGGGCGCGGCGCACCGCGGCGGGTGGGTGGGTCGTGCAGCTCACCGACTCGCCGCTCGACCTGGACAATCCCACCCACCTGGATGCGCTCCTGCGGGCCGATGAGCGACTCCCAGCGTTCGGTGGACGTCCAGCGCCTCGCCCCAGCGCAGGGTGTCGAGGCGCTCCTCCACGCGACCCGCGAGCGTGCCGCGCACGGCCACGCTCACGCACAGCGCTGGAGACGCGCGCCTTGCTCAGGTCAGGCCGCGCTGACGGTTGACGAAGGCCGTGGTGCGGGCGGCGTCGTAGTCCGTGCGCAGGTCCGGGTTGGAGATGAGCTCGGCGAAGGCGTGATGGAAGGGAATGGCGTCCTGCGGATCCGCCGCCTTCTCCTGGAGGCGCTTCGTCACCCAGTCCTGGATGGCGTCGATGGTCAGGTCCTTGAGCTTGCCCGCCCCCGGCAACGGCATGTCCGGCAGCAACCCCTTCGCCGAGAACAGCAGGTCCACCATGCCCTTCGTCGCATCATTGCGCTGGTTGAGCTCCTCCACCGCGATCTGGAAGCCACCCTCGAGCGCGCCCACCAGGCTGCCCATGAGCCGCGCCTCGCGCTTCGAGTCCGTGGACGGCGGGTTCTCGTTCGCGTGCCGCTCCAGGTCCTTCTGCATGTCTCCCAGCTTCGTCATCACCGTCTGACGAAGCGCGTCCTGGCCCTCGTGCGCGGGCGGCGAGAAGAGCGTGCGCGTGAAGAACTCAGACATCTTCTTCTGCCCCTCGATGCCCAACGAACCCGAGGCGTCCTTCAACGAGTCCAGCACCGCGTCCGCGTGCTGCGAGAAGAACCGTGACGCCGCCGCGCGCGTGTCCACGTTCTCACCCATCTTGTCGATGGTGTCCGTGAACAGCTTCACCGACTCGGGCGTGGCCGGCTGGATGCGGCTGGCCGCGTCCAACAACTTCCCCAGCGCGGGCGAGAACTTCGAGTCCACGTCCGCGTTGATGTTCTTCGTCAGCACCCCCACCGCGTCCGGATGGTCCTTCAGGAACGCCTGGAGCCGCTCGGGAGGCAGCCCCGCCAGCGCCGCCGCGGCCGCCGTGGCGCGCTGCGGGTCATACGTCCCCTGCGCGCCCGAGATGGCCAGCTCGCGCTTGGCATACGCCTCGATGAGGTCCGGGTTGCCCGTGCTCGCCACCAGGTCGCCCAGCGCCTCGTGCGACTCACCGAGCACCGCGCCGCGCCCGCCCTCCGCCACGCTCTTCGCCAGCTCGTCCGCTGTCACCGCCCCCGAGCGGTAGGCATTGTCCAGCGCCCCCGCCAAGAGCTTGCGATCCGCCTCGCCCAACCGCTGGGTGTGATTGAGGACCTCGCCCGCCACCGGTCCAAACTGGAACATCAGGTCCATGAAGGCGGCCTGCTTGGCCGGATCCGGGTTGGCCTTGAGCCAATCCGTGACGGCGGTCGCGTCCCGGCCGTCGCTCGCCAGGGCGATGGCCTGCTGCGCGGACTCCATCTCCGAGCGCGTCAACGTGGCGGGCGGCACCGCCGCGGACGCCGGCTGCACACCACCGAGCTTCGTGGCCGCCGCCGTCAGGCTCCGCGTCGCGGGTTGAAAGCCATCCTGGTTGCGCTGGCGCTGCAGCGTGCGGTCCTCGCGCCCTGTCGCCGTGCGCGGCTGAGCGGTGTCCTGCTTACCGACGGTGGACTCGATGAGACGTGGACCGCTGCGATCGACGCGTGGCGACATGGATTCTCCCCCTTGAATACGAACGCGGTTCAAGACCGTGTCTGGGTTCTCGGGCCGGGCGCGCCACGAGTTTCCCAACAATTGCAAGAATCACGTGAACTCGGCGTCAGGAATCAACCGTCGCGGGTCATGCCCGAGAGCCCCGGGTCCATCAGGAATCCCGGGGAGTGACAGCTCTCCGGGGGGCTGGTGTTCAACCGGGCGAGCGGGCCGCTCCAACTCCGACCATCGAAGGAACACTCCATGACGCTTGAGTCTGTACGGCTCTCGGGCGCGCTCGTGACGTTCGCGACCGCGCTGCTGGTGAGCTGCGGCCACGAGGGCACGCCGCAGGAACCCGAGGCGCCGAAGTTCGACGTGACGATGCAGCGCACGTCGTTTGGCATTCCCCATATCGCGGCCAGGAACTTCAAGAGCCTGGGCTACGGCATCGGGTATGCCTATGCCGAGGACAACTTCTGCCTCGTCGCCGAAGAGGTCCTGAAGCTGCGGGGCGAGCGCTCGAAGTATTTCGGTCCGGACGGGATGGTCGTCGCGGCCTCGGACCGGCAGGTGACGAACCTGGACGCGGACTTCTATTTCAAATCCTACTTCGACTCGGCCGCCATCTCCGCGCGCTACAAGAGCGCGCCGCACGAGGTGCGCGACCTGGCCGCGGGCTACGTGGCGGGCTTCAATCGCTATCTGACCCAGACAGGCGTCGCGAACCTCCCGGGGGACTGCGCGGGCGCGGCCTGGGTGCGGCCCATCACCGAGGATGACCTCTACTTGCTCTGGCAGCACGTGGCCACGTACCTGTCCGGCGCTGACTTCGTGACGGCCATCGCCACCGCGCAGCCACCCGCCACGGCGACGGGGAGGCCCGCGGCCACGACTCGCGCGGCGAGCGCTCGCGTGGGCCTGCCCGCCCCCGTCACCCCTTGGGGACGTCCGGTGGGCAGCAACGGCTATGGCTTTGGCAAGGACGCGACCGATAACGGCCGCGGGCTCCTCTTCGCCAATCCCCACTGGCCCTGGCGCGGCATCAATCGCATGTACCAGGTACACTTGACCGTGCCCGGCCAGCTCGACGTGATGGGCGCGACGATGGGAGGGATTCCCATGGTCATGATTGGCTTCAACGCGAAGGTGGCCTGGACGCACACCGTGTCCACCAGCATCCACCACGCGCTCCGCGAGCTGACGCTGACGCCCGGCACCCCGACGTCCTACACGGTCGATGGCCAGCCGCGCGCCATGACGGCTCGCACCGTCCAGGTGGACGTGAAGACCGCCTCGGGCGCCATCGAGCCGCGCGTCCGGACGCTCTACACGACGAAGTACGGCCCCCTCGTCACGAGCCCGGGCGACGGCGTGGACTGGAGCCCGACGCAGGCCTACGCGCTCGAGGACGTGAACCTGGGCAACCAGCGCCTCATCGAGCAATGGCTGCGGATGGGACAGGCGCAGTCCGTGGAGGACTTGAAGGCTCGCATCGAGGGCGTGATGGGCATTCCCTGGGTCAACACCATCGCCGCGGACTCCGCGGGCCATGCCCTGTACGGAGACTTCTCCGTGAAGCCCAACGTCAGCGCCGCGCGGCTGGCGGCCTGCACGCAGTCCCCCTTCGCCCAGGCCGCCTGGGCCTCGCGCACGCTCGTGATGGATGGCGCCACCTCTGCGTGTGATTGGGAGACGCAGGGAAGCGATCCGAGCCAGCCCGCCACCTTGCCCGCCGCGCGGCACCCGAGCCTCATCCGCTCCGACTACGTGGCCAACATGAACAACAGCCACTGGTATGCGAATCCCGCCCAGCCCCTCACCGGCTACTCGTGGCTCGCGGGTGCCGAGAAGGAAGACCTGGGCCTGCGCGCGCGGCTGGGCCTGCTCCAGATTCAAGACCGGCTGGCGGGGCGCGACGGCTTGCCCGGCACGCGGTTCAACCTCCAGGCCATGGAGGCCATCCTGGTGGGCTCGCCCGAGTTCCCCGCGCTGGGCAACCGCAACCTCGTCGCCGAGGTCCTGGCCGACGCGCTGACGGAGACGTGCCGCGACCTCACCACCGTGGACATCCCCGACGGCCCCACCGTGGACGTCCGCGAATCCTGCGCCGTGCTCGCCGCCTGGGATCGACACAACAACCCCGAGAGCGTGGGCCCGCACCTCTTCCTGGAGCTGTATGCGCAGGTCTTCTTCGAGCTGTTCTACATGGGCCATGAGGACACAACCCTGTGGGAAGCGCCGTATGACGTGGCGGATCCGCTCCACACGCCAAGCCGGTTGAAGATGTCCCAGCCCGCGGCCCGCGCGCTGCTCCAGGTGGGACTGGCGAGGGCGACCCAGTCCATCCGCGACGCGGGCCTCTCGCTGCGCAAGCCGTGGGGCGAGGTGCAGTTCACCCGCGTGGGCGCTCGGAAGATTCCGCTCGGTGGCGGCGCCGAGGCCTTCAACGTGTTCCAGGCCAATCCCACCCGGCTCAGCCCCACGGGCCTGAGCGCGGAGGGCTACCTCCCGGAGTACGGCGCGAGCATCGTGCAGATGGTGACGTGGGATGACCACGGCCCCGTGGCGGACTCGGTCCTGCTGTATGGACAGTCCGCGAACCCGGCGTCGCCGTACTTCATGGACCAGGTCGAGCAGCTCTGGGCGAAGCGCAGGTGGAACCGCCTGCCCTTCCGCCCCGAGGAGATCCGCGCGGATCCCCACCTGACGTCGCGGCGGCTGTCCGAGTAGGGACCCCGCCCGCGCGCCCATCCGCGCACGTGGGGAGGGGCCTCGGGACTCCGAGGCCCCGCCTGTCAGCCGCGCACCACGCCGTCGAAGACGCCGTAGCCGCCCGGGATGAAGAAGTCCTTGCCCGGCTCGAGCCCGAAGGAGCGCAGCACGGTGGCGGCGATGTCCTGCGAGCGCGGCGCGCGCGTCACCTTGTCCCCGGCCTCCTCCACGAGCGTCACCGGCGAACCCATGGGGGAGCCGTCCATCGTCTCGTCATAGCCCCCCAGCATCTGGTTGCCCTGGATGCCACCGCCCACGAGCAGCGCGCACGTCGCAGGGTGATGGTCGCTGCCGCGCTTGGGGAACGTCCGCCCGAAGTCGCTGTAGATGTAGACGAGCGTCTCATCCAACAACGTGCGGCTGGGGTCGGAGCGGCTGGGCGTCAGGCTCATCTCGATGCACAGGCGCCCCGCCATCTCCAGCGCGATGCGCAGGTGGTTGGTGTGCATGGTCACACCGTTGGCGCTGTGCGTGTCGAAGGTGAAGTTGTTGAAGCTGGAGGCCCGCATGTTCACGGACGTCACCAGGTCCGACTTCAGCAACTGCAAGGCGAAGTCGTACGCGCCCATCGACGCGCCGGTGCCGCACGCGTCCGCGGAACCGATGCAGGCGTCCCAGTTCACCGGATAGGCAGGGTCGGCCTTGAGCTTCTCCCACGTCGGCGTGTTCGCGAGCACCGACAGGATGTCGCGACGGATGGTGCGGCTCTCGCCCTTGTAGGCCTCGTAGAGCTGCTCGAGCATCGCGTCCGTGCCGGAGGTGGAGATTTGATGCTCCGCGCGCAGCACGTCGAGGAGCGCCTCGTCCACCACGCTCGCGGGCACGGTGCCCGACTGCGCCGAGCCGTCGTAGCCGAGGTTGGGGATGTCATGCCGCGTCCGCAGCCCCTTCCAAGCGCTGTCTCGCTTGTCGGACAGCGTGGGCTCCACGGAGGACGGCGAGCCGAGCACCGTGGGATTGGCGAGCGCGGGCAGCCCCAGCGCGGAAGGCTGGATGCCGCGCAGGCTGACGTTGGGGATGGGCCGGTCCGGGAAGCGGCTGGCCATCGCGTTGGCGATGACGGCCTGCACCGAGGGCGAGCGGAAGGTGGCGCCCGCCACCCCGCACATGCTCGCGACGACGCCGCTGGCATGCGCGGCCGTGTTCTGGTCCGCGCCCACGAGCAGCGTGGACTTCTCGTAGAGCTTGTACTTGGGGTCGGCCCACGCGTAGCCCCAGGGCCGGTAGATCTGCTGTCCCTGCGCGAGCGTGTTCGTGCCTCGCGTGTCCGAGGGGTTGTCCCAGTTCCAGTAGATGGGCCCGCGCAGCTTGCGCACGGGCCCGGGCGCATCCAGGTCCGCGGGCGAGCGATCGAAGTTCTGCACCTGGTCGGGCAGATAGCCAGACGGGATGATTCCCCCCTGCGCCGTGGGGATGAACTTGGTGATGCCGCTGCGAGTCAGCGGAGAGAAGAACGTCTCCCAATGGAGTCCGCCATCCATCCAGATGCCCAGCAACTTGGTGGGCCGGCCCGACGTGGGCACGGCCGCGCGAGCCGAGGACAATCCATAGCGCGCCATCAGCCCGACATGGGCGGCCCCGAAGGCCAGCTCGAACAACCTGCGACGAGAGAGCTTCACGGTTGCCTCTTCAGTAGAAGATCCAATGGGGGTGGCGGATGAAGTACGAGCACACGCCCACGTATGCGGGCTCGGTATCGGTCGGCGTGGCGAGCGGCACGAAGACGCGCGTGTAGAGCGCGTCCACCTGCGTGTCGGTGAGGCGCTCCCCCAGGAAGTGCATAGACCAGCGGCGCAGCGTGGCCTTCACGTCCACGGGGTTCGCGGTGCGCTGCGTGCCCGCGGGGAACAGCGCCACGTTGCCGCTCTTGGCCAACGCCAGACGGCACCACCGCTGCGACACCTGGGTCAGCGTGAGCGCGAAGGTGGGCGAGGCCGTCCGGTCCGCCGAGGTCTGCGTCATCACCGAGCCGCCCCCCAGGCCGTGATAGCGCTCGGCGGTCGGCTGTTGTCGGGGCGCGGGCACCATGTCCGGGGACTGCAACGGATACAGGTCATCTCCCCGCGACTCCGCCATGGGGATGCCGAACTCGAACGCCTCGATGAAGAAGTCCGCGTTCGACAAGCCGAGCTGCTGATACAGCGCGCGCTGCACCTGCGTGCCGGTCATCCGCGTGATGCGCGGCGCATCCGCGTTGGGCCTCGCGTCACGCTGCTGCGTGCCCAGCCCCTGAATCCACGCCCGAACGTCCGCCACCGGGAGCCTGGCCGTCCCCTCGGCGACGAGCTGCGCATAGGACTTCTCACCAATGGGCATCTGCTTGAAGGCGCCAGAGCCGCGGCCCTCCAACAACCGCACGAGCTCGCTGTCGTCGGGGTTGCCGGCCTTCACGAGCCGCGCGTCGGCCACCAGGAGGCTCTGGAACGCCTCCGCCGAGGCGAAGTAGCCGCGCGCGCCCTGCGCGTGACACCCCTCACAGGTGGGCTTGAGCCCCTCCATGATGCGCACGGTTTCAGGAACCACGGGCGTGCCGCAGACCGACTGCGAGCGCGAGGCCAGCTCGGACGAGGCGCCCTCGCGACCACAGGCGAGCGCGAGGAAGGACAGCACGACGAGAGGTGCGATGCGATTCATGTCAGCGCCCCCGCCGGAACAGCTCCGACTGCGTGAGGGATTTGATGTACGGCCTGACCTTCCGGCCGCCCGCGATGTAGCGAGAGACCTCCGTGTCCAGGTAGCCCGCCTCGGTGGCGGGGTCGATGTCGCGGCCCAGCACTTGCGCATGCAGGTGCCGCACGACGCACTTGTCGAACGCCCCGGCCGCGACGATGAGCTTGGCGAAGCCGAGCGGCCCCACCGTCCCGTCACTCACCTGCCCCAGCAACGTCTGGTCCGGGGGGAGGAAGTCGATGAACACCGCCTCCGGATTGGCCTGCTCCTGCGCAGGCGTGATGGGCGTGAGCTTCGTGTCGGCCACGTACCAGCGGTTCCAGTGACTGAACGGATCCACGCCATAGGGATAGACGCCCTGGCGCCAGCGCACGGGCCAGTGCCACTTGGTCCCCACGCCGGGCATGAGGTACTCGGCGCCGAAGCCCTCGGAAGCAGAGCCCAGCTTCGCGTAGCGCTTGAAGTGGATCGCCGCCGGGTCGAGCCGGCGATGGCAGTGCTGACACGGCCCCTCCGAGCCCGGGTCGCGGCGGTACTCGTTGAACTTCTGGCCCATGGGCGGCGCGAGCACCTCGCACGCGAGCGTCTCCAGCGCTCGGGCACCGCGCACGCGCTCGCGCGGATAGCCCGACAAGAAGCCGGCGGTGGTGAGCATGCCCGCGGCGGGAATCCCTCGCATCGGCGTGGTCACCGAGCGCGGGTCATAGCGGTAGTCGCGGTCCGCCAGGAGGAAGGGATTGCGCGCGGGCACCTGGAACTCGCGCCACGCCTTGGGGTCTCCTGGCGAGTGCAATGGATCCACCGGCGCCGAGCTGAAGCGCTCGGGACGCCACCAGCTGTCATCCGTGCGCAGGTCCGACATGCCGCCCGCGAGCCCCTGCATCACATACGCGGCCTGGAGGTTGGAGGGACCCACCGAGTAGCTGCCCAGGATGAGGTCCGTCATCGGACGGTCGTGCCACACGAGGTGCGCATACAGACGCGCGGGCTCCTCGGACACCAGCCGCCGCTGCCCCTGCTCGGCGTAGGGCAGGTAGTCCTCAAAGCCCGTGTACTGCTGGTAGTCGGCGTGGCAGGAGATGCCATTCGGACCGCAGCCACAGGTGCCCACCGGCCCTGACTTGACGCAGTCAACGGGGACCGGGTTGCCGTTCTCACTGCCCACGCCGGTATTCGCGACGTTGGCCGCCAGCCCCACCAACCGCGCGGTGGTGCCGGGCGCCCACCATGGCTCGATGCTGATTTCCGCCACGGGCGTGCCATCCGCCTTCACGCCATCACACGCGGCCGTGTCACCTCGGAAGTAGCGCCACGCTCCCGCCTTCGCCGAGCTCGCGGGGCAAGGCATGAGCGCGCGCTGCTGCTGTACGCCGTACTCGGGCGCGTCCGCGGTGCTGGGAACGAGCGGGATGTTGAACCAGTCCCGGGCCTGCTCGAACATCGTCCGGTAGAAGACCGGGTCGTGGAGCGTCTGGTCCACGAACGCGTCCACGTAGGCCTGCTGCGCGGTGGCGTCTCCCGCGGCCTCCAGCGCGGCGTACTCGTCATCCGTGGGAGGCGTGCCCCGCAGCGCCAGCGACGCGCGACGCAGCACCCGGCTGGGCGCCAACGTGTCCGGCCGCTCCCCGCCGTCCACGCCCTCCGAGGGCGGAGGCTCGACACAACCCGAGTCCGCCGGGTCCTGCGTGTCCCCGGGCCTGCCGCCCACCGTGCCAGTGCACCCCAGCCAGACGACGACTGGGAGCACGCAGGCCAGGGTGCGAAGCCCGCGTGGCAGCCTTCGCCAGCGCGGAGATGGCTCCGACCACGTCATTGAAAGAGTTGGAAGGCGCGAAATCATCGAGCGCCGCTAGGCAATGCATGTGCCATGCGGATTCGCGCGGCGCGGAGGGCTCCGCTCACTCGGGAGACCCGCGTGGCGACGCCCTCGAGGTCTGGAGGCACACGGGGACTGCCCCCACCAACCTGGGGCCTGCGCCCCCCAGCTCAGGCCGGGGCCCCAGCGACGCGCCGGCGCCTGGGAGAATGAAGCGCGTGGGCTCCGGCGCGAGCCCCGTTCGGAGCGCGGTCGAGGGGGTCGCGACCGCTCTTGGGACGCCTTATCCCAGGCCCGGTCAGCCTGAGCGCCCCCGGAGCCCCGCGCCCGAGGGGGCCTCCCGTGGCATGAGCGTTGCTCTTCCGGCCTCTCTCCGAGGAGGAATCCGCTCCATGATGAGCACGCTGGTCCAGGACCTACGCTTCGCGCTGCGCGCCCTGCTCAAGAACCGTGTCTTCACGGGGGTGGCGGTGCTGACCCTGGCCCTGGGGATTGGCGTGAACACCGCCATCTTCACGGTGGTGGATGCCACGCTGCTGCGGCCGCTCCCCTACCCGGAGCCCGACCGACTCGTCGACCTCTGGGAGATTCGCCCGCTGAGCGGCGAGTTCGGGCGCTCCCAGGCGTCCTATCCCAACTTCCTCGACTACCAGTCGCAGACGGAGCTGTTCTCGTCGTTCGGCGCCTATCTCGGCTTCCAGCAGCTGGTGTCGATGGGCAGCGGGGCGGCGGAGATGCTCCCCATGGCCGTGGTGTCGGGGGACTTCTTCAAGACGCTGGGGACGCGCCCCGCGCTGGGCCGGCTCCTGAACGCGGCGGATGACCAGGACGGCTCCGAGCGCGTGGCGGTCATCAGCCACGGCATGTGGCAGCGCCGCTTCGGTGGGCGGGCGGACGTGCTCGGCAAGACGTTCACCCTGAAAGGCACCCCCTACAGCATCGTGGGCGTGGTGAGCCCCGAGTACCAGTTCGCGCTCTCGAGCCCCGTGGAGGCGTGGGTCCCTCAACGCAACCTGCTGCCCGACGACATGAAGACGCGGCGGAGCCTGCGCTGGGTGAAGGTGCTCGGCCGGCTGGCGCCGGGCGTGAGCCGGGAGCTGGCGCAGACGAAGCTGCGCGAGCTGGCGGCGCGGCTCGCCACCGAGTACCCCGCCGCCAACACGAACCTGTCCATCGAGCTGACGCCGCTGCGCGACGAAGTCGTGGGCCCGGTGCGTCCGCTGTTGTTGCTCATGCTGGGCGCGGTGGGGCTGGTGTTGCTCATCGCGTGCGGCAACGTGGCCAACCTGATGCTCGCGCGCGCGGCGTCGCGGCAGCGCGAGATGGCCATTCGACAGGCGCTCGGCGCGGGGCGCGGGCGGTTGGTGCAGCAGCTCCTCACCGAGAGCCTCCTGCTCGCAGTCTTGGGTGGGTGTCTGGGGTTGCTGTGCGCGCAGTGGGGCTTGGAGGTCCTGCTGTCCGCCATCCCAGCGCAGCAGCTGGCGGTCATGCCCTACCTGAGCGAGCTGTCCTTGGATGGCCGGGTCCTGGGGTTCACGGCCGGGGTCTCCATCCTGACGGGCGTGTTGTTCGGATTGGTGCCGGCGCTCACGGGCTCTCGCGCGGACGTGCGGGGCGCGCTCCAGGCTGCGGCGCCGAATGCGAGCGGCAGTGCGCGGAGCAAGCTGCGGCGGGCGCTCGTGGTGGCCGAGGTCGCCCTGGCGCTCGTGCTGCTCGTGGGCGCGGGCCTGCTACTCAAGAGCATGACGCGGATGATGGCGGTGGATCCCGGCTTCGAGCGGCAGGACCTGCTCACGGGCTACCTGGTCCTGCCCCAGGGAAAGTACCAGGCCCCGGGCGAGGCGAGCGACCTCATGGCGCGGCTGGTGGACCAACTCCAGGCGCGGCCGGACGTGCAGGGCGCCGCCTTCGTGTCTCGGTTGCCGCTCAGCAACGGGGGCAACACCGCGCGCTACGTCATCCTCGGCCGCCCGCCCGGGGCGCCTGGGCAGGACAACGAGGCGTTCTTCCGCACGGTGTCGACGGGCTACTTCCAAACGCTCAAGGTGCCCCTGGTGCGCGGGCGCTTCTTCGCGCAGGCGGATGGGACGGACGCGCCCAAGGTGGTCATCATCAATCAGGCGCTGGCAGCGCGGCTGTTCCCGGGCCAGGACCCGGTGGGCCAGAGCCTGCGCCTGACCTTCTCGCCGACCCAGCCCCCGCGCGAAATCGTGGGCGTGGTGGCCAATGAGAACATGGAGAGCCTGGACGCCGTGGCCTCGCCGGCCATGTACGTCCCCATCGCGCAGGATGATCCGGACAACGCCTTCCTCGCGGTGCGCCTGCGACGGGGCGCGACGGGCATGGCGGCCACGCTGCTCGCCACGGTGAAGGCGGAGAACCCGGAGCTGGTGCTGGTGGACGTGCGCACGCTGGACGAGCGCGTGGAGACCTCCTCCTCGGTGTTCCTGCGCCGCTACCCCACGTTGGTGGTGGGCGCGTTCGCCTCGGTGGCGCTGCTGCTGGCGCTGGTGGGCGTGTATGGCGTCATCGCGTACTCCATCGCGCAGCGGACGCGGGAGATCAGCATCCGGCTGGCGCTGGGCGCGCGGCGGGTCGATGTGCTCTCGATGGTGGTGCGCGAGGGCGCGGGCATGGCGCTGATGGGCGTGGGGCTCGGGTTGGTCGGCGCGTTGGCGCTGGGCCGGGTGCTCCAGCGGGTCCTCTTCGGCGTGGACGCGAGCGATCCGCTGGTGCTCGCGGGCGGCGCGGTGCTGCTGGTGCTCATGGCCGTGCTGGCCAGCTACCTGCCCGCGAGGCGCGCCTCGCGCGTGGAGCCGGCGGAGGCGCTGCGCTGAGGTCTGGAGCGCGGGCGGGCCAGGCTCTCGGACCTCGGGAGTCTGGCGCAGGCGAACGCGCGTGCCGCACGGGCGCGCTATCGAGGCTCCGTGATGCGATAGCGCTCCGTGAGCGCGGCCCAGGACGCGGGTGACACGTCATCCTGGGAGCAGATGAGTTGCTTCGCGTGGGAGAGCGTGGACGCGTTCGCGAGGAGGCGCGCGCTCGCGTCGGTCAGCTCCGTACCGGTCAGGTCGATGACCTCCAACTGGGGTGCGAAGGGCGCGTGGATGAGTGCCTCGCAGAGCGCTTCGCCCAGAGCGCAGTAGCGCAGCTCCAGGTGACGGAGCCCCGCGAGTCCCTCGGCCTGCGCGAGCGGCACGAGGTCCTCGGGAGTCCATCCCACGTACCAGTCGAACTGACAGTCGATGCCCAGGCGTTCGAGTCTCGGGAGGCGCGCGTCGCGGAGGAACTGAAGTCCCCCGGCCTTGGACACGGGCGACTTCTTCCACGCGGACAGGTCCGCAGGCCCGAAGGGGGTCGCGCCCAACCAGTGCAGGAAGAGTTCGCGCAGCTCGGAGTGTTCGATGCGTTCCGCCTGGAGTTCCGCCATGGGGAGCACCAGGGTTCGCAGGCCTGGGTAGAGGGACAGGAGCGAGCCCAGCGCGTCCAAGCGGATCCACTGAATCCAGTCCTGGAGAAGGCCGAGGCGTACCCCAGGGTCCAGGTCCGCAGTGAAGGCCGTGGACCTGCCTGTTCCAGCACGTCGAGGAGCCGTCGCATGTCCGTGGGCCCATGCCCCGAAACGTGCAGCGCCATCGTGTCCAGCCGCTGCGTGTCGAGCGTCGTCAGGGCCGCGCCCAGCAACTCGAGCCCTGAGTCGAGGCGCTCGAAGTCCACGAGTTCGAGGTCGAGCCGGATGACGTCTCCGTCCTGGCGCTGAATGACCAACGCGTCGTCCCGAATGGCGTCCCAGTAGTCGCGCCGGTCGATGACGATGCGTTCCAAGGAAGAGGACAACCCCACAGTCTGGAGTTCGGTGAGCATTTGCCGCAGTGCTTGCTCGCTGCCACCAAGGTCCACCCGGAGAAACAGCTCGCGCAGAGGCTCCTGATGCGCGAGGCGCGCGTACACGCCAGGCGCGCGGTCGACCTCGAGCAAGACCCGGTCTACGCGTCCGTCCGTGAAGTGGGCTTCGTCCGGACGGAGGCCCAGCTCCGCGAGCCGCTGTACCACCCGAGCCTCGTGTCCCTCACTCACCAAAACCTCGCCTCCCCAGCGTGGACGGGACATCGCGCCAGATGGACAAGCGAGCGACAAGGTCCGTCGTGAAGCGTGTGCTTCGCGGGGACCTTCTAGCACTTCAACCCTGGGGCTCGGCCCACCCCTCACGAGCGGAAGGCCGAAGCGTCATTCCACTGCGCCACGGGAATGAAGCGAAGTCCTTCGGGCGGTGGCGCCAAGGCCATCACTCGCGCCCTTGGTGACAATGCGAGCGGAAATACTCCAGAGTCGAAGGGTCGCAACACCCACGCTTGAAGACAGGCGGTGGTCATGCGTTTCCGAAACTGCATCACACTCGTGCTGCTGCTCCTGTTCTCGGGCTGCGCTACGTCGGCGCCGAGCCCAAGAGAGATACCGGCCCGAGACCCGCGGCTCGACAACTTTCAGCGGGCAGCAAAGTTGCCGTGGACAGACAACGGCCACTGCGTGGCGCATGAAGCCGCCAACGAATGGCCCGTTCTGGCGGAACGGTGCTTTCACGCGCTCGAGCGCGACAGGGTCAGGTTTCGGGACATCACCAGAAAATGCGCCCTCGCTTCGGTGGATGCAGCAGGTCCCGCCGCCATGGCCCTTTGTGTCTTCGCGGCACCCGAGCTCGTTGCCGGTGCCGTGGTCGTGATTGGAGCGGTGGTCGTGGCAGCCGCCATCCAAGAGGGGATTGATGCTTATCACCGAAACGCATCCCGCGGGCGCGCGCAGCCCAAGCCGCAAGCACGACCATCCGGTGAGCATGAACCCGTGACGGAGAGAGAACCCACGCCAAAGGGCTCACGCACCGGAGACTTCTTCCCACCACCGCCTGAAATCAAGCCGCGCCGTCCAACGTGCGAACCCATCCCTGTGCCGCACGCGGGCGCGGACGCCCCGCATAACGAGTGCGCCGATAAGTTTCCACCCAACCGCTACCTCGGCATGGACGTCATCGTGGGCGGCGAGCGCTTTGATGCGCTGCAGGTCGGCGTGCGCGCGCTGTGGGAGATCAAGACCCACCGATTTGATACGTACCCGGACTTCATCCGGGAGCGGGAGGTCGAGAAGGACTTGGCGCAAATAGAAAGGGAGCGCAGAGCCGCGGCGGCATGTGGCTATGACTTCGTTATGGGGGTGAGCACCCAAGCGCACAAAGACGCGTTGCTCGCCATTGTTCCCTCCCTCAAGATCGTCGTCACGGGATGCAAACGATGACCACACCCGATCGCCTCGTTCTGACCGTCTACGCGCCTGCCCTCGCGGGTAACGACTCGCGCGCACTCGCGGCTGTTCATGGGATGGAACAGGCGCTCCCTGGCTTGCATCTAGCGTGGCGGGTGACCGGGGGGCGACGACTTGCTGCGCTGGCACAGCGCGACGCGTGGCTCGCAGAAAAGATCAAAAACGGAGGATTCCCTCTGGTGTGCAACGGGGACGAGAACTCCCCCGTGACAGTGATGGGGAGGGAAAACTCGGGACTGTTCAGCCCTGGCGGTCAGGCCTTGTTCGAGGTCCATGCGAAGCTGCCGCTCGATGCGGCGGTCATCGCGGCAGCGGCGGAGATGCTGGGGCGCGTAGCGGAGGGCACAGGCGCGTTCTGGGGGCGTGCGACGCCACACGATGCCGCGGTGGACATCGCGTATCAGACAGCCCCTACACTCGAAGGGCCACCGGCTCCACGCCGGGGGCTGCCCGCCCTGAAGCTCTTCGAGCACATCCACTCGCCCGAAGTTCCCTACTACCTCGGATGGCTGAACTACTGGTCTGAGGCTGCGGCACGCGCCATCGGGTTCCCGGACCTGGCGCGGGACACGGACCTGCTTTCGCGCTCGCAGCGCTCGGCATCGGGCGGATGGGTCGTGCAGCTCACGGACGCACCGCTCGACCTGGACAACCCCACTCATCTGGAAGCGCTCTTGCGAGGCTATGAGCGCTTCCCGGAGATTGGCGGGCGCTCGGCGCCTGGACCTCTTCGGTGAGCATCAAGACCGGACTCGCGGCCTCCACACCGAGAGGTCCTCTCGCCGAGAGTCAGGCCTGCGGGAACGAATGCAACACAAAGAACAGTTCCGCCCCAGGTGTGCGTCAAGGAGATGGCAGGCAATGTAGACGCTGCCATCAAAGGCCACCCCTGAAACCTCTCTCGACAGCACATGCCAGCGAGGTCGGCATAGAGTGGCGGCATGCCCTCTTCCTCCGAGCCCCAGGTCCACTTCCGTGCCTGCACCCTCTGCGAGGCCATGTGTGGCATTCGCATCGAGGTTCGCGACGGCCGCGTCCACTCCATCCGTGGCGATGAGGAGGACCCCTTCAGCCGCGGCCACATCTGCCCCAAGGCCCTCGCGCTTCGTGACCTGCACGAGGACCCCGACCGCCTTCGCCAACCCATGCGCCGAACCGCCTCGGGTTGGGAGCCGGTGGGCTGGGATGAGGCGCTCGATGATGTGGCCCATCGGCTCTATGCCCTGCAACGCGAGCATGGCAACAACGCCGTCGGCGTCTATCTGGGCAATCCCAACGTCCACAACCTCGGCGCCATGATGTTCGCGCCCGAGCTGGTGCGCTCCCTTCACACGCACAACCGATTCTCCGCCACGTCCGTCGATCAACTCCCGCACCAACTCGCCGCCTATCTCATGTTCGGGCACCAACTCCTCGTGCCCATCCCAGACATCGACCACACCCGGTACATGCTCATCCTCGGCGCCAATCCGCTGGCCTCGAATGGCAGCATGATGACCGCGCCCGATGTCCGTGCTCGCCTGCGCGCCATCCAGCAACGCGGCGGTCGCGTCGTCGTCGTGGATCCGCGCCGCACCGAGACCGCTCGCATCGCGGACCAACACGTCTTCATCCGCCCCGGTACCGATGCGCTCGCTCTCCTCGCCTTGCTCCATGTGGCCCTCGTGGAGAACCCGCCGCGACTGGGACGGCTCGCGGCGTTCGTGGATGGATTGGATGTCGTGCGCGAACAGGTCCGCGACTTCACGCCCGAGCACGTCGCTCCGCATACCGGCGTGGACGCGAACACCTTGCGTGCGCTGGCCCGTGACTTCCTCGCCGCGGATGGGGCCGTCTGCTACGGCCGCATGGGCCTGTCCACCCAGCCCTTCGGCGCCCTCTGCCAATGGCTCATCACCGTCCTCAATGTCGTGACGGGCAACCTGGATCGCGAGGGCGGCGCCCTCTTCACTCGCCCTGCCTTTGATTTGGTGGGGGGGCCTCGCGCGCTTGGATTGGGACGCGGCAGCCTCGGGCGATGGAAGAGTCGCGTGCGTGGCCTGCCTGAGTTCGCTGGTGAGCTGCCCGTGGCCGTGCTCTCCGAGGAGATTCTCACCGAAGGCCCGGGGCGCATCCGCGCGCTCGTCACCGTGGCGGGCAATCCCGCGCTGTCCACGCCCAATGGGGCTCAGCTCGAACGCGCGCTGGAGCGGCTCGACTTCATGGTGAGCATCGACCCGTACCTCAACGAGACGACGCGCCACGCGCACTACATCCTGCCGCCCGTGTCACCGCTGGAGCGCGGCCACTACGACCTCGCCTTCCACATGCTCGCCGTGCGCAACACCGCTCGCTACGCTCCGCCTCTGTTCCCACCCGGGCCGGATTCGCTCGAGGACTGGCGCATCCACCTGGAGCTGAAGCACCGCTTGGACATGCTGCGCCACGGGACTCGGCTGAAGGACACGCTCGCGTACCACGCGCTCAAGCGACTGGGGCCCGAGCGTCTGCTCGACGTGGGCCTGCGTATGGGCCCATATGGCGCGCGCTTCCGCCCATTCCGTCAGGGCCTCACCCTGGCTCAGCTCCGTGAGAAGCCTCACGGCGTGGACCTGGGCCCGCTCAAGCCCAGCCTCCCGCAGCGGCTTCAGCACAAGGACCATCGCATCCGGCTCGCTCCCGAGCCCCTGGTCGCGGACCTGCGACGACTGCGTGAGACTTTCCCCAAAGCGCGCGTGTCCTCGCCGCGCGATGGTGAACTGTTGCTCATCGGTCGGCGTCACCTGCGCGACAACAACTCCTGGCTTCACAACACGCCGGGCCTCGTGAAGGGCAAGCCTCGCTGCACGCTGATGGTGCACCCCGAGGACGCCGCGCGGCTGGGACTCGTCGAGGGCAAAGAAGCGCTCGTCACCTCGCGCGTGGGCCACGTCACGGTACCGGTGGAGGTGACGGATGACGTGATGCCGGGCGTGGTGAGCCTGCCTCACGGCTACGGCCATCAACGACCGGGCATCCGCCTCACAGTCGCCGCCCAGCACGCGGGCGTCAGCATCAACGACCTCACCGATGACCTCGCCCTCGACGCGGTCAGCGGCAACGCAGCCTTCAGCGGCACGCCGGTGCGGGTGACGAGCGCGGCGGTGACGGGCGTCGGGGCCTCCACACCAGCGGCGTGAGCGCACCGGCCAGGACGAAGCCCGCCTGCACCGTGTGCGCGAGCAACGCGATGGACATGGCGCGCGCGGTGGTGGTGCCCAGCGCGCCCGCCGCCAGCGAGAACGCTCCGTCCGTGACGCCCACCTGCCCCGGCACGAGCGACCCCAGCGCCAGCGCCACCAGGTAGAGGCCCTGCGCGAAGAGCGCCTGCACCGCGCTCGCGTTGATGCCCACCGCGTGCGCGAGCACCGCGTACTGCATCACCTGGAGCGAGCGGCTGCACATGAAGGCCAGCATGGGACGCCACGGCAGCAACGGGCCCGAGCACGCCGAATCCTGGAACACCTCCGTCTGCGAGGCCCAACGCTTGCGCCTCCGACGCAGCCACGCGCCCAACTTCCGCGCCCGCATGCAGGCGCGCACGCCCAACGAGGTGAGCAAGAGCACCGTGCCGTGGATGAGCATGGCGATGGTGAAGGCAGAGTTCCCCGTCATCAGGAAGGACGCGTACGCGCACGGGAAGGAGATGAGCCCGCCCGCGCCCAGTGACGCGGCCTGCGCGGTGGCCGCCGCGGATGAGGCCGCCGCGCCTCCCGTGTAGGGCGTGACGAGCGCGGCCTTGGTGGCCTCGGCGGCGGCCCGGCCCGCGGGCGCCATGCTGGACACCGCCGTGCCGATGAGCTGCGCGCGCGCCAGCACCGACACCGGGATGAGGCGCGCGCGAGGTCCATGCGCCAACCAGGTGGCCGAGGCATCCAACGCCTGCCGTCCCACCTCGATGAGCGCGACCCAGGGCAACCACGGCGCGGCTTCCTTCAGCGCGAGCCCCAGCTCGCTCGGGCCCGCGCGGTGCACCAACATGGCCAGCATGCCCAGGCCCAGCAGCGCGAAGAGGATCCTGATGCCCACGATGAGCCGGAGTCGCCAGGAGCCACCGAACAGCGCTCGCCCCGGCTCCGCCTCGCCTATCGCGGGCCCGACCACGGCCGCGTCCTGGCGCGCGTCTCTCACCGTCGCCCTCCTCGCCCATCGCGCCCCCGGCCCCCGGGGTCGTGGTGAAGGTGCGCAGCCTCACCGCCCCTGACGAGGGGGGACCCTGAACGCGCGACCTCGGTCCGCCCGGGCCGTCGCCTGGAGGACAGCGCGCAGGGCCCTGGGGCTCGGAGCACCTCCCCCCGGGCCCGCACGTCCGGGTGGGAACGTCGCGCGGTGAACGCGGTGCGCGCGGCTCGGCAGCCGCGACGAAGGTGGCTAGGGTGCGTCCCGCGACGGCAGGACGAACGCGGGAGCGACACATGAAAGCGGTGCGGTTCTCGGCCTTCGGGCCCCCCATGGACGTGGCGCAGCTCGTGGACGAGGCGCGCGAGGCCCTCAAGCCCGGCGAGGCGCGGGTGGCGGTGCTCGCCACGCCCATCAATCCCTCGGACCTGCTCACCCTCACCGGCGAGTACGGCATGCTGCCCAAGCTGCCCGCCACGCCCGGCAACGAGGGCGTGGGCCGCGTCGTCGAGGTGGAGGACTCGGACGCGGTGTCCCCCGGCGACCTGGTGTTCCTGCCCACCGGCGCGGGCACGTGGCGCACGCACCTCACCGCGAAGGCGGCCGAGCTGCTACCCGTGCCGCCGGGCCTAGACCTCATCCAAGCCTCGATGATGGCCATCAACCCACCCACCGCCTACCTCATGCTGCGGCAGTTCGTGACGCTCCAGCCCGGCGACTGGGTCATCCAGAACGCGGCCAACTCCGCGGTGGGGCGCTACCTCATCACCCTGGCGCAGGTGATGGGCGTGAAGACGGTGAACGTGGTGCGCCGCGAGTCCCTGGCCGCCGAACTCAAGGCCCAGGGCGCCGACGTGGTGCTGACCGACACGGACGAGCTGCCCCAGCAGGTGAAGAGCGCCACGAACGGAGCCAAGGTACGCCTGGGCATCGACGCGGTGGGCGGAGACTCCACGCGACGACTGGGCGACTCGCTGGCCACGGGCGGCGTGGTGGTGAACTACGGCGCCATGAGCGGCAAGGGCCCCAAGCTGTCCGCGGCGGCCTCCATCTTCAAGGACATCTCCCTGCGAGGCTTCTGGCTGGTGCGCTGGATGCGGAACGCCTCGCGCGAGGAGCAGAACGCCACCTTCGCCCGGCTCGCGGAGCTGATGTCCGTGGGCACGTTGCAGACGGCCGTGGACGGCACCTATCCGCTGGAGCGCATCCACGACGCGCTCCAGCGTGCGATGGAGGAAGGCCGCAACGGCAAGGTCATCCTCACCCCCAACCCCGCGACCTGAGCGCGCGCACTCACCCAAGGACAGACATCATGAAGCGAGTCGAAGGCAAGGTCGCCCTGATTACCGGCGCGGCGGGCGGACTGGGCGCGGCGGCGGCACGGCTGCTGGCGCGCGAGGGCGCTCGCGTGGTGGTGACGGACCGGCGCGAGGACGAGGGGCGGCAGGTGGCCGAGTCACTGGGTGACTCGGGCCTCTTCGTATCCCTGGACGTCACGCGCGAGGAGCAGTGGGAGCAAGCCATGGAGCAGACCCTGGCGCGCTTCGGCCGGTTGGATGTGCTGGTGAACAACGCCGGCATGGGCATCCCCAAGGACGTGGAGACGCTGTCCCTGGCCGAGTGGCGGCTGGTGCACGCCGTCAACCTGGACGGCACCTTCCTCGGGTGCAAGCACGGCATCCGCGCGATGCGCCGTCACGGAGAGGGCGGCTCCATCATCAACATCTCCTCCGTGGGAGGACTGGTGGGCATGGCGGGCGTTCCGGCGTACTCGTCCGCCAAGGGCGGCGTGCGGCTGTTGAGCAAGTCCGTGGCGCTGCGCTGCGCGCAGAAGGGCTACGGCATCCGCGTCAATTCCATCCATCCCGGCTTCGTGGAGACGTCGATGGTGGAGGCCCTGGCCCAGGCCTCGGGCAAGCCCGTCGAGGCGCGCGCGCGCATGGTGCGAGGCATTCCCCTGGGCCGACTGGGTGAACCGGATGACGTGGCCTACGCCATCGTCTACCTCGCCTCGGACGAGTCGAAGATGGTGACCGGCTCGGAGATGGTCATCGACGGCGGCGCCACCGCGCAGTAGCGGAGGTCACTCCCAGGACGCCATCAGCAGTTCGACCATGCGCGCGGCCAGGTCCTTGCGGTGCGTGACGAGTTGTCCCCAGGCCAGGGCGTGCTGCGCCCAGGCCTGCGGCTCCAGCCCCGCGGCCTGGAGCACCCGCAGCGCATCCGGGTTCATCCCCAGCGCCTTGAGGACACGCACGTAGTGCCACACCGTGGGCAGGGGCGTGCCAGGGAAGTGGACCTCCGCGTCCAGCGACTTGCCCTCTATCTGAGGGCGCAGGCGCGCGAGGATTCCCTCATCGTCGCCCGCGTCCGGGCCGCGCGTGGAGGTCGGGGAATCGAACGGGAGGCCCGGGGCTTCCGCTCCGCTCCGCATGGCCGCCATCCGCCGCCCCCACTCCTGGCGCGCGGCCACCATCTCTCCCACCAATCGCTCACGCGCGGCTCTCGACTGCTGCTCCAATTCCAGACGGCGGGCCTCCGCCTGCCGCTCCTGGTCGCGCAGCCGCGACTCGGTCACGCGCCGCATCAACTCCGCTTCCTCGCGACGGGACGCGTCCGCGAGCCGGCGTTCCTCGTACTCGGTCATCCACTGGAGCCGAGGCCGCGTCTCCTCCGCGAAGTCACTGACGAAGCCCGACTCTTCTGGCGGCACGGGCGTCTCATGCACCCGCTCCGCGAAGCCGGGGAACCAGGCGCGCAGTCGCCGCGCCTCGGGCAACAGCACGGCATCCTGCTCCTCCACGCCCAGCGCATTGCCCAGCGCGCACGCGGCGGTGAACACCGCCAGCGCGGCCGTGCGCGGGCGCCGAGCGATGGCCTCCTCCGCCGCGGGCCACACCTCCGCGAGCCGGCGCGGCAGGTCCGCGGCCGGAGCGTTCTGCACCAGCAAGGACACCTGTCGATCCAACCCCATCGGGTCCACGCGCCCCCACGCCCGGAAGCGCGCCACCGCGTCGGGCTCCTCCGCCACCTGCCGCTCCCACAGCGCGTCCCGCCACGGAGCGAAGGCCGCGAGCAATCGCTCACGCTCCTCCGGATGAGAGCGGAAGCGCGCCCACACCGTGTCGATGAACGCCTCACGCCCGGTGCCTCCACTCCAGGCGCGCACCGCCTCGTGCAGTGGCGCCACCACGTCCTCCTGGCCCGGCCCTTCCCAGACGGACACCCACAGCCGTGGGACCCGCTCCCGCCACCCCTCCACGACCCGGTCCGCCCACGACGGCAATGACATCAACGCCATCAGCAAGGGGCCCGCGCAGTCCTCATCTCGCGCCCAGACATTCAGCAGCCGCGCCTGCGCGGGCTCCGCTAGCAGGAGGAAGCGCCGGAAACCGATGCCATCCATCGCCTTCGCGCGGGCCTCCAGCGCGTCATTCGACAGGGCCTCGGCGGCGGCCTCCACGAAGGCGCGCACCGCCTCCATGTCCGGCAGCGAGTGGCCATGCTCCTTCGGAGCAGTGCCCGCCCAGTCCACGAAGCGCAGGGCCACCTCGCCCGGCAACCCCGGCAGCACCGACAGCGCCCACTCCGCCCAGCGCGCCTGCGCGTCCGGCGGAAGCAATACCAACGGCGCTCGCTCCGCCAATCGCAGCAGCCGATCCGCCAGCGCGCCCGGCGTGCGCGCCGACACCGCCAGCAACGCCGCGAGCGCCTCCGGGGGCGTGGGCGAGGGCAGCTCGGCCAGCATGTCCTTGGCGGCCTGCGCGTCCCCCGTCAGCGCCACGTCCGCGAAGAACCACCGCGAGCCCAGCGCGGTCAGCCGCCGCCGCGCCTGGGACACCGTCTCCAAGTCGCTCGACATCAGTCCTTCCCGCAGCCCCTCCGCGTCCTCCAGGCACAGCGCGCACTCGAAGCGCAGGTCCGCGTCCGCCGCGTCTCGCAGTCCCTCGCGGAGGCGCTGGAGCACCCCGCCAGTGGGTTGCTCCTCAGTGGCACGCACCCAAGCCACCGCCGCGCGCGGCCCCAGCGCCGCGTGCTCCAGCAGCGCGAGCGACAGCACGCGGACGCGCTCGCACCCCGCGGAGGACATCCGCGCCCAGGGCCAGACCTTCCAGCGCGTCAGCGCCAGCATCGCCTCCAGCCCCAGGAGCCCGTCCTGCTCCAACAGCCCGCGCACCGTGGCGAGCACGTCCGGCTCCGGTCGCCCCTGGTGCACCAGCACGAGCGCCGCCAGCGAGCGCACGCCCAGGTCCGGGGCCTTGCGCCAGAGCAACTCCGGCGTGTCGGGCCAGGGCCCCGGTGGCCCCAGGAGCTCGTCGAGCACCCCCAGGTCGAGCGGCAGCATCGCGGCCCACCCATCCTCCTGAGCGGCCGTGAAGCCGCGCTGGAGGAGCCCGGACTCCAGCCGCTCTGCCACCTCCACCACGCGCCGCACGCGCGCCCACTGCGCCGCATACCGACGCCTCAGCTCCGCGCGAGGCTCCGCGGCCAACGCCGCCACGCGGTCCGCGAGCGCGAAGCGGTCCACCCCCGCGCGCAGCAGCTCTCGGGCCGCCCCATAGTCCTCGGGGGGCACCGCGCCACAGAAGCAGTGCGGACAGGAGACGCCAGGAGGGATGAAGCGCACGCAGCCCGGACAACGGACGTCTTGGCCTCGGTGGACTCCCAGGTCGAGCAGAGCGGACATGTCCGCTGTCTACTCCCGGAAGCCTGGGCGGAGGAGTCCCCCTGGCGTGGCGCGAGGCGTCAGCGCAAGAGCAGCCAGTCCACGCTCACCGGCTGGTCCGCCTCATTGGTGAGGTTGAGCGTGAAGCCCGTGGCGGCCTTCTGGGTGACGAAGGGCGCGCCCGCCGCGTTGGCCGTGGCGATGATGCGGTAGGCCGCGTCCAGCTCCGGCCGGGGGAACACCACCGCCACCTCCACGCTCCCCGGAGGCACCAGCGCGGTGCCCGAGAAGTTGCTGGACGCCGTGTCCCCCGCAGACAGTCCCCGGACATTGGTGGCCGAGCTGCCATCCTCGACCGACACCGCGCCCGGCGTTTGAGACCACGTCAGGGGCAGCTGCTTCCAGTTGCCCGGGGCCAATACCTTGATGGGACGGATGACAGGGTTTGGCAGCCCCTCCGTGGGCAGACGGAACACCTCCGCGCGGGGCCCGGCGCGGCTGGGGTTGAAGGTGCTGCCGGTAAAGACATACGCCCCCGAGCCCGGCCGGATGTCGATGATGGGTGTGTCGGGGCTCGACAGGGCCTCGAAGGTACAGTTGGTGGCCGAGAGGCTCACCAGGTCCTGCGCGTACATCACCCCGCGCCGCCGGGGATTGGAGAAGCCGAAGTCCTCGTCGGTGAGCACCACGAAGCGCATGTCCACGCTCATGGCCCCGCCCAGGCTCCCCACCAGGTAGAGGTTGTAGATGCCGTTGCCGTTGTAGATGTTGTCGAGGATGACCGAGCACTCGGCCACGATGATGGGGAAGTTGGGGACCTTGGTGTCGATGTCCTGGAGCCGGGTGACGCCCGAGTTCTCCACGGAGATTCCAAATATCGTCCCCACCCCCCCGAAGATGGACACCCGCTGCACGCGACTCAGATAGCAATTGTTGGTCAGGCGGATGCCGTAGCGCGTGCTGAGGAAGATGACGTCCTCCACCAGCACGGAGACACACAGCCTCGCGTAGATGCCGTTGCCCTTGGCGATGCGCAGGTCGCTCACCTCCACCCGCACCAGGCCCCCCTCGTAGGCGCTGTTCATCACCGGCACGAAGCCTCGGGCGGCGGCGCCCACCTGGACCTGCATCAGCCCGTCCGCCTGCCCGTCGAAGTTGAGCAGGGCCAGCGTGTCCGCGTCCGCGACGTGTTTTCGCGTGGGGATGGGGAAGGCCGCGGTGTGGCGCGCCACCCGGCTCAGGTGCACCGAGTCCAGATAGCCATACGCCTGCTCCGTCTGCGGCGGTGACTGCGGGAAGTAGTAGCTCGCCCCGCCGAGGATGACGTCCTCCCAGGGCTCCTGGTTCAGCGTCCCCGTCGCGGGCGTCCACGCCAACAACTTCCCGTCCACGAAGACGCGCATCATCACGCCGTCATAGCTGGCCTCCAGGTGGTACGTCCGTTCCACCTGGAGCGTGTAGTCCGCCGTGCGCGCCGTCAGGTATTGCCCGCCCACCGTGAGCTTGAATGACACACAGCCGGGATGGAGGTTGTCGAAGTCACCACAGCTCAGCACGAAAGCGCGCCGGGTGGGCGGCGCCCGTCCCAGGCTCCCCCAGGACGAGATGATCATCTGCGCGTTGATGATCTTCTTGGGGCGGAAGTAGCACTGCACGGAGAACTGGGGCAACCCATCCAGGTCCATGGACGGCAGCTCGCGCAGGTTCAGCGAGTACGTCTCCCGTCGGCTGAACATATCGAGCGCCAGCCCCGGCCCCAGCGCCAGGGGCGACACGAGCGGCATGGTGGGTGCCACGCCATCACTGATGTAGATGGCGGGCCCGAGTCCGTCGTTGATGAGGGTGGTCAGGGATTTGCCATCCCCATGCATCCGCAGATAGCTGCGGCGCATCCGCAGGGGCCGGGTGATGCGGTAGCGCCCCGCGGGGAGCCTCACCGCCGCGTTCGCCTCTTCCGCCGAGGGCCCCGCGTTCTGCGCCGCGTCCAATGCCGCCTGGATGGCACTTGTATCGTCCGCGATGCCATCTCCGACGGCGCCGTAGTTCTTTACATCAATATCCGAGCGAATGACCGTGCGGACATCCAACAGCGCGTTGCGGAGTGCATCGGGGTCCGTGGACAGCGGAGTGTTGTCTCGGATGAAGTTGGGCAAAGGGCCTCCTGAGTCGGTGAATTGAGACTCATAGGATTGTCATGACCCGCCGCCGATGCACCCGTTTGACATGAATTGCCTGAAACCCTGCGTCACGGCAGAAAGGCCCCCTTCACCGCGTCCAGCAGTGGATTGGCGCCAGTGGTGGGATTGATGCATCCCTGATTGAGGGTCCAGATGATGGTGCCGCCATAGCCCTGGGAGCGCGCGAAAGCGCCCTTGGCGGCGATGGCCTGAGGGCTGTCATAGGTAATCCATCGCACCGTGCCGTCCTCCACCGGCGTGGTGAAGGTCAGATAGCTGGCCTTGGCCGCATCGTCCCAGTGGTATGTTCCGGTGGGGGCAAAGCGGGAAATCTTCTCGTAGGTGAAGGAGTTGTCCCCGCCCACATAGTCGGACCAGTTGGTGAAGTTTTGATAGGGCCCGGTGATGTGTCTCCAGGCCAGGCCATAGAAGGGGATGCCCATGCCCAGCTTCGCCTTGGGGATGCCGGCGCCGGCCCAGGCCTCCAGGCTGGATTTGACGGAGGACGGATGGTTGCCGGCCTCCCCCTGGAGCGCGGACGTGTACCAGGAGATCCACCCATCCCAGACACCAATCATCTCGTAGGACATGACATTGAGCTGGTCCATGAGAGGAACGAGGTTCACGAACCATGGGTCCGCGTCGCTCGGGAAGTTGGCGTTCACCCAGCCAATGGGGATGGTGAGCAGCATGTTGGGCCGGGCCGCGCGCAGCGCCTGCACGAGCGCGAGCAGGTCAGGCTTGTCCTCCGGATTGATGGGCTCCCAGTCGATGTCCAGGCCGTCATAGCCAAACGTGTCCATGGCGTTGAGCAGGTTCTGGACGAACCTGGCGCGGTTGGCGGCCTTGGCCGCGCCCACCCACCCATCGTGCTCGCCCGAGCCGCCAATCATGATGATGGCCTTGCGTCCGGCGGCGTGGGCGCGTGTGGACAGCGTGCGAGCAATCTGCTGGCCGTTGTCATTGTCGAACTTGGTGTTCAGCGTGCCATCCGCATTGGGCGTGACGCGCCCGACGATGATGTGGGTGAGCGCGCTGAAGTCCACCTTCTCCGGTGGATACAGGTCCACGTTCCAGCCCGTGTAATAACCCGACACCCAGAGCTTGCCGCCCGGCGAGGACGGCGTGACGGTGACGGTGGCGGACGCGCTCTTGCTGGGGTCCGCCTGGCTGGTGGCGACCACGTGGTAGGTGCCCGCCGTCACGGGCGCGGTGTACAGGCCCGCCGCGGTGACGGCGCCGCCCGCCGCGCCCTCCTGCACGGACCACGTCACCGCCGTGTTGGTGCTGCCCGCCACCGTGGCGGTGAACTGGCCCGTCTGCCCGGCCTGCAGCGTGAGGCTCGCGGGCGACACGGACACGAACACCCCCTGCTTGCCCTCCACGCCCACCTCGTCGAAGTAGAGCGTGGGCAGCGTCTGGCCACGCGTCTCCTGGAACTCGATGCCCGTGAGGGTGGCGTTCGCGGGCACGAGCGACGTCAGGGGCACCCGGCAGGACGTCCACGCGTTGGCGGGGATGGAACCGCCCACGCAGGTGGGGCCCAGGAGGACGCCATCGGTCCAGGCGCCGTTCACCTGGGCGCGCACCCGCACGAGCGCGCCGCCGCCGCCGCTGCCGCCGTCCACGCGCAACACGAGGGCCGTCTGGTTGAGCGTGGACAGGCCCGGATGGGAGAAGACGAGCGCCTGGGACGGCCCCAGCGTGACGGAGATGGAGTAGCGGCCCGCCGCGACGGGCTGCGGGTTGGTGAGGGAGTGCGGCGCCACGGTGTCATCGCGCCATGGGCTCACCATGCTGTCGCGGTAGATCCACGTCATCGTGGTGTTCCCCGCGGGCACCGACGCGGAGACGACCTGGGAGCGCGTCCCCTCTCCCGAGGCGTTCGAGGCGGAG
This sequence comes from Citreicoccus inhibens, assembly GCF_019039035.1. GTDB lineage: Bacteria > Myxococcota > Myxococcia > Myxococcales > Myxococcaceae > Citreicoccus > Citreicoccus inhibens. Next base: position 92,718 of record NZ_JAHNZT010000025.1, on the reverse strand, counting down.
AGGGCGTACCAGTACGTGAGGCCGGTGTAGACGGACGTGTCTCGGTAGGACGCCGTCGGCGCGGACACGGTGGCGATGCGCGTGAACGGGCCCGCCGGCCCCGAGGCGCGATACACGCCGTAGGCCGTGGCCCCCGTGACGGCGCTCCACGTGACGTTGATGGCGGTGCCCGAGACAGCCGCGGCGACCTGCGCGGGCGGAGAGGGGGCCACGAAGGTCAGCTCGATGCTGTCCACGAACAGGGCGGGCAGCGCGCGGCCCTCGGACTCCATCCACAGCAGACCATCCAGCCGCGCATCGTCCGCGCCCAGCACCGCCAGGGGCACGCGGCAGCGCGTCCAGGTGTCCGCCAGGACGACGCCGTCGTCACAGTACGCCCCCAACTCCACCGGCACGGGCGACGCGGTCTTGGACGAGTACGCGCTGAGCGTCACCGGCGGACTGAACGTCCCTCCCCCGTGAATCTGGAACTGCAGGACGTTGCGCCCCACGGTGGAGAGACCCGGACTGCGGAAGTAGAGCCCCGCGCGCGGGCCGAACGTCACCGAAATGGAACGATTTCCCGCCTGCACCGGCGACAGCGCGCCCAGGTCATGTGTGGCCCAGGAGCGGTCCGTCCAGCCAGGCGCCAGCGCATCCGCATAGATGACCAGGGGCACGCCCGCCACGCCGGCCTGCTCCTGCTCGAAAACTTCCTCCCCCACTCCCCCTTCGGCGCCGAGGCCCATCAGGGCCTCCGAGCCAAGGCCCGTGGGCGCGGTGAGCCCCGCCGCGACAGCGAAGCAGAGACCGGACACGACCGCGAAGCACACCCATTGTCTTCTCATGGAACTCCAACACGCAGATGACAGGTCGCTGTGAGGGGGCTCCGCGACGTCACGCCCGCGAGGCTCCAGGTCACGAGCCCCTCACACGCCGCGCCAGGAGGGGCGGCAGGGCAAAGTGATTGACGTGCCCCGCTCCCAACACCTGCCCCGAGGTCGCGGCGCGAGGCGCGCTGGTTCACAGCCCTCTCGCGCCCACCTCCTAGGTTCTCCCTCCGCGCTCCCGCCCCGCGTCTCCCGCTTCACAACCTGCACGGACCGTGTTTTCCTTGATTCGAAGCAAGTCGAGACATAACCGACAACATGGAAGGAATTACAGACATGGTCCGACGACAGGTATGGGGTGCGCTGGCGCTGATGGGTCTGGCGGGATGTGGCGTGGACACGGAGGTCGCGCTGGGCGAGCAGCACCAGGGGTTGGAGACACCCACCAACGTGGCGCTGAACAAGCCGGCGACGTCGTATTCACAGTACGACGCGAGCCACCCCGCCTCGCGCGCGGTGGACGGCAACACGTCCACGGGCTGGGCGAGCGGCTATGCGAGCTATGCGGGGCAGTCGTTGAGCGTGGACCTCCAGGGCGCCTTCGACGTCAGCAGCCTCCAATTGGTGCTGAGCTGGGGCGACTCGTCCCCGGCGGCCAAGGCGTTTGAAATCCAGGCCTGGAATGGCGGTTGCTGGCAGACGGTGCCGGGCACGGCGGTCACCAACAACACCTCCGTCAACGTGACGTTCACGCTCGCGTCGACGGTGCGCGCGGAGAAGCTGCGCTTCGTGTGCCTGGATACGGGCGGCAACTGCTGGCTGCGCGAGCTGCGGGCCATGGCGGTGCCGGCCACCGCGCCCGCGCCCGCGCTGAGCTGCCCCGCGGGAATCCAGACGGCGGTGCGCCACCCGGCCCACGCCTACGCGCTGTTCCTGCCCAAGGACTACAACCTGAGCCGCACGCAGCGCTGGCCGCTCATCATCGCCCTGCACGGCATTGGCGGGTACACGCTCAACACGAATGACCACACCCAGGTGGCCGCGTCGCCGGAGGGCCTGGCCAATCAGTTCCTCAACAGCAACTTCCGCGACACCTTCCAGGGCATCGTCGTCTCGCCGAACTACCACAAGCCCGGAGGCACCGGGAGCGCGTGGTTCCAGGCCCCCACCATCGCGGCCCTGCTGCAGAGCATGAAGGAGGACTACCTGGTGGACCTGGATCGCGTCTACCTGACGGGGCTCAGCGGCGGCGGCAACTTCACCTGGGAGTTCGGCGCGGCCAACCCGGGCCTGTTCAGCGGGCTGGTGCCCATCGCCGCCACCAACACGCCGGTGAACATGACCAACCTCTGCAACCTGGCGACGATGCCCATCTGGGCCTTCAACGGCGCGCTGGACGGCTCCGCCGGGCCCGACACCTCCACCGCCGCGAAGACGAAGCTGGACACCCAGTGCAGCGTGGCCGCGAGCGCCATGCAGACCACCGCGATTCCCAACGCGGGCCACAGCGGCGCGACGTGGGACACCGCCTACGCCATGCCGTCGCTGTACACGTGGCTGTTCAATCAGCGCCTGAGCAACCGCTGACGTGAGGGCCGGCGGCCTTCGGGTGCCGCCGGCCTTCCCCCCGCGTCAGGGAGCGGGCGCGGTGATGAGCGCGCGCACCGCGTCCAGGCGCTCGTTGGGAATGGGGAGGGAGAGGTTGTACTGGGCGATGCGCCAGACACCGCCCTCCTTCACCAGCACGCCCGAGCCCCGGCAGGGGCCCATGTTCGTCGTGTCGAGGGCCTCGTCGAACCAGGCCACCGCGCCGTCCTTGGAGAAGAAGATGTTGCGCGAGCGGGCCTTGAAGTTCCACGCCTTGCCCTTGGCGAAGTAGGGCCTGGCCCAGGCGCGGAACTGGTCCCGGGTCCAGCGCTCCGTCCCATCCGTTCCCAGGTAGACGGCGTCCGGCGTGAAGTGGCCGAAGTAGCGCGCCTCGTCCGCGACGGCGGCGGCGCGATGCCAATCATCCAGCACCGCGGCGACGGCGGCCTTCGGGTCCGCGGGGGCCGGCGTGGGCGCGGCGGACAGGAGGAGGAGCAACAAGGAGACGGTGGGCATGGCTCGGGCCTCGACGGGGAAGACGTTCGGGGTATGAAGCGGCACCGCGCGCCCCTGGGTCAAGGCGCGAGGGAAAGGTGGACGGGCATCATGGTCCTCGAGTGCTTCGAGGTGGGTTCGGGCGAGCAGCCCACGGTGTTGCTGCATGGCTTTCTGGGCACGGGGCGAAACCTGCGCTCGCTCGCGGTGGCGTGGAGTCAGGCCCAGCCCGAGCGCCGCTTCCTCCTGCCCGACCTCACCGGCCACGGCAGCTCCCCCGCCCTGCCGCCCGGCGCGGACCTGAGCACGATGGCGCGCGACGTGGTGGACACGCTGCGCGCGCGCGGCATCTCGGGCGCGGTGGACTGGGTGGGGCACTCGCTGGGCGGCCGGGTGACGCTCGCGGCCAGCCTGCACGCCTCGGACGCGGTGGCGAGCATCACGCTCTTGGACATCGGGCCGGGCCCGGTGCCGTTGGACCTGTCGGAGAGCGGCAAGGTCCTGGACGTGCTGCTGCGCGCCCCCGCGCGCGCGGAGAACCGCCGCGAGATGCGCGCGGACCTCACCGGCCGGGGCCTCTCCGAGCCGCTGGCGGACTGGCTCCTCATGAACCTCATGCCGGACGGCGACGGCGTGCGCTGGCGCTTCGACCGCGACGCGCTGGGCGCGCTCCACCGACGCGTCAACGGCGAGGACCTGTGGCCCGCGCTGGAGCGCCCCGTCCACCCACCCGCGCGCTGCATCCGGGGCGGTCGCGCGCGCTACGTGACGGACGCGGACGCCGCGCGCATGGAGGCCGCGGACTGCCCCGTGGCCACACTCCCCCAGGCCGGGCACTTCGTGCACGTGGACGCGCCGCAAGCGCTGCTGACCTGGCTCTTGGGGAGCTGATGGCCTCGCCCGCCCTGCTCATCTTCGTCGCCGTGGGGCTGGATGGGCTGGCGGGGCTCGCGGGCGGCGTGTTGTCCGAGCGCTGGTTGCAGCGCTACCTCCCGGCGCTGGTGGGCTTCGCCGCCGGCACCTTGCTGTGCGCCGTGTTCCTGGACCTCCTGCCCGCGGCGACCGAGGCCCAGGGCCCTCGGGCCTTCACGTGGGCCTTCGCCAGCTTCGTGGCCCTGGCCTTCCTGGAGTGGAGCCTGGGCCATCACCACCACACCCACCCGCCCGCGCACGGTGAGCCCGAGGCGCACGCGCATCGGCCGCCCACCCTGCCCGTCACGCTGCTCGCGTCGGACGCGCTCCACAACGTGGGGGACGGCGCAGCGGTGGCGGCCGCGTTCCTGGTGTCCCCGCGCGCGGGCGTGGCCACGGCGCTGGCCGTCATCGTCCACGAGCTGCCGCAGGAGGTGGGGGACTACGCCCTCTTGCGCGCCTCGGGCTGGAAGCGGGGCCGCGCGCTCCTGGCGCTGGCGGGCGTGCAGCTGACCGCCGCGGTGGGCGCCGTGGGCGTGCTGGTGGGCTCGCACTGGCTGCCGTCGCTGAACGGCACGGTGCTGGCCATCGCGGGCGGCAGCTTCTTGTACATCGGCGCGGTGGACCTCTTGCCGGAGCTGCGCCACGGCGGCCAGTCGCGGCAGCGCATCATCGGCTTCGTCGCCGGGCTGGTGCTCATCGTCGCGCTCCAGCTCGTGGAGGGCGCGCTGGGCCTGCACGACTGAGCTTCAGATGCGCACGCCCACCACCAGCCCGGGCCACATCCGGTTGCGCATGCGGGCGCTGCCCACCTCGAACTGAGGCATCCAGGAGATTCCCCGGTCCTCGTCCTCCTGGGGTGCGCGGTAGTAATGCAGCATCGGGCCCGCGAAGAGGGCGAAGCGGCGCTTGAGCTCCCACGCCATCACCGCGCGCAGCCGGTACAGCGAGTTGGACGGGCCCGAGCCAAACATGTGCGGAGACCAGCCTCCGTAGGCGATGTCCGCGTCGAGCGAGTAGCGCTCCTCCGCGCCCAGGGGCAGGTGCATGCCCATGCCCACCATCGTCACCAGCCGGTAGCTGTGCGCCCAGGGGCTGAGGCCCGCCGTCACCAGCACGTACACGCGCTGGTTGCCGTACTTGAGGCCCATGCTCACCGGGGAGATGTCGTCCGCCGCCAGCTCCACCACCAGCCGGCCGCGCTTGACGATGCTGAGGATGCCGATGGGCACCGTCACGTCGTCCGCGATGTTCAGCATGCCCAGCTGGAGCCCGTGCATGACGCCGCCCACGTTCACCAGCCCCACCTGCACGCCCGTGGCGTCATCCGCCATGTTGAACAGGCCCAGCTGCACGCCGCTCAAGCGCTGCGCCACGTTGATGCCGATGGCGGCCTGCATGCCGGACATGAGCCCATCCGCGCGGTTCGCGGTGACGCCCATCTGGAGCCCGGTGAAGCTCCCATGCGCCACGTTGACGAGCCCCGCGGCCTGCAACCCCTTGCTGTCCGCGAACGCCAGGTTGGCGCCGAAGGCGAGCTGAACGCCGCGCGACTCGCCCCCCGCCACGTTGGCCAACCCGGACAGCTGGAGCCCCTCGAACGTGCCGTCCACCCACCCCACGCCGCCCGACAGGCCCACGCCCCGAAGCTGCGACGAGCGCACCGCCAACGCGCCCAGCGCCACGTGGTTGAGCCCGCGCCCACCCCACAGCGAGGACGTGGACAAGGGCGGCACCAACGACACGTTGAGCGCCACGCGCGGCACGTCCTCTTCCACCGTCGTCGCGACGAGGGGCGCCTCGGTGCCCTTGCCCCCGCGCGAGGCCGTGCGCGTGAGCGTCACCGGGACGAAGTCCACCGCGCGCAGCAGGCCCCCGTCGCGGCCCGACACGGACAGCTCCGCCTCGAAGCGCTGCAACGGCCGCTCCAGCGTGACGTGGTAGCGCCCCGGCTCCAGCCCCAGCGCCACGCGGCGGCCCGCGAGCTTCTGGAGCTCGGCCACCAGTTGGTTACCCCAGTTGCGCACGAACAGGCGCCCGTCCACGTCCTCGGCCACCGACAGCCGCGCGCCCGAGCCGCGCAGGTCCGTGAGCACCACGTCCCCGCTGCCCGCGAGCTGGATGTCATACGCCGCGTGCTGCGGCCCGCCCTGCGACCGCTCCGTGCGCGCGAGCGTCTCGTGGAAGGCGAACTGGTAGGCCTCGTGCAGCGTGACGCGGCCGTCCGCGTTGCCATCCGCCGCGCCGCGCAGGCCGCTCACCAGGAAGTGCGTGAAGAAGGACGCGCCCAGCGTGTCCGACTCCTGCGCCACCTCGTCCGCGGAGCTGGAGGCGAGGTACGCATGGCCGCGCACCTGCGAGGACGCGTCGGTGAGGAACGCGGGCCGCTTCAGCCCCCCCTTGGAGCGGGTGAGCGCGCCCGAGCCACACGAGTCCAGGATGGCGATGCGCACATCCACGGAGACCTCGCCCAACAACCGGCGCAGGTCTTCGTAAGGCAGGCGCTCGCCGCGGGGCAGGAGGCCGTCCGCGTCCGAGTGCCCCGAGTAGTACAGCACCAGCTCGCGCCGCGCGTGGTCCGCGGCAGTGGCGTCCACCAGGGCCTTCATGCGCCCCAGCGCCGCCACGAGCGCGGCTCGGTCCGCTTCCAGCAGCAGCACCTGGTCCACCGGGGCCACGCCCCCCAGCTCGCCCAGCACGCGCGACACCGCCAGCGCATCCGAGCCGGCGTAGCGGAGCCGGTCACGCCCCGCGCCGCCCTCGCTGGAGCCCACCACGAGCGCGAAGCGCCGCAAGGTGACGCCCGCCTCCTCCGCTTGAGGCGCGGCGAGTGCTCCGGATGCGCCCAACAGGCACATCCCCAAGGCCAGCACCGCGGCGCGGCGTCTCCACCCCATCTCCCCCTCAACTCTGCCGTGCATCTCGAGTCCGAAGCCCGCGCGCCGCTCCGGCCGAGTCGCGCGCGGGCTTCCTGCATAGCGCCTCACCCCACCTCGGGGCGAGCCTTCTTCCGAGCCTGCTTCCGAGCCTGCGTCCGAGCCCGCTTCACGGTGACCAGTGCAGGCGCCGGCTCACCCAGGACTGCCCACCTCGTCCGTCACGCACCACCGCCCAGAACACCACGTCGCGCGCCTCGCCCAGCTCCTCGGGGGGCTCCCACTCGGTGCGGTGCCGGCCTGCCTGACCGCCGAAGTCCGTTCCGCCCGTCACCTGTGGGGAGAACTCGCCGAAGGTGGCGTACCACGCGATGATCCACGACTCCTTGAGGTGCACCGCCTGCTGGTACTCGCGCAGGCCCGGCACGATGTACTCCTCCTGGAGCGCGGACACGTCCTCGGCCTGGAGCACGAAGGGGCCCTTGCCGCGAATCTCGGGCACCCCCGACGCGCTCCACGACTCGCCCTCCAGGCGCAGGCCGGGCAGCGTGGGGTTCACGTTGGGCTTCATGCCCTCCACCAGCGGGCACCAGAAGACCATGAGCTTCTGGGCGTAGACCTCCTCGTTCCCCGCCTTCGCGTGGAGCACCAGCGGCATGCGCACCCCGCCGAGGCCCTGGTACGGGTCCTTCTCCTTCACGCGCACGAGCAGCGGCGTGCCGTCCTCGGCGGTGGTGTCACCGGGGTGGATGGCGAGAGACAGCTCGCCCTCGTTGGTGGAGCCCTCCGCCAGCTTCACCCGGTTGGCGGTGTCCGAGCAGGTGGTGTCGTCCGCGTCCGCGCACGCCCACAGCGTGTACTGGATGGGGCGGCCCTGGCCGTTGGGGTCCACCATCAGCGCGCGGAACGTCACCTCGGAGCGCAGCGAGTCGATGGCCTCGTCCGTCAGCTCGCAGATGGGGGCGTACAGCTCGGGGCGCTCCGTGGAGAGGCCGAGCACGCGGAAGTCGTGCACCAGGTCCGGCTTGTCCTTGGGGTCGACACAGGCCACGGCACCCAACGCGAGCACCAGGCCCCAGCACTTCATGAAGGCCTTCATCTCAGAAACTACCTTTCATGCCCAAGACGGGGAGGATGGGGATGCCCGGGACCTTGTACTGCTCGCGGTACCGGTAGTCGTCGAACACGAACTCGGTGTTCTTCTTGTTGTAGAGGTTCTGCACGTCCAGGTACGCGGTCAGCGTCCAGTTATCGAACTGCCAGCTCTTGTCCACGCGCATGTCGAGCTGATGGAACGTGTCCGTGCGAGCGGAGAAGTACGCGCCTCGCGTCGCCTCGAACTCGTTGCCGTCGCCGCGATAGATGTCGAAGCGGTGCGCGAGCGGCGTGGTGGGGCGCCCCGTGGTGAGCCGGAAGCGGCCACCCAGCTCCCAGCCGTTGCCGAGCACGTAGCCCGCCACCAGCGTGAGGATGTGCGACTGGTCCCACGGGCTCAGGCCGTAGGCGTTGTCGCTGCCCTCGCCGCCGAAGAGCGGATCCTTGATGGTGGGCATGGGGCCCGCGCGGCCGTCCTCCGCGTGGCTGAAGGTGTACGACAGCCAGCCGTGCACCTTGTCCGAGGCCGAGGCGCGCTCCTTCTTCACCATCACCTCCACGCCGTAGGCCTTGCCCACGCCGTCGTTGCTGAAGCGCTCCTGCACCACGCCGCCGCCCTCCTGCGGCAACACCTGGCCGGGCTCCACCACGTTCTTGAAGCGGCGGTTGTAGAAGCCCGTCACGTCCACGTTGAGCACGTCCGTGAGGCGGTGCTCCATGCCCAGGCTCGCCTGGAACGCGCGCTGGTAGCCCAGCTTCGGGTTGCCGTACGGGAGCGTGATGAACTGGAACGTGTCCGGGTTCTGGCTGTAGAGGCCCGCCGAGCCCTTGAGGGACGTCCGCTCGGTGGCCGCGTAGCGCAGCCACAGGCGTGGATCGAGCGCGAGGTTGTAGCGGTCGTGCACGCGCTGGAGGTTGCCGCGCACGCCCGGGGTGAGCGTGAAGGCGCCCAGCTTGAGGTCGGACTCCCAGAACAGGCCGCCGTCGAACCCGTTGACGGACAGCCGCTCATGGAGCATCTCGGCCTCGGGTGACGCGCCGGGGAAGGGCACGTACTCGGTGCGCGCCGGCATGGGGATTTCCACCTTCGAGGTCAGGTGGTCGAAGTAGACGTCCACGCCCGTGCGCATGGTGAGCGCGCGGGACAGCTCCAGCGACAGGACCTCGCGCGCGCCCATCGAGGAGATGGTGTCCACCTCGTGGTACGTGCCCACGTTCGTGATGGCCTTGTCCAAGCCCACGTACGGCGTGAACACGGACGTGAGGCTGCCCAGCCGGTACGTCCAGTCGCCCTTCACGCGGTGGAAGTTGGTGTGCGTGTCGATCTTCAGGTCGCGGTCCGTCTTCTCGCCGGAAGACACGATGCGAAGCTGATCATCCGCGCCGAACGCCATGACGTAGCCGGTGCTGCGCGCCACGCCCGGCATCGGGGCTTCCTTGGAGCGCGCGCCGAAGTCCACGCGCAGCTGGTAGTCCCAGTACTTGGGCACCACCGTCACTGACTTGCCGTCATCCTTGGGGAGGAAGGCTGGCAGGAGCACGTCGATGTACGAGCGCCGGGCCGCGGCGGACACGCTGACGCCGTCCGTGATGGGCGCCTCGACGAAGAAGCCCGCATCCAGCACGTCCGCCTTCAGCGAGCCGTGCAGCGTGTCCGCGGCGCCCTTGCGCGTGGCCACGTCCACCACGCCCCCCACCGCGCGGCCGTACTGGCTGCCGTAGCCACCGGGGTAGAAGTCGATGGAGTCGACGAACTCGCCGTTCACCACCGAGGGGCCGCCCAGGAGGTGGAACAGGAGCGGGATGCGCACGCCGTCCATCAGCGTGGCCGTCTGCCCCGGGTTGGAGCCGCGCACCAGCAGCTCGCCGGACATGAACGGCGCGCGGGCCACGCCGGGCAGGTTCTGGAGGACGCGGATGGGGTCCCCGAAGGTGCCCGGCGTCTTCTGGATCTCCTCGCGGGTCATCGTGCGGCGCACGACCTCCTTCTTGGGCCGCTCGGAGCGAATCACCGTCTCGTAGGCGCTGCCCTTCGGGACCAGGTAGAACAGCACCTCGGTCGTCTCGTTGGGCTTGAGCGTCTCGGTCGTCTGGTAGAGCTGGAAGTTGGAGGCCACCACGCGCACGGCGCACTCGCCCGGGTCCACCTCCAGCGAGAAGCGACCCTCCGCGTCCGTCGTGGCCTCGGGGGCCTCGGGGTCATCCCCGCAGCGCACCGTGGCGCCCGCCACGCGGGAGCGGCTGCCGCGCGAGATGAGCTGACCGGTGAGGATGGAGCGCGGCTTGGGCGCCTCGGCGGCGGGCTGGCCCTCGGGCGTGGCCGGCGCGGTGAGGGTGAAGTGGTAGACGTACTCGACCTGCACGGCGGACGGCACGCCGTCCACCTCGGCGGGGGAGAACACGAACTGGCGCACCGCGGAGACCGCGGCCTCGTCGAAGCCGTGGCCCACGTTCTCGGCGGGCTTCACCTCCGCGACGGTGCCGTCCTCGGCGATGGTGACGAGCAGCCGCACGTCGGCGGTGAGGCCCTGCGCGCGGGCCTCGGCCGGATACTGCGCCTCCACGGACTGTAGGAGGGACGGGGCCTTGGTGAGCTGGGGCGCGGGCTTCTGCGCCTCGGGCGGGGGAGAAGTCTGCTGGGCGGCGGGAGCGGCCGTGCTCAGCAGCAGCGAGGCGGCGAGCAGCGCGCCTCGGGCATGCAGGGTCGAGGACATGGAGTCAGGAGGACCAACAGGAGATGGGTGTGGAGGGCTCGCGGGTGCTCAGTCGAGCAGGAACGTATACGCGTACTTCATCTCGGTGGAGACAGGCTCGCCGTGCTTGATGGCGGGCTTGAAGCGGAAGCGCATCACCGCGTCGCGCGCCGCCTCGTTCAGCCCGTAGCCCGGGCCCGACACGATGCGAGCGGCTACGACCTTGCCCTCGAGGTCGATGGTGATGGACAGCGTCACCGTCCCCTCGATGCCCGCCCGGCGCGCCTCGTCCGGATAGGGAATCTTCACTTCGCTGGCCAGCGAGGGCTCGCTGTCCACCTGGTAGATGGGCGTGTACTTCGGGGCCGAGTACGCCTTCACTTCCTTGGGCGCGGTGGCCTTCTCCGCGGTGCGACCGTACAGCGTGTTGCCCACCGCCGCCGCGAAGCCACCGGACGCGGTGGTGGAGGACATGGAGATGCCCACCACGAGGGGCGCCTTGGTGGGCGCGGGCGTGTCGTTGGGCGGAGGCGGCGCGTCGGGCGGAGGCGGGGGCAGCGGCTTGGGGGCCTCGGCCACCTTCACGGGAGGGGGCCGCGCGGGCCGGGCCTTGGGGGGCGGCGGCTTGGGCTCCTCCGCCTTCTTCTCCTCCACGGGAGGCGGCGGGGGCGGCGGCCTGGTCACCTCCACCATCACCATCTCCACGGGACGCTGGGGCTGCCCCAGGGTGGGAGCGCGGGTGTTGAGCACCACGAGCGCCCCGCCGTGCAGCACGAGCGAGCCCACCACGAAGCCCACCAGCACTCCGCTGCCGCCGCGCCGCGGGAGCCTCAGCGCGACGTTGTCGAGAACCATCTGCGTCATGGGAGCACCGTCAGCCCGCCGAAGGCACGGGGGCCACGTCCTTCTCGATGTTGAGGGCGAACTTGGCGATGCCCTGGCCCTTCACCACGTCGATGAGCCGCATCACCCGACCGTACGGGATGGTCTGGTCCGCGCTGATGATGGCGCGCGTGTCCTTGTCCTTGGCCACCGCCTCGGCCACCTTGCGAGACAGGTCCGCCTCGCTCACCTCGGCGCCGTCGAAGAAGAACTTCCCTTCCTTGTCGAGCACCACGTTGACCAGGCCTTGCACCGTCTCGCCGCCATTGGCCGCGCGGGGCAGGTCCACTTCCACCGTCTCGCGGACGATGAAGTTCGCGGTCACCATGAAGATGATGAGCAGCACCAGCACCACGTCGACCAGCGGAGTGACGTTGATGCCTGTAATCTCCTCGTCGTTGTCAGACGCGCCGCCGGCCATGACTAGTTCGCCTCCGCGCGCAGGCTGCCCACGAGCGCGTGGCCCAGGGCGGTGGTGCGGCTGGTCAGCGTCTTGAGCTGACGGTTGAAGACGTTGAAGGCCACCACCGCGGGGATGGCCACCGCGAGGCCCACGGCCGTGGCGACGAGCGCCTCGGAGATACCCGCCATGACGGTCTGCTGGATGGCGGCGCCCTTCACGCTCAAGGAGCCCAGGTCGTGGAAGGCCTTGATGATGCCGAGCACCGTGCCGAAGAGGCCGATGAACGGCGCGTTGTTGCCGAGCGTGCCCAGGAAGGAGAGGAAGCGCTCGTACTGGGGCCGCTCGCGCGCCACGGTGGACGCGATGATCTGCTCGACCGCGTCAGCGCCCTGCGAGGCGGACGCGAGGGCCTCGCGGATGACGGCGGCCTCCATGCCGCGCTTGCCCTGCACCGCCACGCGCACGGCGTCGAACTCGCCGCGGGTCAGCCGCACCGCCAGGGCCTCCGAGTCCGAGAGCCGGTGCCGCGAGAAGTAGACCGTGCGCTCCAGCATGATGGCGATGGAGAACACGGACAGGCATACCAGAACCCACAGCACCCACTCGGCGCTGGTGAGCGTCACTCCGAGCAGCTTTCCGCTGAGCCACCCCAGGTGCTCAGAAGGAACCTGGGCGGGCATGAACATGGACGACATGGTGGAATCCCCTCGCGAACAGCGTTGTGCGAGAGGAACACCATCCCCGAGGGGAAGTGTCACCCCGCCCCTCCTCGTGAGCCCCCCCAAGGCCAGTGGATCCACGCAGCCCCGGAAAGCCCGCCCCGCCAGCCAGGGAGACGGGCGTCCTCCCTCGGGTCACGCGCGCGTGTCGAGCGAGGGGGCCGGGTCGCGTTTCCTGCCCTGCGGGGAGGCAGGCGTCCCTTCCGCGACGACGGAAGCGAGGCGATCTGCGGCATCATGCGCCCCCGCCCTGAAGCACCGCCCCGCGAGAGGCCCCGCGTGTCCAACCCAACCCCCGAGTCCCCACCCTCCCCCGCTCCGGCACCGTCGGGCGCGCCTCCCGCGGAGCAACACGACCTCAGGGATGAGGCGTGGGAGCGCTCGCGCGGGCTGACTCGCGGCAGCGGTCGGAAGCTGTGGCTGGGCGCGCTGCTGTTCGCGCTCGCGAGCGTGATGGGGCGCGTGGCCACGCGGCGAGAGTCCTACGTCGAGGACGTCCAGGCCGTGGTCATCTCCGGGCGTGAGCGGCTCAAGCACTGCGGCTCGGTGGATCCCGGTTCGCGCGTGACGGCGCGGCTGGTCCTGGATGGGAACGGCGGCGCGCGGGCCACCGTGGAAGGCGCGCTGGCGGGCACCGTGGCGGGGCGCTGCGTCGAGGAGGAGCTGTCCCGGCTCGCGTATCCGAAGCGGACGGGGCTGCCTGTCACGGTGGCGCTGTCACTCGACGCGCGGTGAGCGCGCCTGCGAGGATGCGCGCCATGCGTGGAAAGACACTCATCGTGACGGGCGCTTCCTCGGGCATTGGCGAGGAGCTGGCGGTGGTCCTCGCGGCGCGCGGGGCGAACGTGGTGCTCGCGGCCCGCAACGCCGAGGCGCTGGAGCGCGTGAAGGCGCGCTGCACCCAAGCGGGCGGCGCCGCGCTGGCCGTGCCCACGGACGTCGGGGACCCCGAGGCCTGCCGCGTGTTGGTGGAGCGCGCGGTGGAGGCGTTCGGCGGCGTGGACGTGCTCGTCAACAACGCGGGCGTCACCATGCACTCGCGCTTGGAGGACGTGAAGGACCTGGGCCTCTTCGAGCGCCTCATGCGCATCAACTACCTGGGCGCCGTGTACTGCACGTACCACGCGCTGCCGCACGTGAAGGCGCGCAAGGGGCTCATCGTCGCGGTGTCCTCGCTGACGGGGAAGACGGGCGTGCCCACGCGCACGGGCTACGCGGCCAGCAAGCACGCCATGCAGGGCTTCTTCGACTCGCTGCGCATCGAGCTGCTCGGCACCGGCACGGACGTGTTGGTGGTGTCCCCCGGCTTCGTGGCCACGCACATCCGCGACGCCGCGCTCGGGCCCGACGGCACGCCGGTGCGCGAGAGCCGCCGCGATGAATCCCAGCGCACCATGGACGTGGGCACGTGCGTGGCCATCATCCTGCGCGCCATGGAGCGCCGCGAGCGCGAGGTCGTCATGACGGCCTCGGCGAAGGTGGCCCAGGTCCTCAAGCTCGTGATGCCGGGCCTGGTGGACCGGCTGGCGGCGCGCGCCGTCCGCGAGAAGGACTAGCGCTCCAGCTTCGTCCAGAGCCCGGCCACCCCCTCGAAGGTGGCGTTGCCCACCTGGTGCAGACCGAAGCCCCACAGGAACGCCGTCAGCGCCGAGCCGAAGCCGCCCCACGTGGGCGAGAACACGTTGAGCAGTTGCAGGCCCAGCGCCACCGCGACACCCGTGAGCAAGAGCAGGCTGAGCAGCTCGATGGCCATCAGCTTGCGCGGCCCGGGCAGCGGCAGCCCGCCCAGCTCGCCCAACGCCGGCTCCGAGGGGGCGGCCGGCATCGACGGCAGGCTTCCCCCCATGGGCGCGCTGGCGGGCGGCGCGGCCCCAGGAACAGGGGCGGGCGCGGGCACCGCCTCTTCGTCCGCGAAGGGCAGCACCCGCCCCCGCGTCGCCGAGGCGGCGGCCGCGCGCGGCGGGTTCTCGTACAGGGTGAAGGCGTCGCGGACCTTCTCGTACAGCGCCGCGGCTTCGTGCGGCGACTCGCGCGACAGGAAGCCCATGGCGTCGCGCAGCTTGGCGCCCATGTCGTCCAGGGCCGCGCGCTGCGCGTCCGTGGCGGACATCGCCCGCGCCTCTTCCACCGCGCCACGCAGCGCCAGGATGAGCCGGCGCACGGACGTGGCGTGGGCCTCCTGGTACTGCCGAAAGGCCGCGTCCAGGTCCGTGTCCGCGAGCTGCCGCGCCTGGGCCAGCTTGGCCAGCACATCGGTGCGCAGCGCGCCCCACTCCTGCGGCGAGAAGCCCCGAGGCGGCACGTCCGAGGCGAGGCTCGCGGTCAGCTCGGCGCAGAGGATGCCGAAGTAGGAGCGCCGCGCCTGCTCCAGCCGCTGGCGCGTGGCGTCCAGGTCCTGTGACAGCAGCGCGTGCACGTCCTCCAACAGCGGCAGCAGCTCGTAGGTGAGGCGGAAGCCCAGCGCGCTGTCACTGCCGAGCTGCCGCGCCAGCGCCTGCGCCTGCGTGTCCAGGCTCTTCCACCGCGCCTCCAGCTCCGCACGCGCCAGGGCCTGCACATCCAGCTCGCGCAGCTGCGAGGCGGCCGTGGCGAGTTCCTGCGGGGTCGAGTCCGAATCGGAGATGCGCTGCCCGACTCCCGCGAGCAGCCGCTCGGTCGCCTCGGACAGGAGTGACTGCAAGGGGCGCGCGCGCCGCCACGTGTCACACCACGACTCGTAGAGGCGCAGCCGAGGCTCCAGCGCCGTCAACTCCGCGTCGCTCACCGCCACGCCGCGCACGGGCCGCTCGATGTCCGAGATGAGCGCGTCCACCTGCGCGAGCAGCGCCTCGCCCACGCCCCGCTCGGGCTGGGTGGCGTGCGCCGTCACCTGGGCCTGGATGCGCCGGCGCAGCTCCTGCGCGCGTTGCAGCCGCACGGCCCGAGGACGAATCCGCTGCGCATACAGGCGCAGCCCATACGAGCACAGCGAGCCCAGGGCGATGATGAGCGCGCCCCAGCCCCACGGCAGGTGCACCCACAACGTGAAGGCCTGCTCCACCGGCGCCCCCTGGCGCACCGAGAGCCGCACCGTGCCGGAGTACTCCCCCGGGCCATCCAACCCCTCCATGCGCAGCAGCAGCGCGCCGCTGCCGTAGGCCGCCACGGGCAGCTCCGTCGCATCGCCCACCAGGGGCAGGTCTCCGCCATCCGGCAGCCCGCCCTCCACCAGGAACCGCGCCCGCTCCAGATGGGACTGCACGCTGCCCGTGCCCGTGTCCGGCCCCTTGCGGCGCAACTCCAGCAGCGTGGGCGAGGCCACCACGCCCGCCACGCCCGCCGTCTCCTTGAAGGGCAGGCGCACCTCGGCCTCGGTGCCCAGGAAGTGGCTGGAGGCCATGGCCGGCGCGGGCGCGGGCAGCTGCACCACCGTCGCGGACAGGACGCGGGTGACCGTGAGCGTCGTCACCTCGCGCACGCCTTCGTGCACCAACACCAGCGAGCCCGTGTACTCGCCCGCCGAGGGCAATCGTCCCGAGAGCACCACGTGCACGGGCTGTCGCGTGGTGAGGCCCGCGGTGGTACCGCCGTCCAGGGCCTCGCGCACGCTGGCGCCGAGCGCCACCTGCACGCCGTCCGCGGTGGCGGTGAGCGGATCCACCAGCACCGTCACGCCCGTGGGCAGGGACTCCTCCACGCCGCCGTCCGACGCGCGCCCCGGCAACAGCTCCACGCGCAGCTCGCGCGAGAAGTCCTCCGTGGGGATGCGCAGCCGCACCTCCCCCGAGGCGTTGGCGCCCGCCACGCGCAGCCGGGCATCCCCCGCGAGGGCCAGCGAGGTCGGCAGCAACAGGAACGCGGCCAGCCACACGCGCGCGAGGCGTGCGCCACGGTGCGCGTCGGGACGAACAGGGAGGCCCATGCGCAGACGATACCAGGGGCCCTCACGGCCTCCAGTCCGCGCTCACTCCCAACCCAGCCGGCGTCTCGCGTCGGGTGACAGGCTGGCGTGGATGGTGTCCAGCGGGATGCCCTCGTCGTCCTCCGCGCCGTGCTCGGAGCGCGGATCCCCGCTGTGGTGCAGCGCCACCAGCTCCAGGTCCTGGGTGAAGCACGGCGAGCCCGAGGAGCCGGGGTGCGTCGTCGTCCGGTACGTCACCCGCGTGCGGCCCGGGTTGACGCCCTGGAACGTCTCCAGCGCCACCTGCATGGGCCGGCCATCCGGGTGCTGGAGGACGAGCGCCCTCGAGCCCGGCGCGAACGCCGCCCTCGCGCGCGACAGGGGAATCCACCCACGGGGTCGGCCCGGGCCCGTGTCCCCGCCCGGCTCGCCCGACACCACGAGGAAGGCGTAGTCCAGTTCGTCTCGCGTGGCCTCGCGCGGCTTGGGCCGCATGAGGTCCGCCGGGCTGTGCGGACTCTGCGCCAGACACGCGCGCACCGGATACAGCGCGCCCGCGTGCAGCACGCTCCGGTCCGGCAGCACCTTGAGGTCGAAGCGGACTCGCAGCGCCTCCAGCAGCCGGTTCTCCACCACGTGCGAGTTGGTGAGCACCACGTCGGGAGCCACCAGGAAGCCGGTGCCCAGCGCCCGGCCGCCCTCCAGCTCCACCCGGCACACCCGGCGCGAGAGGACCGCGAGCCGCTCACGCCACGACGCCAGGGCGGGCGTGCCCGGCGCCACGCCCGCCATGCGCGCCAGCACGTCCGCGGGCACGCTGCGCTGCACGGACGCGAGATACGACAGGAAGAAGCGGTGCAGCCGCGCATTCTGAGGCGCGGCGGCGTACGCGCCCCTCACCAGCGCCTCCGTCCAGCCTTCGGCCTCCGCGCGCTGAAGGAGACCACGCGTCCACTCATGGACATCCCCCTGGCGCTCCATGTCGAGCGCTCGGCCGCAGTGCTGGAGCACCATGCGCCGCAGGGCCTCTTCCGAGGGGAATGCCCCCGGGAGCGCGGCCACCAGCTCGTCCCGCTCGGAGCCATCGAGCTCCATCGTGTCCTCACCACCCTGCCACTCGCGAAGTCCGCGCCCGTGTCACGGCGTCCTCGCAGTGTATGCACGGCCCGCGCGAATGCACGGCGACCGCGGCGCGTTACACCGTGGTCCATCTTGACGCGTCCCCGCAGGGCTGAGTGTGTGTCAGCCAGGTATCCTGGGGTGAGGTGACCTCAGCGCACCGCCCAAGTCGTGGGAGGCACGCGCGAGACGAGGTCCGGCCGGCCCAGCACCGACAGCGTCGCGGCGCCGCCCTGCAACGTGCCCGCGAGGGTGGGCACCACGCGCAGCCGCGCCTGGAAGGGCTCGCCCACGCCCCGAGGCGGCAGCACGAGCGTCACCGCGCCGTCCTCGGCGTGCCACGACGTCACGTGGCCCTCGCGCACCAGGGTGTCCAGGACCACGGGGTCCACCTGCACACCCGCGGGCAGCCCCTGCCGCAGCTCCAGCGCCACGCCGGAGGGCGCCGCCGCCTGGAGTGACAGCTCCACCGGCTGGCCCACCTTCGCCTCGGCCGGCGCCCTCACGGCGAGCTGGAGCCCCCCCTGCGCCTCGGCCTTCCACGGCACCGTCGCCAGCAGCGACAAGGAGAAGCCCAGGCCGGACACCGCCGGCTCCGCGCGCACCGTCCACGTGTGTGCCCCCGCCGAGCCCGGCGCCGCCGCCTCCACCGCGAGCACCTCGCGCAGGGCCTTGGCGTCATGCGTCCCCTCGGAGACCACCTGGCCGTCGCGCTCCAGCACCACGCGCACCTGCGAGGGCACCGGCTCGCGGAACAGGGCGAGCGCCGCGCGCAGGCCCACGAGGTTGGCGCGGCCATCGCCCCAGCCCCGGCCCGGCGCATAGCCCGCGAGCAGCGTCGCGCCCAGGTCCGCCAGCGGCGCCTTCGCGTCTCCCATCAGCGCGAGCACGGCCAGCGCGGTGGCCTCCACCTCGGACGGGGCGACGTTGTCCGCGCGCACCACGCCCGGCTCCACCGGGAGGTACGCGGTGCCGTCCGCGCGCGTGCGCACCGACTCGCGCACCCGCTGGCGCAGCGCGTCCGCGAGCGAGCCCGAGACCGCGCCGCTGGTGAGCAGCGCCGCCGCCGTATAGCCATCCCGCACCAGCGACAGGTTGCGCTCGAAGGCGCCCACCGCGCGCAGCGAGAACGTGGGCACGCGCCGCCGCCAGTCCGCCGTGTCCGGCGCCAGCCGCACCGTCCGAGCGCACTCGGCGGTGGCCACGAGCAGCCGCTGGAGCGTCCAGCCCTCGCCTCCCTGACACGTGCCGTCCGGCCGCTGGGCCGAGGCCACCTGCCCCACCAGCCGCTCTCCCAGCCGAGCCAGCACGGCGCTCTCCGGATGAGACAGCGCGCCCTCCGCGAGCAGGACCGCCGTCGCCACGTCGGGAGCGCGCGCGGCACGCAGCACCCGCTGACCCGCCACCGCCGTGAGCGCCTTGAGGGCCTCGGCGTCCGGCGTCTCGCCCAACGCCGTCAGCAGCGCGGGCGCCTGCGCGGAGAGGAGCAGCGCGTAGGCGTCCTGGTCCACGCCCCCGCCTCGCGCGTCCACCGCCGCCAGCTCCGCGCGCACCACGCCCAGCGCGCCGGGATACACGAGCAGCCGCACGCGCTCGCTGCCCGCCTGCGCCTCCGCGGGGCCCGACAGCGAGAGCGTGCGCGGCGCCGCCAGCGAGCCCCCGCGCGTCTCCACCACGGGGCGCCCGGTGGGCCACGCGGAGAAGTCGCGCACCACCGCGTCCTCTCCGCCCAGCACCGCCCGCACCGTCACGGGGCCCACGCCCGAGGCACGCAGCGCCACGTACTCCACCACGCTGCCATGCGCGGGCACGCGCACCGTCTTCGCGCCGCCCTCCACTCCCGCGTTCGTCGCCTCCACCTTCAGCGCGCGCTCCACCGCCGCGTCCGTGGTGTTCACCACCTGCACCGGCATACGGACCGCGTCCCCCACGCGCAGGAATGGCGGCAGCACGGGGTCCACGTACGTGGGCAGCGTCCCCGAGAAGGACGTCACCGCGCCCGCCTGCGCTCCCGAGCGCGAGTGCGCCAGCGCCAGCACGCGCCACTGCGTCAGGCGATCCGGCACGCGCACCGGCACCGTCGCGCTGCCCGACGCGTCCGTCACGACCAGGGGCTCGAACAGGAACGTCTCCGGGAACCACGCCCGCGTGGGCGCGGCGGCGGCATCCGGCTCCGGCGAGGGGCTCGCGGCGACCTCGGCCCTGGGCGCGGGGGCGGGCTTGGCCGGCGCCGCGGCGCCTCCGAGCGAAAACGAACCGCCGCCCCGGGAGCCCTTCTTCGACTCCTTCTGCGACGGGGCCGGAGGCGCTTGGTTATCGGCCATCACCTCGTCGTCTGCCGAGGGCTCCGAGAGCGTGACCTCCCGCTCCTCGGCGGGCGCGTTCTGCCCCCCCTCGGACCTGGCGTACATCGCGCCGTCCGCTTCCTCGAGCGCATCGGCCGAGGCGCCGAACAGCGAGCGTGTCACCCCGCGCACGAGCAGGAACGCGACCACGCCCAGCCCCAGGAACAGCCCCACCTTCATCGCCCGCTTCATGGCGCCTCCCGGGCGACCCACTCGCCCCAGTTCTCGACGTCCTCGGACAACCGCGTCCCGCTCACCATCACCCGTGGATCCGTGAGGCTCAGCAGCTCCGCGGGCAATCGCGACAGCCGCAACTTCCGCCCATAGGCATCCGTGACCCGCTCGCCCCGCTGCTCACATGCGCCCAGGGCCTGCTCCCACAGTCTCGCCACGTCCGAGGGCGCCAGGATCGTCCCCTCGGGCGCCGCCGCCTCCCACGCCCGCGCGCGCGAGCGCAGCTCCGCGAGGACCGCGAAGAAGGGCTCCGTCAGCTCGACCTCCGGGTCGAAGGTCGCCATCGCGCGCGTGTTCACCGACCGCTCCAGCTCCTCCCGCGAGGGCGCGTGCTGCACCCGCATCAGCACCGCCGCCGCGGCGTTCTCTCCGCGGATGCGCCCCATGGCCAGCGCCTGGCCGTCCAGCACGCCGAAGGCCGGCGCGGACAGCGTGGGCGCGAGCCGGAGCGAGTCCATGGCGTCCGGCCCCGGCAAGGGCGCCAGCTGCGCCAGCGAGCTGTCCACGCCGACCAACCCCACCGCCGCCGGGCCGTCACGTCCCTCCACGCGCGTGCGCACCTGGAGATGCGCCAGCGCCCCCGGCGCGTAGGCGGTCCGGTCCGGCGACACCTCCACCGACATCCGCGCGCGCGGCGCCACGTAGACCCGAGCCGTCGCGCCCGACCACTGCGCCGAGGCCCAGCCCTCGAAGTCCGTCGGCAAGCGGAACCGCGCCGAGCGCGTGGTTCGATCCACCTTCGACTCCAGCCGAGCCTCGCCCGCCTGGAGGATCAGCTTCTCCGGCAGCGCGCCGCGGAAGCCCGGCCCTCGGAGCAGCTCCACCGTCACCTCGCCGCCGGCGCTCGGCAGCACGGGCGAGGCCCGCAGGCGCGCGTCCGGCAACTGCGCCGGCCGCAGCACGAGCTTCGTGTCGCCCACGCTCTTGCCCGCGACCCGCGCCTCCACCTTCAACTGGTAGCCCAGCATCGTGGTGGCCTGGGGCGCGCCCTCGCCTCCCGGTCCGTTCGCGGGATGCGCGGTGAGCCACGTCACGCCCAGCGCATCCTCGCGCGAGTCCTCTTCGCCCTCGCTCGGCGGCGCCACCTGCAACCGCGCGAAGCGCGCCTGGATGCACGGCACCGTGGAGGCGGACAGCGCGTCCTCCAGCCCCGAGCGCGGCGCCCAACTCACGGCCACGTCGGGGCGGCCCTTGCGCGTGCGCCACGTCATCGCGACGGGCACGGGGGCCTCATTCTCCAGACCCGGCGGCAGACACGCGCGAGCATCCAGCGCGGCCGTCCGCAGCGCGGCCTCCAGCCCTCCCGCGTCATCCCGCGTCGTGCGCGTCTCCGTCGTCAGCGAGGGCAGCCCCGGGTCACTGACCGAGAACGTCAGCGACAACAGCCGCTCGCGAGACGCCGCGCCCAACGCCCGCGCGCGAAGCGCGGAGCCCAGACACGCCACGAGCGGAGCCCCGGCCCCATCCGCTTCCACCAGGTCCACCACCGCGCCGCTCGCGTTCACCCGCAGCCCCAAGGACGCCTCGGCGCTGCCGTCCTCCTCGGACACGAAGCGCGCGCAGGGCGCTAGCGCGGGCAGGCTCTTCTCCAGCGCGAGCTGGTCCTCCAACGACACGGACTCATCCTCGGACAGCAGGTCTCGCGACGCCGAGAGCTGGACCGGAGGTGGCCGAGGCGTGTGCCGCACCGGCATGGGCGGCACCACCACGTTCACGGCGGGGCCCGGGTCGAACTGGAAGGCCGCCACGCCATCCGCGTCCGCCACCGCGTGCACACCCTCGTCGCGCGCATCCCACGCGCGCGTCACCGTCAGCTCCGCGCCGGGCAGCACCTGTCCATCCGCCGTCGTGGCGCGCAGGTAGACGCGGTTGCTGAAGCCCTCCACCAGTCCGGACTCCAGCTCCGTCATCGCCGACACGGCGAGCGCATCCTCGGACAACAGCAGCGACACCTCGCTTCGCGCCGTGTCCCCCGCGGGATCCGTCGCCACCACGCTGGCGGAGAGCGTCGCCTTTCCCCGCAGGTCCAGGGGCACGCGCGGCAGCGTCACCTGGAAGTGCCCCGCGGCATCCGTGCGCGCCTTCTTCGGCAGCCCGTCGTTGCGCCACTCCGTGGGCGGCGGCCACTCCCCTCCGAAGCGCCACGTCAGCGCCACCTCGGCCCCCGCCACCGGCGCGCCCGAGCCATACGCGACCTTGCCCTCCACCTCGGGCTGCTCACCCGCGCGCCAGAACGGCCGAGGACTGAGCGCCTCCACCTGGAAGCGCGGCAGGGTGAACGGCTCGACCTGGAAGTGGGCCTCGCCCGAGGCATCGCCGCTCGCCCAGGTGACGGTCCACCTCCCGGCCGACGCGCCCCGGTCCAGCGGGAACTCGCCCGACACCACGCCCCACGGCCCCGAGGGGGCGCGCTCCTCCAGCACCACTTCGCCCGTCGGGTCCTTCAGCGTCCACGTCCCGGGCCGGTTCTCCAGCGGCACCAGGTCCCGGGCCCGCAGCGCCACCGCGCGGAAGCGCACCGAGTGCCCCGGCTCATACAGGGGCCGGTCCGTCAGCACCTGCACGCGCGCCGGTGCATAGAGCGCGAGCGGCGCCTCCACCGTGTCCTGGCCCAGCGGCGTCGTGAGCCTGGCGCGCAGCCGGTAGTCCCCATCCGGGACCTCGGGCAGGGCCACCTCGGTCATGAGGTCGAACCGGCTGCCTCGCGTCCAGGAAGCGCGAGGCGCGGGAGGCAGCGGCGTCTCCTTGCCCGCGGCGTCCACGAGGAACAGCTCCGCCGAGCCCCGCCGCACGCGCGAGTTCAGCACGTGTCCCCGCGCGTCCACGCCGTGGGCATCCGCCCAGACCCAGACCGACCCCGCGCCCCCGCGAGACACGCCCCGCGCGATGAGCGCCACGGTCTGCCGGAGGCGCCCCTCGGGGCACTGTCGCAGCCCCACGCCCCACCACAGCCACGTGGTCAGACACACCTGAGACGCGGCGAGGGCCACCACTCCGCCCAGGAACAACGCGCCGAGCCCCCCGACCCACCATCGACGTCCGAGACGGACCCCCATGTGCTCTCCTCCTCACACCGACTCTATGTCAGGTCGGCGTGCGCCCATCCGCGCCAACATCCTCTCGACACCACTCGACCGCACTTCGGTCCGTCTGCCCTCGACAAATCCCCGGCCGCACTCTCTGGGCACCACCGCAGTCGAGGAGGAGCGCATGTCCGTCAAAGAGAGCAGATCATCCGCCCGCGCTGGAGGGAGCGCCACGCCGTCGCGCCGCCGCCTGGGGCGGTTCGTGTCCATGGGGCTGGCGATGGCCGCCCTGATTCCTGGCATCGCCAGCGCGGGTGACCCCGCCGCGGACGCGAGCCACACGTCGGGGCTCAACGCGCTCGACTCCCTGGCCATGGCGGCCCCGCTCCAGGCATCGGGCCCCGTGCTCGTGACGTGCCCCACGGGCAACCAGAACCAGGACTTCACGCCGCCCATCGGCCTGCTCCCGCTGCCGGTGGTGCTCTCCGGCTCGGGCCAGTTCTCGTCCTGCACCGCGTCCGATGACGCCAACCTCAACTACGGCGACTACACCGTGGATGGCGGCGGCACCGCGAGCTGCCTGTCCGCGAGCATGGCGTCCACCACCACCATCACCTGGAACGACGGCACCACCAGCACCATCGCGTTCAGCGCGAGCATCGCCACGCAGCCCATCGCGCAGCCCGTGGTCATCCTCTTCGGCAACGTCGTCGCCGGGCGCTACCAGGGCGCGCTCGCGCTGAAGTCGCTGGTCACCAACCCGCTGCCGCCGCTGAAGCAGTGCCTGACCGTCGGCGTGGCCCATACGAGCGGCCCCGCGGGCCTGACGCTCATCAAGCTCTGAGAAGCTCTGAGCCCACGCTCCCCCTCGGGAGAGAGTGACGCGGCGCGCCCGAGTCGGACGCGCCGTTCCCGTTTTCGCGCCAGGCCAGACGCTGGGCTAGGGTGACGCGCCATGTCCGCGTCGAAGAACCGCCCGCCCCCGGACGCGCTGCCTCCCCAACTGGTCTCCGTGCTCGAAGGCTTGATGGACCGCGACTTCGCGGCCCGCCTGGAGCGCGTGCACCGCGCCGCGGCCGTCGCCATCGATCGGCTCGGCCACCTCAACATCGTCAAGTACGAGCCCACCTCCGTCGAGCCCGACGGCGCGGACCTCTCCCTCTGGGAGACCA
Organism: Citreicoccus inhibens; assembly: GCF_019039035.1. Classification (GTDB taxonomy): domain Bacteria; phylum Myxococcota; class Myxococcia; order Myxococcales; family Myxococcaceae; genus Citreicoccus; species Citreicoccus inhibens. The sequence goes on along the minus strand of NZ_JAHNZT010000025.1, from coordinate 68,471 downwards.
TGGCCCCCGCCATCCGCGACACCGTGGTGGACGTGAACCACCTGGTCAGCGCCATCCGGAAGGACTTCCCGCCGCCCGCCCGCGCCGCGGAGGCGCCGTCGTCCGGCTGGGCCCCACCGCCCGCCAGCTCCGACGAGCGGCTGGCACAGGAGGTGGAAGCCGTGCTGCACACGAGCGCGGAGGGGCTCGCCAGGCGCGTGTCCGAGCTGGGCATCCAGATGCGCCGCCCGGAGGTCGTCAGCGACGGCTGGACGCTGATGACCGAGCTGGCCGAGTTCCGCGCCGACTTCCGCGCCCGCATCGGCGACCTCGTCTACGTCACCGCGGCGGCCTTCGAGGACGTGCGCCGCGAGGACGTGGTGCCCAGCTACCTCAACCAGGTGGCCTCGCGCGCGGCCCTGCGCGGCGCGGCGGCGGACCTGCGCCGCTCCCTGTTGGCGCGGCTGGAGCGCGCGGCCAAGGCAGAGCCGCCCTCGCGCCCGGCCCTCGCGCGCAACGTGGAGGAGAGTCTGGCCGCCTTCGTCACCCTGCCCGCCTCGGTGTCGCTGCGCACGCCATACAAGCGCCGGCTCGTGGAGGTGCGTGGCGCCCTGCGCGAGGCAGGGGGGCAGGCGGAGCTGGGGCCCCGCGCGCTGCCGGACGTGGTGGAGCCGTTCCTCGCCCTGCTCGACGAGGCCGTGGAGGAGGTGACGCGCACCTGGCTCACCGGACATGACCGCGCGGTGTGGGCGGCGTGCGGTGGACGGTTGGAGCTGGCGCGGATGCACCTGGCGCTCGGCTCGCACGGCGCCGCGCGCGTGCTCGCCGAGGCGGTGGAGGCCGCGGGCGCCCTGTACGGTCGCGCGCAGCCCTTCGACATCTTCCTGCGCAAGGCCCGCTTGGACGTCGCCGAGGGGCTCGACGAAACCTCCTCGCGGGCGCTGCTGGAGTCCTTTGGCGAGAAGCTCGCCGGACTGCCGTTCAGCTAGCTCACGGCTTGGCGGGCGTGGACTCGGGCAGCGCCGGGGCCGCGGGCTTCTCCGGCAGCACGCGCAGCTCGGAGAGGCGCTGCGTCAGCGTCTCCGGGGTCATCTCCTCCTGCCACTGCTTCGGGTTGGTGTTCCAGCCGAAGTCAGCCGGGACCTTGCCGCCACCCTGGCTGCTGTAGCCAATCATGTCCGGGAACTGCGTGGACCAGCGGCCCGAGGGGTCCGGCTCCTTGGTGATGTTCTGCCGGTTGGGGCGGTGGAGGAAGGGCTTGAGGGTATTGCTCATGGGGCGCAAGCCTCTCCGAATCCCGCCCGCATGGGTAGAGAGAAGCACGGCCCCCACACCCGCGCGGGGAGCGCCCGCCCGCCCCCGCTCCATGGGCCGCGCTTCCTTGGAAATCTCCGTGCCAGCGAAACCCCGTCCCACCCACCAAGGGTTGCGCTGTTCGCTGCCCATCAGCGCGCGGTGGGTCCGTCAGGATTCCCGTCCCGCGCGCCTGCCTGCCCGCTCGTCATCAGGGTCTGGCACGTCAGGGCGAGACAGTCCCGCTTGTGCGCGGCGGTTCCTGCGTTACCTCAAGAGCATGACTCAATTCGAGACCCCCAACGGCGAGCGCTTCGCCGACTTCGTCCTCCCTGACGGTTGCATGATGTGCGGTGGCTCGGTGTCCATCCGGGCCACGCCCTCCGGCGCGCACGGCTACTGCGCGAAGTGCCACTGGCTCTCGCGTCCCCAGATGCGCGTGCGCCCCAACGGCGTCGAGCTGTCGTTCTCCACGACCGTCCTCGCCTGAGCCTTCAAGGCGGGGGCGGCAGCGTGACGTCGGAGAGCAGCAGCGAGAGCAGGACCACCGTCTCGGTCTCCCCGAGCGCGAGCTGCCCCACCGGCAACTCCAGCCGCACCGGCACGGGCCCGCGTCCCAGGTTGGACGCCTGACACGTGCGCCAACCCTCGTAGCGATTGGCCGCGTGTGGCAGCGAGTAGTTGCAGCCCCCCACCGCGCCGGAGATGCCCACCGGCGACACGCCGAAGGACGTCTCCCACCCCGCGAACGCGCCCTCCAGCGTCACGCCCGGCTGCGCCGAGCGCGGCTGCACGGTGAGCCGCACGGGCGCCTCCCCCACGTGGCCCTCCACGGGGCCATCGCCCCACCCCACGTTGACGCGCTTGCCGTGCAGGCGCCCCACGAGCCCCTCCTCCGTGCGGCGCAGCCAGAGGTCGCGGCCTTGGATGGCGTCACGCGACAGCTGCAGCTCCGTGCTCTGGTCCCCCACCTGCAACCGCACCACCAGCCCCGGCGTGACGGACACCTGCGCGCGCGCGGCCGGGGTCAGCCCCAGCACGAGCAGCGCGGCGAGCGAGGCACGGCCCCGCCGGGAGGACCTGGGCTGCGACACGGTGCACCTGCCTTTCCCCTCGCAACGTAGGGAGCCGGGTCACCCAAGACATGCCGCGCCCGCTCGACTGGCCCCCACCGCGTTCTGCTAAGTCCGAGCAAGCCATGAACGACCTGCTCGCCCGTCAGCTGCTCCCCGAGATGCTCCTCTCCACGCCGAACATGAAGCTCTACGCGCTGTGCACCGTGGCGCTCCTGCTCAAGATGCAGGCGGTGGGCGTCGCCACGGGCGTGGTCCGCACGCGCCGAGGCGTGGTGACGAACGCGGAGGACGCGCGGCGAAAGGGCGGCACGATTCAAGTGGCCCCGAGCGAGCACCCCGATGTGGAGCGCGTGCAGCGCGCGCACCGCAACGACCTGGAGAACATCCCGCCCTTCCTGCTGCTCAGCCTGGTCGCGGTGCTCCTGGGCGCGGCGGAGGGCGTCACGGCCGCGTCGCTCATCCTCTTCACGCTGGCGCGCGTGGGGCACTCGGTGACGTACGTGAAGGGCATCCAGCCCTGGCGCTCGGTGAGCTACGGCGTGGGCCTGCTCGCCCAACTGGTGGTGATGGCGCTGGTGGTCCAGCGCGCGCTCACCTGAGCTGGAGCCGCGCGAGGCGGCCCGTCACGGCGCGGCGGACTCGGGCGCGAGCGGCGCCGCGTGGGGCCGCGTGACGTACCAGGACACCAGCAGGCTGCCCGCCAGCAGCACCGCGCCCAGCAGGTACGGCGCGCCGGGCAGCCGAATCGACGCGGCCGGGCCAATGGCCCAGGAGAACACCTGGGTGAAGAGGAGCGGCCCCATCATCCCGGAGACGCCCCGGAGGCTGCTGAGCGCGCCCTGGAGCTGACCCTGCGCGTTGGGGCCCACCTGCCGGGACATCAGCGCCTGCGCCGCGGCGCCCGCGATGCCCCAGATGGCGACCAGCGGGATGCCCACCAGGAACAGCATGCCCGTGGGCGCCAGCCCGTAGACGACGTAGCCCGCCACGGCCGCCATGAGGCCCACCAGCAGCGCGCCCCGCTCGCCCAGCCAGCGCACGGCCCGGCCCACCAGCAGCGCGGAGACGACGGTGGCGCACACCCCGACGATGCACAGGACCAACCCCACCTGCTGCTCGCTCCAGCCATAGCGATAGTCCGCGTAGAGCACGAAGGTGCTGGGCAGGGCCTCCTGCGCGATGAAGAAGACGAACGTCGCCATGGCCATGCCGGACAGCGCGGGGAACGAGCGCAGCAGGCGCAGCGAGCCCAGCGGGTTGGCGCCGCGCCAGGAGAACGCCGAGCGGCGCTCGGGCGGCAGCGACTCGGGGAGGATGAAGAAGCCGTACGCGGCATTGGCGAGGCTCAGCAGCGCGGCCACCCAGAACGGCAGGCGCAGGTCGATGCTGCCCAGGAAGCCACCCACCGCCGGGCCCACGACGAAGCCCAGGCCGAACGCCGCCCCCAACATGCCGAAGCGCGCGGCGCGCTGCTCGGGCGGCGTGACGTCCGCGACGTAGGCGCTCGCGGTCGGGTAGCTGGCGGCGGTGATGCCGGAGATGAGCCGGCCCACGAACAGCCACCCCAGCGACGGCGCCAACGCCATCACCACGTAGTCCAGCCCCAGCCCCACGTTGGACAGCAGGATGATGGGACGCCGACCGAACCGGTCCGACATCGCGCCGAGCACCGGCGAGAACACGAACTGCATCGCCGCCCAGGCGAAGCCGAACACGCCGGTCACCTCCGCGGCCCGCCCCACGTCGCCCGCCTCGAAGCGCACCACCAGCTTGGGCAGCACGGGAATCATGATGCCCAGCGCGAGCAGGTCGAGCAGGACGGTGGTGAAGATGAAGGCGAAGGCAGCGCGGTTGGGCGGACGGTCGGCGGGCACGGAGCGCGGACTTACTCTTCCCGTCCTCACTGCACCAGATGAAGCAGCACGGGCGCGGTGAGGAACGACAGCGGTATCCCCACTCCCACCATCAACACCGCCAGTTCGGGATCCAAGTCATGGTCCGCCGCGAGGATGGCCCCCGTCACCATGGGCGCCATGGCCGCTTGCAGCACCGTGGCCTGCCGCACCAGGAGTGCCACCCCGGGCACGAGCGCCAGCGCCACCAGGATGACCCCCGGGGCCAGGAGGAGCTTGTACGACAGCCCCAGCGCCAGCGCGGGCAGGCGCTGACGCACGCCGCGGAGCTGGAGCTGGAAGCCCACCGCGAAGAGGGCGAGCGGCGTCAGCAAATCCCCCAGCCGCTGGAGCACCGCGTCCAACCAGCCCGGGTAGGCCAGGGGCCGCAGGAGCAGCGCCACCACCAATGACGCGAAGGGCGGGAACGTCGCCACGCGAAAGAGCAGCGAGCGCCACGTCAGCTCCGAGCGCGCGCTGGCCCGCGCCGCCGTGGCCGTGGCCAGCGTGGCCAGCACCAGGAACGTGCCGAGTTGATCCGCCACCACCGCCACCGCCAACCCCGGTGGCCCCAGCAGCGCCTCGGCCATGGGCAGACCCACGAACGCCGTGTTGCCCAGCCCCGCCGTCAGCACCAGCGCCGCCCCCGACGCGCGAGACAGCCCCAGCCGCCCACCGAGCGCTCGGAAGAACGGCCCCGCGCCCAGGAACACCAGCCATGGCGCCAGGGCCGCCGCCATAAGACCCGGATCAAACGCCAGCCGATGCACCGCGCGCAGCACCAACGCGGGCAACGACACATTGAGCAGGAAGGAATTGAACGCCCCCGCCGTCTGGGCGGGGAAGCGACCACTTCGGCGCGCCAGCACCCCCAACACCAGACACACCCCCAACAACCCGATGACCTGGCCCATACCCTGGCGACGTGCCTCCTCGGCGGCAACGCACGCTGGTGGAGCTCTCGGACAAAGTCCAGTTCACCCTCACCCCCAAGCTCTTGGAGCCGCGCGCCCGCTGTCGCATGCTGCACGCCGCACGCGCGCTCCCTGCCCCCCATGAAACTCCACACCGCAGCACTTCGCGCCCTGAGCGCGGAGGGCTTGCCCCGCACCTATTGGGTGCTGTGGACAGGCACCCTCGTCAACCGGCTGGGCTCCTTCGTCATCCCCTTCCTCGCGCTGTACCTCACGCGCGAGCGCGGCTTCACCCCCGAGCAGGCGGGACTCGTCGTCTCGCTCAACGGGCTCGGCTTCATGCTCGCGTCGCCCCTGGGCGGCACGCTCGCGGACCGGCTCGGCCGCCGCATCACCCTCGCGGGCGGCCTGTGGGCGGGCGCCTGCGCCATGCTGCTCTTGGGCTTCTCGCGTTCCCCCGGGCAGATCGCCGTGGCGGCCTTCCTGCTCGGGCTCCTGGGCGAACTGTACCGTCCCGCCGTGTCCGCCACCGTCGCGGACGTGGTGCCGCCCGAGGACCGGCCGCGCGCGTACGGCCTCATCTACTGGGTGGTGAACGTGGGCTACGCGCTCGCCATCCCCATGGCCGGCCTCCTGGCGGGCCAGAGCTACCAGCGCCTCTTCGTGCTCGACGCCATCACCACCTCACTCTACGGCGTCATCATCTGGGTCATGGTGCCGGAGACGCGGCCCCGGCACGTGCGCGAGCAGGAACGCCACACGCACGGCTCGCCGCTGGCCGCCATGCTGCGCCCGTTCCGAGACCCGGTGTACGTGGCCTTCTGCCTGCCCATCTTCTTCACCGCGATGCTCTTCCATCAGAACCAGATGGCGCTGCCGCTGGACCTCGCCGCCAAGGGGCTCACGTCCGCGCAGTACGGCACGGTGCTCGCCGTCAACGGCGTGCTCATCGTCACGCTCCAGCCCTTCGTGGGACGCGTCCAGCGCGGCCACCGCCGCTCCGTGCTCCTGGCCATCGCGTCCGCGCTGACCGGCTTGGGCTACGGCATGCACGTGCTGTCCACCAACGTGCCGCTGGCGATGATGGCCGTGGCGGTCTGGACGCTGGGCGAGATGGCCCAGTCCCCCGTGGCCGCCAGCGTCGTGGCGGACCTGGCGCCGCCCGAGATTCGCGGCAGCTATCAGGGCGCCTATCACATGATGTGGGGACTGGCCTCGTGCGCGGCGCCCGCGCTGGGCGGGTGGACGCTGGGCCGGTATGGCTCGGGCACGCTGTGGTTCATGTGCCTGACACTCGGCCTGGGCGCGGCCGGCTGGCACCTGGCCATCGCGGGGGCCCGAGGTCGGCGCCTGCGAGGCGAGCACGCCGAGCCGAGCCTGCGCTTGGACTGAGCGCGAGACAGCGTCAGCGTCCGAGGATGGCCTCGGGGCGAGTGAGGCCCCGGGCCCGTCCCACCGGCTGGAGGATGTCCGTGGGCGGCGCGTCGGCGGTGAGCAGGAGCGCGCGCACGGCCGTCTCCACCACGTCCTCGGCGCCGGGGCGCACCATGCCCAGGCGCGCGGCCTCCACGCGCCGGCCCCGGTACACGTCGAAGCGCTCCTTCACGCGCTTGGCCAGGTCCGCGATGGCCTTGTCGCCCACCTCCACGCGCAGCTCCAGCTCGCTGCGAAGCTGCACGGGGTCCGCCAGCACGCCGTAGCGGTCATAGCCCTTGTGCGCGGTGTCCTCGTTCACCACCGCGTAGTCCTGCGTGTTGGGCGCGGGCACCTGGGGCGTGAGCAGGTCGCGCATCACCGCCGTCACCGTGGCGGTGACGGTGAGCCGGTGCAACTGCACGTCGTAGACGAAGTCCGAGTACATCGGCTCCTCCACCGTGACGGGCTCGCGGTACACCGCGTCGCGGTGGCGCTGCACCTCGGAGCGCTGCTGCTCGGCCTTGTCCAGCGCGGCCTGGAGCGCCTTCTCCTGCGCGGCGGCGGCCAGCGCCTTCGCCGCCATCAACCCCTCGTCCTGCGAGCACTGGCCACCCGCGCAGCGCGCCGCCTCGCACTCGCTGGGGAGGTTGCCCGGCTTCTGCGCCTCGCGCGCGGCCTCGCCGCACTCCTGGAGGGCCTTGCGGCACTCGCGCTTCTCCCGCTCCCGGCAGCGCTCGGCCGCGTCGCGCAGCGTGGCCAGCTCGCCCTGGAAGCGCAGGTAGTCGCGCAGCGCCGCGGCCTGCTTGCGCTCCACGTCCTCCAACCCGCGCTCCGTCTGCAGCAGCTTGTTCTCGAACTGCGCGCGGCGAGGGTTGGGCACGGAGCGATTGCCGGCCAGGTAGCGCTGGCTGCGCTGCGACTCCTCCATCGCCTTGAGCGGCAACACGCGCTCCAACGTCAGGTCCAGCTTCACGCCCTCGCGCCCGCCCGGCGCCTCCGTCACCACGCGCAGCGGGAGCTGCGTGGGCAGCATCGCGGCCAGTCGCCCCGCGGCCAGCCGCTGCGCCACGTCCGCCGCCTGCGCCTTGTCCTCCACGGGCGTGGCCACCACCAGGAAGGCCACCTCGTCGCGCAGCCTCTGGCGCACCGCCTCGGCGCGCTCGCGGGCCGCCGTCACGCCCACGCGCTCCTGGTCCGCGCGCACGTACGCCAGAAGCGCGTTGCCCAGCTTGCCCGTCTTCTCCAGGCCCTCGGCGGTGGTGAACCAGCGCCTGGCCCAGGCGGTCTGCACCGCGTCCACGGCCTTGCGCGCCCCCGCGTGGTCCGGCGACACGGCCAGCACCGCGTCCAGCTCCGCCCGCGCGTCCTGGAGCTTCTCCGCCTTGAGCATCGCCAGCGCCGCCGCCACCCGCGCATCCAGCGTCTCGGTGAGCCGCGCGCGGCCCGCCTCCTGGTCCGGATTCAGCTCCAGCGCGCGCACCAGCAGCCTGGTCGCCGCGGCCAGGTCGCCCGCGCCGCTCGCCGCCTCCGCGTCCTTGAGGACGTCCTCCGCCCACTCGGCGCGCACCGCGCGCAGCTTCACGGTGACCTCGGACGCGGCGGGGTCCGCGGCCAGCGCTCGCAGATAGGCCGCCTCCGCGTCCGCCCACTTGCGCTGCTGGCCGAAGCTGTCGCCCTCCTTCACCGCGCGAGAGAAGGCCGAACACCCGCTCAGCACGAGCAGGGTGGCCAGGGCGAACGCACGCAGCCAGCGCGGCGACGGGACGGAGGGGGTCGGGACGGACAAGCTCACGCGCCGCATCTTCTGGGAAAGGCCGCGCGGCGAGAAGGTTTCATCCGCCCGCCCGGTCGCTCCTGGGGGACGGATGACCCTCCCCGGGCGAGCACCCGAGCTCGCCGCCCCACCGCCGCCCGCCGTGGGAATGACGCGGCGCACCGGCCGGTAGAAGAGGCCAGCACCCACGAGGGGGGCTAGCGAGAATCAGCATGTCTTGTCCACAGCCGCGTCCCACCGAGTTTCACCTCCCGCTGCGGGCCGAGTCCTTCGCCATCGAGGAGCACCGCAACGTCCACTGTCGCTTCTACGGGGGCTGCGTGGACGCCGCCGTGCGTGAGGACTGGGAGAGCTTCACCTGCGCCAGGTGCCCCTTGTTCAGCCAGGACAAGGCACCGGGCGCGGACACCTACGCCTTCAACCAGCCGGCGGACTCCGGCCGGCCGTAACCGGCGACTGGCGCCTCGCCCGCTCTCGCAAGGGGAGCCGAGGGACGATGCGCCTCCCGCCGACCGTGAAGAACCTCCTCCCCGGCGCCCCTCGGCGCTGGGGAGGGCCCGGTTGAAAGAGCAGCGCATCACGTCCTGGCTGGAGCTTCAGGAAGCCCTCTTCTCCAACTCCTGGAACGAGCCGCTGGGCCGCTACCGCTCCAGCTTCGTGTTCCGAGGCGTGAAGGACGCGCGGCACGACCTGTCCGCCTCGCTCTACCGCAGCGGCGCCTTCATCCGGCAGGAGCGAGACCTGCTGCGCGCCTTCCGCAAGTACGCGCGCGGCGTGCCCGGCACCGCCCCGCTCTCGTCGCTGTGGGACTGGCTCGCGCTGGCGCAGCACCACGGGCTGCCCACCCGGCTGCTCGACTGGACCTTCAGCCCCTACGTCGCGCTGCACTTCATCACCGAGGACCCCGACTTCTACGAGGTGGACGGCGTGGTGTGGTGCGTGGACTACCGGGTGACGAACCGCCTGCTCCCCCGCCCCCTGCGCCAGCAGCTCCATCAAGAGGGCGCCGAGGTCTTCACCGCCGAGATGCTCGCCGCGGAGGCCGAGGACCTCACCTCGTTCGACCGGCTGGCCCGGCACCCCTTCGTCCTCTTCTTCGAGCCGCCGTCGCTGGACGCGCGCATCGTCAATCAGTTCGCCCTCTTCTCCGTGATGAACGCGCCCGGGCCCAGCCTGGACGAGTTCCTCCAGCACCAGGAGAAGGGCGTGCGGCGGCTCGTCGTCCCGGCGGCCCTCAAGTGGGAGGTGCGGGACAAGCTGGACCAGGCCAACGTCACCGAGCGCGTGCTGTTCCCCGGCCTGGACGGACTGAGCCGCTGGCTGCGCCGCTACTACGGCCCTCGGCCGCGCTAGCGACCGCGCGGGCTACGGCGGCAGCGCCGCGTTCTTCTCGGCCTCGCGCGCGTCACGTTCCTGTCGCGCTTGCTTCCCCAGCACGTGGCCCGCCACGCCGCCGACGATGACCGCGGCGATGAGCCCGAAGAAGATGAGGACGCCCACCAAGGCGGCTCCGATGATGGCCATGCGCTGACCTCCTGGACGCGGCGGCGAATCGCCCCGCGACTCCAACGATGCGTCGGGCGGCGGTGTCCGCAACCCGACACCCCACCGGCCCCGGGGATGAAAGCGTGTTCACTGGCACCGGCCTCCCACATGGACGGGGAAGAGAACACGACACACCTTGAGTCCAGCGGGGGTCTCGTCGGGGGGGCCGCGGACACCCGGGGAGCGAGCGTCGATGCGGTACGCAGGCAGCCGCCAGTCGGGGGGTCCGCGGTCCGGACCCTCGCAGCAGTGGGTTCGCGTGGTCCCTGCGCGCGCCGCGCGGGGCAAGGCCGTGCGAGGGCGCACACGGCCTCGGCGTGGCCTGGAGCCACCCGCGCCGCTGCCTCGGCGCCAAGAGGCGCCCCCCGCCGTGGAGGACGTGGACGTGGCGCTCGACTTCGACGAAGCCATCGCGTCCTGGTAGTTCGGGGCGCATGAGCGCCCCCCGCCCCAACCCGCTGCTGTCGGACCGCGACGTGGACTTCCAGCTCCACGAGGTGCAGGCCGTCTCACGGCTGTTCTCCCTGCCGGACTTCGCGGACCACTCGCGCGACACGGTGTCGCTGTTGCTGGAGAGCACGCGCCGCTTCGCCCGCGCGGAGCTCTATCCCACGTATCGCGCCATGGACGAGGCACCGCCCGTCTTCGAGCACGGCCGCGTGCGCGTGCACCCCGCCCTGCGCGCGCTGTACGCCGGCATGGTGGACCTGGGCCTGCTCACCGCCACGCGCCCGCCCGAGGTGGGCGGACAGCACCTGCCGCTCACCGTGCACGCGGTGGCCAGCGCGTACCTCATGGCCGGCAACCTGAGCGCGTATGGCTATCTGGGCCTCACGCTGGGAGCGGCGCACCTGCTCGAGGTGTTCGGCTCGCCCTGGGTGCGAGACACCTTCATGACGCGCCTGTATCGGGGCGAGTGGACCGGCACCATGGCCCTCACCGAGCCCCAGGCGGGCAGCAGCCTGGCGGACGTGAAGACGCGCGCCACGCCCGCGCCGGATGGCTCGTGGCGCATCCAGGGCTCGAAGATCTTCATCAGCGGCGGGGACCAGGACTTCACCGAGAACGTCGTGCACCTGACGCTGGCGCGCATCGAGGGCGCGGAAGGCGGCACGCGGGGCATCTCGCTCTTCGCGGTGCCGTCGCGCCGGCCCGAGGGCGACGCGCTGGTGCCCAACGACGTGAGCGTGGCGGGCGTCATCCACAAGATTGGCTGGCGCGGCCTGCCCAGCCTCGTCCTCAACTACGGCGAGGCGGGGGACTGCCGCGGCTGGCTGGTGGGGCAGCCCGGGCGCGGGCTGGCGTGCATGTTCCAGATGATGAACGAGGCGCGCATCATGGTGGGCCTCAACGGCGTGGCCACCGCGTCCGTCGCGTACCACGAGGCACTGGCCTACGCGCGCGAGCGTCCGCAAGGACGCCCCGCCTGGGCCAAGGACGCCAGCCGTCCGCAGTCGCCCATCATCGAGCACGCGGACGTGCGGCGCATGCTGCTGCGGCAGAAGGCCATCGTGGAGGGCGGCCTCTCGCTGCTGCTCTCCGCGTCGTATCAGGCGGACCTCGCGGGCCACGCGCCCGACGCGGCGACGCGCGAGCGCGCCAGTCGCCTGTTGGACTTGCTCACCCCCATCGCCAAGACGTTCCCGGCGGAGAAGGGCTTCGAGTCCAACGCGCTCGCCCTGCAGATTCACGGCGGCTATGGCTACTCCAGCGAGTACTCGCCGGAGTCGTGGCTGCGCGACCAGAAGCTCAACAGCATCCACGAGGGCACCACGGGCATCCAGGGCCTCGACCTGTTGGGGCGCAAGGTCATCGCGGGCGAGGGCGCCGCGCTGCGCGCCTTCCAGGAAGAGGTGGACGCCACGGTGGAGCGCGCGCGGGCCGCGGGCGTGGAGGCCGCGTGGTGCGACGCGCTCCGGGGCGCCCTGGACGAGGCCGCCACGCTGACGATGGAGCTGGCGGCGCGGGGACTCGCGGGCGAGGTGGAGGCCATGCTCCGCCACAGCGCGGACTTCCTGGAGCTGTTCAGCGTGCTCGCGGTGGCGTGGCGCTGGTTGGACCAGGCCGCGGCGGCGCGCGAGGGCCTGAAGCGCGGGGCGGACGGGCAGGACTTCTACGAGGGCAAGCTCGCGGCGGCGCAGTACTGGTTCGCGGTGGAGGTGCCCCGCGTGGCGCTCCTCGCGAAGCTGTGCCGGACGGCCGAGGACTCGTACGCCCGCATGCGGCCCGAGTGGTTCTGAGCCGACACCGCATGACCCGGGCGCGCGATTCTCCCACGCGCGCCGCGCCGGTCCGCCACAATGCCGCCCGTGCCAGTCTCCTTCCATCTGTGTCAGCCCGGAGGGGGCGCCTCATGCGGTGCCTGCTGCGGCCTCTACAACTTCCAGGACCACTCCCGCTTCATGCTGGCGGAGCACCTCTCCATCCAGACGGAGCGGCTGCGCCACACGCCCCGAGAGCCCGCCGCCTACCGTGACGCGGCCCAGGAGCTGCTCGCGCGCCGGCCCCAGCAGCCGCTGTTCCCCGCCGTGCGCGTGTGTCCCCTGCTCGGCTTCCTGGACGATGACCGCCGTCAGGTGGGCTGCCTGGGCCATCCCAAGGTGACCGGCGGCGTGGACCTGCGCGACTGCGGCGTGTACCGCGCCGCCATCTGCGAGACCTTCACCTGTCCGTCCTTCGGCTGGCTGACAGATGCCCAGGCGCGGCTGGTCCAGGCCGCGTGCGCGGATTGGTACGTGTATGGCCTGGTCATCACCGACGTGGAGTTCGTGCGCGGCTGCCTGCGCCTCATCGAGTGGGAGCTGGGCGGGCCGGCGCGACCGGAGGCGGTGCTGGCGCGACCGGAAGCCTTGGAGGCCATGCGCCGGCTGCTCGGGCTGAAGGAGACCGCCGCGCGCGAGGACTCCCGCGCCGCCGTGTTCGGCCGCTTCACCCGCGACACCGAGGGCGAGCCCGTGCCGCGCACGCTCGACTACGCGGCCCTGGGCGCGCGCGCCGCCCCCGAGGACGATGTCGTCCTGTGCCTGGGCCACACCCCCACCACCGCCGAGGCCCTGCTCGCCGCGCGGGAACAGGTGCGCACCCGCGTGCGCGCCGTGGCCCGCGCGCTGGAGTCCTGACGGGCTGCACGCCGCTTGCAATCCCCCCAGGCAGCACGCGCGCGTGGGAACGCGAGGGGGACGCGATGGGCAGGAGCTGGGTGCGGTGGGGCATGGCGGGTTTCATCATCCTGGCGCCGGGGTGCCAGGGGCGGTCCTCGCGACACGCGGAGCCACCGCGCGCCGAGATGAGCGCCCCGGGGTCCCCGGGCACCGCCTCGCCCACGCCTCGCGCGAGCGCGGAGGACGCGAAGCCGGTCGCGCCTGGCGCCAGCGCCCCCGAGCAGCCGCCGCTCATCGCGCCTCGGACGCCTCCGCCCGCGGTGGCGTCCGGGGGGCGGGTGATGATTGGCACGGCCGCGGTGCAGGCCCGCGACGACGAGCCCTGGTTCGAGGGCGCGGCCCGAGCGGCGCTGGCCGCCCAGCCCACGCCGGGGTCCACGGCCGAGGTGGTCATCGCCTCCAGCGAGGTGCGCGGGCGCGTGACGCGCAGCGGACATCACGCGCTGCGGGTCCACGACCGGGAGGGCATCACCTACGAACTGGCGTGGGACGCGCGCAGCCGCGTCCTCGACCAAGGCCGCCCGGTGCACCGCCAGCGCCTGGCGCGAGGCATGTCCGTGCGCGCGCGCTTCGTGCTCGTGGGCGACCGCGCCATCGCGCGCGACATCCAGGTCGAGCGCTGAGCGCGGCGCCTGAAGCGCTGAGCGCCCGCTGAAACGACGACACCCGGGCAGCCACGAGGGCCACCCGGGTGTCTGGACTCCATCCGAGGGACGGAGCGGGCGCTGTCAGTACGCGCCCTTCAGCGACACACCCGAGAACGCCGAGTAGCCGCGGACCATCACGTACACCGTACCGGCCGAGGCCTTCGCCGGGATGGTGCAGGACTCGTTGTTGCCCGAGGCGTACGGACGGCAGTCATACGTGGTGGTGGTGGGGGCCGCGCCGTAGCGAACGTACAGGTCCGCGTCGCCCGTGCCGCCCGAGATGGTGAACACCGACTGGACGCTCGCCGGAACCGCCATCGTGTAGTTCACGGTGGAGCCCGAGGCGCCGGACAGGAGCACCGGCACGCCGTTGATCAGCACGTTGAGCGGGGTGGCGCCGTACGTACCGGTCAGCGTCACGCCAGAGTAGGTCGAGTACGCGTTGAGCATCACGTAGTACGTGCCCGCCTGGATGTTGGTGATGGTGCACGTCTCCTCGTTGCCGGAGGCGTACGGACGGCAGTCATACGTGGAGGCATCCGGCGCGGAGCCGAAGCGCACGTACAGGTCCGCGTCACCCGAGCCACCGGTGATGGTGAACTTCAGGCTCGTCTGACCCGCGGGGACCACCAGGCTGTAGAACTTGTTGTTGCCCGTGCTGTCCGACGCCGCCATGCCCACGCCGTTGGTCAGCGGGACGGTCACGGGAGGCACCACGACCCCGCCCACGCCCACCGCTTCCCACGCGGCCTTCACGGCATCCTGCGTGGCCTGGTCATAGCCCAGGTCCGCGGCGGCCTGGATGGTCCAGGTCTTCGCCTGGAGGTACGTCGTGCTCGCCGAGTACAGGTCCGTGTTGGCCTTGTACCAGATGGCGCCGGCCTTCTGGACGCCGATGCCCGGCACCACGATGGTGGAGCGGCCGCGCGGGTGCGTGCCACCCGTGGAGAGCAGCGCGAACGCCAGGTTGGGAACGCCCGAGCTGTAGTGCACGTCGGTGCTGGACGTGTAGTCGGAGGCGTAGTCGATGGACGCGCCGTCCTTCTTCGGGTCGTTCATGTAGCGGAGCGCGTCGCCCGGCGTGGCGGGCGTCCAGATGTCCTCGCCGACCATCCACACGTCCGCGTTGGTGCTCCACGTGCCCGACTGCCAGCTCTCACAGTAGGCGCCGAACGTGTCGGACATGGCCTCGTTGAGGCCACCGGACTGACCGGAGTACGTGAGGTTGGACTCGTTCTCCGTCACGGCGTGCGTCAGCTCGTGCACGGTGACGTCGCCGTCCTTGCCCAGCGGGCCGGAGTTCACGCCGTCGCCATCGCCGTACACCATCTGGGTGCCGTCCCAGTACGCGTTCACGTAGCCGGAGTCGTAGTGCACCGTGCTGACGAACGTGTGGCCCAGGCCGTCGTACGAGTCGCGGTTGAAGTTCGTCTTGTAGCAGTTGTACGTGTAGCCCAGCATGTCGTAGTTCGCGTCCACGACCGCGTCGCCGGTGGCCGCCTGGCCCTCGCTGCGCTTGAGCGTACCGGGCTGCACGACCTTGTTGCCGGCCGAGTACACCTGGCGGTTCAGCGCGGTGTGGATCTCCGGAACGCGCATCAGCGTGGAGGAGTCCAGCGCGCTCACGTACACGCGGTCACGCAGGGGCATGCCGTCGCCCTGGCCCACGACCTTCACTTCCCACGCGAGGTTGAGCTTGCCCGCCTCGCTGCGCACGTACACCAGGCGGGGCTCGCCCTTCACGGACAGGTTCGTGCCCGCCGTGGCGCGCAGCGCGGCGGCGGAAGCGCCACCGACGGCAACGCGCGGCTGCGACGACACCTTCTCGCCGTCACGCGCCGAGCCGTTCGCCATGTACACCGTGCCATCCGCGCGAACGTGGACGATGAGGTCGCCGCCGATGACCTCCAGGCCGTCCTTCGTCTGCTGATAGCGCAGGTGCTGGTTGCCCTGGGCATCCGTGTGCGACTTGCGGAACACCATGTCCTGCGCGCGCAGCCGGAAGGCCGGCGCCACCATCGACACCACGGGGGCCGCGGCCTGGCCCACCGACAGCACCGACAGCGTCCGCTCCACGCGGCCCAGCTCGCCCCGGATGGTGTCCGGGATGCCGTCCGGGTGCACACCCAGCACCTGAGCGCCACCGAGCGCCTCCAAGGTCGACTGGATGTCCTGGCCCGCCTTCTCCTGCGACGGAGCCTGAGGAACCTGGGTCTCGTTACCACCACCGGTCTGGTCCGCGGCACCGCAGGCCGCGAGGGAAACTCCCAGCCAAGCCGCGCCAAACGTCTTCAAAACTCGATGAGCCAACGCAATACCTCCGTGAAGAACGGCCCCCAAGTCCTGACACACCTGAAAACAGTAGATCAACTGATTTTTAGACAAAGTCGATTTAAACACTCTCTCCTACATTGCGCGAATCATGACACTTTCTCGAATTGCTCGTTTTGGCGACATTCCTGTGAAGTGTTTCAGGTGATTTCCAGTGGACGTGAAGCCCGGCGGGCGGATGTATCTGCTGTCACATGGCACACAGGGACTGCGCGCGGGACGGTCTGGGTTGATGCAAGGAATGACAGCGACACGACGCATCAGGCGCGCTCCGGGCACGTGGATGTCCCTGCTGGGACTGCTGTCCGCGCTCGGGGCGTGCGCCCCGCGACACGAAGTGGCGCTGCCCTCCGTGCCACCGCCGCCGTTGCTCACCGCCGCGCAGGTGGCGGGTCTGATTCCCAGCACCGTGAAGGACCGCGAGGGTTGGGCCGCGGATGTCCTCGCGGCGCTGGAAACCGAGGCGCTCCCGCCATCACCTCCGGCCATCTGTTCGGTCCTGGCCATCATCGAGCAGGAGTCAGGCTTTCAGGCGGATCCCGCGGTGCCGGGACTCGCGAAGCTGGTGCGCCAGCGCCTGGAGACGGAAGCCGGCAGGTTGGGCCCGCTGGGCAAGCGGCTGCTCGCGGAGGTGCTGGCCGCGAGGGCTCCGGGGCAGACGCGCACGTTCGACGCGCGGCTGAGCACGCTGCGCACGGAGCGGGACTTGGATCGCCTCTTCCGGGACATGCTCGCGTATGGAGAGCAGACATATCCGAAGACGTTCGCGGCGGCGGACCTGGCCAGCAGCCTCTTGCGCGCGCAGAAACTGGAGGACCTCAACCCCATCACCACCGCGGGCGCCATGCAGGTGAGCGTGCAGTACGCGCAGGAGAAGGCAGGAGAGGACGCGGATCCCGTGGCGGTCCGCGAGTCGCTCTACACGCGCGCGGGCGGCGTGCGCTATGGCACCGCGCGACTGCTGGGCTTCGAGGCCGCGTACCCGGAGCCCGTCTTCCGCTTCGCGGACTACAACGCGGGCGTCTATGCCTCGCGCAACGCGGCGCTCCAATCCCAGGTCAGCCAGCTCACCGGGATCTCGCTCGCGGCCGATGGCGACCTCCAGCTCTATGACAAACAAGGCGAGCCACGCAGCGAGGACAGCCAGAGCCTGCGCGCCCTGCTCGTCTTCCGACAGCGATTCGCGCCGGACCTCTCCGAACGACAGGTGCGCCGCGACGTGCGCACGGAGAAGACGCTGGACCTCGAGGCCACCGACACGTGGCGGGCGGTGAAGCGCGCGGCGGCGCGGCGGACCGGAGAGACGCCCGCCTACGCCCAGCTCCCCGAGGTGACGCTGAAGAGCCCCAAGCTGCGCACCGAGCGCACCACCGCGTGGTTCGCGCGCTCGGTGGACACCCGCTACCAGAAG
This sequence comes from Citreicoccus inhibens, assembly GCF_019039035.1. GTDB lineage: Bacteria > Myxococcota > Myxococcia > Myxococcales > Myxococcaceae > Citreicoccus > Citreicoccus inhibens. Next base: position 51,032 of record NZ_JAHNZT010000025.1, on the reverse strand, counting down.
TGCCTGGCCCGCTACCACGCGCGGGAGCGGGCCGGCCCCCCTTGAATCCAGACGCCTACGGCGTGGTGAAGCTGGCGCTGAACGTGTCCGCCGTGAAGATGGGCAACAGCTCCCCTGAGACGTTCGGCGAGCGCCACGGCTCATAGTGGGGCGAGCCATCCGCGGTCAGCTTCACGAAGTACAGGCTGCCCGGCTCCAGCACGTTGGGCGGCAGGCGGAACTGGGTGACCGAGCCCGGAACGACGACGCGCAGACGCGCCTGCGGGTAGTCCGTACCGGACAGCTTGTAGAAGGCCGCGCGGTAGGCCGTGGGCGTACCGAGCACAGGAGGAAGCCACGAGAGCACTGGACTCGTGGCACCCACGGCGCGAGGCAGGTACGCGCTCACGCCGTCGATGGTCAGCTCGCGCGGCGGCGAGATGCGCGGCACCACGGGCCCCGCGATGAAGTTGTCCAGGGTGTCGACGACGGTCAGGGTGCCACTCGGATAATACGGCTGCCCCGAGCCCTCGAGGATGACGGGCGTCGGCGTCCGGAACGAATAGGTGCTGGAGCCGATGACGCCCCAACTCGATGGATAGGGATTGCCGTAGGACAACCGGCGCGCCACGCTCCACGACGCCCCGCGCGGCATCGTCAGGCTCATCAGCTCGCCGGAGTAGCCTACCCAGCCATCCTGAAGGCCGTGCACCACGGGATAGACGCTGAGGTACGGCGTGGACGCCACGGCCTGCGGGTTCACCGCCGAGGCCCACTGGGTGAACTCGGGCAGGCGCCACTCGAGGGAGAAGGCGCTCTGGGGAACCGGCTGCATCACCCCCGTCACCGGCATGGGCGTGGTGCCATCCGGCGTGAACGAGAAGGCCCCCATCCGCACGCTGCTCACCACGGACGTGTACGCGAGCGGTCCACCGTCCGGCAGGGTCCCGGCATCGAGCGTGTTGAGTTGATTGACATACAGCCGGTCGCCCTTGTCGGCGTCCAAGATCGGCAGCGTGTAGCCCGTGTTGCTGAAGATGTGGCCGTCGCGGCTGAGGACAAACGTCTGGCCCGCGGGCGGCGTGTCCATGCCGAAGTCGGAGGGGGCATACAGGTCCACGTCGCCCGAGGTGAGCTGCACCGAGGTGCCCGGCGCGTTGCTTGAGCGGTAGTCCTGCCACGGCTCCAGGTTGACCAGGTTCACCTGGGCCGGCGCGTCGCCGAACGCGGAGTAGACCGCGTCCGAGCGCCCCACCCGGTTCACACCCAGGTCCACGTGCGTGGCGTCTCCCAGGAGGTAGAGGCTCCCCGCGCGCAGGTAGTGCGCGCCCGATGGCACGCCGGTGAAGCGCACGCCCCCACCCTCCACCGCCGTGCCCGACATGCGGGTGAAGCCCACGCCCTCCGGGATGAGCAACTCCACCGACTCGGGCACCACGGTCTCCTGCCGCAGGGCCACGCCCACCGCGGTGTGGAAGCGCGTGGTGCGAGTCACCAGCACCGTGCCCCCCTCGGGCACCCCCGCGTCCACGTCCCCGCAGCCGGGCAACAGCGGCACCCCCTCCACCTGCGCGGGACTCCCATCCGCGTTCAGCGTGGCCTCTCCACCCGTGGGCCCACCCTCCAGCCCCGGCTCACCTTCCGCGCAGCCCAGCCACGCGGCGCACAGCGACACCACCCCCCACGACAACCGACGCAACGACATGCAACCTCCCGGAAAGGAAGAACACGCCTCGCGGGTCCTTACGACCCCACGAAGCTCGCGAGCAAAGACGTCCTCGCGAGCCTTTCCTGAGATGCAAAGTGAACAGTCCTCCAGATGGACATGGAGGACTGTTCAAGACCTAACGGGCCGGAGCCGGGGCGAAGCGCTTGTCGGAGAGCTTCATCTCGGTGACGGGGCCGTACTTGCGCGCCAGTTCGCGGATGTCGGCGGCCTTGCCCACCAGGACGAAGGTGAGGTTCTCCGGCGCGGGCAGCACGCGCTGGAGGACCGTGCGCACGCCGTCGCGGGTGGAGGCGGAGATGGCGGCGGCGAAATCATCCACGTCGCCATGGTCGAGCCCATAGAACGACAGCTCGGCCAGCTTGGTGGCCACGGCGAGCCCCATCTCCAGCTTGGGTGGGAACTGCCCCAGCACATACGACTGGGCGGACGCGAGCGTGGCGTCATCCATGCCCGTCTGGCGATAGCGCGCGAGGATGTCCAGGGCCAGGTCGATGGCGCGGCCCGTCGTCTCCGTCTTCGTGTACGAGGAGATGACCAGCGGCCCCGGCTGCGTGCCCGGGAACGAGATGGACCGGGCGCCATACGTGAGGCCGGTCTTCACGCGCAGCTCGCTGTTGAGCAGCGAGGTGAAGCGCCCGCCCAGCACCGTGTTCCCCAACTCCAGCGCGACGCGGTCTTTGTCCGTGCGGGAGATGCCCGTGTTGCCAATCCAGAAGTACGTCTGCGTGGCGTCTGGCTTGTCCACCAGCAGCACGCGGCGCCCCTGCGTGGGCGTCGTGGCCGCCACCGTGGGCGCCGGCTGTCCCGCGCGTGCCCAGCCCCCGAGCGCGGCCTCCAGCTTCGCGGCGAGCGCGCGCGCGTCGAAGTCACCCACCACGGAGAGCACCAGCCGGTCCGCGCCCAGGTGAGCCCGAGCCCACCCCTGCACATCCTCGCGGGTGAGCGCGGCCAGCGACGCCTCCGAGCCTCCCACCGGATTGCCATACGGATGCCCCGCGAAGTGGAAGGCATTGAAGTAGGTGCCCACCACGTTGCGCAGGTCGCCGTCCTTGTTGGAGGCAATCTCAGACACCATGCGCTCGCGCGTCTTCTCCAGCTCCTTCGCGTCGAAGCGCGGCTTGGTGAGCAGGTCCGTGAGCAGCTCCACCATCAAGCCGGTGTCGCGCGCGAGGAACTCACCCGAGAGGATGACCGCCTCGCGGCCGGAGACGACCTCCATCTGACCGCCCACGCCCTCCATCGCCTCGGCGAACTGGCGAGCGTCGCGCCCGCCAGCGCCCTTCTGGAGCAGCTCGGCGGTGAGCGCGGACAGGCCCTCCTTGCCGGCCGGATCGCTGATGGCGCCACCCTTCAGCCACGCGCTGAAGGACACGAGCGGCAGCTCGCGCCGCTCCACGAGGATGAGCTTCGCGCCGTTCTTCAGCGTGACGGTGGTGGCCTGGGGCAGCTTCACGCCCGAGCGGGCCGCGGGCGTGGCCGCCGTGGGAGCGGCGGGGGCCATGGCCCAGGTGGGCAGCGCGCCGAGCAGCAGCGCGGCGAGGACGGGCTTCAAGCAAGTCGAGGAGTTCATCGCGCGGCGTCCTTCGCGGCCGGGGTGGAGGCTTCCTGCGTATCGGTGGGCACCAGCCAGCCCACGGTGCGGCGCTGCGAGTCGAAGATGCGCGCGGCCACCTTCTTCACCTGCTCGCGCGTCACCTTCTCGTAGCGCGCGGGCGTGTCGAAGAGCAGGCGGTAGTCACCTCGGAACGTCTCGGTGGCGCCCAACTCGCGGGCGCGGCCGTCGTTGGTCTCCAGGCCGCGCCAGAAGGTGGCCAGGGCGATGTTGCGCGCCTTGCGCAGCTCGGCGTCCGTGACGCCCTCACGCGCCACGCGCGCCAGCTCCTCGGTGGCGAGCGCCTCCGCCCGCGCCAGGTCGCCACCGGGCGGCACGTCCACCAGCAGCCACACCAGCGACGGGTCGAACCCGCCGGAGAACGAACCACGCACGCGAATGGCCGCGCGCTCCTCCTCCACCAGTCGCCGATGCAGGCGCGACGAGTCCCCCTCCGAGAGGATGCGCACGAGCAGGTCGAGCGCCTCCGAGTCCGCGTCCTTGGCCGCGAGCCCGTGATACGCGAGCTGGAGCAGCGGAGACTGGGCGAACTTCTTCACCACCACGCGGCGCTCGCCCTGCTGCTCGGGCTCCTGGGTGCGCACGGGCTCGGGCGCGGGCTGCGCGGGGATGGGCTCCAGCGTCTTCTCGATGAGGGCGAAGATTTGCTGGGGCTGCACGTCGCCCGCGATGACGAGCGTGGCGTTGTTGGGGGCGTAGTACGTCTTGAAGTACCGCTGGAGGTCCTCGATGCGCCAGGACTCGATGTCCGAGGGCCAGCCGATGACCGGAATCTGGTACGGGTGCGCGACGAAGGCCGTGGCCTGCACCTGCTCCATCAGCGAGCCCGTGTTGTCGTTGTCCACGGAGGAGCGCCGCTCGGAGTAGACGACGCCGCGCTCGGACTCGATGACCTGCGGATCGAACGCGAGGTTCTGCAGCCGGTCCGCCTCCAGGTCGAGGATGACGGGCAGCGCCGAGACCGGGAACCAGTCCTGGTAGACCGTCACGTCCTCGGAGGTGAAGGCGTTATTCGCGCCGCCGTTGGCCTCCATCACGCGGTCGAACTCACCCGGGCCGTACTTCTTCGCGCCGTTGAACATCATGTGCTCGAAGAAGTGAGACAAGCCGGTGATGCCGGGGCGCTCGTTGCGGCTGCCCACGCGGAACCAGTTGTTCAGCGCGGCATTGGGGATGTCGTGGTGCGGCCAGACGATGACCTTGAGGCCGTTCTTGAAGGTGCGGGCCTCGACGCCGGCCCCGAGCTTGGGGGTAGCGGAGGCCGAGGGAGGCCGGGGGGCAACCCGGCCTGACTGGGCGCTGGCGGCGGGCGCGGCCAGCAACGACAGGCACGCGGACCACAACAACGGCTGACGGAACATCCTTGCTCCTGAGCAGGGGACGAGGCCCGCGAACGGGCGAGGTCGCACGATATTCCAGAACCCGCCTGGTCCCCTGCCCTCCCACGCGGCGTCACCCCCGCGCGGTGTCACCACTGAAGCGCAGGAGCGCCAGGAGCTGCTCCGACGACAGCGCCGCGCCGCCATCCGCCTCGGACAGCAGGCTGTCCGCGAGATCTCTCTTCTCCGCGTGGAGGGCGAGGATGGCCTCCTCGATGGTCCCCTCCGAGACGAACCGGCACACCGTGACAGGCCGGGTCTGACCGATGCGGTGCGCCCGGTCCGTCGCCTGGTCCTCCACCGCGGGGTTCCACCACGGGTCCAGGTGGAGGACGTGGTCCGCGCCCGTGAGGTTGAGCCCGGTGCCGCCCGCCTTCAGCGAGATGAGGAACAGCTCGCCCTCTCCGCGCTGGAACGCGTCCACGCGCGCCTGTCGCTCCGCGGGCGGTGTCTGTCCATCCAGGTACAGCACGGACAAACCGCGCGACAGCAAGGCCTCCCGCACGAGCGAGAGGTGACGCACGAACTGGCTGAACACGAGCGCCCGGCCGCCCTCCGCGCGCAGGGCCTCCACGTGCTCCAGCACCCGCTCCAGCTTGGCGGAAGACAACCCTGACTCACCGTCCACCAGGCGCGGATGACACGCCGCGAGTCGCAGCCGCGTGAGCGCGGCGAGCAGCTCGAACCGCTTGTCCTGCCCGGGCGTCTCCACGCCCATGCGCGCCAGCGCGGCCAATCGGGTGTCTTCGTAGAGCCGCCGCTCCGCGTCCGACAACGTCACCGGGACCACGCTCTCCACGCGAGGAGGAAGCTCGCGCGCCACCTGCGCCTTGGTGCGACGCAGCAGGAACGGACGCACCACGCGCGCGAGCGACGCGCGCACCTCGGCGTCTCGGTCGCGCTCGATGGGCTGAGCGAAGCGCTCGCGGAAGGACTCGCGTCCGCCCAGGAGCCCCGGGAAGAGGAAGTGGAAGAGGCTCCACAGCTCGGCCAGCCGGTTCTCCACGGGCGTTCCGGAGAGCGCCACGCGCGCCTGGGCCTTCACGGCTCGCACCGCGCGGGCGCGCACGGTGTCTGGGTTCTTGATGGCCTGGGCCTCGTCCACCACCAGCGTGGCGAACGTCCGCGACGACAGCCGCTCCCCATCGCGCGCCAACAGGCCGTAGCTCATCACGAGCACGTCCTTGCGTCCGAGCTGCGCGGGCAGCGTGTCGCGGTCCGCCTCGTGCCAGACGTGCAAGCGCAAGGACGGAGCGAAGCGCGCGGCCTCCCGCACCCAGTTGCCACACACGGACGTGGGCGCCACCACGAGCGCGGGGCCTTCGCTCGCGCGATGCAGCAGCAGCGCCAGCGTCTGAAGCGTCTTGCCCAGGCCCATGTCATCCGCGAGGCACGCGCCCGCGCCCCACTCCGCGTGCCGCGCCAGCCAGACGAAGCCCTCGCGCTGGTAGTCGCGCAGCTCGGCCTTGAGCCCTCGGGGCACGGATACCTTGAGGTCACGGGCTTCGCGGATGCGCGCGGCCAGCGTGCGCCACTCGGCGGGGGCCTTCACGCTCGCGCCCGCCTCCGCGAGCGCATCGAGCACGGGAGCCGCCGCCGCGCTCACCTCCACGCCCTGCCGCGTCGGCTGCGCATGGTCGGACAAGGGCAGGAGCCGCTCGCGCAGGGCCTCCGTCAAACGCAACCATCGCCCCGGGCCCAGCGGCACGTAGCGCTGACGGCGTCGCAGCGCATCCAGCAGGAGCGCCAACTCCACGCGCTCCCCCTCGAGCTGCACCCCACCCTTCACGCCGAACCAGTCGTTCTGGCGCACCACCTCCACCCGCAGCTTCGAGGCATCGGGCGAGCGCACCACCGACCACGCCTGCTCCTCCCAATCGACGCGCACCGAGCCCGCGTCGGCCAGCGGCTCCAACGACTCCAGCAGCGTCAGCGCGGCCTCGGTGTCGTCGCGATGAAAGACATACTCCCCCGCGGTCAATCCCAGACGTCCGAGGAGGTCATCGGCGCGCTCACGCTCGGGCTCGAACGCGCGGCGCACCATGACGCGCTGGCGCGCGCGCAATCCTCGCACCACCTCGGGCCCCGCGCCGGGCGGCTGCGGCGAAGCCTCCGGGAGCGGTTGGACATACAGCCCGCCGGACAGCCCCGCCTCACCCGAGGGCCGCAGTCGGACAATCAGCGCGGCCGACCCCTCGACCTCGCGGGCCTCCAGCGACGCGGGCAGCGACAGCGCGAAACGCGCCTCCAGTCCGGAGAGGCGCTCCAGCAGCGCCTCACGCGCGGTGCTGGGCAGGCGCGCGCCCTGGGTGCGCAGCGTGTCGAGCAACGGCCGCGCCTCGGGAGGCACGGACACGAGCGTGAGGCGGGGCAGCTCCGGCTCCATGAGCAGCCACGGCTGCGGCCAGGTGGAGTCTTCGGGGGCGGCCTGCAAGGCGTCGATTCCGACGACCGTGCCCTCGATGGCGGGGCGCAGCCGGAGCGTGCCCTCGGCGTCCTCCACGGCGAAGCCCAGCGGGGCCTCGCGCACTCGCAGCGGGGCCTCCGGTTCTTCCGCCCAGCGGAGGCGAGGATTGCGCGCGAGCAGCCGCAGCGCCTGGAGATAGAAGCCGTGCACGGGGTGCGCGGCGTCATGGAAGCGCGCGGACATCGAGGCGGCGGCCTGGATGAGCGCGAGCGCCTCCGCCTCTCCGGGTCCGGTGAGCACGGCCCGCGCCTCGTCGACCTCTCGCAAGCCCAGGAGCGCGCCCGCGGACATCCCGCCCTTCTTCAGCGGGCGGTGCACATAGACCCTGATGCGCAGGGGGACGCGATCCGCGCCGCCCTCGACTCGAAACGAGACATCGAGCGCGCGAGTTCCCGGCGCATGCGCGGTCACCGCCACGGCGGTCCGCTCCAACGCGGTCCACAGCTCATCACCCGCTACCACGAAGAGCAGCTCGGCCAATCGGGCGTTGCTCTCCGCGGCCTTCGGGTCAGAGAGCTGGTCCAACACGGCGTCCATGGCAGACAGCGCGTGGACACAGGCCGGCTCGGCGACGCCAGGAGAGCAAGGACACGCGAGCCCCGCGCGACCGTCGAGCAGCCCCACCGGATTCACCTCCACGAAGCCCGGCAGGTCCACGCCATGACTGGGAAGGCCACTCGACCAGGCCACCAGCTCGGGCTCGGAGATGCACAGCCGGACGGGCCGGTCCTGGAGCACGACCGAGAGACGCGGACCGTGGACGCGCGGCATGGCCTGCGCGCGCACCCGCTCCCGAGCAAGCTGGAGCGCCTGCACCAGAGGGAGCAGCCGCGCGTCCGTGGGTGGAGCGCGAGGAGCGCCCGTGGCCTCCCGCTCCAAACCGAGCCGCACGCGCTCGGCCTCGGCGTCGAGCCAATCCCAAGCGGCCTGGGTGATTGGCGGGAGGTTGTGCTCCACGAAGTACCGGCTGGAGAGCTTCCCCAGCAGCGGTGTCACCACCTTGTCCTCACCGAAGAAATGGGTGAGGTGCCGACTGAACGAGGGAGGCAGGTGCGGCGCCACCACCGAGAGCCGCAGCGAAGCGGCGCGAGACAGGTGCCGCGCCTCCAGCCACGCCGTCAACGACTCCGCATCCGACGGCCGCTCCGATGACGGGGCGGCGCGAGCGTGCCGTTGCAACCAGAGCAGGGCCAGGACACCGGCGTGAACACAGCTCCCTTCCGCGAGATAGTCCTCGCACTGACACTCGAAGACGAGCCCCAGGTCATCGCTCGAGACGACGGTCTGGAGCGGCGGGCGCCCCGCGACGCGGAACTGCCCCTGGATGCGATGGGCCGTCGCCGCCCAAGCGACCGAGGGATAGCTCGACAGGTACAGCTCCGCGGTCGAGAGCCGCGCCGGGCCCAGCATCTCGACCAGCACCTCACGGGTGAGCCAGGTCGAGACGGAGGATGACGTGCGAGCTGGCGAACGCGGAGACATGGGCGCAGGGAGACACGACTCGGCGGGTTGCCGCAATCAGGAACAGAAGGGTGGTGTCTCTTGCGCGAACCCACGGCGAGTCGCCGTGCATCCATCGCGGGAAACTGGAGCCAAAGCGGTCGTCGCGTCGCCGGGCCGTCACGCCCCCGAAGCGCGAGCACGGCCACGGGAAGGACCTGCCCGCGCACGGGCCTCACGGCATGCCGGGGCCGAGGCAGGGGGAGGGAACGGGATGCACTCCCTTCCTCGGCCACCGAGCGGGCGGCTCGCCGCCCCGTCACTTCAGGCGCCGAGCACTTCGCGGAGCACGTGCTGGAAGTAGTTCGTGCTGCCGACGTGGGTGTTGAAGTGCTTGGCGGACTGATGGAGGCGCTGGGCAACGGCCTCGAACTCCGCCTCGCTGACGTCGCGCAGGGACATGTAGAGGCGCGCGGCGGCGCGCAGGTGGGAGAAGAGCGGGTTCTTCGCCTCACCGTCGGGACGCCGGAGCAGGTGGCGGAAGAGCTGCTCGAACTCCTGGTCCGGAACAGCGTGGCCGGTGGCGCGGCAGAACGCGGCGGCGGTGGTCTCGATGAGGAAGAAGAAAGGCTGGTAGTCCGGGGGTGGCGCCTTGGTGAAGTTGGGCGGCTGCTTGTTCCCGGTCCAGAGCTTCGAGATGGGCTGGAGCGACACGTGGGCGGTGGTGTCTCCGAAGCGCACGGGGACGAGGTCGCCCACGGTCTTCACCTGCCCTTGCTCATCCCGCTCCACGGGAACGAACAGGCGCATGGGGTCATCCACCTTCACGCCCGCCTTCTCCAACTCCGCCACCGCAGTCACGTCCATTGCCTGGGCACTCCTCCGAAGGCGCACCCTACCTGTCTCGGGGGAGCGCCATCCACGTCAGAGTGAAGGCCGTCCGCTCCGCAACGAACTCCCACCCATGGACTTCCCCGGAGACCCACGAATCCACCCCGCTTGCCTGCACGTGGGTCGTGCCTTACACACGGGGCATGTCGGAGTTCCCCAATCGCAGTCCCCGTCCGTATGACGAGGAGCAAGAGCTGACGTGGTACGTGCTTCACAACTACCACTGCTTCGCCACGAACCTGGACCGTCGCGTCTTCAGGTCCATCCACGGAAGGCGCTCGGCCCTCCCGCGGACAACAGCTCCGGAGAACAGCGTCTGGCGGAAATGGGAGGGATGGGACGATCCTGAAGTGAACGCCGCGCTGGCGGGTGGACTCGATGCGGCCGAGCACAACTTCCGGAACCGTGTGCTCAAGGAGCACGCCCAGGACATCCACATCAACCGCTGTGGCCAGTGCAATCGGATTGTCAGAACGCCGCAGGCCCGCCAGTGCTTCTGGTGCGGCTACGACTGGCACCCGAAGCCCTGACGGGCCAACCGCCGAGACCCGCCCGTCAGTGATTGAACCGGGCTTCCAGCGTGCTCAAGCGCTGCTGGTCCGCCGGACCGAACTCAGTGGAGTAGAGCGGGCGGCCATCGGGGCCGTCGACCCGCACCACCTCCAGGGCCAGCTTCAGGTCCGGAGCTTCCGCCACGCGCCCCCAATCACTCTCAGCCCCGGGGGACAGCGACCAGTCCGCGGTCGCGCCCGGCTCCAGGCCGCCAGGAATCGCATACTCGAAGTTCGCTTGGAGCACGGGCGTCGAGCTGGCCGGTCCAGTCAAGACACCTCGGAAGGCGACGTGAGAGACGCGCTGCTCCAGGTCGTTCTTCACGGAGATATCGATGAGGGGCTTCTTCTCCCCGGACCGCACCGCAACCTTCCGGAATAGCGACCGCGTCACCGAGAAGCGCGCCAACTCCACGCGTGCCTTCTCCGCCGCGAGCTTCTTCTGGGTCAGCGACTTCAGCTCCGCCACGGCTTGAGCGCGCTTGCGCTCCTCGGCCTGGGCCTGGAGGTCATACCGAACGCGCCAGCCGTCCGACGTGCGCACGAACGAGAGCGCATGGTTCGTCTCGCGGCGTGGGCTCCCCAGCGCCCAGGCATCGACACGAGCGAGGCGAGCCTCCTTCGAGCCCATCTGCGTCAACTCACCCAGCCTGCCGAAGAAGTCCCCGGGCCCGAGATCCGGATGGACGCGCTTGACCGAAACCATGGCGGAGTCATCACTCACGGCCATGACCGTCACCTCGCAGTCCGTGTGCTTGGACATCCCCTCGGCGAGCGCCTGCATCCCGGGCGCGAGCGCGGCCTTCATGCCCTGAGTGATGGGATTGCCTCCGGCCCCATGCTTCTGGAGGAACTCCAGGTCCTCCTGGCGCAGATGCTCCGAGGGCTGGACTCCCTCGGGGAAGGCTTCGAGCGTCGGCGACGTGAGCTGGTTGTAGTGGCAGAGCCACTCCGCCTGAGTGCGGAGTTCGCTCTCCTCTCGACGACATCCGACGAGCGCCAGCGTGAGCAGCACTCCCAAGGCGATGCGCATGACTCCCCCGTTCGGTGGCACGGTCATCGCCTGCGCGATGACGACTGGAACGGGGGCGCAGCGTAGGGATGGTGTCACGGGCTGACGACCCACCCCACGGGATGGGCAGAAGCTGCTCGCCAACAGGCGCCTCCGCCGAGGGGAGGACCGATGCGCCTGGGAGGTCCATCCCCAAGTTCCGTGCTCAACGAAAGCGACTGAAGGGTCACCTCGCCCACATTCCACTTTCGAATCGCGGAGGCCCATCCCATGCTCCCGGCCTTCGCGTCCCTCAACCAGGAAGACACCCATGGAAGACCTTCAGGAGTTCGCGCGGCAGGTCTTCGCCGCCCAGCCCTTCAGTCAGTTCCTCGGCGCGCAGTTGGCGAGCGCGGGCCCCGGTACGGCGGAGCTCCGGCTGCCCATCGTCGATCACCTGAAGCAGCAGCACGGCTTCGTCCACGGGGGTGTGCTGAGCTACCTCGCCGACAACGCCATCACCTTCGCCGGAGGGCTGGCGCTGGGAGGCAACGCGCTCACCTCCGAGTACAAGATCAACTACCTGCGCCCCGCGGTGGGAACGCTGCTCATCGCCAGAGCGCAGGCGAAGGGAACCGGGAAGCGGCAAGCCATCTGCCAGTGCGAGATCTTCGCGGTCAACAACGGCGAGGAGAAGCTCTGCGCCCTCGCCCAAGGAACCGTGGTCTCCGCCGCGTCTTGAGAGCAACGCCCGCGCCGCTCACTTCGCGCGGGCTGCCCACTTCAATGGGACGGCAGGCCGGATCATGGCCTCCCATTGAAGTCGTAGAGACCGCCGCGCCGCTCGAAGCGCTCCATGGAGAAGGCGACCTGGGCCCACGCTGAGTCCAGTCCCTGAGCAAGAATGGGCGCGCTGTAGCGGTGCTTTCCCTCGGCGTTGTCGAAAAAGCGCCCCGCTGGATCCACCATCGCGTAGCTGCCGAGCATGTCCTCGTTGTCCTCAGGAACAAGCACGATGCCATCACCCTCCAAGGCGCGATGACGGGCGACGAACGCATTGAACTCCTGGGAGTCACAGCACAGGCCATCGACTTTCCCGCTGTTCTGCCCCTCCACGCGGAGAATATTCAGCAACTTCCACCGCTCTGGCCTCAGCGCGCGAAGGAGCTCCGTCTGGTCCTCTCCCTTGTTCAACTGGGTAACGACAGTATTGATCTTCAAGCGCATCCCGGCTGCGCGAACCCCCTCGGCCATGGCGACGTAGTCGGCTGGAGACAGTGCGCGTCCTTGGACTGCTCGCCCCAGTTTGACATGCGTTTCGGGCGAGATGCTGTCGATGCTCAGCGTGACCCAATCCATGACACCGCGCAGTCTTGCGATAGTGTCGGCTCGGAGTTGACTACCGTTGGTCACAAGCATCGTGATGGCGCCGTGCGCCTTGGCAGCCTTCGCCAAGTCCGGCAGCCAGGGACACAGCAACGGCTCTCCTCCCGCGAAGGTGATTTTCTTGAAGCGATGCGCCAGCACATCCACCAAGCGCAACGCCTCTTGCTCGGGAAGGTGGCCCTTGGGTAGCACGTCTGCGCGGACATCCTTGAACGTCGCGAAACAGAACCGGCACCGCATGTTGCAGGGCTCCCACAGATGGAAGTTGACCGAGGCCGGCAGCACCTTCGCGCCAAGGGACGGAGATTCTGAATGCGAGGGACTCGACAGCGAGTTCATGAAGCCTCCAGCGAGCGCCTTCACCTGCGCTCAAAGGCTCCACTCTCCCCAGGTCAGAAAATGTGACCCAATTTCATAACCTACTGACATTCCTCGGGAAATTTGGCCCGTAAATTCGCCCGGGCGCGCTGGAGTCTTTTTCGGACGGCGACAGGCGTGATGTGCAACTGCCGCGCAATCTCCACATCCGTCCGCTCCTCGTAGTACCGCATTCGCAGAAGTTCCCACTCTTTAACGGGGAGTTGGCAGCTTGCCCAAGTGAGGGCACAGAGCGCCTCCGCGGAGATGAGCTGCTCATCCTGCCGGACAGGACAGACGGGCTCAGACCGCTCCTCCAAACAGCAGGCGCGACTCCTCTGCCGGAACTCATCCCTGGCACTGAACTCGATCGAGCGCAGAAAGTACTGCTCGAAATCCCAAGGAGGAGGAACTCTCAAGCAGGTGCTGATGAGGGTCGTGTGCACGACATCCTCTACATCATGGCTCTGCACGAATCGGCTCGCGACACGGCGAGCCTTCTCCATCAAGTCAGCTTGCTGGATGCGCTGCTCCAGACAGTCCGAGGCGTCTGAGCCAAGCGCGCTTGACTCGGACTTGAAGTCAGCAACTCCCACGACCTGGGGTGTGGAGTCCTGTCGTCTCGTGGCAAGCAGCGCCTCACGCCCAGCCTCCCAGGAGTACGAATTGGCATCGGCCAGTCGGGCCGAAACACCAGGTTGGGACCAGAAGCGCCGGGACTCGGCAGGGAACATCGCTTCGAGCCAGCTATCTGGCGCGATGCACGCCAGGAGGAGCAGCAACCCAGTTCCACCGAGCGATGCGCGAGCAAGCCGCCACGACCACTGAGACACTTTCACACCAGCGCGCAGCAGGAGCACGCCAACGGTCAGGACAGCCCACGCCGCGAAGGTCATGACGACCGCACCAATCCACACGTTCGAGATGACTCGCCCCGCCCCAGTGGAAACGCTGAGCCAGCACCCCATCCAGAGAAGGCCCCCCAGCATCAGCCACGGTCGCCGAGTGACAGGTGAAGGGGGAGTGCCCCTCCCTAGGAGCGCGCGACCCACATTCCTGGCGGTGACGACAATGAAGATGGCTAGCACAGATGCCAGAAGCATGGCGAAGACCTGGGCCATCTCTGCGAAAGTGCCGACAGCGAGAACTCCCATGGGATTGAGCGAATACCCCACGCCCAGAACCCCCAACCCTATCGCCACCCCAATACTCAATACCGTCAGGGGGAGACAGACGCGGATGACGAAGACCCCCAACACCGTCGCGGCGATGAGCCAACGCCAGACAGGAATCCGAGACGGCTGTGCTCGAACCTCGCCAGCTCCCGACATATCCCTCGCCTTCGCTCAAGATTCGCTTCACCATAGAGCATCCCGGAGCAGCCCAGAGAACCTGCCCTGGTGAGCCCCTGGTGTCTTCCGCACAATGGGGCGCTTCAGACCCGTGGAGTGGACCACTCGCCGCCCTCTACGAGGCGAGTCCGCGCCCCGCCAGAGCAGCCACTTCGAAGAGGCCAAACTGGCAAAGCTCAATCCACGCGCGACGCCGAACGCAAGGCGGGACGACCGGACAACGAGCGCTCTCGAGCCAACCACCAGGGCCCCTCTCGTCACCGCATCACCGATACACGTGCACCGACTCAGGTCATAGCGCAGCGGCATCGCCCCTGAGCTTGGCCATCTCCGTGCCGCGGCCACCCTCCACGACTACCGTGAAGCCAGCGCACCGCAACATCGCCGGGACGTTGCCCTGCAAGCGCTGAAGCGCTCCGCTCCTGGCTGGCAAGGCCAGTCTGCACTCATACACTGAGTTCCTGCGCTCCTCCGGCCACACCACCACAATCCGAAATTCCAAGCATCCCATGGCATGGCGTGCGATGTGTCATGCCGTGACCTCGTCGGACTCGCGCCCGGAGCCGCGCAGCGACGACACGTCGCAGGGCCCAAGCGACGCGGGGCCATCTTGACCGATGACCCGAGCCCACACGCACCGACGACCCGGCGCATCGCCCATCCGGCGCATTGGAGGACTCGGCATATCCCAAACGGACCCGCCGAGTCGTGAACCCGCGTCAAAGGTTGACACACACTCCCAAACAACCCCGACCACATCATCAACGTTGGCAGGCAATGAATAGGAATGGCCGCCCCAACCGAGGCACGCGCATTGCTGGCTCGCGCCGCTTCCTGCTTCCGGGGGGACCATGGACGACGCGACGACGAACCGCTTCTGGGCTGTTTGGAACGAGCTGCGCCCGCAACTCCTGAAGCTGAGTCTCCAGCGAACGGGGGGACACTGGGCCGATGCCGAAGACGCGCTGAGCATCGCGATGCTCCGAGCACTCCAGGCCTTCGATGCGCGGCAGCATGACCTGAATTCAGGGACTGGGGAGCGCGGACATCGCACGTGAGTTGGGGCTTACCCCCGTCAACGTGCGCCGTCGCTTGATGCTCGCCTATCGCAGCCTCGCGGCGGGACTTGGCGCGGATGCGCAGGAAATGGTGGACGAAATAACCGCGTGAGGACTCGGGCCGTCTTCCTTTCGAGCGCGGCCCCTTCGCACTCGCGGCCCCGACGCAGGGCGCGGCGCTCATTCCCATCCATCACGAGCCGCGCGTCGCGCGGAACAAGGAGCACGCCATGAGCAAGATGTACGTCGACTTCATCAACAACACCGGTCGTACGTGGACCATGGGTCTGTATCAGACGCTGCCGGACTCGCCCGGCCTGGAGAGCGTCTCGTGGCTCCAGTCGACCGCGGCGGACGGCGGCGAAACGGGCGTCGAGTGGACCGTCGACTACCAGGCCATGCTCGCCAACTACAAGCAGATCGGCGGTCGCGGCGTCTACAAGGCCAGCCAGAAGAAGGGAACCATGCTCGGCAAGCGCTGGAAGGTCATCTACTCCGAGAGCGTCCAGCAGTTGGTGGAGGACGGGAGCGCCGAGCGGCCCGACCAGACAGGGCGTGAACCAGCACCTCGAGGCGCTGGAGGCACGCTACGCGTACAGCGGCGAGCTGGGCTCCGCCGACAAGACGGGCACGCTCGCGGCCAATGCCTCCACGTCGTGGGAGAAGAACACGTCTACGAGCCTGTCCTTCGACTGGGCGGATCCGCGCAACCCCGGAACGGGCTCGTGCAGCGTCCGCATCGGGGACAGCGCGCAGTCGCTGCCGCCGCCCCGCGAGGGCATCGACCTGGAGTCCAAGGCGGGCAAGCTGACGAACAACACGACCCGGACCATCCGCTACACGCTCAAGTAGTCACGCCCGGAGCGCACCCGCGAGCCCAGGTGCCCCCCCGGCGCGACCACCTCGGGGGACACCGCGCCCGTGCTCAGAGCGTGGGGTAGTCGATGTAGCCCTTCGCTCCGCCGCCGTAGAGCGTGGCCTTGTCGAGCTTCGCCAGCGGCGCGTCCTCGCGCAGGCGGCGCACCAGGTCTGGGTTCGAGATGTACGAACGACCGAACGACACCAGGTCCGCGCCATCCTCGATGGCCTTCTTCGCCAGCGCGCCGTCGTAGCCGTTGTTCACCATCCACGCGCCCTTGCCGCCGGCCTCGCGGTACGCCCGCTTCATCGCCGCATAGTCAAATGGCCGGTCGGGCAGCTCGCGCGGGCCGCCCGTCGCGCCCTCGATGACATGCACATACGACAGATCCCACTTCGCCAGCTCGCGCACGACGTACTCAAACAGCGGCTGCGGGTTGGAATCGAACGCGTCGTTCGCCGTCGTGACCGGGGACAAGCGAATGCCGGTCTTCTTCGCGCCAATCCCATCCACGACCGCGCGCATCACCTCCAACATGAAGCGGGCGCGGTTCTCGATGCTCCCACCGTAAGCATCCGTCCGGTGGTTGGAGCCGCTCTTGAGGAATTGATCCAAGAGATAGCCGTTGGCCCCGTGGACCTCGACTCCGTCGAAGCCGCCGAGCGTCACCGCGTTGCGCGCGGCGGTGGCGTAGTCCCGCACGATGCCGGGCAGCTCCGCCAGCTCCAGCGCCCGAGGCAGGGCCGTGGGCACGAACTCAGCGGCACCATTCCGAAGCAGCACGGTCTTGGCGTTCGCCACGACGGCGGACGGCGCGACCGGAGCCCCATGGTTCGGCTGAAGCTCGTGGTGCGAAATGCGCCCCACATGCCAGAGCTGCGCGACGATGCGGCCCTTCGCCTCATGCACCGCGTCCGTCACCCGTCGCCAACCCACGAGCTGATCGGGGTGGTACAGGCCGGGCACATCCGCGTAGCCCTGCCCCTGATGGGAGATGGCGGTGGCCTCGCTGATGAGCAGCCCCGCGGTCGCCCGCTGCGCGTAATAGGTGGCGGCGATGTCCGGGGGGATCGCGTTGGGCGAGCGGTTGCGCGTCAGCGGCGCCATGACGACGCGGTTGGCGAGCGGCAGGTCGCCCACGGTGATGGGGTCGAAGAGAGTCGGCATGAGCGCTTCGTCCAGCGAGGGAAAGAGAGAACGGCGCAACGTAACGAGATGTCGCCCGGGTCTCCATCGTTTGTATGCCTGCTCGAATGCGACGGAGGGAGGCAAATGCTCTCGGCCGCCCGGCATCCAGGAGCCGCGCGGGGTGCTGCACGGTGCCTGTACACCCTGTGGCACAGCGTGCACGGCGTTGCGCACAGAGGCGCTCGCCAGGAGTGCCTGTCGAGGGGCGAGCAAGAGGCACGCCCCTTGCTCACCTGGCCCGTGGGCCGGAACGAAGGCACTCCGAGAACGAGCAACGCGTGAACTCAAGCCAGAAGACAGACAGCGGGCACCGAGAAGACAGTCATCGGATACAGCGACACAGGTGGGTCGGCAGTCTCTGCATGGGGATGTTGCTGTTCACAGGCTGCGACGCAGGGACGAAGGGCGAGGCGGGTCCGCAGGGGGAGAGAGGCCCCCAAGGGGAGCGCGGTCCCCCAGGAGCGCCGGGCCCCGCGGGTGAATCGAAGAACAGCGCACCCTGCGACGGGTGGGTTTACGTGGACGCAAAGGGGGTAGTGGTCGCGCCCATCTGTGCTCCCTATCTCGTCGATGATCAAGGTTATCGGTGGGGGGTGAACAAGGAGACGGGTCAGCCTACCTACGAGGGGACCCTCCCGAGCTACCTCTTCCGCGGCAACGACCTTGCCTCGGCGGTGTACTTCGAGACGAGCGACTGCACGGGAACGCCATACATGACGCTCCCCATCCTCCCGCGCATGCCCTTCCCCGTGAAGGGCAAGTATCGCGTGCGCGGAGAGACGGATGTCTGGGCAATGCGGACCTTCCGTTCGAGCTGGCAAGACGACGGGGCGTGCTACAGCTTCGCGAACAGACCGCCTACGGAGGACATGGAAGCCTTCCCCATGGGGCCCGAGGTCACGGTCACGCCCCCGGCTGGATTCCAAGGCCCGCTCCACTTGGAGCAGCGTCGCTGAGCTGCCTCGCATGACGCTGGGACTCCGAGCCCCACTTGGCTCGGAGTCCGTGAGGTCGGGGGCCGTGGAGCACAGATAGGCTGTGCCATGGCATCCCTCTGAGGCGCCCCCTCCAGGCGCTCCCCTCGCTGGCCCTTAATGACGTGGCGCGCGCGGTCTCCCTGCTCGAACGAATCTTCTCGCCGCGCAACCCCGGCGGAGACGACGTGGTCTACCTCCCGAGGACCCCGGCCCGGAGCGACGTGGAGTGGCTTCGTGGCGTGGGGCTCGACCCGAACGCGAGCCTCCGGCTCACGCATGACGAGGCGGTGTCCGCGGTCCTCGCTGCGCGGAAGCACTCCAGCATCGCCGAAGGCGTCGAGGCCTTCGAGAGCGGTCGCGCCACCGCGGGCGCGCCGCCGCGTGGATGCTTCCTCGAAGCCGTCCTGCTCGCGCACGGCATGTCGGCGCATTCGATGTCATCCCCGAGGAAGGATCCAGCCATGGCGTGGTGCCGCGTGTGCGGCCTTTCGCCCGAGCTGCTCGTGCATCCCGCGAGGATGTTCGCGCAATGGCATACAGGAGGCTCGGGCATCCCACGAGCCATTGCGTGGGCGGTCGTGGCCTTGGGACAGCTGGGCACCTGGAAGACGCGTGTGCCCACACCACTCGCAAAGGCCCGGCTTGCGCATGCGCTGAAGGGCCTGGATGGACTGGCCCCTGAGACACCGCCTCGACGACATCGGCCCGCAGAAGCCCCAGGCCCAGACGATGCGCCACGGGTGGCCCGCTCAAGCGCCAGTCGCCTCGCGGACAAAAACAAAGGGCTTTGAACCAGAGGTCCAAAGCCCTGAAGACTTTCCAACTTGTGTGCCCAGGGGCGGAATCGAACCACCGACACGGGGATTTTCAGTCCCCTGCTCTACCGACTGAGCTACCTGGGCGAAACGCGGCTGCGAGAAGCACCGCGCTTGTAGAGGTAGACGCTGGCGGCGTCAACCTCTTTCCTCCCCAGTCCCACCTCAGGCCGCCAGCCGGAGCGCCTCACCGTCCCAGGCCGTACAACTCGCGGTGAGCCGGTGCCGCAGCTTGGTCCGCAGCGCCTGCTCAATCTGCCGGATGCGCACCGCCGTCACCCCGAACCGGCGAGCCAGCAGCTCCGCGCTCACCCCCTCCTCCACCAGCATCCGCTCCTCCACCAGCGCCCGCTCCCGCGCGTCCAACTCGGGCCAGGCCTCCTCCACGCTCTCCCGCAGCTTCGCCACCCACCGCGTGCGGTCCGCCGACTCCTCCGGCGACACGTCCTCGGCCATCAGCTGCTCCAGCCGTGTCACCTCCCCGTCCTGGCCCACCGGCGCGTCCAACGACACGTCCTTGACCAGCCCCTCCGCCCCCCGCGCCACGTCCTCCTCCGTCCGGCCCAACACATCCGCCAGGCGCTTCTCCACCTCCGGGTGCCCCTCTCCCCACCGGGCCTCCAGGCGCGCGCGCTCCCGCCGAAGCTGGAACACCACCCACGGCGCCCGCCCGCCCGCCACGCTCCAGTTGCGAGCCACGTAGGCGCGGATCCGCGCGCGGATCCACTGCTGCGCATAGGCCCCGAACGGAATCCCCCGGTCCTCGAAGCGGCTCGCCGCCTCCATCAGCCCCACGTTCCCCTCCGCCACCAGCTCGTCCAGCGGGAGCCCCGTCCATCGGTATTTCCACGCCAGCCGCTGCACCAGCTCCAGATGGCCGCGAACACGCGCCTCCACCTGCGGCCCGCTTCCCCCCTGCATCGGGCACTTCGTCGTGGTCACACTCACCTCTGCCGCTTCCATGGACAGACCTCCTGCAAGTCACCCGCGCCCCCACTGCGCGCGAACGCCCAAGAGATATGAGGAAGGCGTCCATGAGAAAATGAGGTAGTTTGAGCGTTATTCTTCGGTTATTCCTAAGTCATGTCCTGGCTCAACTACCACCATCTCCTGTATTTCTGGACGGTTGCGCGGGCGGGCAGCATCGCCAAGGCCAGCGAGGAGCTGCACCTGGCGCAGCCCACCATCAGCAGCCAGCTCAAGCTCCTGGAGGAGTCGCTGGGCCACAAGCTGTTCGAGCGCCAGGGGCGCAAGCTGGCGCTCACCGACGTGGGCCGCACCGTCATGCGGTACGCGGACGAAATCTTCCGGCTGGGCAACGAGCTGAAGAACGTGGTCGCGGGCCACCCCGCGGGCCAGCAGGCGCGCCTCAACGTCGGGCTGCTCGACGTCATCCCCAAGCTGGTCGCCGAGCAGCTCCTCAAGCCCGCGCTGGAGGCGGGCCCCTCGCTGCGCGTCATCTGCCGCGAAGGGCCGCTGCCGCAGTTGCTCGCCTCCCTGGCGCTGCATGAGCTGGACGTGGTGCTCGCGGACGCGCCGGGCGCGGAGACCGTGAGCGTGCGCTCGTTCAACCACTTGCTGGGCAAGTGCGGCGTCACCTTCTTCGCCGCGAGCGGGCTGGCCCATCTGAAGAATGACTTTCCGCGCTCGCTCGATGGCGCGCCCGTGCTGTTGCCCTCGGATGAGTCCTCGGTGCGTCGCTCGTTGGACCTGTGGTTCGAGCGACAGGGCCTGCGTCCCCTCATCGCGGGAGACTTCGACGACAGCGCCATGCTCCAGGCCTTCGGGCAGACAGGGCACGGCGTCTTCGCCATGCCCTCCATCACCGAGGCCGAGGTGGTTCGCCAGCTCAACGTCTCCGTCATCGGCCGGACGGATGAAATCGAGACCTGCTTCTACGCCATCACCGTGGAGCGGCGCCTGCGCCATCCCTCCGTCGTCGCCATCGCCGAAGCCGCGCGCGCGCACGTGTTCGGGACCTGAGCGCCCACGCGTCCGCGCGGGCCTTGGGCAACGCCCCATGGAGGTATGCCTTCACCCGGGTGGGTACCCCCGCGGGCAGAGGACTGCCGACCCGCGGACAATCCCTGGCACGGATGTCCAACACCCGGCGCCCTGCCGATTTCACGTTTTCCAACGATTGCACAAGCATTGACCGTCCTGGTGGTGTAGAGGTCGCCGCATCGCCCTGGGGCCACGATGCGGCCGGCCCCGCGGCTCCATCCGCCCAACAGGAGAACATGATGGTGAAAGCACTTCATTGGGGAGTGTGTGTGGCATTGCTCGCGGTGGGGTGCTCGGACGAGCCCACCTCGCCCCCGCCCGCGGAGGCATCTCGCGAGGAGCGCGTGGGCCAGAAGCTGGAGTCCCTGCGCAACCAGCCCGCGCCGCTGCGCGACTTCCTGGTGCAGTTGCCCAAGGGAGCGGACCTCCACAATCACCTGTCCGGCGCGGTGACGATGGAGAACCTCATCCAATGGGGCACCGAGGACGGCGTCTGCGTGAACACCACCACGTGGGTGGCGGCGGCTCCGCCGTGCGCGGCGGGCGCGCTGTCCATGGTCAATACCCAGACGGACGCGACGTTCAAGCGCAACATCCTGGAGGCGTGGTCCATGGAGGGCTTCCAGGGCACGCTGCTCGAAGGGCACCAGCACTTCTTCGACGCGTTCGGGAAGTTCGGCGCGGTGCTCAGCGAGCCGCGCACGGATGACTCCATCGCGGACGTGCTGAACACGGCGGGCCGGAATCATCAAATCTATGTGGAGCTGCTCCAGGGATTGAGCTCCAGCACCGTGGGGAAGCTGGCCGCCAAGTACATCCAGCCGGGTGACCCGTGGGACGAGGCGTATCTCCTGAAGAAGCGCGGCGAGCTGCTGGCGGACCCGGTGTTCACCGCCACGATGGAGGCCACGCAGGCGTCCATCACCAAGTCCATCACCGGCGCGCGCGACCTGCTCAAGTGCGGCACGGCCGCCGCGGAGCCGGGCTGCGACGTGGCGACGCGCTTCGTGCTCTCCGCCAATCGCACGCAGGATCGCGGCTATGTCTTCGCCCAGTGGGTCTACGCGTACGAGCTGGCGCAGGTCTCTCCGGAGGTCGTGGGCATCAACCTGGTGTCCCCCGAGGAGAATGACAACTCATTGAAGTTCTACGACGACGAGATGTTCGCGCTCGACGTCCTGCGCCGCTTCAACCAGCGCACCGCCAACCGCCGCACCGTCCACATCTCCCTCCACGCCGGCGAGCTCATCCCCGCCGTCCTCCCCACCACGCCCGAGGGCCAGCGGCAGCTCTCCTTCCACATCCGCCACGCGGTGGAGATCGCCCACGCCGAGCGCATCGGGCACGGCGCGGACGTCCTCGACGAGACCGCCGGCGACGGCGCCGAGGACCTGCTCTGGGACATGAACGGCCTGGATGTGATGGTGGAGATCTGCCTGTCGTCCAACAGCATCCTGCTGGGCAAGTCCGGCGCGGCCCATCCGCTCAAGAGCTACCTGGGCCACGGCGTCCCGGTGGCGCTCTCCACGGATGACCAGGGCATCTTCCGCACCAACATCACTGACGAGTACGTGCGCGCCGTCAGCGATCAGGGCCTGGACTACCGCACGCTGAAGGCCATGGTCCGCACCAGCCTGGAGCACGCCTTCCTGCCCGGCGCCAGCCTGTGGAAGACCCGCAGCCAGTACGACGGGCGCGTCGAGGCGTGTGCCCAGGACACGCCCGGCCCGAACGCACCGTCGGCGAACTGCGCCGCGTTGCTCGCCAGCAGCGAGCGCGCCGCCCTCCAGTGGAAGCTGGAGTCCCAGCTCGCCGCGTTCGAGGAAGCCGTCCTGAAGTAACGCGGGCAGCGGGCCGCGCGCGTCTCGCTCAGGCGCGCGCGGTTCCGCGCAGCTCGTTCACCTCGGCCAGCAGCAGCCAATCCGAGGGGAAGTCCGACGAGGCGCGAACGAGCTGCTCCAACCGCTCGGGGCGCAGCGCACCCTTCTCACGCATCTCGCGCACCTCGCGGTAGAGCGTGGCCAGCGCTGGAGACAGCGCCTCGGCCTTGCGCTCCCGCGCGCGCTCCTCGCCATCCCCGGCGGTGAAGGCATCCAGTTCGCCGAACCACTGGTCCCACGCGCCCGTGTCCGCGGGGCCGCCCGCCACGGAAGGCAGGCGCTCGGAGACGTACAGGTGCGCCACCGCCGGCAGCTCCAGCGGACGCCCCGCGAGCTGACCGTGCAGCGCGAGCACTTCTCCGCCGCCCGCCGCGAAGCCCTCCAGCACCAGACCGCTGTCGAACGCGAGCCGAAAGGCCCCTCGCTCCGGGAGACGCGCCGCGCCGAAGGCCACCAGCGCGGGCCCATTCCAGGGCTTGCCCACCGCCTTGCCGTGAAGCGACGCGACCACGGGCCCCTCCAGGCGCGCCAACGCGGTGGAGAGTCCGGGCGCCACCGGGCGCGGCGCCGCGAGCAGCTCCACCACCCGGCCCGTCACCTCGCGCCCATCCGCGAGCACCAGATGGTTGACGGTGCGCGCGTGCATCGCCTCGCGGAGGCCGTAGTCCCCGCCGCGCTTCCAGGCCAGCGAGGACTCGAACTCGGAGAGCACCTCGAAGAGATGCTCGAAGTCGCGCGCGACGAAGAGCTGCGGCTGCATGCGGGTGATGTCGTAGTCCGTGTCCGCGCACGCCACGCTCAAAGGCAGCTTGCGCACCGCGGACGTAAGGCAGTGCTTCGCCTCGCCGATGCTCGACAGCAGGCCCGCGCCGTAGATGCGCGGGTTGGACACATCGCCAATGAGCCCGTACTCCGCCGTCCACCAGTAGAGCCGGCTGGCCCGCGTGCCCTCGCTCACACCTCGGCGGCTCGCGCTGGCGGCCTCCAGCCGGGCCTGCGCGTGCGCCACCTCGACCTCGCTCGCGGTGGGGTCTTCCTTCACCACCGACAGGTTGCGGATCGCCTCGAAGACCGCCTGGTCCTCCACGCTGGAGATGGACTTGAAGCCCACCAGCCCGCAGGCCTTCAGGTACTCGGCGTAGCGGCGGTTGGCGATGATGGGCGCGTGGCCCGCGCTCTCATGGACGATGTCCGGCGCGGGCGTGTACTCGATGTGCTCGTGGGTGCGGATGTCCGACGCGATGGCCAGCACGCCCAACGACTGAAGCTCGGTGAAGACCGCGGGCGGGATGAAGCCACGCACGCCCACGCACGCCCACCCCAGCTTCGACAGCCGCTCGTTCATCTCATCCAGGCTGGGGATGGACTCCATCCCGATGCCCGTGGCCTCCAAACCCTCCAGGTAGACGGGGTGCGCCTTGTCCGCCAGGTGGCCGCGCAGCTTGCCGAGGATGTGCCGCCACACCGCCTGGTCCCGCGGGGTGTACGCCGCGTAGTCCTGCCCCACCACATACCGGCGAAGGTGAGCGGGCAGGTTGGCGATCGTCCGTTCCGTGGGCGTCATGGTGGCTGGGACCTCCGGCAACAAAAGGCTTGAACGAGGGAGGTATAGCCATGAGGGGGGCCAACGAAAATCCGGCAGAATCCGACGGCTTCGTCGTTTTATCGCCGTTTTCCCAAGCGATGACGCAGCCCGTCCAGGACAGCCCGTGCCCCCGGGCCCAGCCCTCCTGCGGGCCACAGCGCGACGACCTCCACCGCCTGCGGCTCCTCCTCGCGCAGCGGCCACACGCGAAGATCCGAGGGAAACGGCTGGAGCAGGCGCATGTCCGGGGCGATGGCGCAGGCGCGGTAGGCGCGCAGCAGTTCGTAGAGGTGGAGGAAGCTCTCCACCCGCGCCACCTCTTCCACCGCCACGCCTTGCGAGGCGAAGCGCACGCTGTTCGCCCCGCCGTATGGATCATCCCTCAGCCAGTCCACGAAGGGCTGGCCCCGCAGGTCGCGCGGATGGAGCGCGCGGCGCGAGGCGGCGGTGCTCGCCAGTCCACACTCAGGCCCCGCGATGACCACGAAGGTCATCCGCAGGAGGGACTCGGACTCCACGCCCTCGTGCGGCGGCAGGGGCGTGAAGTCCAGGGCGAGGTCGAGCTGGCGCGTTTGCACCTGCCGCACGAGTTCGTGCGGTCCACCGAAGCTCACCACCAGCTTGAGGCCCTGACCTGCCGCATCGTGCGCCACGCCGCCCAGCAGCGCGCCAGAGAGGGTGGGGTTGAGGCCCAGCCGCAGCGAGGGCTCGGCGCTGGCCAGGTCCTTCAGCCGCTTCATGTCGAGCTGATGCAGCGGCGTCTGCGTGCCCGCGAAGAGGCGCTCGCCGCGCGCGGTGAGTTGCAGCCGACGACCCGGGCCTCGCTCCAGCAGCGCCTCGCCGTCCGCGAGGGCCTCCTCCAGCGCGCGGATGTGCTCGCTCACCACCGAGCGCGCCACCCCCAGGTGCTCGGCCGCCGCGTCGATGCTGCCGGCCTCCACGGCCGCGGCGAAGGACTCCAGCCAGACGAGGTGTCGCAGCAGCTTGCGCGGAGGCATGGGGACATCCTCCCCTTCCCTCGCGCCCGCGGGAAGCGGCTGCGTCAGGCCTCACTGCGGCTTGGGCGGGCCGCTGCCTCCATCCGAGGGGAAGGGCGCGGCGGGCCCGGGAGGGATGTCGGGCACGTTCTGGTCGGGCTCGCGCACGGTGTCAGGCCCTTCCAGCGGCTCCTGGTTCTGCGTGCCCGGCGGCTGGGTGGTCTTGCAGGCCAGCGGCGACACGGCCAGACACAAGGCGACGAGGAGCACGGCGCGACGCATGGAGCCTCCCGCTTCGGATGGTGAGGGACGCTAGGAAGCGAGGCGCCCCCCGGCAACGCGCCCGGCGCGCCAACGTCCACCACTGGATGCCCGCGCTCGCGACCATCCCCTCTCTCCGTCCGCCGCCCACCCGCCCGTCACGGCGACGCTGCGGAAGTCTCCGCGCCGCGTGTGCACCGTTGCCTCGAACCGGAAGCAGCACCAGGAGGCAGCCTCGCCATGCTGGACCTCGTCGATGTCGGAAAGCGCTCGCTGGAGGCGTATCGCGGCGTGGCGCCCGATGCCCAGCTCGATGAGCTGCACCGACTGGCGGGACGGCTGCGCGGAGCCCGATGCCTCCACGTCAACGCCACCCCGTATGGCGGAGGCGTCTCCGAGATTCTTCGCTCGCTCGTGCCGCTCTACAACGACCTGGGGCTGGTGGCGGATTGGAAGATCATCCGCGGCGACGAGGCGTTCTTCCAGGTCACCAAGCGCATCCACAACGGACTGCAAGGCAGCCCCGGAGAGCTGACCGAGGCGGAGAAGGCCACCTACCTGGGCAACTCGCAGATCAACGCCGGCTACTGCGACGACGACTACGACTTCATCATCATCCACGACCCGCAACCGGCCGCGCTCGCCGCGCTGTGCCCTCGCGCCAACGCGCGCTGGCTGTGGCGCTGTCACATCGACACCTCGCATCCCAATCCCTTCTTCTGGGAGTTCCTCGAGCCGTTCCTGCGCGCCTACGACGCCGCCATCTTCACGCTCGCGGACTTCATCCCGCCCCAGCTCCCCATCTCGCGGGTGTTGTTGCATCCGCCGGCCATCGACCCGCTCAGTCCGAAGAACCAGCCCCTGCCCGTCCAGCTCGCGAAGCACGTGCTGGAGTGGATTGGCGTGCGGCTCAGCCGGCCCCTCATCACGCAGGTCAGCCGCTTCGACCCGTGGAAGGATCCGCTCGGCGTCATCGCCGCGTACCGCCGCGTGCGGCCCCACGTCCCCGACCTTCAGCTCGCGCTCGCGGGCTCACTCGCCCTGGATGATCCGGAGGCCTGGGAGGTCTACGAGGAGATCCGCGCCGTCACGGCGGGAGACCCGCTCATCCATGTCCTCACCAACCTGGTCGGCGTGGGCAACATCGAGGTCAATGCCTTTCAATCCCTCTCCAACGTCGTCGTGCAGAAGTCGCTGCGCGAGGGCTTCGGGCTCGTCGTGTCCGAGGCGCTGTGGAAGGGCACGCCCGTCGTGGGCGGCCGCGCGGGCGGTATTCCCATGCAGCTCCCAGACGACATCGGTGGCGTGCTGGTGGACACCGTCGACGAGTGCGCCGAGGCCGTGCTCCGCCTCCTGCGCCAACCCGAGGAGGCCCGCGTGCTGGGCCGGCGCGGGAAAGAGCACGTGCGCGAGCACTTCCTCATGTCGCGGCTCCTCCTGGATGACTTGCGGTTGCTCGAGGACCTCGTCCAGCAGCGCCCGCTCGCGCCACGCGACATCGTCCCCACGACGCCCAGCCCGGTCACCTCCGTGGAGGCACACCCATGAGCCTCTTCCGGCACGGCGGGCGCTCCCCCCCGTCGTCGCTCCGGGGCGGCGCCCTGCTCGTGCTGGGGCTGTTGGGCCTCGTGCTCCTCGCCCCTTCCGCGCCTCGAGCACAGCCCGAGGCACGCGCGGCACCGCCCGTGGTCCGGTGTGATTGGGAGGGCGTGGTGGATACGGAGGCCGGAGCGTACCTGTCCGACTGCGTGAAGCGCGCCGAGTCCCTGAGCGCCACCGCATTGCTCGTGCGCCTGGATACGCCGGGAGGCGAGCTCGACTCGACCCGCGACATCGTGCGCGCCTTCCTGGAGTCGAACGTCCCTGTGCTCGTCTGGGTGGGGCCCGCCGGCGCGCGCGCCAGCAGCGCGGGCCTCTTCATCACGCTCGCCTCGCAGGTCGCGGGCATGGCACCAGGCACTCGGGTAGGCGCGGCGCATCCGCTCGTCGGACCCACGGGCGAGGACCCAGAACAGGTGGCCGGCACACAGCTCGCCCGAAAGTTGGAGAACGACGCCGCCGCGTTCGCCTCGGGGCTCGCGCGCGAGGGAGGTCGCAATGCGGCGTGGGCGGCCTCGGCCGTGCGCGACAGCGCCAGCCTTCCCGCCGACCGCGCCGTCGCCCAGCGCGTGGTGGAGTTCGAGTCACCCACCGTGGCCGCGTTCCTCGCGCAGGTCGACGGCCTCTCCGTGCGCGTCGCGAGTGGAGACACCGTGCGGCTGGCGACCCGGGACGCGCGCGTCATCACGCTGTCGCCCGGCCTCTCCCGACAGGTGGTCCACGTGCTCGCCCATCCCGTGGCCATCTATCTGCTGTTCCTGGTCGCGGCGCTCGGACTCGTGGCGGAACTGTCGCATCCCGGTTCCTTCGCGCCGGGCATCGCGGGCGTCGTCGCGCTCGTGCTCGCGTTGATGGCCGCGTCGGCGTTGCCCGTGCGCGCCGGTGCGTTGGCGCTGATGTTCGCGGGTTTGGGTTTGCTCGTCGCGGAGCTGTTCGTCACCAGCGGGCTGCTCGGCGCATCGGGCGCGGTGCTGCTCGCGTTGGGCGGACTGTTGCTCGTGGACCGCGTCGCGCCGGGTTGGTTCCTCGACCCGTCCTTCCGCGTGTCGTGGGCGGTGGCGATTCCCTCCGCCGTGGTGCTCGCCGCGGGCGCGGTGTTCCTCGCCTTCCGAGGCGCCCAGACGCGCCGCCTGCCCCAACGCGCGGGCGACGCGGGGCTCGTGGGCGAGCGCGGCACCACCCTGGCGCCCGTGAGCCCCGACGGCGGCGAGGTCTTCGTCCACGGCGAGCACTGGCGCGCCATCTCATCCGAGCCCCTGCGCACCGGCACCCGCGTGGTGGTGCGCGCGGTCCAGGGCTTGACTCTCACCGTCGCGGAGGCGCCGTCATGAACGAACTGGCCAGTGCCCTGGGAACCCTCATCCCCCTGGGCCTCCTCTTCCTGCTGTTCCTCTCCGGCGTGAGGATCGTCAATGAGTACCAGAACGGCGTCGTGTTCCGGCTCGGGCGCTACGTGGGCCTCAAGCGCGCGGGCTTCCGCTGGCTCATCCCGTTCATCGAGCGCATGGTCATCATCGACTTGCGCACCGTCGCGCGGGACGTGCCGCCCCAGGACGTCATCACCCGAGACAACGTGAGCGTGAAGGTCAGCGCCGTCGTCTACTTCCGCGTCATCCACGCCGAGAAGGCCGTCCTCCAGGTGGAGGACTATCTCTACGCCACGAGCCAGCTCGCGCAGACCACGCTGCGCGCCATCCTGGGACAGGTGGAGTTGGATGAGCTGCTGTCACAGCGAGACCGCGTGAACCGCGAGCTGCAGAAGGTGCTCGACGCGCACACCGACCCGTGGGGCATCAAGATCTCCAACGTGGAGGTGAAGCACATCGACCTGCCCGTGGAGATGCAGCGGGCCATTGCTCGCCAGGCCGAAGCCGAGCGCGAGCGCCGCGCGAAAATCATCGCGGCCGAGGGCGAGCATCAGGCCGCCGAGCGACTCGGGCAGGCCGCCGATGTGCTCAGCCGGAACCCCGCCTCGCTCCAACTCCGCTATCTCCAGACGCTGGTGGAGATTACCGGCGGCGGCAATCACACCATCCTGCCCATCCCGCTCGAGCTGATGAACGCGCTGGGCACCGCCGTGGAGCGCCGCGCACGCGAGGACGGCGCCGCTACTTCCGAGGCGGCTCCTCCGGCGCCTCACTGAGCATCTCCAACTGCTCCAGGCGGATGGCCCGCCGCCCGAGTCGCAAGGACGCCAGCGCGAACACCGCCAGCACCCCGAGCAGCCCCACGCCCACCGAGAAGGTCAGCACCGGCATGACCTCCGGGACGTTCACGTCCGCGCGCTTGAGCAGGTACAGCAGCGACGTGGCGACGAAGGACAACAGCGCCGCATAGGTGCAGTTCATCCCCATCGCGAGGATGCCGTGGCGCCGGTCCAGGATGGCCACCTCCTCGCGCAACAACTGACGGCGAGGGTGCCCCTCCGGCAGCGAGCGCCACTCCCGCGCCATGTCTCGGATGCGCGCCGTCATCCGCGCGATCTGGTTGTCCAACCCCGTCGCCAGGATGCCGCAACCCGACACCATCACCGCCGGCGTCACCGCCGCGCCAATCAGTCGCAGCGACGCCAGGTCCATCAGCTCGACCGCCGTGCTTCCCGCCATGTCCCCCTCTGTCCCACCCCTCCCCAGGCCCTCGCAAGCCCTCAACTCGCCACTCCACGTGGCGAGTCGCCAGTGTCATCTTGACAGTAAAACTGTCGAGTCCTAGTGTCTGAGGTGTGAGCACGCGCAAGACACAGACGGAGTGGAAGCTGGCGGAGCTGGCCGAGGCGGCGGAGGTCTCACCGCGCACGGTCCGCTACTACGTCCAGCGCGGCCTGCTCTCCGCGCCGCCCTTCCGAGGGCCGGACACGGTGTACACGGAGGAGCACCTGGTGCGGCTCAAGGCCATCCGGGTGTTGCAGGCGCGCTTCCTCCCGCTGGACGCCATCCAAGCGGAGCTGGCGCGCCTGACGCCCGAGGGGCTGCGGACGCTGGCGGAATCAGACGCGACACCGACGCCGCCGCACGTCCCCGCCTCGCTTCCGACGACGGGGGGGGCCAAGCCGCATGCGCCGCCGCGCCGGGGAGACCGGAAGGACGGGGGCATGCGTTACCAGCGCTGGGAGCTCGCGCCCGGGCTGGAGCTGCATCTGGCGGAGGGAGCGGAGCCAGGAGTTCGGGCGCTCGCGGAGCGGGTGCGCGCCTTCATCGAAGAGTCCCAGGAAAGGGAGAAGCCATGAACGAGCAGTGTGGATGCGGGCTGTTCACGCGCGACGGGGCGCAGGTTCCACTTCAGGGCGTCGAGGTGACGGGCGAGCTGCTCGGAGGCCATGCGCGCGTGCGGGTGCGCCAGCGCTACCTCAACACGGAGTCCAGGCCGGTGGAGGCCGTGTACACGTTCCCGCTGCCCTCCGAGGGCACGCTCACCGCCTTCTCCATGACGTGCGCCGGGCGCCGCGTGGAGGGCATCGTGAAGGAGCGCGAGGAGGCCTTCCGCGCCTATGACTCGGCCATCACCTCGGGGCACGGCGCGGCGCTGCTGGACGAGGAGCGCCCCAACGTCTTCACCGCGCAGGTGGGCAACCTGCTCCCCGGCGAGGAGACGGTGGTGGAGGTGGAGTTCCTCCAGGCCATCACCGCCGAAGAAGGCAGCGTGCGCTGGATGCTGCCCACGCTGGTGGCGCCGCGCTACATCCCCGGCGACACCCAGGGGCATCGCACCGCGCACGGCGTGGCGGACCCCACCACGCGCGTGCCGGACGCGGACCGCATCACGCCGCCGGTGGGCGATGCCCGCTATGGCCTGAAGATGGATCTGCTCGTCGACGTGGGCGCCGAGGTCGTGGTGGAGAGCCCCTCACACAAGCTGGCGCTCACCCGTGAGGGGACGCGCGTGCGCGTGGGCTTCTCCCAGGGCGAGGTGGCGCTGGACCGCGACTTCGTGCTGACGCTGCGCCACCCGGACGCGAGCGCGATGCTCACGCCCGTCGTCGCGCACCGCTCGGGCCCGGGCCCCGGCACGTTCGCGCTCACGGTGGTGCCGGACCTGCTGACTCTCGCCGCCGCGCCGCCGCGCCAGGAGGTGGTGTTCCTGGTGGACACCTCCGGCTCCATGGATGGCGAGAGCCTGCCCCAGGCCCAGGCCGCGCTGCGCCTGTGCCTGCGCCATCTGCGCGAAGGTGACCGCTTCAACGTCATCGCCTTCCAGAGCAGCTTCCGCGGCTTCAAGCCCGAGCCCGTGCCCTTCACCCAGCGCACGCTGGAGGAGGCGGACGCCTGGGTCGCCAGGCTGCACGCGGATGGCGGCACGGAGCTGCTCGCGCCCATGGTGGCGGCGACGAAGGCGGTGCCGGACGGCGTGGTGGTGTTGCTCACGGACGGACAGGTGGGCAACGAGGCGGAGATCCTCAACGCCGTGCTGAGCGCGCGCAAGACGGCGCGCGTGTATTCGTTTGGCATTGGCACCAACGTGAGCGACGCGCTGCTGCGCGACCTCGCGCGACAGACGGGCGGCGCGGTGGAGTTCATCCACCCGGGTGAGCGCATCGACGACAAGGTGGTGGCGCAGTTCGCCAAGGCGCTCGCGCCGCGCGTGACGGACCTGGAGGTGCAGTTCGACGGCGTGCAGGCCAACGAGCTGTCTCCCACGGACCTGCCCCCGCTCGTGGATGGCGTGCCCTGGACGCTGTTCGGCCGCTACGACGCGCCGGGCCTCGGCTCGGTGCGAATCAAGGGGCGCTCGGGCCGCGAGAGCTTCTCGCTCACCGTGCGCTTGGACCTGCCGGCCACGTCGGACCGCCCGGCGGTGGAGAAGTTGTGGGCCGCCGAGCGCATCCGCGGCTGGGAAGCGGCGGTGCTCTCGGGCCGGCGCGCGCAGGCGATGAAGGAGCGCATCGTGCAGCTCGCGCTGGCGCATCAGATTGTCACGCGCCACACCTCGTTCGTGGTGGTGGAGGAGCGCGTGGGGGAGCGCCGCTCCACCTCGCAGCCCGAGACGCGCGTCGTCCCGGTGCACGCCCCGGCGGGCTGGGCCATGTTCGGCGCGAAGAAGGACGAGGCCGCCGACGGAGGCCCCGGCATGGCGATTGGCGGCGGAGGAAGCATGCGCAGCCGAGGCCCCTTCTCCGGTGGACCGCCTCCGGGCGCGGCGATGCCCGCGGCGCCAAGCCCGGCGCGCATCACGGGCAGCTTCTCCGCGGTGCCGCCGCCCCCGAGCGCACCCGCGCCCATGATGGACGCGATGGAGATGGAGAGCGCCGCGCCCATGCGCGAGCAGTTCGAGGAGGCCCGCAAGGCGCCCAAGCTGCTCTCCAAGAAGAAGGGTGGACCGCCGCCCGGAGCACTCGCGCAGGACAAGGCCGCCTGGCCCGCGCCAATGGAAGCGGCCTCGGACGATGACGACGCCCTCTCCGAGCCGATGGAGTCGCTGGCGCGGGGCGAGGGCGCGAGCCTGGAGGACGGAGTGGTCGCGCTGCTCGGGCGGCAGCTCGCCAATGGCCTGTGGGCCGGAACGGGCAGCGGCGCGGAGCCGGTGCGTCAGGCGCGCGCCACCGCGCGGGTGCTCCTGGAGCTGCTGCGCCAGGGCGTCACCAGCGGACACCCGCTGCATGGCGCGCAGGTGAAGAAGGCGGTGGACGCGCTGCTCGCGCTCGTCGCCCAGCTGAGCGGCGAGCCGCAGGTGGCGGAACTCGCGCTGGGCGTCGCGTGGCTGGTGGCCGCGGGGCCGCGCACGCGAGGCCGCATCGAGCAGGCCGCCAGGCCGCTCAGCGGCCTCTCCGGCCGGATGGGCAACGAGGTGGCCCTGCGCGAGCACGTGGACGCGCTCTCCACGCGGTAGACCGTGTCCGCCAAGAGGGGACGGGCCTCGCGGTATTGCCTTGAGTGGAGCGGCGCGAGGCGAGCTGGCGCACGAGCAGCGGGAGCGACGTGCTCCCCTGCTGTCCCCGCCAGCTCGCCTCGGAGTCCTCGCCCCCCTCGCTGACGGCCGGCACGAGGGCCGCGTGCACGGTTCATCGCATCTTGAGCACCACTCGGAAGCGGGCATGGTTGCTCATCATCCGGTCGAAGGCCTCCCCCGCGCGCTCCAGGGGAAACACCTCGTTCATCGAGCGCACCCCCGTGAGCGCGCTGAAGGCCATGGTGTCCTGCGAGTCCTGGGGAATGCCGCTGGGCCACCCCTGGATGCGCTGGCGCTTCGCGATGAGCTGCAGGCTCGTGACGGGAATGGGCTCGGCGCCCGCGCCCAGCAAGAGCAGGACGCCATCGCGCCCCAGGCCGCCAATCAGGTCCGCCGCCAGACGGCTGCTCGACGCGGTCATCATGATGACGCGCGCGCCGCCCAGGGCCTGGAGTGCCTGGGCCACGTCGCCCTTCTCCGTGTCGATGTAGTCATGGGCGCCCAGCTCCAGCGCGAGCTTCCGCTTGTCCTCCCCTCGCGAGATGGCCACGGTGCGGTAGCCCAGCTTGCGCGCGAACTGGATGGCCAGATGCCCCAGGCCCCCAATGCCTTGCACCGCCACCAGCGAGCCCGGCTTCGCGCCCATGTTCCGCAAGGAGTTGAAGGTCGTCACGCCCGCGCACAAGAGCGGCGCGGCGTCCTCGGGCTTCATGCCGTCCGGGACGCGGGCCAGGGCCTCCTGGGGCGCGAGCATGTACTCGGCGTAGCCGCCGTCGTAGCTGATGCCGCAGACTTGCTGGAAGTCACAGGTGACGAAGTCGCCCACGCGGCACGCGGGGCACTGGCCGCAGTGGCCGCCGTGCCAACCCACGCCCACGTGCTGGCCCACCTTCCACGCCGTCACTCCGGGCCCCACCTTGTCGATGTGGCCCACCACTTCATGGCCGGGCACCCGTGGGTACTTCACGGGCATCCACCCTTCCTTGGTGATGGCGTCGCTGTGACAGACGCCACACGCGTCCACGGCGATGAGCACCTGCCCGGGGCCAGGCTCGGGGACGTCCCGCTCCACGACCTCGAGCGGGCCCTTCGCCTGCTTCACCTGCACCGCCTTCATCTTCCTGGCCATCGCGCCTTCCCCCGTGGGTGTGAAGAACGCGGATGAATATGGGCAGCCCCTGACGTGAAGACGACAGCCTCTCTGGGGTCAT
Organism: Citreicoccus inhibens; assembly: GCF_019039035.1. Taxonomy (GTDB): domain Bacteria; phylum Myxococcota; class Myxococcia; order Myxococcales; family Myxococcaceae; genus Citreicoccus; species Citreicoccus inhibens. Next base: position 16,601 of record NZ_JAHNZT010000025.1, on the reverse strand, counting down.
GGAGGCGGCCATGCGGGCGGCCGCCCCCATGTCACCGGTGCTCCGTCACATGGACCGGAGCCACGGGGCACGCGGGCTCAGGGACGGTGCTGCGACAGCATCCAGTTGAACACCTTGGGGTCCTTGTAGACGTTGTCCCAGATGCTGTGGCCGCCCACGTCGTAGAGCGTGAAGAGCACCGGGGGCGAAGCAGGCTGGCCGTTCGCATCCACGGCCGTCTGTCCATCCACCCACTCCCACGTGCCCGTGGCCGGACGGAAGAACGCGGTCTGCGTGCGGTTCGGGTACGTGTACGAGTCCATGACGGTGCCCGTGCCGCCCATGGCCAGCCCCAGCTGGGTGAACCAGTCGCGCGTGCCCGAGTAGGAGAGCGGATCATTCCGGGCGTGCGAACCCCAGACAGCGACCTGCGCGCTCACCATGACCTGGGCATGCACCGCCGAGGACCCGAAGCCGCCATTGCAGATGGGGACGATGGCCGCCAGCTTCGACGCGAAATACGCCGCATAGGAGAACGTGCCCGCGCCGCCCATGCTGAGGCCCGTCAAATACACCCGCTTCGGGTCCACCTTGTACGTCGAGATGATCCGCTCGATGAACGGGTTCAGGTCCTGCTGGGCCTCGTAGTCATTCCAGAGGTTGCCATCCACCGTCTGAGGAGACACGAGGATGAACGGATAATCCTTCCCCTCCTTGTCGATGTAGGACTGAGGCCCGAGGTTCCGGACGTTGTGCAGCTCGGTGGTGCCGTTGCCGCGCTCCCCCGCGCCGTGCAGGAAGAACACGATGGGCCAGTTCGAGGCCGACGCGTAGCCCGGCGGCAGATACACGACGTGGCCGTAGTTCCCCACCCCCGCCGTGCTCGACTTGTAGATTTCCTGAGTGGTGCCGCGCCCGTTGGGCGAAGGGTCCACGCGAACCTTCGTGCGCGCGGTCGCCGCGGCGCCCTGGTCATCCGTCACGCGCAGCTCGAACTCGTAGAGCCCGACCACCAACCCGAGCGCGGAGGCGGACAGCGAGGTCGCCCCGGTGAGCGTCGCGGTGTTCGGCCCGGAGACCTGGGTCCACTGCTGCGAAACGATGGTGCCGTCGCTGTCGCTCGCGGTGCCCGTCAATGACGCGGACGACGCGGGCGCCACCAGCACCTGGTCCGCTCCAGCCAAGGCCGTCGGCGGCAGGTTGGTGGGCGCGCCCCCCGCCGGGGTGCCGTAGACGACAATCTCGTTCGAGGCCCCGTACATGCTGCGCGCGAAGTGCAGGTAACGCGTGCGCTGCCCCACGGGCACCAGCGTCCACGTCTCCCACTGGTTGGTGGTGATGGCCGGCAGGTCGGTCCAGGCCCCCGGAGAACCCGTTCCGAAGGTGATGGTGCCGGTGTCATACGTGTCGAACACGCCCACCTGGCTGATGTCGTAGAGCTGGCCCAGGTCGATGACGAAACCCATGGGGTACTGCGACTCGTTGTAGACGACGTTGCCCCACGTGGTGGCGGGCTTGAAGGTCGAGCCCACGCGGGGGTCGCCAATCAACGCCTGCTCATCGAAGAGGTTCTGGTAGGCCCCCAGCGTCGGGCGGACGCCATCGGGCTGGACCATCGACGAGGTGATGACGACCTGCTGCCCCAAGAGGGCCGAGCTGCTCGACGCGAGTCGCTGCGCCTCGGGCGCCACATCGGGAGTCCCGCAGCCCGCCAACATCAGGGCCAGCGCGGCGAAACCATGCTTCCGCGTTACAGGAAACTGCCATCGAATCACAGAGCCTCCTCATGCAAGGGATGAGGAGACAGACATAAATAGACTCATTCGAGAAAATCAAGACTACATAGTATTTCCAACATTTACTCTTCAAATGAGAAATATCTCAGACATGGGCCGAACCACCGCGCGAGACAAGGCTTGGACCACAATCCCAACAACCCAAAACGTTTTGAGACAATTGGATTCAGCGGAGCGCTTCGCCTTTCGCGTCCTGCGCCCAGCCATTGGGCATAACGTGGACGATTAGCGCATCACGAGGGGGACGGTGGGCGAGTCGGGCTCCAGGTGGGCGCCCAGCCCATCCGCGAGGCTGGGCGGAGCGTCCACCGGCACGTTCGCCTGCGCGCAGGCCGCCTTCACACGGGCCGGGCCTCGGCTGCGCGGCGACGTCCCCTCCTCGCCCGTCCGAGAACCTGAATCTCGCGGATCCAATGGAAGCTTCGGCGCAGCACTTCGCATAGTGTGGGGGAAGACATGCTCCTTCTGCCCGTGCTGCTGCTCACCTTCGGCGCGCTCCAACCCACTCCCGACGCCGCGCCCGCCTCACCGTCCCTGCCCGCACCGCCGCTCGTCGCCAGCCCGACCGCCTGCGCGCAGGAGACCGAGTACGAAGCGGGTTTCAACGCGCTCTCCCAGGGGCGAGACGTGGACGCGCTCCAACTCTTCGAGCACGTGCTGACCGCGTGCCCGCAGCATCCCTTCGCGGAGGAGATGGCCCGGCTCGCGAAGACGCGCCTCAATCCTGGCGCGCGGCTGGCCCAGGCCACCGTGATGGAGATGTCTCGCGAGACGCCCTCAGGCGGCGCGCGCGCCTCGCTCACCGTGTTCCAGACCATGCACGGCATCACCCAGGGCATCCTCCTGTGCGTCGTCGCGAACTGTAATGCGCAGACGGGCGTGGCCGTGTCCCTGCTCGGCGGCGGACTGGGGACCACCCTCGCCTTGCTGGGGTCCGCGAACGGCATCACCGCGGGACAGGCGGCGGCCATCAACTCAGGCACCATGTGGGGCCTGGGCTATGGGCTCGCCTCGATGGGGTCCATGGACCTGCACGGAGATGCACGGGTGGCCATGGTGATGGGCAGCACGCTGACCTTCACCGGCGTGGGGCTCTTCATCGCCACGCAGCTCCACCCGAGCGCGGGGCAGGTCTCCATGGCCAACTCCGGCGGCCTGTGGGCGGGCGTCATCACCGGCCTGTTCCTCGGCACCATCAATGGGAGAGACAGCCAGACGTTCTTCGCCGTGGAGCAAGGCGTCGTCTCGGCGGGAATCATCGGGATGGCGCTGCTGTCCCGCAGCGAGCCCGTGTCTCAGGGCCGCATGCTGCTCATCGACGCGGGCGGCATCCTGGGCGGACTGCTGGGCGCCAGCCTCCTCTTCATCGCCGACGAGAACAACGGCGACGCCATCCTCGTGGGCAGCGGCGTGGGGGCCCTGGCGGGATTGGCCTCGGCCACCTGGCTGACCCACAACTTCGACCTACCCGCGGCCCCCGCCGTCACGATTGCGCCCGCGCGGCTGGGACGCGGCGCGGGCGCGGGGCTCGCGGTGATGGGCCGCTTCTAGACGCGCGTGCGGCCCTGCTCGTCGCGCGGGAGGCCATCCAGCACCTCGGCCTGCACCTCCGAGGTGGGCTGGTAGCGCTGCACCTCGCGCACCACGAAGAGCGCCGCCGCCGACAGCACGCCCAGGTCATCCAGCCAGCCCAGCACGGGGATGAAGTCCGGAATCGCGTCCACCGGCGATAGGAAATAGAGCACCGCCAACACGCCGACGAGCTTCCGCCAGGTGGGCACGCGCGGGTCACGCACGTAGCGGAAGAAGCGGGTTCCCATGCCTCGGAGTCCTGCGATGTTCATACCCACCTCTACGCATGAGCGGCGCCCAGGATTGCGCCGCGTGCCCGAGGGGTGAGCGTAGGCCGTCTGGCCGCCCGGAGGACAGCCGGGCTCACTCCGGACTGTCTTCCAACACCACCGCGCGACCCGCCACCTCCAGGCGCGCTCGGCTGCCCTCGCGCAACGGGAGGTCCGCCGCGCCGCGCACCAGGAGCGCCTGTCCCGAGCACGCCACGGTGAACTCCACGCTGCTGCCCTGGAAGGCCCGCGACAACACCTCCGCGCGCAGCGCCCCACCCACCGCGACCTTGTCGGTGTCCGGCACCAGCCGCAGCGCCTCGGGCCGCAGGGACAAGAGCACGTTGCCGCGCGCCTCGCGGTCGAGCGGCAGGTTGCCCAACGCCGTGCGCGCGCCGTTGCCGAAGCCCGTGCCCGGCAAGAGGTTGGTGCCGCCCAGGAAGTACGCCACGAAGGCCGTGCGCGGATGCGCGTAGACGTCCTCGGGCGTGCCCGTCTGCGCCACCGTCCCCGAGCGCAGCACGGCCAGCCGGTCCGCGAAGGACAGCGCGTCCGCCTGCTCGTGCGTGGCGAAGAGGAGCGAGCTGCCGCGCGAGGCCAGCACGCGCCGCAGCTCGCCGCGCACCTGGGCGCGCAGCATGAAGTCCATGTCCGCGAAGGGCTCGTCCCAGACGAGCAGCCGGTGCCCGGGCAACAGCGACTGGAGCAGCGACACGCGCCGCGCCTGTCCGCGCGAGAGCGTGCCGAGCGGACGCGACTCCAGCCCGCTCAAGTTGAACAACTCCAGCAGCGCGCGGATCCGCACGAGCGAATCCTCTGGCGGACGCGCGCCCAGGCTCGCCATGAGGTGCGCTTGCACGGGCACCTGCGGCGTCGCGGGAGCGTCTCCCCACGCCGCGCCCACGCTGCGCTCCTCGGGCGGCATGAACGCGCCCGGCCCCGCCAGCACGCGCCCGTCGAGCAGGATGCTGCCCGAGTCCGGCCGCGCCAGCCCCGCCAGGAGCCGCAGGAGCGTCGTCTTGCCCGAGCCCGACGAGCCGAGCAGCGCGAAGACCTGCCCCGGCTCCATCGTCAGCGACACGCCCTCCACGGCGGAGGCGCCGGTGACGGGGTGACGCAAGGACACGGACTCGAGCGAGAGCAAGGGCATGGCGGGCGGGCACAGTACGGCCTCCCTCCGGGCAGGAAAAGCGCCACCGTGTGGCGGGCGCCAGTCCCCAACGCTCGTGCCAGAATGCCCGGCCGCCGTGCCCCTCGCCGTCGCGGAGTCGCCATGCTGCGCCCTCTCGTCGCTGGTGCCGTCCTGCTCGCCACCGCTCCCGCGCTCGCGGATCCCCCGCGCGCCACGCCCCCACCGCCGTCGCAGAACACCGCGCCGAACCCGCCTCAGAACACCGCGCAGAGCAACCCCATCAAGGCCGCCGCCGAGCGCACCCAGGCCGCGCTCGCCACCGCCCCCACCGCGAAGCCCGAGGACGTGCGCACGGTGGACGCGCTGCTCGCCGCCCTCTACGACGTCATCAGCGGGCCGCCGGGCACGCCGCGCGACTGGCAGCGGATGCGCTCCCTCTTCCACCCTGGCGCGCAGATGCTCCCCGTCAGCCGAGGCAAGGCCGCGGGCGCGGGCCTCCACGCCGCCGTCACCACCCCGGAGGAGTACATCGCCTGGGGCACCGGCTACTTCCAGACGCACGGCTTCTACGAGAAGGAGCTGTCGCGCCAGACGATGGGCTACGGCGACCTCGTCCAGGTCCTGAGCGCCTACGAGACGCGCGAGGCGCTCGACGGCCCCAGCACCTCGCGCGGCGTGAACAGCCTCCAGCTCTTCAACGACGGCACGCGCTGGTGGATCCTCGCCATCTCCTGGCTCGACGAGAAGTCCGCCGGCGTCCCGCTGCCCAAGGACTTCGCGCGCAAGTAGTCCCCGCATGCGAAGAGGGCCCGAGGGGGAGCCACCGCTCCCTCCCGAGCCCTCTGGACTCAGCTCACCTCACCGCCGGAGCGCTCAGCCCTCGGAGGGAGGCTCCTCGGACGCGGGGGCCGCGTCCCCGGACGACTCGGACGCGGACTCCGGAGCGGCCTCCGCCGCAGGCGACTCGCCCGAAGCGGATTCGCCGGGCGCGCTCGCCTCGCCTCCCCCTTCCTCGCCGCCGCCCTCCTCGTACTCGGAGGCCTCGGACTCGGGCAGCTTGGAGAGGGCCATCACCTTCTCCTCGCCGTTCTCCAGCGCGATGAGGCGCACGCCCTGCGTGTTGCGGCCGATGACGGAGATCTCCTTCACCTTCATGCGGATGAGCATTCCGCCGTTGGTGACGAGCATCACCTCGTCCGCCTCCTTCACCTGCACCAGGCCCACCACGCGGCCATTCCGCTCGGTGGTCTTGATGTCGATGATGCCCTTGCCGCCGCGCCCCTGCTGCCGGTACTCGGACTCCTGGGTGCGCTTGCCGTAGCCGTTCTCGGTGACGGTGAGGATGGCCGCGTCGTTCTCCACAACGTCCGCGCCCACCACCTCGTCGCCCTCCTCCAGCGTGATTCCCTTCACGCCGTAGGCCTGCCGGCCCATGGAGCGAACCTCTTCCTCCGGGAAGCGGATGCTCATGCCCGTCGCGGTGGACAGGAGGATGTCCTTGGTGCCGTCGGTAATCATGACGCCGACCAGCTCGTCCCCCTCGTCGATGCCCAGCGCGATGAGGCCGCTGGCGCGCACGTTGGCGAACGCGCTCAGGTCCGTGCGCTTCACCACGCCCTTCTTCGTGACGAAGAAGACGTAGCGGTTCTCCGGGAAGTCGCGCGTCACCAGCACCTGCGCCAGCCGCTCGCCCTCACCGAACTGCACCAGGTTCACAATGGCCTTGCCGCGCGAGGTGCGGCTGGCCTGCGGAATCTGGTGCACCTTCAGCGAGTACAGCTTGCCCTTGGTGGTGATGGGCATGATGTACGCGTGGGTGCTGGCCACGAAGACCTTGGTGACGAAGTCATCTTCCTTCGTCGCCGCGCCCGTCTTGCCGCGCCCGCCGCGCTTCTGCGCGCGGTACTCGGACAGGGGCGAGCGCTTCACGTAGCCCGTGTGCGAGAGGGTGACCACCATCGTCTCCTCGGCGATGAGGTCCTCGTTGGTCAGGTCATCCACCGCGCCGGTGATTTCCGTGCGGCGCTTGTCGCCGTAGCGCTCGCGGATCTCCATCAGCTCGGCCTTGATGACGCCGAGCAGGCTGCGCTCGTTGGCCAGGATGTCCTGGAGCCGGATGATGTCGCGCGCGAGCGCCACCAGCTCCCGGAACAGCTCCTCGCGCTGCAAGCCGGTGAGGCGCTGCAGGCGCATCTCCAGGATGTTCTGCGACTGCTCCTCGCTGAAGCCCGCGCCCTCGTACTTGTGCGCGAGCCCCTGGTAGCTGGGCTCCTCGCTGCGCGCGCGGGAGACGAGCAGCTCCATCTGCGCCTTGGCCTGCGCGGGGTCGATGCGCTGGAGGTCCTTGAAGCGCTCCCGCTCGTAGAGCGTGGGGGACAGGATGTTCATCAGGCCCCAGCGCGCCTCGTCCGGGTCGCGGGACGCGCGGATGAGGCTGACCACCAGGTCGATGAGGTCCTGGGCCACCAGCAGGCCCTCGACGATGTGCATGCGCGCCAGCGCCTTGCGCAGCTCGTAGCGGCTGCGGCGCGTGACCACGTCGCGGCGGTGCGCCACGAAGCGGTCCAGCATCTCCTTCAGGTTGAGCGTGCGCGGCTGGCCGCCGTCGATGGCCAGCATCACCGCGCCGAAGGTCGTCTCCAGCGACGTCATGGAGAAGAGGTTGTTGAGCACCACCTGGGCGATGGCGTCGCGCTTCAGCTCGATGACGATGCGCATGCCCTGACGGTCGCTCTCGTCACGGATGTCGCTGATGCCCTCGACCTTCTTCTCGCGCACCAGCTCGGCGATCTTCTCGATGAGGCGCGCCTTGTTCACCTGGTACGGCAGCTCGGTGACGATGAGGGACTCGCGGTCCCCCTTCTTCGTCGTCTCGATCTCCGTGCGCGCCCGGGTGGTGATGATGCCGCGGCCCGTCTCATAGGCCCGGAGGATGCCCTCGCGGCCGGTGATGATGGCGGCGGTGGGGAAGTCCGGACCGGTGATGAACTCCATCAGGTCGCGGACGGTGCACTCGGGATTGTCGATGAGGTGCAGCGTGCCGCTGATGACCTCCGTCATGTTGTGCGGCGGGATGTTGGTGGTCATGCCCACCGCGATGCCGCTGCTGCCGTTGACGAGGAGGTTGGGGAACTTCGACGGCAGGACGAGCGGCTCCTCGAGGGAGTCGTCGTAGTTGGGACCGAAGTCGACGGTCTCCTTCTCGATGTCCGCCAGCAGGTCCTCCGCCAGGCGGTCCATGCGCACTTCCGTGTAACGCATGGCCGCGGGCGAGTCGCCGTCCACCGAGCCGAAGTTGCCCTGGCCATCCACCAGCAGGTAGCGAAGGCTCCACTCCTGCGCCAGGCGCACCATGGCCTCGTACACCGAGGAATCGCCGTGCGGGTGGTACTTACCGATGACGTCACCCACGACGCGCGCGCTCTTCTTGTACGCGCGGTTGTGGGTGTTCCCCAGGTCGTTCATCGCGAACAACACGCGGCGATGCACGGGCTTGAGGCCGTCGCGCACGTCGGGCAGCGCGCGCCCGATGATGACGGACATCGAGTAGTCGAGATACGAGCGGCGCATCTCGTCTTCGATGTTCACGGGGATGAGCTCCCCGGCGCTTCCCGGAGGGGGCGCGGGGGGCATTGCCGGCTTGTCGGTCGTGTCGTCAGCCATGGGCTCTGGAAGGGTGATGGACGGGGCCGCAGCGCGGGGCGCCGTCACATGGGTGAGCGTTCGTAACCCCCGGATTTCCCTACGTCAACAGAGGAAACAAGGCAGTGATGACCCGCGCGCCCGCCCGCTCGGCGGAGGGGCGCGAAAAAGGGTCCGGGAGGCCCTTTTCTGAACGCCTGAGCGGCCTGTTTCAAGCCGGGTTTCGCAGGGGCGCGGCCAGCCGCTCCGCTTCGAGTCCGGCGGGCCCCTCGGGGTCCTGCTGACGGGCCTTCTCGAAGGCCGCCAGGGCCCCATCCCGGTCGCCTTTCAGCTTGAGCGCCACGCCCATGTTGAGGTGCGCGCCGGCGTTGTCGCGGTCCATGTTCAGGGCCTCGCGGAACAGGGCGAGCGCCTGGTCCATGTCGCCGGACAGCAGGGCCTCCCGGCCAGCCTGTACGCGCTTGTCCGCGTCGTTCACCAGCTCCACCTGGAACACACTGCCACCCACCACGTTGGCGATGAGCATGCGCAGGATTCCGCCCCAGTAGAAGGTCAGCCCCTCGGCGGCCACCACCGCGGCGAAGGGCAGGTCGGGCAGCAGCTGCTTGCCCCGGAACTTGAAGCGCACCTTGGTGTAGCGGCCCTTGTTGGCCCAGTGGACCAGCTCCCCTTGCAGCTTCTTGAGGCCCTCCTCCACGCGCTTGGGGTCGATCTCGAATGGGAGCACGCGCCCTGGGAGATCGCCGCCCGAGGGCAGCGCGCGAGGCTCGGCGCGCACGTCGTCGAACACGGGCTCGGCCTCCAGCACCGGCGACTCGCTCCGGCGCGCGGGCAGCTTCCGAGCCGCAGGGGCCTTCTCTCGTGCCGCTGCCTTCCGAGCCACAGGCGCCTTCCGCGTCCCGGCCCCGTTCCTCGCGGGAGCCTTCTTCTTCACGGGAGCCTGCTTCGCCTTCGCCGAGGACTTCTTTCGGGGGGAACTCTTGGCCATGTCCGTACTCTAAGCGAGCCCCTCATTCAGCGCTTGTCCCCCTCTCCGGGGCGCACGCGCGAGCACGCGGGCCTTCGTGGAAGAATCGCCGGGCTCCCCTCACCTGGAAGACCCCATCCATGACGCGTGCACGGTCCGCCCTCCTCCCGTCCCTCCTGCTCCTCACCGCCCCCATGGCCCAGGCGGCCTCGCCCGCGGTGCCCGCCGCGGAAGGGGCCTGGCCACGCATCCGCAAGGAGCGCATCCAGAAGCTGCTGCCCTCGGCCATGGCGCAGGCAAAGGTGGATGCCTGGGTGGTCATCTGCCGCGAGAACGACAACGACCCGTTGGCCGCGCACGTGGGCTGCGAGAACGCGGGAGGCACCGCCGCGTTCCTCTTCTTCCGCGAGGGTGACCGCGTGCGCTCCGTGGGGCTGTCCCCCGCGGGCGAGGCCGTCGCGCTCCGAGACATGAACCTGCTCGACGAGGTCATCGCGTTCGAGCGCGGCGCGAGCGTGTACACGAAGGTGGCCGAGCAATTGGCCCAGGCGAAGTCCGCGCGCGTGGCCATCAACGCGTCCGAGTCCGTCACGGTAGCGGATGGCCTGTCCGCCACGCAGCGGGCGGCGCTGGAGAAGGCGCTGCCGCCCGCGCTGCGCAAGCGGCTGGTGTCCTCCGAGGACCTGGTGAGCGAGTGGATGGCGGTGAAGCTGCCCGAGGAGGTGGACATCCTGCGCCGCGCCGCCGCCCTCACCGCGAAGCTGGAGGAAGAGGCGTACCGCGCGGTGGTGCCGGGCAAGACGCGCGACTCGGACGTGGCGCGCTTCCTGCGCCAGCGCATGGCGGAGCTGGGCGTGGGTGACGCCTGGGCGCCGGACCAGAACCCCAACGTCAACAGCGGCCCCACGCGCGGACACTCCAACGCCACCGACCGCGTCATCCAGCCCGGGGACTTCATCCAGACGGACTTCGGCATCCGCGTGGGCGGCGCGTGGGGCACGGACATCCAGCGCTTCGCCTATGTCCTGGCCCCGGGCGAGACCCAGCCCTCGAAGGAGGCGCTGGCCAGGTGGGAGAAGTCCAAGAAAGGCAGCCGCGTGGCGCTGGCCGCCATGAGGCCCGGCGCGCGCGGCTACGACGTGGACAAGGCCCAGCGCGACTGGATGCGCGAGGCCGGCTCCGAGGGCGTCATGTGGGGCACGGGGCACCCGGTGGGCTACTGGGCGCATGACGCGGGGCCGGCGCTGTCCGGCGCGGCCTCGGGCAAGCCGCCCACGGGCTCGGCGCTGCGCGTGCTGCGCCCCGGACAGGTCTTCGCCTTCGACGGCTTCTTCGCGTGGAAGGTGGGCGAGCCAGATCAGCTGCGCATCCTCTCCGTGGAGGAGATGGCGGTCGTCACCGACACCGGCGCCGAGTACCTCAACCCGCCCCAGGAGGACCTCATCCTCATCCCCTCGCCGGACGCCCCCCACCAGCCCTGATAGGATGCGCGCGCCCACGCGCAGCCGGCCGGAGGGGACGCGGATGAAGACGGTGTTGATCATCGACGACGACGTCTTCGTCCTCGTGACCGTGGGGGACCTGCTGCGCAAGGCGGGCTACCAGGTCCTCACGGTCCAGACGCCCGAGGAGGCCTTCGACCTGGACGTGGCCAGCGTGTCCGCCATCCTCTGCGACTACAACATGCCGAGGATGACGGGCACCGACGTGCTCATCGCCATGCGCGAGTTGAAGGACTGCCGCGCGCCCTTCATCTTCCTCACCGGACACGAGGCGCTGGATGACCTGTTGTCCGTGGCCATCCGCTACAACGCGGAGCTCTTGCCCAAGCCCATCGACCCCGCGGAGTTGACGCGGCTGTTGCAAAAGCAACTCAACTCCGCGGCGGCGTGACTCAGCCGAGCACCGCCACCAGCTGGCGGCACTGGGCCAGCAGCAGGCCGTCCTCGGTCCAGAGCTGCTGGAACTCCTCCGAGTAGCCCTCGGAGGCCTGCCGCGAGCGCCCCACGCGCAGGTAGTGCATGTCCGGCCGCAGGCCCTCGCGCGGCAGGGAATGGAAGAAGTGGACGGTGAAGTCCACGGACGCGGCGGGACGGAAGCCCTCCACGCGCGACAGCACGGACGGCGGATACGCGTCCATGAGCCCCACGAGCAGCGCGGCGTCCAGCGTCAGCGGCTCGCGAGGCCGCAGCCAGCCGCCCACCTCCGCCGTGTCCGCGCCCGAGTACGGGGCCGCGCCCACGCAGTAGCGGTACTCGAAGAAGCGACAGAAGTCCGGCATGGGCGCGTCGTCCGGCACCATCCCCACCTCCGAGGGCGGAGGTACCTGGGGCATGACCCACTCGTCGTAGGTGACCGCGCCCGAGCGCGTGCCGCCGAAGGTCGCGGTGGCCACGCACACCACGCCGGCCGCGTTCTCCGCCCGCGCGGTGGCGTGCGTGACGAGCTTCCCCGCGCGCTCCAGCCGGGTGTGAATCTCCGCGGGCCCCTCCACCGCGGGCGAGCAGAAGTGCGCGGTGAACGAGCGCACCGGCCGGCCCGCGTCCGCCACGTGGTGCTCCATCGCGCGGAGCACCTGCCCCGCCACCACGCCTCCGTAGGCGCCCTTCCCCTGGTACCAAGGGGTCGTGTAGCGCGCGAGGTAGTGCCCCGGGTTGAGGGGCTCGACGAGGGTGGCGGCGAGGAAGGCGGCGGTCATGGCGCGCGGCACCGTATCAGGCCGCGCGCCCCGTGCCCCACGCCCGCTCGCCTTCCAATCAGGCGGGCTTCATCCTTGGTAGACCTCGTCCTGCTCGATGCGGCTGAGCACCCAGTCGAACTCGCCGGAGGACACGCGCGCCTGGCAGTGCGTGCAGTGGCCCGCCATGTTGATGGACAGGGGCGCGCCGCAGGACGGGCAGTACCGCGCATCCGCGGGCACGCCCTTCACGCCGACGCCGCGGATGAGGGTCCAGTACTCGCTGTACACGCGCTCGCGCATGCGGCTGCCGCCCACCACCTGCTGCCGGTTCGCCTCGCGCACGGTGTAGTCGAGGCCGGTGGCGAACACGCGGAAGGTGACCGCGTGGTAGTAGCGGTCGCTCGTCACGCGGACCAACTCCGTGCGGGTGATGCGCGCGTTCTCGGAGATGTTGCGCAGGCCCGCCGCGCGGTACGCGTTCATCCAGTAGAGCTGCGTCTGGAAGAGGTTGTCGCTCACGCACGGGCGCGAGCGCTCCCATATCAGTTCGGACCAGGCGATCTGGATTTCATCGAAGATGAACTGCACACGCTGACGGAGGCTCGTGAGCGAGAGGTCTCCATCATCGGCCATGATTTCCCGCAGCCCCTCGCGCGCGCTCGGATCCACCACGGTCCGAAGCTGCGTGCCCTCCTCCTCCGTCGTGCCAGTGAGCTGCGGGCCTCGCGCCTCGCGCGCCACCTCTCGTACCTGGGTGATGACCCAGTCGAACTCGCCCGTGTTCACGATCTGCTCGCAGTACGAACAGGTGTAGCCCTGCATCGCATCCAGCGCGGCGCCGCAGTTGGGGCACTTGAAGACACGGGCCTCCTCGGGCGGACGCGAGCGGGCCGACGTGGCTCGCTCCAGCGCCCACTCCTCGGCCACGTACCAGCTCTGGTCGCGCTCGCCGTCGTTCACCTCGGTGTAGTTCGCCTCGAAGCGGACCTTCACGATGACGACCTGGCTCTCCGGGCGGATGTCCGACACGGAGAGGTAGTGGAGCGCGCCCACCACCACGGCCTTCACCTGCATCACCTCGCCCATCCGCGAGAAGTGCTCCATCGCGGCCTCGGACAGGTAGGCCGACATGTTGTCCAGCCGGCCCTCGCCCCGCGCCGTGTGGACGCGCGCATACAGCGCGGAGAGGAAGTCCTCGAACAGGATGACGGAGAAGTCCGGGTCGAACGGCTCCATGTGCCCGTCCGAATTGCGCGCCCCCACCGTGCGGAGCTTCGCCAGCTTGTTGCGCAGCGAGCCCAGCGGGCGCGGCGGCGGCTGATAGTCCGGCGTCTCCGACGAGGCCCAGGACACCGGCTCCTTTCGCGTCGCCTTCACGAGCACGATGGCGATGAAGAACACGAACACGAACAGCAGGAAGGTCCAATCCCCGTTGTTCGAGTGGGTCCCCACGGACACTCCGCCCACGCTGATGCGCGTGCTGGAGGACGACGAGCCCCAGCTCCGCCCACCGGACGAGCCTCGGCTGCCCGAGGAACCCCGGCTGCTCGAGCCACTGAACGAGTGACCGCCGCCCGGACGGGCCTCGGCGTCGGGCACGCTCAGAACGCCGCACAGGAGCAAGGGCGCGAGCAGCGCCATCCACCGCAGCGAGCGACGCGGCGCCCTCACGCCACGGCCTCGGGCATGTCGGGCAGCTCGTTCACATCATCCTCCAGCCGAGGCAGGACGCGAGCGAGCGGGTGCTCGAAGCGACGCAGCGCCTCGAAGAAGGGCTCGGGCGCGGCCGAGGTGGCCACCGCGGTGCTCAACGCGTCCAGCACCGAGCGCCACTCGGGCCCCAGCGCCTGCGCATCCACGCCGATGTCCGCCACCACCTCCACGCGCCGCTCGAAGTGCGACACGAACACGAGGATGCCGGTGCGCCGCGAGGTGCGCGACACGCCCAGCTCAACGAAGGCCGCGTTCGCGGCCGTGCGCACCGAGGTCTCTTGCAGCGTCCGGGACACGAGCTTCCTCCTCAGCGCTGGCAGGCTCGCGCACCCCACCGCGCCCAGGGCGAAGGCCAGCACCACGCCCAGGGGGAACAGCTCCAACGCGAGTTCCTGGGGGACGTATAGGAGGCCAAGCAGCGCGACGAAAGCGAGCGCCGCGCCGGCCACGTAATCCGCGTGACGGTAGTGGCCCGAGGCGGCGCGCACGGCGATGACCACCTCCGCCGAGGTCCGGGACTCGATGGCCGCGACCACCTCGGCGGCGCGCTTGCGGGTGGACTCCTCGAAGAGGGGCGGGCTCCGGCGGGACAAGGACATGGCGTGACAGCGTAACCGGCATGGGCGCGCCAGAACACCCGCCGCCCGCTCGGCCCTCAGGAGGGCAGCGTCCAGTCGATGGGCTCGCGGCCCCGCTTCTCCAATTCTGCGTTGACGGTGCTGAACGGGCGGCTGCCGAAGAAGCCGCTCTTGGCGGACAGCGGCGAAGGGTGCGTCCCCTTGATGATGACGTGCCGGCTCGCGTCGATGAGGGGCTCCTTCTTCTGGGCGTATTTGCCCCACAGGAGGAAGACCACGGGCTTCGGCCCACGGCTCACCGCGCGGATGACGGCGTCCGTGAAGTCCTCCCAGCCATGGCCCGCGTGGCTGTTGGGCTCGGCCTGGCGCACCGTCAACACGGCGTTGAGCAGCAGCACGCCTTGCTGGGCCCACGGCACGAGCGAGCCATCGCGCGGCCTGGGCGCGCCCTCGTCGCTGTGGAGTTCCTTGAAGATGTTCACGAGCGAGGGCGGCACCGCGACGCCCGGATGCACCGAGAACGCCAGCCCGTTGGCCTGTCCCGGGCCGTGATACGGGTCCTGCCCCAGCAGCAGCACGCGCACCGCGTCCGGCGGCGTGAGCCGGAAGGCGGAGAACAGCTCGTCCTCGGGCGGGAACACGGTGAAGCGCTCGCGCTCCTCGGCCACGAAGCGCTCCAGCTTCGCGAAGGACGGCGAGGCCAACGCCTCGCTCAGGAGCTGTTTCCACTCATCGGGCAGCTGGTCCGCCAGCATGGGTTCCTCCAGGGGGGCGGGCATTGAAGCATCCGTCCCACCTGCCCGCTCGCTTCTTTTCGCGCGCGATTTCCCCGGGGGTTCTCCTGGTGGCCGCGGCGGACATTTGGGCTCGGGGAGCGGGGCGCGCTAACCTGCCGCCGCCATGTCGATGTACAACGAGTCACTCCGCGCCTTCCTCAAGCCCGTCCTCCCATACCTGGACGACGAGTCGGTGTCGGAGATCATGATCAACGGCCCCACCGATGTGTGGATTGAACGCCGGGGCCAGCTCACGCGCACCGAGGCGACCTTCACGGAGGAAGGCCTGCTGGGCGCCGCGCGCAACATGGCCCAGTTCGTGGGCCGCATGCTCAACGAGGAGCGTCCTCGTCTGGATGCGCGCCTCCCGGATGGAAGCCGCATCCACGTGGTGATTGCGCCCATCGCGCGCAAGGGCACCACCATCTCCATCCGCAAGTTCTTCAAGGAGAAGCTGACCATTGACGCGCTGCTGCGCTTCAGGTCGCTCACCAAGCCCATGGCGCGCCTCATCGAGGCGGGCATCGCCACCAAGCTGAACATGCTGGTGGCGGGCGGCACGGGCTCCGGCAAGACGACGCTGCTCAACATCGTCTCGTCGCTCATCCCCGACGAGGAGCGCATCCTCACCATCGAGGACTCCGCCGAGCTCCAGCTCAACCAGACCCACGTCGTCCCCTTCGAGTCCCGGCCCGCCGACAAGTTCGGCAAGGGTCAGGTGGACATGGGTGACCTGCTCCACTCGGCGCTGCGTCTGCGCCCGGACCGCATCGTGGTCGGCGAGGTGCGTGGCGGCGAGGCCTTCCACCTCATGCAGGCCATGAACACGGGCCACGGCGGCTCGCTGGCCACCACGCACGCCAACACGCCCACGGACACGCTGCGCCGCATCGAGTCGCTGTGCCTCATGTCCGGCGTGGAGCTGCCCATGGTCGCCGTGCGCGCCCAGGTGGCCAGCGCCATCAACTTCATCATCTGCTGCGAGCGCTACCATGACGGTAGCCGCAAGACGAGCGCCCTGTCGGAGGTGCTGCCCCTCAACGAGAAGGGCGACTACCGCACCCAGGACATCTTCGTCTTCACGCCCGTGACCAAGGACGAGGAAGGCCACATCCTCGGGTACCACGCGCCCACCGGCATCATCCCCAACTTCGTCGCCAAGGCGCGGGCGTACGGCTTCGGCGACCTGGAGGAGTCCTTCTTCGACCCGGTCACCTACGGCCTGCCGCCGCCGCCGGTCTTCCACGCGGGCGAGTCCTACACCGTGCGCTGGGCCCCCTCGCTGAAGCACCGCGAGTCCGGCCACCCGGATCCCGACAGCTACAAGACGGAGTGGGCGC
Source organism: Citreicoccus inhibens (assembly GCF_019039035.1). Lineage (GTDB taxonomy): Bacteria > Myxococcota > Myxococcia > Myxococcales > Myxococcaceae > Citreicoccus > Citreicoccus inhibens. The sequence continues at coordinate 157 of NZ_JAHNZT010000025.1, read as the reverse complement.
GCTTCGAGCAGCGCCTGCGCGACGAGGCCCGCGACGCCAAGGCCGCCGCGCCCAAGCCGCCGCCGGCCGCGCAGGTGCAGGTCCCCGCCGCGCTGCCCGCGAGCGCCGCTCGGCCGCCACCCGCCAAGCCCGCCGCGCCCACGCCTCCTCCCGCGAA
>NZ_JAHNZT010000024.1 GCF_019039035.1 Citreicoccus inhibens | reverse complement strand
GTGTTGTGGTTGGTGCGGCCTTGGCGGCGGCCTTGGGCGCGGCGGCCTTCGCGGTGGCCGGCGCGGCCTTGGGGGCGGCGGCCGGAGGCGCGGACCGCGTCTGGCGGGCGGGCGCCTGCGTCTTCGCCGCGGCCCTGGCGGGCTTCTGCGCTTCACCCTTGGCCAGCGCCACCGTCAGACCTTCGGCAATCCCTCCCAGGCGCTCCGCGGTCTCTCGGACCCGGCGAAGCTGCTGGACTCCCTGAGTGAGTCTCCGCGCAAGCTCCGGGGCCAGGGGCGAACTCTCCGCATTCTTCATTGCAGCGCTCTCTCCAGGAAGATGACGTGCATCGTGCCGCGTGAGCACTATCCCAATCCGACCCAGGAATGAAGTCCCGGCGTCTGTCCGCGCACGCTGTTACACGCCGCGTGACGCTCCGAGGCCCCTCCAGGCTCAGCCCCCTTCATCCGGGGAACCCGTGTCGAGCCGCACCTCCAGGAACTCATCCCCCCCGGTGAGCGGGTGCAGATAGGTCGCGTGCTCGGCGGCGAAGACCTTCAACGAGAGGAGGTGGGGATCCAAGACGGGAAGCTCGAAGAGCCCCTCCTCCTGGGAGAGCACCTCGCGCAACACCTCCGGGTCATCCGGGGCGTGGTTGTAGAGCAGCTGGACCTGAGTGCCCACCAGGGAGCGGCCCGTCTGGGCATCCAGGACGCGCCCGCGTATCCGCCGCCCTCGCTCCAGCCGGACGGTGCCCAGGTCCACGCTCTCCCCCATGGGGACGTCCACCTTGCGCGTGGCGTACGTGTAGCCCGGCACATCGAAGACGAGGAGTTGCTTCTCATTGCGATAGACGGAGTAGGTGAAAGCGCCAGTCGGGTCGCGGTGGGGTTCCGAGCTGACCAGGAACGCGGTGATGGGCTTGCCCGCCTCGTCCACCAGGCGGCCTGTGATGCGCCCCTGGAATCGCATCACCAGGCGCGTGCTGCGCGTGCCCGTCTTCGCGAGCACCTCGCTCTCCTCCGCCGCGGTGATTTCGTCCAACGCGTCTGAATCCAATGCGTCGTCGGACTCCTCCCGCGGCACGAGCGCCCGCCTGGCGGGCCGAGGGGTCTCCATCGCATAGCCATCCAGGCTCGCGCGCAGGGCATAGCGGCCCTCGGCCATGCGCTCGAAGGAGAAGCGACCGTCCGGTCCGGTCCGCGCCTGGAGTGAGGAGAAGCCAAGCTCCCCCAAGCGCGTGTCCTCATCGCGAGCCTCGGCCTCCACGACCACCCCGGACAACGGCCGGCCCGCCGTGTCCACCACCACGCCCGACAACGAGCCTGTCAGTGGCACGCGCAATGACACCTCCACCGTCTCCGCGCCCTGGATGCGCACGGGGACGGAGGCCTCGCGCCGCATCCCGCCCTCTCCCACCGTGTAGAACACGGCGTAGCTCCCGGGGCGAACGCCGAGCAGCGTGAAGTGTCCCTCCGAATCGGTCGCCTCGGTGACCGTCGGCCCCAGCTCCTCGCCCTCGGTACTCGTGAGCGAGACCTCGACGTCCGCGATGGGCACGCCGAGCTGATCTCCCACGAAGCCCTTCACCGTGCCGCCGCGATGAACCACCACGCGCACGTCTCTCGAGGGGGCGTCCACCGACTGCGTGAGCGACAGGTATTCATCCGCGCCCGCGCGCAGCTCATAGGCCGCGGCGACCGGCGCCTTGAGTTGGAAGCGCCCCTGCGCGTCGGAAGTCGCCGGCGAGCCCACGGCGATGGTGCGCGAATGGCGAAGGGGCGCATGGAATGAAGACGGCAGGAGGTTGCCGTCCTCGTCGCGCGCCACGAGTTCCTCGATGACGGCCCGGGCCGACAAGCCCAGGGAGATTTCCGGGACCGGGCTCCCCTTCTCGTCCATGACGACCCCCTCGACGAGGACCGCGGGCTGGAGGGTGAAGTCCATGGCCTCTCCGAAGACCACGGTGCGCTCCTCGCTCAGGTCGACGTGGGCGGGTGACGACACCGCGAAGTCGTAGTCGCGCGCCGACAGGGGACCGACGCGGAAGTGGCCCGCCGCGTCCGCATCCGCTTCGCGCTCGCGAGGGAGCACGACGTGCCCCGTGTGCACGAACTCACGCACCACCACGTGGGCCCCCGCCACCGGCCGGCCATCCTCTCCACGCACCGAGCCTTCCACGTACGCCAACGTGCCCAGCCGCAGCGTGACGCGGGCCTCGCTCAAGTCCTCGGTGAGGGCGACACGGGAGAAGCCCTGTCCGTTCGCGGTGTCCGCCATGAGCCGATACTCACCGGGCGGCATGGACTCGAAGAAGAAGCGCCCCTCCGAGTCCGTCACCGCCACGCGCTCGCCTTCCTCCTCGTGGACTTCGACCCCGGCGATGAGCCGGTCTCCATCCACCACGCGACCCACGATGCGGCGCGCGCGGAACAACACGACGTCTTCGTCCTCCTCCCCCGTCACCGAGGCCTCGAAGATGTCGGAGCCGAGGAACCCTGGATGCGTGACGACGAACGAATAGTCCCCCGGTGGCAGCGGGCCCACGCGGAAGCGGCCGTCCGCGCCCGTGTGGCCCTCGAAGTAACGCGAGTGCGCCCGGTGGAACACGGTCACCTGCGCGCCGGGCAGCGGCGTGCCGCTCTCATCCACCACCCGGCCTGACACGCGGTAGCTCGTCTGGAGCACCAGGGACACCTGCTCCGAGCCCGACGCCACCTCGCGCGCCAACGCGGACCCCGCCTCACTCAAGGCCCACACGGTCACCTTGCCCTCGGGCAGCGCGTCCAACGTGAACGTGCCGTCCGCCGCCGTGGTCGCGCGCGCGAGGACCGGCGCCTGTCCGCGCTGCTGCTCCACCTGCTCGCGCAGCCACAGCGCGGCGGCCCCCTGACAATCGGACTGGGTCAGGGTCAGCTCGGGCGCGTCCTCCGAGCACGGCTGCGAGGACAGCGTCTCCCCCGCGATGGCCATCGTGGCGGACACGTCCACGCCCGCCGCGGGCTCGCCGCGCGCGTTTCGTACGAGGCCACGCACATGCAACAACCCACGGGGTGGGGCCGCGAGCGGAGGCAACGCACGCTGCCGGTTGGACGCCGCGCGCACAGGCACCGGTGCGGGCTCATGACCTCCGCGCCAGGACAGCAACCCCACGGCCACCACCAGCACGAGACTCCCCAGGCCTACCGCGACGTATGACCGAGTCCGCATGGTGTGCCCTCCCAATCACGCCAGCGTACCAGCGCTCCAGGGCTTGAGACGACATGCAGCTATTTCAACAAATGCAGCTTTGTCCCGAAGCAATTCCAGGGGCCCCGTTCCCAGGGAGACGCGGCCGTCGCGCCCCCATGGGAGGGGCGACTTGAGCCCGTCGAAGGAGCGGTTTCATGAGGCGAATCATCGGGGGATTGTTGTGTGCGGGCATGCTGTCCGCGTGTGGCGGCGCCGAGGCCGTGGACACCCGCGTGGAGGCCACCGCGAGCGAGCAGCAGGACCCGGGCATCCCGCTCGCCAGCGTGCGATTGCCCGAGGGGCAAACCGTCGCGTTCTATGAAACACCGGACCACGGCATCGTCACCGTCGCCAAGGGCCCCAGAGGCTCCCCCATGGTGGACGGCCGCGAGTTTCAGGGGATGTCCGTCGTCGAGGCGTTTCGGAAGCTGTCCGGACAGGAGGCGCCCGCCGCCCTGGTGGAGGCCGCGCGCCACATCCCAGCCCCCGTCGCATCTCCGATGGGTCAGCAGGAGCCCTCGCCGGGGGTCATGGCCCAACGCACCGAAGGCGGCAGGGTGAGCGCGGCGGGCGTCCCCGACACCTCGTGGTTCACCTCCAACTTCTGCACGGGGCTCAACGTCGAATACGACGCCATGTGGTGCCCCACGCATTCCTACTCATCGGCATGGTCGGGCTGGGGTGCGTGGCACAAGTTCTATCAGACGTGCGGCACCACCTCGGACGCCTCCGCCGTGCTGCGAATGGACCGATGGACGAACGGTGCCTGGGCACGTTTGCACACGGTCAACCTCCAGACCTGGCAGTGGGGCTGCGCGTGGCACTGGGGCCTGGCGCAGTACCGCTCAGGCATCGACTCGACGCAGGCGGTGCTGTTCTCGGAGCGCTTGCGCTACGCCATCCCCAACATCAGCGCCTACCTGGGAGACTTCCCCAACAACCGCAGCTATCCCAACTTCTACAATGACATCCAGGGCATCACCCACGATGCCAACAACTGGTACCTCACCCGCAACGACACCAACTTCCTCAAGGACGTGAACCTCAACGGCATCATCGGCCGGCAGGCGATGACCGCCATCAACGAGGACCCGTCGCCGCGCTACTCGATGCCCACGCCCTGGTACAACGCGGGCTTCCGACACTACGGCGACCTCGTCCACGTCAACGGCCTGCTCTACGTGGCCATGGATGGACCGGGCGCGGGCGTCGCGGGCATCGGCGTCTTCAATACCAACCTGCAATACATTGGCATGGCCTACATGCCCAACTGGTCAGGGGGCGTGCCGTTCCTCGCGTACAACCCGCGCAATGGTTTGTTCTACGTCGTGAGCAACTCGTTCGGGCCCACCACGATGCGCGCCTTCCAGATTGGCGTGTCCGGGAACACGGTCACCATCACGGAGAAGCAGAGCACCGTGCTCACGAGCGCCATCCCCAATGACGCCTGGATTCAGGGCGGGAAGATTTCCTCCCACGGCAACCTGTACGTCAGCGTGGGCGGGGACGGGAAGCAGTCCGGCATCTACATGATTGATGCCGCGAACGGCTATGTGCAGACGTTCTACCCCATTGGCTACGGCGCCTCGTCCGAGTTCGAGGGCCTGGACCTGTGGGACCTGGACGTGGACCAGCGCATCGGCGCCTATGGGCAAATCCACCTCCAGCAGCTCCGCGTGGACCTCCCGGGCTTCGCGGATGACTACTGGCTGGCCCACTTCCGCGTGGACGACCCGAGCAAGCTGTAGTGCTCGACCATGAGCGGGGCCTCGCGCACCAGGGCCCCGCTCCCTCCGGCCAGCGCGTCTTCGCGTCGTGCTTCACGCCGCGCGCGTGGGTCAGCTGGCGCGCACACGAGGCGAGAGGGGTCCGGGCCCCGTGAGCCAATATACTGGCCGCATGCTTCCGCGAGCTGCTGACGCGCGCCCACCCCACCCGCGCCTCCCGCTGATCGTCACCACCTCGGACCGGGTGGACACCGACCTGTCCACGCGCGCGCGCCTCGCGGCCGAGGACGCGGGCGTGCCCTTCGTCGCGCGGCACCACAAGCTCCCGCTCAAGAAGCTGCTCGCGGAGACCGCGGAGGCGCTCGTCGTCTTCGAGTCGGAGGCCGTATCGCTGGTGGATGCCGAGGGAGTGCTGCGCTTCTCGCCCGGACTGGGACACCTGCGCATCCGGCAGCTCGACGCGGGCGTGCCCGAGGACATGCTCTTGCGCATCGCCGGGCTGCGCGAGGGAGAGCGCGTCCTGGACTGCACCCTGGGCCTGGGGGCGGACGCGCAGGTGGCGGCGCGGCTGGTGGGCCCCTCGGGCGCGGTGACCGCGCTGGAGAAGAGTCCCGCGCTGTATCTCCTCGTTCGCCACGGGCTCGAGGGACTGCCGCGTCATCCCGCGGCCTGCGCCATCCGCGTGGTGCACGCCGACGCGTCGGAGCATCTGCGCACGCTTCCCACGGGCGCCTTCGACGTGGTGCTCTTCGACCCGATGTTCGAACGTCAGCGCAAGTCCTCCGCCGCCTTCGAGGCGCTGCGCCGCCACGCGGACTACAGCCCGCTCACGCGCGAGACCGTGACCGAGGCCCAGCGCGTCGCGCGCCGCGCGGTGGTGCTCAAGGGCTCGCGCTACTCGCAGGACTTCAAGAAGCTGGGCATCCAGCCCGAGCCCGCGCGCCCCAACGCCACCGTGCTCTGGGCGAAGCTCCCTGGCACCGCCGCGTCATGACCGAGCCCCAGCCCGCGGATCCGCGCCGAGACGACGCGCTGGCGGAGTTCGACCTCCCGCTCATCCAGCGGCTCGCGCTCCAGCTCCAAGTGACGGTGCTCAGCGTCCTCCTGCGCGCCAGCGACGTGCTGCTCGTGGCGCTGCGTCCCCGCCTGCTCCGGCCCTACCTGGGCATCTGGTGGGAAGGGATTCTGCGCACGCCCTACCGCGCGCGCCGCTCCTTCGAGGTCGTCCGAGCCCTGCAAGCCAGCGGGCAGCGCTTCCGCGAGCTGGTGTATGGCGAAACGCCGCTGGTGACCGCGCTGTCCGTCTTGAAGCACGCCGGGGTCGGGCCCGCGAGTCGACTGGTGGACCTGGGCGCGGGCCGGGGCCGCGTGCTCATCGCGGCGAGCTGGTTGGGCGCGCGGGCGCACGGCGTGGAGCTGCTCGCGGAGCATGTGAATCGGGTCGCCCCAAGACTTCAAGCCGCGGGCATGACGCTGGAAGAGGGCGACATGATGCGGGCGGACCTGCGCGACGCCACGCACGTCTTCACCAACTGGGTGGCGCTCGGCGATGAGACGAAGGCCCGGCTGGTCGCGCACCTGCGCGGCTGTCGACCTGGGACGCGCATCGTCACGGTGACGCGGGCCATCGAGGCCGAGGACTTCCCGTGTCGCTCGCGACGCTGGGCCCTCTTCTCATGGGGCCTGGAGGCCGTATGGGTGCACGAATATCGCCCCAAGGATTCGCCCGAGCTGGCATGACGGGCCCCGGCCCCCTTGCCTCCCCACTCACCGGCCGGTCCCCTGAGCGGGGGCCCATCGGATGCGCAGTCTTCCCGCCATGACCCGACGAAGTCCGCCGCCCACCCGGGCGTCCACCGCGCCCCAGTCGCCCAGCGCTTGCGTCCGCGTGCGAGGCGCCCGTCAACACAACCTCCGCGACGTCGATGTCGACATCCCTCGCGACGCGCTCGTGGTCTTCACCGGGGTCTCGGGCTCGGGCAAGTCCTCGCTCGCCTTCGGGACGCTCTACGCGGAGGCGCAGCGCCGCTACTTCGAGTCGGTGGCGCCCTATGCGCGACGGCTGCTCGACCAGGTCGGCGTCCCGGAGGTCGACTCCATCGAGGGGCTCCCGCCCGCCGTGGCGCTCCAACAGCAGCGCGGCACGCCCACGACGCGCTCGTCGGTGGGGAGCGTCACGACGCTGTCCAACTCCCTGCGCCTGCTGTACTCGCGCGCGGGCACGTATCCGCCCAAGCAGCCCCACCTGGAGGCGGAGGCGTTCTCACCCAACACGCCCGCGGGCGCCTGTCCGCAGTGCCACGGCTTGGGCCGCGTGTATGAAGTCACCGAGCGCTCGCTGGTGCCGGACGACTCGCTGACCATTCGTGAGCGCGCCATCGCCGCGTGGCCCCCCGCGTGGCATGGCCAGAACCTGCGCGACATCCTCGTGTCGCTTGGGTACGACGTGGACCGCCCCTGGCGCGAGCTGCCCAAGAAGGAGCGCGACTGGATCCTCTTCACCGAGGAGCAACCCGTCGTCCCGGTGTACGCGGGACTGAGTCCGCAGGAGACCCGGCGCGCGCTCCAGCGCAAGGACCCGCCCAGCTACATGGGCACCTTCACGGGGGCGCGGCGCTACGTCCTCCAGACGTTCGCGACCACGGAGAGCCCCGCCATCAAGAAGCGCGTGCAGCAGCACCTGCTGAGCCAGGAGTGCCCGCTGTGCCACGGCAAGCGTCTGCGCCTCGAGTCCCTCTCCGTGACGTTCGCGGGCGTGGACATCGGCGAGCTGTCGCGCTGGCCGCTCACCCGGGTCGCCGAGGCGCTGCGCCCCACCGCGGAGGGAACGGCGCGCGGCTGGGCGCAGTTCGTGCGCGAGCATCCCGAGAAAGCCCTGGTGGCCGAGCGCCTCGCGCGCGACGTGCTCGGGCGCATCCAGGTGTTGATGGACCTGGGACTGGGTTACTTGTCGCTGGAGCGCAGCACGCCCACGCTGTCACCGGGCGAGCTTCAGCGCTTGCGGCTGGCCACGCAGATCCGCTCCAACCTGTTCGGCGTGGTGTACGTGCTCGATGAGCCCTCGGCGGGGCTGCATCCCGCGGACACGCAGGCGCTCCTCCAGGCCCTTCAGTTGCTCAAGCGCTCGGGCAACTCGCTCTTCGTCGTGGAGCATGAGGTCGAGGTCATCCGCGCGGCGGACTGGGTGGTGGACATCGGACCCGCCGCGGGTGAGCAGGGCGGACAGGTGCTCTACAGCGGTCCCCCCTCGGGTCTGGAAGGCGTGGAGGCGTCGCAGACGCGGCGCTTCCTGCGCGAGGCGGAGCTCGCCGTGCGCCGCACGCCGAGAGCGCCGCGGGGGCGGCTCCAGTTGCGAGACATCACCCGCAACAACTTGCACCAGCTCGACGTGGACATCCCGCTCAAGGCCCTCACCACGGTGACGGGCATCTCGGGCTCGGGCAAGTCGAGCCTGGTGAGCCAGGTGTTGGTGGAGCTGGTGTCGCGGCACCTGGGCCATGCGCTGCCCAGCGAGGAGCCTGACGAGGGCGAGGAGCTGGAGCGCGCCGCGCCGCTGACGCTCGGAGGCAGGATTCACGGCGGCATGGAGGACATCCAGCGGCTGGTGGTGGTGGACCAGAAGCCCATCGGCCGCACGCCGCGCTCGAACCTCGCCACGTACACTGGCCTCTTCGACAACGTGCGCAAGCTCTTCGCGGGGACGAAGGAGGCGCGGGCGCGCAAGTATGACGCCGGGCGCTTCTCGTTCAACGTGCCCAAGGGGCGCTGCGAGACGTGCGCGGGCGAGGGCTTCGTCAGCGTCGAGCTCATCTTCCTGCCCAGCGTCTTCGCGCCCTGCCCCACGTGCCACGGCGCCCGCTACAACGCCCAGACGCTGGAGATTCAGTACCGAGGCAAGAACATCGCGGAGGTGCTGCGGATGACCGTGGACGCGGCGCACGCGTTCTTCACGGACGTGCCGCAGGTGCTGCGCTCGCTCGGCGTGTTGCGCGAGGTGGGGCTGGGCTACCTGCGACTGGGCCAGCCCGCCACGGAGCTGTCGGGAGGCGAAGCGCAGCGCATCAAGCTCGCGACCGAGCTGCAGCGCACCCAACATGGGGACACGCTGTACGTGCTGGACGAGCCCACCACGGGGCTGCATCCCGCGGACGTCGAGAAACTCCTGGCGCAGCTCGATCGCCTGGTGGACGCGGGAAACACTGTCCTGCTAGTGGAGCACGACATGAGCCTCGTGGCGCGCAGCGACTGGGTCATCGACATCGGACCTGGGGCGGGCGAGGCCGGCGGACGCGTGGTAGCCCAGGGCACTCCCGCGGAGGTGGCGCAGTCCCGCGAGAGCTGCACCGCGCCGTTCCTCGCGAGGGCGATGGGCGGGGCTCGCGGTCATGCGCGCCATCCCGTGATGCCGCAGCCCCGGCGCCCCCGCGCCGCGAGTTCCCACCGCTGACGACCTCCATGAAGACGACCTCCATGAAAAAGACTGCGGTGAAGAAGGCCGTGGCGAAGAAGCCAGACACCTCGCGACTCCAGCGGGCACTGAACCCGATGCCGCCCTTCGTCGAGAGAGCGCTCCAGGAGCGTCGGCTCGTCGAGGCCTACACGCAGCGACCGGCCTATCAGCGGAATGACTACCTGGGGTGGATCTCCCGCGCCAGGCTGGAAGCAACTCAGCAGAAGCGACTGAACCAGATGCTGGACGAGTTGGCCGCGGGCCACGGCTACATGCGCATGGCGTGGCGCCCCAAGACCTGACGCACGCCTACGCCGGATCGAGCGCCCAGGTCCCCTCCGCCCAACGTCGCAGCGTCAGGGTCGCGCCAATGGCCGCGATTCCTCCTTCGAGCACAGCGGCCTCCAAGACCGCCTTGGATTCGTCGGTGCGATAGCGGAGCAGGAAGGCGGCCGCCATGGCGCGAACATCGGTGCGGGGGTGTCTCAAGAGCACCGCGAGCGCCTCACGGCCTGCGTCGCCCTGGGCCCGCAGCGCTTGGAGCGCGGCGCCATAGAGCTTCGCGCTCTTGTTCCCTGCCTTCGCATCGCCACGCTGGATGGCATCGGTCTGGGCCGCGACGTTCCGAGCAAACTGTTCCACCAGCTCATCCAGCCTCATCACCAGAATCCCTTCTGCACATTCTCGATGGCCATCAATCCGAACTCGCGTTGGGCTGCAAAGGGTTGTGCACTCAGCCACTGGCGCACCGTCTGAGTAAATGACTCCGTGATGTCGAAACGGATGGACGAATAGAGCGCGCTGACTCGGGTATGGACTCCCTTGTCCAGCGGGATGACGTTCTCGGTGTTGTGGAGACTCGTCGCCCCGAATCGGTCGACATTACCGGGGGTCTGCTCGACCAGGTGATGCCACTCCTTGTTCGTGCCCGCCGAGCCCATGGCCTTCTTGAAGCCACTGAAGGATGCCCACCCCCTGGGATTCGAGGGCCGCACCCGTGAGGCTCCACCATTCGAGCCATCGTCGCTCATGGCCACGGCACCAGAAGCCAAAGAGAGGGTGATAACCTCGGCGCCCACGGCCGCGGACTCCACGCTCGCCACCGCCGCGAGGTGAATCCCCATCTGGGACTCGGCCCGGAGCGCGGCCTGCGCAGCGCCTGGGAGCTGCCCCACTTTCGCGCCCAGCCCCGCCGCGGTGTTCCCCAACGCGGCCGTGGCCAGCATGACGAACGCGCGCGCTGCATCACGCCCCAGGACCTTGCCGTATCGCTCGCCCGCATCGCAAAGCGCATCAAAGGTGGTGGCGCGCTCCGCTGCCTCCACCAGCTGTTTGAAGCCCACGATGAGGCTCCAGAAGGTATCCATCCCCACGTAGGCGATGAGCGATGCAGTCATCACGGCCGCCACGCCCTTTGAAAGGGGCTCGGGCACGGCGAGCAAGAGCATGTACGTGGTCCACGTCCACAGAACAGCCGACAGCATGGACTGAGGATCGGCCATATCCCTGAAGGCATCCGTCATCTCAACCATCACGACGCCCTGGGCCAGCGCCATCGCCAGAGCGTAGCGCCCATCTCCCGAAACCGTGGGGCCATCCATCAAGAGGCGAAGGCAGTCCCCAGGCGTCTTCGCACGCGCGCACCAGCGCAGATAGGCTCGTGTGAGGTCCAGCTCCGCCGAGGTCGCGGTATCCGCCAGCCATTCGCCCGGCGCCCCAGGTACGACTCGGCCGCTGCGCGCCTCGTACACGTACGCGCCCCCTCGCGCCCCCACCTCGAACAAGCGCTGAGCCGCTTTTTGCGGGTGTGCGGGGGGCGGCACATTCCGGGCGAGCGCTTCGGTGGCTTCAACAAAGCGCGCTTCGTCCACATCCACTGGCTCGGCATCCGCACCACGGGGGGTGTGGACCCTGGGCTCGCCACGGCCGGTGAACAAGCGCACGGCTCTCGTGGGGCCGCTGCATCCAACCAGCACCACGAGCAACAAGGGAATCGGCCATCGCAGCGCCATACGCAGCCCTCCGAGGTGAGGGCTCCTCACCTCGGCAGAAGTCCGCCGCGTTTGGGGCCTTCGTCGCGCACCCTACCGTCGTTGAGATGCCCGCGGCTCAATTCCTGTCGCCAGACAGTTCGACCGAGGACGACGACTCGACCTTGATGCCCAGGACTTCCTGCGCGAAGCGGGACATGCGCGCGCGCAGCTCCGCGAGCATCTCTCCCGGATGACGACCGGCGCGGTCGGCCGCGTCCTCCAGCCGATCCTTGCAGCGCAGGTCCGCGCAGAGGCTCACGCCCACCCGGCGCTTGCTGTTCACATCCGTGGTCAACAGCCCCACCTCGGACGCCCCATAGGTGTGGCACCACTCGCACATGCTCGCCATGCGCTCGCCGCCCAAGGAGTCTCGGCGGAAGATGATGCCAATCGGCCTGACGCTGCCAGACGCGGCGAAGACCAGATACACCCGCGCGCCCGAGGTCTCCGTCCACGCGAGATAGTCCCGGACGAAATAGGGGAAGGAGACGCCCTTCGGCATTTCAATGACCCGGCGGTCTCGCGGTCGGAATGCCTGGATGAGCGCTCGGTCGGTCTCGAGTCGAAACACAGCGGCTCCTTGGGGTTGTCCCTGCACCTAACAGGCAAGCCGCCCCAGGTCCATTCAAGACGCGCGCGCTCAGAAGGTCAGGGTCACCACCACCGTGTCGGAATACGCGCCCGCGGCCACGTTCTGGAGCTCGGGGATCCTGCCATAGACAGGCAAGCTCACGTCCGCCCCGAGAATGGGCAACACCGGCCCATAGCGTGACGTGCCCGAGCTGCCGTCCCCCCACACCGTCAGGTGCGTCGCGTCCATGTAGAGGTTGTAGGAAAGCTTGTTCGTCGAAGGGCCCTGCATCTGACGCGCGGCATAGCTGCCCGAGTTCCCCGAGCTCAAATCGATGTGGACCACCGACAACTGCAAGAGGTCACAGCGGTAGCCCACGCTCCCCACCGTGTCGAGCGGCACGGCCGAGGCTGGACTGTACGTGCCAAAGCTCAGCCCCACGATTCCCTGCAGCGAGCAGGCAGCCCCCGCGGCTGCGGGCACCAGCACACACAGTGCCGCGAGGAAGAGGCCACCGCCGCGCCCTCGCATATCGCGCCTATTCATTCACACACCTCACCAGCCCCACGTCCACGACCCGGCCCGACACCGCCGGGACCTCCAGCGTGGCGATACACCGCCCCTGGGAGAACACCACCGTCGCCGGGTAACGCCCCGGCGGCACCCCCGACAGCTCGAACTCCCCCTTCGCGCCCACGGGAGAACTCCAGCGCTCCCCCCCCACCTCGATGCGCAGCTCTCCATACGCAGGAGCCCGAGACTCCGACCCCGTGATGAACACCAGCCGCCCGCGCAGGGCGCGCAGCACCCGCGCGCGAAAGTCGAGCACCACGCCACCTCGGCGCCAGGGCACCACCATCGCCTCGGTCGTGGGCACCTGCATTTCCAGCGGAAGCTCCTCGTCCGAGAGTGACAAGCGATTGGGGCTGTAGGCTTGCAACCGCGTCACCACGTACTCGCCCGTGGGGTCCGTGCGCCCGATGACATGGTTGTTCAATCGCACCCCAATCCCTTCCACCCCCTCCACCCGCACCAGCGCGAAGCCCTGGTCCACCACGCGGGTGGCATGCACGCCTCCGCCAATGGCCACCACGCCCCCCGCCACCTCCGCCAACCCCACGAGGTTGCCCGCGGCCCACTCCATGCCCGCCGTGGCGCGGCCCACGTCGCCCTCGTAATCCACGCGCCCTCGCGCCTGCTCCGCGCTCCCTGTCTGCCCTTGGACCTGGAAGCCCCAACCGCCCTCCAACGGCACCCCGCGCGAGACATCCACCGAGGCCGCGTCCCCACCCACCGCGCGGCCATAGCCCACCGAGGCCGAGGTCCGCGCGTCCAGGATGGCGCTGAGGAACACCGTCCCCTCCAGCGCGGCGGCACCGGACTGCTCCTGCCCTCGGCTCGCGGTGAAGGAGAGCGTGGCCAGGTCTGTCACCCGCGCGGACGTCGTCGCCCCCAGCCACGTCGTCCAGCCCCGATCCCTCCAATGGGTCACCGCGAGCTGCCCGCCCACGTTCACGCGATTGCCGAGCGAGAGGAAGAAGCCGCCGCCCGTCTCCAGCCGTGGGTGGTCATCCACTGGCGCGAGGTTGGCGTGGGCATAGCGCGCGCTCATCGCTCGCGTGAAGAACGAGCCGCCCATCCATTGCCCTTGCAGCGAATAGGCGACGCCCGCCGCCACGCCGGTCTGTCCATCACTCCGGCTCACCGCCTCCGCCAACTCCAGCGCCCCCACGGGCAGCTGCGCGGTCTGCATGAGCCCGGTGCTCAAGAGGTCCGGAGACAACTCCAGACGAACCCCCGGCGTCAGCCACGGCGTCGCCCCCACCCGGAAGCTGCCCAGGAGCAGCGGCGGCCCGAAGTCAAAGCTGCGCGTGGCCAGGGACAGCCGCTCGGCCCCCATGGAGAGGCGGTAGTCCACCACGCCCGGCGCCAGGAGCTGCTCCCCCAGCGAGTACGAGGAGCGCACCTCTCGCGTGCGACCGAACGCGTCTCGCACCACGTAGCGCGTGGAACCCTCGCCCCGAGGCACCGTGACGTTCTCCAACCGGAAGGGCCCTGGCGGCAGGTCCGTGCGGCGCACGAGCTGGTTGTTGACGTAGACCTCCAGCGACGACGGCGTGTTGACGTCCCCCGCGAAGTCCTGCACCGGGTTGCGCACGAAGTAGGGATTCAGTTCGAACGAGCGCAGCACGTGCAGCCCCGCCACCACGGCGCCGCCGCCCAGCACGCCGCCGTAGCCCGTGGACTCGCCCGCGATGGCGCGCACCATGACCTCGGGGAAGTCCACCGTGAGCTGCGTCAGGCCGCGCAACGGCTCGCTGCCCGGATGCCATTGGGCCTGAGTGGTGAACAAGCCCCGGCCCACCGAGGCGCCCACTTCACCAAACAACGTCAGCCACGTGTTGCGCGTGCGCGCGGCATAGTTCAGGAAGGCGCTCGGGTCGCCTCGCACGCCGTAGCCCCGAGGGGGCTCCAGGCTCAGGTCAATCTGCGTGGGACGGAAGGCCGAGGCGGGCAGCCGGACCTGGAGCGTGGCCGCGCGCGCGTCGAACTGGAACGTCGTGTCCGGAGCCAGGGAGCGCAGCGAGACATAGCGCTGCCCCGCGATGTCCTCCGTGCGTCCGCCCAGCTTCCCGGGCTCCACGTCGAACTCCTGAAGCGTGGAGAGCGGGAGCCACACGTCCTCATCGCGCAGCAGCGGGAACACCTCACCGCGCGGAATGTCGTTCAGCGTCAGCTCAGCGACGATGTGCTCTTGTGGCGCCACCCGCGCTTCGGGCGTCGGGAGCGCTCGCGCCTCCAGTCCTTGCACCAGGAGCGAGGCCGCACACGCCCATCCCAGGTGCCCCCACGAGCGCCTTGCCGACATGACCCGAAACATGGCGATGGACTCACGGCGCGCAGGGCGCCGCCCCACTGCTGGGAATGGGGAGGGTCTGGCGAAGCACGCCTTGGTCCGTCTCCACCTCCAGATCCACCGCGCGCAGCTTGCGACAGTGCTCCGAGGGAACCTCCAGGTCGAAGACCTGCGAGCCGCCCGACAGCACGTACCAGCCCGGCTGCCCCAGCTCCGCCACGGCCTTGCCCTCGGCGTCCAGGCCGTGACCGCGCGCCTGACGCACGAAGAAGTTCACCGTGCCCGCGTTGCGCACGCGCAGGCGCACGTGCGACGCGCGCACCTCCGCGTCCTCGATGCGCCCCTCGAAGACCCGGCGCTTGGGCGCGACGAACACCGGCAGCGAGACGCGGGTGAGGACCTTCAGGCCCGCCGTGGGCACGGCGGGCTCCAGCGGCGGCAGCTCCTCCACGATGAGCCGGAAGGCGCGCTCCGCCTCCGCGGGAGCCGAGGAGAGACCCACCCGAATGGGCCGGGACTCCCCTGGCTCCAGCGTCAGCATCGACGGGAAGAAGAACAGCTCCTGCGTGGGTTCGAGCGTCATGTGTCCGCGCTCGTCCTGGGCCCAGGTGTGGACCGAGGCCTGGAAGCGCGTGGGCTCCGTGCCTTGGTTCTTCACCATCACCACCGTCCCGCGGGCGCCGGACGCCAGTTCGAGCCGGACCGGATTCACCTCCACCGAGGAGGCACTCACGCCTCGCGGAAGGATGCAGGCCAAGGCGGCCCATCCCACGAGGGCTCGGGTCCGGGAGAGCAAGCGGATGCACATGACGCGTCGCTCCCGCTCAGAAGGTGATGGTGGCGACGACGACGTCGCTGTAGTTGCCCGAGGGCACGTTCTGGCCCTTGGAGACAGTGCCGTAGACGGGCACGGGGACCGACAGGCCGGTGCCCACGTAAGCCAGGCCCGTGCCCGCGGTGTTGCCCCACACCACGAGGCGCGCGGCGTCCTGATACAGCGCATAGGACAGGTAGTTCGCCGAGGCCGTGTTCTTCATCCGCCGCAGGGGCGCGGCATCCGTGGAGCCCGTGTTGGCGTTGGAGCCCTGCCCCAGCGTGACGACGGCCGTCCCCAGCAGCGTGCATTGCACGTTCATGGTGCCGGAGCCGAGCAGGTCCACGCCTGTGCTCGCATTGAGGACGACCGGGTCATAGCTGCCGAAGTTCAAGGTGCCCGAGCTGATGGTGCAGACCGACCCCACCGTGGCCGTCACCGTCAGGTTCGCGGTAGCCGTGGCGGCGTGCGCGTCAGAGAACGAGGCGAATGCAGAGGCGACGCCAATGACAGCGGCGACACGCGAAATGGCTTTCATGGCAATGCTCCAGCAATGAGCCGGCGGATTCCGGCGAGACCTTCAGCATTGCAAGCTGAGCGCCGAGCCCCACCGCGCCCAGCATGTCCAGCCCATTCCGCGCGCCAGCGCACGCTGGCACCGCGCGCTACCGGTCACTTCGCCCCGCACGACGCCAGGACGTTGCCTGGTGGAAAGGTCCCCTGCCCCGGGGGCATCCCGCGCGCGCACGGGGCCCGCGCCGCGCCGAGCGATGGGGTCCGGCAGGGGGTGACCTGGACTTCCCAGACAGGGAAGCGCGAGGCGCACGGTGGCGCCCTGCGCGCGCCTCGCGCTCAATCACAGTCGTAGTTCGGAGGCGCCTCTCCCGGCGCGAGCCGCAAGGGCGCGGGCCCACCCGCCGCCGCGAGCGCGTCACCACAGTCCAGCGCCGCGTCGCGCGAGAAGTGGCGGTAGAGCACGCACGAGGCGCGCTCGATGAAGAAGGCCTGCTTGGGCCAGTCCGGGCCGTGCGCGGCCAGCAGCGCCACCGCGTAGCGACGACCCTCGGGCAGCGTCACCAGCCCCACCTCGTTGAGGACGTTGTAGCGCGCATCATCCGAGCAACACCCCGGAGGCAGCCATCCTCCCTTGTGCTGCAACGATGCGCGCGCGGCGGCGGGCAAGCGCGTGCCCAACCACCCCCCGCAGCCCTCGCGCGGCGTGAGCGACATCCAGGCGCGCAGCCGCGCCGTTCGCTCGGCGTCCAGCAGCTCGCCCCGGTCCAGGCGCCGCAGGAAGGACACCGCGTCCGCCGCGCAGAAGTAGTTGTCATTGCCCAACGCGCGCGGAGAGTTCGTCGCCCAGCGCGGCTTGCCATAGTTCCACTTGGTGAGCGCCGTGTTCCCGAGCCCCAGCTCCCGCAGGTAGACGTTGATGGCGTCCGGGCCGCCCACCAGGTCGATGATCTCCCCCGAGGCCTCATTGTCGGAGGTGCGGAAGACCTTCTCCGCGCGGGGCGCCACCTGCGGCAGCGCCACGTCCCGCAGCGCCGCCGCCACCCAGAACACCTTGGCCGAGCTGGCGGACACATGCGGCACCGCGTCCGCCGCGCCCGCGTACTCGCCCGTGCCCACCTCCTGCACCGCGATCGCCACGTCCGAGCCCGGAGCCAGCCGCGCGGCCTCTTGCACGAGCCCATCCACCACGCCTTGCAGGGAGGGCCGAGGCGCCTCCGAGGGCACCGGCGCGGTCGCACAGCTCAGGACCAGCCCCGCCGTGCACATCCACGCCGCGCGCATCATCCGCCTCCGTGGATGAAGTGGTGCACCTGCTCCAGCACCAACGCCGTCACCAGCCCGCCGTAGGTCCCCAGCACGTAGCCCAGCACCGCCAACAGCACGCCCACCGGCGCGAGCGCGGGATGGAACGCCGCCGCCACCACGGACGCGGACGCGGTCCCTCCCACGTTCGCCTGCGAACCCACCGCCGCGAAGAACACGGGCGCGCGCAGGTAGCGCCGCACGCCCATGGTGACTCCGGCGTGAATGACCATCCAGAGCGCGCCCACCGCCACCAGCGCGGGGGCATCCAGCAACTTGCGGAACTCCGCCTGGGCCCCGATGGTGGCCACCAACAGGTAGAGGAACAGCGAGCCCATGCGGCTGGCGCCCGCGCCCTCCAGCTTCCGCGCCGGCGTGAAGGACAGCACCACGCCCGCGGTCGTCACGAGCAGCACCACCCACGTGAAGCCTGTCACCACCGTGCCGATGTCCGGCAGCCGCGCCGCCAGCTCGGTGGCCGCCACGGTGACCCCGAAGGCGATGGTCACCATCCACATCAAGTCCGGCAGGCTCGCGGGCCGCGCGGTGCCCGCCTGGAGCCGAGCGGCCTCCTCGCGCACCGCCTCCAGCGCGCGCCGGTCCGCGCCGATGCGCGCGTCCATGGCCAGCTCCCGGCCCGCGAAGGACAGCAGCACCGCCGTCCACACGTTGGAGACGCCCACGTCCACCACCACCATCATGCTGAGGATGCTGTCGAGCGCGCCCACGCTCTGGCCAATGGCCACGAAGTTCGCGCTGCCGCCAATCCACGAACCGCTGAGCGCCGCGAGCCCCTTCCACGCCTGGTCCCCCAGCTCCGCTGGCACCAGCCGCCCGAGCACGAGGTACGCCAGCGGGCCCCCCACCATGATGCCCAGCGTGCCCGCCAGGAAGAGCACCACCGCGTCTCGCCCGAGCCGCGCGATGCCGGGCAGGTCCACCGACAGCACCAGCAACACCAGACTGCCGGGCAGCAGGTACATCCGGACGAAGCGATACAGCTCGGACTGCGTGGGGATGACGCCCAGGTTCGACAGCAGCGTGGGCACGAAGTACGCGAACACGAGCAGCGGCACGACCTGGAACAGCCGGCCTCCCGCTCGCGTCCGCTCCACCGCGTAGAGCGCCGACAGCACGGTGAGCAGCACGGCCAGCACCGCCATCGGCTCCTGGATGAGCGCGGCCTTCATGAAGCGGCCCGGGGCTCGACTCCGAGTCCGGCGCCGCTCCCGAGCTGGATGCGCCCGGCCACCACGGGGTGCCCCACGAACGGGTCCTCCGCCAGCAGCAGGTTGCCGTCCAGGTCCACCCAATCCACCAGCGGCGCGAGCTGCGCGCCCGCCGCGATGCCCACGCCCGTCTCCACCATGCAGCCCAGCATCACCCTCAGGCCACACGCGCGCGCGGTCTCGATGATGCGCAGCGCCTCGCGGATGCCGCCGCACTTCTGCAGCTTCACATTGATGCCGTGATAGCCCTCCACCAGCCGAGGCACGTCGCCCGCCATGGACAAGGCCTCGTCCGCCACCAGGGGCAGCGGCGAGCGCGCGCGCAGCCACTTCGCGCCGTCCCCGTCCGCCGCGGGCAAGGGCTGCTCCACCAACTCCACGCCCTGCGAGGCGAGCCACTCGATGTGCGCCAGCGCCTCGGCGGGGCGCCAGGCCTCGTTGGCATCCACGCGGATGGGCTGCCGCGTGTGAGCCCGCACGGCGCCGAACGTCTCGCGCACGCGCTCCGCGCCCAGCTTCACCTTGAGGACCGCGAAGTCCGCGGCCTCGCGGACCTTGAGCGCGAGCGTCTCGGGCACATCGATGCCAATGGACATCGACGTGGCCGGCATCCGCGTCGGGGTGACGCCCAACATCCGGTACAGCGGCGCGCCCAGCAGCTTCCCCGCCAGGTCATGCAGCGCGAGGTCCACCGCCGCCTTCGCCGCGTGATTGCCGGGCAGCGCCGCCTCCAGCGCCTCGGAGACGTCGCGAAAGCAGCGCGGGTCTCGCCCCTCCACCACGGGAGCCAGCACCTGGAGCGCGGCGGTCACCGTCTCCGCGGACTCGCCATAGCGCACGTTGGGCGCGGCCTCGCCGTGGCCCACGTGGCCCCCGGCGCGGAGCTCCACGAGCACGTTGCGCTTCGACGTGCTCGTCCCCCGCGCGATGGTCCAGGCGTGACGCAGCGGCAGCTCGACGGTGCGAAAACTCAGGGATGCGGACATCGGTGCGGTCTCCCGTTGCGAGGGCTCAGTCCACGTCCATGGCTCAGTCCACGTCCATGTTCGAGCCCAGCCGCGACTTCTCCTCGATGACCTTGTTGAGTTCGCGGCGCACCGCGCCCATCTCACCGGGCTCGGAGTTCCCGTGCATCTCGTGCAGGGCGCCGGACGCCTGATAGCCGGCGGCCGCGGCCCCGACGCCCCGGACGACCATTCCCGCGACGGGATTCACCATCCCGACGACGGCGCCCACGCCCACGGCCACCGCGGCGGTCGTCCCCACCTTCTGGGCCTCGTACCTGGCCCGCTCGGCCATGGCGTCATTGACCTCCTGCACGCCAGCCTTGGAGGTGGTGCTCCCCGCGTAGAAGCCCCGAGCCCCCGCCTTCGCGGCCTCGGCCACCTGCTTCGCGGCCTCGAGGGGCGTCGCGTTCTGGAACTTCTCCCAGGCCTTCTCCGCCGCCTCGTTCACCCCGGCGCGGACCACGCGCTGAGCGTCATCCCCGTCGAGCGCATCGTTGGCGTAGACGTCCGCGACCTGTGCCGCGAACTTCACGTTCTGCACCAACTCGCTCACGGCCTGCGTCACGTTCTGCACGCCCAGCTCGCCCTGGACGACCGCGCCACCGACCTGCGCCGCGCCCTGCGCGAACTCCACGCGGCTCTGGATGAAGCCCTGTACGCCCGCCTTCGTGGGGTCCTGGATGGGCTCGCGCAGCTTGTCCGCCACCTGCGCCAACTTCGCATCGCCCTTCTGGAATCCACCCTCGGTCGGGGGGGGAACAACGGGAGGCCGAGGCAACCCCGCCGAGGACGGCTCACGCTCCTCCAACTGGCGACGCATGGCCTCCGTCATCGCCCCGCCCACCACGTACTTCCCCAACTTGGCGCCATACCGAATCATGGTGTCTCTCCCCGCGACCGCGTGTCGTGGCGCGCACGCTACAATGAACCCGCGTCCTCCACCCGCGTTCCGCACGGTCGCCATGCGCTCCTTGCCCTGCATCCTGTTGCTCCTGGTCCCGGGGCTCTGCCTCGCGGACGGCCCCCGAGAGGCCGCTGAGATGCGTGCGCTGCTCGCGGAGCTGATCGCCGCGGACACCTCCAATCCTCCCGGCAACGAGGTCGCCGCGGCCCGAGTCGCGGCGCGGTGGCTCCAAGAGGCGGGCATCGAATCAGAGCTGGTCGAGCCCTCACCCGGCCGCGGCAACCTCCTGGCGCGCCTGAAGGGACGCGGCACGGGTCGGCCCGTGTTGGTGGTGGCGCACCTGGACACCGTGCCCGCCGTGCGCGCCGAGTGGGAGACCGACCCGTGGGTCCTCACCGAGAAGAGCGGCCTGCTCTTCGGCCGCGGCGTCCAGGACAACAAAGGCATGGTGGCCGCCAGCGTCCTCGCGCTGCGCCGGCTCAAGCGCGAGGGCGCCTCCCTGTCGCGCGACGTGGTGCTCTACCTGGGCGCGGATGAAGAGGTGGGCTCCGGTCAGGGCTTGGACTGGATGCTGGAGCACCGGCCCGAGCTGCGCGAGGCGGAGTTCGCGCTCAACGAGGGAGGACTCACGGAGCTGTCCGGCGACCGGCGCCGCGTGCTCTTCGTCGCCGTGCAGGCCGCGGAGCGTGTGTCGCGCAACGTGGTCCTGCGGGCGAAGGGCCCCGGCGGCCACTCGTCCGCGCCGCCCGTGGAGCCGGGCCCGCTGGTGCGCGTGGCGCAAGCCGTGGCGCGCGTGGGCACGCTCACCTTTCCCGCGCGCCTGACGCCCGCGACCCGCCTCCATGTCCAAGGTCGCGCCGCCGTCACTCCGGGCGAGCTGGGCCAGGCGCTGCGCCGCATCGCCGCCGCGCCGGACGCCCCCGCCCAGGCGGATGTGGACGCCGTCGCGCGCCTGGAGCCCGCGCTCGGCGCCGTCCTGCGCACCACCTGCGTGCCCACGCTCTTCCAAGCAGGCACGCGCCCCAACGTCATCCCCGCCTCCGCCGAGGCCACGCTCAACTGCCGCCTGCTGCCCGATGATGACGCCCGCGCCGTCCGCGCGCGCATTGTCTCCACCCTCGCGGATCCCACCCTCGAGGTGGAGATGGACGTGAGCCCACCCGACTCGCCCATGTCCCCCGTGGGAGACAACGCGCTGTTTCGCGCCGTGACGTCCGCCGCCGCGCGCGTGTGGCCGGGGGTGCCCGTCATCCCGCGCATGTCCACTGGCACCACCGAGTCCGCCGCGCTGCGCCGCGCGGGCATCCACGCCTATGGCATCGACCTGTTCGCGCTCACGCCCGACGACGCGCGCACCGCGCACGCGCCCGGCGAACGCATCCCCGTGGGGTCGCTGCAACCCGGCGCGGAGTTCGTCTACCTGACGCTCAAGCACCTCGCGAAGGAGGGTGCGACCGCGAAGCCCGCGGGCTCCTTGTGAGCCCCGCGTCGCGCCTGACAGACTCGCGCGCGTGAACGCACGCGCCCGCTGGCTGTCCGCCTTGTTGGTCTCCCTCGCGACGGCATGCGCCTCTCAGCCGCCCTCGTCGCTCCCTGGCTCCTCCACCGATGACGGCCCCACCACGCGCCTGTGGCGGCGCGGCGCGGAGGCGCGCGACTTCGAGCGCTTCACCCGCGACGGCACCGCCCTCGCGGCGGATGGCGCGCTCGTGCTGAGCGAGACCGCTCGCGCGAGCACCGTGCCCTTCCCGACGGGCGCGCCCCCGGACGCGGGCACGAGCGCCACGCTCGACGCCTACCGCCTGGGCACGGCGGTGTCCGAGCCGCAGGCCGTCTCGGGAGGCTTCGACAGCGTGGTGCCGTCGTTCGAAGCGCAGACCCCCCCCGGCACCTGGGTGCAGGTCTGGGTGGCCGCGCGCATCGAGGGGCGGTGGACGCGCGACTACGAACTGGGCGTGTGGGCGTCCGAACGAGACACCGTGTCGCGCCACAGCGTGAACGCGCAGGAGGACGCGGACGGCGCGGTGGCCACGGACACGCTGAACTTGAAGCGCCGCGCGGACGCCTTGCGCGTGACAGTGGGGCTCTACGCCACGCGGCCAGATGCGAGCCCGCGCGTGCGGGCGCTCACCGCCGCGGTGACGGACACGCGCCGCACGGCCGAGGACTCGGCCGCCGAGCGCACCGCGTGGGGCACCGCGCTGGAGGTGCCCGGCTACTCGCAGATGCTCTATCCGGATGGCGGCGAGGTCTGGTGCTCGCCCACGTCCACCACGATGTTGCTGGGCTATTGGAGCCGCAAGCTCGGCCGCGCCACGTTGGAGGAGCCCGTCCCCCAAGCCGCGGCGCACACGTATGACGCCGCCTACCAGGGCACGGGGAACTGGAGCTTCAACACGGCCTACGCCTCCGCGCGCGGCAGCGGTGAACTCCAGGGACTGGTGGCCCGGCTCGACACCTTCGCGCAGGTGGAGCGCCTCATCGCGGCGGGGCTCCCGGTGAGCATCAGCATCGCGTTCGAGGAGGGAGAACTCACGGGCGCGCCGTCGCGGCGCACGGACGGACACCTCATCGTCGTGCGCGGCTTCACGCCCGAGGGCGACGTCCTCTGCAACGACCCTGCGGCCCGCAGCAACGAGGGCACCGCCGTCACGTATCGGCGCTCGGAGCTGTGGCGGGCATGGAGGCACTCGCGCGGCGCCGCGTATGTCCTGTGGCCCACGGGCACGGCGCTTCCTCCCGACGTGGTGGAGTGGCTGCGCTAGCGAGGCCAACAAAGAAGGGGCGCGCTCGCTCCGCCTGTTCGCCGGAGTCCTTCGCGCCCAGAGACGCTGCTGGGCGAGGGGGTGCGGGACCACCTCCTGGGAGAGCCACGGGCGGGGTGCTTCGCGGGTGGAGCATGCGTGGCGCACGGGAGAAACGTGGTGGGCCTGGTCGGACGCCGCGCACCAGGGGCGCTTCGTCGCGGACCCCTATGTGGCCCGCCGCGAGGTGAAGTCCGCGCTCGCCGTCCCCCACTTCTTCGAGCGGTTCGAACGGGCCGTCTCCGTGCGCGCCGATGGAGGGCTGGGGCTCGGCCCCTGCGTCCGGATTTCGACAGCTGGACCCTCCAGAACCCGGTCTGGAGCGTTCAGAAACCACCCTCAAGGCTCTAAAGCCGCCCTATTTAGCTAAATGCTCGGATATTTAGACTTGATTTCACGCCCGCAAATGTAAATACATGAGCCCAGAACTTTCTGGCCCGTCCACGAAGCGCTCGGCGCGGGCCCACTGCCGGGAGGCATGCTCATGGAGTCGACGAAGCCGCTGCGGGATTTCCTGGAGATTCCCTACGACGAACTGGAGGCGATGAACCTCCGCGTCAAAGAGCAGCGCATGAAGCGTGAGTCCCCGGAGAAGCTCCGCGACGAGCGCATCAAGTACCTGACGGACGAGAAGCGAATCAAAGCGGTCACCGTGTGCTTCACCGACCTCGAGGGTCGGCTGCACATGCTCGACTACGACAAGAAGTTCCTGCTGAAGAGCGCCGACAACCTCACCTTCGACGGCTCGTCCATCCGGGGCTTCTCCGCGCAGGCGGAGAGCGACCTGCGGCTGAACATCGACTGGGCCTCGTTCTACTGGCTGCCGTCAGACATCTTCGGGCCGGGCAAGGTGCTGGTGTTCAGCGAGGTGCTGGAGCGCGACGGCACGCCGTACCACTCCGACATGCGCGGCCAGCTCAAGCGCTTCACGGACGGCCACTTCCAGAAGGACGGCTCCGTGTTCCACGCGGCGCCGGAGATCGAGGGCTTCCTCTTCAAGGGCCGCGACGCCGAGCGCCACTACCACGAGACGAACCAGTTCGAGTTCATCTCCACGGGTGGCTACTACCACGCGCTGCCGGGAGACCCGCTGCGCACGTTCATCGACAAGGCCGCCGAGGCCCAGCGCGCGATGGGATTCCAGAACGAGAAGGACCATCCCGAAGTGGCGCCCAGCCAGTTCGAGATGAACTTCACGTACAGCGAGGCGCTCATCGCCGCGGACCAGATTCAGCTCTACAAGCTCTTGTGCCGCCAGGTGGCCGCGCAGATGGGGCTGACCGCGTGCTTCCTGCCCAAGCCCGTGACGGGCGTGAATGGCAATGGCATGCACATGAACATGTCGCTGTCCAAGGGCGGCAAGAACCTGTTCTACGACAAGAACGGGCAGGACGGCCTGTCCGCCGAGGGCTGGTCGTTCATCGACCGCATCCTCACCAACGCGAACGACATCTGCCTGGTGCTCAACTCCAGCGTGAACGCGTATCGCCGGTTGGATCCGCACTTCGAGGCGCCGAATCAGATCAAGGCGAGCGCGAACAACCGCGGCGCCATGGTGCGCATCCCGTTCGGCAACGAGCGCAGCGCGCGCGTCGAGGTGCGCAGCGTGGCGCCGGACTCCAACCCGTACATGGTGCTGCTCACGCTGCTGCGCACGGGCCTGGAGGGCCCGCAGCCGCAGGAGGACGCCGAGTCCAAGCGCAGCCGCACGCGCTTCCTGCCCGACAACATCTTCGACGCCGTGCGCCTGTTCAAGGGCAGCCAGTTCGTGGCCCAGATTCTGGGCGAGAACGTGCAGGGCAAGTTCGCCGAGCTGAAGACCGCCTCGGCCGAGCGCAGCCCCAAGCAGCTGGGCACGCGGGTGAAGACCTCGGAGATCCAGTTCCACCACGAGGTGACCAACCAGTACCTCTGGAGCATCTTCTGAGACGCACGGGTCCTCTTCCGTAGGACCTCACGGCGCGCGGCCCGAGCTGGGGTCGCGCGCCGTTCGCGTCGTGAAGCACCGCGCGCCTCACAGCAGGGACTGGAGCGCCTCCATCACGCGCGGCCACTCCTGGGAGCGCGGGTCGATGAGCTCGTAGTGCCCGGTGCCCTCCAGCCGCACGTAGGTGATGGGCGCGCCGAGCGCTCGGCCCCGCGTGTGGAAGGCGTCGCTCATCTCCACCGGGACCGTGTCGTCCACGGTCCCGTGCACCAGCACCTGGGGCACCGGCAGCGGCTGGAGCATCGCGGGCGAGGCCACCGCGTAGCGCGCGGCAAGGTCCGGTGCGCCCTCCCCCACGAACGCCGCCACCGCCCCGTCGCCCAGGCGCCGCGCGACGCCCTGCTCCAGGTCCACCACGCCCGCGAGCGACACCACGCCGCGGAACCGCAGCGGATCCGCCGCGTACAAAGGCTGCCCTGGCTGGAGCCGCGACCGCGCCGCCAGCCACATCGCGAGCTGCCCACCCGCCGAGTGGCCCATCACCACCACTCGACTCAGGTCCAGCCCGCGCGATGGCGCCATGACACGCAAGTGGTCCAGCCCCGCGGCCACGTCTTCGAGCGTCCCGGGGTAACCGCCGCCCGCGTGCCCCACGCGACGGAACTCGAGGCTCCACGTGGCGAAGCCTCGCCGCGTCAGGTCCGCGCAGAGGTGACCGGCGTGCTCCAGCCCGTACATCGCGCGCCAGAATCCGCCGTGCACGAAGACCACCACGGGGTGAGGACCCGGCCCGGCGGGCAGGCGCAGCTCCCCGAACCGATGCGGCCCCTCGCCGTAGGCGATGCGCGCATCGGGGGGCGGCTGCGGCTCGTCGAGGACCCAGGTGGAATTCATGCCGTCATCTTCCGGAGGGACTCATTCCGCGGCAAGCGCGCCGCGCACCGCGGTGAGGAGCAGGTCGTACTTCCCGCCAAGGAACGTGCGGAAGCCGTGCTGATGCAGGTAGCGGCGATAGAACGACAGGTCCTTCACCACCAACGACAGGTCTGGCTCGCGCAGGTTCCGCACCCGCGCGCCATAGACGACCTCGCCCTCGCGGAAGCGTGAGTTGGGGAAGCCCAGCACCAGCGCCGCCGCGGGCTGCAAGTGCTCCTGGACGAGCTTGCGCAAGAGCGCATGGTCCTCCACGCCAGGGCTCTGCAACGTGCCCACCGACACCACGAGGTCGAAGCGCCCGAGCTCCGGAGGCAGCGCGTTCAGGTCCGCGACGTGGAAGGAATGACGAGCGTCCGGGAACCGCGCCCGGGCCTCCGCGAGCGCCGAGGCGCTGTGGTCCACGCCCACGAAGGAGACGTCCTGGAGTCCCTCGAACCACGCGAAGGTCTCCAGCTCGTCGCCTCGGTTGACGCCCAGGTCCAACACCCGCGCGTCCGGAGGAAGCCGCAGGCGCCCCAGGGCTTCGAGCCACGGCAGAAGAAACCCCGCGTCCTCGAACTTGCGCAACGCGGAGAACGCCGAGCCCGCGCCGTATCGCTCATGCCGGGGCGCGGACTCCGACGACGTCGCGCCATGCCACGACGCCTCAGCGCCCAGGGGTTCGAACGTCAACGCGACATGCGTGGCATCCACCGCGCGAGGCGTGAGCAGCCGACACGACAGGCCTTCGGCCAGGTCACACCACGCCCGGAAGGAGCGATGGACGAGCGCGCCTTCCGGCCCGACCCGCGCTCCCGGGTACTGTCCACGGCCAAGGTCCGGATCCGGAACCTCGATGCACGCCCGTGACGCTCCGCTCGCCAGCACCTCGCGAACGTGGCGCACCACGAGGACGAGGGGCTCGGCATGGAAGCGGCGAGGCGCAGGGGATGACGTGAGGCTCGACATGGCCCCGGCAGCCTATCGCGCGGTTGCGCGCGGGTTCTCGCGCTCCGCTACGCTGCGCGGCCTCCATCCTGGCCTTCTCCTGCCTGGAGGGAAGACAGGGGCACCCCGCCGTGCGTGAGGAGTACGAAGCCGAGCTGAAGATGGCTCTCGCCGAGGGGTGGCTCTCTCGCGACGAAGTGGACTCGCTCCGAGAGGAGGTCGCGCGACTGGGGCGTGGGCCGCTGGAGCTACTCACCGAACAAGGCCGACTGTCTCCGGACACCCTCGCCTCGTTGCGCCGGGACCCTGCTCGCGCCCACGGACCGCGCCCCGATACCGGCGAACCCGAAGCCACGCTCCCCCCTGTCGAAGAGGGCGTCGCGCCGCCACCGCGCTCCGATTCGCCGGCCTTCCCCGTGCCGCATTGGGACAGGTACCGCTGCGTTCGCTTCCTCGGACAGGGCGGCATGGGGCGCGTGTTCCTGGCCCATGACCCTCGGCTGCGTCGCGAGGTGGCCCTCAAGTTCGTCCGCGACGAGGACCCGGAGCTGACGCGCCGATTCATCGCCGAGGCCCGTGCGCAGGCCCGCGTGGACCACGAGCGCGTCTGTCGCGTCTACGAAGTGGGTGAGGTCCAGGGGCGCGCGTACATCGCGATGCGGTACGTGGATGGACAACCCCTCCATGCGCTCGCGTCCCCGCTCACCGTGGAGCAGAAGGCGCTCGTCCTTCGTGACGCGGCGCTGGGCGTTCACGCGGCCCACCGCGCGGGGCTCGTCCACCGCGACCTCAAGCCCTCCAACATCCTGGTCGAGCGCACCGAGGACGGCGGCCTGCTCCCCTCGGTGATGGACTTCGGGCTCGCGCGTGATTGGAAGGACAGCGACACCGCCTCTGGCACCGTGCTGGGCACGCCCCACTACATGGCCCCCGAGCAGGCCCGAGGCGACGTGGCTCGGTTGGATCGGCGCGCGGACGTCTACAGCCTCGGCGCCACGCTCTACCACCTGCTCACCGGCCAACCGCCTGTCCCTGGCTCCAATGGCTTGGAGGTGCTCAGCCGCATCGCCACGCACGAGCCTCGGCCGCCGCGCGCGCTGGACGCGGACATCCCCCGGGACCTGGAGGCCATCGTCCTCAAGTGTCTGGAGAAGGACCGCTCGGCTCGGTACGACTCTGCGCGGGCGCTCGCGGATGACCTGGACCGGTTCCTCAACGGCGAGCCCGTGCAGGCGCGGCCCAGTCCGGGCTACCGACTTCGCAAGCGACTGCGCAAGCACTGGCGCGCGGCGGCGGCGCTCGGCGTCGTGGGGTGGGCCCTCGCGCTCGGCGTGGGGCAGACGGTGCGTTCACGTCGTGAGGTGGCGCGCAGGGAGCAGCTCGCCCGACGCTTCACGGAGAGCGTCGAGCGCATCGATGCCCTCGCGCGTGCCTCCGGCGAGGCGCCACTGCATGACACCCGCGCTGACCGTCGTGCGCTGCGTGCGCGGATGGCCGACATCGAGGCGGGCATGCGCGAGGCCGGCCCGGAGGCCGAGGGCTCCGGCCACTACGCCCTGGGGCGCGCGTTCCTCGCGTTGGATGACGTGTCCTCCGCGCGCCAGCACCTCGATGCCGCGTGGGCAACGGGAGAGCACGAGCCTCGCGTGGCCTATGCGCTCGCGTGGGTGCTCGGGGCCCAGTACCAGCGTGCGCGCCTGGAAGCAGAGCGCAGCGCCGAGCCCTCCCAGCGCGAGGCGAAGCAGCGCGACGCCGAGCAGCGGCTCCGTGCCCCAGCCCTCGACTTCCTCCAGCGCAGCCAGGGCGCCGAGGTCCCCGCGCCCGAGTACGTCGAGGCCTTGCGCGCCTTCCACGAGGACCGCCCCGACGCGGCGCTGCAACACCTCGATGCGCTCGGAGGCCGGCTGACCTGGCTCCACGAGGCCCCGCTGCTGCGCGGCGACATCCTCCACGCGCGAGCCCTCCACCGTTGGAACGCGGGGCAGCGCGAGGCCGCGCGCGAGGACTTCGAGGCGGGGCGTCGCGCCTATGCCGAAGCCGCCGCGATTGGACGGAGCGTGCCCGCCGTCCACCGCGCGCTGGCTGACTTGGAGCAGGACGCGCTCCTCATGGAGGTCAGCGGTGGCGGCGACGTGCTGCCGTCCTATACCCAAGGACTGGAGGCCGTGGGCCATGCGCTCACGGCCAACCCCGACGACGCGGACGCGCACCTGTTGGCCTCACGGCTTCATCGCCGCTTCGCGCAGCAGCGCGTGAGCCAGGGCAGCCCCGAAGCCGAGGCCCTGCTGGGTCAGGCCGTCGCGTCGGCTCGGCAAGCGCTCGCGCTGGCGCCAACGAATGCCGTGGCGTGGCATGCGCTGGGCTCGGCCTACTGGCAGTGGTCGCGAGCCCGACAGCAGCGCAATCAGGACCCGAGCGAGCAACTCCGTGCCTCCGCCGACGCCTTCGAGCACGTGCCCGCGCCAGAGCGTGACTTCAACTTCCACATCGACCGTGGCCTCGTGTATCGCGTCTGGGCGGACCATGAGGGCGCGCACGGCGGCGACCCGAGCGAGCACAGGGCTCGCGCCATTGAAGCCTTCCGCACCGCACTCGCGCAGGACTCAAGTCCAGCGGAGACGTGGATCAACCTGGGCACCGAGTACGTGAAGCAAGCGGCGGATCCGCACGCGCCCTCTCCCGAGGCGAGCCTCGATGAGGCCAGCGCCGCACTGAGCCGGGCTCGCGAGCTGGACCCGAGCAACGTCGTGCCCTGGTTCTACGAAGGCGAGGCGCTCGTCACTCGGGCGCGTCTGCGCAGAGACCACGGTGGAGATGCGCGCCCGGACCTCGAGCGGGCCCTCGCGCTCTATCGCCACGGCGCCACGCTCAACGCGCACCTGCCTCAGCTTCCCAACGGCGTGGGCACGGCGCTGTTTGAACAAGCGAAGGAGGCCTGGAGCCGAGGCGAGGACGCGGCGCCGCTCGTGCGCCAGTCCCTGGAGGCCTATGCCCAGGCGCAAGACCGCGCGCCCACGCAGGGCTTCGCCGCGTTCAACGCCGGAGAGGTCCGAGCATGGTGGGCGGCCATGCAGCTCGCGAACGGCGATTCGCCCGTCGCCAGCGCGCGCGACGCGGAGACCTCCCTGCAACAAGCGCTGCGCGCGCTCCCCGACCTGCCCGAGGCCTGGGCACAACTTGGCCGCGCGCGCCTGCTCGTCGGGGCCTTCGAGCAGTCACGGGGCCAGGACGCGCACGCGAGCCTGACGAGCGCCACCGAAGCGCTCCAGAAGGCCGTTGGGCTCAACCCTTCGCTCGCGCTCGCGTGGCGTTACCTGGGTGAGACGCAGGCCTTGTCGGGGCACGGGGAGGACGCGCTGCGCTCCGTCGAGAAGGCCGTGGCGCTGGAGCCCACGGGACTGGAGCATCAGCTCGCCTCCGGCCACGTCAGCCTCATCGCGGCGCGTGCATCGCGGGATGCCGCGCCCGTGCTGAAACGGGGACTGGCCCGTGTGGAGCAAGCGCTGTCCACGCGCCTTCACTGGCCCGAGGCACAAGCCCTGCGCGCGGCCCTCCTCTCCGCTCTGGCGGAGACCCCCGCCCCGCCCGATACGCGGAGCGAGTGGCTGCGTCGGGCTCGCGAGGACCTCGACGCCGCGCTCCAGGGCAACCGCCACCTGGAGCGCGCCTGGGGCTCGTTGGATCCACGCGCCAGGCAGGAGGCCACCGCGCCACCTCCGTGAGCGTCACCGGGCTCGCACGCCGTCCGGCTCGCCGCCCTTGCTCGTCACGTCGAGACTTCCGTTGATGGTGACCGAGATGGACGCCGGACAACCGGTCTGACAGTCCCCCTTCGTTCCCGTGAGCGCGAAGTTCTCGACGGTCGCGGAGGGGCTCACCACGCCCTGCCAGCTCGAGTGAGCATTCACCTGCACGCAACCCGTGGTGACTCCCACGAAGATGGCCGGCAGGTTGACGCACCGGTTCCCATCCGTGTCGTTCTCGATGATGAGCGTCTGGTCCTGCTGCACCGCCAGACACTCGGGCTTGAAGTGGGTGGCGCCGGCCGAGTTCTCATCCATGCGCAAGAACGCGCAGGTCCCACCATCGCACGCCGTCGTCGTCGCCTTGCACGTCGTGTCCGCGGCCCCGCGCACCGCCGCGCCCTCGCTCGGGGCGGTGGCCGTCACGCACGCCACGCCTCCCAGGGACAACATCACCACCAGACCCACGTCTCGCACTCGCATGTGTGCCCGCTCCTTGTCTCAGCTGCGCGGGCCCGTATAGCGAGGAGCGTGCCAGCCCGGCCAGCACCCCTCAGGTGCCCTTGGCGCCCAGGCCCAGCTCCTTGAGACGACGTCCCAGCGCACGCCGCGACACCTCCAGGCGGCGCACCATCACCTCCAAGTCCCCGCCAGACTCGTGGAAGCAGCGGGTGATTTCCTCCGCGCTCAAGTCGCCCGCGGTGCGCACATGGGGGCTCTTGTCGATGAGGTCATAGAGCGAGGGACGCGGGATCCCCAGCGCATCCGCCGCCGCCTTCACGTCCCAGTCGTTGGCTCGCAGCGCGGTGAGCAACTCCTCCTGCGTCACCTGCGAAGGCTTGCGCCGGGCCACCGAAGCCGGCCGAGGCGTCACGGGTGCGACACGCGGCGTCGAGACTCCAGGTCCCAGCTCGGCCTCCAGCACCGGCTCGATGTGCAGGCGCGACTGCCCCCGGCTCCCGATGACGAGCTGCCGCGTGAGGTTGCGAAGCTGCCGGATGTTCCCGGGCCAGGCGAAGTGGACCAGCCGCGCGGCCAACGTCGTGGGCAGCCAGGGCTCGGCGTGGGGGTCTTCGTTCTCCAGGCGGTGAGCCTCGCCCAGGGTCGCCAGGGCCTCGGCGGCGAAGTGGAAGAAGAGGCGCCCCAGGTCCTCGCGGCGCTCGCGGAGCGCGGGCACGCGGATGTCATAGCCCGCGAGCCGATGCAGCAGCGGCGCCTTGAAGCGCCCTTCGCGAATCTGCTCCTCCAGGTGCGCATCCGTCGCGGCGATGAGCCGCACATCCGTGCTCACGGGCGTGGTGCCACCGACGGGATACATCTCCCCCGTCTCGAGCACGCGCAGGAGCATCACCTGCACCTCGGGCGGCGCCTCGCCCACTTCGTCGAGGAAGAGCGTGCCGCCGCGCGCGGCCCCGAAGAAACCGTCACGACTGCTCGTCGCCCCCGTGTACGCGCCCTTCTGCGTGCCGAACAGCTCGGCGGCGGCCAGCTCCTTGGGGATGGCGCCCAGGTTGACGCTGACGAACTTCTCCTCGCGCCGTCGGCTGCGCTGATGGATGGCCCGCGCCACCAGCTCCTTGCCCGTGCCCGTCTCACCGCGAATGAGCACCGGCACGTCCAGGTCCGCCACGCGCTCGATGTGTCGGCGCACGCGGCGCACGCCGGTGCTCTCGCCCACCATCTCCAGCGCGTCCGAGCCTCCCTCCAGGTCGAGGTCCACCGTGTGCAGGAGCACCACCACCCGCCCAGCCAGCTCCAGCGGCACGCCCTCCGCGAGCGCGCCCGCATCGAAGTCCCGACTGCCCTGCAACACCTCGCCGGAGAGCACCACGCGCGTGCCGCCCTCGCTCACGACCACCCGCACGCCGCCCTCGCCCACGGGCTCGAACCCCAGCGGCTTGCGGCTCACGAACGGATCCGACAGCGGCAGGCCCAAGGCATGGCGGGGGCGCGTGAAGTCCGGCGCGTTGCGCGACACCTCCATCGCGCGCCCCTCCGCCACGGGCTGAAGCAACAGGCGCTCTCCCACGCGCCGAGGCACGGGGTGCGAAACAAGGGTCAGCGCGGGGATGACGCGTGGCGTTCGCGCGCGCCGCCCCCGCTCCTGGAGCGCGGCCGTCGACACATCGGCAATCGGTTCGGAAGGCATGAGGGGTCCCGGCCGGACTCCCGGCGCGGCGGCCGGCACTCTACCGCTGGAGGCGACGGGTCGGAACGCGACGGTCGACACGTCGGCCGACGCGCATGGCTAGAGTGCGCCGCCATGTCCCACGTTCCCACGCTGACAGCGGCCGCGGTGCGGCGCGAACTGGCCCTGCTGGCGGATCCCCACAAGGCCACCGTCCTGACGCGCTTCTTCCAGTGTGGCCCCGGCGGCTATGGCGAGGGCGATCGCTTCATCGGCGTCCAGGTGCCACCTCAGCGCAAGCTGGCGCGCGCCTTCCGAGCCCTGCCTCCCGAGGCCATCGCCGAGCTGCTCCAGGATGGCATCCACGAGCACCGGTTCACCGGCTTCCTCATCCTGATTGGCCGCTTCGCCTCCGGTGACGCCGCCACGCGAGCACACAGCTTCGCGCTGTGCCGCACGCACCTCGCGCGCATCAACAACTGGGACCTGGTGGACACGGTGGCGCCGGGGCTGCTCGGGCCTCACCTCCTGGACAACCCCACGCTCAAGCCCTGGCTCGACACGTTGGCGCGCTCCCCTGTGCTGTGGGAGCGGCGGATCTCCATCATCTCCACGCAGGCCTTCATCCGGGCCGGCGCGTTCGAGGACACGCTGCGGCTCGCGGAGCGGTTGCTCCACGACCCGCATGACCTCATGCACAAGGCGGTGGGCTGGATGCTGCGCGAGGTGGGCAACCGGGACCTGAAGCAGGAGGAGGCCTTCCTCGACCGCCACGCGCACGAGATGCCTCGCACCATGCTGCGCTACGCCATCGAGAAGTTCCCCGCCGACCGCCGTCGGCACTTCATGCGCCAGAAGGGATGAGCAGGCAGGCCCGTGCGCGCTCCGCACCGGCCTCGAAGACAGCTCCCCTGCGTGACCGTCGACACGGGCAAGGCCCCACCGAGGCACTGTGCCCTGCCCCCCGAGGGGACCCACCCTTGGCGAGTGATGGGCTGAGGACACGGGGGAGGCCATGATGCGGCGGTTGCGTCCAAGTGCGCGGTGTTGGGTCGCCTGGGTGTGCTGTGTCGGCGTGGCTTGCACCTCGAACCCAGAGAAGGGCACGCGCACGCCCGCGCCACCGCCCGCGTCCAACGGCCCCCGCCCGAGCGACCCCGCCGCGCCAGACGGGGGACCGCCGCCCGCGCCGCAGACGCCGCCGCAGACGCCGCCGCCCGGCGAGCCTCCCGCTGGCGCTCCCGAGGCGCAGGTCTTCCCTCCGGCCTTCCAGCAGGAGCTGCCCGGCTCGCGCGCCGTGGCGCAACGCACCACGTTCCGCTTCCGCGTTCCGGTGGCGCGCGCCGGTGAGCGGCTGAGCTTCGTGTTCGTCGCAGGGGACGACGTGCTGAGGATCCACGCGGCCACGGTCGCTCGCGCGGATGCGAACGGCGCCCTCGCGTCGGCCCCCGTGGCGCTGTCCTTCCAGGGCGCTCCCGGCGCAACCCTGTCCGCCCGCCATACCGTGCACAGCGACCCCGTGGCGCTGTCCGTGAGCTTCCGCGAGGAGCTGGCCATCTCGTTCGAGGTCGATGGCGCGATCGCCCAAGGGCAAGCGGACCTCTTCCCACAGAGCTACGCCGCGGTGGGCGCCCATGCCTCCGCGCCCGAGCGCTTCGGTCAGCCACAGGCCCGACTGGTGGGGCTCGGCGGCATCGAGGTGGAGGGCACGGCGGCGCGCACGGTCGCGCTCATCGGAGGCGGGCTCGCGGCGGGCAAGGGCGCGCCCACGGGAGATTACCGAGACACCTGGCCCGCGGTGGCCGAGCGACTGCTGGGCGCGCCCGTGCTCAACGTCAGCCAGGAGGGGCTGGGCGTGGACGCGGCGCTCACGGCGCTCGACGCGGGCACGTTGAAGGTGACAGGCGTCACGGACTGCCTGGTCATGCTGGGGAGCGACGAGGCCGCGACGACCTCCACGGCCACCCTGCAGACCTCCCTCAACGCGCTCCTGTCGCGACTGCGCGCGCGCTGCAACGTGTACGCGGGCACGCTCCCGCCGCAGGGCGTCTCCACGGCCAGCGGCCCACCGGACTCCACGGCCCGGCGCGAGGTGAATGACTGGCTGCGCTCGACGGTCCCCGCGCCGCAGGTGGTGGACTTCGACGCGCTGCTGCGGGACCCCTCCAACCCCGAGCATTGCCAAGCCGACATGCAAGATGACACCGGCGTCCTCTCCGAGCGCGCCCAGGTGCGCATGGGCGCCGAGGTCGCGCGGCGGCTCGGCGGCGCGCCCCCCGAGGAGCGCCCGCGAACGATGACCACGGAGGTGACGCTCACGGACTCCAGTCACGATGTCCTCGCGGTGGATGCCAGCGGCACCGTGTACGCGGTGAAGAACGGCGCGGGGCGCTCGCGGCTGTGGGCCAGCACCGACAACGCGCGCTCGTTCAAGCCTCGCGGGACGCACCCCACGGGCTCGGCCTTCCAGGTGATGACGGCGCTGAAGGACGGCACGCTCCTGGCGGACACCCAGGCCCTGGACGGCACGCACGCGCTGGCGCGCTCCATCGACCAGGGCGCCACCTGGAGCGACGTGCTGCCCCTGGGGCTGTTCCGCATGCTCCAGCCCGGCAACATCCGCGAGCTGCACGGCACGCTCTTCTTCGGCGAGTACCAGGTGTTCGCCGAGGAGTCGCCGGTGCGCATCTGGTCGAGCACGGACCGAGGCGCCACGTGGAAGGTGCGCGCCACGCTGCAAGGTCGCCGGCACTGTCACTCGTTGGTGGCGGACCCGGAGCAGGGCGTGCTGTGGGCGATGATGGGCGACCTGCACGGTGGGCTGCTGCGCTCGGTGGATGACGGCGTCACCTGGAAGCCCGTGCTGGACGGCCCCACGGGCGTCGCCGTGGACGGCATCGTCACGCCGCGCGGCCTGCTCTTCGGGACGGACAACCTGTACCGGCCGCCCGTGCCCGTCATCCGCCGCGTGGGCACCGACGACGAGGTGGCGCAGATGAAGCGCTTGCCCGGCCCCAGCTACTCGGTGCTTCGGCTGCGAAGCGGGGGCTACCTCATGGGGACGACCCGCGAGACGAGCGGTGACGTGTACGCGGACGGGGACGTGAGCGCCCACGTCTTCGCCAGCGCGGACGGCCTCTCCTGGACCGAGTTCACCGCCTACCCGCGCCTGTTCCCGGACGACTACGCGCGCGCGGACGTGTACTGGGAGCTGTCCTCGGGCGAGGCCCTGCTGAAGCTGACCAACGTGGAGGGCATCGGGACGGGGTTCCAGCTCCTCAAGAGCACCCTGCACTGAAGGGCGGGACCTCGTGGGTTGAGGCGCGGAAGCCCCCCGGGCTAGCATGCGCGCGCGTGGAGAGCCCCGAGCGCGTCGTGTTCCAGCAGAGCTTCGAAGGACTCATCCGCGCCCTCGGCTCGCGCATGGACGACGATTGCGTCCAGCGCCTGCGTCAGGTGGGAATCGACCCCATCCGCCCGCTCGCGGTGGCCTACCCGTTGGAGGTCTGGGTGGGCGCGCTGCGAGAGGCCGCCGCCACGCTCGCGCCCCAGGCGCCGCTGGATGAGGCCGCCGCGCTGGTGGGGCACCGCTTCCTGCACGGCTACGGCGGCACGCTCATTGGTCGGGCGCTGCTGACCGGCGTGCGCCTGCTGGGGCCGCAGCGCATGTTGGAGCGCATGACGCGCAACCTGCGCACGGGCACCAACTACCTGGAGGCCCACCTGGAGCAGCAGGGCCCCACGCACTACGTGCTCACCTGCCGCCCCGTCGTCATCGTGGGCTTCTACGTCGGCCTCTTCTCCGCGGGCCTGGAGATCAGCGGCGCGCAGCAGCCCGTGGTCCGCGTGTTGAGCACCGACGGCGACACGGCCGTGTACGACCTCACCTGGACGTGAGCGGGCCCTATACTCGGGCCATGTCCCGCCTCGCCCTCGTCGCCGCGCTGGCGCTCGCGCTGCCCACCCTGGCCCTGGCCGCCGGGGGACGCCCGCAGCTCCAGACCTATTTTCAGTCCAGCCTGAGCAACGCCACCTACTCCCAGAAGACGTTCGCGCGCGTGGCGCGGACCTGGGTCCAGCCGAGCGCGAAGCAGGTGCCGGCGGTGGGCAAGAAGGCCATTGTCCAGGCGGTGCTCGGCCCGGACGGCAAGCTCGTCTCCAGTCAGGTGTTGATGGAGTCCGGCTCCAAGGCCTGGGACGCGGCCGCGCTCGCGGCGGTGAAGAAGGCCGCGCCGTTCGACCCGCTGCCGGCGGGCACCCTCGCCCCGCTGGAGGTGCACTTCCACTTCGCGTGGGTCGCGGACAAGTAGCCCGCGCCTACTCCAAGAGGCGCGTCCAGTCGCGCTCGTCCTCGAAGAGGCGCACGCCGATCCGCGCGCACACCTCGCGGTGCGCCAGCGCCGCGCGCCCGCCCACCCAGACGAGCTGCCCTCGCGGCATCGCGTCCACCAAGGCCGTCAGCATGGACTCGAACGCGGCGCGGCCCTCGTCCGTCACGCAGGACAGGCCCACGAGGTCCGGCCGCAGCCGCGTCACCACCCGGCCCAGGTCCGCGGCGGGCACCCGCTGCCCCAGCAGCGTCACCCGCACGCCCGCGTGGCGCAGACGCAGGGCGGCGCCCAACAAGCCAATCTCGTGCTGCTCCTCCGGGAAGCACGACAGCACCGCGTGACGGCGTCCGCCCTTGGGCGCGCCGTGCAGCATGCTCACCATGCGCATCCGCACCATCTGCGAGACCAGGTGCTCCTGCGCCACCGTCAGCAGGCCCGCGTGCCAGCGGTCGCCCACCTCCAACTGCACGGGCGACAGCACGTCCTCATAGGCCTTGAGCGGCGGCAGCGCGGACAGCGCCTCGTCGAGAATCTCCGAGACACGCGTCTGGTCGTAGTCCTCCGCCGCCGACAGCATCGCGGCCTTCCACGCCTCCAACTGCGCGCCGTTGACGGCGGGGCGCACTTCGCCCGGCGGAGGCTCCGAGGCCAGCTCCGAGAGCAAGCGCGGCACCATGCGCGCCGCCTCGCTGATGGCCACGCCCTCGTCCGTGAGCTGCTTCAAGCGCTTGAGCAGCGCCACGTCCCGCTCCGTGTAGACGCGGTAGCCCGAGGGCGTGCGCTCCGGAGTCAGGATGCCGTAGCGGCGCTCCCAGGCGCGAATCAGCTCCACCCGGACACCGGAGAGCTCGGCGGCGATGTGGATGCGGTAGGTGCGCTCTGCCATGGTGTGTGTCACCGCGGAGGTCGGAACGAGGCCCTTCACACCTGTGGCCAGAGAGCGACCCGCGCTTCCGCTGACTCCGCGTCCTGTGCTCCCAGCGGGAAGAGGGTTTTGAAGTGCTCCCGAGCGCCCGGACCTCCTAGCACGACCTCGCGGGGAGCGCAGGCCTTCATCACCGCGCGGACCGCGGCGGGCAGGGCGCAACAGCTACAAGAGCGCATCGCCGCGTTCGCTCCCTCCCGGGCACAGGCACACCCCCGCGCCTCGGTGAGCGCGTTCGCTCGCGGGAGCGCCACCCGAGCGGTCCCGCGTTGCGAGCGCAGGCTCATCGCGAGCCATCCCCCTTCGCGCGGGTCACCCAACGAGCAGGCCCGTGCCGCACTGCATCCCAGCGCTCGGCCACGCCCTCAGCCCCCGCGAGGCATTGCGTGAAGCCGTCCAGGTTCGTCGCGCACGCCAGCCTCGTCACGACGCCCGTGAGCCCCGCTTCGAACCGCGCCAGGGGTCCGGATGCATGCGGCTCACCGACCTCCACCAGCACATCGGGGCGCTCGTGCTCGAAGAACGCGTAGCGAATCCCCACTGGCACACACGTCACGTCCGCGGCGCGGGACAGCCACTCGACGCCCCGCTCCAGGCGCAGCGGCAGCACGCCGAAGGGACGGTGCTCCCCCTCGGGGAAGAGGCACACCGCCGCGCGGGGCCCGCGCAGCAGCCTCCTCGCATAGCGCAGCGAGCCCAAGGTGGACGCGGCATGCCCGCGACGGATGCTGAAGGCGCCCAGCCTCGCCAGGAAGCGGTAGCGACGCAGGTTCTCTTCATCCATGAGGCAGTAGCCGTCCCAGCCCGCCATCAAGCAGACCTGGTGCGCCACGAAGCCGTCCCACCAGTTGGCATGGTTGAGATAGACGAGCCGCCCCTCGGGCCCCGAGGGCAGCGCGCCCCGAATCCACAGCCCCCGGAACGCTCCTCGGAGCTTCCATCCGACGTAGCGGTCCAGCGCCCACCCGAGGGGTCCGCCCTTCGCCGCGCGAATCAAGTGGCCCGAGCCTCGCCGCGAGTCAGGGCGGCAAACAGCGCCACCCCCAGCGACACCAGCGTGCTCGTCAGCACGAAGAACAGCACTTCCTCCAGAGGTACCGCGCCCACGTACACCCCCAGGTGTCGGCCCTCGCCAAATCGCCAGAGGCCCGTGGAGATGGCCAGGTGGTCCGCCACGGACAGGTACAGGCCCACGCCCAGCGCGGGAGGCAGCACGGCGCGCAGCACGCCTCTCGTGCGCGTCCCGTGGTGACGCCACAGGAAGAACATCTGCAATCCAATGACGGGAAGCCCCCACCCGAACAAATGAACGAGGTAGGCCCAGCGCGTGCTCATCATGGAGTCACCTCCCGCTCCAACCGGACCCGAGCCCAGACCCCCACCAGCAGCGTCTGGAGTCCGAAGAACAGGTACTCCTCCACCGGCAACCCGCCCAGCCGCGGCCCCCAGATGCGCTCCGGCGCGAAGTCCCACAGCCCCCACTGCACGGCCGCGTGGTCCCACGGCGTCGTCGCCGCGTAGACGACGAGCAGCAGCCACCCCAATGGCTGGAGGAGTCGCCACGACAACAGGTGCCGCTCCCGCGCGAGGAGCAGCGCCAGGGGCAGGACGACGAACACTCCCAAGAAGCGCGCGTAGGTCATCCGGGTCCTCCACTGGGTTCGGGCCACACGCGCTCCAGCCGGCCACCTGGATGGAGCCGATACGTATGTCCGCGCCACGTCACCGGGCGGGAGCGGCGCAGCGAGCCGAGGAACGCGGCCCACAGCAGGCACTCGCCCAGCAGCCAATCCGTCCCCGCGCGCACCAGGCCGCCGGTGTCCCCTCCGGCTCGGGCAACGTCCTCGCCCCACCGCGCCAGCCGCCACGACAGGCCCAGCCGAGCCAGCACCAGCAGGGCCACCGCGCCCATCAGCGGCGGCTCGCGCAGCACGGCGGCCACGAGGAGCAGCGACGGCGTGGGCGTGAACAAGAGCGGCACGGTGGGGTACAGCTCGGGACGATGCGAAGCGAGCACGCGCATCCACCGCGTGAGGCGACCCAGCGGGCCTCGCCAATCGGACAGCGGCGCCAGCGGAACCAGCGCCGGAGCGGCCCCCAGCGCCACGTCCAGCCCCTGCGCGTGCAGTCGCCGAGACAACTCCAGGTCCTCGCCCAGATGATCCGCCACGCTCCGCAGCGCCTCCACCGCCCGAGGAGAGAAGCCCATGGCCTTGCCGCACACCGCGGGCGCGCCCGCGCTCATGACGTGCAGCGCGCGAAAGCTGTGGTGCGTGTAGCGCAGCACCCCCGCGAGCGCGCGGGCCGGCAGCCCCCGAGGCAACACGGGCATGGGCGCGGCCGTACTGAGCGCGGCGCCCGCCACCACGGGCGCGACCAGCCCCTCCACCAGCGCGCCCGTCACCGCCACGTCCGCGTCCACCGCCACCACCACGCGCTCGCGCGCCTCGAGCACCTCCAGCGCGTGCAGCAGGTGCCCCACCTTGCGGTTCGCCGTGAGCGGCTCGCTCGGCAGCCACCGGACGCCCGGCGCCAGCCGAGGCCGGTAGGGCGAGACGACCACGTGCTCCAGCGGTCCCGGGTAGTCCACGGGCCGAGCGAGGTTCTCCAGTTCCTGGCGGGTGGGCGCCTCCACGGGACGCAGCAGCAACACGGGCACGGACGTGCGCGCCGCCACCGGCACGCGGCGCCCCAAGCGGAGCCACGTCACGACACTGAAGGCCGCGGCCACGCCCGCCCAGGACAGCGCCATCATCCCCAGCGCGCTCATGCCGCATGCTCCACGCGCGTGCGGAAGTGCGCCATCCAGCGAATGAAGGGGGAGTGGAAGCGGCGAAAGTCCGCCACCTCCCCGAGCGAATCCAGGCCACGCTCGCGCAGCTCCAGGCGCGCGTAGAACGGCGAGGACTCCAACAGCCGAGGCTCCCCCAGCGGCGCGGGCCCCGCGTCCAGCCGCTCGGGGATGCGCAGGCCCCAGCTCGACACGTAGGTGGACCGTCGCTCCGACGTGGGCCCTCGCGCGCACGAGACCGCCGCGGCGGAGGCCGTCAACCGAAGCGCCGGGAAGCGGCCCGGCAGGTGGTAGTCCACCACCGTCGAGTCCGCGCGGTGCGTGCGCGTCCAGTGCCATCCCGACAAGCGCTCGCCGAGCAACTCCTCGCCGTGATTGGTGTCGTGATAGCCCAGGCCCTCCACCGCCACGCCCAACGTCTCCACCTCCAGGCGCGCGCGGGCCCGAGGCGCCAACGCGCGCCAGTAATGCGGCAGCTCGGGCGCCAGCGTCACCTCCTCGCCCGCGGGCGTCAGCGGCTCCAACAGGAGGCGCGCGCGCACCGGCCGCCCCCAGGGCGCGGTCCAATCCACCACCTCCATCCGCACCGCGCCATCGTCCGCGTACGTGAGCGACGAGCGCCCGATGGCCAGGCGGCCCGGCGCTTCGACACGCGCTTCTGGGTACTCACTCAGCACCCAGGCCTCGCGCGTCCCCTCGTGGTACAGCGCGAAGTTCACCGCGCTGTGCTCCGCCGGCCGTCCCCCCCGCCGCGCCGCCGCCGAGTACCGCGGCGAGAACAGCGACCCCAGCATGAAGATGCACACCGCGCTGAACGGCCCCGCGCTGACGTCCGCGTAGAACCAGCGGTAGGCCCCCGCGGCCTCCGGCAACCGAGGCAGGGGGCACGGCTCGCTCATGTCTCCCTCCGCAAGTGCGCCAACGCCATCTCCGCGGCGAAGCGCCCGGACAACATGACCAGCGGCACACCCCCGCCCGGGTGCGTCCCACCCCCCGCGAAGAACAGGCCGGGAGTTCCGCCACGAATCCGAGGACGCCGGAACGGACCGAACCTCCCGTGCGGCAGGAAGCCGTAGATAGAGCCACCCGGAGCCCCCTGCTCCGCCAGGTCCACCGGCGTGCGCTGCCCCACGATGCGCATGCGCCCGCGCAGCTCCGGGAAGTGCTGATGGAGCTTGTCGAACATCTGCCCCTTCGCCCGCTCGGCATTCAGCTCCCACGCGCGCGCGGCGCGCTCCGCGGCCTCGAAGTCCTGGGGCAGCGGCGGCGCGTTCACCATGACGAACACGCCCGTGCGCCCCGGCGGCGCCATGGTGGCGTCCGTCGCGGAGGGGTTGCACAGATACACCGTGGGGTCCGCCGCGAGCTGTCCCCGGAACAGCTCGGAGAACTCGCGGGCCGAGTCCCCGCCGAAGAGCACCGTGTGATGCGGCAACGCCGGGCGTCCCTCCACCTCCAAGAGCAGCACGAAGCCAGAGAGCGCCAGGGGCCCGGACTCACGGCGCGCCGAGCGCAGCGGATCCGCGTTCACCACCACGGTGTCGAACGGCTCCGCGCTCCCGAGCGGCCCCACGCGGTAGCCCTCGGCATCTCGCGAGAAGGTGGCGCGCACGCCCAGCCGCACCGTGACCCCCTGGCGGTGCACGGCCTGCCCCAAGGCCTCCACCAGCGCGCCAATGCCACCGCGGACATGGTGCACGCCATAGGCCCGCTCGATGTGCGGGATGAGCGAGAACGCGGCGCTCGCTTCGAAGGGTGAGGCGCCCGCGTAGGTGGCGAAGCGCCCCACGAACTGCTGGAGGTGGTGCGTCTTGAAGTGCTTCACCGCGAGGTCATGCAGCGTGGGCAACTTCATCCCCGCCACCACCGCGCCCACGCCCCGCCTCGCCACGCGCGCCATGAAGCCCGCCAGCCCCTCGAAAGGGGCCTCCAGGTAGGGCTCGCCCGCGGCGCGCCAGATGCGCGCGGCCTCGTCGTAGAACGAGCGGACCCCGCGCCGCTCACTGGGCCGCAGCTCGCCCGCGCTCCACGCCGTGCGCTCCAGGTCCTTGTGCGCCGTGAACCTGCACCCGTCGGAGAAGCGATAGGCGCACTGCGGCTCCAACTCGATGAAGGGCGGCAAGAGGTCCACCGCATCCAGCGCCGCGAACGTCCCGCGCACCAGCTCCGGCAACGTCAGCAGCGTGGGCCCCGTGTCCAGCGTGAGGCCCTCGCACGAGAGCGCGCGAGCCTTGCCACCCAACGTCGCGCCGCCCTCGAAGAGCGTCACCGCATGGCCCTCCTTCGCCAGGAGCCCCGCCGCGGTCAGCCCTCCGATGCCTCCTCCCACCACGGCGACGCGCATTCGCTTCATGGGCGCCTCTCAGCCTTCCGTCCCCGTGCGCGGCAGCAGCGCCTGCGCGGCGTCGGAGGACTCGGGCAACACCGAGGGGGGATGAACCAAGGTCAGGGCCGCCAGCGCGAGCTTCCGTCGCGTGGGCACGAACGCGCGGGCGCGGAAGACGTCGAAGTCCCTCGCCTCGATGTCGCGGAGGATGTCGCCATAGAGGGCGCCCATGAGCCGCACCATCCGCTGTGAGCCCACCCCTCGCAGGTAGCGCACCCCCGAGGCCGCGCGCGCGTAATAGGCCCGGGCACGGCGAATCTGGAACCGCATGAAGTCGCGCCACCGCGCGTCCACTTCGCCCCGGCGCAGGTCGTCCTCGGACAGACCGTAGGCGCGCAGCTCCTCGGCGGGCAGGTAGACGCGACCGCGCTCCAGGTCCTCGCGCACGTCGCGCAGGATGTTGGTGAGCTGCATCGCGCGGCCCAGGTCCGCCGCTGGAGCCACCGCGCGCGCGTCCTCCCCCCCGAGCACCGGCGTCAGCATCAACCCCACCACGCCCGCCACCCGGTAGCAGTACAAGTCCAGCTGCGCCCACGTGTCATAGCGAGCGCGCGTCAGGTCCATCTCCATTCCGGAGATGAGGTCCTGGAAGGGCTGCTCCGGAATGCGGTAGCGCCGCACCGTGTGCGCCAGAGCGGCGAACTCGCCCGCGTCCCAGGGCGCGCGGGCCGCCTCTCCGCGCGGGGGCGCAGGCAAGAGTCCCCACTCGGCCGAGGCCAGCTCCGGCATCGCCGTGTACAGCTCGCGCACGCGCCACCGCGCCGTCGCCAGACGGAGGGACAGGTCTCCGCCCTCGCCCGCGTCGCCATCCACCAGGTCATCGAGCCTTCGACAAAAGGCATACAGCGCGAAGGCCGCCTTCCGGCGCTGCCCGAAGAGCAGGTACGAGGCGAAGGAGAAGCTCTTCGCGTGCTGGCGAGTCACCTGCTTCGCCAACCCATAGCCCCGCGCGATGAGCGGCGCATCGTCCGAAGCGGGCGTCATGCGGTGGCCTCCGAGAACGACGCCGACGCAGGCGAGGCCGGCCGAGGCACGAGCCCCACCGTGCGCGCCCATGTCCCCAAGCGCTCGGTGACGAGCCGCGCGGAGATGAGCACCGTGGGCAGCCCCGTCCCCGGCTGCGTGGACGCGCCCACGAAGAAGAGGTTGCGCACGCGCGCGTCCTGATTGGCGGGACGGAAGGGACCAATCTGCATGAAGTTCTGCGCCAGCCCGAAGGCGCTGCCGCGCGCCAGATTGAACGTGCCGGCCCAGTCATCCGGCGTGAAGAC
Source organism: Citreicoccus inhibens (assembly GCF_019039035.1). GTDB lineage: Bacteria > Myxococcota > Myxococcia > Myxococcales > Myxococcaceae > Citreicoccus > Citreicoccus inhibens. Next base: position 79,438 of record NZ_JAHNZT010000024.1, on the reverse strand, counting down.
GCGCTCCACCGCGATGTCGCGCTCCAACCCGGGGAGCCCCAGCTCGGCCAGGCGCTGGAACACCTTGGCGCGCACGCGCGGCCCTTCGTCGCGCCAGCACAGGTTGGGGTGCTGATGCGGCACGGGCACCAGGACGTAGAGCGCGTCGCGGCCGGGCGGCGCGAGCCCTGGGTCCGTCCGAGTGGGCACGCTGACGTAGAAGCTCGGGTCCTCCGGCACACGGAAGCGCTCGAAGATGTCCTCGAACGAACCCCGGTAGTCGCGGCCGAACACCACGTTGTGGTGCAGGAGCCCCGGCACTCGCCGCTTCATGCCCAGGTAGAGGAGGTACGCGCTCGACGTGAAGCGCAGCGGCGTGCGCCGCTTCAGCGGGACGGCCTTCGCGTCCAACAACGTCTCATAGGCGTAGGGCAGGTCCGCGTTGCACAGCACCGCGTCCGCGCGAAGCACTTCGCCGCCCACCAGCCGCACGCCCGTGGCCCGCCCGCCCTCGGTGAGGATGCGCTCCACGCTCGCGCCATAGCGGAAGCGCACGCCCTCCTCGCGGCCCAGCCGCTCCAGCGCGCGGGGAATGGCATACAGCCCGCCCTGGGGAAACCAGATGCCCACGCCCAGCTCCGTGAAGGGCAACAGGCCATACACAGCAGGGGACGCGTACGGGGACACGCCCAGGTACATCGTCTGGAAGGTCATCGCCGCGCGCAGCCGCTCATCGCGGAAGAAGCGCGCCACGTCCGAGTACATGCGGCGGTGCGCGCGCACCTGGAAGAGGCTCGCCAGCACGCGGGGCGACAGGTAGTCCGTGAGCCCCGCGTAGTTGCGGCCCACCAGACGCTCCAGGCTGATGCGGTACTGCTCGCGGCCTTGGGCCAGGAAGGCCAGGTAGCGCTCGTAGCTGCCGGGCTCCACGCGCTCCAGCTCGCGTCCCATGGCGCACAGCTCGGAGGTGAAGGTGACGTGCGAGCCATCCCGGAAGTGCACGCGGTAGTTCGGATCGCACCGCAGGAGCGTCAGGTAGTCCTCTAACCGCCGGCCGAGCGCGCGGAAGGTCTCCTCGAACACCTCCGGCATCAACACGATGGTGGGGCCGATGTCCCACCTGAAGCCGTCCACCCGAAGCTGGTTGCAGCGCCCGCCGGGCCCGGATGTCTTCTCCAGGACCTGGACATCGAACCCGTGGTGCGCGAGCCGCGCCGCCGCGGCCAACCCGCCCACGCCCGCGCCCACCACCACCACGCTCGGCCTGCCGGGTTCACCCATGACGTCCTCACGCGGCCCGGTACGTCAGCCGCTCGATGAGCGCATCCAGCCGCTCGCGCATGCCTTGAGGATTGGGCAGCCCCCGGAGCGCACGCCGCGCGGCGCGAGAGCACTGCTCCACCCGCCGCTCACCCGCGGCACGCCCCCCATGGAACTCCACCAGCGCGCGGGCCCGAGCCAGCGCGGCGGCGTCCTTCGCGGCAGCGGGCAGCGACCACAGGGCATCCAGCTCGGCACGCCCCTCGGGCGAGGCCCGCGTATACGCGGCCAGCACCGGGAAGGTGCGCTTGCCTTGGACGAAGTCGCTGTCGCACGACTTGCCCGCCACGCCCGAGTCTCCGAAGAGGCCCAGCAAGTCGTCTCGGAGCTGGTAGGCCAGCCCCACGTGGCGGCCCACGCGCTCCAGCCCTTCCGTCAGCGCCTCGCCACCGCCCGCCAGCATGGCCCCGCACACCAGCGGCGCGCAGAAGCCGTAGCGCGCCGTCTTGAGGTGCGCCACGCGCAGCGACTGGAACAGCGTCACCTCGGACAACGGCGCGCGCGACACCTCCAGGTCCAGGAACTGTCCGGCCGCCGTGTGCCGACACACCGCCAGGTAGTAGCGCGCCACGTCGGTGACACCGGGCAGCCCGCACGCCAGCAGCGCCTCCAGTGCGCGCGCGAAGAGGTGATCGCCCAGCACCATCGCCAGGTCCTCACCCGCGCGCCCCGCCGCCAGCAGCTGGTGCAGCGCGGGGCCTCCGCGGCGCGTCGTCGCCTGATCCGCCACGTCGTCGTGGATGAGCAGGAACGTGTGCAGCAGCTCCAGGCCCGCCGCGAAGCGCCACAGCCCCGGCGGCACTCCCGAGCCGCCCCGCGCCATGCCATAGCCCGCCAGCACCAACGCCGGCCGCAGTCGCTTCGCCGGCCGCAGGGCATAGGCCCGCGCGCGCGCCATCGCCTGAGTCCAGCGTTCGTCCAGGCCCACCTCGTCCGGCAGCTCGAACAGCTCCGCCAGCGAGGACTCCACCTGCCCCTGCACGCGCTGCAGCCACGCCTGTTCGAGCGACGGCGCGTCACCCGCCGACTGCGCGTTGGGAGGCACGGGGGCCATGCGGCGGACCTCACGGAGGAGAGGACGGACTGCGGCCTTCACCCCACAGGTAGCGTTTGCGTCCAGCTCTTGTCAAGACTATGTCCAATGTTTGTTTCAACTCTGTACAAAGGAGTGCACCGATGAAGACATGGCTGGCTGGCGTGCTCTCGGCGACCCTGGCGGCGGGAGGAGCCCCTGTCGCGGGCCCTCGGGACGCGGCCCTGCGCGGCTCCAACGGGGAGTCGGTGCGGCTGTCCCACTGGCGAGGCAAGCCGGTCATCCTCTTCTACGAGGACCGGGACTCCACCACGCTCAACGCGGCCCTGAAGGAAGAGCTGTTCGCCAAGGGCCGCGAGCACGGGCTGCTGAGCGCCGCGTGGGTGGTGGCGGTCGCGAACCTCCAGCGCTACGACTTCTTCCCCGCTCGGCAGATCGCCCTCTCCTACGTCCGCGACGAGGAGAAGAAGGTCGGCATCCCCATCCTCGTGGACCTGGACGGGACGCTGGGCCGGGCCCCGTGGGAGCTGCCCACCAAGACCTCCAACGTGCTGCTCCTGGACGCCACGGGCGCGGTCGTCTTCCAGCACGCCGGGCGGATGAAGCCCGAGGAGCGCGAGGCCTTCTTCGTCCAGCTCGGCGCGCTGGTGGGGCAGGACCTTGGAGTGCCCGCGCCGGGAACCGGAACCGCCCCGTGAGGGTCGCCGTCACCGGCGCGAGCGGCTTCCTGGGCGCTCGGCTTGTTCAGTGTTTGTGCGACGTGGGGCATCAGGTCCACGTCCTCTCGCGCAACCTTGAACGAACCCTGGCCAGTCTCCCGGCGGGCGTCACGGGGACCTCCTGGGTGGGATGGGAGGTGCCGGACGGCGCGCTGGCGGGGGTGGAGGCGGTGGTGCATCTGGCCGGGGAGCCGGTGGATCAACGGTGGACGCGCGAGGTGAAGCACCGCATCCACGACAGCCGGGTGCTCGGCACGCGGGCGGTGGTGGCGGCGCTGGAGCGCGCGGGGACGGTGCGGCGGTTCGTGTCGGCGTCGGCGGTGGGCTACTACGGCGGCGCGCGGGGGGCACAGCCGCTGACGGAGTCGCATGCGCCCGGCGACGACTTCCTCGCGCGCGTGTGCCAGGACTGGGAGACCGAGGCCCTGCGAGCACGGGCGGCGGGTGTGGCCACCGCGGTGCTGCGCATCGGCGTGGTGCTGCATCCCTCGGGCGGCGCGCTGCACCGGATGCTGCCGCTGTTCCGCGTGGGCGCGGGCGGGCGCGTGGGCGCGGGGCTTCAGTACGTGAGCTGGGTGCACCGCGAGGACCTCGTGGACCTGCTGCGGTTCGTCGTGGAGCGCCCGGAGCTGGAGGGCGCGCTCAACGCCACGTCACCCGTGCCCGTGACGAACGCCGAGTTCGCGCACGCCCTGGGCCGCGTGCTGGAGCGCCCGGCCGGGATGCACGTGCCCGGCCTCGTGCTCAAGGCCCGCTTCGGGGAGATGGCGCGCGTGGTGCTGGAGGGACAGCGGGTGCTGCCGGCGCGCGCGCTGGAAAGAGGCTTCGTCTTCCAACACCCCGAGCTGGAGGCCGCGCTGAGGGACCTGCTGGGACCCGCCGCGCTCGCATAGGGTTGTCCGCGCATGGACGCGAAGCGCACCCCGGTCATCGACGGCGACACGGCGACGTTCCTCTGGCACGGGCGCAACGGCGTGCGCGTGCACGGCGACTTCCAGGACTGGCGGGGCGAGCCCCTCCCCCTGGAGCGCGCGGGCCCGAACCTGTGGGCCCGCACGCTGACGCTGCCTCGGGATGCCTACGTGGAATATGCGCTGTTCGACGCGCACGGCCGCCGCGTGAGGGACCCGCTCAATCCGCGCGTCTCGGACAACGGCTTCGGCGATGTGAACCACTGCTTCTACATGCCCGAGGGCGGCCCCACGCCGTTCTCGCGGCGCCTGCCCGGCGTGCCGCGCGGGCAGCTGACGCGGCACACGGTGGAGACGGAGGATCAGGCCGTGGGCGCGCGCCGCGCGGTGACGCTCTATGCGCCACCGGTGGAAGGCCCGGTGCCGCTGGGCGTGGTGCTGGACGGCGAGGACTACCTGCGACGCGCGCGGCTGCCCGTGCTGGTGGACAACCTCATCGCCGAAAAGCGCATGAGCCCCGTCGCCCTGGCCTTCGTCGCCAACGGCGCCGAGGCCCGCACGCCCGAGTACACGTGCAGCGAGGCCACCGTGCGCTTCCTCCTGAACGCCGTGCTCCCCCTGGCGAAGCGCGAGCTGCCCCTCCTGGACGAGCGCCTCCACCCCGGCGCCCACGCGGTGCTCGGCGCGTCCTATGGCGGCCTCATGGCCCTCTTCGCCGCCCAACGCGCGCCGGAGGTGTTCGGCCACGTGCTGGCCCAGTCCGGCGCCTACTCGCTGGAGGGCTGGGACTTCGTCGTCTTCGAGCTGGCCCGGCGCCCCCAGCAGCGCCCCCTCTCCGTCTGGATGGACTGCGGCGGCTTCGAGGGGCTCCTGGAGGGCAGCCGGCGCCTCGCCCCGCTGCTGACCTCGGCCGGCCACCGGGTGGCCTTCCGGGAGTACAGCGGCGGCCACAACTACCCGGCCTGGCGGGATGACCTGCCCCGAGGTCTGGAGTTTATCTTCCCACATTCACCCACCTCTCATCCGCGGAAGAAGCAACCTGGACGGGGGCAGGTGCGATAACCACCTTGGGCCATCCCGGGGCGATCACCGCCTCGGGCTTTCCCGCCCGGAGTCCCGCCATGTCCCGCGTCGATGGTGGCAACCGCCCCCCCTCCTCGTCGAGGCGCCCGGAAACGGAGCGCCCCGAGAGGGGTGACGTGTCGCGCGAGAAGAAGCCCGAGACCCCGGCCGCGCGGCCCACTGTCGCCAGGGCCCAAACGCCCACCGGCGCCAGACCGCAAGCGCCCACCGGCGCAAGGCCCCAAGAAGTGATGTCGAATCAGACGATGCGCCCCTTTCAAGGGCGGAGCGACTTCGAGCCCGCCCGCCCCACCGCGCGGCCCACGCCGCCGGCCCGGCCCGCCGTCTCGCCCGCGGACGCCGAATCCATTGCCCAGGCCGACGCGGAGCTGGGCCTCCTCGAGGAGTTCCCGGACCAGGACGCGCAGGGCGGTCTGGCGTCCGCGATGCTCCATGCGCACTCGGATGCGCCGGTGTCGCAGAACCGCATCGTGGAGCGGCTGAAGCAGGACGGTCGCCTGGAGGCCCTCTTCGGCGAGGTGTTCCGCGACGGCAACCCCTACGTGGAGCAGCCGCACCGCAAGGCCATCGTGCGCGCGCTCGACACCGCGATGGAGCGAGGCACCGTCACGACGGACGACATCAAGGCCTTCGCCCGGGGAGCCTACGCGCAGGAGTGGCGCGAGATTGGCGCCGCGCTCGGCGGCACGGCGCAGCCCTCGAAGGTGAAGTAACCGCGCCCGCGGCTACCGCGCCAACCGGGGGAGCCGCTTCACCAGCGCGCTCCGCACGGCCGTCGTGACCTGCGCGGCGTCCGCGGAGAGTTCCTCGGGCATCCAGAAGTAGAGCACGTGCGCGTCCACCTCCACCTGGGACCGCACGCAGCGCAGCCCGTCGACCTCCGCGCGCTCCGGGCTCTCCGGCAGACACTGCCTGCACAAGCAGGGCATCGGTGCGCCCGTCCCATGCGCGGTGAGGTTGATGGCGGGGCGCGAGCCCTTCGCGGCCCGAAGCAGGCTCGCGGCGTCCTCGGCGGTCAGCGCGCGCGGCGTCTGGAGCGACATGCCCAGCGCGCCCTTCGCCGCTTGGATTCCCTTGCCGGACGCGAAGCGGATGCTCGGGATGAGCGAGGTGACGTCGGTGATGGGGATGCGGTTGGCCGCCGAGCGCCAGCCATCATCGTCCTGCTCGGGCGAGCGCAGCACGGCCACCAGCCACAGCGCCTCGTCCGGCGGACGCACCGTCACGAGGAACAGGTTCCCGCCATCCTCGAGCGGATCCAGGGCGCGGCTGTTGCTGCGGTAGATGTCCAACGACAGCACGTCGCCAGGGGAGAGGCCCACCGCCTGCTTCTCGAAGATGGCCTTGCTGATGATGGCCAGCATGTCGGGCATGTCGCGGACTCTAGCAGGAGGCATAGAGTCCGCGCGGATGCCCGACTTGGACCCCGCCCTGGTGCGACTGCTCGACGAGGATGCGCGGGTGCGCCGCGACGCGGTGGACGCCGTGGACCTCACGTCCTCCCCGGGCCGCTTCGCCCTGCGGCAGTCCCTGCTGACGGACGCGGACGCGCAGGTGCGCGCGGCGGCGGCGCATCGGCTGGGGGACGCTCGTGACGCGCGCTTCATCCCCGCCCTGCTCGAGTCCCTGGGCGACGCGATGCCCAGCGTGCGTGATCGCGCCTGGCGCGCGCTGGCGAGGCTGGGAGCGGAGGCGCTGCTGTCTCCGGCCCGACGCGCGGCCCGCGAGGAGCCGGTGTGGTGGGTGCGCCGCGCGGCCGTGCGCGCCGCCGCGTCCCTGGCGACTCCGGAGGCGCTGGAGGTGCTGATGATCGCCCTGGAGGACCCATTCTGGCGCGTGCGCCATGCCGCGGTGCAGGCCTTGGGATGGCTCGGCGCGGAGGATGCGCGTGTCCGGGAGCGCGTCCAGCAGGCGGCGGAACGGACGCCCCAGGGCCCGCTGCGCTCGGCGGCCACGTACCTGGAAGGCGTGTGGCGCGAGGCGCCGTCCCGCCCGTAAGGACTGCTTAAGACTCCTCCCGGATAAGCGCAGGGTCGCGACCCATGAAGGGCGCGGCTGCGCGTGGCGCCTCGTCACGCCGGGAGGAATCGGGATGAGCAACCCTGTCAGAAACGACACGCCCCCCATTGATGCCACGCGGCGCAAGGTCCTCCGAGGCATCGGGCTGGCGCTGGCCGCCGCTCCCCTCGGGCGCCTCCTCGCCGCCTGCGGTGAGGGCACCTCCACCGCCGAGCCGATGTCGGACGCCGGCACGTTCATCGACTCCGGTGTCCCCGCCGAGAGCTGGGCCACCGGCGGCACGGCGGTCATGCGCGGCGGCTACCCGGATCCATTCGCGTCGGGCATCGGCAGCGCCTGCAAGCTGACGTGCGAGGCGACCCTGGGGCCCTGCTACGCGCGGACGCTGGAGCGCCAGGACATCAGCGAGGGCCATGACGGCCTTCCCGTGTGCCTGGCCTTCCTCATCGTGGACGAGACGTGCAAGCCCATCCCAGGCGCCAGCGTGGACATCTGGCACGCGGCGCCCGAGGGCCTCTACTCGGGAGAGGACGCGAGCACCTTCTGCACGTCCGCGGACGCGAAGGCCGTGGCGGCGCGCTGGTTCCGCGGCGTGCAGACCACGGACGCGAACGGACGCGTGCAGTTCGATACGTGCTTCCCTGGCTGGTACAGCAGCCGCACCATCCACATCCACTTCACGGTGCGGCTCAACGGCCAGGAGTACGTGACGTCGCAGCTCTTCTTCGACGACGCGCTGGACGACGAAATCGTCAACACGCAGCCGCTGTACAACGCGCGCGGGCCGCGAGACACGACGAACGCGCGCGACAACGTCGTCTCGGCGGACTCCGTCGTGGACTACCTGTTCCAGACGCAGCGCATGCCGGACGGCGCGATGTTGGCGTGGAAGACGCTCGTCATCCGCTCCTCGCTCGACGCCGCGCGCTGCCAGGTGCCGGGAGGCAGTGGCGGCAACCCCGGTGGACCGGGCGGCGACGGCGGCATGGGCCCGCCCCCCGGTGGCGACGGCGGCATGGGTCCGCCGCCGGGCTTCGACGGCGGCATGGGCCCGCCGCCTCCGTGACTCAAGGAGGACCGAAGGTCTCGTCCAGGACCTGGCGCATGAAGGCGGGACGCCGCGCGGCGGTGTCCCGCATCTGGTCGAGGCTCGCCTCCCACACGGCCAGCGAGGCGGGGTAGCTCCAGCGCTGGATGTGCTCGGCCATCTCCGGCGCCAACTGTCCGGCCACCGCGTCGATGGCCGCGACGACGCGCTCCGGCGCGAAGGTGTGGTCCAGGTGCCAGCGGAAGCGCGCGGCGAACCGCGCCCGGAAGTCCGGTGACGCCATCAGCTTGCGCGGCAGCAGCGCGGAAGGCTCCGAGAGCGAGGGGTCCGACAGGAGCCGCGTCAGCGTGTCGTCCTCGGGCCCCGTGAGCAGCGCCGAGTCCAGGTCGTACACCATCCAGCGCCAGCGCCCGTCCTGCGCCACGGGCGCGCCCGCCACAACCTTGCCGGTGTACCTCCACATCCGGATGTTGTTGTCCGGCCAGTCCGTGTTCGCGAGGTAGACCTCCGCGATGAGGTAGTCGATGAAGTCGTCCACATCCATGCGGGCCTGGACGTAGGCGTACGACGCCGGCACCGCGAGGTCATGCGTGCGCACGTAGCTGAGCAGGTCCTGATACGCCTGCGCGTCGCTCGCCCCGCCCACGTCCAGCAGGCCGCCCGCGCCCTCCAGGATGGCGACCTTCTTGCGGTCCACCGCGTAGTGCCCGCTCAGGTAGTACTCGTCATAGCGCTCGCGCAGCTCGTGCAGGCCCCAGTACTCGCCATTGATGAACACCAGCGCGGGGCGGCACGCCTGGAGCGGCAGCGCCGTCTCGCGCAGCAGCCCCTGGAGCACACAGTCCTTCAGCTTCGTGACGATCTGATCCTGCCCGGACGTGCGCAGGAGGATTCGCTTGAAGTCCCGCACGTTCAGCTCGGGGAACAGGGCGCCGGAGAACCACTCCGGGCCATAGTCCTCCTTCGCGTACAGGCGCAGGCTCTTCTGCGCCAGCACCGCGCTGCCCGACCCGTGGATGCGCACGCCCGCGGGCTGCGCGAGCCCGAGCGCGCCATCCGCCTCGAACAACTCCACGTGGACGGGCCGCTCCCAGTCCTTGCCATCCTGCATGTAGTTGCCGGTGTTCCAGCTCAGCGTGCCGTCCTCGGGGGAGTCCTGGTGCGCACTCCCCGGCACGTAGATGCCCATGGCGTCGCCGAACAGGTTCGCGGCCTCCGTCACCAGGGAGACCACGGGCAGCGTGTACGGCTCGCGGCCCAGCAGGTACGTGCGCGTCCAGCTCGGCCCCACGGGCGTCTCCCCGTCGAACGCCTGCGCGCGGATGACGTGGGCCAGCGACACCGGCCCCCGGGGCACCTTCCAGCGCCAGTGGTCAGGCGCCGTCAGGTCCGTGGTGGGGATGGCGGAGAGGAGCGCGGGGCCCTGCCCCCCCAACAGCACGAGCGGCCCCGAATAGAGCGGCGACTCGGGCGTGGGCACCGAGCCATCCAGCGTGTAGCGCGTCATCGTGGTGGAATCGGTGGGCAGCGTCAGCAGCGTCTCGGGCTGGTACAGGCCCGCGGCATCCAAGAGGTCCAACGGGCGCAGCGCCACGCGCGCGCGCCCCACGGTGCCAGAGACGTGCGAGGCCACCACCTCCACCTCGCGGGCGCTCGCGTCGGGCCACCACGGCAGGCTCCACTGCCCCCCCTCCACGTCCGCGCGCCCCAGGCGCACGCCATCCACGAAGACCTCCACCGTCAGCGCGCCCACGTCGCCTCGCACGGCGCCCCACAAGACGTGCCGCGCGTTGTCCATCCCCTCCAAGGTGACCGCGGGCAGCTCCTGCTCGACCTGCCCCTGGTCCGCCTCCTCCTTCGCCGGAGGCGAGCCATGGCAGGCGGACAGCCACAGCCCCAGACACGCCAGCACGGCTGGCGAACGCACGACACGAAACGAGAGCCCAGGATGAGGGAACGAGGTGAACATCCCCCCCCTCTATCAGCTGATAGTTTGTGTTCACACCACCCACTTCGAGGGGGCGCTCGCTTCCTCGTCCGGCCATGAACTTCGCGAGGGGTCGGCGCCCCGCCGCGAAGGGCGGCCGGTGTCTAGAATGCCGCGATGTCCACCCGCGAACCCACCCCGCCCGACCGCCTCGCGCCTGACCTCGGGAACGAGGACCCGGCGGTGGTGACGGCGAGGCTGGAGGCCACCCCCGCCGCCCGGGTGAGCGCGCGGGAGCTGGTGGAGTGGCTGGGGGACCCACACGAGCCGCTGCGCGAGCTGGCGCGCCGTCGCCTGCGGGAGCGCCAGGACCTGGACGCGCTCCGACTCGCGCTGCGGTGGCTGGATGAGCCCCGGGTGCCCCACGCCGCGCAGGCCGCCTACGCCCTGATGGAGCGCGCGCCCGTGGAGGACGTGGTGCTCGCCGCGCGGGTGCTGGAAGAGGCCCCGCGCCCCGGCGCCGTGGCCTGGGCCACGCGCGTGGCGGCGCGTCGGGCCCATCCCGCGCTGTTGGCCCGAAGCCGCGTGCTCGCGCGACACCTGGAGCCGTCCATCCGCCGCGCCGCGCTGGCGGGCCTCGCCTCGGACCCCGACAGCCGAGAGGTGCTGCTCGCCGCGCTCGCGGATCCCGAAGAGGCCGTGCGCGCGGAGGTCCTGACCGCCTGGGAGCGAAGGCCCCCCGCGCGCATCGCCGCCGAGGCGTTCGCGCGGGCGCTGGTCGCGTTCGCCCCCCACGCCCGCTCCACGCGCGAGCGCCGGGCGGTGGCCACCGCCGCGGCCCTGCTGAACGATGAGTCCCTGCTCGAGCTGGCCTCGCGGGACGAGGATGCCTCGGTGCGCGCCGTGGCGCTGACGGCGCGAGCCCGGAATGGGACCCTCCGCGCCGAGGAGCGCGCCCACGCCGAAGGCCACGAGGACCCGTGGCTCCGCCTGGCGGTGCTGGACCTCTCCACCGCGCGGCGGGCCTGCGTGGAAGACCCCGACCCGAGCGTGCGGCGCGCCGCGCTCGACCTCTGGGTCGCCTGGAATCGCCAGCCCTCCGACGACGACGCGCCCGAGCCGCGCGACGTGGCGCTCGCCTGCGCGCAATCACCGGACCCGTGGGTGCGCGCCCGCGCGTGCGACCTGCTCGACCCCACCCGAGCGCCCGAGGAGCTGCACGCGCTGCTGCGGCTGTCGCACGACACCTCGCCCATGGCGCGCGCCGCCGCGGCCTCCGTGCTGGAGTCGTGCGACGGGCTCGACGCGCGCCTCGACACGGTGGACGCCCCCGACCTCCAGCCCGCCGTCTGGACCTGGCGACTGCGCCACGCCAACGCCACCGCCCTCCAGCGCCTGAGCGCCGCGCTCGACAGCGCCGCCACCTCGGACGAACTCACCGCGCACCTCGAAGCCCTCACGCTCGTCTTCCCCGACGACGCCCTCGCCGACGCGCCGTCCGTCGCGCGCCACCGCCCCACGCCCGCGCCCAAGCGCCCGCGAACGCCCGCGATGCCTCGCCCGCGGCCCGAGGCCCACGCGTCATGGCGCCCCCTGGGCACCACCGGCCTGCGCGTCTCGCCGCTCGTGCTCTCGGGCGCGAACCTCACCACCCCCGAGCCCTTCTTCGAGGCGCGGGACGCGGGCGTGAACGCCTTCTTCTGGGAGCCTCGCTACACCGCCCTCACGCGGTTCCTCCGCGCCCAGCGCGACCGGCGAGACGAGCTGGTGGTGGTGGCCGGCACGTACCACGCGGGTGAAGCCGCCCTCCGCCGCGACGTGGAGTCCGCGCTGCGGCGCCTGCGCACGACCTGCCTGGATGTCTTCCTGCTGTTCTGGGTGCGCTCCCCGGAGCGGCTCTCCGACGGAGACTTCGCGGCGCTGGAGCGGCTGCGCGCCGAGGGGAAGGTCCGCGCCTTCGGCTTCTCCACGCACCTGCGTGACCTGGCCCGCGAGGCGCTCCACCGGGCGCCCTGGCCCGTCGTGATGACCCGGCACAGCGCCGCGCACCCGGGCGCGGAGGCCGCGCTCCTGCCCGAAGCCCAGGCTCGCGGCACCGGCGTGCTCACCTTCAGCACCACCTGCTACGGCCGCCTGCTGCGCCCCACGCCCGAGGTCGCGCCGGACGCCGTGCTGCCCTCGGCGGTGGACTGCTACCGCTACTCGCTCTCCCAACCCGGCGTGAGCGCCAGCCTCACCGCGCCGCGCAGTTGGAGCGAGCTGCGCCACAACCTGGACGTGCTCGCCCGCCCGCGGATGGAACCCGACGCCCTGCCTGCCATGCGGGCCCACGGCGAGCGCGTGAGGGCCCGCGAACGAGAGCTGGATGCCCGGGTGCGCCGCGCGCCGGGCGGCCCGCGCGAGGCCCTGCTCGCCCTGCTGGAAGAGGGCGAAGGGGTGTGATGGAATCCGGAGCGCTCCTGGGGCCGCGTGCAGCCAGCCTTCCGTCCGCGATGTCACGTCGCGGCTGCCGTTGATTCCCATTGAAGAATGACGCGGTACGAGGTCCGCCTTGCGGGCTTCCTCGACCTCGTCCGCCTCTGCCGTGCAGGTGGCGGCGGTCCCAGGAGCCGCGGTTTCCCGCCCTGGAGCCCTGGCACATGAACCTGGTTGGACTCCTCCTGGAGCTCAAGCCACTGATGATGGACCCCGAGGCCAGCTTCGACCGCATCGTCGAGCTGCTCGAGCACAACCAGGGCCTCGCCGAGTACGAGGTCGCCCGCTTCTACGTCGCGCGCGCCTGGAAGGACGCCATCGAAAGCCGCGTGCGCAGCCCGGACGCGCGCGAGCGCCTGCGGGCCGCGCGCCTGATTCCCCTCTTGCTCGACCGCACCAGCGCCGCGCGGCTCCTGCGCCGGCTGGTGAAGGACCCGGACACGCGAGTGAGCGCGTCCGCGCGGGCCGCGGTGCGAAAGCTGGGGCTCGCGGACGTGTCGCCCCCCGACTCTCGCGAGGAGCCGCCCAGCCATCCGCACCCCTGGGCCATCGGCGGCTGGAACCCCACGGGCTGGAGCTACGGGCTCTTTCCCGAGACGAGCAAGGCCGTGCGCAAGCGCCCGCCTCCCGTCACCGAGGCGCTGCCCCCGCTGCGCACGCGCGAGGACGTGGCGAAGCTCTTGGGCCTCGGGACCGCGGACCTCGACGCGCTGATGCGCCCGGGCGCCGAGTCCGGTTCGAGCTACGTCGAGTTCGAGGTCCCCAAGCGCTCCGGTGGCGTGCGACGCCTGAGCGCGCCGCGCCCCAAGCTGAAGGCCGCGCAGCGCGCGCTCTTGGAACAGGTGCTCGCGCGCATGCCGTCGCACCCCGCCGCGCACGGCTTCGTGCCCGGCCGCTCCACCGTGACGAACGCCCAGCCCCACGTGGGCGCCACGGTGGTGGTGCGCGTGGACCTGGAGGACTTCTTCCCCTCGGTGCACTTCCGCCGCGTGAAGGGCCTCTTCGAGGCGCATGGCTACGGCGAGGAGGTCGCGACCGCGCTGGCGGGCCTCACCACCTACCGCGCCAAGCTGCCGGACGGCACGGTCGCGTGGCCCGGCGTGCTTCCCCAGGGCGCGCCCACGTCGCCCGCCATCGCCAACCTCGTGTGTCGTCGCATGGACGCGCGCCTCGCCGCGCTGGCCGCGAAGGTGGGCGCCACGTACACGCGCTACGCGGATGACTTGTCGTTCTCCTTCCGCCAGCCGCCCGAGCGCCTGGGCCGCTTCTTCTGGTGGGTGAACGCCATCCTCCAGCAGGAGGGCTTCGCGGAGAACGGGCCCAAGCGCCGGGTGATGCGCCAGGGCGGACGCCAGCGCGTGACGGGCCTCACCGTGAACGAGCGCGTGTCCATTCCCCGCGACGAGCGCCGCCGCTTCAAGGCCATCCTGGCCAACTGCCGCAAGCACGGCGTGGACTCGCAGGCGCGAGGACGCCCCGACTTCCGGCGCTGGCTGGAGGGCTATGCGGCCTATGTCCGCATGGTGCACCCGGAGCTGGGCGAGACCTGGCAGCGCGAGGTGAAGGAGCTGCTCGCCACATGAGCGACGACGCGAAGTGGATTTCCCGGGTGGCCGCCGAGCCCGCGAACAACGCCCTCCGTCTGGCCCACGCGGCGGCGCTGCGAGAGACGGACGCGCCCCGCGCGGACTTCATCCAGGCGCAGGTGGCGCTCACCGGCAAGCTGGACCCCGCGCGCCGCCGCACGCTGAACCGCAGGGCGGAGGACCTCCTCGCCGACCACAGCTCCGCTTGGCTCGAGCCCTTGCGGAAGCTCGGCGCCCAGCGCTGGGAGTTCACGCGCGGCTACGTCGAATCGCTCTCACTCCCGGAAGAGGCGCTGGCCCAGCACGGCAAGGAGCTGCTCGCGCGCGAGCCCGTGCGGCAGGTGACGCTGGAGACGCGCGATGGGAGGTCGCTCGCCGAGGCCGCGGCTCAGCCCTGGTTCGAGCAAGTCACCTGGCTGCGCATCCAAGGCCCGGGCGTGGAGGCCGCCGCGGAGGCGCTGGCGCTCGCGCCCCACGTCGGGAGGCTGGAGGTGCTGTCCTTCCGTGCCCCTTCCGAGGGCGGCGTCATGGCCCTGGTGAAGAGCCCCACGCTGACGGGCCTGCGCGTCCTCAGCCTGTCACTGGAAGAGGCGGACCCCGAGGTGCTGGCCCAGGCGCTCGCGTCGAATCGGCTCGCCCTGAAGCGACTCTTCCTCTCCGGCGCTCGCCTCGGCGACGAGGGCGCGCAAGGGCTCACGAAGTGCAAGACCCTGGGCACGCTGGAGCAGCTCGCGTTGAACCGGAACGAGCTGAGTGACGAGGGCGCGGCGGCGCTGGCGCGGAGCAAGGGGCTGAATGCCCTGGAGCGCCTGGAGCTGTCTGGCAATGACCTGAGCGAGGAAGGCGCCCTGGCCTTCAAGTCGCCCAAGGCGCTGCCCCACTTGAAACATCTGGAGTTGAAGGAGATGGGCTTGAGCGACAGCGACGTCGAGCCGCTGCTGCGCCGACTGGGAAAGGGCCTCAAGCTCTGAGCCCGCGCGCCGGGCGGGCGAGCCTCGTCTGGACGCGCCTTGACGATTCTTCACTCTGAATTCGTTGCGACGGGCCCGTGGCCCGTGAGTATTGAGAGCCCATGGATACCGCGCTGCGCTTCGTCTTCTTCGTGCTCGTCATCGGCGTCCTCACGGTATTCACCCACATCTACCTGTACCGGCGACTGTTCCGGGACACGTCCGGGAGCCTCGCGTGGCACCGCGCGGGCAAGGTGCTGCTCGTCGCGCTGTGCCTGCCGCTCACCCTCTCGTGGTTCGTGACCCGCCTGCTGCCGCTCAATGCCTTGCTCTCCATGGCCACGGTGGTGTGGACCTGGATGGGCATCGCCATCTACCTGCTGCTGACGCTGGGCGCGGTGGACGGAGTGAAGGCCCTCGGCCGCAAGCTCCAGGCACGCAAGGCGGCGCGTGAGACACCGGCCGCGGCGCCCACGCCCCCGGCTCCCGCTCCGGTCGACGAGGCCCGCCGCCTGTTCCTCGCCCGAGCCGGAGCGAGCGGCGCGGTGCTGGCGACCAGCGGCGTGGTGGGTTACGGCGCGTGGCGCGCGTTCCATCCGCCCGTGGTGAGCGAAGTGGCGGTGCGGCTGCCAGGACTGCCCAAGGCGCTGGATGGCTTCACGCTCGTCCACCTGAGCGACATCCACGTGGGCCCCATCATCCAGCGGCGCTTCATGGATGAGCTGGTGGCGCGGTGCAACGCGTTGAAGCCAGACCTGGTGGCCATCACGGGCGACCTGGTGGATGGCACGGTGTCGGGCCTGGGTCCGGCGGTCTCCGCGCTGACGAACCTGCGCTCGCGGGCCGGCACCTACTTCGTCACCGGCAACCATGAGTACTACTGGAACGCGGACGCCTGGACCCAGGCGCTGGAGGGCCTGGGCATTGGCACGTTGCGCAACCGCCACGTGCGCATCGGTGACGCGGCGGCCTCGTTCGACCTGGTGGGGGTGGATGACTGGTCCGCGCGCAACCGAGGCGGCGCGCGAGGCTATGACCTGGGCGCGGCCACCGCGGGGAGAGACCTCTCGCGCGCCTCGGTCCTCCTGGCGCATCAGCCCTCCAACTGGTCCGAGGCCGCCCAGGCAGGGATGGGATTGCAACTCTCCGGGCATACCCACGGAGGCCAGTTCTTCCCCTTCACCCTCGCGGTCGCGGCCATCTGGCGCAATGACCAGGGCCACTTCCAGCAGGGCGAGAATCACCTCTACGTCAGCCGAGGCACGGGCTTCTGGGGTCCGCCGCTGCGCGTGGGCGCGCCGCCGGAAATCGTGAAGGTGACGCTGCTCGCCTGAGGTGTAGGCTTGATGGGTAGATGAATAAGGAACCAGCGAAGCGTGAAATCAAGCAGGAGCGCGCGGCGCGGACTCGGGTTGAGATTCTCGAGGCCGCCATCACGCTGTTCGCGCGACGCGGTTACCTGGCGACCACGATGGCGGACCTCGCCCGCGCCATCCGGATGACGCCGGGCGCGCTCTACTGGCACTTCCCCACGAAAGAGGACCTGCTCCTCGCCGCCATCGCGGACTTGCACGAGCGCTACCTCCGCGAGTTCGTGGACCTGCTCACCGAGCACCGCAAGCTGCCCGCGCGCGAGCAACTCCTGGCGTTCATGCGGCGCACCACGCACTTCCTGGGGCAGCATCGCGAGTACGGCATCTTCTTCAGCCTGGTGGCCGCCGAGTCCGCCGAGTCCAACGACCGCGTCGCCGAGGCCATCCGCGAGAAGATCGCCCTCTACGTGGAGGTGCTCGCCGGCATCCTGCGCTACGGCCAGCGGACGCAAGAGTTCCGCATCGATATGGAGCCGCAACATCTGGCGCACACCTTGATGGGCAGCTACCTGGGACTCCTGCTGCACCAGAACCTGTTTCGCACCAGCGTGGACTACAACCCGGTCATGGCCGCGCTGGATGGACTCGTCGCGTCGGGTCTGCGGCCCGCACCCTCGGGGTCCTGAGCCGCGCGGGCGCTCCCGCGCCAACACGTCTTCCAGTGTTTGATAGGCTATCGCGCAGTCGGTCCTGGGATGGGGGTCCCACGCGATGCCGCTCGTACCGGATGGTTATGGGGAGTTCGTTGTCATCAAGAGTCGGCCGGGGCATCCCCTGGGCCGGCTGAGCAGCGCGGAATACCGAAACATCTACCAGAACATCCTGCATCCCCATTCACCGTTCCATGTGGTGCACCAGCACCGGCTTAACGTGGCGAACGGGGTGATGTTGGAGGGACAAGCGTTCACGGCGGTGGAGCAAGCGGTGCGCAACCGCGCGACCACGGTCCAGCAACAGCTCACCAACCGGAACGCCACGATTCACCCCCATGTCTACGGGCTCATCTTCATCCCCAGGACGCTCTACGAGGTCATGTACCTCAACGCGCTGATGGAGCAGGAGGAGACGCTCGCGGCGTTCAACCAGTGGGACCTGGAGCCGATGGCACAGTACGAGG
Organism: Citreicoccus inhibens; assembly: GCF_019039035.1. GTDB lineage: Bacteria > Myxococcota > Myxococcia > Myxococcales > Myxococcaceae > Citreicoccus > Citreicoccus inhibens. Next base: position 61,898 of record NZ_JAHNZT010000024.1, on the reverse strand, counting down.
CGGCCATCGTGGACCCGGCCGTCAACCTGGCGGCGGAGAACGTGAACTGCTCGCTCGGGATGAACGTGCTCATCACCGACAAGCTGCGCCCCCTGCTGACCGTGCACGAGCAGCACTTCCCGCTGTCAGGCGCGCAGATTTGGAGATTGGCGAACCCGGAGCTGGCGCTGTTCCGAGCCCACATCCTGCGCGCGGGAGCCCGTCAGTCCGGGTTCCGGTATTTGAACCCCGTGAACGTGGCGAGCCAGATTTCGCTGGGCCAGCGACTCAACGGGAACAATCCCATCCGCACGCGGGTGGACATCCTCATCCGGAGCCTGCGGGCCGCGATGCGGGTGGAGATGGAGAGCGCGGGGAGGCTGCTGCTCTACCGAGGCACGGACCACGACGTGGACTCGCTGGTGGGGAGCGGAGGGTTCCCCATCTCGTTCAACACGAGCCTGTTCGCGACGTTGGTGTACGACCCGAACTTCAACACCTCGACGCCGGCGTTCATGTTGGAGAATCAGCGGACGGGGTACTGCGTGCCCATTCCCTATCAAGACATGGTGCGCGCGAGATTCCCGTTCCATGTCCCGCTGGGGAACTCGCTGAAGCAGTTGCACGGGCACGACCAGGAGTCGCACGCCTGGACGAAGACGATCACGACCTATTACAACAACCACCTTGGGATGCTGGCGGCGGCCTTCCCGGCGACGTCGCATTTGCATTACATGCAGTACCACGTGAACAACTTGCAGACCTTGAACACGGAGTTTCAAGACAACTACGTGTTGCGCAAGCGGGTCATCTACAAGTGGAACGTGCCGAACCCGGAGGAGTCGAGCCGGAACCTGATGTGCAATACCTGCGACGCGGTACACGGCCGGTTCCCGTCGCTCGCGAGGCGCTGGCACATCTGCGACACATGCAGCGCCATCTACTGCTGGGCCTGCGGCTTCCGACTGCGCCTGTACGAGTTCCAGGACGCGGACGAAGTCATGGACGCCATGATTCGCGACTACTCGAACCCCGGGGTCCGAGCCTGTCGTTCCTGCGAAGGCTCCACCCGCCTGTTCAGCTGACCGGACCTGGCGGCGACGAAGGAGGGGCCGCTGCCGGGGCCCGAGCCCGCCAGGCCACACGAACCTCATAGAGCCCGAGGGCCAGCAAGCCGCTGGTGCACAGGACGAAGGTGACCGCGCCATCGACCGAGGTGGAGCCACTGTGGAGCAGGGCTCGGATGGACCCGGCCAAGAAGAAGAGCAACCCCGCGACTCCGGCGCACGCCTGCACCACGCCGGTGAGGACTCCCAAGGCGATGGGGACGAGGCGTTGGCCCTTGGACTGGTTGAGTCCCAGGAACACCAGCCCCAGGACGACCACCACGACCAGGACATTCACGATGAGAATTTCTCTCAACTCCGCATCGGGGTCCTCCACCGCCCTCCCGGCCCAGGCGGACGATGCCACCAGAAGACTGGCGGCACCCAGCAACCAGCGAAGCCATGACTGTCGAACCGAAAGAAGCCGCGTGGACCAGTCGAACGGAGCCATGCGCCAGAGCATAGCCCACGCCCTGCGTGAAATGGCCGGTGCAAGGCAAACCGCGCCGGCCCCACCCGACTCCGCAACTGAGCGTTCGAGGGCAGAGCGGCACCAGAACCCTCTCACGATTGCGGACGGGGTACCGCCTCCCATTCCCTATCAAGACATGGTACGCGCGAGGTGTCTGCTCCCTGTCCCCTTCGACCAGCCGGCCCATGCCTGGACCAAGACGACGGTGCAATGCCTGCGACGCGGTGCACGGCCGCGGCCCGTCGCTCGTGAGGCGCTGGCACACCTGTGATACGTGCAGCGCCATCGACTGCTGGGCCTGCGGTTTCCAGGTGAGGCCCCTACGAGTTCCAGGACGCAGCAAAAGCCATGGAGTCCATGGTCAGCGACTCCTTGAACCTCGGAGTCCAAGCCTGCCGCTCCTGCGAAGGAGCCACCCGCCTCTTCAGCTGATCCGTCCCTGCGTCGAGGGAGGAGGCACCGAGGCTGGAGCCCGCGCCCTCCAGGCCGCGCGGACCTCATGAACCCCGAGGGCCAGCAAGCCGCCGGAGCACAGGACGAAGGCGCCGTCGTACGGGATGGGGCCATTGAGGAGCAGGGCTCGGATGGACCCGGCCAAAAAGAAGAGCAACCCCGCGACGCCGGCGCATGCCTGCGCCACGCCGGTGAGGACCCCCAGGGCAATGGGAATGCTGCGCTGAGCCTTGGACTGGTTGAGTCCGAGCACCACCAGTCCCACGATGATCACGAAGATCGCCCCACTCGCGACAACCGCCCCGGTGAATAGAGCCCCCAGGGCAGTCTCCGCCCTCTGGGCCCAGGCCGGCGAGGCCACCAGGAGACTGGCGGCACCCAGCAGCCAGCGAAGCCTTGACTGCCAGACCAAAAGAAGACGCGTGGACCAGTCGAACGGGGCCATACCCAAGAGCATAGCCCGCGCCCTGCGCAGGGAGGCATGTGCGGAAAATCGCGCCCCCACCCCTCGATCGAACTCCGGCCTTCCTTTCGACACGAACGCATCACCCGGAAAGACAGGGCGCATCCAGACTCTCGCCCGTCTCTCGGTAGCACCTCACTGTGACCAGAGTTTTATCCTCTATGCAGGAATTCAAAATAGCCTGCATGACTGTCCGAGTAAAAGTCTCCCCCATCCGCCACTGCTCGGGAGTTGTGTTCCCGGCGCGAGATCTTGCAGCAATGAGAACCAACACCTCTACCCCTTCCCTCCTTGTGAATTGCTGAATCGAGACTCTTTCCCCAAAACCCCGATCCCCACTAAAGGCTTGAGGGGCATCAATAATCCAGCCCATTGCGTGCTGGCGGGAGTTCGCCCACTCCTTGAACTCCGGCCCACTCAGCACCTGCTTAATACAGGATACAGAAATCTCCGCCGGCAGCACCGCACTCTGCCCCACACGAACCACCGACAAGCCCATAATGCAGGACGCCAGGAAAGAAAGCCAAATGACACACAAAAACCGTCTCATCTCACCTCCAATTCAAGCTACGGCCAAGGGTGTGGTGGGTGCGAATAAGGTCCAAGTTCAAGCGGATTCGCCTTGTTATACGTCCCCGTCGTGACACCGGAGTATCCCTGAAAAAAACAAATGCAGCGGCAAATGAAATTCGCCCAAGAAATCCGACTGGATTACATGTTGCATTTCGTGTTCAACCATACTCGTCTCCATCACTGTCGGGCTACATGCAGAGGGGGTCGTTGGCTCGAGAACTCATGGAGCAGGTATCCAGGTGGGCTGAAGAGAATGAACTGTTCAGCCGTTCGGTCGGAGTCGGAGCGTGGCCAGAACCCTCGCACGGTTGTGAGGAGCCAGCCCCGAAAGCGTGAGGGTTCCCCAGTGGAATCCCGAGTACCGGAGCCGGAGGTTGCCATTCTCCTCCACGATTTCGTCAGCCTGGAAACGAGCCGTGCAGAGCCCAGTTCTCGTGGTTTGCTCACCCGAGCGCTCCAGTTGCCCCCTCCTGACAGGCACAGAAAGAGAGAGTTCGGAGCCAGATGAAAGTGGCGCCAGACGCTCTCCGCGAAGTCAGCAGGGCTCTCACCACATGCGAACACGGAGACACCTCTTTGGCCGAAAGCCGAGACAAGTCTCGTGCGAGGCTTCGCTCGCGCCCCCGAAAGACTACGAGCCACAAGCCCCTGAGAGATGGGGCCCAAAGATGCTCGAGCGCCATGAGTCCTTCCCCCATCACGGACAACGGCTGACCACTCGCAGCCCCCCTTGGGCCGCACTTCGCGGCCTTTCAACGCAAAAGGGCCCTCGCCTCCACACATCGAGGCGAGGGCCCTGACTTCAAGACTTCAGGAAGCGACTACGGCTGCTCCGTCGGGCTCGCGGCGTTCTGCGGATCTCTCACCGCGCGCGTGACGAAGTCATTCTTGTTGTTGTCCGTGTCGCTACCGTTCCCCTTGAGGGCATCCGCGCCACCCGCCCCCATGCTCGCGGACGTGGAGGTAGCGAGCGCCTTGCGCTCGATGCTGCCGCCCTTGCCTGGAGGTGACGGCGCAGCCTCGGTCTCGACAACGACGCGGCCCGTACCGTAGCCCACCGTGTCGACGACTCCCGTGGTCACGTTCGGGTCGACCGCCACCGTCGCATCGCCCAGACGAACATTGCCCGCGGAGCCAGAGATATCCGTCGAGCCCCAGGACATGTCCGCGGCCACGGTCGGCGAACCCGCCACATATCCGTCGTTCGCGATCAGGAAGTACCCGTGGGCCTTGATCGTCTTGCCCGAGGGAATCGTCACGAGGACCGTGTAGTTGACCGTCGTGCTGGTCGTGCTGGCCGTGCGGTACTGCAGCTTCCAACCGCTGATGTCGATGTCGACGTCAGTCGGGTTGTACAGCTCGACGAAGTCATCCGCGTTCACGGTCAACCCGGCACCCGAGATCTCGCTGATGACCACGTGCCCCTTGGGAACCGGGACCACCACCGTGATGGCCGACGACTTCGTCACTCCGTCGTAGCTCGCGGTGAGCGTCCCCGTCCCAGCCGTGGCGGCCGCCTTGAACGTCACCGTCGCGGACTGGCTGCCCTCGGGGATCGTCACGGCGGTCGTCGTATCCGGCACAAACGCCCCCACGCCCGAGGTCAGCGCCAGCGCCACGTTGACACCACCCACCGGCGCCTTGCGGTCCAGCGACACCGTGAACACCTGCGTCGCCCCCGTGTTCACCGTCGCCAACGCAGGCGAGATGCTCGCGAGCTTCGCCGGCGGCGGAACCACCGTGACCGCCGTGCTGCGCGTCACGCCGTTGAGCGAGGCCGTCACGCTGCCCGAACCCTCGCCCGCCGCGTTCGCGGTGAAGGTGAAGGTCGCCGTCGTCGCGCCCGCATCCACCGTGACCGCCTGCGTGTCCAGCGCACCGAACGGAGCGCTCCCCGCGGGCGGAACCGCCGCCACCTGCACCTGGATCGGCGCAGCCGGCGCCGGCGTCACCGTCAGGGTGAACACCTGCGTGCCACCCGCATTCACAGACACCGCGCCCGACGGCGTGAGCGACACCAGCCGCGCCGCGTCCAGGAGCACCGCCACGTTCGCGGTCGCGGAGCCGCCCCCCAGCGAGGCCGTCACCTGACCGGCCGTCACCGTCGTGGTCTCGTCCGCCGTGAAGCTGAACGTCGCCACCATCGCGTTCTTCACCGTGGTGCTCGGGGTGAACGTCCCGAAGTCCGCAGCGGGCGAAGCCGTCAGGTCCAGCACCGCGCCAGCAGGAGCCGGCCGGTCCAACGACACCGTGAACGACACCGTCCCGCCGGGCGCGACCGACACCGTCGTCGGCGTGATGCCCGTCACGACGGGCGTCTCGTTCGTCCCCAGCACCCGGAGGTTCGTGGAGAGCGAGGAGGTTCCCGACGTCGCCGTCAGCGTGACGCTCGCGGCCTGGGCACCCGCCGTCACCGGCACCGTCACGCTCGTCTGGTTCTTCGGGATGACGACCTGTCCCCCCGGCACGCTCAGCACGCTCGGGTCGCTCGACGTCACGGTCACCGTGATGTCCGACGCGTACGTGGAGGCCATCGTCACCGTCAGCGCCTGCGGGAAGGCCACCGTGTCGCCGACGCGCGCATACCCGCCGGACGTGAAGGCCGTCAGCGCGGGCAACACACCCTGCATGTCCTCCGCGCCACGCGGCAGCAGCTTGGAGTTGCTGAAGGTGTACGTCAGCACGCCGCGCAGGACGCGGTAGAACGTGCCCACCGTCTGGGTGGGGTACGAGAAGGCCTGGTCATCCACCATCAGGCCCGCCTTCGTCGGATCACCCGAGTGGTTCTCATCGACGGTGAACTCGCGCTTCGCGTTCTCAGGCCCCGTCGTCCAGAGGTCGCGGACCTCCAGCACCACACCCTCTAGGGCCTGCGCGCTCGGGCCACCCGTGCGCACCGCGTCCGTGCGGACCACCACCGGCGCGGGCGGCGGGTTGCCGCTGCTCACCTTCGTCAGCTTCACGTTCGTCAACTCGAGCAGACCGAAGTAGTCCTTCAGCACGCCCTCGGTGATGTTGATGCGGTCACCCACCGCGACGTCCGCCTTCAGGCCGTACACGAACAGACCCGAGTTCTCCGGGCCCTTGCCCGCCGGCGGGTTGGCCACCTGCACCCAGTAGCCGCTCGTCGCCGTGACATCCACCGCGGTGACGATGACGTCGGACACCGCCACCTTGGCGCCCACGAGCGAAGCCAGACCCGTGCGCGGCGTCGTCTTCACGTCGTAGACCGTCAGCGCACACGCGATACCGCCCGCGTTGGGCACCGGGCAGGGGTCGCACGCGTCACCCATGCCGTCGCCATCCGTGTCCTTCTGGTCCACGTTCGCCACGAACGGGCAGTTATCCGTCGGCGTGAGGATGCCGTCGTTGTCCACGTCCGTCGGATCAGGCGTGGCGCACGCGGAGCTCGCGTCCAGCGGGCAGCCGTCGCAGACGTCGCCCTTGCCGTCGCCGTCCGAGTCCTTCTGGTCCGCGTTCGCCACGAACGGGCAGTTGTCCCGCCACGTCGGCACGCCGTCGGCGTCGTCATCGTCCGGCGCGTGGCTCAGCTGACAGCTGGTGACATTGGCCTCCAGCGGGCACGGGTCACACGCATCGCCCACGCCATCGCCGTCCGAGTCCGCCTGCACGCCGTTGTCCATCGGGCGCACCGGGTTGAAGACCGTGGGGCAGTTGTCGCTGCCGCTCGGAATGCCGTCCGCATCCGGGTCATCCGCGCGCGCCTCGCTCGAGTAGACCGTGGAGCCAAACTGCGAGGCATTGGGCCACGACGCGCCCTGCGAGTCGCGACGCGGCTCGCACACCGGCTCGTCCTTGGGCGTGCCACCGCACGCGAACAGCGGATAGGCATTGGCCGTGTCCGGCGACGCCTGCAGGGCCGCCAGGTCCTTGCCAATCTCCGAGGTGAGGCACACCGACTTCGCCGTGCCACACACATCCATCGCGTCACACGTGTCCGAGCCCTTCAGCCCGTTCATCAGCGTCTGGTCGCCATAGAGCGGCTTGCCGCCGCGCATGGTCAGCACCACGTCCTCGGCGTTCGCCGTCACCACCGCGCGGTGCGGCCGGCCGTAGAAGACGCGCAGGCGGTAGATGGCCAGGTCCGCCACCTTGCCTGGCGCGATGCGGCCCACCTTCTCGAAGACGTCCGTCAAGTCGGCGGCGTTCGCCGTCACCATGCGCCAGAGCTGCTCGTCGGTGAACTCGTGCGCGTAGCGCGTGCTGTTGAGGTAGTCCGCGCACTGCAGCTCGCGCAGCAGGTTCATGGAGCCGGACTTCAGCCAGTCCGTGCCCAGCGCGATGCTCACGCCCTGGTGCTTGTACGCCGTCACCATCGCCGTCTCGCCATACAGCGACACGTTGGAACGCGGCGACCAGATGAGCCCGGTGCCACGCTCCGCCATCGCGGCGATCTCCTTCGCCGTGAGGCCCACGCCGTGGATGATGGCCGTGCGGCCGAACAGCACGTTGCTGCTGCCCTGCGACAAGCAGCGGAACTCGTTGAGCGCCGTCAGGCCGATGCCCTCGGAGATGTGCGGCAGGTAGGCCGCCGTCTTCGGCAGGCCGCTGGACGTGGGCATCGAGGCGTAGCTGCAGCCGCTCGTCAGCGTCGTGCCGGAGGAGTCACCCAGCGGGAAGGTGTCCGAGTCCGCGTAGCCCTCGCCCAGCCCCTCCTGCTGCGCCACCGCGGAGACGTCCAGGTTGCGCAGGAGGCCCGGCTGGCCGCCCGCGCCCGCGATGGACGTGGTGCCCGCGAGCATCTGCCGCAGCTCCTGCCAGCGGATGATGTCCGCCTTGGAGTTGGACGGGTTGGTGAGCTTCGTGTGGCCGTTGGCGCCCGTGCGCCAGTCATGCCGGTGCTCATAGCGCTCGGCGGTGCCCGCCACCGGGGCACCTGGATAGAGGATGTGCTCGTGCGGGTTGATGAGGCCCGGGGAGATGACACCGCGGGGGCACGACACCTGCGTGGCCTCGGCGGCGCCCGCGGCGGCCGAGCAGTCACACGCGGAGCACTGGATGACGCCCTGCGCGTCCACCAGCACCTGGCCGCCCATCAGCGTCTCGCCGTCCTTCAGCACCACGCCCGTGAACAGGCGCGCGCCATTGCCCGCCTTCGTCACCGCGCACGTGGCATCGCCCGGCAGCGGAGCCGCCGGCGCGCCCGGGCACACCGTGGCCGAGGGGCCCGCCGGCGTGAACTTGCAGGTCGCCTCGCAGCCGTCGCCGTCCACCACGTTGCCGTCGTCGCACTGCTCGCCGGTCTCCACGCGGCCGTTGCCACAGACAGCGAAGCCCGGCGTCGTCGTGCAGTCGTTCTCGCAGCCGTCGCCCGCCACCTGGTTGCCGTCGTCACACTGCTCGCCGGTCTCCACGCGGCCGTTGCCACAGTGGGCCTGGCTCGGCGTCGTCGTGCAGTCGTTCTCGCAACCGTCGCCGTTCACCCGGTTGCCGTCATCGCACTGCTCGCCGGTCTCCGTGACGCCATTGCCACATTGGGCGGAGCCGGGCGTCGTCGTACAGTTCGCCTCGCAGCCATCGCCGTTGACCTTGTTGCCGTCGTCACACTGCTCGCCGGCCTCCTTCTTCCCGTTCCCACAGACAGCGGAGCCGCACTGCTCACCGTCCTTGCATTTGTCGTCGTCACCGCAAGCGGTGCTTAGAAGTAGGACCGCGCTGAGCGCGATCAGCAGATAGCGGGGGGTGATGCGCATGAAGCCTCCCGACACGGGGCCGAGCTTTGATGGATGAGACCCGTCCTCTTTCACGCGAAATGGTTGGGCCGTGAAACATTTCAGCGACACCTGACCGGCCAAGTCCACCCACCCAGGGACGAATCCGCTCTGGTAGGTGCCATCAGGTGAGGTGAATTCCCACCCCGGGTACGGGGGGCCCCGTGCACGGAAGAGAGCGCGTTCTCTAGAGTCGCGGGCTTATGGTCACCCGCACCCCGTCCAGCGCCGTCTCCCGCTTTCTCGAAGGGCACCTGCGCCGCGACGCGCAGGCGCGGGAGCTGTCCGTGGCGCGCTTCATGGCGGCGCTCTCGGGGCTCTGCATCGTGGTGGCGGCGGCGCTCGGACAGTCGCTGGGCTGGGGCCTGACGCGCGCGCTCATCGGGTTGGCGGCGGTGCTCTGCCTCTACTACGGGGCGATGTGGCGCATCCTGCGCGCGGGCGTGTTCCACCCCGCGGTGCCGTGGCTGAACGTGGCCATCGAGGTGAGCATCCCCGCGGTGGTGCTGGCGTTCGACCTGCGCTACCAGGGCCCGGTCTACGCGCTCACGGCGCCCACCCTCGTCATCTGGGGCAGCCTCGTCACCCTGGCCGCGCTGCGCAGCAGCCCCCGGCTGGCGCTCGCGGCGGGCGTGCTGGTGGCCGCCGAGTACGCGGGCATCTACTTCGGGTTCGTGCGGCCCCTCTTGCCGGAGCAGCCGCTCGTCACGCTCTCGCCGCTGTTCATCCTGGTGCGGGCGTTCTTCTTCGTCGCGGCGGGCGCGCTCACGGCCATCCTCGCGCGCCACTTCCTCAGCCGCACGCGGGACGCGCTGGCCGCGCTGCGCGAGCAGGAGGTCATGGGCAAGTACGTGCTGCACGAGCGCGTGGGCGCGGGCGGCATGGCGGAGGTGTACCGCGCCACGTACTCGCCCGAGGGCGGCTTCGAGAAGCAGGTGGCCCTCAAGCGCATCCTCCCCGCCTTCGCGGACGACGCCAGCTTCCTCGCCATGTTCCGCCGCGAGGCGGAGCTGTGCTCCACCCTCAACCATCCGAACATCATCCAGGTGTTCGACCTGGGCCGGCACGCGGGCACGTACTTCCTGGCCATGGAGTTCGTGGACGGCTTGCCGCTCAGCGGCTTGATGAAGCAGCTCGGCCGGCTTCCGCTGCCCGTGCCGGCGGCCACCTTCCTGGCGGCGGAGCTGGCCTCGGCGCTGGACTATGTGCACCGCCGCACCGGCCCGGACGGCGCGCCGCTGCGACTGGTGCACCGCGACGTGAATCCGCCCAACATCCTGGTGTCTCGCATTGGCGAGGTGAAGCTGTCCGACTTCGGCATCGCCCGCGATGCGGCGCGCGCGCAGCTCACCGTGGCGGGTGGCGTGCGCGGCAAGCTGGGCTACATGGCGCCAGAGCAGGCGTTGGGGCGTCCCTTCGACGGGCGCGCGGACCTGTTCGCCCTCGGGCTCACGCTGCACGAGGCGCTCACCGGCCACCGCGCCTTGACGGGTGACTCGGAGGAACGGCTGATGCGCGCCGCCGTGGATCAAGAGCTGGTGCCGCCGTCGCGGCTCAACCCCGCGGTGCCCGTCGCGCTGGACGCGGTGGTGATGCGCCTGCTGGAGCGAGACCCCGCGCGCCGCACCGCGGATGGCGCCGAGCTGCGGCAGCAACTCCTCGCGCTGGAAGGACTGGCTGCTCCCTTTCCGCGCGGGCAGGCGGAGCTGGCCCGGATCGCCCGCGAGGCGATGGACCACTCACGCCGCGCCCACGATGCGCCCGCGGAGAGCATCGCGCTGACACCGCGAGCGAACGCCGCGCGTCCCGCCTGAGGAACGGCCACGCTGCGCGAGCAATCCCTCCGGGCCCGCGCTACAACCTCGCGCCTGCCTCGACGGAGCACCTCGCATGGACGTCGCGATCCTCACCTTTCAAGGGCTGCCCCAGCTCGAACCCTTTGACGCAGGCCTGCTGCCCGCGCTGCGAGCGCTGGGCCTGGATGCAAACCCAGTCATCTGGGATGACCCGACGATGGACTGGCGCACGGCCCGCCTGTCCGTCGTGCGCAGCACCTGGGACAGCCACCTGCGCCGAGACACCTTCGTCGCGTGGGCCTCCAAGGTCTCGAAGCTGACCCAGCTTCACAATCCCGCGGACGTCCTGCGCTGGAACACGCACAAGAGCTACCTGCGCGAGCTGACCGCCAAGGGCGTGTCGGTGACGGACACCGTCTGGGTCCCGCAGGGCGGCACGTTGGACGTGGGCGCCGTGATGCGCGAGCGGAGCTGGGACGCGGTGGTGCTCAAGCCCGCCGTGTCCGCGGGCGCGCTGAAGACCTACGTCCTGCCTCGCGCGGAGGCGGGGACCGCGAGCGCGCGCGTGGAGGAGATGGCTCGGGAGTGCGAGGTCATGGTGCAGCCCTACCTCACCGCGTTCGAGCGCGAGGGCGAGCGGGCATACATCTTCTTCGACGGCGAGTTCAGCCACGCCGTGCACCGCCCGCCCACGCTGAAGAGCGCGCCGCGGAGCTTCTCGGAGCCGCGTGCGTTCACCCCCGAGAACGCCGCGGAGCTGAAGCTGGCGGAGCAGGTCATCGCGGCGGTGGGCCAACCCTTGCGGTATGCCCGCGTGGACGTGGCCACGGACAACACGGGCCAGCCGCGGCTCCAGGAGCTGGAGGTCACCGAGCCGTGTCTCTTCCTGTCATTGGATCCGCAGGCCGCCGGGCGGCTGGCGCGGGCCATCGCGCGGAAGCTCTGAGCCGGAGCCCGCCTTGCTCGTCCCCACGCTCGTCCTGCTCCTGTCCGCCGCGCCCTCCGCGTCGCTGCGGGTGAGCGCGGCGGGTGACCTGCAACTCGGCGCGCGGACGACGCCCGCCGTGCTGGAGGCCCTGCCCTCCTTGCTGGAGGGAGACGTGCGCGTGGTGAACCTGGAGGGCCCGCTCACCGCGCGCGCGCATGAGCAGGGATTGGACGCCGACGGGACACCGCGCGCGCCTCGGGTCCGCTTCGCCGCGCCGCCCTCGTGGGCCCACTCCTTGGCGGGCCGAGTGGACGTGGTCTCGTTGGAGAACAACCACGCGCTGGATGCGGGCGTGGCGGGCAGGCAGGACACCGCGGGCGCGCTGCGCGCGGCGGGCATCCAGCCGGCCCTGGCGCGCGAGCCCGCCTCGGTCGAACGACAGGGATTGCAGGTCACAGTGCTCGCGCGCGACCTGCCCCGAGAGCCCACACGCGACGAGGCACGCGCGTTGACCGCGGCCGTGCGCGCCGCGCGAAAGACAGGCCCCGTGTTGTTATCGCTGCATTGGGGGACCACGAACTCCAACCTGCCAACGCGCGCCCAGCGCACGCTGGCGCACGCGCTCATCGAGGCAGGTGCCTCCGCGGTGCTGGGCCACGGGCCGCATGCGCCGCAAGGTGTGGAGCGACACGGCCAGGGCGTCATCGCCTACTCGCTGGGCAACCTCGCCTTTTCGTGCCGGTGCACCGCGGTGAAGGATGCCTACGTGCTGCGCTTCCAGCTCGCGGCGGACGGCGCGGTGTCGGACGTGAGCGCCCTGCCGCTTCGCGCGGGCCTCGCGGGTGAGGCACCGGGCCGCGCAACGGACTCGGGGGTCGCGGAGCTGCTCATCAGCGTGTCCGAAGCCTTGGGCACGCACACCACGACGGCACCGGATGGCACCGTCGTGTTTCCGTGAGGGCCGCGACTACGGCTTCGGCGCGGCGGTGGTCGCCGCGGCCTTGGCGCCCGCGGGCACCGGGAACTCGCGCCCCCACAGGCGAACGCGCGCGGCCTTGGCTGCTTCGCCCTCGAAGAAGACACTCGCCTTCACCTTTGACGTGGGCGGCACCTTGATGGAGTCCGAGGCCTGCCCAGGCGAGCGCGTCTGAAGCTGCGTGGAGAAACCCTCCGTATCCACCAGCTGCGCGCCGCCACCTTCCTGCAAGCCGAGCAGGTGCAACGGCGCGGGCGTCTTGTTCTCCACGGACAGCTGCACCTCCACGCCCCCACCCTCCGCCGGCTTCACGCCCAGCACGCCGAGCTCCACGCTGGCGAAGACTTCCTCGGGCGTGGACAGGGTGTGCGAGCCGTCCGTGCTCACTGCGCCCTTACGCCCCTCCTTCAATCCCTCCACCACGCCGCTGCCCGCACCCTTGGCCACCTCCACCGTCTTCCCCACCACCGAGGCGGTGACGTCCTTGGCCGTCTCCCCCTTGCAGGCAGGCAACAGCAACAGGAGCGAGGCAATCAGCAGGCGGCGCATGAACTCTCCAGAATCGGATGGAAAGAGATAGGCGCGGGTGTACTACAGGCTCAGGCACTGGCGCGAGTGGGGCACTCCAGGCCCGGGTTCCGATCATTCGTGGACATCCTCGAATGACCGCGACCGCCAGCCCGCCTCAGGAAGGTTATCTCTCCCGTCATGGCTCGATCCCTGCTGCTCTCCCTGCTCTTGCGGCAGCACATGGCCCTCAAGGAGAAGTTCCGCGCCAAGTACGCACACCCGTGGCTGGTGTGGGAGGCAGGCGCGTGGAACGTCCCCGAGGCCACCGAGCAGAATGTCGCCACCACGCGCCTGCCTTTGATGGACCTGCGCGACTGCCTGCCTGCTGGCGACGCGATGTGTTTCGAGTTGGTGGCGTTGGCCGAGCGAGGCGCGCTCAAGCTGGGACGGGCCGCGCAGAACACCTTCGTCGTGAATGACGCCACGGTGTCGCGCGAGCAGCTCACCCTCTCGCCCACGCCGGATGGACAATGGTGGGTGGAGCGCGTGGCGCAGGCGCGCCCGGTGACGCTCGATGGCGAGACGCTGGAGCCCGAACAACCCCGGCGCCTGCAACCCGGCGCGAAACTTCAGGTAGGCGACGTGCGGCTCACCTTCCACGACGCCGACGGCTTCAACGACCGCATCGCGCGCATCGCCGAGAAGGTCATCGCCCAGGCCTCGCTTCCCCCGTCGCGCTGAGCCTCACCGCGCCCCGTGCGAGGCCGCGGGCGCCACGACCGTCCGCCGAGCGCCCTTGCGAGCCGGCGGCTGCCGCGCGGGCGCAGGTGGCGGACGCGGCGCGGGGCGAGCCTTCACCAGCGGCACCACCAACTCGGCCTCGCTCGCGTCGAGCCGCACCTCGCGCTCCAGGGACATGTAGCCCGACAGCTCCACGCGCAACCCCAGCAGGGCCCCCTCGCGCGGGACCTGCGTCACCAGCGGCGTCAGCCCCAGCAACTCCCCCGTATCCGAGCGCATCACGTGCGCGCCCTGTGGGAACGAGCTGACCTTGAGCGTGATGAGCGCTGCCGACTCAGCGGGAGGCGGCGGCACGGCCGCGACCGACGTGGGCACCGACGCCAGCGCGGGCACCGGCGCGGCCATCGCGACTACCGCAGGCGCGGACTCGGGCGCGGCGCGGCCCTTCATCCCACGCCAGGCCAGCGCCCCCACCGACACGACCAAGGCCAGCACCGCGAGCCCCAGCGCCATCCGACGATTGCTCAGGACCGTGGGCCAGGGACTCCGCGCCGCGGGGAGCCCGGTCGCGGAGGCTCGCTCCGCGGCCTCTCCCCCCACGGGCGCGTTCAGGCCGGGCGGCAGCCCTGGCGAGCCCGCGACCTCCGTGGCCGCCACCAGCGCTGGCAGCCCCGCCGGCGTCGCGCGAGGCGCGGCTGCGTCTCGGGGAGGCTGCGCACGGTCCAGCGTCTCCGCCAACGTGCTGTCCGGGACACCGCTCCCCAAAGACAGACTCGCGGTGCCGAGCGCGGGCGTCGCGCGGTCCACGCGCACGAACTCACCCGAAGGCCGGCGCCCTCCGTCGAGCGAGGCATCGTCGAACACGGGGCGCAGCAGGAGCAGCGCCGTGGTGACCTCCGCCAACTGCTGCGGCCGCGCCTCGGGCTCCTTCGCCAGACAGCGCATGACCAGCTCGGAGAACTCCGCGGGCAGCGGCTCGCCCGAGGGCAACGTCGCGGGGAGCGCGGGCGGCGCCTGCGTGATGATCTGCACCACGAGCTGACCGAACGCGGTGGACTCGAAGGGCGGGTGCCCCACCACCAGTTCGTAGAGGATGTTGCCCACCGCGTAGATGTCCGCGCGGTGGTCCACGGGCAGACCCGCCGCCTGCTCGGGGGACATGTACGCGGGCGTGCCGATGATGGTCCCATCCAGCGTGCTGGAGACGCCCCCCTGCGCGGCCATCAGCTTCGCCACGCCGAAGTCCAGCACCTTCACGAAGTCCGGCTGGCCGCCACGCTGGATGATGAAGAGGTTGTCCGGCTTGATGTCCCGGTGCACCACGCCTACCTGGTGCGCGGCCCCCAACGCGGTGCAGACCTGCACCGCGATGCGCTGGATGCGCGCGAGCGTGATGGGCTCGGACTTCAGCAGCGTGGCCAGGCTCTGGCCGCGCAGCAACTCCATGACGCAGTAGACGCGGCCCTCCGCGCCCTCGTCCACGAAGTCGAAGATCTCCACGATGTGCTCGTGGTTGATCTGATTGACCGTGCGCGCCTCCTGGAAGAAGCGCTGCACGAAGGTGCTGTCACGCGCATGGTCCGCGCGCAGCACCTTGAGGGCCACCTGGCGCCCGAGCTTCGCGTGGCGGGCCTGATACACCCGCCCCATGGAGCCCTCGCCGAGGAGCCGCTCGAGCTGGTACGCGCCCAGCATCGAGCCCTCTCGGAGTTCCTCCACTGCTTGGGTACTGCCACTGCTCACGGCCCCTCCGTGACTGGACAGGACGTACTCCGAGAACCCTTCACGCAGGCACCCAGCCGGCCCGGGCTCCGCTGTCCTTCTTCCATGACGGCGAACCCCCGTGAGCGCCACTCTCCCCGAGCGGAATCCCACGCGGACTCACCGCGTGCGCGGTGCATTTGAACCTCCGTGAGCAGACGAACAGTCGGCTGCCCCAGGGGGCCGTGGCGGGTGTCGCCCGCCACGGTGTCCCACTGAACCGCGAGGCCCTCGCTCACCCGCACGTCTTGTTGGTCTGGCAGGTGCCGGCCGAGCCATCGTTCTTGGTGCACGGCGTGTTGCGCGGGCAGTCCGTGGAGTCCGCGCAGTCGGTCAGCCCATCCTCATCGTTGTCGCGCCGGTCGTTGCAGATGGTCTCCTTGCGCGTCGTGCCGTTGCACACGCAGCCCGTGCCGCACGACTTGGTGTTGCAGTCCGAGTCCGCGCAGTCGACCTTGGTGTCGCCGTCGTTGTCCTGCTTGTCGTCGCAGACGGTCTCCACGGCCTTGCTGCCAGTGCACAGACAGCCCGTGCCGCACGCCAGGTTGTCGCAGTCCGAGTCCGCGCAGTCCACCTTGCCGTCACCGTCGTTGTCCTGCTTGTCGGTGCAGATCGTCTCCTTGCGCGTCGTGCCGTTGCACACGCAGCCCGTGCCGCACGACTTGGCATCGCAATCCGAGTCCGCGCAGTCCGCCTTGGTGTCGCCGTCGTTGTCCGCGCCGTCCGCGCAGTTCGACTCCTGGCGCACGCAGTTCGTCAGCGTGCAGCCCGGACCGCACGAGCCGCTCACGCAGTTGGCGTCCGCGTTGCCAGGCTGGCAGTCAATCTTCCCATCGCCGTTGTCATCCTGGCCGTTGGAGCAGTCCGCCTCGACCGCCTGGCCGCCCATGCAGATGGCGCTGGCCACCTGTCCGGCGGGCTGGCTGAAGACCTGTCCGTCGCAGTCCGCCATGTCCGCGCAGTCGATCTTCCCGTCGCCGTCGTTGTCGATGCCGTCGTTGCACACCGTCTCCGTGGCGGTCGTACCCGCGCACACGCAGCCCGCGCCGCACGACTTGGTGTCGCAGTCCGAGTCCGCGCAATCCACCTTGCCGTCACCGTCGTTGTCGAGCTTGTCGTCGCAGGTGACTTCGCGGGGCTTGAGGCCACCGCACGCGCAGCCCATGCCGCACGAAGACCCGTCGCAATCCGCATCCGCGCAGTCGATGGCGCCGTCGCCGTCATCGTCCACGCCGTTCAAGCACGCGGCATCGACCTCGGCCTTCTGACCGTTCTTGCAGACACACGACGGACCCGGGGCGCACGAACCACCCGCGCACGAGGGGTCCGCGCAGTCGACAGCGCCATTGCCGTCGTTGTCCACGCCGTCGTCGCACTTCGCCTCGCCACAGCGGAAGTTGCGGCACGCGCGACCCGCGCCACACACCTGGGCGTTGCAGTCGGAGTCCTCACAATCGATGAGCCCGTCACCGTCGTTGTCCACGCCGTCGTCGCACTTGCCCTCGGCCTTGCCGCCGTCGTGGCACACGCAGCCCACGCCGCACGCCTGGTCCGTACAGCCCGGGTCCGCGCAGTCCGTCGTGCCGTCGTTGTTGTCATCGATGCCGTTGTCGCAGAGCGTCTCCGCGCGCGGCTCGCAGCGGCCCGCGAGGCACTGCTCCGTGGACGCGCAGCGGCGGTTGCACCGGCCGCAGTGCAGCGGGTTCGTCTGGAAGTCGAAGCCCTCGTCCACCTGCCCGTCGCAGTTGTCATCCACGCCGTTGCACGTCTCGGCGGTGGCGGGCTTCACCTCGCCCGTGCAGAGGATGGTGCCGTTGGGCCCGCAGGACGGCGTGCCCTCCTTGCAGCGGCCCACGCCCCGCGTCCCCTCCGGCCCCGTGTAGCAGGTGGTGGCCTCCAGCTCGTCCACCTGCCCGTCGCAGTCATCATCCAATCCGTTGCACACCTCGGGCGAAGGCACGCAACAGTAGTGCACCGTCGTCCCGGGCCGCGTGGCACAGATGGCGCCACCGCCAGCGCAGTCCACATCCTGCGTGCAGGTGTACGGCATGCCTTCGGGGAACTCGACCTTGCAGCCCGCCACCAACGCGGACGCCAACAACAACCCACTCAGCCAGCGGGGCAACGATTCAATCCGAGACATGGTTCAGAAACTCCCGCCGACGACGAGTTGGAGCGACGTGGCCGACCGAGCCGGGCCCGACGTCACGGGTGCAACCGAGGGAACCGGGCTCTTCGTGGGCACCAACACCAGCCACACCACGCTGCCCGCCGCCACCGCGCCGCCGCCCGCCATCAGCGCCGTGGCGAGGTTGGCCTGGCTCTTCGCGTCGTCACGCTCCTTGGGCGTGACATCGATGACGCCGTCCCCATCCGCGTCCTTCGCGCGCTTCTCCACGTTCTTCGCCTGACTGCCCAGCACCGCGCCCACGCCCACCACCGCCAGGCCCACCAGCGCCGTGTACAGCGCGGGCCGCTTGAAGATGGACGGCCCCGAGGGCCCCACCTTCTTCTTCAGCGCCAGGGACGCACGGTCCTCTCCGCCCGGGCCATCCGGCGAGGGCCCCGTGATCTCCAGGTTGGCCGTCACCTCCTGCCGCTCCCCGGGCGCCAACGTCAGCGTCTGCGTGAACGTGGTGTACTCGTCCGCGGAGACCTCCAGCGCCACCTTGCCCGGGGCGATGTGGCGCTCCAGGCTGCCCACGCCCAGCGTCCGCTCGCCCACGCGCACCACCGCCTGCGGCACGTTGACCGTCACCTTCAGCACCGCGCGCGGCCGGGCCACCGCCGCCACGCGACTGGCCAGCTTCGCCGACGCCTCGCGCTGGAAGGTCGCGTCCTTGGGGTTGCGCCCCGTCACCGCGTCCTCGTGCACCACGTTGAAGTCGCGGTCATACGTCCATGACCGCAGCGTCCAGCCCGCGTCCTCCAACGACAGCCGCGCCATGACGAGCACATCCGCGTCCAGCGACTCGGCCTGCTCGGACATGCACGCGGTCGTCGCGCAGCGCAGCGCCGCCGTGTACTTCTCCGCCAGCCGCTCGCGCACCTCGCGCATCGGCGTGCCCAGCGCCACCTTGCCGCCGCCCAGGGCCGCGCGCCCCAACGCCTGGACCCAGCGCCCGGACTGCTGGGCGCCCGCCCGCTCGGGCGTGTCCAACCCCATCACCACCAGACGCGGCAACAGCTCCGAGCCCGCGGGGCCATCGGCCCTCAAATCCAATCCAACTTCTCCAGAGCCGGCCTCACCCTCCTGCGCAGCGGGCTGCGAAGAGGAGTCCGAGAGGTCCAGCCCCAGGCCACCCGCCTGCGCCCAGGCGCGGCAGGGAAGCGCCCCGAGCCCGAGGGCCAGGGCGGCAAGCAACACGGCGGGAATGCGCATGGCCGCAGTTCTACCGCGATGGTCCCCACAACGGAATTGTACCCCGACATCACACCGCTTTCGGGAACCCCGGCCGGGCCGGGCGGCCCCATGCCGGCCGCTCCCCGGGCTCGCGGTGGGGGGGCCGGTCGCTGGGGGAAGCTTGCCGGGGCCTCCGGGGGTCCGCATCCCTCACTCTAGAGGGAGGCGTGAAGATGGCGGATGAAACGCTCTGGATCCTGGTGGCCAATGCGAGTCGCGCCCGACTCTTCGCCACGGACGCGAAGGGCTCGGAGGACTGGCGACTCATCGACGAGTTCCAGCACGAGGAGAGCCGCGCCAAGACCGAGGAGCTGCTGAACCAGCCGGACAATCCCAACGCGGGCACGCTGCACGGCCCGCCCCCCGAGAACGAGCCCAATGGCCGACGCGAGCTGGAGCACGCGCGCTTCGCCCGGGAGCTGTCCACCTACCTGGACCGGGGTCATGATCGACACGCGTTCGACAAGCTCGTCATCGCGGCCCCCCCGGAGTTCCTCGGGCGGGTGCGGCGACTGCTGAGCACCCGGGTCAGGCAGCGGGTCCTGCTGGACGTGGATGCGGACTATTCCAGCCTGCCCGCACGCGAGCTGCCGGACCGCGTGCCAGTGCTGTAGCGGAGGACGCGTTCGGGGCACGATGGGGGCACGGCTCTGCTATGAGGGCCGCCCTCCACCGTGCCTCGAAGCGACATGCCCTTTCCCATCCTCGGCTCTCTGACGCTGCGCAGGCGACTGACGCTGTATGTGGCGCTGGTGTCCTGTGTCCCGCTGCTGGCTCTCACCTGGCTCCAGAACACCATCGCCCGAGGAATGTTGGAGCGACAGGTGGAGTCGTCGCTGCGCATGGAGGCCGAGGGACTCAAGGACCTCATGGAGGCCATGCTGTCCGAGCGTGAGGTCACCGCGCGCAGTTGGGCCGAGGACCCCGTCCTTCGCAACGCGCTGAAGACGCGCGACGCGACCGCCAGCGACGCCATGCTGGCCCTGCTGCAACGCCGCTTCCTCACCCTCAACGGCATCGTCCTCTTCACCGACGACGGCGTCGCCCTGTCCGCCAGCACCCCGGCCCTGCGCGATGAGTACGCGCGCCTCTCCGCCGACGTGCGGCGCAGCCCATGGTTCGTCGAGGCCCAGCAGGAGCGCACCACCGCCGAGGGCGTCACCGAGGTGAACCCCATCTACCAAGGCCAGGTGCTGCCACTGGCCGTGCCCGTCCTCGAGGCGGGCACGCACCGGCGCCTGGGCGTGCTGCTGGCCGCGTTCGACTGGGGACAGGTGTCCGAGATGGTGAAGCCGGCGCTGGCGCGCGCGGCGCTGCGGGGCCACCAGAGCTTCGCGCTGAAGGTGCTGCGCCCGAACGGACAGGTGCTGTTCGACTCGCGCGGCGCCGGCGCGCACGATGACCGCGAGCGGCTGGTCGTAGCGGCGGTGGACGGCGTGACGGTGCGCGACGTGGGAGACGGCTGGCGCTTCGAGGCGCTGGTGGATCCCGACGAGGCCTACGCGCCGCTCATCCAGGCCCGCGCCCTCGTGCTCACCCTGGCCGCCCTCTTCGTGGCGGCGGCGGCGGCGGGCTCGTGGCTGCTCGCGCGCGGCTTCATCCGGCCCATCCGGGCGCTGAGCGAGGTCATGCTCCATGTCGTCAAGGAGGGCGACCTCTCCCGGAAGCTGGACATGGAGGTGGGCCAGGATGAGTTGGGCGAGCTGGCCGGCGCGTTCCTCCAACTCATGGCCAGCCTGCGTGAGACGGCGGGCAGCTTGAATCGCGCCACACGCGTGCTGGGCGACACCGTGGCGGAGCTCCAGCGGACCTCCGAGGCGCAGGAGCGCAACGTGTCCCGGCAGGCCGCGGCGCTCCAGGAGACCCAGGTCACCGCGCAGGAGATCAAACAGACGTCCATGCTGGCCTCGGAGAAGGCGGACGCGGTGCTCAACGTGGCCGCGCGCGCCGAGGCGGTGGGCCGCGCGGGCGAGGGCGCCCTGCGCGAGAGCATGGGCGGCTTCCAGGCCCTCAGCGAGCAGGTGGGGCAGATGGCCCAGCGCATCGCCCAGCTCAACGAGCGCACGCAACAGATTGGCGGCATCACCCAGACGGTGAAGGACCTGGCGGACCAGTCCAACATGCTCGCGCTCAACGCGGCCATCGAGGCGGTGCGCTCCGGCGAGCACGGCAAGGGCTTTGGCGTGGTGGCCCGAGAGATTCGCAGCCTCGCGGACCAGTCCATCCAGGCCACCGAGCGCGTGCGCGACATCCTCGGGGACCTGGGCAACGCCATCCTCTCCGCCGCGAAGATGACCGAGCAGGGCTACGTGCGGGTGACCGAGGGCCTGGAGCAGGTGAGCGCCACGGGCCAGCACCTCAACGAGCTGGCCACCATCATCCAGGACAACGCCTCGGCGGTCCGGCAGATCGCCGGCGCGGTGAACCAGCAGAACGCGGGCATCGCGCAGATCTTCACCGCCGTCACGGACCTGTCCGGGATGATGGATGAGACGCAGGCGGGCCTGAAGGCCACCACCGAGGCCGCGCGCCGGCTCCAGGAAGTCACCAGCCAGATGGAAGGCGTCGCGCGCGCCTACCGCATCTAACGCCTCCGGAGAACCCGCATGTCCGCCGTCGTGCGCGCAGTGCTGTTGGACCTGGGCAACGTGCTCGTCTTCCACGACAACGCGCGCCTGTTCGCCGCGCTCGGCGAGCGCGCGGGCCTGTCCGCCGAGGAGGTCGCCCAGCGCCTCTCCGGCGCGGGCTGGACGGCCGCCAACCGAGGCGAGCTGGACGCGGAGGGCATCCGCCGCGACGTGTGCGGTGCGCTGGGCATGGACCTGCCCATGGACGAGTTCGCGCCGCTGTGGAGCTGCCACTTCACGGTGAACGAGTCCGTGCTCCCGCGCGTGGAAGCCCTGGAGGGGCGCGTGAAGCGCATCCTCGTGTCCAACACCAATGCGCTGCACATCGCCCACGTGCGGCCGTTGCTGCCGGTGCTGACTCGCTTCGACTCGCTCGTGCTGAGCTGCGAGGTGGGCTTCGTGAAGCCCGAGCCCGACATCTTCCGCATCGCCCTGGAGCGCGCGGGCTGTGCGCCGCGCGAGGCCGTCTTCTTCGATGACCTGCCCGAGTTCGTCGTGGCGGCCGAGGCGTTCGGCCTGCGCGGCCGACTCTTCACGGACGCGGCCACCTTCGACTCACAGCTCCGAGCCCTCGGGGTCTAGCGCGTCCTCAGCTCCGCGCGTCGCCTCGGCCGAGCAGCGAGCGCACGCGCGACAGCCACGCGCCTCCGCGCCGGTGTGTCTCGGGGCGGTCGATGCGATACACGGCCACCGGCAGCCGGATGTTCTTCAGCTCGCCGCGGCCCAGCCGCACCGGCTCCGAGGACAGGCGCCCCTCCACCTGCCGCACCACCGTCTCGCTGGCGTAGAGGGTGCCGGGCCGGGCGAGGGACTCGATGCGCGCGGCCAGGTTGACGCCCTCGCCGAAGACATCGCCGTCTCGGTGCGTCACCATGCCCAGGTGCACGCCGGCGCGAACCGCCACGCGCCGCTCCATTGCCACCGCGTCGTTGCGGACATCCACCGCGGCCTGCAACTCCAAAGCAAACGACACGGCGGACATGCCCGCGTCGAACTCCAAGAGGAAGCCATCCTCCAATCGCTTCACTTCGCGCCCACCGTGGCGAGGCAATAACTCGCGCACGAGCAGGCCATGCTCTTCCCTCAGGTCTCGCTGAAGGGCGTCATCGTCCCAGCGCTGTCCCGCTGGCGCCTCCATGTCCGTGAACATGATGGCCGATAACTTCCTGGGTTCTGGTGCTTCGACCGCCATCGAGTGCAGCCTCCCTCCCCCCGGATGCCGTCCGCACGATGCTACCGCACCACGGAGCCTGGGTCCTGGTCGCGCCCGCTGCCTCGACCGGGTCCCGAGGCCCCGGACGGCCCCTCGCCCCGGGGGGACGCGGCCGTACGAAGCCAGGACCTGGAAATCACTGCCCTGGCCTCACACGGTACGCCCCGCTGACGCGACGCACCAACCACCTCAAGGGAAGGTTCGGAGCGCTGTCGCGGACCCAACGCGACAGGGCGGGCCGCGTAGGGAATGCGCCAGACTCCGGACCTCGGGGACAGCCAGGCTGTCCCCTACCTGTCACGGCGGCTACTTCGCCGAGGGGGCGGCCACCTGCTGGGACGCGCGCAGCTCGCTCACCACGCGCGTGGCGCCGTACACGTGCTCCAGCGCGGCGAGGATGCCGTCGCCGTGCACGCCCACCGCGCGGTTCGTCTCGGGCACGTATGCGAAGCGCCCGCCCAGCGACTGCAGGTTGCCGTCGAAGATGAGGCCCACCACCTGCCCGTCTCGGTTCACCATGGGCGAGCCCGAGTTGCCGCCGATGATGTCGTTCGTCGTGGCCATGTCGAAGGGCGTGCTCGCGGGCACCTTGCCCTGCGCCTTCATCCACGAGTCCGGCAGCTTGAAGGGGTCCTTGCCCGTGTGACGCGCGTACGCGCCGCCGAACGTGGTGAGCGCGTCCACCGTGTGGCCGTCCTCCGTCCAGCCCTTCACCACGCCCTGGTTGAGGCGCAGCGTGAAGGTGGCGTCCGGGTAGCCCGCGGTGCCGTACACCGCCAGGTTGGCCCGCGCGACGCGCTCGCCGTTGCGCTTGAGCACCGACTCCACCGTGTCCTCGTAGCGCTTGCGCGTGGCGCGCGCCTCCGCGTCCACCTTGCGCGCGAGCTGAATCATCGGGTCCTTCGAGGCCTCCACCGCCGCCTTGCCGCCCTCCAAGAGCGCCTGACGGGCCTTCACGTCGCCCAGCTTCGTGCCCATCACCAGCGCGCGAGCCAGGTCCGCGGGAGCCTCCTTGCCCAGCACGAGCTGCACGAACGGATCATCCGCGCCCAGCGTCTCGCGCAGCTTGTTGAAGCTGAACGTGAGCTGCACCACCTCCAGGTCCGTGGCCACCGGGGCCGCGCGCAGCAGCTGCTGGCGCAGCGCGGGGAGCTGGCCCTCGGTGTACTCGCGCAGGCGCTCGGCGTTGGGCTTGGGCAGCTCGTCCGCGGCGCGCACCAGCGTCTCCGCGTAGCCGAACAGCTCGGACAGGAAGCCGTCCCCCGCCTCCTTCATGCGGTAGCCAGGCAGCATGCGCCGGTACGCATCGAGCGCCTGCGCGTTCTCCTCCCACACGCCCGCCGTGTCTGTCTTCACCTGCGCCTGGGCCTCGATTCGCTTGCGCAGGTCCGCCTCGTCCTGCCGCTTGCGCGCGAGCAGCGACGGATCCGCCAGCGCCTGATGCCGACCGCGCAGCGCCTTCAGGCCGTTCTCCACCGCGCGCAGCCGCGAGCGCGTGATGCGGTAGCGCTCCGCCGAGCCGCCCGCGAACTCCCGCAACGTGCCCCGCAGCTCGGCCAGATACAGCAGCGTGTAGGGCAGGGCCACGTCGCGCTGGAACTCCAGCTCCGCGACCGTGCTCTTGCGCTCGGTGCCACCGGGGTGGCCCGAGACGAACACCAGGTCGCCCGGCCTGGCGCCCTCCTTCGCCCACGGCAGGTAGTCCGGGCTCTTCGCCGGCGCGTCGCCCTGCCACACGCGCAGGAACGACACGTCGTAGCCGTAGCGAGGGAAGTTGAAGTTGTCCGGGTCTCCGCCGAACGCCGCCATGGAGAACTCAGGCGCGAACACCAGACGCACGTCCTGGAAGCGGCGGTACTTGTAGAGCTGATACTTGCCGCCGTTGAAGAGCGTCACCACGTCGCATCTCACGTCCGCGCTGGTGGCGCACGCGGCCTCCACCGTGGACATCTCCTTCTTCAGCGCCGTGTTGAACGCCGCGCCGGAGAGGCCCTTCGTCGCCGCGTTCATCTTCGCGGTGACGTCCGTCATCTCCACCAGCTGGTTGGCTTCAATCTTCGGACAGCGGCGCTCCTCCTGGGGCGACTTCGCGTAGAAGCCCGTGGCGAGCAGGTCCTCCTTCGGCGAGGACAGGTCCTCGATGCAGCCGCGTGCGCAGTGGTGGTTCGTCATCACCAGGCCATCCGGCGAGACGAAGCTGGCCGAGCAGCCGCCCGCCAGTCGCACCGAGCCGAGCCGCACCTTGTCCAGCCACTCCTGCGTGGGCGCGAAGCCATACGCCTTCTTCACGGCCTCCGAGGGAAACGCGTCATAGGTCCACATGCCCTCCTCCGCCGAGGCGGGCAGGGAGAGGAGCAGGCCGAGGGCAAGCAATCTGCGGTGCACGGGCGGTCGTCCTTGTCTTCAGTCGTGTCGGGTGAGGGCCCCGTTCTTTCCCGCGACAGGGCGCGCGTCAACCACCCGGCCCTCCGTGTATTCCAACCGACCACGCAGCGCGTCAGCTATGGTGCGAGCCGATGCCCGTGAAGCACCACGTCTACCTCGTCCCTGGATTCTTCGGATTCACCAACCTGGGCGAGCTCGTCTACTTCGGCCACGCCTTCGACTACCTGAAGGCGGAGTTGGCCCGGCGCGGCGTGGACGCGGAGGTGGTGATTGTCCCCTCGCACCCCACGGCCTCCATCCGGCAGCGCGCGGCGGACCTGCATCGGACGATTCAGGAGACGGCGTCGAAGGACGACGGGCCCATCCACCTCGTGGGGCACTCGACGGGAGGACTGGACGCGCGCTTGTTCGTCAGCCCGGGGGCGCAGCTCGCGGATGGGCTCGAGGTGGAGCCGCTGGCGCGGCGCGTGCGGTCCGTGGTGTCCGTGTCCGCGCCGCACGCGGGCACGCCGCTGGCGTCCTTCTTCCAGGGGATGCTGGGGCAGCGCATCCTGAAGCTGTTGTCGCTCTTCACCATGTACGTGCTGCGCTACGGCCGACTGCCGCTGCGCGTGGTGTTCCGCTTCGGGCACGTGCTGGCGCGGGCGGATGACAACCTGGGGTGGAAGCACACGCTGTTGGATCAGCTCTACGACCAGCTCCTCGGAGACTTCTCCTCCGAGCGGCGGGACGCGGTGGCGAAGTTCCTGGGCGACGTGGGGCATGACACGTCGCTGATTCCGCAGCTCACGCCCGAGGGCATCGACCTGTTCAACGCGAGCACGCATGACCGGCCGGGCGTGCGGTATGGCTCGGTGGTGACGCAGGCTCGGCCGCCGTCGCTGCGCACGCGCTTGTCCGCGGGGTTGGATCCGTACGCGCAGCTGACGCACACGATTTATGCGTTCGTGTACAGCCAGACGCAGCGCATGCCGCTGACGGCGCTGCCGCTGCATACGCCGGCGCAGACCGCGGCGCTGGTGCAGTCCTACGGCGCGATGCCGGGGCCCACCGCGTGCGACGGCATCGTGCCCACGCGCTCGCAGGTGCATGGGCGCGTGCTGGCGGCGGTGCGCGCGGACCACCTGGATGCGATTGGGCACTTCGACCAGCCCGCGCACCAGCCGCCGCACGTGGACTGGCTCATCTCGGGCTCGGGCTTCCGGCGGCCTCAGTTCGAGGCCATGTGGAAGCGCATCGTGGACTTCCTGCTGCTGGAGACGTAGCGCCTCGGCTCAGCCGCGCTTGAACACGGCGAGGAAGCGGGCCTCGGCGACGAGGAGTCCGTCCACGTCGAGCAATTGCACGGGCACCCAGGACTCGGCCTTGTCGCCGCGCTTGAGCAGGGTGGCTTCGAGGTGGGCGAAGACCTCCGGCGGAGGCTCGCAGACGGCGGTGACGGCGCTCTTGGCCTTGGCGTGGAATTGCACCTCCATGCGGTTGACGAGGAGCTTGTATTGATTGGGCGGGAAGCGCGTGAAGAGGAGCACGCCCATGGTGAGCTCCATCACCGTCACCTGGGCGCCCAGGTACACGCTGCCCACGTGGTTCTTCGTCTTCCGATTGAGCGGCACGGAGGCGCGCGTGCGCGAATGCGACACCTCCTCCACGCGGTAGCCCATGGCCGAGGCGAGCGGGACGATGTTCTTCACCGCCAACGTCGTCAGCGTGTTGGCCATACCGGGCGCCACCCGGCGCAGCTTCTCCACCATCTCCAGCGCGAACATGAGTCTCCTCACCGCCCCCGGGGCGAGTGCGGCGCCATCCTACGCGGCGCGGCGTGAGGACGGGTCCTCGACCGATGCGAGGAACGCGAGGATGCGCTGGGCACAGGCCTCGGGCTGTTCCAAGGGGAACAGGTGCGTGGTGCCATCGAGTTCCTCCGTGTGGACATGGGGCACCGTGCGAGCCACGCGGGACAGAGCACTCCGAGTCAGCGTGTCGGAGTCACCGCCGCGAAGCACGAACGTAGGGACGGTTACGCCACGCAACTGGGCCCAAGGAGAACTGGGAGCGGTCTCGAAGCACCGAGCCTCCCACTCGCGAGGAATGGTGAGACGGAAGCCCCCTTCGGGACGCTCGGTGAGTCCGTGGTCGAGGTAGTCCTGGAAGCAAGCCGGGTCGAAGCGGGAGAACAGGAGCTTCTTGCGGTAGCTGAGGGAGGCCAGCTCACGAGTCGGCCAGACCTCACGGCGACGAAGCGCGAGGCTCGCGGGAGGAAGCCGGTGTCTCACGCCGAGCACCGATGCGGCGCGAAGCACCCAGGTCCGAGCACCCGTCATCAGCACGGGCTCCAGCGCCACGACGGAGCGAAAGAGCCGCGGGTACTTGAGTGAAGCAAACAGCGTGGCCACGCCGCCCATGCTGTGCCCAAGCCCGATCATGCGCTCGAATCCTCGGTCGAGGAGGAGCTGAGCCATCTCGTCCGCGAGTTCCTCCCAACGACGAAGCGAGCGAGGCTCCGAGCCCGGCACGAAGCACGAGCCGCGCCACGAGTAGACATGGAAGTGCGGCGTCAGACGCTCGATGAGCTGACGATAGGAGCCAGGAGGGAACCCATTGGCATGGGCGAAGTGGAGCACCGGACCGGTGCCGCCCCAGTCATCCAGGGACAGAGAATCGAGCATCGCCTCCCCGCATACCGCACCGGGCCCGACCTGTCGCGCCTGGCCCAGGGGCCGAGAACCACGAGGACACGAAGGGCGACGATTGGCCCTGACTCCGAGTCCGACTGCACGGGTATTTCAATCCACGCTCCTCGCGGTCACGAGGAGCGACTGCGCCAGCGATAAACCGTGCACGCGTCCATGTCGTTTCAATCCACGCTCCTCGCAAGTCACAAGGAGCGACTGAGCTGGCGTTGCGGCTGCCGCTGTCGCGGCGGTTTCAATCCACGCTCCTCGCGGTCACGAGGACCGACCGGTCTGGCGAACGGAGTTCGAGCCGCTCGCGGAGTTTCAACCCACGCTCCTCGCGGTCACGAGGAGCGACTCCCCGGACATGTGGCGCGTCTCGCAGTCCCAGTTGCAATCCACGCTCCTCGCGGTCACGAGGAGCGACGCGACGCGCCGATGTCCGCGCGCATCAACGTTTGGTTTCAATCCACGCTCCTCGCGGTCACGAGGAGCGACTTCACCCTGCGCTGCGGCAAGCACCCGGACGTGTTTCAATCCACGCTCCTCGCGGTCACGAGGAGCGACGCCACCTCGAAGCCCTGCCCGTGCGCCCGCCGGGCGTTTCAATCCACGCTCCTCGCGGTCACGAGGAGCGACTCAGGGCACGAGAGCAGGCATGGGCCGAGTACGCGTTTCAATCCACGCTCCTCGCGGTCACGAGGAGCGACTGCCGGTTCTGCTCCTGCTCCAGACGCGGAGGCGTTTCAATCCACGCTCCTCGCGGTCAGGAGGAGCGACATCTCGACAGAGTTCTGCATCGACCACATCGTGCGTTTCAATCCACGCTCCTCGCAGTCACGAGGAGCGACCGATGAGGACGGGTTGCCGCTGCCGTCAAACAAGTTTCAATCCACGCTCCTCGCGGTCACGAGGAGCGACGCAAGGCCCGTCGCACTGTTGTCCCAGCCCTCGTTTCAATCCACGTTCCTCGCGGTCACGAGGAGCGACATGATGCGTTCCGTGGTCGCAACCAAGCGCCACGGTTTCAATCCACGCTCCTCGCGGTCACGAGGAGCGACTTCGCTGCGGCGCGCTTCGGACAGACTCTTGTTGTTTCAATCCACGCTCCTCGCGGTCACGAGGAGCGACGCGTCTCCGCAGCAGGTGCAGCGCGCGGCGGCGATGTTTCAATCCACGCTCCTCGCGGTCACGAGGAGCGACCGCGTCGAGCACCGCATCGCGCGCGGACTGACCGTTTCAATCCACGCTCCTCGCGGTCACGAGGAGCGACACGAAGCTCACGGCTGGACTCAACCTGAACGCGTTTCAATCCACGCTCCTCGCGGTCACGAGGAGCGACTGGGATTCCAAGCGACGCTGTGAGCCAGGACGTCGTTTCAATCCACGCTCCTCGCGGTCACGAGGAGCGACAACGCGGCGGCCAACCTCGGGCACAGCCTCACGTTTCAATCCACGCTCCTCGCGGTCACGAGGAGCGACCATGCCATCGGCTCGGACCGCGTGGCTGCGCTTGTTTCAATCCACGCTCCTCGCGGTCACGAGGAGCGACCGGACCCACGGCGACCCACGGTCAGTCCAGTGGTTTCAATCCACGCTCCTCGCGGTCACGAGGAGCGACTTGAACCCGACGGCGTATCCGCCGGGGGCGCCTCAAGGTTCAATCCACGCTCCTCGCGGTCACGAGGAGCGACAGGGCCTCCCTCTGGTCGGCCGGGGGAGGCCCATCGTTTCAATCCACGATCCTCGCGGTCACGAGGAGCGACACACGAATGAATCAGGTCCTGGTACCACGCAGGTTTCAATCCACGCTCCTCGCGGTCACGAGGAGCGACCTTCATCCTCAGTCGAGGCCAGCATGGACCTCAGGTTTCAATCCACGCTCCTCGCGGTCACGAGGAGCGACTTCAGGAGCAAGGCCGCCGCGACCGCAGCGGCCGGTTTCAATCCACGCTCCTCGCGGTCACGAGGAGCGACAACGCGGGCAGCGGCAACTTGCACTTGCCGTCGTTTCAATCCACGCTCCTCGCGGTCACGAGGAGCGACTCTCTAGCACTTCTCCCAGGCCGTGAACCCGAGGTTTCAATCCACGCTCCTCGCGGTCACGAGGAGCGACAGCATGCTGACCTGCCAGAGGTGTTGCAGATTCTGTTTCAATCCACGCTCCTCGCGGTCACGAGGAGCGACTCCCGCAGAGCCAGCTCAACGTGTCGCGCAGCTCGTTTCAATCCACGCTCCTCGCGGTCACGAGGAGCGACAAGTTGTCATGATGACGGCGTGCCGGCGCCAGGGTTTCAATCCACGCTCCTCGCGGTCACGAGGAGCGACTCGTCGTCGGTAGGAGGGTGGCATGGGCCTGTTTGGGTTTCAATCCACGCTCCTCGCGGTCACGAGGAGCGACGTGCGGCGGCTACTCCTATCTCCGGGACGGCATTGGTTTCAATCCACGCTCCTCGCGGTCACGAGGAGCGACGATGCCGATTTCCGCGAACGTGTTGCCCGCTGGGTTTCAATCCACGCTCCTCGCGGTCACGAGGAGCGACTCGGGATGCTGGCCGGATGCGGTGGCGCCGAAGAGGTTTCAATCCACGCTCCTCGCGGTCACGAGGAGCGACCGCCCAGCGCGGCCGTGGCGGTGACGACGCCCTGTTTCAATCCACGCTCCTCGCGGTCACGAGGAGCGACTCACTCCTCGGCACCTCGCCCACCACCACGGCGGTTTCAATCCACGCTCCTCGCGGTCACGAGGAGCGACGTCGGCTGCCCAACCTTGGCACCCTCACGCACGGGTTTCAATCCACGCTCCTCGCGGTCACGAGGAGCGACCCGCAACTCCTTGTAAAACTGCGCGCCGAAAAAGTTTCAATCCACGCTCCTCGCGGTCACGAGGAGCGACGGAGGGCGCCGCCATGAGGCCCGGGAACCTGTCGTTTCAATCCACGCTCCTCGCGGTCACGAGGAGCGACCGGAGCGTCTCTTCCTGCTCATCCAGCTTGGGTGCGTTTCAATCCACGCTCCTCGCGGTCACGAGGAGCGACCATGAACCACGTGTCTGCACCACGGGTGCCGAACCGTTTCAATCCACGCTCCTCGCGGTCACGAGGAGCGACGCTTGCCTTCACCGTCTCCCATTCGCTCGCGTTGTTTCAATCCACGCTCCTCGCGGTCACGAGGAGCGACCACTCTCATAGTCAGCCTCATAGGGCGTACCGCGTTTCAACCCACGCTCCTCGCGGTCACGAGGAGCGACTCCTGGCTGACCATTCGCTCTCGCGGACGTTGGTTTCAATCCACGCTCCTCGCGGTCACGAGGAGCGACACACCTCACCGGCAAGCCGCCCAATGCCGAGGAGATGTTTCAATCCACGCTCCTCGCGGTCACGAGGAGCGACTACCTGTCGGGCGTGGATGTCCCGCGCACGGATGCGTTTCAATCCACGCTCCTCGCGGTCACGAGGAGCGACGCGTGAGCACATCGCGCCCCTGTGTGCTGCGATGTTTCAATCCACGCTCCTCGCGGTCACGAGGAGCGACTCGCTCGGATCCGGCAGACCGAGGACTGCTTGGCGTTTCAATCCACGCTCCTCGCGGTCACGAGGAGCGACTTGCTCACCTGCTTGGCGACCACCGGCCCCGAGTTTCAATCCACGCTCCTCGCGGTCACGAGGAGCGACCGAACGGCCGCGTCAGGTCCAGCACCACGCAGGGGTTTCAATCCACGCTCCTCGCGGTCACGAGGAGCGACCAGCGCGGCACATTACCGCCAATGGCCTCGCGGAGTTTCAATCCACGCTCCTCGCGGTCACGAGGAGCGACGAATCCAAGGCTCAGCTGCCAGGGGCCATCCGCGGTTTCAATCCACGCTCCTCGCGGTCACGAGGAGCGACCGAGGCCAAGGCATGAGCACTGCGAATCCGGGACAGTTTCAATCCACGCTCCTCGCGGTCACGAGGAGCGACTGTTCGGGCTGCCAGCCGCCGCGCACCTGATGGTTTCAATCCACGCTCCTCGCGGTCACGAGGAGCGACGACCGACGCGCGCGCGAAGTCGGCCGGCTTCTGGTTTCAATCCACGCTCCTCGCGGTCACGAGGAGCGACTTTCCGCTCGGGAGGACATTGGCGCGCGGGTTGCTGTTTCAATCCACGCTCCTCGCGGTCACGAGGAGCGACGAGACGACGTCAGCGACCTCACCGGCATCGAGACGTTTCAATCCACGCTCCTCGCGGTCACGAGGAGCGACGCGGCTCGCGTTCCGCTCGCTGCACGGCGAGCAGTTTCAATCCACGCTCCTCGCGGTCACGAGGAGCGACTCGTGACCATCTGCGCCCGCACTGCGTGAGGGAGCAGTTTCAATCCACGCTCCTCGCGGTCACGAGGAGCGACTGGAGTAGAGGCGAGAACGCCCGACTCCCCACGGTTTCAATCCACGCTCCTCGCGGTCACGAGGAGCGACCAATTCGTTGGTGTCGGGAGTGTCCGCCACGGCGTTTCAATCCACGCTCCTCGCGGTCACGAGGAGCGACCAGGGGTGGACACAGGGCAACGGGGCGTTGTGGCCGGTGTTTCAATCCACGCTCCTCGCGGTCACGAGGAGCGACCAGCCCCTTGTCCGGCCGGCGCGAAGTGCGCCGGTTTCAATCCACGCTCCTCGCGGTCACGAGGAGCGACGTCGCCAAGAAGCGGGAGCTCCTCCTCGACCTGTTTCAATCCACGCTCCTCGCGGTCACGAGGAGCGACCACCTTCCGGCAGTGTGCATACTTCAACGATATGTTTCAATCCACGCTCCTCGCGGTCACGAGGAGCGACCAGGGCCTCCAGCCGGTGCTCACGTTGTTGATCGTTTCAATCCACGCTCCTCGCGGTCACGAGGAGCGACCAGGGCCTCCAGCCGGTGCTCACGTTGTTGATCGTTTCAATCCACGCTCCTCGCGGTCACGAGGAGCGACTGCGTGTCCACGGCTCGCGCAGCTTCTCCGAGCAGTTTCAATCCACGCTCCTCGCGGTCACGAGGAGTGACAACATGTCGGCCGTGAGCCTGTTTCTGACCGAGTTTCAATCCACGCTCCTCGCGGTCACGAGGAGCGACGCTGGGTCTGCTGGCCAGCCATACGCCGAACGGGTTTCAATCCACGCTCCTCGCGGTCACGAGGAGCGACGTCGAAGTCGTTCGACCACCGCGATTTGGCAGTGTTTCAATCCACGCTCCTCGCGGTCACGAGGAGCGACTGGTGCTCCATGGGGGCGATCCTGCACGTGGCTAGGTTTCAATCCACGCTCCTCGCGGTCACGAGGAGCGACGACGCAGGCGCATGTCGTTGGCGGCAAGGGAACGTTTCAATCCACGCTCCTCGCGGTCACGAGGAGCGACTGTTGACTATGTGGCCTAAGCGCCGATGGTGGCAGTTTCAATCCACGCTCCTCGCGGTCACGAGGAGCGACAGATCGCGCAGCTCGAAGACGTGGGCCTGTTGCGGTTTCAATCCACGCTCCTCGCGGTCACGAGGAGCGACCGAACGGCCGCGTCAGGTCCAGCACCACACATGGGTTTCAATCCACGCTCCTCGCGGTCACGAGGAGCGACGATGTCGCCAATCTCCGCGACCATCAAACCGGGGTTTCAATCCACGCTCCTCGCGGTCACGAGGAGCGACGCGCGAGCCGCGCGAACTCCTCGCGCTGTCTGGTTTCAATCCACGCTCCTCGCGGTCACGAGGAGCGACCGCGAGGCAGAAGCGGGGGAGGGGGCGGGGGCCCCGTTTCAATCCACGCTCCTCGCGGTCACGAGGAGCGACGTCGAGGTGAGTCCACTTGCGGAGCCCGCGCCCGTTTCAATCCACGCTCCTCGCGGTCACGAGGAGCGACCGAAGAGGAGGACGCCCTACAGGAAAGAGCGTTTGTTTCAATCCACGCTCCTCGCGGTCACGAGGAGCGACCCCGTGGATATTCGGGGCATGGCTAAGCTGAGACGTTTCAATCCACGCTCCTCGCGGTCACGAGGAGCGACGCTTGCGCTCCGCTTCCGCTTTCGAGCGCTCTTCCTCGTTTCAATCCACGCTCCTCGCGGTCACGAGGAGCGACGGATACGGCCATCCAACGACGC
Organism: Citreicoccus inhibens; assembly: GCF_019039035.1. Classification (GTDB taxonomy): domain Bacteria; phylum Myxococcota; class Myxococcia; order Myxococcales; family Myxococcaceae; genus Citreicoccus; species Citreicoccus inhibens. The sequence goes on along the minus strand of NZ_JAHNZT010000024.1, from coordinate 28,006 downwards.
GGGCGCCTGTTGGTTTCAATCCACGCTCCTCGCGGTCACGAGGAGCGACTCCGACGCCCCGCGGCTCGCGGATGCCCTGGCGTTTCAATCCACGCTCCTCGCGGTCACGAGGAGCGACAGCTCCCACACGCTGCCGTGAGGTTCATATGAAGTTTCAATCCACGCTCCTCGCGGTCACGAGGAGCGACCGCGACGTATACTCATCCATGGCCTGCTCCTTTGTTTCAATCCACGCTCCTCGCGGTCACGAGGAGCGACCATCCTCGCCCCCTCGACATCGAGACGCCGGTATGGTTTCAATCCACGCTCCTCGCGGTCACGAGGAGCGACTGAGCCTGTGGATTGCGGCGTCAATCTTTGAGTGGTTTCAATCCACGCTCCTCGCGGTCACGAGGAGCGACAGGCAACCTCATGGACGCGCTCTCCTCCGTGAAAGTTTCAATCCACGCTCCTCGCGGTCACGAGGAGCGACCTGATACTTCGTCCACTGCTCCTTGCTGTACGGTTTCAATCCACGCTCCTCGCGGTCACGAGGAGCGACGGTGCCCTCGCTGGACACCCCGTCGGCTTTCTGTTTCAATCCACGCTCCTCGCGGTCACGAGGAGCGACCCGTGAGAGTCGCCCGTCACCGCCTCCGTATCCGGTTTCAATCCACGCTCCTCGCGGTCACGAGGAGCGACGGCCGCCGCCGACGATGTGCCGTGGGCCGCGGCGGTTTCAATCCACGCTCCTCGCGGTCACGAGGAGCGACTCTGCCTCGCCAATGTACTGGAACTCCTGCGGAAATTGACCGGGTTCCGCGAACCTCCTTTCCGCGGCGCCTCCGCGCGACGGAATAGAACGGGCTCGGGCCCGAACCCTGGATGACTATTGGCGATTTCAAAGAGCGCGAACCCTCGACGCAGCTCGCATCGGGAGAGGTTCGCGCTCGCCTTCACCCTCACCAGCGTCCCGCCCGCCGAGCGCTCTGCTCCCCCGTGACGCCATAGCATCCCCTTCGCTTCCGCGTGCACCCACTCGGCGGGGATAGGAACCCAACAGTGCGGTCAATGGGGACACTCCCTTTCCAACGACTTGCACTGTCCAGAAGACGCCCCTCGTCCGTGCGGCCCAGCAGGCGGGCGGCCGGGCCTGCCAGGCCCAGCGGGAATCCCCACCCTTCGACCTGGAACCCCAAACCCGAGGGACGTGCGCCATGTACACCACCAGCCATGTGAACCTCCCCGCCAACGCCCGCGAGCAGCTCGTCGATCTGCTCAATACCCTCCTCGCCAGCGCCATCGACCTGCATTGGCAAATCAAACAGGCCCACTGGAACATCCGCGGCAAGCACTTCATCAGCCGCCATGAGCTGTTCGACGACCTCGCCAAGCACGCCCGCGAACAGGCCGACAGCTTCGCCGAGCGCGCCGGCACCCTCGGCGGCTACGCGGAGGGCACCATCCGCCTCGCCACCCAGAACTCCCTCCTGCCCGAGTATGACCTCGAGGCCGTCGATGGCGATGCCCACATGCGCGCGCTCGTGGACCGGTTCGCCCGCTACGCCGCCAGCATCCGCGACGGCATCCAGCGCTCCGAGGCCCTCAAGGACCCCGTCACCGTCGACCTCCTCACCCAGTCGCTCGGCGATGTCGAACTGGACCTCTGGTTCCTCGAAAGTCACCTCACCGGAGAGAACCGCCCCGGTGCCCCCCGCTCGCGCAAGGACCGCGACGCCGGCACCTCGTCCCACGCCTGAGCCCGCTCCTTCCACGAGCGCTCGGCGCGGCCTCCGCATATAGATGGCGTCCTCTCGCGGCACGGAGGACGCAGGCCATGGCGGAGCAGAACCGACTCGACGGGAAGGTGTGCCTCATCACCGGGGCCACGGGCGGCATTGGCCTCGAGACCGCCAAGGCCCTGGCCCGCCTGGGTGCCACCCCCCTGCTCGTGGGCCGGGACCCCGGTCGCACCCAGGCCGCCGTCGCCGCCGTGCGCGAGGCGGCCCCTGGCGCCACCGTGGAGTCCTTCCTCGCGGACCTCGCCTCCCTCCAGTCCGTGCGCGAGCTGGCCGCCGCCGTTCGCGCACGCACCGCGCGGCTGGATGTCCTCATCAACAACGCCGGCCTCATCATCGACCGGCGACAGGTCACCGTGGATGGCTTCGAGGCCACCCTCGCCACCAATCACCTGGCCCCGTTCCTCCTCACGAACCTCCTGCTCGACCTGCTCCGGGCGAGCCCCTCCGCGCGCATCATCAACGTGTCCTCGCAGGGCCATCGCCTCGCGCGGCTCGACTTCAACGACCTCCAGAGCGAGCGCGGTTATGACGGCATCCGCGTGTATGGCAATTCCAAGCTCGCCAACATCCTGTTCACCCACGCGCTGGCCAAGCGCCTGAAAGGCTCGCGCGTCACCACCAACGCCCTGCACCCCGGCGTGGTGCGCACGGGCTTCGGACTCAACTCGCAGGGCATCTTCAAGCACCTCATCAAGCTCGGCGCGCCGTTCATGCTCAGCGCGGAGCGCGGCGCGCGGACCTCTGTCTATCTGGCCTCATCCCCCGAGGTGGCGGACGTCTCGGGGCAATACTTCATCAAATGCCGTCCGGTGAAGCCGTCGTCGGCCGCACGCGATGACGCCCTCGCCGAGCGGCTCTGGCAAGTGAGCGCGCAGCTCACGGGAGTGCAGACATGATCGACCTGTACACGTTCCCCACCCCCAATGGCCGCAAGGTCTCCATCGCGCTGGAGGAGCTGAAGCTCCCCTACACCGCCAAGGTGGTGGACATCCTGCGCGGCGACCAGTTCAAGCCCGAGTTCCTGGCCATCAATCCCAACAACAAGATTCCCGCCATCGTGGACCACGACGGCGCGGATGGCCGCCCCATCACCGTCTTCGAGTCCGGCGCCATCCTCATCTACCTGGCCGAGAAGACGGGCTACCTCATGCCGTCGGATCCGCGCGGCAAGGCCGACGTGCTCCAGTGGCTGATGTTCCAGATGGGCGGCGTGGGCCCCATGTTCGGGCAGTACAACCACTTCACGCGCTTTCACAAGACGGCGGTCCCCTACGCCATCGAACGCTATCGCGCCGAATCCAAACGCCTGCTGGGCGTGTTGGACAAGCAGCTCGGCCAGGGTGAGTACGTGGCGCGCACGTACTCCATCGCGGACATCGCCCTGTACCCGTGGGTGACGGGCTTCCGCGACTACAACCCCGAGCTGTTCATTGGCCTGCGCCACGTGCCCGAGTGGCTGCATCGCGTGGCCAGCCGCCCCGCCGTCCAGAAGGGCATGGCGGTCCCCACCCTCTCCAAGTAGTCCTTGGTCGCCTCGCGTCTCCATGGCCACGCTCGAACAGCTCCGCTTCGACAACACCTACGCCCGACTGCCCGCGGGCTTCACCGCCCGCGTGGCGCCCACGCCCTTCCCAGACGCCCACGTGGTGAGCGTCAACCCCGCCGCGATGAAGCTGCTGGGATTGGACGCGGCAGAAGCCCTGCGCCCCGAGTTCGCGCAGGTGCTGGGCGGAGGCCGGCTGCTGCCCGGCATGGAGCCCGTGGCCATGGTGTACGCGGGGCACCAGTTCGGGGTGTACGTGCCTCGACTCGGAGACGGGCGCGCGCTGCTCTTGGGCGAGGTGCGCACGGACTCCGGCGACAAGTGGGACCTGCACTTGAAGGGCGGCGGGCCCACGCCGTATTCGCGCGGAGGAGACGGCCGCGCGGTGCTGCGCTCCACCGTTCGCGAGTACCTCTGTGGCGAGGCGATGCACGCGCTGGGCATCCCCACCACGCGGGCCTTGTGCATGCTCGGCAGTCAGCAGCCCGTGTACCGCGAGGCGGTGGAGACAGGCGCCATGCTGGTGCGGCTGGCGCCCTCGCACGTGCGCTTCGGTACCTTCGAGTACTTCCACCACTCGGAGCAGCCCGAGCATGTGGCCACGCTGGCGGACCATGTCATCGCCGCGCACTTCCCCCAGCTTCAGGGAGAGTCAGACCGATACGCGCGCTTCTTCGAGGCGGTGGTGGAGCGCACCGCGTTCCTCTTCGCGCAATGGCAGTCCGTGGGCTTCGCGCACGGCGTGCTGAATACAGACAACCTGTCCATCCTCGGCCTCACGCTCGACTACGGACCGTATGGGTTCTTGGATGACTTCGAGCCGGGCTTCGTGTGCAACCACTCGGATGCACGCGGGCGCTATGCGTTCGACCAGCAGCCTCGCATCGGGCTGTGGAATCTCGCGTGCCTGGGCGAGGCCCTGCTCTCACTCATGACCGAGGACGCGGCCCGCGCCGCGCTCGCTCAATATCAACCGCGGTTCGCGGTTCATTTCCTTGCACGCATGCGGCGCAAGCTCGGGCTGCGCGAGGAGCGCGCGGAGGACCGCGACCTGCTGGAGTCACTGTTCGGCCTGCTGGCGGAGTCGCGCGTGGACTACGCCCGCTTCTTCCGAGCCCTGGGCCGCTTCGACACCACCGAGGGCGCGCGCCAGGACCTGCTGCGCGACCAGTTCCTGCCCCCCACGGGCTTCGACGCATGGGCCGAACGCTACCGAGCGCGGCTGCGCGCCGAGGGCAGCGTGGACACCGAGCGTCGCGTGCGAATGGACCGGGAGAATCCCAAGTACGTGCTGCGAAACTGGGTGGCGCAGCGGGCCATCGAGAGGGCCCAAGCAGGAGACTCCGCGGAGGTAGACCGAATCCTCGCCCTCCTGGCCGCGCCCTTCGACGAGCATCCCGACTCCGAGGAGTATGCGGCGTCTCCTCCGGCGTGGGGACGGCACCTCGCGGTCAGTTGCAGTTCCTGACGGAGTCGTGGGCGGGAGGGTGATTGGAATCACCCCGCCCGACTGATTTGGAGTTGCGCGCGATGCGCGACCTCCCGCGGAGCTGGGCGAGTATCGTAGCGGCACAGTCCTTCCAGGAGCGCCTCTCCTTGCGCCATCCTTCCTTGGCGAAACACCCGGCATGGGGGCGCTCGGGGTGAGCCCACTCCCGCCGCCCAAGGGCGCCCTCTGTCCGGGCCATTCGGACCGCGCCGCCACCCGCGTCTGTCCGCGCTGTGGCGCCTTCAGGTGTCCGCAGTGCGAGCACCGCATCCGCCCTGCGTTCGTGCCGCTGTGTCCCGCGTGCTGGGACCTGTGGTCCTGCCTGGCCCTGCCCATCGGGCCGCCGCGCGTCTCCCCCCTCCGTGTGCCTCTTCTTCGGTGTCTTCGCGCTGATCTCCCTGGATGTGGCGTTTCAGGTCCTCGCGCTGATGCTCAACGCCATTCAGTGGAGGGCCCACTGGAAGGAGCCGCCCCCAACCGGCCGCTGGAAGCCGCTGGTGGGAATGGGGCTCGCGGTGCTGGGCGCAGGCTTCCCCGACCTGGTCCAGGTCGTCTTCCGCGTCCTGGGCTGAGCCATGGCGCGAGGATTCCCAAGCAGCCTGGGGGTGACTGGCATCCCGCCACACGTCTGGTCTAAAGCTGCGCGCGATGCGCGACCTGACGATTCCCTTGAAAGAGTTGAACGAGTTTGACCTCCCCCCCGTGTGCATCGTCACCGGTCAGACGGAGGGCGTGACCTTCAAGCCCGTGAAGTTCACGTGGTACCCGCGCTGGGTGAACTTCTTCGTCCTCCTCAACCTCCTCATCGCGTTGCTCATCGCCGCGGTCGCCACGCGGCGGGCGAACGGTCATCTGCCTTTCACGGAGGAGGCGTGGCGCGCGTGGCGGCAGGGACGCATCCTCTTCCCCACGTCCCTGGTCGCCGGCATCCTCCTCATCATCGGGGGCACCTGCTTGCTGGTGGGTGATGCGGTGAACTTCGGGCTGCCCGTCTTCGTGCTGGGCATCGCGCTGCCCATTGCGTGTCACTTCCGGTTCGTGCGCAACAAGGGCCCGGTCGTGCACCGCATCGACAAGGAGACCCTCACGCTGAGCTTGCCGAGCAGCGAGGCGACACAGGCCTTCCAGGAGCGCCTCTACCCACGCCGTCGGCCCCTGGCGAGCCGCCCGACCCTGGGACGTTTGGGATGACCCAGCCCGTGCCTCCCGAGGGCGCCCTCTGCGGAGGCCACTCGGACAGCGTCGCCACCAGCCTCTGCCCTCGCTGTGGCGCCTTCATGTGCCCACGCTGCGAGAACCGCGTCCGCCCCGAGTCCGTGCCGATGTGCCCCGCCTGCTGGACCCTGCGCGCCAGCAAGGTCCAGTCCGTCCCAGCGACAGGCATTGCCCCCGCCACCCTGGGCCTCATCGCTGGCGTCGTCGCCCTGATCCCCCTCTGCCCGATCATTCAGGTCGTCGCCTTGGTGCTCAACATCATCGTGTGGGTGCACAACCGGCGGGCCCCTCCCCCGACCGGCCGCTGGAAGCCGCTGCTGGGGATGGGGCTCGCGGTCCTGGGCATGGGGATCACCGCCCTGCTCAGATATCGCTGAGCCCTGGCGCGCAGGCGAACTCCCACGGGGACTGGGGTTGCCCGTCGCCGCCATCCGGAACCACCGTTGCCCCATGGCGACGGACCTCACCCGGCTCCCCACGTACGCGCGCGCGGACGCAGTCCACGTGGTCATCGAGTCTCCCCGGGGCTCGACCCTGAAGCTCAAGTACGAGCCCGCGCTCCAGGCCTTCTCCGTGTCTCGGCCGCTCCCCCGCGGCCTCGGCTATCCGTTCGATTGGGGCTTCATCCCCGGGACGGTCGGCCCCGACGGCGACCCGCTCGATGCCATGGTGTACTGGGACGACACGAGCTGGCCGGGTGTCGTGCTGCCGTGTCGGCCCTTGGGTGTCCTCCTGCTCGACCAGCGCCCCAAGGGCGGGCCTCGGGACGCGAGGGAGCGCAACGACCGGCTCCTCGTCGTGCCCCTGTCCGCCGCCCGCGCCTCCGACCTCAGCTCGGTCATGGACCTGTCCGAGCGAGAGCGCGCCGAGTTGGAGCACTTCTTCCTCGCGACCCAGCGCTTCGAGGACAAGGACGCGAACGTGCTCGGCTGGGAAGGCCCCGAGGCCGCCTTGCAGCAAGTGCGGCACGCCGTGACGACGGAGCCGTGAGATGGCGAAGCCCACGCCCATCCGCGGCTTGGGACCAGACAGCTCCCTTGGCGAGGCCGCCCGGCGCAGCCTCGCGGGCAGACTCGCGGACGTGCACACCCACGAGGCCCGACTCCAACAGGGCCAGGACCCGGAGGCCGTCCATGACCTGCGCGTGGCCACCCGCCGACTTCGCGCCGCCCTGCATGTCTTCCGGCCCCTGGGCAGGATGAAGACGCTGGAGCGCGAGGTGAAGTGCTTCCAGGACGCGCTCGGACAGGTGAGGGACCTGCACGTGCAAGCCGACTGGCTGGACACCGCCGCCCGCCGACACCCCCAGCTCCAACCCGGCATCTCCGCGTTGCGCAGCACCCACCTCTCCGATGAGGAAGCGCGAAGCCAGCGGCTGTCTTTCGAGGCCCAGCGCTGGAGCACCTGCACGGTCCCCCTGCTGCACGCTCGGCTGAAGGACTTGAAGGATTCCCATCGCTTCATCAGCCGCCCCATCCGAAAGCAGCTTCGCCAGCGATTGCGCCGGGTGGACAAGGCCATGGCACACCATGCAGAGACCCACGACCCGGCCACGGCCCACACGCTGCGCAAGGAATTGAAGAAGCTGCGCTACGAAATCGAGCTGCTCCAGCCGGCCCGCCCGATGCCAGACACAGCCCTCCAGGTGATTGAGAGACTCCAGGACCGGCTGGGCTCCCTGCATGACGCCGACGTGCGCCTGGCCCTGCTGGAGCACGACGCCACCCAGGGCCCCCTCCCTGAGCGACAGGCCGCGCGAACGCTGCTGCCCCTCGTGCGCGAGGAGCGCGACGCCAACGCCACCCAGGTCGAGCACGCGCTCCGACACTGGCGCTCGGACGCGCTGCCCCAGACGCTCCACGACACGCTCACCTGAGGCGCGGCGCCCCCAGTTGCACAATCCCTCCCAAAACGTTAAAAATCAGCAAATTCAGCTTTTACGGACGCAAGGGGCGCGTCCTCGGCACCCGCTCTGGGGGGAGCGGCGACCGGCCTCGTCCACCCCCAGGGGCCGACCATGAACCGCCGTGTGTCGTTGCTGCTGTGGCTCGCCGTGTCCGCTGTCGTGTGGGGGCCCGCCACGGGCCTCGCGCAACAGCAGTTCTCGTATCGCCATCCAGACGTGCCCCTGGGCACACCGCCGGTGACGACGGTGCGCGTGCTCCTGGAGTTGGGCAGCACGACGTTCACCTCGCCCCAAATCACCATCACGCCCAGCGCCGGTCTGGCGGAGACCCTGCCCGCCACGGACGGGCCGCATGACCTGTCGAACCGCGATCGCGTGTTCCTCCAGGGCGTGGGGACGAACACCGTCATCCTCACGTACTTCGCGCGCAGCTTCCTGGCCATTCCGCCCAACCTCTGCCTCGTGAGCGCCACGGGCAATCCCACCCAGACGTATGCCTTCTCCGTGCAAGGCTTTCCGCCCATCACCGCGTACCGGATGACGGGCTACGCCGCCGCGTCGCAGGACGCGTGCTGGTGCGCCAGGCGACGCGTGAAGACGAACCTGAACTGGGTCGTCGCGCCGCCGGGGGTCGACAAGGGCCGCATGCCGCAGGACATCGCGCTGGTGCTGGACCGCTCAGGCAGCATGACCGCGTCGGTCGTCACCGGGATGTCGCGCTGGCAGGCGTTGCAGTCGGCCGCGGGCCAGTTCGTGGCCTTCTGGAAGCAGGAGGGACTGGCCTCCAGTCGCTCCGGGGGCGTGGACCTGGGCAAGGACCGCCTCGCGATGTACCTGTTCTCCACCAGCGTCCAGCCCCTGAGCGCGGCCAGCCCGTATGTCGAGCGCGGCGCGACCGGAGCCGCGTGGGATGGGCTCGTCACGGAGCTCAACGCCGCCACCGCGACCGGCGTCACCGCGATGGGCGCGGGCCTGCGCGACGCCATCGAGCGCTATCAAGCCGATGTCACCGCGGGCCGGACGCTCAATGACTTGACCGTGGTGCTGATGACAGACGGCATGCAGAACCAGGAGCCCATGGTGAAGGAGCTCACCATGGGCTCGCTCGCGGGCCTCAAGACGCTCCAGTTCTCCACGGGCGAGGAGCCGCTCGTCGAGCGCTGCGTCCCCATCCTCTCCGTCCCCGTGGGAGACGTGGGCGTTCCGTGGGCGCAGCTGCTCGACCGCATCTCGCAGCAGACCTCGGGAAAGAGCCGGTTGACGCCGGCCATGGGCATGTCCGTCGCGCTCACCCAGACCTTGGTGGACACGCTGAAGGGCAACACGCCGTCCGCCGCGCTCCAGGTGCAGCAGAGCACGCCCGCGACGGCCGGCTCGGTGACCCACCCGGTGCAGCTCGATGGCTCGGTGAAGAACGCCATCGTGGTGCTGGGCTGGCTGGGCGGCACGGAGCTGTCCAAGGCGGGCCTGACGCTGCGCATCCTGCGTCCAGACGGCAAACCCGCGCAGCCCGTGGCCCGGACCGACGGAAACTTCTTCACCGTGCAGCGCGTGGACCTGCCCACGAGCGGACCGGCCGGCAAGTGGACGGTGGAGGTCACCAGCAAGGTCGCGCAGGCCATTCCCTATCAGCTGTCTGTCTTCACGGAGGAAGGGGAGCTGGACTTCGACCTGCGGGTGCGCGGCCAGCGCCACCCCGCGGGCGAGCCGCTCATGCTGGAGGCGGTGGCGTTCCAGAACGGAAAGCCCGCCACCGCGCCCGACCTCCAGTTCAAGGTCGAGACGCGGGCCCCGCTCACGCCGCTGGGCGCGCTGCTGCGCGACACGAGCGGCCAGGTCTACACGGATGACATCAAGGGCCAGCGCACCGCCTACGAGGTGAAGCTGGACACGCTCATGAAGACCGCCAGCTTCCGCGAGAAGGCCCAGGCCCAGGTGAGCAAGACCTGGCAGATGGCGCCGCAGGACAAGGGCCGCTGGACGCTCGACTTCGCGGACACGACGGTGCCGGGCACGTACCGCTTCCTCGTCACCGTGGACAGCGCCCAGGGCCTGCACCGCGTGGAGACGGTGGAGGCCCACGTGGAGGTGCTCCCGCTGCCCAAGGCCACGAACTACAAGGTCCTGGACCAGGGGAGCGGGCGCTTCCGCATCCAGTTCGTGCCCTACAGCGCGAGTGGGCTGCCGCTGGGCCCGGGCTTCCAGAACGAGCTGCGCGTGTTCGTGAAGGGCCAGGAGCTGCGTCACCCCGCCGAGGCCGGAGACAAGGCCGAGTTCCAACTCCAGGACCCGTACCAGGACGGCACCTACCTGGTGGACCTGGCGAACCTGAGCGCGGACATGCCCGTCTCGGTGGTGCTCTCGGGCATCCCGCTGCTCCAGGGCCCCATCGCGAAGCTGGAGCCCGCAGGCTAGACGCGCTCGTGCCCGAGCAGCCGTCGGGCGTGGGCCGTCACGGCCTCGCCCAACGCGGTGGGGTGACGGACCTGGAAGTCGAAGGGCAGCCGCGCCAGCTCCCGCGCGAACCAGCGCAGGTCGTCGGTCTGCCCTCGCAGCACCACCCCCGCCTCGGCGCGCTCCAACACGCCGAGGCCCGGGAACACCTCGCGCCGCGCGGCCTCGAGGTCCGTCTGCAGCAGCACCTCCACCGCGTGCGCGCGCGGAAGCATCGCCACGGAGACCGTGAGCTGCGTCAGCGCGTCGAAGTCGGGCGGGCGCTCGAAGGCCACGTCCAGCGACCGCACCGAGCGCACCCGGTCCAGCCGGAACGAGCGCGGTTCCCGGCGCAGGTGGCAGTGGCCCACCACGTACCAGCGCCCTCCTCGGTACGCGAGGCCATACGGGTCGAAGTCGCGCTCGGTCTCCTCATGCTCCGCGGACGCGTAGCTCAGGCGCACCCGCTGGCGCGCCTGGGCCGCCGCGCTGAGCGCCGTGAGGGCCGCGTTGTCGCGAGGCGTCTCGGGCGACCGCGACAAGTCCAGCCGCACCGTCTCGTCCACCGCGCGCACGCGGCGCTTCAACGGGGCGGGCATCACCCGCTCCAGCTTCGCCTGGGCGCTCGCCACCGCTGGCGCCGCCTCCGCGAGCCCCAACCCCCGCGCCGCCAGGAGCCCCACCGCGAGCGCCATCGCCTCGTCGTCGGTGAACATCATCGGGGGCAGCTTGAAGCCCGCCGCCAGCAGGTACGCGCCATCTCGCCCCCGCTCGGCCGTGAGGGGAATGCCCAGCGCCTCCAGCGCGGCCACGTAGCGCCGCACCGTGCGCCGGTCCACCTCCAGCCGCCGCGCCAGCTCGGCGCCGCTCATCCGCCCGTGCGTCTGGAGCAGCTCGAGCACCGTGAGGACGCGCGTGGTGGGCCGGGACACGAGGGCTCGTTCGAATGAGGGCGGATTCGGCCCTATATCGCGTCTACGGTGCGCCCGCTCCCCCAAGTCGGGCGGGTCCACACCGAGGTACGACGCATGACTCAGACATCCCACCTGTGGCTCTTCTTCGTGATGGTCTTCGGCATCATCGTGTTGCCCGGCCTGGACATGGCCTTCGTGCTGGCCAGCTCGCTGGTGGGAGGCCGCAAGGCGGGGCTGTCCGCCATGAGCGGGGTCGTCGTGGGCAGCATGTGTCACGTCGCCGTGGGCGCCACGGGCGTGGCGGTGCTGCTCCAGGTCATGCCGGCGGCCTTCAACGTCTTGCTCTGGGGCGGCGCGCTGTATGTCGCGTGGATGGGCGTGTCGCTGTGGCGCGCGGGCGCGGCCTTCACCGCCCGCCCGGAATCCGCGCGGCGCTCCTCGTTCGCCACCTTCGGCCGGGGCGCGGTCACCAACCTGCTCAACCCCAAGGCGTACCTGTTCATGCTGGCGGTGTTCCCCCAGTTCTTCCGCCCCGAGTACGGACCGCTCTGGATTCAGACGGTCGTGATGGGCGCCATCATCGCGGTGACCCAGGTGGGCGTGTACGGCTCGCTGGCGCTCATCGCGGACCGGGCGCGCGGCTGGCTGGAGACGAACCCCGCCGCCAGCACCCTGGTGGCGCGGGGGGTGGGCTGCCTCTTGCTGCTCGCCGCGGTGGCCACCGCCGTGGAGGGTTGGCGGGGCGCGTGAAGGATACGGGAGGTCCGCGTTCACCCTGCGCGGGCACCGCCCGCCCTCGGGCCCCCCCCTCTGCCCGAGGAATGGAAGGAGTCCTCCATGCAGCGCCGAACCCTGTGGGCCGCGGTGGGTTTCCTCGCCTCGGGCCTTGTTGGATGCGGGACCGCTGGCGACGTGGGGCCCCAAGGGCCTCCGGGTCCCGCCGGCACGTACCAGGTAGGCCCGGGACTGACACTGAAGGATGGCGTGCTGAGCGTGAGCACGGGAACAACGGACACCTCGGTGGTGGCGGGGAGCGACCCGCGGCTGACCGACGCGCGGCCCCCGCTGGCGGGCAGCGGCTCCTACATCCAGAACGGGACGACGCTGCAGGACGCCTCGCTCACCATCGCGGGGACCGCCACGGCGAACGGCCCGGTGACGACTCGCGCGAACCTGCGCGTGGATGCCCAGGCGGACGTGGCGGCCGGCACGCCGCTGCTGCGCGTGGAGAACTCGTCGGCCACCGCGCCCATCTGGGCGAACTACCCGCTGTTCACGGTGGACGCCGCGGGCGGGCTGCTGGCGCGGGGAGAGTACGGACTGGGAAAGGTGCCCATGAGCGGCCAGGGGCTGCGGCTGATGTGGCACCCCAGCAAGGCGGCCTTCCGTGCGGGAGGCGCGGACACTGAGTGGGATGACGCCTCGGTGGGCCCCTACTCGTGGGCGGGCGGCCTCGCCTCCACCGCCAGCGCCTATGGGACGTTCGCCTTCGGCGACCACTGCGTGGCGAGCGCCACGGGCGCGGTGTGCTTCGGTTCCACGAACACGGCCTCGGGGACCGTCTCCTTCGCCTCCGGGGCCTCCAGTTCGGCCCAGGGCTTCGCCTCGACGGCCATGGGCTACGCCGTGACCTCGCAAGGCCTGGGCTCGGTGGCCATCGGGTATCGCGTGGCGGCGGACGCGGACTACGCCACCGCGATGGGGACACGCGTGAACACGGGCGGGCACATTGGCGCGTTCATCTGGGGCGACAACTCGACGACGACGATCGCGTCCAACTCCGCGGACAACCAGTTCATGGTGCGCGCGGCGGGCGGCGTGCGCCTGCGGACCAACACCACGCTGAGCACCGGCTGCGACCTGGCGGCGGGCTCGGGCACGTTCAACTGCACCTCGGACCGCAACCAGAAGGAGGACTTCCGTCCGCTGAATGGCGAGGAGGTGCTGGCCAAGGTCGCGCGGCTCTCCGTGGACACCTGGCACTACAAGGAAGAGGCGCCCGGCGTGCGCCACCTGGGCCCCGTCGCCCAGGACTTCCGCGCGGCCTTCGGCCTGGGCACCGATGACAAGACCATTGGCATGCTCGACATCGACGGGGTGAACATGGCCGCCATCCAGGCCCTGGAGCGTCGCACCCAGGAGCTGCGCGCGCGCACCGCCGAGGTCGACACGCTCAAGGCGGAGCTGGCGGAGCTGAAGCGCGGCCTGTCCCGCCTGGAGGCCACGGTCCAGGCCCGAGGCCCGAGGCCGTAGCGCCCTTTCGCGCGCGGCGATGCAGACCGGCGCTCAGGGGCGGGACAGCCCGTCCCAGGCGCGCATCGCCAGCGCGGCGACCTGGAGCAACTCGGCCTCCGGGGCGCCGTCCTGCGCTTGCACGGACATGCCCTGGAGCACCGCGCCGATGTAGCGGGCCAGCATCTTCGTGTCCGTGCCGGCCGGCACGTCCCCCTCGGCGAGGCCGCGCTCGATGCGGGCCTCGAACTGAGCCAGTGCGTCCGCGCGAAGGCTGGCCGTGTGCTCGACGACCGCCTGATTCTCCGCCGCGCACGTGAGCGCGGCCGTCGAGATGAGGCAGCCCCGCAGCGCCTGGTCCCTCACGAAGTGGGCCGCGGAATCCCGCAGCACGCGCGCGAAGCACTCGCGCGTCGTCCCCTCCCCCGTGAGCGCCCGCTGCGTGAACGCCCCCGCCCCAGCGCGGTAGTGCGCGAGGCACCGCCGGTACAGCGCGGCCTTGGACTCGAACGCCGCGTACAGGCTGGGCGCGGTGATGCCCATGGCCTGGGTGAGGTCCACGAGGGACGCGCCCTCGTACCCCTGGCGCCCGAAGACCGCCATCGCGCGCTCCAGCGCCTGCTCCACGTCAAAGCCGCGGGGACGCCCACGGGCCCTGTGGGTCTCTGTCGCCTTTATTTTCATAGCAGTCACTATTGAAATCCCTCCCCCAGCTTCTTAATTCCGTAGCAGTCACTACGTATTCAGGAGTCTCCCCGCATGCATTCCGTTCTGGCCGCCCTGGTGGTGGCCGCAAGTCTAGGCGCGAATCCCCCCGCCCCCGAGCCCTCCGCCCCCCCGCGCGCCCTGACGGCGCGGTTGGACGCGGCCATCGACCAGGCCATCGCCGAGAAGCGCATCGTGGGCACGGTGGTGCTGGTGGCCCAGGATGGGCAGGTCGTCTACCACCGAGCCGCTGGAGCCATGGACCGCGAGGCCGGGCGCCCCATGCGCGAGGACGCGGTGTTCCGGCTGGCGTCCATGACCAAGCCGCTGGTGTCGGCGGCGGCGCTGGCGTTGGTGGAGCAGCACCAGTTGGAGCTGGATGCGCCCATCACGAAGTGGCTGCCCACCTTCCGTCCCAGGCTGGCGGATGGGCGCGAGCCGGTCATCACCGTGCGCCAGCTGATGACCCACAGCGCGGGGCTGACCTACGGCTTCTTCGAGCCCGGCCAAGAGGGCCCCTACCACCGGGCGGGCGTCTCGGACGGCCTGGACTCCTCGGGGCTGTCGCTGGACGAGAACCTGCGCCGCATCGCCTCGGTGCCCTTGTCGTACGAGCCGGGGACGCGCTGGGCCTACTCCGTGGCCACGGACGTCCTGGGCGCGGTGGTGGCGCGCGCGGCGGGAGTGCCGCTGCCGGAAGCGGTGGAGCGCTTGGTGACGAAGCCGCTCGGGATGACGGACACGGCGTTCGTGGCGCGGGACGCGACGCGGCTCGCGACGGCCTACGCGGACGGCCGCCCGGAGCCCACGCGCGTGCAGGACAACAAGGTGGTGCCCTTTGGCACGGGCGGCGTCCGCTTCTCACCGAACCGCGCCTTGGATGCGAGCGCGTTCCCCTCGGGCGGGGCCGGCATGGTGGGGACGGCGGCGGACTACCTGAAGTTCCTGGAGGCGATTCGCCGAGGCGGCACGCCCGTGGTGACGGCCGCCAGCGTGAAGGCCCTCTCCACCGCGCAGCGCGGCGAGGAGGCGCAGACGCAGGGGCCCGGCTGGGGCTTTGGCCTCCTCTCCGGCCTGCTGGTGGACCCCGTGAAGGCGCACAGCCCGCAGGCCGCGGGCACGCTCCAGTGGGGCGGCGCGTACGGCCATAGCTGGTTCATGGACGCGGCGAAGGGCCTGTCGGTGGTGGCCGTCACCAACACCGCGTTCGAGGGCATGCCCGGCGCAACGGGCATGTTCCCCAGCGAGATTCGCGACGCCGTCTACGGCACCGCGGAGCCCGTCAAGGGCGTGCGCCTCTACACGCTGGACTGCGGCCGCATCGACCTGGCGGACATGGGCATGTTCTCCGACACGGGCGAGCACGCGGGCGAGCCGGGCTCGATGCCCGCGCCCTGCTTCCTCATCCAGCACCCGAAGGGGAACCTGCTCTGGGACACCGGGCTGGGTGACGCGCTGGCCAAGCTCCCGGACGGCCTCTCCCCCATGCCCGGAGTTCGCTTCCGCGTCGCCACGACGCTCACCTCGCAGCTCGCGCAGCTCGGGCTGAAGCCCTCCGACATCCAGTACGTGGGCATCTCCCACCTGCACGCGGACCACATGGGCAACGCGCTCGCGTTCCCCCAGGCCACGTGGTTCGTCAACGAGGCCGAGTTCAAGCAGGCGCAATCCGCCTCGCCCCCCGCCGTCGGCGTGAACCCCGCGCTGGTGAAGGGCCACGCGAAGGCGAAGACGACCTACGTCGACATGGACCAGGACGTGTTCGGTGACGGCACCGTGCGCCTCATCAAGGCGCCGGGCCACACGGTGGGCCACCGCGTGCTGATGCTGAAGCTGGCCAGGACGGGCGCCGTCATCCTGTCCGGCGACCTGTTCCACACGCGCGAGAACTTCGAGAAGTCGCTGGTGCCGCCCTTCAACGCGAGCCGAGCGGACACGCTGGCGTCCATCGACCGCATCAACCGCCTGATGCGCAACTCGGGCGCGCGGCTGGTGGTGCAGCACGAGTGGGCGGACTTCAACGCCCTGCCCAGGTTCCCCGCGTACCTGGAGTAGCCACGGGCGCCGCGCCGGACGGAAGGCCCTTCGCCGTCCGGTGCGTCACGCTGGCCGTGCCCCTCTGGGCAGGCCGGAGGCCCGGCCCGCGCGGCTAGAGTGGCGGCGCCATGACCTTCAAGACCGCCGACCTCTGCGACACCCACGGCAGCGCGCCCCACTTCCAGGTCGCCTCTCCCGGACTGCTCGACTACGGCGGGCGCCGCGCGTTCTTCGGCCCCATCAGCACCGTGCGGGCGCTGGAGGACAACTCGCTCGTTCGGCGGGCGCTGGAGGAGGAAGGCCGAGGCCGCGTGCTGGTGGTGGATGGCGGCGGCAGCCTGCGGTGCGCGCTGGTGGGAGACCAGCTCGCGCGGCTCGCCGAGCGCAACGGCTGGACCGGGGTGGTGGTGAACGGCTGCATCCGCGACGCGGACGACGTGGGCCGCATCGCGGTAGGCGTGAAGGCGCTGGGCACCCACCCGCGCAAGAGCCTCAAGCGCAACGAGGGCGAGCGCGACGTGGAGGTTCGCTTCGCGGGCATCACCTTCCGGCCGGGGCAGCACCTGTACGCGGACTCGGACGGCATCGTGGTCTCCGACACCTCGCTGTCCTGAGCGACGCGTCACCGCCGGTGAGGCCCTGCCCGCTTCCCGTGTCACGGAGGAGGCAGGCGGACCCACTTTGACTGCCTCCGCGGCGTGGGGGGTGATAAGGGGCGCCCCCCCATGCGCGCCTGCGGACTCGACTTCGGAACCAGCAACACCGCCGCCGCACTCCCTGACGGGACCGTGCTGCCCCTGCAGCCCCACACGACGGAGCCGCGCCTGTTCCGCTCCGTCCTCTTCTTCCCGGACGAAGAGCAGAACTTCTACGCCGGGGCGGACGCCATCCAGCGCTACCTGGAGGACAACACCGGACGCTTCATCCAGTCCGTGAAGTCGTTCCTCCACAGCACCTCGTTCCGGGCCACCCAGGTGCGCGGGCGCACGTACACCATCGAGGACCTGGTCGCCGTGCTGCTGCGCCGCGTGCGCGAGGCCGCGGGCGAGCGGATGGGCGGCCCTCCGGACGCGGTGGTGCTCGGGCGCCCCGCGGTCTTCACGCCAGACCCGGAGCGGGACGCGCTCGCGGAGAAGCGCCTGCGCCGCGCCGCCGAGCTGGCCGGCTTCACCCACATCCAGTTCCTCATCGAGCCCATCGCCGCCGCGCTCGCCTACGAGGCGCAGCTCACGCGCGACGAGCTGGTGCTCGTGGCGGACTTCGGCGCCGGCACCACGGACCTCACGCTGATGCGGCTGGGGCCCTCGCGCCGAGGCAACGCGGACCGGCGCCCGGACGTGGTGGGCTCCACCGGCGTGCGCGTGGGTGGTGACCGCTTCGACGCGGAGATCATGCGCCACAAGCTGCTGCCCCGCTTCGGCGCGGGCTCCACGTACAAGGTCATGGGCATCAGCAAGAAGCGCCTGCCCATCCCGCAGCACGTGCTGGCCAAGCTGCTCTCCTGGCACGAGATGTCCTTCATCCGCGAGAAGTCCACCCAGGAGCTGCTGGAGGTCATGCTGGAGACGAGCGACCGGCCGGCGGAGATTGAAGCGCTCCACGACCTGGTCATGGACAACCTGGGCTACCGGCTGTTCCGCGCCATCGAGGCGGCGAAGGTGAAGCTGTCGCGCGAGGAGTCCACCACCATCGACTTCGAGGAAGCGCGCATCCACCTGCACGAGCCCATCACCCGCGCCGAGTTCGACGAGGCCAGCCGCGGCCTGCTCGGCGAGCTGGAGGAGTGCACGGACGGCCTGCTGTCGCGCCACCCCGAGGCGAAGGACATCGACGCGGTGTTCCTCACGGGCGGCTCGTCGCAGATTCCCGCCGTGCGCGAGCTGTACGTGCGCCGCTTCGGTGAGGACCGCGTGCGCACCGCCGACGCCTTCACCTCCGTGGCCGAGGGTCTCGGCCGGGCCTCCGCCAACCTCACGGCGTGAGGCCGAGGACCTGGGAGCGAACCACTCCCGGTAGTTCGTGTCGTTGGGAAGCGCGGCCTCGAGGTACGTCTTGAGGTCGTCGTTCTTCATGTCCTCGACGGCGTTGCCCACGATTTCAGCGACGCCGCTGAAGGCCTCGCCGAAGCCTCGGGCGAGGCTCCCCGGGGCCTCGCCACCTGGGAGGATTTACGCGACGCTGGCCATGCCGGCGAGGGCATCGCCCAACATGGCCAGGGCGTAGGCCGGGGCTCTTCGTCTCTCAGGGCCCGACCTGGACCGTGCGGCTCAGCCAATCCACGCCGCCGCGCCCGTCTCGCGCCACCACCCAGAACGTGACGGTCTGGGGCACGTCCGCGGTCTCGTACTTCGACGTGGGGTCGCCGGGCTTGCCGTCCACGGGCTCCAGCGAGCGGAACTGCTTCACCTCGCCGTCGCCGGTGGCGAACCAGCTGTAGAAGACCTGCTCCGTCTTGGGGCCGTCCGCCGTGTCGTACGTCTCCGCGCTGCCGTCCGCGAGCACGGGGCGGAAGCGCACCTCCGAGGCCAGGGGGAGCGGCCCCGAAAGGGACACGTCATTCCACAGCACGTCCGTGAGGCTCGGGTTGTGGTTGGGCGCGGTGGTGGTCCGCAGCGTCACCCGCCGCACGCCGCGCTCGATGCCCTCTGGCGTGCCGCTGCCATCCGAGGCCTCGTAGCCGACGAAGAGCGGGATGCCCTGCGCGAGCGCCTTCTGCACCGCCGGGTCGTTGAAGTTCGGCGTGTCTCCACCCGTGCCCGTGTTCGGGAAGGAGTCGCGCAGGATGGCCTGCACGCGCGGGTCCGCCAGGGACAGCACGCCCTCGGACAGCTCGACACCGTTCGAGCCCGGGCAGCCCGTGTCGCCGTAGGGGTTCACGTCCGGGCGGCACAGCGCATACGAGACGGTGACGGGCCGGGCATCCGGCGTCACCGCCAGCGCGGTGAAGGTGACGGGCGGCGGCAGCTGCGAGGCGTTCGGGTCGAGCACCAGCTCGGCCGGCTCGCTCTTGATGGCCAGCACGCGGACGCGGCGAATCTCGCTCTGGAGCTCAAAGTCGGGGCCGCACGCGGACAGCGCGAAGACCGAGGCGAGGAGGATGGACTTGCGCATGGCCTAGAAGCTCCCCTTGGCGCCAATGACAGGCAGGATGGGCAGACCCTTGAAGAACTCTCGTTGCGAGTAATTGTAGTTGTAGGCCACGCCCTCCACCGCCGCGTTGTTGTAGGCGTTCATCACGTCCAGGAAGACATCCAGGTTCCAGGTGTCGAAGAGGAAGGTCTTGTCCACGCGGACGTCCAGCTGGTTGAACGAGGGCAGCCGCTGCGAGTTCACCGCGGCGAAGTACGGAATGAAGACGTCCGTGACGTCGTCGCGCCGCGACCCCAGCACCGGCGTGGTGGGGTTGCCCGAGGCGAAGCGCAGGCGCGCGCCCACCTCCCAGCCTCGCGGCAGCTTGTAGCTGGCGATGGCCGTCAGCACGTGCGTCTGGTCATTGTCGAAGAGGCGCCACGCCGCGCCCGGCTCGTCCCGGCGCTCGCTGCGGCTGAGCGTGTAGGAGATCCAGCCGAACAGCCGGTCCGTCAGCGAGCGGCGGATGAGCAACTCCAGACCGTAGATGCGGCCCACGCCGCCGTTCTTCAGCCGCTCGGGCACCTGCTCGCCGTCGCGCACCACCGTCGAGTTGGAGCGGACGATGAGCCCGGTCAGGTCGTTGTAGAAGACCTCGCTGCTGACGAACCACTCCGGGACGGGCTGCCACTCGGCGCCCACGCCGTACTGGAGCGAGCGCTTGGCGCCGAGGTTGGGATTGCCGAAGGGCACCGTCGGCTCATCCTGGATGGGCGGGCCGTGGTAGACGCCCGCGCCGCCCTTGAGCGACAGCGTCTCCGTCAGCGCGTAGCGCACCGCCAGCCGCGGGTTGACCGTGCGCTGACGGTGCTCCTGGTCCGTGAAGACGTAGCTCTCCGCGCGCACGCCCGGCACCACCAGGAGCCCCGGGACTGGCTTCCACCGCACCTCCGCCCAGAGCGACGGGAAGTACTGCGTGAAGTGTCCGTCCGCGGTGACCAGGCCCTCCGTCACCAGCGGGCTGGGCGGCTCACCCTCGCGCGGCGGCGCCTGGATGTTGGCCGTGACGTTCGAGAAGTTGGCCACCACGTCGATTCCGCCCGCGACGGACACCGCGTCACTGAACACATACTCGGCCGTGGGTCGCAGATACACATCGGTTGACGCAATGCGTAGGTTGCGCTCGCCAATGACGAACTGGACGAGGGTGTTGCCAAGGAGTCCCTGCGTGTCGAGGGTGAGGGCGCCATCGCGGTACTGGTGGCGCAGCCGCAACTGGTTGAAGCCCGTGGTGACGTCGAGGTTGCCATTGACGGACGGGTCGTCGTCCGCGGGACGGTCGAACAGCAATGCCAGACGGTCGCGCGACGTGAGGGCCTGCACCGTGAAGGTGTGTGCCTTGGCGGGCTTCCAGACGAGCTTGACCTGGGCGTCGTGGTAGCGCGGCGCGGTCTGGAGGTTGGGGCCGTCCTCGCTCTGGGGGACCGCCTTGAGCACCAGGTCCACATAGGAGCGCCGGCCGCCCACCGCGAAGCTGAGCGTGTCCGTGATGGGGCCCTCCACCACGGCGTTGGACTCGATGAGGCTGACGCCCACCGTGCCGTGGACGCGGTCCGTGCGGGGCTCGCGGCTGCGGATGTTGATGACGCCGCCGGTGATGTCTCCGTAGTAGGCGGAGAAGTTGCCGGGCAGATAGTCCACCGCCTCCAGCAGCTCTGAGTTGTAGACGGAGGTCAGCCCACCAAAGTGATACAGCAGCGGGATGCGCAGGCCGTCCAGGAAGACGCCGGACTCCTGCGGGCTGGTGCCTCGGATGACGAGCTGTCCACCATTGAACGCCGGGCGCGCCACGCCGGGCAGGTTCTGCACCACCTTCAGCGTGTCGCCCTGGGTGCCGGGGATGCGCTGCACCTCGGCGGCCTGGATGGTGGTGCGGGTGACTTCCTTGCGCTCGCGGGCGCTGCGCACCACCGTCTCGTAGGGGCTGAAGAAGCGCTTCTGCACGTAGTACGTGGCCTGCGTCTCCAGGCCCTCGCTGACGGCCTCCTGCGTGCGGAAGCGGTCATAGCCGCCCAGCACCACCAGCACCGCGTGGGTGCCCACCGGCACGCCCCGGAAGGTGAAGCGCCCGTCCGAGTCGGTGACGGTGGACTGCTCCAGCTCCGGCAGCACCACCTCCGCGCCCACCAGCGGCTTGCGCGTGCCGCGCTCCAGCGCCCGGCCGCTGAAGTTCACCGGCGCCTCGGGCGCGCCCCCGTCCACGCCGCCATCCGAGGACTCGGGGGGCGGCGCGGGACGGAAGACGAACTGGTAGGCGTACTGGATGCGGACCGGCGCGGGGACATTGTCCACCTCCGCCGGCTCGAACTCGAACTGCTTCACCGCCGCCATGGCGGCCTCGTCGAAGCCGTGGCCCGCGGGCTGGGACACCTCGACGGCGGTGACGGCGCCGGTCTCCGAGATGTCGATGACCATCACCACCGTGCCCTCCAACTGCTGGGCGGCGGCTTCCGGCGGATACGTCGCCTCCACCTGGCGCGTGAGCGCGGGGGGCTTGGTGAGGACGCCGGCGGGGATGCCCGCGTCGGCGCCCGCGTCCGGAGCCTGCTGGGCCACCGACGCGGACGCGAGAAGAAGACAGAGAACGGAGGCGAGCGTTTTCATAGGGGGTGCGCGGGTCTCCCGCGCACCGTCCTAGCGTCCTCCGAGGCTGGGAGCGAGCACGATTTCAATGCGCCGGTTGAGGCTCTTGTGCTCCTGTGAGTCATTGGGCGCGATGGGCTGGTACTGCCCATAGCCCGCCGCTGACAGCATGGTGGGGTCCACGCCCGAGTCCTGGAGCGAGTGCACCACCGCCATGGCCCGCGCCAGGCTCAGCTCCCAGTTGGTGGGGAACGCGCCGCCCCCCGTGGGCACATCGTCCGTGTGGCCTTCCACGCGGATGATCTTCCCCTTCACGCCCTTGAGGGCCTCGGCGATCTTCGCGAGCGCCTCCTGGCCCTCCTTGCCCACGCGCGCCGAGCCCGAGGCGAAGAGGATCTTGTCCTTGAGCTGCACCGTCATGCGGCCCTTCAGCTCGGAGAGCTGGATCTTGCCGTCGGAAATCTCCTGCTTGAGGCTCTGGGCGAGGCTCTCGTACTCGGAGCTCTTCTTCTCCAGCTCCTCCTTCGCCTGGGCCAGCTTCTTGGAGTTGCGCGACAGCTCCTCGTTGAGCGCCGCGAGCTGCGCGTTCTGCTCCTGCAGCGCGCGCCGCTCGGCCGCGGACTCGGTCAGGCGCGACTCAGCGGTGCTCAGCCGGGACTCCAGCGCGGCCTTCTCCTGCGCCAGCGCCGCCCCCTGCTCCTCCAACTCCTTCACCTTCGCCTCGGCGGCTTGCCGGCCCCCCTTCTCGTCCGTGAGGTTCTTCGCGAGCTGCTCGGCCTCCAAGGCCTTCGCGTCGAACTTGCCCTGCGAAACGCAGCCCGTGGACAGAGCAACGAGAGCCGCCAGCACCAGACGTGTCCGCATATGTACGCATCCTCCCGACAAATGGTGGAGGCGCGAGCCTAGCGTTCCGGACCCGGGTCGTCAGGCGCGGAGTGCTGAAATTTTGAGCCGCAACCTTCCTGGCAGGAGGGCGGTCAGGCAGGCTCAGTGGGGGAAGATGGGGTGCGCGTCCAGCCAGACGGAGAAGAGGGCATCCGCGAAGCCCTTGCCGGGGATGAGGAGGCCGCCGGTGGCCTCCCCCGCGACGAGGAGCCCGGAGCCGGGGACGTAGGTGAGGACGAGGTCACCGCCCTTGTGCACGTCCCGCAGCGAGTTGAGCAGGGTCTCCATGGCGTGGTGCAGCGAGCCATCGCGCAGGTTCGGGTTGCGGCGCAGCCCATCCCGGAAGCTCTCCACCAGTTGGGAGCGGCTGATGTTGCGCAGGAAGCGGAAGTGGAGGCGCTTGAGGCTGTCCGACGCGACGGCCTGGGTGGTGCAGGAGGGCGAGTCCTCCAGATAGAGGCTCCAGACGTACACGTTGAAGAAGAGCTTGCGCTTGAGCTCCATGTGGGTGAGCGCCAGCGTGCGGCCCTCCACCTGGAGCGAGTCCGGCATGTTCACGCCACCGGCCTGGCCAGCGTGAGCGACACCGGTGGCCAGAAGCACCCCCAGTGCCATCCACACCGTCCCATTGCGCCATGGCTTCCCCGTCATGCACCCATCCCCTTGCTGCTGCCGCGTCGGTGATCGCAACGGTGCGCACGGGGCCCGCATGAGGCCACCACCCTGGATCACCGGGCTGTGGGCTAGTGGACG
Source organism: Citreicoccus inhibens (assembly GCF_019039035.1). GTDB lineage: Bacteria > Myxococcota > Myxococcia > Myxococcales > Myxococcaceae > Citreicoccus > Citreicoccus inhibens. The sequence continues at coordinate 4,401 of NZ_JAHNZT010000024.1, read as the reverse complement.
GCAAGCCGGGCGAAATGGCAAGGATGTTGGCGTACAAAGGACCCCCCGTCCGCGGGGCAACCGAGAGATTGCCCTGGCGGTCCGACATGGCTCAGGGACCCGCCTGACGGGGTCGGGTCCGGAGCGCGAGCGCGCGGCGTGCTTCAGCGGCGCGAGGGGGGTGCCTCGTCCTGGCTGTAGCGGTCGCAGAGGGCCAGGTACTCATCGCTGGAGACCCCGAGCGCGGTGACCCGCTGCTTCTTGACGCGGGGGCGCTCCAGCCGGGTCTTGATTTGCACCATGCGCATCATGGGCAGGCCCATGTACGTCTGGTTGATAAAGGTATTCTCCTCCATGTCCTCCCAGGCGATGAGCAGGCCATCCTCGAAGAGGATGCCTTCCTGGCTGATGACGAGCGCGGGCTTGTCCAGGCGCCCCAGGGCGCGGATGCAATTGAAGACCATCCACGCCGTGGCCAGCGTGATGAGCCCGATGAGGACCATGCCGAGCGGCTCGCCCATCATCCGCCAGGTGAGCGTTCCGAAGAACAGCGTGGCACCAGTGAAGGCCACGGCGCCCGCGATGAGCCGGGTCCGTGAGTAATAGAGTTCGTGCGGCTGCTGGGCCTTCGATTTCGTCCGAGCGGAGCTGTAGATTTGCATGAGGTGACGCCTGCGGTTGGAGAAGGGGTCAATCGGCCAGTCGGGCCGACAGGTAAGCCAGGAGCACGGGGGCGTTGATGATTTTCGCCTCGTCTATCTTTCGCGACGTGCCGCGCGCGACGATGACCCATTCCCGAGTCGCCACGGATTCGTCTTCCTCATCCTGGCGACGGATGCTGTCGATGTCCTCCCAGCGCAGCAGTTGCCCGCGATGGGTCAGCCCCTCGCGGCTGAGCGTGAGCGGTCCGAAGCGCACCGACTCTCCCCGCGCGACCTGCCGCTGCACGCGCTCCAGCACCACCGGGATGACGCACGCGCGCACCTCGGCGTAGAGCGAATCCCCGTCATCCCAGAGGTCCAGCCGCAGCCGGTAGGCGCCCGCGGGGTGCTCCAGGACGACGCAATCGTCCATGCGCCGCTCCACGATGGAGCGCACCTCGCGCCACGCGATGAACGTGTCGCCCGCGCGCAGCCCCTCCGCGTCCAGCACCAGCGCCTCGGGCGCTTGCAGCCAGGCGAACGCGTCACTGGCGCGCCACCCGAGGGCATACACACCCGCCGGAATCCCGAAGAGGAACAGGAAGAAGCCCATCCGAGACAGGAAGAGGTGCTCCAGCAGCCCGCGCGGCAGCACGTACACCGAGCCGAACGCGAGCAGCGCCGCCACCACGACGTAGATGAGCGCGAGCCCCAGCACGAGCCAGAACACCGAGCCCCTGGGGAAAACACGGGCGTATGCCTGCTGCAACAGCGGAGCCTCCGGCGGCACCGAGCGCGGCCCCGGGCAGGGCCGCGTGAGTCTCGGGATGTCGTCCTGCTTCTATAGGCAATCACCCCTGCTTTGACGACGACTTTCGCGCCCGCCTCCCCTCTCGCCTTCGCTCTGGGTGTGGTGCGAGCGACACGGGACGCGCAGGTCCCAGCAATATCCCGAATAAATGTATCACTCACTTGAGCAGGCATCTCATTGCAAGTGCCGACTTCGTGAATACTCAGCGGGTCGGGTTCTGTCCGAAACACTCGCTATTGATGTATGGAGGCTTGGCTTTCGCAGTGCCCCCCATGAGGAGTCCTCGATGCGTCGTTTCGGCTCAGCCGTACTTGCTGTGAGCATGCTCGCGGGTTGCGGTGGTCCCATCGCCCCCGAGTCGTCCACCGAAAACACCGCGCGCCAGGAGGCGCCGCTGACGTCCACTGACGTGGACGTGGCCCCGGAGTGTCAGGGCATCATCCAGTTCGTCAACAGCGCCTCGTTCCAGACGCTGGACGTGTACCTGCCGAGCGACGTGGTCAACAACCTGGTGGCCCGGCGCACCACGGCGCCCTTCGTGACGCTGGCGGAAGTGGCGGCGGTGCGGCTGGTGGGCCCGGCGCGGCTGAAACAGATTGAGGGCGGCGCGCGCACGGAGCACTACATCACGGCGAGCTGCGCGGGCATCGTGGACGAGCTGGCGGTCTCGGCGGATGACGCCGCCGCCATCGTGTCGCTGGTGAACAACATCAGCTCCACCGAGCTGCACGAGGTGCTGCCCAACGCGTGGAACGGCGCGGTGAACCTGCTCACCCAGCGCCCCTTCACCTCCGTGGACGCCATCAGCAACACGACGGGCATCGCCACGGTGAGCATGCGCGGCCTGCGCAACGCCGCGACGCTGAGCAAGCCGTTCGAGGACCTCGCGGCCGCCATTGAAGCCACGCCCCGGGGAGACTTCTACGGGCGCGTGTACCGCCACTTCGACTGGTGGGGCACGCTGCACCACTACGGCTACCGCGTCTCCATGCAGGAGTGCTTCGGCATCGACGCCATCGACATTCCGGGGTACCCGAACTCGCTGCCCCCCATGCGCGCCACCCTGGCCACCGCGGCCGAGGTGAACTCGGTGGTGGCGAACACGGTGGACTACGCCCACCACATGCATCCGTTTCCGGATGCGCTCATCGCGCCGGGCCTGAACAACCTGAGCGCCCAGACCCAGGGCCGCACGTTCAAGGGTTGCTACTTCAAGTACGAGGAGGATCCGTTCAGCGGCCACAACATGGCGTTCTTCGTCGACACCGCGACCGGCCTCGGCGTGATGAGCGAGCAGTACTGGAGCGAGTGATTTCGTTCCGCTCGCGGGGCATGTGAGTCCGCGAGCGTGACTCGGGCTCCGGCGATGTGCCGGAGCCCGGGCGTCAGGCTTCTTCAGCGCCCTCGAACTTCACGCGGGCGTGCGACATCACGTGCTCCACCGCGAGCAGGTGCCACGCCACGTCCCGCATCTGCGAAGCGGCGGTGGGGTCGGTGAGCGACTCGCGGAGCTGCGCGGGGGTGATGCCGAAGGGCTCGGAGGACTCGCTCAAGAGCTCCAGCATCTTCTCGGGCGTCAGCTCCAGCTTGTCCCGGCTGGCGATGGCGCGGAGCACCAGCGCGATCTTGAGGCGCCGCTCCACGTCCTCGCGGATGCCCGGGTGATGCAGCCACCCGTCGAGCGCCTCCTGCTGCTCCTCCAGGCTGAACTGCTTGAGCGCCAGGGACTCGCCCTCGAGCTGCGACCAGCGGCGGCGGATCTCCTCGTCCACCAGCGCCTTGGGCACCGTCACGTCCGCGCGCGCCACCACGGTGTCCAGCACCAGGCCCTGCGCGTCCACCCACAGGAGGTCCGCCATCTCCTGCTCCATCTCGTCCACGATGGAGTCCATCACGGCCTCATGCGTGTCACCGCGCCCCAGCGCCTGGAGGAAGGCATCGGACTCGGTGTCGGGCATCGTCACCTCGCGGGCGGCGCGCACGTCCACGATGAAGCGCGCGGGCTTGCCGCGAAGCTGCTCGGCCGGGTACTCGTCCGGCAGCGTGACGCCCACCTCCAGGCTGTCACCGACCTCGGCCTCGGCGATGACCTCCGCGAAGCCGGGCAGCATGGCCTGCGGCGCCAACTCCATCCAGAAGCCCAGCCGCGTACTCAGCGGAATGAGCTGGCCGTGGGCATAGCCCAGGATGTCGAGCTGCACGTCGTCGCCCATGGCGACGGCCTCGCCTTCCTCGCGGGGGCGGGTCTGGGCCTGCGCGCGCGCCAGCTCATGGAAGCGCTGCAACAGGTCCTCTTCCGTGAGGTCCTCGGGCGCGGGGACGGTGATGTCCAGCCCGTCCAGCGAGGGCGCCCTCACCTCCGGCAGGTTCGGCGCGCCCTGGAGGCCCGTGGCCACGGGGAGGCGCTGCACCAACTGCCGCACCGGGGACTCCGCGGGAGGCGGAGTCCCTCGGGCCGCCGCGGGCGCAGGAGACGGCTTCTTCGAGGCGTTCTTCTTGTCACTGCTGGCCACCGGGGGGCCTCCTGGCAGATAGCGACCGTGATCCCAGACGGGATTGAAGCGAGAGCGACTCAACGGTGCCTACCAGAATAGGGCCCTCCGGCGACAATACCCAGAAGTTCCCGGGAGGGTGGACTACCCGAAGAGCCCGCCCACGAAGCTGGAGACCGCGGAGACGGCGGCGCCCACCTGGCTGACCACCGGGATGTTGGTGGCGGCGGCGACGGAGCCCACGGCGGTGATGACGCTGGTGACCTTCTTGGTGGTGCTGGCCTTGGGGTCGCGCACGGTGGAGTAGGCGCTGGCCACGTCGAAGGCGGCGATGGCGACGTTGGCGCCCGGGGCGAAGCGGCCCGCGGCCTTGGCCAGCGGACCGGCGGCGGCGCGAGCGGCGGCGGTGGTGGCGGCGCGGGCGGCGGCCTTGCCACCCTCGTTCAGCGCGGCGCGAGCGGCGGCGCGGGTCGCGGTG
>NZ_JAHNZT010000023.1 GCF_019039035.1 Citreicoccus inhibens | reverse complement strand
GACCACGGACCCGCCCCAGGCGCACCTCCTACCTCCGCCCTGAACACCCTTCCGGTCGCGGCGCTCGCCGAACACGGCACCCATCCGTCTTCAACCGCTCTCCACACGTCACTCGCCGGACGGTTACAGACGTTCTGCACCGTGCGCGCCCACCTCGCATCCAGGAAGGTGGCATCCAAGTACAGGTAGGGGAAGGCCTGGGTGAGCGGCTGAGTGCGCAGGCCTTCCACCTTTTCTTCGAGGGACTTCGTCACCCGGCTCACCGTCGAGCGCGAAACCTCCTCGCCCATGAGTGCCGGAGTGACTCGGCCCACCTTCCTCGTGGAGACGCCCTGCACGTACGCGCTGGTAATCGCCTCGTCGAGCTCTTCGCTGCGCCGCTTGTAGCGCCCCAGTACGGCCTCCGCGGAGCCGCTGGCCCGCGTCCGGGGCACGGCCCCTCCAGGTGCCCCATGGACGTCAGCAGGCCGCGCAGGTAGCTGCCATTGCGCCGCTCCTTGCGCCCCGCCACCTGCTGCCAGCGCCCCGCGCCCACCAAGCCTCGAATCTTCTCCTCCAGCAACACCTCCAGCGTCATGCGGATGGCTCCCAGGAAGAGCGCTCGCACGTCGGTACGCACCTCTTCGTGTGAGGGCGCGGCAAACTCGGTATCGTCCACTTCAGGGAACCCTGGTAGAACGGTTCCGACGAGAGTTTCAACGGACGTCTTCGCGACGAGTGCCTCAGCATGGAATGGTTTCGCTCCAGGGCGGAGGCCAAGGCCGTCATCGAGGCGTGGCGCCTGCATTACAACCAGGTCCGGCCACACTCGAGTCTGGGCTACCTCACGCCTCTGGAATTTCGACGCAAGTGCCGAAGCAGTGGTGCCCAACCCATCCCGGGCGGAGCCTCTCTCGTAATCAGTGGTCCGAAGAATCCAGGCAGGTCAGTGCGTGGCACATGGCTTGGCAAAGGCGAGCCTGTTGATGATTATAGTAGACTCATTGGGGTGGTGAAGGAGGGGCTCTCTCCGGAAGGTTGTGGCAAAGACTTGTATGTTTGCCGGGTGTATGGCAGGCAGGAGTGGATATGCTGATTTTAGGCTTGTCGAGTTGGATGAACTCAATAAGCGAGTGGTTGTGGAGTTTCTGAAATGAATGACGAGGATGTCTTGAGTGCGCTCCGCGCGGGGCAAGGGAGGCTCACTCCGGTAGGAGTTGCGGAGGTCTTGAGCGGGCTTGTTGGTGAGCTTTCTTGCTTGCGGATTATATTCTATTTTAAGCGCGCGTTCCCGTCGATTCCTCTGCGGGTGTTGATCGAAACAGGCGCTTGGTCGCGAGTGGGGGAGGGGCACCTTAGCGATGAGCAGTTCAATGACATGTTGAAGCCCTGGCTCTGAGGGTGCGTTCTTATTGCTGGGCCAAGAATCGCGAATCTCGTTCGACATCAGGCAGGTCACGCCAGTCGACCAGGGCTCGGGAAAGGCAGTGTTTGTGCAGATTAAGGGGCATAGCGAAGTTGCTCAGATTCGGGTGCATCCAGGAGGAGGCAGGCATGGTGGGGTCTATGTGAACTTGTCGACCAATAGCGGGATTGTCGAAGTCGTTGAACCCACGACGTACAAGCCGACGCCAGGTGAGAAGGCCACAGCTCTGATTGTTGGAGAGAAGACTTAATGAGTGATCGACAGTCGCTTGGCCGTGCCAGCGATTTGCTTCGTTTTCAGTGGAGTGTTCAGGCGCTCGCTCAGGATGCCGGTGTGCAATTCTGTTTGTTTCCTTGGTTTGTCTGTGTTCCTGATGAGCTTGCGTTGGAGTTTGATGAGTGTCTTCAGGGGTTTGCGGACTCTGGCCTTGCAGCCGTGTTTAGTCCAGGGCAGGTAGATGCGATTCGGGAGTTGGATCGTCACCTCGCGGCGATAAGTGGCGCCGAAAATAAGCAGTTTTGGACGGATGAAGCATTGGAGGGGGCTCCTGAATGGAGCGAGATAAGGGCAACGGCAAGGCTACTCCTCGAGAGAATGAACTGGCCACAGGTTGCGCCACCGGCCGAGCGTGCTCTGTATGTTGGGCCGGATGCTTAGTCCTACAGTCGCAGATTGAGGCGAGCGCCGTGAGTCCGGAAATGGCAGACGATGGCGACGGCTTGATGGTGGCGGCGCCAGCGACTCCACGCCAAGGCGTGCTCAATGGGGGGCCACAGCGCGTCGGAGCAGGGCCAACAGAAGCCCGCGCACCTCTTGGATGGAAACGACCTTCAAGAAGCGCGGGTCTTCGAGCCACACGAGCGCGGAGAAGCGCGGGAGTGAAGGGCCGCGCAGCGGCGCTCGAGCAGCAGGTCGCGACGCTCACCCGCACCGTCTTCGGCAAGAAGTCGGAGAAGCTGCCTCCGCCCACGGAGGAGCTGCGCAAAGAGGCTCCTCGCGACGAGAAGGCCCAGGCGGAGGCCGCGCTCCTGAAGCGTCACGAGCGTGCGGGCGTGAAGAAGGATCTGCCGTCGCGCACCGTCTTCCACCCAGTCCCCCGAGAGCACCAGCGGTGCCCCCGCTGCAACGGGACAGACTTCCACCCGATGGGGCCGGGTCGGCAGAGCGTCCTGTATGAGTACATCCCTGGCCGCTTCGAGAAGCAGGTGCACGTACGAGAAACCCTCGTCTGCGTGTGTGGCGAGAGTGTCGTGACTGCCCTGGGGCCACCCCGTGTCGCCGAGAAGACGGGCTACGGCTCCGGCTTCATCGCCCACCTCGTCACTTCGAAATGCGCCGACTCCCTGCCCCTGCACCGACTGGAGAAGGCACTCGCGCGTGAGGGACTCCCGGTGGCGCGCAGCACCATGACGGACCTCTTCCACCGTGCGGCCACGGAGCTCGCGCCTGTCTGCGACTGCCTGCTCAAGAAGGAGGCCACGCAGCAGGTGGTGCAGACGGACGAAACGCCCCTGAAAGTGCAGGCCCCGGAGAAGACGAGGACGGGCTACCTGTGGACGTTCCTCTCGTTGGTGGCGAGAGCAGAGAGTTGTGTCTCAGGGGGAGCTTCCGCGTGAGCCTCGGCCTTATCGTCCAGGTTGGAAGAAAGATGTGCCGTGATGTGGTGATTTGAGAGTTCGACCTTGTGCTGTGTTTGATTGGGGGTGTCCCTGGTCTCATGTCTGGAAAACAACTTGGTAAGTCGAGTGTTTAGGCCGCGTGAGCCACGATCGATGGAAGCATGTGGCATGCCCTGGGATTGTCGGACCACCTGCCGCGTGGGAGGATGCCGCTCCGGGTACAACGGAGGCAGGCGGTGAAGAAGAGTCGGTTCAGCGAGGAGCAGAGGCTCGCGATTCTGCGCGAGGCGGAGCGGACCTCGGTACCGGAGACCGCGAAGAAGCACGGCGTGAGTGAGCCAACGGTGTACGCGTGGCGCAAGCGCTTCGGGGGCATGGACGCCAACGACACGAAGCGGCTGAAACAGTTGGAGGCGGAGAATGCCCGGTTGAAGAAGCTGCTGGCCGAGCGGGACTTGGACATCGAGGTGCTGAAGGAAATCCAAGCAAAAAATGGTGAGCGCCCCCGCGCGAAGGCAGCAGGTGGAGCATGCCCGCGCGATGGGGTTGTCCACCCGGCGAGCATGCAGGCTGCTGCGGGTGGCGCGCTCGGCGCTGGGGTGCAAGTCCCAGAGGGCACAGCGGGAGAATCCCGTGGTGGAGCGGATGCGTGAGCTTGCCCTGTAGTACCCAAGGTACGGCTACCGTCGCATCCGCATCTTCCTGGGGCGCGACGGGCACCCCATGTGTCCTGACAGGGCCTACCGACTCTGGACGCAGGAGGGGCTGCAAGTGCCGCGCAAGAGGCCCAGGCGGCGCGTGGCGAGCAGCCGCCCCCACTCGTTAGCGGCAACCGGGCCCAACCAGGTGTGGGCCTATGACTTCGTCTTCGACAGCTGCGCCAACGGGCAACAGCTCAAGTGCCTCACCGTGGTGGACGAGTGGACGCGAGAGTGCCTCGCCATCGACGTCGCGGGGGCCATCCGCTCCGTGCGAGTGGTGGAGGTGCTGTCGAGGATTGTCAGCGAGCGAGGGGCCCCGAGGCATCTGCGCAGCGACAACGGACCGGAGGAGGTGCTGTCGAGGATTGTCAGCGAGCGAGTGGCCCCGAGGCACCTGCGCAGCGACAACGGACCGGAGTTCGTGGCCTCGGCCATCCTGCAGTGGGTCGCGGAAGCTCGCATCGAGCTGGCGCACGTCGCACCCGGCAAGCCCTGGCAGAACGGCACCGACGAGAGTTTCAACGGACGCCTTCGCGACGAGTGCCTCAGCATGGAATGGTTTCGCTCCAGGGCGGAGGTGCGGGCCGTCATCGAGGAGTGGCGCCTGCATTTCAACCAGGTCCGGCCACACTCGAGCCTGGGCTACCTCACGCCTCTGGAATTTCGATGCAAGTGCGAAGCAGTGGTACCCAACCCATCCCGGGCGGAGCCTCTCACGTAATCAGTGGTCCGAAGAATCCAGGCAGGTCAGAGGCATCGCGCCTCCCCCCCTTCTGTTCCTTCAACAGAAGGGAACTTCACGCTTCTTCCGAATTACAACTGTAGGAATAGGCGCTTCGTGTGGGGAGGAACTGGGTATTTCGTATGCGACGTCCAATCGGAGATTTGTTGACTTCCTCTTGAGTCATGGATGCATGGTGACGTGGATGTTGGACATCGCTTGGAGATGGTGGGTGGCTTGTGGGTAGATATAATGAATGCTTGTCTCGGGTGGTATGTTTCGTTTGTGGTGTGGAGTTGGAGGTCGTTTTTCAGGCGTATGTTGGTGTTTTGGATTACGAGATTTTTTGTGTGGGCGATGATGTTTTTGGCCGAAGGCCTCTGCATTTGCCTCCTCGGGTTGGTCCCTCGTCGCATTTGGAGAGCCGGAGCTTCTGGGCGTATGGCATTGGTAGATGTGGCATGTGTATGGCGGAGTTGTGGGCGAGAGTCGATGTTAGGGATGGTGTGTTTGAATCGCTGGTTGTTGTTCCTGCCCCAGCCGACCCATATGCCTGGGGCTATTTGTGAAGTGAGAAGGGAGAAGATCTTCAAGAGGCGCGGGTCTTCGAACGTCACGAGCGCGGAAAAGCGCGGGAGTGAAGGGCCGCGCCGCGGCGCTCAAGGTGCAGGAAACTAAACTAGCGATAGGGAAGCCCTGGATCACGCAAGGCTGTAGGCGTGGATGTTCGACCAGCTGCGCTTCGCTGAGCCGACTCTCTTCACCACCAGCCTTCGTTGTGCCTGGAGCGGCATCCCCTCAAGCTTCAGGAGGTCCGAGAACCCCAGGGCATGTCACTGGCATGCGAGTGATCGGCTTTGTACGGTTATTGGAGCCTGTTTGAATTTGAGGCGGGGAAACGGTAGCGGACTTGACGGGGCGCCAGCGTCGCTGGAATCGAACTGCTCGCCGTTGTATTCGTTCCTGCCGCCCCGGCCCTGGAGGCGAGTTTCACGCAATGCAGGTCGTCGAGCCACGCGAGCGCGAAGAAGCGCGGGATTGCAGAGCCGCGCAGTTGCGCTCGAGATGGAGAGAACGAGCGAAGCGCTCCGCTACGCTGGGCTGCACGTGTGGTGGGCCATCGAGTCGTGCTTTGTTGCGGCCTGCGACCGGGGCGTTCAGATCGCAGGCTTCTTGCTGTTGCTGTGTTGATTAGCTGGGCTTGGGGGCTTCGATTCCGTCTCGCTGGAGTTCGGCGGCGGTGGCGGTGGTGGCTTGGGTTCCAGGGGGATTCTCGTACCAGCCTGGGTCTTCTTGGCCGTTGGTGTGTTCCCTCACCTTGAGGACCGTGAACATGCCTCCCATCGTGATGTAGCCGTGTTTGCCTTCACCTCCGGACATCGGGATGGAGTTCTCGGGCACCGGCATTCCCATTTCGCCCATGTCTCCCATTCCTGCCTGACCCATCGTCATGTAGCCCGGCAAGAGCTTGCGGACCTTGGCGTCCAGGCTTCCTGGCTTCATTCCAATCACGTTCGGGAAGGCATGCCCCATCTGGTTCATCACGTGGTGCGTCATGTGGCAGTGCATCGCCCAGTCGCCTGGGACGTCCGCCACGAACTCCACCGTCCTCGTGCTCCCCACTGGCACCAACACCGTCGTCTCGGGCCACTGCGCGGACTCAGGGATTCTTCCTGCGTCCGTCTCCGTCACGCGGAAGTGGTAGCCGTGCAAGTGGATGGGGTGGTGGTCCATCGGGCCTAGGTTTCCTAGGCGGATTCGGACTCGCTCACCCTTGCGCACCACCAGCGGCGCCGTGGCCGGGAAGGCCTTGGCGTTCAAGGTCAGCATGTTGAAGTCCGTCATCTCGTTCGGATTCGGGCGGCGCGTCCCCGCGTCGATGCGCCACTCGTGCAGCATCAACGCGAAGTCCTTATCCACCTTCGGCCCCGTCGGATGCCTGGGGTGGATGACGATGAGCCCCACCATGCCCATCGCGATCTGCGTCATCTCGTCATGGTGCGAGTGGTACATGCCCATGCCGGACTGGCGGAACGTGAACTCGTAACGGAACGTCTCGCCCGGATCGATGGGCTTCTGGTTGAGCCCTCCGACTCCGTCCATTCCGCTCGGCAGCAGGATTCCGTGCCAGTGCACTGTCGTCGGCGCTGGCAGCCGATTGGTGACGTAGAAGCGCACGCGGTCGCCTTCCACCACCTCGATGGTCGGTCCGTGCACCTGCCCGTTGTAGCCCCAGCAGAGCGCCTTCAGCCCGGGGGCGAACTCGTGCTCGACCTCCTCCGCCACCATGTGGAAGACCTTCACCCCATCCACCAGCTTCCAGGGCAGGACCGAGCCGTTTGGAACCACCACCGGCTGGTAGTCGCGATGCGGCATTCCCGGCGGCGCCCCGGTGTAGCTGGTTCGCTTGGGAGTCTCCGGCTTGGGCGGCGATGCTGGCTGGGCTTCGGCCCGCGCTCCTCTCAGCAGCAGCGCGCCTCCTGCCAAGGCGGCTCCAGCCGTGGACAAGATTCCTCGCCGTGTGAGCGAGCCCAGTCCCTGCGGCGGGGGGGCCTCGAAGAAGGGCGCGGCTTCGTGACCTTGCGCTCTTGCTGTGTTCGCTCGGTCTGTGTTGCTTGCGATGCGGTCGTCTCGGGACCTGTCTGGCGTGTTTGCGAGGGCGTCTCCGGCGGCCCCTCTCGTGTCGCTTCGGGCCACCTGGGCGGTGGCTGTGCTTGCACCCGCTTGTGCGCTTTGCGCTATCGCGATGGTCGTCTCTCGCGTGTTGCTTGGGGCGGCGTCAGGGGCGCCTTCGTGGGGGGCGCTGGCCTGCGACGCTCTCGTGAGAGAGGTGAAGCTGTTGTTCGCGCCGGAGGTCGAGGGCTGGGCCGTGGCTCCGTCAGGCGCAGTGGAGGTGTCGGTGGGCTCTCGCATCGGGTGGGGCTCGGTGGGGTTGGGCTGATGTGTGGACATGGCGCCGGACTCAGGGATGCGAGTGCTCATGGGAATGCTCGGGCGCGGCGGGGGCTGGAGGCGGAGCGGGGGACACTGGCGCCTCGGTGGAGCCGGGGAGCCGTCCTCCGAGCAACTGCTCCAGCTCCGCCCTGGCCATCCAGTAGTCGCGGACGGTTTCGAGGTAGCCTCGGTAGGACTCCACCTGCTCCTTCTTCGCGGTGAGCAGGGGCGTCAGTCCAATCTGCATCGCGTTGTACTGGAGCTGCGACTGCGCGATGACCTTGTCTCTCAAGGGCAGCACCGTGGTCCGGTAGTGCTCGGCTTGCATCCGCAAGGACTGCAAGCGGGCCCGCGCGGCTCGCACCTCGGAGCGCGCGTTGACGGAGAGTTCCGTCAGCCTTCGCTCGCTCTGCCGATACTGCGCCTCCAACTTGCCAATCAGCCCCTGTCGCTGATCGAAGATGGGCAACTCCAACGACAGCGTCGGTCCGAACAGCCGCGGCCCATCCGAGTCTCGGTGCGTGTGCACGCCGACTTCGACTCGGCCGAACCACCGCGTCGTCTTGGCCAGCTCCAGCGCGTTCCACATCAGCGAGGCCTGCTTGCGGGCCGCGTCGATGTCCAGACGCTGCTTGATGGCCGTGGTCTCCAGGTGCTCCAGCGGCGCTTCCTTCGCGGGCAGCTCCGGGAGGGACTCGGAGAGGGTCCACTGGATTCTGGGGCCCCAGAGCCCCATCAGGCGGTTGAGGTGCTCCCGGTCCTCGACCAGGGTCAGCTCCTCTTGCGACAGGTCGAGCTTCGATTGCTCGGCGGTGGCCTGCTCCGTGGCCAGTTCCAACTCGGTGATGTTGCCCGCTTCTCGCTGTCGGGCGGCGAACTCGGCGGACACCTCCGCGGCCAGGAGGACCTCGCGGCGCAGCTCGACCAACTGGCGGCGCGCCTGGAACTCACGGAATGCCTTGCGCACGTCCGCCGCGGTCGAGAGCGCCTCGTGTGCCACGCGCAACGTGTCCGCGATGAACTGCTCCTTCGCGACGCGCTTGCGCAGCGGCAGGGTGAAGAGGTCCACGAACTCCTGAACGAGCGAGAACTCGTGCTCGGTGATTCCCAGGTTGCCGATGGGCACCCCGATGCTCCCGCTGAACACCGGGTTGCTGAGCAATCCCGCCTGCACCATGTCGGCTTGCGACACGCCCAGCTCCTCGTACGTCTGCTGGAGCGCCGGGTTGTTGAGCAGGGCCACCTCCACCGCTCGGTCCGAGGAGAGTGGCTCGCCAAGCAACGTGTCGAGGTGTCGCGAGACCTCCGCGTCCTCGGGCGTGCCTTGATCCCACCGGGTCTTCAGTCCGGTTCGCGCTTCGACGAGCGCGGCCACTTCCTGGTGGCCTCGCTCCTTCTGCATGGAGGCACAGCCTCCCGCCAGCAGCGCGAGGGACAGCAATGCGGCATTCTTCACGGATGGGCCCCGTGGTCGTGCCCGGAGGTCCCCGTTCCCTGTGGCTTCGCGTTCGTGTCCGCCGGCGCCGCGGGCATCAGCTTCATGCCGCACTTTGGGCAGCGGCCCGGCTTGTCGGCGCGGACCTCGGGGTGCATCTCACAGGAGTAGACCTGCGTGCCCGCGTCGGGCGTCGCGGCGGCGTGTGCGCCACCCGCATGGGAGGGGGGCGTGTCCGCCAGGGCCGAGAGCGAGAAGAGGGTCGCGAGGAGGCAGAGTGTTGGACGCATGTGACTCTCAGAGGGCTGGGCGGCGAGGCCGCCAGTGAGTTCGCCCCCGAAGAGCAAGCGCCGGGCCAGGATGTCCTCGCGCGCAACCCCGTGAATCGACGAGGGGTGGCGCCCTTGGCGCACCCAGACCCGGGGGCGAGCTGTGATGGCGGACATCACACTGTGATGGCAGGCGCGGGCCCTGAGTGTTCAGGGGCGCACCGCACCGCCCGCACGGGCCGCGCGGATCCGGCCGACCTGCTCACGGGCCGTAGGGAAAGTGTTGCAGGAGCTGGGTGACGGGAGGCTGGCAGAGCTGGACGATTCGAGCCTCGTCCAAGAACGTCTGCGCCTTGGTGCGCAGGTAACAGCTCGCGGGGTCGTCTCGCGGCGAGGCGTACTGGCACAGCTGCAACGATTGGGGCTCGTCGAGGAAGCTCTGGTGCTGGACGCGCAGGAAGCAGCGCGCGGGGGCCTCGGAGCTGGCGCCCTGGCACAGTTGGGAGGCCGTGGTGTCGCTCACCAGCCCGCCTTGTCTCGCCGCCTCGAAGCAGGAGAGCTGCGGTGGCTCCTCGGCTCGACTCACCGCCGGAACGCCGAGCACCAGGGCGCTCCCCAGGGAGACCCACCCGCTCGCGCTCCGGAGGCGCTGCCACCGGCTGTCTCGTGGCGCCATCGCGCACCTCCTGGACTGAACGTAGGTCGTGCGCTGCCCCTCGTTCACGGGGGCGCGGTCGCCCGTCTGGCCGGCCCGTCTCGGTTGTTCCACGGGGAGCTCGAGATGGGGCGCTCGGTGCCCTGGTGCCTGTCCTCGGCCGAGCCCTACAGTGCCCGGGCCGAGCACGCACGAGAGGCCGCCCCATGAACGACGCACTTCGAGTCTGGCTGGCGGAGAACCTCAGCCGGGGCGTGGACGCAGACGTGCTCGTTCGCGAGCTGGTGCGCCGAGGGACAGAGGTCTCCGTCGCGCGGGCGGCGGCGGCGGCGGCGCGGGTACATCCCGCGGTGCTCGCGGCCTCGGAGCGGAGCCGACTGGGGCGCGAGCTTCGCGCGTTGATGGACCTGCGCTCCGTGCTGTCCCGGCAGGCGGGAGCGCGCTCCCGCGTGGAGCGGGTCCGCGGCCTCTCCGCGCCCGAGTTCCTCGAGCGGTTCTATCTGCCGCACCGGCCCGTCATCCTCACGGGCTTCATGGAGGACTGGCCGTTGATGGCGCGCTGGCAGCCTCACGCGTTGATGCGCTCGCATGGCGATGTGGAGGTGGAGGTGATGATGGGCCGCGAGGCTCGTGCGGATCACGACCTGGAGCCCGAGCCATGTCGCACGCGGATGCGGCTGGGGGATTTCATCCGCCGCATCCTGGAGGGGGGCCCGACGAATGACCTGTACCTGACCGCGCGCAACTTCGCGCTGGAGCGCCAGGAGTTGCAGTCGCTGCGCGATGACCTGCGCTTCCCGACGGGGTTCCTGCGGCCCTCGTCCGCGCATGGGGCATTCAAGCTGTGGATCGGCCCCGCGGGCACTCGGACCGCGCTGCACCATGACCTGGGCTCGGTGTTGTTCGGACAGGTGTCCGGGCGCAAGCGGTTCTGGCTCGTGCCTTCATTTCAGACGGAGCGCGTCTACAACCACCATTCCGTCTGGAGCGAAGTGGACGCTGAGCATCCGGACCCGGTGGGCTTCCCCGCGTTCGAGAAAGCGCACATTCACGAGGCTGTCGTCGAGCCCGGCGAGATGTTGCTCATCCCCGCCGGGTGGTGGCATCAGGTCCACGCGCTCGACGTCAGTGTCTCGGTGACGTTTCAGGAACTCGACGTCCCTGGTGGCAACACGTGGTGGCGTTTCGCGGCGTGAGTGCTCGACGTCATGGTCCGGGAGGGAACGGCGGCGTCGATGGCGGCCGGGTCGGCGGGGGCCGATGGGGCAGGGCGCTCGGTGCCTCGTGCGGACGCATGGGCGCGGGCGATGGGTTGGGGACGATGATGGGGAGACTCGAAGACGGACTCATGAACTGCCCTCGTCGACAGGGAGACAGGCCCTGGCTGTATAACGCACCGGATGCGGGCTGTTTGTGAATGAAACAATGGGCCTTGCGCGACGGGCCTGGGTCGCGGAGAACCTCGCGCGAGGTGTGTCAGCAGAACGTCTGGTGGCTCGATTGTCCGAGGCCGGTCTGACGGGTTCTGTCGCGGTCGAGATGGTTCGCGAAGCCATGGCTCACCCCTCTCTGTCTGTCGCTCGGGCGCGAGCCTCGCAGGGTGGGCGCGTGGAGAGTTGGTTGAGGACTCGCTCGGTGTTGCATTCCCAGTCGGGAGCGGGGGCCGAGGTGGAGCGGCGTCGCGGGCTGTCACGAGAGGAATTCTTCGAGCGCTATTACTTTCGCAACCGGCCGGTCATCGTCGAGGGCTGGTTGGAGGATTGGCCCGCCCTGACCCGTTGGACGTTGGAGGGCCTGCGCTCGCGCTTCGGTGATGCCCCCGTGGAGGTGATGTCCGGCCGAGACGCGGAGCCCTCGCCGGATCTCCATGCCGAGCGACTGCGCCGCACGGTTCCCTTCGGTGAGTTCATCGCGCGCCTGCGCGAGGGCCCGACGAATGACGTCTATCTGGTGGCGCGCAACAGCCTGTTCCAACGTGAGCCGTTTCGCGGCCTGTTGTCAGACGTCCTTGCTCCCGCGGGCATCATCCACCCCGCGGTCCACGCGCCCGAGTGCGCGCACCTGTGGTTCGGTCCCGCGGGGACTCTGTCCAACCTGCATCATGATCACCTCAGCGTCCTCTTCTGCCAGGTGGTCGGCCGCAAGCGAATCTGGCTGATTCCATCCTGGGAGACGCCGCGGCTGGCGAACGGGCAGGGCCTGTACAGCGACGTGGATATCGAGTCGCCCGATGTCGAGCGCTTCCCGGAGTTCGCTCGGGCGACCCTGTCCACCTGCGAGGTGGGGCCCGGGGATGCGCTGCTCCTCCCGGTGGGTTGGTGGCACGCGGTGCGCGCGCTGGACGTCAGCCTGTCCGTGACATTCGTGAACTTCGATGTGCCCTCGCGCAACACATACTGGCGGGACTATTGGCTGGGGCCGGTGCCCGACGAGGTGGGCCGATGACAGACGTTGTTTCTCGTGACTCGCGCCGTGCGTTGGCGCCGGAGTGGCGTCAGTGGCTGGTGGAGAACCTGCTGCGGGGCACCGCGCCGGAAGACCTGGTGGCGGAGTTGATGGGCGCGGGCGTGCCGGAGGCCCGCGCGCGTGAGGCCGTGGCGGTGGAGCAGGCCGAGCCTCATCTCCAAGGCGCCCTGCGCGCGGTGCAGCGGCAGCGCAAGCTGGAGGGCCTGTTGGATGTGTATGCGGACCTCCATCGGCAGGGCGCGTCCCCGGCCCAGGTCGCGCGTCATGCTTCGCTTTCACCCGAGGCGTTCTTCGCGCGGTACTACTTCCAGAACCTGCCCGTGGTCCTGGGCCCCGAGGCGTGGGCGGGGGGACCGAGTGCGTCCGCGTGGGCCGTGGAGCAGGTGGCGGAGTTGCTGGGTTCGGACTCGGTCTGTCTTCCCTTGTTCGAGGATGCGCGCCTCGCGTCCCTGCGCGACACGCTGACCTTGCCTCGCGGCTACGTGGCGGATCCGGCACGCGCGTCCGAGCCCAAGTTGTGGTGGACGCCGGGTGGGGCCGAAGCGCCGTTGCGTGTCTCGCGACACAACCTCTTGCTCGGGCAGGTGCAGGGCCGCCTCGAGCTCAGCCTGGTCCCCGCGTTCGAGTGGATGCGTGTGCAGGGCGCTGACCCCGAGGGGCGGGCCCCGTTTCGACTCGAGGTGGCGCTGGCTCCAGGCGAGCTGCTCTTGATTCCAGTGGGGTGGTGGTACGCGCTTCACGCGCCCGGGGCCTGCGTGGGGATTTCGTTCGAGGGCTTCGCGACACCGGCGCGCAATGTCCGATGGGCCGACCTGGACGGAGAGCCCGAGCTCACCCCGTTTCCCGGGTAGGACTTCGTCACTGGTACAGCAGCACGGTGTCCACCCACTGCGCGTCGGGCGATTCCTGGAGCCAGTGGAGCCGCTCATCGCGCAGTGCGAGGGCGGGCTCGGCGCCGGCCAGGATTCGCTCGCGCACGTCGCGGAAGAAGCGGCCCGAGGCATCCGGGATGTCCTGCGTGGCCGCGAACACGGCGCGCGCGCCCGAGGCGACGAAGGCCTGTGGGAGCGAGGACGTCTGGTGGAGGATGGGCGGCAGCCGCGCCGCGCCGCAGGCTCCCAGCAGGACGATGGGGGCGCCGTTCAGGTGGATGCGGCGCAGGGCCTCGGCGGTGAGGGCGTAGCGCCCGCCAGGGTCCGGTGCGAGCGCGATGACGGTGGCGTCGGAGAGGCTGCGATCCACCATGCCGTGTGCGTGGATCTCGATGTCCGTGGCGTCCTCCATGTCGGTGAGCACGCGCTCGGGCGTGGCCTGCGCGCCGGTGAGTTCGACGGCGTGGGGGACGGTGGGGGCCTCGGGCTCCCACGCGGGGAGGCGGGGCAACCGCAGCGACGGCGGCGTGTCCACGTTGGCGACGATGAGGCGCAGCGGCGGCCGAGCGGGCGCAGCCACGCGCTCGCCGGGGCCCACGTGGTAGCTCCAGGCGAGGTGCGAGGGCAGGAGTCCCGCGCGGGTATCCAAGGGCGGCGCGGCGAGCACTGCGACACGCGTGCAATCCTGGAGGCGTGAGACGAGGTCCGCGGGAACCAGTCCCGAGAGGTCATCGGGCAAGGGCGCTCGGCGAGCGGCGTCGAAGTGGCCTCGCACCTGACCATCCGCGCCGCGCACCACGGCGACGGTGCGCTCCGCTTCCACCGAGGCGGCGACCACACAGCCATCGGGGATCTGGACGTGCAGACCTTCGGCGATGATCGACAGGGCCTCGGAGAATGCGCCCGCCTTGCCCGCGCTCACCGCCAGCGTCTGATAGGCCACGGCGCGCGCGTCGCGGGCGTCCGCGTCGATGGCGAGCAGTGGCTCGGCCTCGGAGATGGCGCGGCGCAGGGTGGCTTGTCCGGCGCGCCAGTCGCGCTCGACCTGGAAGCGGCCTTGGATGAGGGTGGCCAGCACCCGGCGACCGGGGGACTCACTGGCGGGCGAGACGCGAGCGAGCGCGTCTCGCAGCCGAGGCTCATCGGTGGGACGAGGCTCCAAGCGCGCGAGGTCCGCGAGGATCCACGCGCCGAGCAACCCCGGGGGTTGACCGCAAGAGAGGGCGTCCTCCAGCTCGCGACGCGCCTCACGGGGCCGCAGCCGCATCAGTGCGAGCGAGGCCTGGATGCGGTGCAGTGCCGTCCGCATGCGGCAGCTCTCGGGCTCGCGCGCCAGCGCCTCGGAGAGGACGGCGCGGGCCACGGCGATTCGGACCTGGAAGCGCGCGGCATTGCCGAGCATGTAGAGCGCCAGCTCCTCGCGCTCCCACTCTCCCAGAGCGGTGGCTTCGGTCCAGCTCGCGCGGGCGAACTCCTCGGCTTCGGACAGGCGGTTCGCGGTCGTGGCGCGCAGGCTCATCTGCGCCATCAGGTCCAGGCACCGCAGGGGCAACTTGCTCGCGCGGCAGCTCATCAGGGCCTCGCGCAGGCGCTGGCTGGCGCGCAGCCCCTGGCCCGCGAGGTCCTCCAATCGCGCGGCTTCCTCCTCGACGCGCAGGCGTAGCCACGGGTCGCGTGAGTCGCGAACGAGAGCCTCCAGCTCCTCGAGGTTCTCGGCGAGCAGTGGATTGTGGAGGAGCGCGCCGAGGAGCAGGTCCGGCACGTCCGCGGCGCGCAGGCGCTTCACGAACGACTCAGGGGAGGGGTGCTTGTCCAGCGCGAGCTGCGCGTACTCGCGCGCCAACGCGCCCCGCTTCGAGAAGTCCCGCTGCGCGGCCTCGCGCACGTGCTCGGTGAGCAGCTCCGTCCCCGAGACATGATCCAACTCGGCGGCGAGCGGTAACAGGGCCTGGACCGCGCGCGCGTCCGGGGCGGCGCGCACGAGTTCATAGAAGAGCTCGCGGGCATGTCCCGGGAATCGCCTCGCGGCCTCGACGGGCACGGGGGCGCTGGGGCGGGTGAGGCGCGCGATGAGCGCCTCGTGCGTGACGCTCCAGGCCTGGGCTCGCTCGCGCAGGCGGGTGCGCAGCAGGGTCGCGAGTTGTCGCGCCTCGTCACTCCAGCCGGGCTCCGCCTTGGCGGCCAGGGCCTCGAAGGACTGGGCGGCCATGAGCGGCAGACCCAGCTCGCGCAGCACGAGGCCGCGGTTCCACAGCGCCTGCGGATGTCCCGGCTCCTCTTCCAGCACGGCGTCCAGCAGGGTCAGGGCTTCGTCCAGGTGCCCGCCCATCAAGGCCGCGGCCGCGCGGTCGTTGTCGCGCGCGAGCGAGGCCGGCGTTCGTCGCAGATGGGCGAGGGCCTGCTCGATGTCCCCATGCGTGAGGTACGCCGCCGCGATGGCGAGGGAGTCGTCGCGGGACTCCAGTCGCGCGAGCGCGCGCAGGGGCACGGGCATGGTGTCGGACGTGGGGCCGTGCGGGGGCGCGTAGCGGCGGTAGACATCCGCGGCGGGCACGCTGAGCCGCGCCTCCAGCGGGCGGGTGGGCTCCGAGGCGCGCCACAGCTCGGGGGCATCGCGCTGGCCGCCGAGCTTGCGCCACGACAGCCCCCAGAATCCCAGGCCGAGCAGCACCCCGAGGCTCAAGGCCCAACGTGCGCCTCCCGCGCGACCGGCCACATTCCGCGGCTCGGCCTGCTTCCCCGCCATGCAGGAACCTCCGACTACCCCCGATGTTCGTCGCGAACTCCGAGCCGGATTGTAGGACCAAGAGGCGAAGCCCGGACAGGGAGGGAGTCCGCTTTTTCTCGCGCGCTCGCCATGTCCCGCTGCGTCGAACCTGGACGGCGGCGGGCAGAGCGAGGCCCGGGTGGCGAGTCCGCAGGGGAGTCGTGCCGGAGAGGCTCGGGACGCGAGGGCCTCCAGGGCGCGAGAGACGACACACCTTCGAAGTGAGGTCCCGAGACTCAATCCCCCCGGAAGGAGACGCCATGCGCGCCAGGAAGAGAATCTCGCGGTGGTGCCGCACGAGCGGACTCGGTGCGCTGGTCACCATGGCCATGATGGGCTGCACGGGCCCTCAGGAGGAGCTGGACTTCGGGCCTCAGGCGTCGGCGCAGTCCACGGGGCTCGGGCAGTCAGTGGCCACCTTCCGGGATGTGCTGGGGGACGCGGGCCAGTGGGTGAACCTCCCCTCGGTGGGGTGGGTGTGGCGGCCGGATCCCTCCATCGTCGGGGCGGACTTCGTGCCGTACGTCACCGGCGGGCAGTGGATGGAGAGCGACCGGGGGTGGGTCTTCCAGACGCAATGGGATTGGGGCTGGGCGCCGTTCCACTACGGCCGGTGGTTCGTCCAGCCGGGGTATGGCTGGGTGTGGTGGCCGGATGAGGAGTGGGCGCCCGCGTGGGTGGACTGGCGCTGGGGCGATGGCTTCGTGGGCTGGGAGCCCGTGCCACCTCCGGGGCTCACGCTCGCGCCCTTCTGGAGCTTCGTGACCCTCGCGGATCTGGTGCAGCCGAACCTGTTCCTCTTCGTCGTTCCAAGAGCGCGGGTGGTGGAGCTGCTGCCGAGGACCGTGCCGGTGGGGGAGCGCGTGCAGGGCTTCCGGGGCGCGTGGTCGCGAGGGCCCGCGCCGCGCGAGATTGAGCGCGCCACGGGCCAGCCGCCGCCTCGCGCACCGCCGTCCGCGCCTCCCACGGCGCTGCGCCCTCGTCCCCCGGAGCCGACTCCCGCTCCGCGAGGTGGTGCTCCTCACGGTTCGGCTCGGACTCCCGCGCCCGCGAGGCCGCCTCCGTCCGCGCCTCCGACGAGGCCCGTGGCGCCGGTCCATCCGGCGCATCCGCCGCCGGCCCCCTCGCATCCCTCGGAGGTGGCGCCCGCGCATCCGCCGGCCCCCGCGCATCCGCCAGCCTCGGAGCACACCGAAGCGCCGTCGAGCCCGCCGCCGTCGCACGGCCACTCCGCGTCGCATCCTGAAGGACACCGGCCGAGGTGAGCTCAGCGCTCGGCGCCCGGGTCGCCTCTCCCTGGTGGCTGGGGCTGGCAGGCGCGGGGGCGGTGCGTGGCTCGGTGCGAGGGGTGGGCGACCCCTGGCGGCACTTCATAGGTTTGCGGCCGAACGCATCGCCGTATCAGGGGAGGACGTCATGGCCACCACGCAGACCCAGCCGTTCGTTTCCGACATCAAGGAGATCCGTCGTCGCGCGCGCGAGCACCTGGAGGAGGGCGCGCGGACCACGAACTACGAGGGCAACGTGGACACGACCCTCAAGCTCCTGAATGACGCGCTCGCCACGGAGGTCGTCTGCGTGCTGCGCTACACGTTCCACTACGTGAGCGCCGTGGGCATCCAGAGCGAGGCGGTGAAGGCCGAGTTCGGCGCGCACGCGCGCGAGGAGCAGGAGCACGAGATGCGGCTGGCCGAGCGCATCAACCAGCTCGGGGGCAAGCCCAACTTCAACCCCGAGGGCCTGCTGTCGCGCAGCGCCAGCCAGTACGTCGAGGGCTCGAACCTGGTGGACATGATCCGCGAGAACCTGGTCGCCGAGCGCATCGCCGTGGAGACCTATCGCGACATGATCCGCTACTTCGCCAATCACGACCCGACGACGCGGCGGCTCTTGGAAGACCTCCTCAGCAAGGAGGAGGAGCACGCCAACGACATGCATGACTTGCTCGTGGCGCACCAGGGCAAGCCCATGCTCGACAGCTAGCGCGGGGCAACGTCCGGTCCCCGCCCGCGCATCGACCTTCGGGTGTGTCGCGGGCGGGTGGGCGAGCCCCTGGCGTCCCGTGCGGGCCTGATTGCCGTCCCCCGCCGAGGGGGCGAGGTTTCCCTGGGGCTTGGGGGGACTGCACATGGCGGCGACGCGGCGGACCACGGGGCTCGGTTGGCGGGGAGGCGTGCTGCTGGGAACGCTGGTGCTGGCGTGCGAAGCCGCGCCGGTGGAGGGGGCCCTCGAGCAGGCGAGCCCTCGTGAGGAGGACCCCGCTCCCCCGCGAACAGCGGAGCCGCTGCGCGTGGGCGAGGGGCCGGTACACGAGTCCCAGGGCGCTGAGGGCCGACCGCTCGCGTTGCTGGGCCCCGCGGTGACGTCGGGAGGCCGCGACGCGCTGGTGGCGTGGTGGGACGTGCGCGACGGCGGCGTCTACGGCCAGCGCGTGCGCGCGGACGGCAGCTCCCCCGAGCCGATGGGCATGCGGCTCAACCCCACCACGCGTCCCGGTGGGGCGCCCGCGGTCGCGGATGCGGGCCACTCGTTCGTGGTGGTGTGGGAGGCGACGGACGGCGTGGCGGGCGCGCGGCTCGACCGGAGCGGTGCGCAGGTCCAGCCCTTCTCCGTCATCACGTCCCATCAAGTCGTGGACATCCCCGCGCTCGCCTGTGGTCGCGACGTGTGCCTGGTCGTGTTCATGCTCAAGGATGAGGTGGGCGCCAGCCTGGGCTTCGTGCGGGTGTCTCCGCGCACGGGCGAGGTGCTCGACCCCGAGCCCAATCCCCTCTCGGGCGCGCGGCTGAGCGGCGAGCCCGCGGTGGCGTGGAATGGCCGGGAGTTCCTCGTGGCCTGGACGGACTCGCGCGGGGGGCTCGAAGCGCCGGACATCTACGGGGCGCGGGTCAGGCCCGATGGCATCGTGATGGAGGACGGCGGCTTCCCCATCGGCGCGGCGCCGGGCGCACAGCGCAATCCGAAAGTCACCTGGACGGGCCGGCGCTTCCTCGTGGTGTGGGAGGACCAGCGCCACGGCTCGGACTGGGACATCTACGGCGCGCGGGTGGAGCGGCAGGGCCACGTGGTGGATCCGGAGGGCATCGCCATCGCGACGGGGCCTGAGGACCAGCGCTTTCCTTCCGTGGCGCACCAGAAGTCACGGTCCCTCGTGGTCTGGCAGGACGGCGCGTCGCGCGGGCGCCGCATCCGAGGCGCGCGGCTGACGACTCGCGGCGTGGTGCGGGATGCCGAGGGGCTGTGGTTCTCGGAGAATGAGCACCGCGACGAGTACCGCCCGGTGGTGGGCGCGTGTGGTCGAGGCCGCTTCCTCGTCCCCTATGCGGCCTTCTCGGAGGTGGACGAGGTGTTCGCGCCCCACCTCATCCTCGCGCGTCGGGTGACGCCGGATGCGCGCGTGTTGGATGCCTCGCCCCTGGTGCTGACGCGAGGACCGTCGCGGTAGCCGTGGGAGCGGGTCCGGATAGACTGCGCCGCACTTTTCGTCCCGTTGGGGAGGCGCCGTGCGGCAGTTCCGGGGAATCACGCTGGGAGTCTGGCTGCTGGCGTGCGTGGCGCTGGCGGCCGAGTCGTCGCCGCCCGCGCGGGGAGACATCGCGCTCACCATCAGCGGTGGGGTGAGTCTGGGGGCCTACGAGGCGGGGCTCACCTGGGCCTCGGTGCGCTTTCTGCGGCTGCTCCAGTCGCCCGCGTCCGGCGCGCCCGCCATCCAGCCGCACCTCGCGGGCGTCACGGGCGCGAGCGCGGGCAGCATCAACGCGCTGCTCGCGGCGGCGCTGTGGTGCCAGGCCCCGGACTCCACCGCGGATGACAGCGTGGACTCCAACCTGATGCGGGACACGTGGTTGCCGGTGGGGCTGGATGACCTGTTGCCCGAGGACGCGAGGCGCTATCGCGCGGATGACGGCCTGCTGACGCGGGCCGCGCTGGAGCGGGTGCTCGCGGACGTGCGCGCGAAGGTCTTCCAGCCGCAAGGGTTGCGGCGCTTTCGTCCGGGCTGCGTGGTGCCGCTCGGGTTCAGCGTCACGCGCCTGTCGCCCGAGGTGCGCAACATCGCGGGCCTGCCCTCGGTGACCCAGCGCTTCGTGGTGCCGCTGCTGTTCGAGGTGACGCCCACGGGCCGCGTCCGCCTGCGCTATCAGCCGCTGCCCGAGGGGAGCGATCTGGCGGCCAGCGCGCTGTCGCTCGGAGAGAGCCCGGACCCCGAGGCGCCGGGCACCGCGGTGAGCCCCGCGCAGGTGAGTCAGGCGCTGATGTCCTCGGCGGCGTTCCCGCTGGCCTTCAGTCCTCGCGAGCTGTGCGACTGCGCGGCGGCCTGTCCCGTGTCGCAGCAGGTCCGCCGGGGCACCTGTCCTGGGCCCGTGGCGGGCGAGTCCCTCACCGAACTCACGTGCGCCGCGCGCTCCACGCCGGGGCACGAGGTGACGCTGTGCCGACGGCCCTACGTGGATGGCGGTGTGTTCGACAACGCGCCGGTGGGGCTGGCCATCGAGCTGGCGGAGTCGACGCGGACCGCGCGCCCGTGGTGGCCGGTGACGTATGTCTTCGTGGATCCGGATGTGCGGCGCTTGCAGGGTGGGCTCGGCGCGGGGCCGGCTCAGGAGCCCACGTCCGACGCGAGCCTCGCGGGCAGCCTCGACCTGTTCGCCGGGCTGGTCACCACCGCGCGCAACTCGGAGCTGGGGCGCGCTGCTCGCGCGATGCAGTGGAACCGCACGTCGAGAGACCTGCTGCTGCGGGCCGCGTATGAGAGCCGCCAGTACGCGCGCCTCCATGGCGTGCTGTCCGACCTGGCGCACGAGAAGCTGGAGGCGGTGCGGATGCTCGATGCGCCCGACCCCCGTCCGCGGCTCACCGTGGATGCTCGGCTGTATCGCGGCCGGCTGCTGTTCTCCTGTGTGAGCCGGCTGCGCGGCGCGATGAGCGGCCCCGCTGGAGAAGCCCTGCTGAGAGACTGCGCGCGGGCGCTGCGCGGCGAGTCTGGCGTGGACCCCTTGCGAGCGGATGCCGCGCAGGTGGCGCGCGTGGGGACGCGGCTCTCAATGGACGAGTTGGTGGAGTTGGGCACGGCGCTGGCGGCGATGTTCAGCGAGGGCAACGCCTTCCGGCGTCAGGTGGATGCACCGCTCACCGCGTCGTGGATGCCCGGGGTGGACCGCCTGCGCATCCAGGACGTGGTGCGCGACGGCGTGGAGCTGAGCGCCTCCACGCTGGAGTTCTTCGCGGGCGAGCTGGAGTCCATGGTGCGCGGCGGCCTCACCGAGCTTCAGCAGGTCCGCCTGCGCGGCTCGATGCTGGAGGTGATGCGCCTGTGCCGAGGGCTCTCGTTCGCGACGAACCTCTTGGCCAACGCGGTGCTGGACTCCCAGCTCCAGGGCATGGAGTCCATGCCGCTGTCGTCCGTGGCCATGCCCGCGCACGACGCGCGCGAGGCGCTCCGGTCCAAGCCGCCCGGCGTGCTCTTCGCGCCCGAGGCCCCGAGCCGCGTCGTGGAGGCCGGGTTGGCGCTGCTCGTGGATGAGGAGGTCGCGGCGCTCCAGCGCGAGCCCGAAGGGGGCACCGCGCACGATGCGGACCCCGCGCTGCTCGCGCACCGAACCCGGCTGTTGGGCACGCTGGTGGGGCTGGTGCCCGCGCTTCAGCTTCGGGCCGCGTCGCTGGAGTCGCTCGCCGAGCAGGCCCAGGCGCTCCAAGGTGGGCGCTCTCCGGAGCGGCGGCTGTTCGTCTCCACGCGCTTCGCGCCGCTGGCCAGCTCCCAGCTGGGCAACTTCGCGGGCTTCCTGGACAGGCCGCTGCGCGAGCTGGACTACTACTCGGGCATCTACGATGCGGTGCACTCCTTCGCGGTGGAGGCGTGCGCGCGACAGGACCCTTATGCGCGGGGCTCGCCCATCCCGGTGCGGCGCCCACCGCCCTCGGACGAGTTGGATCTGGCCGCGCCCGACACGCAGCGGTGCGTGGGGCAGGGGATGCACGTGCTCGCCGAGCGGATGGGGCTGCTGGCCTCACCACGCGGCAGGCACGTGCTGGTGACGCTCGCGCGAGAGGAGCTGGCGGCCACGCTGGGCAGTCGCGCGCAGGCGGACGCCCTGCTGGGCGAGTCCTGGTGGGCCTGGGCGAGCGGGGACGTGTCGCTGCCCCACGGGGACTCGGTGGCGGCGGCGTTGGCCGCGGCGCGCTCGCATCGGCGGGCCTGCGGTGAGCGCGACACGGAGGCGCTGTGCCTGGAGGACCCCGGCTTCGATGCGTTCCTCGCGGGGCTGCGCGCGCAGGGCTTCCAGGCTCAGGACCCGAGCATGAAGCTGGCGCTGGAGGACCCCGCGCGCTGGTGGGGGACGACGCTGCGGCGCGTGGTGGATCGCGCCACGGTGGTGGAGCTTCAGGAGACGAACAACGCGCCGGACGCGCCCCCGTCCACGGCGAGGGATGGGGTGCGCTGGGTGCTGGCGGCGGGCCAGCTCTGGACGCGGCGCTCGGCCCTCAACGGCCCGACGCCGCGCTTCGAGTTGGATCCGTCGAGCGTGCCGAGGACCGCCCCGCCGGGGGCCTCCCCGTGGAAGCCGTGGGCGCTGCACCTGTTGCCCTATCGCGTGGCGTTCGATGCCGCGAACGGCGGCGTGGCGGCGGCCTGGCTGGAGCCCGCGCTGCGCCTGTCTCCGAGCCTGTCCCTGGTGTCCCAGGTGGAGCCGATCGACTTCGAGAGCGAGCACAACCGCTTGTCGAGCACCGTGGGGCTTCGGCCCACCGTGCACATCAACGGCGTGTCGCTGGGCCTGGGGCCGCGCGCCTCGGTGCACTGGGCGGGGAGCGAGCGCCGCTTCGACTGGGGCTTCGCGGCGCACGCCGCCATTCTCCAGGACCGCCTGGGCGTGAGCGTCGGCGTGCGCGAGTCACCGTTCCAGGATGGCGGGGCGCTGCGAGGGTTGACGGTGTCGCTGTCCCTCGCGGACCTGAACGGCCTGGCCTACTGGTTCACCCTGTAGGGGCTCGCGGGCTCACGCGCCCCAGTAGTAGCTCCACTTGAGGAGGACGGCGTCGTTGGCCGGACCCGCGAGCAGCCGCTTCGGGAGCAGGGAGGCGGCGGGGCGATCTCCCTCCGCCGCCGGCAGTCCTTGCTGCGCGCGCGAGTACACGAGGAACAGCGTGGAGCCCAGGCGGTACTCCCAGCGCAGCACCACGTTCACGTTCAGCGCCGTGTCGTAGAAGCTGTCCGCGTCGGCGCGGTCGACGGGGGTGAGGTCGGCGAGGCGGATGGGGGCCTTGGCCTCGTTCGAGCTGGCGCTGAAGTAGCGGCCATAGACGCCGTAGTCGGTGAAGAGCTGCGCGTAGCCCTGGAGCGTCAGGTGCGGCGTGAGGATCCACTGCTGGCGCAGCGTGAGCGACAGGTAGTTGGACTTCAGGTCGCCCAGGATGAAGTGGGAGTTGCCCAGGTTCTCCACGAAGCGGGCCACGTAGGGCGTCCGGTCATTGCCCACCTCCACGCGCGTCTCCAGCGACGGATGGGGCCGCACGGAGACGAACACGTCACCGCCCCAGCCCACGCGCGCCGGGGTTGGACCGCCGGCGCGGTGCAGGGCCATGGACGCGTTGCCGCCGATGGACATCGCGCGCTTCGCGTTGCTCTCCACGTAGAAGTTGACGTAGTGGCTGCCCTCGCGCTCCAGCGGCACGCCGGTGCTGTCGAGCGCGCGCACGTCGTAGCCGCCGACGTCGGTGCCCACGTCCAGCTCGATGAGGTCGAACGTGGGCAGGATGGCGATGAGGTTCAGGTCCATGAACGCGCCCCGGAACGTGGCGCGAGAGTCCGCGGTCCACTTCGCGCCACCTGTGACAATGGCCCGGAAGAGCTTGAGCGGCCCCAGTCCGTCCTGCCGCTCGTAGCGCAGGGTGAAGCGGGGCGTCTGCTCGTTCTGCGCGCGCTGGAAGCCCGTGGCCACGAGCGACAGCGTCGGCGACGCGAAGTCGACGCCCACGTCCGCGCGGAACCCGTTGCCGCTGAAGCGGCCGGCGCGCAGATAGCCGCCGACGCCCATGTCCCCGCGCCGCAGCACCGTTCCGTCGTGCAGCGTCCGCTCGGGCAGGCCCCGCACCACTTGCGAGGCATTGAGCTGGCCGTACACCGCCCACTCGCGGTTCGCCGAGCGCAGGTCGAAGTCCATGCCCAGCACGTTGCCGCCGCGCGTCCGGCACTCGGCGGGCTGGCGCGCGTCGTCCAGGGCCGCGTCCTCCTCGCGACACAGCCCGGCCATGGGCAGCGCCGACGCGAAGCTCACGCCCACGCGCGAGGCCGTCCCCACCGGGGCGCGCGCCGCCGCGGCCAGGAAGTTGGTGGTGGCCAGCGGCGCACCGGGCAGCTCCGCGTCCGGCCCCAGGTGCAGCGGCCGGCTGGGGTGCACGCGCAGCCGCCGGTCCGGGTTCGCCTCGTCCTGCGCCTGCCAGGGCCCGGCGACGAGCGCGTCCAGCACGCCCACCTGCACGCCCGGCCCCACCGTGCCGGTCAGCTTCGCCGCGCCGAGGATGGGCGTCTCCAGCCCCACGCGCCGCGAGTAGAACATCGTCAGCGGCGAGCGCCCGCCCTCCCAGCCCACCGGCTGGAACAGCTCCATGCCCTGGGTGAAGAAGGGCCGGCGCTCGCTGTAGTAGGACTCGAAGGTGGAGAGGTTGAGCAGGAGTTGATCCGCCTCCAACTCGCCGAAGTCCGGATTGAACGTGGCGTTGAGCATCAGCCCGCTGCTCAGCGCGCCTCGGACATCCAGGCCCACGTCGAGCACGGGGCTCATCATCCGGGGCGTGGGCTGCGCCGCGTCCGAGAACTGCGGCCGCATCACCCCGCGTGCCGCCACGTAGGGCACCAGCTCCCAGCGGCCCCGGGGTTGGAGGTCCACGAGCCCCGTCAGCCGCCCCAGCCGCGACACGTTCGCGGCCGCCTCGCGCGGGTTCTCGACGGACTCCAGCTCCTCGTTCTTGCGCGCGATGTCCCGGCGCACCGAGAAGCCCCATGACTGCACCGGCGCCTCGGGGAAGCGCAGCAGCGACAGGGGGATGGCGTACTCGGCGACCCAGCCGTCCTCCACGTTGCCCACGGCCGCGTCCCAGACGCCGCCCCAGTCGGTCGTGTAGTTGCGGTCGTCGTAATACAGGCCGTCTTCCTGGATGCCGCCCGCGTTGACCGCGAAGCCGTAGCCGGTCCGCCGGTCGTTCATCGGGTCGATGATGAGGCGCACCGCGTCCGAGTACGGGAAGTCGTCTCGCCGCCCCATGCGCCGGTCGATGAGCGCGGGCTGCGAGTCGTGCGCGACGATGCCCACGTAGAGCGTCTCCGCGTCGTAGAGGACCCGGACCTCGGTGCGCTCACTGGGAGTACGCCCGGACACCGGGAAGCGCTCCACGAAGGCGTCGAACACGGGCGCCTTCGCCCACGCGGGTTCATCGAGACGGCCGTCCACGTGCAGCGGCCCGTCAGCCCTCACGGCCTGAATGGCCTCCGCTGCCTGCGCGACCGTGGCCCCCAACAACACCGCCAGTGCGCAACCCCTCATCACTCCAGACGACATGCCGCTCCTCGATGCGCGCGCTCCGCCCCCAAGCCGCGGCAGCGCATCGCCGCAAACGCTCCAGATGAACTTTCATTTCGCAGGGATTGAGTCAGCGCCGACTCCAACCGCGCGCGGACTCGCAGCCCGTGTGCCCTTATCTACGAATTGATTCGTAGAAGTCAACGAAGGGCTTCGTACTTTGGTGGCTCGCGAGGTCGGGCCCCGCGCTGGCTACGGGATATCCACGGGTCTGAATCACCGGGATGTCTGGGAATGAAGGGCTTATAAACGGAGCGTGAGGGTTTGACCGGACTGGGGGCGCGTCCCTACCATCGCGCTTGGCCGAGGGGGCTGTTCAAGACATGCAGACGTTTCCGGAAACGCCTGGGTACCTGCCCCAGGGCGCGGACTCTCTTTATTT
The DNA here is from genome assembly GCF_019039035.1 of Citreicoccus inhibens. GTDB lineage: Bacteria > Myxococcota > Myxococcia > Myxococcales > Myxococcaceae > Citreicoccus > Citreicoccus inhibens. The sequence goes on along the minus strand of NZ_JAHNZT010000023.1, from coordinate 100,584 downwards.
CGTGCATCACCACGCCGTGGGCCCGAGCCGGGCGGCGGTGCTCCTGGTGGGGCCCATGGCCCTGGAGCGGACGCACGGCTACGTCGTCTGGGCTCGCTGGGCGCGCCATCTCGCGCAGCGGGGCGTGGAGGTCCTGCGCTTCGACTATCGCGGCGTGGGCGAGAGCACGGGGCGCTTCGAGCAGATGACGCTGGCGCGGTGGGAAGAGGATGTCCGCGCCGCGCTCGGGCACCTGCGGGCCTCCTGTCCTGGTGTGCCGGTGGTGGTGCACGGCCTGCGGCTGGGCGCGTTGCTGGGGGCGCGCGTGTTCGCGGATGAAGGGCTCGCGGGCCTGCTCATGTGGGACCCGCCCGAGTCCGGCCGCGCGCACTTGATGGACTTGCTGCGGCGCAAGGTGGCCTCGGACAACCTGGAGGGCACGGGGGGACCGCGCCGCTCGCGTGAGGATTACGTGGCGGAGCTGGAGTCCGGAATGCTCATGGAGGTGGAGGGCTATCCGTGGTCGCGCGAGCTGTGGCGCAGCACGGAGTCCTATGGCCTCGCCTTGCCGACGCGCGATGACGCGCGACCGTGGCGGGTGGTGCACCTGGACGGGCGCCCGGCGGAGAAGTGCCTCGTGCCCGGGCGGAGCCTCTCCGCGCGCATCCCGCGGCCCTTCTTCTGGACCGCGAGCAACAAGCTGCTGCCGGACATGTCCCAGGTCTTCGAGGACGGGCTGACTTTCATTGCCGAGGCGAGCGCGCGAACCCAGGCGCAGGAGGCGGTGTCATGAGGGAGCTGTTCGAGGTGGATGTGCTCGGGCACCGACTCTGGGGCACGTCGCATCCGGTGCCCGCTGGCACCCCGGCCCGCACGGTGGGCTTCCTCTTCCTGAACCCAGGGCACGTGCCTCGCGACGGGCACGCGGGCCTGTCCGCGCGCGCCGCGGACCGTCTGTCCGCGCAGGGCTATCCGTGCTTCCGCGTGGACCTGCCGGGCCTGGGGGACACCGAGGGGCCGCTGCCGGACACGACCGCGGAGCTGTACCGGCAGGTGTGTGACGGCGGCTTCGTGCCCGTGTCGCTCGAGTTGGTGGAGGCGCTGTGCCAGCGCCATGGCCTGGACGGGTTGGTGCTCGGCGGCCTGTGCGGCGCGGCCACCACGTCCACGTATCTGGCGGATCGCGACCCGCGCGGCGTCCGAGGTGTCTTCCTCTTCGAGCCCGAGTTCTATGTGACGGAGCCCGTCCAGGACGAGGCGCCGCCCGAGGCATCGCGCCCGCAAGGCCGCCGGGAGCGGTGGCGAGGCCGGGTGCGGCGCGTCACCTCCAAGGTGTTCTCCTTCTGGGGCTGGATGCGCATGCTCACGCTGGAGAATGAGTACTCGCGGCTGTTCCGCTACGTGCCGTTCCCGCGTCAGGCGCTGCTCGACCTCTTGCTCGACCGCGACGTCCTGCCCGACGTGGCCAACGTGCCGTTGGTGCAGGCATGGCAGCGGGTGGTGCAGCGCGGGACGCCCGCGCTGGTGCTCACCGCGGAGGGGAAGCTGCGCGATGTCTTCTTCGAGCGCATCCACCAGGCCGCGCTCGCGCACCTGCCTCACCCCAACGTGTCGCGCTTCAAGCTGACCGGCACCAACCACATCTTCACGACGGGGGGCGCTGGCGAGCGGGCGGTGGAGCATCTGGTGCGCTGGGCGAACCAGCACTTCCCCGCGCGCGGAGAGGGCGTCGGGGCGCGTCCGGAGGGGACGTGGGGGGGCACCCGACTGGCGGGGTGAGGCGCGACGCCGGACGAGCAGCCCGCACCGTCCCGTGATTGAATCGCCGTTCATGCTGGCTCTCCCCCCCTCGCTCGCTCGTCCTGTGCTCGTCCGCTGGCTGTGTCCGTTGCTCCTGGGCGCGCTCTCGGCCTGCGTCACCGTCCCCAGGCCGCCCCCGCCTCCCCCGGACTTGCAGGCCGAGTGTGACGCGGGCCGCGTGTCCTCGTGTCAGGTGCTCGGCGGGCAGCGGATGGGGGAGGGGAACGTGGTGGACGCCGCCGATGCCTTCGCCAAGGCGTGCAATCAGGGCGATGTCGCGTCGTGCATCACCGCGGGCCGCATCCGCATGGAGCACGGCGACCTGGACGGCGCCGAGCCGCCGCTGCGTCAGGGCGTCGACGCGGAGAACGAGGAGGCCACGCTGGCGCTGGCGGACCTCCGCGCGGCGCGAGGCGACACGGCGGAGGCCGAGCACCTGCGCTGGGCGGCGCTCGCCGTGGAGAAGTCACTCGTGGAGGCGGTGCTCGGGGCTCGCCTGGGGCTGGGGGGCGAGACGGGCATGATGTTCGACATCCACGTTCAGCCCATGGCCTTCCTGGCCCGGCGCATCAACCTGGGGCTGAACATGACCGCGATGACGCACCTCAAGTCGGAGCTGAACTCCTACGTGGGCTATCAGCACTTCTTGACGAGCTGGGCGGCGCCCTACGCCCGGATGTTCCTGGGCTCGGGCTGGCATGACAACCGTCCCGAGTTCAACGTCGGCGGCGAGGTGGGCATGAAGCTCATCCTCGGGGAACTCGCCCATATCGGCGTGGCGTTCGGCACCACGTCGGTGGGCGGCTCGTACTTCGGCATTCAGCTCGGGCTCGATTGGAAGCTCGCGCTGGCCATCGCCCTGCAAGTGCACTGAGGCCGACTCAGCTCCAATCCCACGCCACCACGACCCACTCGTCCGTGTCGTCGCGGTAGGTGGTGACGGGCTGGAAGCCCACGCGGGCATGGGCGCGCATGGAGCGCGTGTTGCGCGAGGCGATCTCCGTGAGGCACAGCTCGTAGCGATCCGCGTAGCTCGCGCGGTGCTCGCGGTAGAGCGCATCGAAGATGCCCTGGCCGCGGTAGTCACGCGCCACGCACACCTGGCCCATGACGTAATAGCGGTAGTCGCCCAGGGGCTTGCCCTTCCACGACAGCGTGTCGAAGAGCTGGAACATGGGCTCCAGGATGGGGATGAACGCGCGCGTCTCCACGGGCATCACCAGCGCATAGCCGGCGAGCCGCTCGCCATCCCGGGCGATGATGCTCGGGGCCACCGCGTGCATGCGCTCCAGCGTGTCCAGCGTATGCGCCACCGTGACGAAGCCCTGCTCCAGGGCCTCTTCGGGTGACACGTGGCCGCGCAGGTTCTCGCGCTGGAGGGTGAGCACTTGCTCCAGTTCGGCCGGGGCGGTGACGAGCGTGGTGCGCATGATGGGGCTCCGAAAGAGAGCGGTCAGCGCTCGACGCCGACCTTGGGGCAGATGTCCGCGAGCATGCAGGCGTCGCACTTGGGCTTGCGCGCCACGCACGTATAGCGACCGTGCAGCACCACCGCAGGCCCAAAGAAGGTCCAATCCTCTTGCGGCACCAGGGCCATCAGGTCCTTCTCGATGGCCTCGCCCTTCTCCTGCTTCGTGAGGGCCAGCCGCTGGCTGACGCGGCCCACGTGGGTGTCCACGATGATGCCCGAGGGGATGTTGAACGCGGTGTTGAGCACCACGTTGGCGGTCTTGCGCGCCACGCCCGGCAGCTGGATGAGCTGCTGGATGTCCCGTGGCACCTCGCCCCCGAAGTCCTCCAGCAGGGCGCGGCTCATGGCCTGCACTGTCTTCGTCTTCTGCTTGAAGAAGCCGGTGGGCTTGAGGTCCTCCTCCAACTCGGCGGTGTCCGCGTCCGCGAAGGCGCGTGGGCCCGGGTACTTGGGGAACACCGTGGCGGTGACGCGGTTGACGCGCTCGTCCGTGCACTGCGCCGCCAGGATGGTGGCCACGAGCAGCTCGAACGGCGTGGACCAGTTCAGCTCGTAGCGTGCGTCCGGGTACTTCTCGCGCAGGCGATGGAGCAACTCAGGAATGGGCGGAGGCGTGGGTTTCATGGGGACCGGGAGAAGGTAACCGGCGGCGCGCTGGCCGTCATCGCGAGAGTGGGGCGGGTCACATCGAGCGCGTGACGAGCTCGCGCAGTTCGCTGTCCGTGAGGGGCAGGGGATTGGCCTTCATGCTGCTCGCGGCCCGGGCCTTCTCCACGAGCGTGGGCACGTCCGCGTCGGTGAGCCCTTGGGCGCCGAGGCCAGGGACGCGGAGCGCGTGCACCAGCTCTCGCACCCACGCGATTCCGTCCTCGGCGCGAGCCTCCGCCCGGCCGGTGAGCAGCTCGGCCACCTCCTGGAAGCGCGGCAGGGCGGAGTGCTGGGGCGCCCGGGTGCGCAGGGCATGCAGGTTCACTTCCAATGTGGCGCCGAGGAGCGCGGCGCACAGCGCCCCATGTGCGGCACCGAGCATTCCGCCCAGCGGCGCCGCGAAGCCGTGCACCGCGCCCAGCCCCGCGTTGGCCAGACACAGGCCGCCCAGGAGGCTCGCCAGGGCGAGGTCCTCGCGGCGAGGCGCGTCCAGTCCCTCCAGCACGGCCGCCCGCAGCGAGCGCGCGGAGCGGCGGATGCCTTCGCGCGCCAGCGCATCCGTGACGGGGTTGGCGCGCGCGGAGACGAAGGGCTCGATGAGCTGGGACAGCGCGTCCAGTCCGCCCGCCGCGAGCACGGCCGGGGGCGCGCCCTGGAGCAGGTCGGGATCCACGAGCGCCACGCGCGGCAGCATGTGCGGGCTGCGCAGGCTGGCCTTCACCCGCGACTCCTTCGAGCCCAGCACCGCGTTGCGCGTCACCTCCGAGCCCGTGCCGGCGGTGGTGGGCAAGGCGAGGAAGGGCAGGGAGGGCCTCGTGAGTGGCTGGCCTCGACCGATGACCTCCAGGTAGTCGAGCGGGTCGCCTCCGTTGGCGGCGAGCGCGGCGATGGCCTTGCCCGCGTCCAGCGCGCTGCCACCCCCCATGGCCACCACCGCGTCGCAGCGGGCGGCCACGGCGCGGGCCGTGCCTTCGCGCGCCAACTCCACCGTGGGCTCACCGTCCACGGCGAAGTCCGTGGTGACGATGCCGAGCCGACCGAGGCCCTCGCGCAGCGGCTGGGCGCGCGCGCCGTCCTTGCCGGTGACGAGCAGGACGCGGGTGGCGCCGAGTCCGCGCGCCAGCTCGGGGGCCTCCGCCAGCCGCCCCGGGCCGTAGACGACGCGCGCGGCGGTGGCGAACTCGAAGGCGATGCTCATGTCACCACCCCGCGTCGTCGGGGAAGCGGTTGACGAAGCGGCGGCTGGTCCGCGGCTCGGCCATCATCGGCGCGACGGTGTCCCTCCAGGTGAGGTAGTGCGGCGTCTCCTTGTGCGCGGCGGGGGCCTGGGCGGAGCGGTAGGCCTCGGCGAGCACGAAGCGCGTGGGGTCCTCGGTGTCCTGCACCACGTCGAAGCGCGCGATGCCGGGCTCCTTCACGCTCTCGCGGGCGTTGGCCAGGGTGGCTTGGAGGAAGGCGTCGACGAACTCGGGTTTGACGTGCACCGCGACGTGGATGACGAGCAGGCTGTTGGGCATGCGCGCGAGGCTAACCGGCGCGCGGTGAGGGGGGAACTGGTAGGGTCCGCGCCCATGACTTCTTCCATCTCGCCGCTGTTCAATCCCGCGCGTTGGCGGACCGTGGACGGCTTCAAATTCAAGGACATCACCTTCCACCGCGCGGTGGACCAGGGCACGGTGCGCATCGCGTTCAACCGCCCCGAAGTGCGCAACGCCTTCCGCCCGCGCACCGTGGACGAGCTGTCCCAGGCGCTCGAGGCCACGCGCTTCATGACGGACGTGGGCTGCGTGTTGATTACGGGCAACGGCCCCTCGCCCAAGGACGGGGGCTGGGCGTTCTGCTCGGGCGGCGATCAGCGCATCCGCGGCAAGGACGGCTACAAGTACGAGGGCGACGAAGGCGCGTCGGACCCCGCGGGGCTGGGCCGCCTGCACATCCTGGAGGTGCAGCGCCAGATCCGCTTCCTGCCCAAGGCCGTCATCGCGGTGGTGCCGGGCTGGGCGGTGGGCGGTGGGCACAGCCTCCACGTCGTCTGCGACATGACCATCGCGAGCCAGGAGCACGCGGTCTTCAAGCAGACGGACGCGGACGTGGCCTCGTTCGACGGTGGCTATGGCTCGGCGCTGCTCGCGCGGCAGGTGGGCCAGAAGCGCGCCCGGGAGATCTTCTTCGTCGGGGGCAACTACTCCGCGCAGGAGGCCTTCGACATGGGGATGGTCAACGCGGTCGTCCCGCACGCGGAGCTGGAGGAGTTCGCGCTGAAGTGGGCCGCGGAGATCAACACGAAGAGCCCCACCGCCATCAAGATGCTCAAGTACGCCTTCAACCTGCCGGATGACGGCATGGTGGGGCAGCAGCTCTTCGCGGGCGAGGCCACGCGCCTGGCCTATGGCACCCCCGAGGCCCAGGAAGGCCGCGACGCGTTCGTCCAGAAGCGCAAGCGCGACTTCAAGCGCTTCCCCTGGTCGTACTGACGAAGCCTCTTCAGTCCCGGCCGGACGTGATTCGCCAGCGCAACAGCAGCGGATCCTCGTTCGGCACGGGGCGGAAGCCCACGCGGCGCAGCACGCCGATGGAGGCCGCGTTGTCGCGCGTGCACTCGGCCACCACCGCGCGCACGCCCGGCTGTTGGAACGCCCACGCCACCATGGCGCGGGCCGCCTCGGTCGCCAGGCCCTGCTGGCGGTACTCGGGCACCACCGAGTAGCCCAGCTCCACGTCGCCGTGCTCGTCCGGGCCCCCCTTGAAGCCCATGTCCCCCACGAGCACCGAGTCCCGGGTGTGCACGAGCAGCGTGTCCCACTCGCCGAGCGCGGGCTGGCTCGCGAAGAAGGGCAGGGCCTCGGCGACGTCGCGCCCCGGCCAGGCCGGGTGCACGCGAACCCCCAGCGCGGACTCAAAGCGCCGGCGATCCTCCATCGCCTCGCGCGCGAGGTGCTGCGTGAACGGCTTCAACTCCAGACGCGTGGTGCGCAGGTGCGGCACGGGATGACCTCGCCCGAGGGGACCTCGGAATCGGCGCGCACCGTAGCAGCTCGGGGCAGGGCGCCGCGTCGCGTCAGTCGCTGAGACTCTGCGCGCGGGTTGACCTGGGAAGAAGGAGGCGTGAGAAGTGTTGCCGCGTCCGTCTCCGCACCACCCCCGGCACCCGACCGGGATGGGAATGACATGACCGACTTCCGTCTGAGTTTGACTCGCCAGGGCCTGTTGCTGCCGGCGGTGGTGATGTTCCTCGCGGGCCCCGCGTGGGCCGCATCCGTGCCGGTGAGCAACGCCGGCTTCGAGTCCCTGACCGGAAATGGGATTCCGGCCGGGTGGACCGCGACCGGGTCCGGCAAGGTGTCCGCCAGCTCGGAGTCGCGCTCGGAAGGAGGGCGCAGCCTCGTCATCGAGAACCCGGCGGGCGGCGGTGAGACCTCCGTCCAGTCCGAGCCGCTGAAGCTCCAGGTGGGCCGGCTGTACCGGCTGAGCGCCTGGGTGCGCACGCGCGGCGTGCAGGCGGATCCGCAGGCCCGCTACCCCACGGCGGTGGGCGCATGTCTGGCGATGAAGAGCTTCCCCTTCACCAACTGCACGCCGCCGCAGGGTGCGGACGCGAGCGGGCGCGTGTCGGTGATGTTCTTCGCCACCCAGGCGCAGGACCACGTGCGCGCCTACCTGGGCCACAACGGCAAGGCCACCGGCACCGCGTGGTTCGACGACGTGCGTGTGGAGGAAGTGGACGACATCACCGCGTACATCCCGATGGAGAGCGTGCGCTGGGCGGGCAAGGGCTTCCGGTACGACGACGGCGGGTGGATCTACGTCCACGTCGAGGGCGAGCCTTACGAGCGCGGCAAGCAGTTCGGTGAGCTCGCCTCGCAGGAGATCGTCCGCTACATCGAGAAGCTGGGCATCCAGAAGGACAAGTCGGATGCGAGCAAGGGGTGGGAGCAGACGCGCCTGCTCGCGGACTCGCTCTTCCTGCGCAAGTACGACACCGAGTACCTGGAGGAGATGAAGGGCATCGCGGATGGCGCCAACAAGGGCGGCGCGAAGTTCAAGGACCGCGACCTGGAGCTGCTCGACATCGTCGCGCTGAACTCCGCGGTGGACATCAGCCAGTTGGAGTCCGCGAACAAGGTGACGGCGTCGCCGCTCACCGGCCGCAACTTCGTCAAGGGCGAGGATGAGAACGGCAGGGCCGGAGAGGGCGACCACTGCTCGTCCTTTGTCGCCACGAAGTCCGCGACGAAGAGCGGCCGGGTCGTCATGGGCCAGATCTTCATGTGGAACGGCTACACCGGCGTCCACTGGGACGTGGTGCTGGACGTGCAGCCCACCAAGGGCCACCGCTTCGTGATGCAGACGTTCCCGGGCGGCATCCACAGCGGCGCGGACTGGTTCATCAACGACGCGGGCATCGTCATCGGCGAGACGACGGTGGGCCAGACGCCGTTCAACGCGGATGGCACGCCCCAGTCCAACCGCATCCGCAAGGCGGCGCAGTACGCCTCGTCCATCGATGACGTGGAGCGCATCCTCAAGGACCGCAACAACGGTCTCTACACCAACGATTGGACCCTGGCCGACACCAAGTCCGACGAGGGCGCGTGCCTGCTGCTCGGCACGAACAAGACGAAGCTGTGGCGCACGGGCGGCAATGGCAAGACGAGCGACACGCCGGGCAACCTCAAGGACTTCATCTGGGCCAACAACAACACGCGCGACCCCGAGGTCCGCAAGGAGTACGTGCCCAACCCGAGCAACGCGCCGGTGGACCTGGCGTTCAACACCTGGAACCGCGACATCGCCTTCTGGGACTTCTACGCGAAGAACGGGCAGGGCGGCATCGACGTGGACGTGGCCACGCGGATGATGGCCTCCAGCCCCATCAACCGGCCGCACGCGTGTGACGGGAAGATCACCACGTCGGAGATGACCGAGAAGCTGATGTTCCTCGCGCACTACGGCAAGACGACGCTGCGCGAGAAGATGGTGGGCGGCCGGTGGATTCCCGACCTGCCCGGCGCCACGCCGCACCTGTCGCTGGGCTATACGGCCTTCAGCCCCATCTTCGTGGCGGAGAAGCTCCAGGCGGCCAAGGCCCGCCAGGCCGCCGAGCCGAAGGTGGAGACGCCCAAGCGAGACCTGTCACGCGTGAAGGAGTCGCTGGGCTTCGACGAGAAGCGCCTGTGGGCCAACACGGTGTTCCCCGCCACGGATGCCGACAACTGGTTCTCCAGTGGCTCGGCCGCGTACTGGACCCTCCTGAAGGACCTGCCCGAGGGCGAGGACAAGCTGGACAAGGCCTTCGAGCAGCAGCGCGACGCGCTATCGGACCTGAACACGCGCTTCCTCTACGTCACCTCGCGCGAGGGCGATGTGGTGGCGGGCTCGGCTCGCACTGACTACGGCCGCTATGGCGCCTATCTGGTGCCGCGCGTGAAGGGCACCTTCCTCCTGCACCAGCTCCGGCTCCTCTTGGGCAACAAGCAGTTCGCCCAGGTGATGACTACGGTGCACACGCGCTTCGGGGGAAAGAAGTTCACCACGGCGGACTTCGTGCGCACCGCGAACGAGGTGGCGGGCCGCGACCTCAAGCCCGTCATCAGCCAGTGGGTGGAGCGCGGCGGGCTGCCCGAGCCGCGCATCTCCACGCGCGCGGTGAAGGCGAAGGAGGGCTTCGAGGTGACGCTGAAGGTGGAGCAGTCCGGCGCGCCGTGGCGCTTCTCCACGCTGGTGGAGGTCCAGACGGACAAGGGCTCGGTGTTCGAGCGCGTGGAGGTGAAGGGCGGCAGCGACACCTTCACGGTGCGCACGGCGGACAAGCCGGTGCGCGTGGTGTTCAACGCGTCCAGCGACATCCCGGTGCGCCGCGAGCGCTTCTACACGCTGGGCAACACGGTGGATGACTGGGACCGCCTGCTCTTCGTCTATGGCTCGGCGCGGCAGGTGGAGTCTCAGCGCACGCTGGCGCTCGGCTACCGCGAGGCGCTCGCGGACGCGTCGGCGGAGATCCTCGCCAACGTGAAGCCGGACGCCGAGGTGACGGACGCGGACCTGGCGGAGCGAGACCTGGTCGTCTTCGGCGGCGCGGAGGACAACGGGCTCATCGCTCGGTTGGCCGCGGAGAAGAAGCTGCCGCTGGAGGCGGGGCGTCGCTTCTTCCGTTGGCAGGGCAAGACGTATGGCCGCGCCGATGACGGTCTGGCCATCGCGCTGCCGAACCCGTGGAACCCCAAGCGCGCGCTGTATCTGTTCCTGGCCAACAGCGGCCTGGAGCTGTGGCACATGACGCATGCCTATCAGCGCGGCCTTCAGGGCTGGGCGCTGTACCGCGGCGCGGACGTGAGCACCAAGGGCTACCACGCCCCGGATTCGCTCACCCAGGACGTGTCCGTGGACATCCCCGCCCCCACGCTCGGCATGCGCTGAGGCGTCGTGCCCCGGGCACGGGGCCCTGGGTAGACTTCGGGGATGGTGACACTCCCCGATGCCTCGCTGATTCGCCACGTCACGTTGCCGGAGCAGTGGCTGCTGGATGCGCTCCAGCCACTGCCTCCGGCGCTGCGCGTCGGGCTCTGGGACCTCCAGTCGGAGCCCCAGGGCCTCGCGCTCGGAGACATCGAGGCGGTGGTGCTGCCGTACATCGGCGCGGTGAAGCGACTGCCCGCGCTCCAGCGGGTGCCGCGCCTGCGCCTCGTGCACACGCTGACCACGGGCTATGACGGCGTGCTCGCCGCGGTGGGCGACGACGTGACGGTGGTGACGGCGTCGGGAGTCCACGCCGCGTCCACCGCGGAGCTGGCCATCGGGTTGATGCTGGCCTCGCTGCGCGGAATCGATCTGGCCGCGAGGGATCAACCCGAGGGCCGCTGGAACCACGTCACCCGCACGTCGCTGGCCGACCGCAAGGTGCTCCTCGTGGGCGTGGGCGGCATCGGGCGCGAGATTGCCCGCAGGCTGGCGCCCTTCGAGGTGACGCTGGCGCGCGTGGGCACGCACGCGCGAGACGACGCGGACGGGCACGTGCACGGCGTGACGGAGTTGGTGGCGCTGGCCCGTGACGCGGAGATTCTCGTCGTCATCACGCCGCTCACCGAGTCGACGCGGGGCCTCGTCGATGCGCGCGTGCTCGCGGCGCTGCCGGATGGCGCGCTGGTGGTCAACGTGGCGCGAGGCCCGGTGGTGGACACCGCGGCGCTGACCGCGGAGGTGCTGAAGGGGCGCCTGCGCGCCGCGCTCGATGTCATGGAGCCCGAGCCGCTGCCGCCGGGTCATCCGCTGTGGACCGCGCCGGGCGTGCTCATCACGCCGCACCTGGGCGGAGACACCTCGGCGTTCGCGCCGCGTGCCATCCGGTTGCTGCGCGCGCAGCTCGCTCGGCTCGCCGCCGGCCAGCCCTTGGACAACGTGGTGCGGCCGGGCTTCACGCGCGCGTGACGTTCGCTCGGGTGGATGGTCCTTTCGCACGGCGCGGATTGCATGGGGCGTGGTCCGGCCGGCTATAAGGCTCGCGATGACCACCGTTCTCTATGTCCACGGACTCGAATCGGGGCCGAGGGGAACCAAGGCGCGCATGCTGGAGCAGGCGGGCTTCCGCGTGGTGTCCGCGCAGATGCCCTGCAACCGCTCGGCGGTGGTGCGCGACCCGGTCGTGATTGGCACGGTGCTGGTGGCGCTCGGGGTGTTGGGCGTGGCGACATGGGCGCTCGGATGGGTGGGCGCGCTCGTCGCGGGCGCGGTCCTGCTGGGGCTTCAGCCCTTCGCGAAGCGCTGGCTCGTGCGACGCACCGTCCAGCGCAGCATCGACGTGCAGCTCGCGATGCTGAAGTCGTATCCCGTGGACGTGGTGGTCGGCTCCTCGTTCGGCGGTGCCATCGCGCTGGAGTTGCTGGCGCGCGGCGCGTGGACGGGACGCACCGTGCTGCTGTGCCCGGCGCAACGGCTGGTCGCCGAGCGGGTGGGGCACATCGCGCCCGCGTTGCCGAGCGACGTGTCCCGCATCGTGGTGGTGCATGGGCGCCAGGATGAGACGGTGCCCCTGGCTCACTCGCGGGCGCTGGTGGCGCCTCGGGCCGCGCGGTTGATCGAAGTGGATGATCAGCACCGCCTGGCGAACACCGCCACGCCCGAGAACTTCAAGCAGTGGATCGCCCTCACGGGGTAGGGCCTCAGCGCCAGAGGTTCGTGCGCGCCAGCTCCAGGACCTCGTCGCCTCGGCCGCTCAAGAGGGCCTTCACGGAGAAGAGCGTGAAGCCCGCGGCCATGGCGGCGGTGATGCGCGGAGGCATCACCAGCTCCGAGCGACTCACGACGGCGTCCACGAGCGCGGGGCCCGGTGTGGCGAGCGCCTCGGCCACCGCGGCGTCGACGTCCGCCGGGTCCTCCACGCGGATGCCGCGCATGCCGATGGCCTGAGCCAGCGCCGCGAAGTCGGGGTTGCGCAGCGTCGTGCCCATGTCGAGCAGGCCCGCCACCTGCTGCTCCATCCGCACGAACCCGAGCGAGCCGTTGTTGAAGATGACGACCTTGATGGGCAGCCCGTGCTGCACGAGGCTGAGCACGTCGCCCATCAGCATGGTGAAGCCTCCGTCGCCCGCGAAGGCGATGACCTGCCGTCCAGGGAACGCCTTCTGCGCGCCAATGGCCTGCGCGAGCGCGCTCGCCATGGAGCCGTGGTTGAACGAGCCGAGCAAGCGGCGCTGGCGCGTCATGGTCGCGTAGCGGGCGGCCCAGACAGTGGGCAGGCCCACGTCGCACGTGAAGATGGCGTCCTCGGTGGCGTGGGTGCTGAAGGCGCGCGCCACCTGCGGGGGATGCAGCGGTGTCTTGCCGGGCGTGCCCTCCGCCAGCGCATCCAGCTCCGCGCGGGTCTTCTGGTAGTGCGCGAGCGCCCGGTCCAGGTGCTCCCGCTGCGTCTTCTCCTCGAGGAGCGGCAGCAGGGCGCCGAGCGTGTCCGACACGGTGCCCACCAGGCCCAGGTCCACCGGCGCGCGGCGTCCGATGTTCTCCGGGCGCACATCCACCTGGAGGACGCGGGTGCTCGCGGCGTCGGGATAGAACTGGCGATAGGGAAAGTCCGTGCCGAGCATCAGCAGCACGTCACAGTCGAGCATGGCCCAATATCCGGACGCGTAGCCGATGAGCCCGGTGAGGCCCACGAAGCAAGGGTTGTCCGGCTCCAGGTATTCCTTGCCGCGCAGCGCGGTGACGACCGGCGCCTTCAGCTTGCGCGCCAGTTCCACGACGCGCTCGCTCGCGCCCTCACAGCCCGCGCCGCACAAGAGCGTGACGCGGGCCGCGCCATTGAGCAGCGTGGCCGCGGACTCCAGCAGCGTCGCGCTCGGGAGCACGTGGGGCGCGGGGAGGGTGAGGGACTCGACGCTCGGCATGCGCGCGGCCGTCGCCTTCTGTAGCGCCACGTCGCCAGGAATCACGACGACCGAGACGCCCCGCTGGCCTACCGCCGCGCGGATGGCGATCTCCAAGGTCCGAGGCATCTGCTCCGCGGACGACACCAGCGCGCGGTAGTGGCTGCAGTCGCGGAAGAGCGACTCGGGGTGGGTCTCCTGGAAGTACCCCGAGCCCAGCTCCGGCGACGGAATCTGCGCCGCGATGGCGAGCACCGGAACGCGGCTGCGGTGGCAATCGAACAGGCCGTTGATGAGGTGCAGGTTGCCCGGCCCGCAGCTCCCCGCGCAGACGGCGAGGGTGCCGGTGAGGTGCGCCTCCGCGCCCGCCGCGAAGGCCGCGGCCTCCTCGTTGCGCAGGGCGACCCACTCGATGTCCCCGCGCCGTCGCAGGGCGTCCGTGAGCGCGTTCAGACTGTCCCCCACCACGCCGTAGATTCGCTTCGCTCCGGCCAGCGCCAGGGTCTCCACGAACTGCTCCGCCACGGTGGTCTTCATGCGGTGCGCCTCGCCCGCTCCGGCCTGAACCCGAGCCGCCATCGGAGCGCTCGCGGTGATTCCACGCCAACTCACGGGCCGCTCGGTCACCCAACCCACGCGACGGTTGGACAGCGGACGATGTGGCCGACCCATGCGGTCGGAGACGCCTGTGTTGGCTTTCCGACAGCGCGCCCACCCGCGGGGCAAGTGTCATCGCCCGAGCGGACGGCTCAGCATTCCTCCATGAAGATCGCCCTGTATGGAGCCACCGGCGTCCTCGGCCGTCGCATCGCCCAGGAGGCCCTGTCGCGAGGCCATCAGGTCCTCGCCCTCTCGCGAGACCCGTCCAAGCTCGACCTGAAGAACCCCCAGCTGACGAGCGCCCGCAGCGACGCGAACGACCCCGCCGACGTGGCCCGTCACGTGGCGGGGCAGGACGTGGTCGTCTCCGCGCTCGGGCCGGATGGGAACAACCCCGGCTCGCTCGTCGGACTGACTCGCTCGCTCATCGATGGCGTGCAGCGCGCGGGAGTGCGCCGGCTCCTCATGGTGGGCGGCGCGGGCAGCCTGGAGGTGGCCCCGGGCAAGCAACTCGTGGACGCCCCCGAGTTCCCCGCGGGGTGGAAGCCCATCGCCTTCGCGCATCGGGACGCGCTCGAGGTGCTTCGCCAGTGTCCCCTCGAATGGACGTCGCTGAGCCCCGCCGCGCTCATCCAGCCCGGCGAGCGCACCGGCAGGTTCCGCCTGGGCACCGAGCAGCTCGTGGTCGACGCCAAGGGCGAGAGCCGCATCTCCGCCGAGGACTACGCCGTCGCGCTCGTCGACGAACTGGAGAAGCCGAAGCACCTGCGCAAGCGCTTCACTGTCGCCTACTGAGCACCCGCACCGGGGTGTCACCGCCGCGCGCCGTCCCCTCTTCGCAGGGCACGGCGCGTCGCCTTTTCAGCACCCGCCGAGGCGCCCGGGTGCCTGAGCCGTGCGCCGCTGGACGGCGTGGGCACCCTCGCTCCCTCACTCGGCGGCCGAGCTGCACGCTTGACGGAAGTCCGAGGCCGGGTAAATCATTGCTCAGAAAATGAATCCGGATTCAAAATCTGAGGCGCCTGTCCAGAAACTGCGCTCGCGCATCAAGGAGGCCACCGCCGAGGCCATCCTGAAGGCGGCGGCCGAGGTCTTCGTGGACCAGGGGCTCCACTCGGCGCGGATGGAGTCCATCGCGGAGCGGGCGGGCGTGTCGGTGGGCACGCTCTACAACCACTTCGCGGACCGAGCGGCCTTGCTGGAGGCCCTCAGGACGCAGCGTCGCCAGTGGCTGTTCGACCGCCTGGACGAGACGTTGGAGTCCCTGAAGGGGCAGCCCTTCCAGACGCAACTGCGAGCGTTGGTGGACGCGCTCTTCGCGCACGTCTGCAACAAGGACGCGTTCGCCCGGCTGCTCATGCAGCAGCACGAGGCCGTGGTGCGCAACGCGAGCTACGCGGAGACGCTGGCCGAGTTGCACCGCCGGATGGAGGAGGTGCTCGACGTGGGCATCCGCGCCGGCGAGGTCCGTCCCGAGGGGCGCGCGTTCTATCCCACGCTGCTCATGGGCATGGTGCGCTCGGTCATGCAGCGCCGCGAGGAGCTGGGGGCGGAGGAGATACTGGGTATCTGGGCCGATGAGGTGGTCCGCCTCTTCCTGAAAGGCATCGAGGTCTGACCATGGCTGTATCCGCCGCCTTGCCCATGCCGGTGGCCGCCGCGCCGCGCCGGCCCGTCAACAAGTGGTTGGTCACGTTGTCGGTGACGTTCGGCACGTTGATGGGCGCCATCGACTCGTCCATCGTCAACGTGGCCCTCCCTCAGATTCGCGGCGCGGTGGGCGCCACGGTGCAGGAGATCACCTGGGCCAGCACGGGCTTCGTCATCGCCACGGTGATGGTGATGCCGCTCACCGGCTTCCTCGGGCGCCTCTTCGGACAGAAGCGGGTGTACCTGGCGTGCCTGGTGTTGTTCGTCGCGGGTTCGTTCCTCTGTGGGCTCGCGTGGAACCTGCCCACGTTGGTGCTCTTCCGCTTCCTCCAAGGGTTGGGGGCCGGCGCGCTCCAGCCCACCGAGCAGGCCATCCTCCGGCAGACGTTCCCGCCCAAGGAGCAGGGCACGGCGATGGCCGTGTTCGCCATGGCGGTGATGGTGGGGCCGGCGATTGGTCCCACGCTGGGCGGCTACATCGTCGACAACTGGCACTGGTCCTGGATCTTCTTCATCAACGTGCCGGTGGGCATCCTCGGCTTCTTCATGGTCGTGCGCTTCGTCCACGAGGACGAGGACCTGCGCGCCGCGGCGCAGGCGGAGGCCGCCAGGCAGCGCAAGCACATGGACTGGGCGGGCATCATCCTGCTGTGCGTGGGCCTGGCCGCGCTCCAGTACTTGCTGGAGGAGGGGCAGAGCCATGACTGGTTCGACTCGGCGCTCATCACGGGCTGCACGCTGCTGGCCGTCACGTGCCTCATCGCCTTCGTCATCCGCGAGCTGACGGCGGTGGCGCCGGCGGTCAACCTGCGCCTGTTCAAGGACCCGGTGTTCGCGTCGGGCACGATGCTCAACTCGGTGGTGTTCGCCGTGCTGATGGCGAGCATGTTCCTCTTGCCGTTGTTCATGCAGGAGTTGCTCGGCTTCACCGCGACGCAGTCGGGTCTGGCGCTGATGCCGCGCACGCTGGTGATGCTGGCGATGATGCCGCTGGCGGGCCGGATGTATGGCCGCGTGCCGGCGCGAGTGATGGTGGTGGCGGGCATCGTGCTGGCGGGCCTGGGGGCCTACCAGATGGGCGGCTTCTCGCTCGACACGGGCGCGCGCAACATCATCAGCGCCATCGCGTTGCAGGGCGTGGGCTTCAGCCTCCTGTTCGTTCCGCTGAGCGCCACGGCGCTGTCGAACGTGCCGCGTGAGCGCATGGCGGACGCGACGGGCCTCAACTCGCTGCTGCGCCAGATTGGTGGCTCGGTGGGTCTGGCCATCTTCGCCACCATGCTGACGCGCCACACGGTGGAGGCCAAGGCGGCCATCGCCGCGCACCTGACGCCCGAGCGCGTGGAGGTCGCCGCCCGCGTGGCCATGATGCAGAAGGGGCTGATGGCGCGCGGTCTGGATGTGGTGAGCGCGAAGGCAGCCAGCCTCCAGATGCTGGCGGGCAGTGTCTCGCGGCAGGCCGCGGTGCTCGCCTTCGACCGACTCTTCGTGCTGGCGGCGGCGTTGTTCGTGGTGGTGCTGCCACTCGTTTACTTCCTCAAGGCCGCGCCCAGCGGCGGGGCTCCTCAAGAGAAGCCCCACATCGACGTGGAGATTTGAGACATGACGACGACGACGACAGCGCCCCAGCTCGTGAAGCCCGAGGCGGGAGCACCCGCGGCCGAGGCGGCGGCGAAGCGCGGCAAGCGTGGCTTCTTCATCCTCGGCGGCGTGGTGGTGGCGGTGCTGGTGGCCCTGGGCGGGTTCAAGGTCATCACCGCGGGGCAGGAGACCACGGACGACGCCCAGGTGGAGGCGGACGTGGTCCCCCTGGCCGCGCGCGTGTCTGGCCCGGTGGTGGCGGTGGAGGTGGTGGACAACGCGCAGGTGCACAAGGGCGACGTGCTGGTGCGCATTGATCCGCGTCCGTATGAGGCGCGCGTGAAGCAGGCCGAGGCGGAGCTGGAGTCGGCGCGCGCGCAGGCCGTGGCGGCGGATGCGCAGGCCACGGTGGCGGCGGCGGGCGCGAAGGGCGGTCTGTCCACGGCGCGCGCGCAGGTGTCGAGCAGCACGTCGGCGGTGAGCAGCGCGGAGGCGCAGGTGGCCTCGGCGCGCGCGGCGGTGGCTCGCACGGAGGCCCAGTCGCGCAAGGCGGCGCTGGACCTGGACCGCGCCCGTCAGCTCCACGCGCAGAACGTGGTGTCGCAGCAGGCGCTGGATGACGCGCAGACGGGGCAGGACACCGCGCTGGCGGCGCTCGAAGGGGCGCGGGCGCAGTTGGCGGTGGCCGAGGAAGGCCGGCGCGCTGCGGAGAGCAAGGTGGCCGAGGCGCGAGGCAACCTCGACATGAGCTCGCCCATCGACGAGAAGATCGCCGCGGCCCAGGCCAGCGCGTCGCTCGCGCATGCGCGCGTGAAGGGCGCCGAGGCCGCGCTGGAGCAGGCGAGGCTCCAGCTCGAGGACACCCGCATCGTGGCGCCCGCGGACGGTCAGGCGTCCAAGCTGTCCGTGCACGTGGGGCAGCTGCTGTCGCCCAGCCAGTCGGTCGCGGAGCTGGTGCCGTCGCGCACCTACGTGGTGGCCAACTTCAAGGAGACCCAGGTGGGGCGCATGGTGCCCGGGCAGCACGTCGAGGTGGTGCTGGACGCGTACTCGGGCGAGAAGCTGGAGGGCACGGTGGAGAGCCTGTCGGGCGGCACCGGCGCGCGCTTCTCGCTGCTGCCTCCGGACAATGCGTCGGGCAACTTCGTGAAGGTGGTGCAGCGCGTGCCGGTGCGCATCGCCTGGGTGAATGCGCCCCAGGGACTGGCGCTGCGCGCGGGCCTGTCCGCCGAAGTGACGGTGCACACGAAGTAGCGCGGTATGCCTGGGCTGTTCGGGCGCTCAGGTGTGGCGGCTCGGCGGGCTACACGTGCCGCCGCTGCAACCTGCGCCCTGGGCGCACGGGCTTCGGTTCCTCCAGCAACGGGGTGGTGGAGGACTCGCGTGGCCATGACGCGCAGTCGCGGTGCGCTCGGCGCGGGCACTGCGTCCCCCTTCCCTGAACCGGGTGCTTAGCGCGTAGCGCCACACAGGCACGTCGCCAGCGCCTCGAAGAGGCTCGGGCGCGAGGGGCTGGCGACGGTCGCCTCGGGGGCGCGCAGCAGCGGGCGGACGAAGAACAGTGGCCACAGCATCACGGCCAGGTTCGGCAGCAGCCACGTGGGATCGAACTCGCCCAGGATGGCCCAGTACGCCACCGCCATGAGCCCCGCGCAGAAGGTCAGCGTCAAGGAGACCCACGCCATGGCGCGCCACTCTGCTTGGCCTCGTCCGTGGAGATACACGCTCAGGTATCCGGTCAGCGCGAAGAGCACATCGAGGGGGAGGAAGGACCAGTTCCATGCCACCACCCGCGCGTCGTGGTAGTCCTTGAACAGCCACCCCTCGGGCGGCGCGAAGACTCCCAGCGCGGCCAGGCTCGTGGCCAGCCAGTATGCGAGAAACAGCGTGTCCGTCGTCATCAGGAACGGACGCAGCCGGCGCATCGGGTCAGTCATGCAATGACCCTAATCCTGGATACCCCTTGGAGGGTAGGGTGGCGCATTTGTCACCTGGAGTGGCTATGGTCGCGCCACTCCATGGCTCGCTACGAATTCACCGAAGGCACTTCGCAGAAGTTCTGGGAGATCACCCTCCAGGGCGCGTCGTTCACCGTGCGGTTTGGGCGGCAGGGCACCCAAGGCCAGACGCAGGAGAAGTCCTTCGCGTCCGAGGACAAGGCTCGCACCGAGCACGACAAGCTCGTCGCGGAGAAGGTGAAGAAGGGATACTCGCTGGTGGCGGGCGCGCTGGCCGCCGCCGCGGTGCCCGTCCCAATGGAGCCCGAGGCTCCTGGTGCCGCCGCGGTGAAGGGGGCGAAGGCCCAGGCGAAACAGGCCGAGGTGGCCCCGCCCGCCAAGGAGGCCTCGCCCGCCGAGGTGTCCCCACCCGCCGAGGACCGTGGGCCGGTGCAGAAGTGGACTCCGGAGGAGCTGCCCACGGAGCGCGTGAAGGGCGTGTACTGGACGCCGGCGCTGCGCCACCTGCTGGTGCCCCGGCCCGGTGGCTTGCGCGCGGTGGTGCGGCCGGTGCCGAGCGTCGAGGTGGCGTGGGCCGCCGTGCGCCGCTCCTTCCTGGCGCAGGACCTCATGGCGGTCGAGAAGCTGAAGGATGGCAGTTCCACTGACAAGCCTCGGCAGTGGCAGTGGCGCACGTCCTTCTCCGCGACCGAGCGCGCGCTGGCGGCGCGCTTCGACTCGCTGACGCCTCGCGTGGGCTCCGAGACCGAGGACATGGCGCTGGTGCGCGACCTGTTCGTCCAGTACCGCTATCCCGCCAACTGGTTCGCGGAGTCGCAGCACGAGCGCGTGGCGGACTTCCTGGTGGCCACGGTGGGGCTGGAGCAGGCCATCCTGCGCAGCGTCCGCGCGATGGACGACGAGCTGCCCTACACGGGAGTGGGCCTCTTCGCCCGGTTCCGTGAGTTGCTCAGCCTCACGGACGAGGCCACCTATCGCTCCCTGCGGGCCACGTGCTTGCCCGTCTTCGCGTCATGCGCCGCCGCCATCCGCGAAAAGGATGAGGGCGCGGCCAATGATCTGCTGAGCGCTGCTTCGTTCCTGTTCCCGGTGGGGCCCTGGGCGGGCGAGGAAGAAGAGGCCGCGCTGGAGGCGGCCCTGGAGGCCGTGGGCGAGTTCGGGGACCTCGACGTCACGCACGCCTGTGTCCTGTCGGCGGGAGGCGCGGCGTGCCTGGAGGCGTTCTGCCGGAAGAACCGCAAGGTGCGCCACGAGTTCTGGTCGTTCGATCAGTCGCACCGGCTCTACCTGACCGGCCTGCTCGAGTTGGAGGGCAAGGGCGCGCTGGAGGGACTCATCAAGCTCCAGGTGGGCGACCCGTGGGAGGACGACGGCCACTACCAGGGGCTGTACTGCTTCGTGCTGGCGCACATCGATGACGACGCCGCGATTGGGACCCTCATCAAGCACCTCAAGCGCGAGACGGCGGAGGCGCCCTGGGCGACCGCCGCGCTTCATGTCGCCGCCGAGGTGCAGCGCGCTCGGGTGCTGCGGCTGCTGGAGGCGGCGGGGGACAAGCGCGCGAAGGCGGCGGCACTGTCCATCACCAACGGTTCTTCCTTGCCCCTGACGTTCCGCGTGCGAGACGTCCACGCCCCCGTGATTGGCTCCGGCGACGATGTGCATGTGGAAGGAGTCCCCGTGGACTCGTACGTGGGAACCGTGCCGAAAGAGGCGAAGCCCTATGTTCGGAGGTCCGTGTCGTTCCGCTTCACCGCCGAGCCCGCCATCGTCTGGCGGGACGAGGAGGAGCGCCTGGGATATCTGCCCTCGGGGGACGACGGCGGAGGCCATGAGCAGGAGTGGGACGGCAAGCCGCTGAGCAAGCTCGACCGGGCGGAGACCGAGGCCTACGTGGCCCACCTGGAGCGCTACCAGTTGGAGGTGCCGGACTACGGCGTCGGGCTGCTTCCGCGCGAGCTTGTCCTGCGACTGGTGCAGCTCCCCTATGGCTCGGCCTCCTATGACTTCAACCGGCTGGGCACGTGGATCGCCAGGTACGGACTGGACGTGCTCCCGTGGGCGATGGATGTGGCCGCGGCCGCGTTCAACAACGCGCTCCTGCCACTCGGACACCTGTCGCTGGTGCCGTACTTCGCCGCGTGGTTCGCGGGAAAGAAGGACAAGCCGCGCGCGCGTGCGTGGCTGATGCGCCATCCGCGCATCGCCGCCGCAGGCTGTCTGTCGCTGGCGCTGGATGGCTCGGGCGCGGAGCAGGACGCCGCCACGCGAGTCCTCCGCTACCTGGCGTCCATGGAGCAGCGCGGGCTCATCCTGGAGCTGGCCGCACAGGGCGGGGCGAAGGATGTGGCGGCCGTCACGGCGCTGCTGGACGCGGATCCTCTCGCGGGGCCCAAGGTGAAGAAGCCGGAGCTGCCCGCCTATGCCTCGGCGGCGAAGTTGCCGGCGCTGTCCACGCGCGATGGACGCCACCTGTCCGCGGCGGAGGTGGACACGCTGCTCGTGCAGTTGGCGTTCTCGGTCTCGGATGAACCGCACCCGGGGGTGCTCCATGCACGGGAGACGCTCACCGAGGCGTCGCGTGCCGCCTTCGCCTGGACGCTGTTCGAGGCGTGGGGAAAGGCCAAGTACGACGCCAGGCACGGTTGGTGCCTCCAGGCGGTGGGCTTCCTGGGCGATGCGGAGTGCGCGCGCAAGCTGACGGCGCTGGCTCGGGAGTGGCCCGGCGAGAACGCCAGCAAGCGCGCCGAGGCGGCGCTGGACGCGCTCTACAACCAGGGCAGCGAGACGGCGCTGGTGCTCATCAACCTGCTGGCGGAGAAGTCTCGCTTCCCCGCGTTCAAGACCGCGGCGCGCGAGCGCATCGACTTGCTCGCGCGTCGGCGTGGGCTCACCGCGGACGAACTGGCGGACCGCCTGGTGCCCACCTTCGGTCTGGATGACGCGGGCGGCACGGTGCTGGACTTCGGGCCGAGGAGGTTCTTCGTCAGCTTCGACGAGACGCTGAGGCCCCTGGTGCGCAACGACGCGGGCGAGCTGCTCAAGGACCTGCCCAAGCCGGCGAAGGCCGATGCCGCGGCGAAGGCGAAGGACGCGGCGGCGCGGTTCACGGGGCTCAAGAAGGACGTGCGGTCCGTGGCGAGCCTCCAGGTGAAGCGCCTGGAGCGCATGCTCATGTCGCAGCGGAGCGTGGCCGCGGCGGACTTCGTCGCGTACTTCGTGAAGCACCCGCTGGTGTTCCACCTCACGCGGCGCCTGCTCTGGGCGGTGGTGGACGGCGCTCGGCGCGTGCCCTTCCGGGTGGCCGAGGACGGCACCTTCGCCACGGTGAAGGACGACGCCTTCACGCTGCCCGCGGATGGGCGCGTGGTGGTGGCGCACCCGGTTCATGTGGAGGCCGCGCAGCAGGCAGCCTGGGGACAGGTGTTCGCGGACTATGAGCTCATCGCTCCGTTCCCACAGCTTGTCCGTCCTGTCTTCGTGCCGCAGGCCACGGAGAAGGGGAACGTGTGCCGCCGCTTCCAGGGCGCGAAGGTGCCCACCAAGGCGCTGCGCGGACTGGAGTCGCGGCGCTGGTCGCGGGACATCAGCGATGGCGGCGGCATCTCCACGTACTACTGCGTCGTGGATCGGCCCAACGCGCGGCCCATCATGGCCTGGGTGCACTTCGAGCCGGGCTTCGTCGTCGGCATGGACACGGAAGAGGCCACGCAGACGCTGGGCGAGCTGCGGCTGGACACCTGCGCGCTCCAGGACCTGGACCCCGTGGTCTTCTCCGAGCTGATGCTCGACATCGAGCGGCTGAAGGCCTAGGGCACCCGCATGACGCGCGCGCGACGAAACGAAGCGGCGAAGGCTCCGGCGCTCCAGCGCCCCCCGGCCGAGGTCCTCCACGCGGAGGAGCTGGCGCGGTTGCGCGACGAGGACTCGGGGCCGCGCCCTCCGGGGTGGCAGTTGTCGCTGCAGGCCGTCCGGGCCTTCATCCTGGGCGATGCGGCCAAGGGACTGCGGCGCAAGCTCGTGTGTCCGCCGTCGCTCGTCGAGCGCTGCATGGTGACGCTCGCCACCAACCGGGGCCTGTTGCTGGTGGGCGAGCCCGGCACGGCCAAGTCCCTGCTGTCCGAGCTGTTGGCGGCGGCCGTGTCCGGCGTCTCCACCCTGACCATCCAGGGAGGAGCGGCCACGACGGAGGACCACATCCGGTACTCGTGGAACTACGCCCTGCTGGTCAACGAGGGCCCCTCGCCGCGCGCCTTGGTGCCAGGGCCCATGTACCTGGGCATGAAGCAGGGGCAGCTCGTGCGCTTCGAGGAGATCACCCGCTGCCCGCTGGAGGTGCAGGACGCGCTGCTGTCGCTGCTCTCCGAGCGGGTGCTGGCGGTGCCGGAGCTGGAGGGGCCCGAGGGCATGCTGTTCGCGCGTGAGGGCTTCAACATCATCGCCACGGCCAACACGCGGGACCGGGGCGTCAATGAGATGTCCGCCGCGCTCAAGCGGCGCTTCAACTTCGAGACGCTCTTTCCCATCCTCGATGCGGACGCGGAGCTTCAGCTCGTGAAGGAGGAGTCCGCGCGACTCCTGGCTCGCTCGGGGGTGCCGGTGACGCCCCCCGATGAAGTGCTGGAGGTGCTGGTGCGCACGTTCCGCGAGCTGCGCACGGGCGAGGTGAAGGATGGGCAAGCCGTGGAGAAGCTCTCCACGGTGCTGTCCACGGCGGAGGCGGTGTCCGTGGCGCACGCGGTGGGCGTGCGCGGCTGGTATCTGCGCGGGGATGGGGGCACTCCGGCGGACGTGGTCGAGTGTCTGGCGGGCACGGCGGCGAAGGACAACGCGGAGGACCTGAAGAAGATCCGCCGCTACCTGGAGCAGCGCGTGGGCCATCGGACGGGCGCGCACTGGCGGGCGCTCTACGAAGCGCGCTTCCTCCTGCCGGGATGACGCTCCACGTCCTCGGTATCCGGCACCACAGTCCGGGCTGCGCCCGCGTGGTGCGGCAGGTCATTCGTGAGGTCCGCCCCCGGCATGTCCTCATCGAGGGGCCCTCGGACATGAACGCGCGGTGGGCGGAGCTGCGGCTGGGGCATCGGCTGCCCATCGCGGTGTTCACCTACCTGCATCTCGAGGGGCGCTCCCGCGCGAGCTGGAGCCCGTTCTGCGCGGGGTCTCCCGAGTGGGTGGCGCTGGAGGCCGCGGAGGAGGTGGGGGCCGAGGCGCGCTTCATCGACCTGCCCGCGTGGCACGACGTCTTCACCGGCGTGACCAATCGCTTCGCGGACCGGCGAGGCGAGGCCGGGCGCGAGCGGACGCGGCTGTGGCTGGAGGCGCTGCTGCGCCACTACCGGCTGAATGACGAGGACGCGCTGTGGGACCACCTCTTCGAGCTGCCGTGTGATGCGCAGGTCTTGCGCGAGCGCCTGCGCCAGTACTTCGCGCTGCTGCGAGGCGACGCGCCCGGAGGTCCGAGGGACGGTCCGCGCGAGGACTTCATGGCCGATGCGGTGGCGTGGGCCGAAGGCGACGTCGCTCGCCGCGCGGATGGTCGGGATGGGGTGGTGGTGGTGTGCGGTGGTTTCCATGCGCCGGCGCTGGAGCACCTGGCGCGGGGGCGGGTGCGGGACCGTTTCCCCGTGGCGCCTCCACCGGCGTCTGGGGCGCGGTGGGGAAGCTTCCTGGTGCCGTATGACTCGAAGCAGATGGACGCCTTCGCGGGGTACGACGCGGGGATGCCATCACCGGGGTTCTACGCGCTGGTGCACGAGCACGGGCCGGAGGTGGCCGCCGAGGCTTTGTTGACGCGGGTGGCTCGGCGGCTGCGGGACAAGGGCCAGCCGGTGAGCACGGCGGACCTCATCGCGGCGCGCACCCATGCGGAGGGGCTGGCTCGCTTGCGGGGGCATGCGGCCCTGGCGCGCACGGATGTGTTGGATGGGCTGTCCGCCGCGCTGGTGAAGGAGGGGCTGGAGGTCCCGCCGCCCTGGGCGGGGCGCGGGCCGTTGCCTCCTCGCACGGAGCCGCTGTTCGTGGAGATGGTCGCGGCGCTGGCGGGGGACGCGCGTGGGGAGCTGGACGCGCGCACGCCCCATCCACCGCTCGTGCGGGACGTCGCGGACGTGCTGCGCAAGTGGGACCTGGAGCCCGCGAGTCCGAGTCGCCCGGTGAAGCTGGTGCTCACCGAGTCCGAGGCCCGGGAGAAGAGCCGCGTCCTGCATCGCCTGCGCGTCCTGGGCATCCCCGGCTTCGCGCGCAGCCAAGGGCCGAGCACCCCCACGGGTGTCGTCCTGGAAGAGCGTTGGGACGTGGGGACGCATCCGGAGCAACTGTCGGCGTTGATCCAAGCGGGAGCGCACGGCGCGACGTTGGAGTCGGCGGCGTGGGTGTTGTTGGAGGAGCGGCTGCTTCAGGCCGAGGGGAGATTGGGGGCGCTCGCGGACACGTTGCTTCAGGCGGTGTTCGTGGGGTTGGAGGGGCTCGCGCTGGAGGTGGTTGGCCGCGCGGCGGGGACGGTGGGCACGGAGTCCTCGCTTGGTGAGCTGGGGGCCGCGCTCGGGACGTTGCTCGACGTGTGGCACCACGGGGTCTTGCTGGGGGCGGCTCGGGCGCCGCAGCTCGAGCCGCTGGTGACCCAGGCGGTGGACCGAGGGCTGTGGTTGTTGGAGGGGGCCGGGAGCACGGCCGAGGGGCGTGTGGTCGCGGCGGTGGTGGCGCTGCGAGATGCATTGCGCGCAGGACCGGACCGGGCGCGCGCCCTGGATGTTCGGGCCGATGGCGTCTGGACGCGCAAGACGCTGGATGCGGCGGCGGCGCCCGAGGTGCGAGGCGCGTGTCTGGGTGCGCTGTGGAGTCTGGGACGTTTCGTGGACGGCGCCGCGGAGGTGACGGCCGTGCGTGCGATGCAGGCCCTGGGACTGCCCGCGACGCTGGGGGATTTCCTGGCGGGCCTCGCGGCGGTGGCGCGTGCGCAGATGCTGCAATCGCAGGTGCTGCTGGGCTCCGTCCATGACGTCGTCAAGGCGATGACGGAGGCGGACTTCCTGACGGCACTGCCCGCGCTGCGGCTGGCGTTCTCTTTCTTCCCGCCCATGGAGCGCGCGACCCTGGCGCGTACCGTCCTCCGGCTGGAGGGCGCGGACGAAGGCGCCGCGCACACCTTGCTGGCACTGGACATGGAGGCCGGTCAGGTCGCGCGTGGCATGGCGCTGGAGACGCGCGCGCGCGCGCTGGCCGCGAGATGGGGGCTCTCCGACGCCGCGGACTCCGAGGTGCGTGGATGACGGGCGGACTTCCACCGATTGCGCGCTGGCGGCTCATCCTGGGGGAGGCGGCGGAGGATGCGCTGGGCTGTGGCGTGTCGGACGACGCCCGCGCCATGGACAGCGCGCTGGAGTGGCTCTACGGCCGAGATGAGACGTTGGGCGAGCGTGAGATCCACCGGGGCGACACCCGCGAGGGCGGTCGAGGGGACTCGACGCTGTCGGTGCCGGATTGGGTGAACGCCGTCCACCGCCTCTTCCCGCGGGAGACCATCGAACGATTGGAGCGCGACGCGGTGGAGCGCTTCCGCATCGACGAGATGGTGACGCACCCCGAGGTGCTCCGGCGCGCCCAGCCGAGCACCTCGCTCCTCGCCGCGGTGCTTCGCACCCGCCACCTGCTCAAGCCCGAGGTCCTGGCCTTGGCGCGCGCGCTCGTCGCCGAGGTGGTCCGTGAGCTGATGGAGACGCTGCGCACGGAGGTGAGACAGGCCTTCGGCGGCACGCGGGACCGGCGGAGACCGGGCACTCGGAAGGTGGCGGCGCAGCTCGACTTCAAGCGCACGCTCGCGCGGAACCTGAAGAACTGGCGCCCCGACGAGCGAAAGCTGTACCTGGATCGACTTCGGTTCTTCTCGCGCTCGCGGCGCATGTTGGAGCCGTGGCAGGTCATCCTGCTCGTGGACCAGAGCGGGAGCATGGTGACGTCCGTCATCCACTCCGCGGTGACGGCGGCGTGCCTCTGGGGGCTGCCGGGCGTGCGCACGCACCTCGTGGCCTTTGACACCCACGTGGTGGACCTGACGCGCGATGTGGTGGACCCCGTGGAGTTGCTCATGAACGTGCAGCTCGGCGGCGGCACGGACATCCAGCAGGCGGTGGAGTACGCGCAGGAGTTGGTGGACGCGCCGCGCCGCGCGGTCGTCGTGCTCATCTCCGACTTCTACGAGGGGACGAGCCCCGAATGGTTGGTGCGCCGCGTGCGCGCGCTGGTGGGGCAGGGGACGAAGGTGCTCGGGCTGGCGGCGCTCGATGCGGAGGCCGTGCCGGATTTTGACCGAGCGCTCGCGGCGCGGCTGGTGGAGGCAGGCGCCGAGGTGGCGGCGATGACGCCTGGGCAGCTCGTGGGCTGGCTCGCCGAGAAGATGGGGCGCTGATGCGAAGCGACCTGTTGACGCTGACGGCCGAGTCGCTCGCCGCGCTGGCGAACGTGGGCGTGGTCAAGCGCGCCCAGAAGGAGCTCCAGGAGGGCAAGGGGCCCCAGGTCCACGAAGAGCCGGATGGCACCGTGGTGGGGACCTTCGCCGATGGCGTCGTCACGCGCCTTCCGCCCGGCAAGGCGCTGAAGGATGCCCCCTGCGGCTGCAACGCGAGGCTCGTGTGTCGTCACCGCGTGGCGCTCGTCCTGGCCTATGCCCGCGTCGCCCAAGAGGCAGCTCCCCCCGATGCGCCTGAGACGCGCCAGGACAGCTCACCCGGCACGCTGGCGGATGCCGCGCTGGAGGCGGTGCTCGGCGCTCGGGTGATGAGCGATGCACGGAGTGCCCGGCGACGCGGCGTGCTGTGCGAAGTCCTTCGTCCCGGGGCAGCGAGCGACGTGCCCACGGTGCGATTGCCCTCGGCCACGGTGCGCTTCCTGGCCCACGCGGAGCTGGCGCACGCGCGCTGTGACTGCGTGACGGGTGGGGGCTGCGTGCACGTGGCCCTGGCGTGCTGGGCCATGCGTGAGGCGGACCGTCGAGATGCCTCGCGAGAGTCGCTGTTGCTGGACCTCAAGGACGGCGAGGCGCCCACGGCCGATGATGCCGGGTGGGCGCGGGCGCTGGAGCCTGCGGTGATGCTGCTCCGTGAGGGCGTGGACCAGTCGCGCGCGTCGCTCGGGCAGTCCTTCGCGGTGGCTCGCGCGGAGCTGTCTGGCGCGACGTGGCTGGCGTTCGGTTTGGAGGACATCGAGCAGGCGCTGGGGTGGCACCGGGCGCGCTCGGCGCGTTACCGCGCGGCGGAGCTGCGCTTCCTGCTGGCTGAGCTGTTCGCCCGGGTGCGGGCCGCATCGCCACCCGGAGGCGAGCTGCCCGCGCGCGCCGTGGTGGGACAGGGCGAGGCGCTGGAGACGCGGTTGGATCGCGTGCGTTGGGTGTCGCTGGGCGCGCGGGTGGACTCGGATGGGCGGCGGCGCACGCTGGAGGTGTTCCTGGCGGATCCGGACATGGCCTCGGTGTTCGCGATGGAGCACGCCTGGGACACGCCCGAGGGGGAGCCGCTGCCGGAGGGACCGGACCTGGGGCGGCGTCGCGTCGCGGGCGCCACGTGGGACGTGCTCGCGCGGGGACAGGTGGTGACGCAGGCGGCGGTGCGCCGCGCCAACCGCGAGGTGCGGCTGGAGGGCAGCCGCATCGTGGCCACCTCGGTGACGCTCCAGACCGGGGACTTCGAGTCCCTGCCCCCGCCCGTGCGAGTGGACGACGTGCGCGCGCTGCGAGAGTCGTGGCTCGCGAGGCCCCCTCGAATGCTCCGCCCCAAGGCCCGCGCGGAGGACGTCCACGCCGTGCTCGTCGGGGCCGTGCACGAGGTGGCGTTCGACTCGGCCCGTCAGGAAGTGCGCGCGACGCTGGAGGACGCCCACGGACAATCGTTCACGCTGGTGCGCGGCTTTCGGGCGGCGGCGCCGCGGGCCTTGGAGGTCCTCTCGGCGACGCTGAATGGCGACCACGGCCCCGTGGTGTGGGTGGCGGGACCGATGCGGTGGAGCGGCTCGGGCTTGGAGCTGGAGCCCACGCTGCTCACCGCGGACCGCGTGGTGGTGCCGGACCTGGACGCGGGCGAGGCCGTGCGCCCGTTGCTCGGAGGCCCCTCGCGTAGGGATGCGGCGGAGCCGCTGCGTGCTCGCATCGATGCCATGGCGGGCCTGCTGGAAGAGGCCATGCACCGAGGGTTGCGCCACCTGGAGGGGGACTATCCCGGGCGTGCCCGCGCCCTCGCGGTGACCCTGGAGGACGCGGGGCTGCGAGACCTCGGGCTGCGGCTGCGTCGCCTCGCGGAGTCGATTGTCGCGGGGCGCGAGGCCGCGTGGGACTGGGCCCACGCCGCGGTGCGTCTGGCGCTCCTGGAGGACTGAGCGCCGAGGCTCAGCGGCTCGGCGTGGGCGTCGCGGTCGTCAGCAGATGGGCGGGCACGGGCGTGGCGGTCGCCACGTTCCAACTGTCCGGCCGATTGGCGAGGTCACCCGTGGGGAGCACGCCGTTGCCCAGGATGCCCGTCTTGTTCCGCCCCCAGGAGAACACGCGGCCGTCGGTGGCCACCGCGTAGCAATAGAAGGACTCGCTCGTGGTGGAGATGCTCTGGAAGGTGACGCCCGGGGCGATCTGCACGGGCCGGAAGACGAGCTTCTCGAACAGGCCCCAATCCCACCGGTAGGGCGTGGGGTACGCGGCGAAGTCGAGGATGGCGCCATTGCCCACCTCGCCCATGGCGGAGTCGCCCCACCCCCACAGCGTCCCGTCATCCAGGATGACGTGCGTGGTGTGGCCGGAGGCCGCGACCTGCACGACGCGATGCGCGCCGAACTCGGGGAAGGAGAGCAGCCGAGGCGTGGCCACCGGGTTCCAGCCGCCCGTGGCGCTGCCCAGGCCCAAATACGTTCCGCGAACGCCCCAGCCCCACAGGCGGCCCTGGTCGTCCAGCGCGTATGCGAACGCGTCCCCACCCGGGGCGAGCTGGACGATGCGCGAGGTGATGGCCACCTGGCGCGGCTGGGCGTACTCGGTGGGGCGACCCGTGCCGAGGTTCTCCTGGGCAATGGCGCCGCCGCCCCAGGACCAGGCGTGCCCCTGGTCATCCAGCGCGAAGACGATGAAGTCGTTGGTCTCGATGTCCACGATGCGCGTGCCCGTGGGCAGGGGCACCTTGAACGGCCGCGTCATGTTGCGGCCCACCGTGTCGCCGTCGCCCGCGATGCCGATCGAGTTGCCGACGGCCGTGCCATTCAGGCCCCAGACCCACACCGAGCCGTCCTGCTTCAGCGCCAGGTTGAACAGGAGCCCCGAGCGCACCGCGATGACGCCGTTGAAGGGCTGCCCGCTGGCGTCCTGCGGGATGACGTACGGGATGCCGTTGTTGCCCGGCGCGGGCGAGTTGGGCAGGTCATTCGTCGTCCCGTCGCCCCGCTGACCGAAGCGGTTGTCCCCGAACGTCCACACGCGCCCGAGCACATCCAGCGCGATGCTCTGGTATCCGCCGCCCCACACGCCCTGGAAGCGCAGGGCGGGGTCCACCGCGATGGGCGCCGCCGGCACCTGGTTGTAGGCCACCGAGGTGCCGAACCCGAGCTGTCCCAGCCGGTTCGAGCCGATGCCCAGCACCTTGCCGTCCACGAGATAGAACGCCTGGTACTCGGCGGTGTGGATGCTGAACGCCACCGAGCCCGCGCCCCCATCGGACGGCTCGCTCCCGCCATCCGCGGTGAGCGCGCCCCGGGGCTCCACGCCCGACGAATCCTCCGGCGAGGGGACCGCGACGTCCGAGCAACCCAACCCGGCGCACAGCAGCGCCAGACTCCACATGCGTGAACTTGCCATGGGCGCATCCTCGCTCGCGGCCGTGTGTCATTAAAGCAGCAAAACAAGAAAAATACCAAATTGAATGACTCGGTTTTTCTGTCGCCGGGCGTGTCAGGTGCTGCGGCAGGCCTCGTCGGAGTGCGCCCCCCGCTGTTCCAGGCGAAAGGCGCTCTCGATGCCGCGTGTCTCCTGTGTCGGTGATGGTCCGGGTGTTCTCCCTGCCGTGGCTGTCTTGAACGGGGAGGTGGCGCGAGGAGGTGGGCGATGAGTCCGTCACGCCAGGGGGTCGCCATCGTGTTCGGGCGCAACCCCCACCAGTCCGACCCCTTCGACGTGGAGGCGGACGCGGCGGAGGCGCTCGGGGTCGAGACGTATCCGGTGGACCTCGCGGCCCTCCTGTCCGGAGACGCCGCGCGCGCGGTCGAGCACCTCCCGGCGCGAGGCCGCCTGCGAATGCTCTACCGGGGCTGGATGCTCACCGAGGAGGAGTACGGCGAGCTGGCCGAGGCGGTGGCCGAGCGAGGGCACCGACTGATGACGTCCCCCACGCAGTACGCCGGAGCGCTCTATCTGCCCCACTGGTACCCGAAGCTGGCGCGCTACACGGCCCGCTCGGTGTGGACGGAGGGGACGGACGCGGCCGAGGCGTGGCGGCTCGCGCAATCGCTGGGGCCGCCGCCGTGGATCCTCAAGGACCACGTGAAGTCCGCCAAGGAGCAGTGGGCCGAGGCCTGCTACGTGCCCGAGGGCGCCTCGGCGGAGGACTTTTCCCGCACGTGCGAGAACCTGGTGGACGCGCGCGGTGAGCGCTTCGAGCGGGGACTGGTGGTGCGCCGCTACCTGCCGCTCAAGGTGATGGGCCGCACGCCCACGGGCCCCGCGCACCTGGAGTTCCGCCTGTTCTTCTCCCGGCGGGGCCTGCTGGCCGCGGAGCCGTACCACGAGTTCGACGTGGAGGTGCCGGACTTCACGGCCTTCACCCCGCTGGCGCGGCGCATCGACTCGCCCTTCTTCACGATGGACGTGGCGATGCTCCAGGACGGTGGCTGGGCCGTGGTCGAGGTGAACGACGGCGGCGTCTCGGGGCTGCCGCCGGGGTTGGATCCGCGCGACCTCTTCGAGGCGCTGCTCACGTCGGTCGTGTGAGCGAGCGCCGCGAGGGCCTCAGGCCGTGGCGACGGCGGCCTGGGGCTTCTTGCGCAGGAAGAGCACGAACACGGCGATGACCACGCAGATGCCGCCCATCGTGATGAGCGCGTCGAACGCGATGCTGCCTCGCGCGCCCATGCCCCGGAAGCCCGAGGCCCGGCCATCGAGCGCGGTGGTGTAGCTGATGGCGAAGTTCGAGGCGGCGACGAACAGCGTGTACTTGGTGGTGATGGCCGCGCCCGCGCTGACCATCTCCAGCACCATGCCCGCGAACGCCGCGAAGGCCGCGCCATTGGCGAGGCTGTAGGCCAGCGTGCCCCAGGTGTACGTGGCGGGCGTCATGGGCGCCAGCGCCATGGCGAAGGCGCACAGCCCCGTGGTGCCGCCCATGAGCGCGTAGGCGAGCTTGCGGTTCATCCGGTCCGACAGCCAGCCGCCCGCCAGCGAGCCCAGCGCGCCGCTGATGCCCATGCCCAGGCCGTTCACCAGCTCCACCAGGTGCTCGGGGGCGTGGTACTCGCCGGCCATGGCGCTGAAGAGGTTGGTGAGCGCGCCGCAGCTCACCGGCGCCAGACACAGCACGAGCATGATGATGCCGTCGCGGCTGAGCGCCGTGCGCAGCAGGTCCGTCACGATGCCCTTCACCCGCGCGACGGCGGCGCGCAGCAGCGGCTCTCGGGGGCGCTGCGTGGCGTCCTCGCGCTCGTGAATCCAGAAGATGCCCGCGCTGGTGGCGAGCACCAGCAGGGTGAGGCTGATGCCCGCCACCTGCCGCGAGAACGCGCTCGCCATCCAGATGGCCATGGCGCCCAGGAGGCTCGTCGAGCCCACGTTGCCCGCCATCTGCCAGCCGCCCGCCTTGCCCTTGTCCTCGGGGCGTGTGGTGTTGGCCATCAACCCATTGAGCGCGGCGTGGCCCGTGGTGGCCACGGCCTGCAGCGCGGTGAGCAACACGGTGAGCAGCCCCAAGTGCTGAGTCGGCTCGGAGATGAGCGTGCACGCCAGCAGGAGCCCGGCGGTGAGCAGCGCGCTGACGCAGTACCAGACGCGGCGCCAGGGCCCCAGGTCGATGAGCGGCACCCACAGGAGCTTCCACGCGTGGGGGGTGAACGCGGTGGCGGACAGGACGCCAATCTGCGCCAGGCTCAAGCCGTCCTTCGCCAGCCAGTACGGCACCGCCGTCTGCATCAGTCCCACCGCGGCGCCGAACTGGAAGTCGAGCAGGGCGAACAGGGGCGGCCAGGACCAGCGCGCGGAGGGCGTTGCGGGTAGGGCCACGTCGGTGTCTGTCAAAGCGGGCTCGCGATGGGGTGAGGGGGGATGACAGGGATACCAGCTTCTGTCCGAGGCGTCGCGTGGGGGAGGGGTTGCCTGGGCCGGCGGACTCCATTACGGGGGAGGCCTGCCCTTTTCCCTCGGGGAACCTGACATGGCGCCACGCATTGGAAGACTCTGGGACGCGGTGGGCAACACGCCCCTCCTGCGCATCGGCTCGCTCAGCGACGCCACGGGCTGCGACATCCTGGGCAAAGCCGAGTTCATGAACCCCGGCGGCAGCATCAAGGACCGGGCAGCCAAGGGCATGATCCGCCGCGCCGAGCAGGACGGGCTCTTGAAGCCCGGGGGCACCATCGTCGAGGGCACCGCCGGCAACACCGGCATCGGCCTGGGCCTGCTGGGCCGCGAGCGCGGCTACCGCGTGGTCGTCACCATGCCGGACAACCAGGCCCGCGAGAAATACGAGCTCCTGGAGGCCATGGGCGTGGAGGTCCGCAAGGTCCCTGTCGTGCCCTTCGCCAATCCCAATCACTTCTTCCATCAGGCCCGGCTCCTCTCCGAGCAGCACGGCTGGTTCTGGGCCAACCAGTTCGAGAACCCCGCGAACGGTGACTTTCATTTCGAGACGACGGGGCCCGAAATCTGGGAGCAGTGCGAGGGCCGGGTGGACGTGCTGGTGGCCTCGGTGGGCAGTGGCGGCTCCCTGTCCGGGGTGAGCCGCTACCTCAAGGAGCGCAATCCCGCGCTGCGCGTGGTGCTGGTGGATCCGCTGGGCTCGGGCCTCTACTGCTACGTGCGGGAGGGGAAGCTCGAGTCGACGGGCGGCTCCATCACCGAGGGAATTGGCATCATGCGCATCACGGAGAACTTCCGGCGCGCGCGGGTGGACGAGGCCGTCCGGGTGGATGACCAGGCCATGCTGGAGATGCTGTACCACCTGGCCCGGCAGGACGCGCTCGTGGTGGGCACCTCCGCGGCGCTCAACGTCCGAGCGGCCTGGGAAGTGGCCCGCCAACACGCGGGCGAGGGGCTGCGCATCGTCACCCTGCTGTGCGACCACGGCAGCCGGTACGCCTCGAAGGTGTTCAACCCAGAGTTCCTCGCGACGAAGCAGCTGGAGGTCCGTCCGCTCCGGCTCACCGGACAGGGGGGCTGAAGTCCCCTGGCCGTGGGGCGTCAGTCCGGATATGGGAGGGGCGATGACGACGCCCGCCTCGCCCATGCCGCTGTGTGTCGCGCCGATGATGGACTGGACGGACCGCCATTGCCGGTACTTCCTGCGGCTCATCAGTCCCCGCACGCTGCTGTACACGGAGATGGTCACCACGGGCGCCGTCCTCCATGGGGACCGCGAGCGCCTGCTGGGCTTCTCGCCCCAGGAGCACCCGGTCGCGCTCCAGCTCGGTGGCTCGGAGCCCGCGGACCTGGCGGAGTCCGCCCGCATTGGCGAGGCGTGGGGCTACGATGAAATCAACCTCAACGTCGGCTGCCCGAGCGACCGCGTGCAGTCCGGGCGCTTCGGCGCGTGCCTGATGGCGGAGCCGGACACCGTGGCGCGCGGGGTGGCGGCGATGCGCGAGGCGGTGCGGGTGCCGGTGACGGTGAAGTCGCGCATCGCCATCGACGAGATGGAGGAGTGGCCCACGTTGGAGGACTTCGTGCGGCGCGTGTCCGCCGCGGGCTGCACGCGCTTCATCGTGCATGCGCGCAAGGCGTGGCTGAAGGGCCTGAGCCCCAAGGAGAACCGCGACGTGCCGCCGCTGCGCTACGAGCTGGTGCACCGGCTCAAGGCCGAGTTCCCCCACCTGGACATCTCCATCAACGGCGGCATCAAGACGCTGGACGCGGTGGCCGAGCAGCTCCAACACGTGGACGGGGTGATGGTGGGCCGCGCGGCCTACGAGACGCCGTACCTGCTGGCGGACGCGGACCGGCGCTTCTTCGGCAGCGCGCAGGTGCCGCTCACGCGCCACGAGGTGGTGGACGCGATGCTGCCGTACATCGAGGCGCAGCGCGTCCGAGGCGCGCCGCTGGGCGCCATCACCCGCCACATGCTCGGCCTCTTCCAGGGCCTGTCCGGCGCGCGCGCGTGGCGGCGCCACCTGAGCGAGAACGCCCACAAGGCGGGAGCGGGTCCGGAGGTCGTGGTGGCCGCGGCGGCGTGCGTGCCTCGCGCGGCGCCGGAGCTTCCCGCCGTGGCGTGACGGGTCCACCCGAAGGGCGGGGCGGACAGGGGAGCGACCCCCGGGCCCACGCGCTCCTCGTGGCCTGTCCCGAGGAATGACGGCCTGTCATCCGGTCCATGCGTGCCTACCCTGTGGGGTGCACAACACCGCTCAGGGAGGAGCGCATGGTTTGTTCGACCTGGCGTCGAGGACTCGTGGGGATGTTCGGGGCGGGCCTGCTGGTGCTCGGAGGCTGCAGCACGTCGCGCGCCAACGCGAAGGTGAATGACGAGTGGATGGCGCGCGTCCCGGACGCGCAGCTGGGAGACGTGCGCCAGGCGCAGATGGCGCAACAGAAGGCCGACGAGAGCGTCAAGCGCGCCGCGGTCGAGGTGGAGGACGCGAAGAGCGCCGAGTCGGCGGCCAAGCACAATGAGGACGCGGCCAAGAGCCGCCGGGCCGCGAGCCAGAAGACGCTCGAGGCCGCCATGTCCAAGGGGCGCGCGGAGGCCATCAGCCAGGCCCAGAACGACCTCCAGGACGCGAACGCGAGCGTGGCGGCCGCGTCGTCGGAGGTCGCCTACCGCAAGCGCGCGGTGTCCACCAAGGAGGCCATGCGGACGCTGCGTGAGCGCGAGCGCTCGGTGGCGGATGCGCAGCTCGCGCAGGAGCAGTACCAGGCGCTCAAGAAGAGCGGCGACGTGCGCGCGCAGAAGCTCAACGCCTCCAAGTTCGACGCCGAGCTGGCCGATGCCCGCCGCAAGGAGGAGGAGGCCCAGCGCGACGTGGACGCGCAGCGCCAGCAGGAGCAGCAGGCCCGCGCGGACTGGAAGCAGAAGCAGGAGTCGGCGCAGGGCTACGGCGGCAGCGGCTCGTCCACCAAGTAGGCGCTGTCTGCACCTCGCTGACGCCTCGCGCTACTCGAGCGCGAGGAGGATCTTCCCGAAGTGGGTGCCGTCGGCCATGTGGCGATGGGCCTCGGCCACCCGCTCGAAGGGGAAGACGGAGTCGACGACGGGGCTCACCCGTCCGGCCTCCAGCTCGGGCCCCCACCGCGCCCACGCGCGGTGGGTGATGGCCCGCTTCTCTTCCAGCGGTCGCCCGCGGAAGGCCGTGCCCTTGAGCTGAAGCCGGCGCATCACCACCGCCTCCACGTCGAGCTCCGCGCGCTCGCCCTCCAACAACCCCACGAGCACCAGGCAGCCCCCCATCTTCAGCGCCTGCAGATTGCGCGAGAGCGTGGCGCCGCCCGCGAAGTCCACCACCACGTCCACGCCCGCGCCTTGCGTGTGCTGGAGCACCGCGCCCGCGAAGTCCTCGGCGCCGCGCAGGATGCCCACGTCCCCGCCCAGCGCGCGCGCGCGGCGCAGGCGCTCCGCGGTGCTGACCGTGAAATAGACGGTGGCACCCGCGTGGTGGGCCATCTGGATGCACATGCTGCCCATGCCGCTGGCGCCCGCGTGGACGAGCACCGACTGGCCCGCGCGCAGCCGGCCCAGCTCGAAGAGGACCTCGTCCGCGGTGACGAGCGCCTCGGGCAGGGCCGCGGCGCGGGCGAACGACTCGCCCTCGCGCACGGGCAGGGCCATGCGGTGGTCCATCACGCAGTACTCGGCGTAGCCCCCGCCGTTGACGAGCCCCGCCACGCGCTGCCCGCGCTCGAAGCCGCGCACGTCCATGCCGAGGCCCACCACCTCGCCCGCAACCTCCACCCCCAGGATGGGCGTCATGCCCGAGGGCAGGGGGAACTCCCCCGCGCGAAGCTGGAGGTCCGCGCGGTTGAGCGCCGAGGCGCGCACGCGCACGAGCAGCTCCTCCGGGCCAGGGCGGGGGCGCGTCACCTCGCGCACGTGCAGCACCTCGGGGCCGCCCGTGCCTTCCATCACCACCGCGCGCATGCGCTCCTGCTCCAGGCCCGGCTTCCTCATGCGGCCTTGCCCGCCACGGCGCGCACCGCGTTGCACAGCCGGTTCATGTCGTCATCGGACAGGTTGGCGCGCAGCATCACCCGCAGGCCCGCGCGCCCCCGCGCGACGATGGGGAAGAACACCGCCGAGGTGTAGAAGCCCTTGTCCAGCATGTGCCGCGAGCGCTCCACGGCCTGCTCCTCGGCGCCCACCTCCACCACGCGGATCTGCGACAGGCTGCCCCGGTTGGGCGCCTCCACCTGCGCGTCGAAGCGCTGGAGGTTCGCCCGGAGCGCGCCCTGCAATCGGCCGAGCTCGGGCGTGCGGTGCAGCTTCGCGGAGGCGAGCCCCGCGCCGATGGACGCCACGTTGAGGCCCTGCGACCAGGCCAGCGGTCCACCGAAGCGATGCACGCGGTCCTCCAGGTGGCGCGCGCCCAACATCACCACGCCGCCCGAGGTGCCGAACCCCTTCGCCAGCGAGGCGACCACCAAGGTCAGCGGGTGGATCTCCTCGCCCAGGAGCGAGCGCACGAAGCCCTCGCCGTGCTCGCCGTGCACGGACAGGCCATGCGAGTCATCGAAGTAGAGATAGAGGCCGTAGCGCTCCTGGAGCGCCAGGAGGTCCTTCACCAGCGCGGCCCCGCCCATGGAGTAGAAGCCGTCCGCCACGTAGGCCACGCGCGGGTGCTTGCGGCAGACGTCCTCCAGGAAGTTCAAATCATTGTGGGGACACGTCAGCACCGGCGCCTCGTCGGCGCAGATGGGCTTGATGAGGTTCATCGAGAAGTGGCAGGACTTGTCGAACACCATCACCCGCGGCTGGCCGTCGTCGCAGAGCTGGCCTCCCGCCACCAAGGGGAGCAGCCCCGCGGTGGCCGCGCTCGCGGACACGGCGGTGATGGCGCGCGTGCGCCAGAGCGCGCCCAGCTCCTGCTCCAGCGCGTCCAGGAGTGACAGCCGCACCCGCACGCGCGAGATGCCCGTGTCGATGAGCTTCTCCTGCTGGAGCGCCTCGATGGCGCCATCCAGGACGGCCGGGTGCGCGTCCAGCCCCAGATAGGAACAGGACGAGAGGTTGAGGAACTCGCGTCCGTCCTCCAGACCCAGGCGCCCCCCACCCAGGTGGTGGACGCTCAGGTCAATGACCCCGTGCCGCCGCGCCGCCTCGAAAGACGGGTTGCCCAGGGCCACCATCGCCTCCCCATTCCGGTACCGACGTCTCTCTTCCATGGAGTCCTCGCTATCCCTGTCATTCCGGGAGCGAGGACTCTAGCGGGAGGCGCGGCGGGAAGGCAGCGGCTCAGGCCTTCTTGGGGGACAGCTTGTTGATGTCAGCGAAGAAGTCGTGCCCCTTGTCGTTGACGACGATGAAGGCCGGGAAGTCCACCACTTCAATTTTCCAGACAGCCTCCATGCCGAGCTCCTCGTACTCGAGGACCTCGACCTTCTTGATGCAGTCCTTGGCCAGGCGCGCGGCGGGGCCGCCGATGGAGCCCAGGTAGAAGCCGCCGTGCTTCTTGCACGCCTCGGTGACGGCGGAGGAGCGGTTGCCCTTGGCGAGCATGACGTAGCTGCCGCCCTCGGCCTGGAACTGGTCCACGTAGGCGTCCATGCGCCCGGCGGTGGTGGGGCCGAACGAGCCGGAGGCGTAGCCCTCGGGCGTCTTGGCGGGGCCCGCGTAGTACACCATGAAGTCCTTCATGTACTGGGGCAGGCCCTCGCCGCGATCCAGCCGCTCCTTGAGCTTGGCGTGGGCGATGTCGCGCGCCACCACCATGGGGCCGGAGAGCGACAGGCGCGTCTTGATGGGGTAGCGGGACAGCTCGGCGCGGATGTCGCTCATGGGGCGGCGCAGGTCGATCTTCACCACCTCGCCCGCGAGGTCCCCGTCCGTCGTCTCGGGCAGGTACCTGGCGGGGTCCGTCTCCAACTGCTCCAGGAAGACGCCGTCGCGGGTAATCTTGCCGAGCGCCTGCCGGTCCGCCGAGCACGACACCGCGATGGCCACCGGGCACGAGGCGCCGTGGCGCGGCAGGCGGATGACGCGCACGTCATGGCAGAAGTACTTGCCGCCGAACTGCGCGCCAATGCCCGTGCGCTGGGTGAGCGCGAGCACCTGCTGCTCCAGCTCCACGTCGCGGAAGCC
This sequence comes from Citreicoccus inhibens, assembly GCF_019039035.1. GTDB lineage: Bacteria > Myxococcota > Myxococcia > Myxococcales > Myxococcaceae > Citreicoccus > Citreicoccus inhibens. Next base: position 61,088 of record NZ_JAHNZT010000023.1, on the reverse strand, counting down.
GCGGCCCAGCGCGTTGCCCTCGCGGGGCAGCGAGTCCAGGTAGCGGGCGGAGGCGTACTTGGCCGTCTTCAGCGCGAACTCGGCGGAGGTGCCGCCCACCACGATGGCCAGGTGGTACGGCGGGCACGCCGCGGTGCCCAGCGAGCGAATCTTCGTCTCCAGGAAGGACAGCAGGCTCGCCGGGTTGAGGACGGCCTTGGTCTCCTGGAAGAGGTAGCTCTTGTTGGCCGAGCCGCCGCCCTTGGCCATGAAGAGGAACTTGTAGGCGTCGCCGTCGGTCGCGTAGAGCTCGATCTGCGCGGGCAGGTTGTTGTTGGTGTTGACCTCCCGGTACATGTCCAGCGGCGCCATCTGCGAGTAGCGCAGGTTGGCGGTGCGGTAGGTGTCGAAGACGCCGCGCGCGATGGCCGCCTCGTCGCCGCCGCCCGTCACCACGTACTGGCCCTTCTTGCCCATCACGATGGCGGTGCCCGTGTCCTGGCAGGAGGGCAGCACGCCGCCGGCGGCGATGTTGGCGTTCTTCAGCAGCTCCAGCGCCACGAAGCGATCATTCGCCGAGGCCTCGGGGTCCTTGAGGATGTTCGCGAGCTGCCCGAGGTGCCCGGGCCGCAAGAGGTGGGAGATGTCGCGCATCGCCTCGCGGGTCAGCAGCGTCAGCGCCTCGGGCTGCACCTGGAGGAAGGTCTTGCCGCCCGCCTCGAACGTCGAGACGGCGTCCTTCGTGAGCAGCCGGTACGGCGTCTCGTCCTTGCCGAGCGGCAGCATGTCCTGGAACTGGAAGTCGCTCATCGTGTCGTCACTCCACGGCGCTGGGGTGGGCGAAGGCTTACCTCCATTGCGGCTGGGAGGGGAGATGGTTTGCGCGGCCCCTGGCCGGTGGGCGGCCGGGCGCCGGGCATTTGCGCGCATGCGAGCCACAAGGGGAGTTCATCCCAGCCACCGGCGGTCCGGCGCACAGCTCGGCTGCACGACTGCGCCCGCGTTGTGTCAACGCGTGCATGGTTCGCACCCCGGCCCGTTTTCGCGCACACCCCGCCCTTGCCAGAGTGCGACCCACTGGGAGGGTTCCATGAACCGGACGATTGTCACGCTGGCCGCGGTGCAGCTCCTCGTCGGATGTGGCGTGCCGAAGGCGCAGCTCGACGCCAAGGCGCTGGAGGCGGAGAACTACCGGCGCCAGTACGGCGACGAATCCGAGAAGGTCAAGGCGCTGCAAGCCCGCGTCGCGGAGCTGGAGTCGGGGCAGAAGGACCAGGCCAAGGCCGACGAGGCGCTGACGGCCAGCGAGGCGCGCGTGCAGGAGCTGCAGAAGAAGGTGGAGATGCTCACCGCCCTCAACGCCTCCCTGGCGCAGAGCAAGGACACGCTGGAGAAGGCGCGCGCGGAATTGGAGAAGAAGTCGGAGCAGTACGAGTCGCTCGCCTCCAGCCTCAAGGATGAAATCAAGGCCGGGAAGATCGAGCTGTCCGAGCTGAAGGGCCGGATGGTGGTGAAGATGAAGGACAAGATCCTCTTCTCGTCCGGCAGCGTGAAGATCAACCCGGAGGGCCAGGCGGCGCTCGCGAAGGTGGCCGAGGCGCTGAAGGACGTGACAGGGAAGCTGGTGCGCGTGGAGGGCCACACGGACGACGTGCCCACGGACCCCAAGGGCCCGTTCCCCAGCAACTGGGAGCTGTCCACCACCCGCGCGCTCACGGTGCTCAAGCTCTTGCAGGACAAGGGCGTGTCCGCCGACAAGCTCTCCGCGGTGGGCTACGGCGAGCACCACCCCATCTCCACCAACAAGACGACGCAGGGCAAGAGCCTCAACCGGCGCATCGAGATCGTCCTCGCACCCGAGGACCAGGCCCCCGGCGCGAAGCCCAGGTCCGCGAGTCGGTAACCCCCCCACGAGCGAGGAGACACGCATGACGGTGCGATGGATGGGCATGGCCGCGCTGGCGGCGATGGGACTCTCGGGCTGCGTGGCGGGCGGCGCGCGGCCCGCGGTGCAGATGCGCTTCTTCGAGTCACCCGCGGGCGGCGCGACGCACGAGCGGGTGCACGAGGCAGGCATCTTGAACGCCACGCTGATGGGCGCCGCGAACCTGCGCTACCTGCGGCCCGCGGAGCTGCTGAAGGCCGCGGAGACCGGCGCGGGCCAGGGGGATCCGCAGAAGCTGATGCGCGCGGCGCGCACGCTCGTCCCGGGGGAGGGCGTGGTGCTCCTCGGCACCGTGCGCGGTGAAGCCACGGGAGGCAGCACGGCGACGCGGGCCATCTACTCGCTGGCCCTCGCGTGCGCGCGCACGGACCTGGACAGCCCTGGAGACCTGCGCGACTGCCAGGGGTACGTGCTGCGCGTGACGCGCACGTGGCCCGCGGAGGTGTACGCGCTCCAGGGCGCCACGGTGTCGCTCATCTCCGAGGGCGGCACGGCCCACGGCCGCATCCGCGCGCACAGCGAGCCAGGGGCCTTCAAGGCCGAGTTGGAGGGTGAGTTCGCCGCGAGCGTGCTGGAGCTGGGCGCGGGCGCGTCACTCGCCACCGGCTCGGGGCGCTGAGGCGGGGACCTCGTAGACGTAGAGGGGCGTGCGGTACAGGTCGTCGAGCCGGTGGGTGTGCACGGGGCGCCAGCCATGCAGCGCGAAGGTGTGGCTGACGACGCGCGCGCCCGCCGGCAGTTCGGCGAGCAGCTTCGGGCCGAGCTTCGCCATGGCCCCCGGGTAGAGGTAGCAGACGACCGCGGAGGCGCCCGCGAACGAGGCGCGGAAGAAGTCCTCGCGCGCCACCCGGAGATTGGGCCGGGGCGCGAGGCGCTGGCGCAGCGCGCAGAAGCCCGCGGGCAGCGGTGACAGCTCGTAGGCCACCACCTGCGCCTGAGGGCAGTGGTCCGCCAGCGCGAACGCCAGCGTGCCCCAGCCCGCGCCCAGCTCCAGCACGACACCCCGCGTGTCCGAGGGGACGAGTCCGAGCACTTCGCGGCGGACGCGCGGGGAGGTGGGCATGGGCGAGATGCCCGTGCGCAAGGTGGACAGCACGATGGAGCCCAGGCCCGCGAGGAGCCCCCCGAGCACCAGCAGGAAGAGGACCGCCTCCGTCGTGCCCAGGGTGGCCATGCGGGCGGAGGCTCAGGAGGCCGCGGGGGCGACGTCCTGATTCGCGGCGGCCTGCGCCGCGGCCTCGCGCGCGGCCTTCTCCAGGCGATCCACGCGCCGCAGCTCGGGGAAGGCCCAGGCCCACAGGCCCACCACCACGAGCGTGCCCAACGCGCCGGAGACGACGGCGGGCACCGCGCCCACCTGGCTGGCCAACCAGCCCGCGCGGAACTCGCCGAACTCGTTGGAGGCGCCCACGCACATCATGTTCACCGCGCCCACGCGGCCGCGCATGTCATCCGGCGTGACGACCATCTCCAGCGTGGAGCGCACCACCACGCTCACCATGTCCGCGGCGCCGCCAATGGCCAGCGCCACCACGGAGACCCAGAGCGAGTGGCTCACGCCGAACACGAGCGTGGCGGCGCCGAAGATGGCCACCGCGACGAACATCTTCCAGCCCGCGCGTCCGCCCAGCGGTCGGAAGGCGAGCAGGATGGCCACCACGGCGGCGCCCGCGGCCGGCGCGCTGCGCAAGAGCCCCAGGCCCCAGGGCCCGGTGTGCAGCACGTCCCGCGCGTAGATGGGGAGCAGCGCTACCGCGCCACCGAGCATCACCGCGAACAAGTCGAGCGTGATGCTGCCCAGGAGCATGCGCTGGCCGCGCACGAACCGAAGGCCCGCGCCCAGCGTCTCCAGCGAGAACGGCTCGCGAGACACGCTGCCGGTTCGCACCTTCAGCGAGAGGATCCACACCACGGTGAGCGCGCACAGCGACGCCGACGCGATGTACGCGCCCTTGGCGCCCGCCCACCCGTAGAGGATGCCGCCCACCGCCGGGCCGGCGATGGTCGCCACCTGCCACGTGGTGGAGTTGACCGCCACCGCGCGCGTCAGCTCCTCGGGAGGAACGAGGCGCGGCGTGAGGGCCGAGCCCGCGGGCGAGTAGAAGGCGCGCGCCGTGCCGAACAGCACCAGCACGCCATAGACGAAGCGCACGTCCTGCACGTGGCCCAGCGTGAAGGACAGCAGCATCAGGCTGCACAGCACCATCACGCTCTGGCACACCGCGAGGATGAGGCGGCGGTCCACCCGGTCCGCCACCTGCCCACCAATGAGGCTGAACGCGAGGAAGGGGAGGAACTGCGCCAGGCCCGTGTAGCCCAGCGCCAGCGCGCTCCCCGTCAGCGCATACACCTGCCAGCCAATCGCCACTGACTCGATTTGGGTCGCGAGCACCGCGCACAGGCGCGCGAGCTGGTACACGCGGAAATCTCGATGGCGGAAGACGGAGGGGAGAGGGTCGGCGTTGGCGGGGGCCATGAAGTCCCTGGCTCTAACGCACGCCTCGCTCCCTCGCCAGTCACGTTGAGGCAAGCCGAGCAGGCGCTCTCATGGCTGCCCCCAGGGCTCGGAGATTGAGCCCGGGGACAATCAATCCAGGAGCGCGGGACGTCAGCTTCCCGAGCGCATCCGGTTGAGCCGGTCGTAGTGCCGGTATCCAAGTTTGTCGAGCGCGCTCGCGGGCGCCAGCCCGATGTCCACCAACGTCTTGATGTCGTAGGTGCCCGCGAGCACCGGCGGCGCGTAGTTGGTGACCGCCTCGCGAGAGCGGAACTTCTCCATCGGGAACAGCACCGTGCTCGTGTGCACGTGCATGAAGTGCGCGGCGGACTGGCGCGACCAGCCCGGCACGCCCGGCGCGGTGATGACGTGCGGGGTGGCCAGGAACGTGCCTCCGGTGAGGATCTCCAACTGCTGGCCCACCTGCGCCACGATGCAGCCCGCGGGCGCGTTGCCGCGCACCATCTGCCCCTGGGGCGACTCGGGCGTCGCGCGCGTGCGCAGGTACAGGCCGCTCTTGTCGTCCGGCTTGGGGGCGGGCTTGCCGCTCGGGTCGAGGAACCGGCCACCGGGTAGCAGCGTCAACAGGTTGAAGTCCGTGTGCTCCTCGCCCCAGACGATGCCGGTGTTCACCTGCGAGGGGCCCAGCGGCAGGTAGTGCAGGGCGCGCGTGACGTGCGGGCCGCGGTCACACGTGGCCGCGAACGCGTTCTCGGGCAGCCCCAGCGCCACGGCGGCGCCGCGCAGCAGCTTCAGTCCGGCCTCGTGCAGCGACTTGCCCAGCGTGAGGATGCCGTCCTCGAAGTAGGCGGGCGGCGCGTCCGGCCACACGTTCTCCGGATAGAGCTCCGGGAACTCGGCCGCGGAGGCGGCGTCGTTGGGGTAGGGCGCCGCGAAGTAGCACTCCTTGAAGTCCGGCTGCCCGTTGCCCGCGACGGCGATCTCCGTGTTGGGCGGAGTCCAGCCGCGCTGGTACCAGATGTCGGCGCGGCCATAGGGCCGCTTCCGGGCGTCTGGCCGCGCGACGAACGCGCTGAACGCGTCGTAGTACCGGTCGAGCGCCTGCGTGTCGACGCCGTGGTTCTTGATGTAGACGAGGCCGAAGACGCCAAACGCCTCGCGGATTGCCGCCGCGCCGCGCTCGACTCGGACTGGATCGTCCGACGCGAGGTCCGTCAGGTCGACCGTAGGGATGTGGATCGGGGAGGTCTCCGCCATGGTGCGCCCAGGTGTATCGCGCCTGGGGCCTGATTTGGAGGGTCCCGTGGAACGATTCCTCCCCGGCTGTTCTCAGGGCTTCGTGACCTGGGTCTCCACCGGGGCGCACGTCACCGCCTGCGACTGGAAGCCCTCCCGAGTCCGAGGCAGGGCCGTGGGGCCCGGGGCCACGTCCAACAGCGTGTCTCGGAACGCGATGCGGTACGTCCCGGGCTCGCGGAAGTTGTACGCCAGGGACGCCTCGACCTTGCCCTCCGCCGAGCCTGCCGGGGAAATCGTCGTGTAGTCGGTGGCGCCCGGGTCGGCCCGCTTGAGCATGGGGCCTTGGTACGGGACGTCCATCCCGTCGCGCGTCACCTGGAAGAGGTTGCCCATGAGTCCTTCCAGCGGCGTGTTCCACCGGAGCACGTGGACGGGCTGGGACGTGGGGTTCTCCAGCCGGAACGTCACCTCCACGGGCTGACCGGCGGTCACTCGCGAGGGGACGCTCATCGTGCAGCGCAGGGAGACGGGCATGGTCGAGGGCTCCTTCGCTTCGGCGGGGGCCGGCGGGGCGGGGCGCTCCGGGGCAGGGGGGGCAGGCTGGGCGGGCTGGGCTTCCTGCCGCGGCGTGCAGGCCCCGGCTCCCCAGGCGAGCCCCAGCGCGAGAAGGCCGATGTGTCGACGTCCCATGGTCATGTCGCTCCCAAACGAGAAAGGGACGGAAGCGCTCAGCGCTCCCGTCCCTCGGACTCTTAGCCCGTCTTCCCGGAAACGTCAGTTCTGGGCGGGGTTGTTCTCGGCGAAGTACTCGTGGTTGTCCGCGTTGGCGCGGGCGTTGGTCGGGTTGGACTTGGCCAGGCTCTTGGCCGCGGACTGGCCATAAGCGTAGTCATTGGTGCCGGCGACGACCGTGAAGTGGCTCATCTCGTGGACCAGCGTGCCGGCCTTGGAGTCCGTGCCCGTCTGGGGAGCGCTCCAGAAGGCGCCGCACACGTAGATCTTGTACGGGGAGCCCGGGTACACGTAGGCGTAGGTGCCGGAGTCCGTGCAGCTGCAGTCCACCACGATGGCCGCGCTGGAGAACGCGTTCTTGATGTTGAGGTAGTGGCTCTTGACGGTGCTCCAGCCGCTGCTCGTGTAGGCGCCGAACCAGGTGGTGTACCGCGCGGTGCCGCTCGGCGTGGTGGTGTTCAGGTAGTTGTACGCGTTGGTCGAGTACGTCAGCGCGCCGCTCACCGCGGTGGAGATGGCGGACTGCTGGGACGTGGTGCAGGCGCCGGAGTAGGAGAGGCTCTCGGCCGTCACCACGCGATCGCTCTCCAGGGCGCTGCTGCGGCCCTCCACCCACACGCTGACCTCGTTGGAGGCGAACGCGGAGACGCCGCCGACGTTGTCGTGGGCCTCCTGCGCGTAGCGGATGGCGTAGCTGCCCGTCTCGGACAGGTCATACCGGCCGGACACCGCGACCGGGCCGCTGAGGCTCTCGCCCGGGGCCAGCGTCACGTAGTCCTCGGGACGGGGCGCCACGCGCTTGAAGTGCGGGCCGATGTACTGCACGGCCTGCCCATCGCGCGTCACGGTGAGGCGGCCCTCCTTGAGGCCCTCGCCCGGCGTGTACCACTTGAGCAGGGACACCGGCTGCGACGAGGTGTTGGTGAGCGTCACCGTCACCGTGACGTCCTCGCGCGCGGACAGGGAGGCCTTGGCCAGCGCGACGGTCGCCGTCACGCCGTTGGTGGTCTGCTCGCCGGCCGCCGGGGTCGTGTCCGTCGCGTCCGCCGGGGCGCCACAGCCGCCCAGCAGGGAAACGCCGACAACCGCGCCGACCAGCCACTTGAAGTTACCGCGAAGGCTCTTGCTCACGTGAACTCTCCTTGTTGAGGTCACTACAGGCAGTCCGGGTTCGATGGGTATCCCGGTAAATTCTGCTTTATATGTGAAGGTGGGCTTATTTGCCATGTCTCGAAATACTCGGAAATAAACCGCTCTCTGGACTTGCGGGATTCGAGGCGGGGCGGGCGGAGGGGATCGACGATGCGCGCGGTGATCTTCCAGCACGAGGAGCACGAGGGGCCGGGGCTGCTGGGACCGGCGTTGGAGCAGGCGGGGTTCTCGCTGGTGAAGCGCTTCCGTGCCGTGCGGCGGGAGGACGTGGACGCGGAGCTGGTGGTGGTGATGGGCGGCCCCATGGGCGTCTACGAGGCGGATCAGCACCCGTTCCTCAACGAGGAGCTGGCGGTGCTGGCGGAGCGCATCGCCCTGGGGCGCCCGTGCGTGGGCTTCTGCCTGGGCGCGCAGCTGCTCGCGGCGGCCGGGGGCTCCGAGGTGTTCGTGGGCAAGAACGGCTTCGAGGTGGGCGTCGCCCCCGTGCGCTGGACGCAGGACGGGCTGAAGGACCCGGTGGTGGGCGGCGCGCGCCCGCGCTCGGTGGTGGCGCACTGGCACGGCGACACGTTCAAGCCGGTGCCGGGCGCCACGTTGTTGGCGTCCACGGACCGCTACTCGCAGCAGGCGTTCCGGTTGGGCAACTCCTACGGCTTCCAGTTCCACCTGGAGCTGACCGCGGCGGCGCTGGGGCACTGGTTGACGCTGGGCGGGGAGGGCCTCGTGCAGCGGGGCAAGGACCTCGGGGAGCTGAGGTCCCAACTGCCCAAGCTCAAGGCCGCCGAAGCGGAGAACGTCGAGATGCTGCACCGGCTCGCGCACCACTGCGCCCGGGAGGCCCGGCGCTGAAGTGGGCGCGGGCCGGAATCAGGCGCGAGAGGCGGCGGGCGCGGTTCGCGAACGGGCCCGCAGCTTGCGCGAGCGGGACGGGCGCTCGCGCAGGCGCGCCGGCGCGGTGGGGACGGTGTCCACCGGCGAGAGGCTGATGGACTGGACGCGCCAGCGGGTCGCGTGACGGCTCAGGACGAAGGTGGCGCGGGAGGTGCGCGGGCCCAATTCTCGGTGCTGCACGAGCACCACCACGCCTCGGGCGACGGGGCGCAGGGACTCGATGCGGACGCGGGGAATGAAGTGCTCGGGCATGCCGGCCTCCAGCTTCCGGCGGATCTCCTTCTCCAGGGCGGCCTTGCCCTGCACCAGGGTGCCGTTCAGTCCGATGACCTCGACGTCCTCGGACATGTGCGACAGGTAGCTGTCCACCTGGCGCAGGCCCCAGTCGTGGTCCAGGGCGCCCATGAGGGCATGGATGGCCTTGCGGTCCCTCGCCGACAGCGGGGGCGGGCCAGGGGGAATCGCGTTGCGAGGCGGAGGCCCGGATTGACTCGGGGCGACTCCGAAGAGCATGGGCATGAAGAACAAGGGGAGGGCCATGGGGGAGCTCACGGGAGGAACAGCGACCGCCAACCTACGCTGCGCGTGGCTGCGAGATTGCTGGGCGGACGTGAAGAAATGTGAAGGCGTCTGGCAGCTGCGCTCCAAAATGGAGGCGCCAGCGCGACGATGTTGAAGACCCGGGCCTGACACATGGCATGTTCCGCCCCCGGAGGAATGAGATGTCGGCGACCCGGCCCCAGGCTGCTTCCATGTACACGGACCTCGAACGAGAGGCCTGGCACGACCTGCGCGCGGCGACCCCGCTCACCCTCACGGCCGAGGAGATCGAGCGCCTGCGCGGCCTGGGCGAGCAGCTCAACCTGGACGAGGTGGTGGAGGTCTACCTCCCACTGTCGCGCCTGTTGAACCTGCACGTCTCGGCCACGCAGGGGCTGTTCGCCGCGCAGCAGGCCTTCCTCGGGGGCATGAACCAGAAGGTGCCCTTCGTCATCGGCATCGCGGGGAGCGTGGCGGTGGGCAAGAGCACCACGGCGCGCATCCTCCAGGCCCTGCTGGCGCGCTGGCCGGACCACCCTCGGGTGGAGTTGGTGACGACGGACGGCTTCTTGTTCCCCAACCGCGTGCTCGCCGAGCGCGGCCTCATGACGCGCAAGGGCTTCCCGGAGAGCTACGACCGCCGCGCGCTGGTGCGCTTCCTGGCCGAACTGAAGGCGGGCCGCGCCGAGGTCTCCGCCCCGCTGTACTCCCACCGGGACTACGACATCGTCCCGGACGGGGCGCAGATCATCCGCCGGCCGGACATCCTCATCCTGGAGGGCCTCAACGTCCTGCAGACCGGGCCGGCCGCGGGCGGGAAGGTGCCGCAGGCGTTCCTGTCGGACTTCTTCGACTTCTCCATCTACGTGGACGCGCACGAGTCGGACATCCGGCGCTGGTACGTGGACCGCTTCCTCCACCTGTGGCGCACGGCGTTCCGCGACGAGGGCTCGTTCTTCCGCCGCTTCGCGGACCTCACCGAGGCGCAGGCCATTGCCCGCGCGGAGACGGTGTGGTCGGAGATCAATGGGCCGAACCTGGCGCAGAACATCGCGCCCACGCGCTCGCGGGCGCGGCTGGTGCTGGTGAAGGGGCCGGACCATCGCGTCCGCCGCGTGCGGCTGCGCAAGCTGTGAGCCTCGCGTGAGGCTTGCAGGCCCGTGAGTCTCGGCCCGAGACTGCCGCCCGTGTCCTCGCGTCCCGTGACTGTCAGGCCCCCCGGCGCCGATTACCAGATTCGCGTTCTGGGGCATCGGCCCACACCGCTGCGTGACTTCTACCACGCGCTGCTCGAGCTGCCCTGGTCGGCCACCTTCGCCATCCTCAGCGCGCTCTACTTGCTGGTGAACGCGCTGTTCGCCGCGGGCTACCTGGCCACGGGCGGCGTCGTGCACGCGGCGGCGGGCTCGTTCTGGGATGCCTTCTGCTTCAGCGTGCAGACGCTCGGCACCATTGGCTACGGCGCCATGTATCCGGATGCCCCGGCCGCGCACGCCCTCGTGGTGGTGGAGTCGCTCGTGGGCCTGCTGACCACGGCGCTGGCCACGGGACTGGTGTTCGCCAAGTTCTCACGCCCGCAGGGGCGCATCGTCTTCTCGCACCACCCGGTCGTCTGCCCGCTCAACGGCGTCCCCACGCTGATGTTCCGATTGGGCAACGAGCGGGGGAACCAAATCGTGAACGCGGAGATTCGCGTGGTGCTGATGCGCACCGAGTCCAGCGCCGAGGGCCTGCGCCTGTACCGCACCTATGACTTGAAGCTGGCGCGCGACCGCGCCCTCTCGCTGCAACGCTCGTGGATCGCCATGCACGTCATCGACGCGACCAGCCCGCTGCACGGGCAAACCCCCGAGTCGATCGCCGCGCAGGAGGTGGAGGTGCAGGTGATGGTCCTGGGGACGGACGACATCACCATGCAGAGCCTCCACGCCGGCCATCGCTACTTCGCCGCGCAGCTTCGCTGGGGCGCGCGCCTCGTGGACATCCTCTCCGAAGCCCCCGATGGCAACCTCGAGCTGGACCTCAGGAAGTTTCACGACACCCAGCCGTCGCAGCCCACCGAGGGATTCCCCTATCCCCGAGCCTCCTGAGCCCCGCGCGCCTTCGCCTGCCTCGACACCCGCACGGCCCTGAGATTGAATCCCGCCCTTTCCGAAGTTCAGGGACTCTCATGGACCGAACGCAGGAACCTCAGATTGCCGCAGGCACGGTGTTCCAAGGGCGTTACGAAGTGCTGTCCAAGCTGGGGGAGGGGGGCTACGGGCAGGTCTACCGGGCCCGGCAGCGCGCCACGAATCAAGAGGTCGCCGTCAAGGTGCTGCGCGCGCCGCAGGCGGAGAGTGCCCATCAAGTCGCCCGCTTCCAGCGAGAGATGCAGCTGTGCTCGCAGCTGTATCACCCGAACATCGTGCGGCTCATCGACTCGGGACAGTCCGAGGAATCGGTGCTGTTCACCGTGTTCGAGTACGTGCCTGGGCGCACGCTGGCGGAGGTGCTGACCGACGATGGCGCGCTGCCGCCGTGGGAGGCGGCGCACCTGATGCTCCAGGTGCTGGATGCGCTGGGCTGCGCGCACAACCAGGGCGTCGTGCACCGCGACCTCAAGCCGCAGAACATCATGGTCACCCACACTGGCGTGCGTCGCAACGCGCTGGTGCTCGACTTCGGTTTGGGGACGTTGGTGGGCGGGCCGAAGGCGGAGGAGCTGGCGCGGCTCACGCGCACGCGCGAGGTGTTGGGCACGCCGGCCTATGCGGCGCCCGAGCAGCTTCGTGGCGAGCCCGCCACCGCGGCCTCGGACCTGTATGCGTGGGGGCTCATCTTCTTGGAGTGCCTCACCGGGCGCCGCGTGATTGACGGCGGCACGTTGCAGGAGGTGCTCTACAAGCAGCTCGGACCGGAGCCCATCCGCGTGCCGTCGTGGCTGGAAGGTCACCGCCTGGGGTGGCTGCTCCGGCGCGTGACGAGCAAGGACGTGGACGCGCGCTCCATCCGCGCACAGGAGGCGCTGCGCGAGCTGGAGGCCTGCTCGTCCGAGGGGTGGCCTGACAGCGAGGCCTCGGTGGGGGCCGCGCCCGCCGTGGCCGCGCGCCTGCCCACGCCGAACACGCCGGAGCGCGCACCCGAGGGAGAGCGCCGCCAGCTCACCGCGTTGTGCGTGAGCCTGTCGCTCACGCCGGAGTCGGACGCGGTGGACCCCGAGGAGCTGGATGGTCTGTTGCGCGCCCAGCACGCGGCGTGCGCGGACGTGGCGCGACGCTTCGACGCCTACGTGGGCAGCATCCTGGGCGAGCGCATGCTGCTCTACTTCGGCTATCCGCAGGCGCGCGAGGATGATGCCCGCCGTGCGGCGCGCGCGGCGCTGGCCATCGTGGAGGAGCTGGAGCAGCGGGGCGCTCGGCTCGCGAACGAGCAGCGGGTCAGCGTGGAGGTGCGCGCGGGCCTGCACACGGGACTCGTCAGCCGGCAGGAGGCGCGAGGCCGCCATCAAGCGGAGCTGCCCGCGCTGCTCGGCGCGACGCCCAATGTGGCCAGCCGCCTGGAGGCTCAGGCCGAGGCGGGTGCGGTGTGGGTGAGCGAGGCGACCTCGCGGCTGTTGCGCGAGGGCTTCGTCCTGGAGCCCGTGGGCGCGGTGCGCGCGGGAGCCGGCGTGAAGCCGGGCCCTGTGTTCCGCCTGCGGGGGGAGCTGCGCGCGCCCGCCGCGATGTCCGCCGCGAGTGGGGCGCGCCCCTCGGTGTTGCATGGCCGCTCGCAGGAGTTGGAGCTGCTCCAGCAGCGGTGGCAGCAGGCCACGCGCGGCTCGGGGCAGGCCATCTTGCTGGCGGGAGAGGCGGGCATCGGCAAGTCCCGACTGGCGTTGGAGCTGGCGCGCAGAACGGGGGAGGTGCCGCACACCTTCCTGGAGTGCCGGTGCGCACCGGAAGGACGGCTGAGCACGCTGCGTCCGGTGGTGGATCTCCTGGAGCGGCTCGTGGGCTTCCAGCGCGACTGGACGCCGGAGCGGTTGGAGACGGCGCTGGAGGACATGCTGGGCCGGTATGGCTTTGAGCTGACCGAGGTGATGCCGCTGTTCGCGGTGCTCTTCTCGGTGAAGGGCGGCTCGGGGCGCTATCCGCCGCTGGACGTGTCGCCGCAGCGGCAGAAGGACCTGACGCTCGAAGCGATCCTGGCGCTGTTGTCCGCCATGGCCGAGCAGCAGCCCGTGCTGTTCCTCGTCGAGGACCTGCACTGGGCGGATCCCACGACGCTGGAGTTGTTGGGGAAGCTGGTGGAGGACGCGGCCTCGCTGCGGCTGTGCGCGCTGCTCACCGCGCGCCCGGAGTTCGCCGTGCCGTGGCCGCCCGCGAAGGTGCTCCAGGTGCAGTTGGGGCGCTTGGACCGCCAGCGCGCCGAGGAGATGGTCGCGGAGCTGACGCGCGACACGCCACTGCCGCGCGAGGTGATGGAGCAGGTGGTGGGGCGCACGGATGGCGTGCCGCTGTTCGTGGAGGAGCTGACGCGCATGGTGGTGGAGGGCCTGTCCGGCGCGAAGGAGTCCTCCGCGTCGCCTCGGCCCACCATCCCCGCCACGTTGCGGGACTCGTTGATGGCGCGGTTGGATCGCTTGGGGCCCGCGAAGGAGACGGCCCAGCTCGCGGCGGCGCTGGGCCGGGAGTTCAGCCATGACGTGCTGCGCGCGGTGTCGGCGCGGGACGAGGCGGCGCTCAAGCGGGACCTGGACGCGCTCGTGTCGGCGGACCTGGTGCACCGGCGGCGCGGCGTGCGCGGCACCACGTTCTCGTTCAAGCACGCGCTCATTCGGGACACGGCGCTGGAGTCGCTCTTGAAGCCCGCGCGGCGGCAGGTGCACGCGCGCATCGCCGCCACGCTGGAGCTGCGCTTCCCGGACGTGGTGCAGTCTCGGCCGGATCTCCTCGCGCACCACCATGCGCAGGCGGATCAGAAGCGCGAGGCGTTGGAGTACGCGCGCAAGGCGGGGCTGGCGGCCCTCATCCGCAGCGCCAACGCGGAGGCCATCGCCCACGCCACCGAGGCCCTCGCCTGGCTGGACGTGCTGGCCGACGAGCGCGAGCGCGCCCAGGTGGAGCTGAGCCTCAACGGCATCATCACGCCCGCGCTGATGGGCAGCCGCGGCTGGTCCGATGCCGCCATCAAGGCCCAGGTGGATCGCTCGCGAGCGCTCATCGACCTCTTGGGCGACGGGCCTCACGCCGTGCCCACGCTCTGGGCATTGCTCACCTTCCACCATACGCGCGGCCAGCGCGCCGAGGCCCGGGCGCTCGCCGAGCGACTCGTGTCGATGGAGGGGGTGGCGCAGGACGTCGACCACCAGGTGGCCACGCTGCCGGCGTTGGGACATGCCGCGTGGATCGACGGGCGGATGGGGGACTCGCGCGCGGCGTTCGAGCGCGCGCTGTCGCTCTATGATCCCGCGCGCCACGCGCAGCAGGCCCACGTCTATGGGCTCGATTCCCGCTCGTACGCGGGCATGGGCCTGGGCGAGGTGCTGTGTCTGATGGGCCTGCCGGATCAGGGGCTGGCGCAGGCGAAGGCCGCGGTGGATTGGGCGTTGGAGCTCAACCACGCCAGCACGCTGGGGCTCGCGTACATCTACCTGCTGATGGTCCACCAGCAGCGCGGCGAGCGTGAGCGCGTGGTGGAGGTGGCCGACGCGGCGCTGGCGATGACGCAGCGGCAGGGCATGCCCGTGCACGGCGCCTATGCGCAGATCGTCCGAGGCTGGGCCACCCAGGAGCCCGACGTGCTCGTGGGGCCGCTCGGGTTCCAGGACGCGCTGGGGTTCGAGCTGGGGATGACCTACTACGCCTCGCTCCTCGTGGAGTTGCACGCCGCGCGCGGGCAGCACGTGGAGGCCCTCGCGCGAGTGGAGGACCTGCTGCGGCGTGGGCGCACCCTGGGCGAGACCTACTATGTGCCCGAGCTGCTGCGGCTGAAGGCGCTCAGCGTCCTGGCCACCACGCAAGACACGTCGGCGGCGGAGGCGCTCCTGCGCGAGGCCGTGACGCTCGCGCGGCAGGACGGGACTCGGCTCCTGGAGCTGCGGGCCGCGCTGGCGCTGGGGCGGCTGCTGCGCGACATGCGGCGGCCCGCCGAGGCCGTGAGCGCGCTGCGCCCCGTGCTGGATGGCTTCACCGAGGGCTCGGCGCTCGCGGACGTCACCGCGGCCCGTGAGCTGCTCGTCGCACTGGATTCCCCCCGGAGTTGACCCCCGAAAGGTGCACCATGCCTCCCAAGTCCAAGTCCGCGAAATCGAAGGCGCGCTCACTCCCCACGGCCGCCACCGCGCCGAACACGGTGGTGCCGCGCTCGCCGTATTCCTATGAGAACGAAGACGAGAGCGATTACTCCTGGGACACCTGGGAGACGATGCTGGAGTGGCAGGACATCTGGCTGAAGGCCATCGCGCTCGCGTGGACGGACGCCACGTTCAAGGCGCGGCTGCTGGAGAACGCGCGCAGTGCCCTGCTCGAGTACTTCGCCTACAAGCTGCCCATCATGTTGGACTTCCGCGTGGTGGACCTCCTCTCACCGGAGCTGCCCGTGCAGCTCCAGTACCCCGTCATCTGGGATGGCTCGGGTGCGAACGCGGTGTCGTCGCTGGACAAGGTGGGGTGGTTCTTCACCACGCCGCCGGTCCAGAAGATTCAGACGCGGGAGCAGTACCTGTCCCGGCTGCGCAAGGACCCCAGCGCTCGGACGGAGTGGGTGCTGCCCCGCAGCTTGCTGGTCTATCCGCTGCCGCCGCCGCCGCAGGACGTGGCCATCGAGGCCGTGGCGCTGGGGGACTTCTCCAGCGCGGGCCGCACCTATCCGTTCACGACGTGCTGACTCCGGGCGCGAGCCCGTAGAACCGGGCGGGGTTGTCCCAGAGGAGCTTGCGCACCACGTCCTCCGGCAGCCTCGCTCGCAGCGACGCCATCTCGTCCACGATGGCGTCGTCATGGTCCACATGGGGGAAGTCGGTGCCCACCAGCAGGCAGTCCGGGCCCACCGCGCGCACCACCGCCTCGATGCCCGGCTCGCCCGGCTCCAGCGCGATGAAGCACTGCCGCCGGAAGTACTCCGAGGGCTTGCGGCGCACGTTCGCGGCCACCTCGCCGCCCATGTACTTGAAGGCGACTTCGTCCAGCCGCCAGAGCCAGGACGGCAGCCACCCGCAGCCTGCTTCCAGGAACCCTACGCGCAGCGCGGGGTGCCGCTCCAGCACGCCGCCTTCGATGAGCGCGAGCAGGGCCATCATCTGCTCCATCGGGTGTGAGCACGCGTGCATCGCGAAGCGCGTGTCGAAGCGATCCGCGCCGGTCGCGGGCAGCCTCGCGTGCGTGCCCTCGTGAAGCGCCACCGCGATGCCCAGGCGCTCGCAGGCGCTCCAGAAGGGCTCGTGGTCCGGATGGCTCAGCGTGCGGCCCCGCACGGGATTGGGGGGCAGCACCACGGCCTTCCAGCCGAAGCCCGCCACGCGCTCCAACTCGGGCACCATCGCGGCGGGGTCGTGCAGGGGGATGGCGCCCACGGCGCGCAGTCGCTCCGGGTTCGCGCGGCAGAAGTCGCGCAGCCAGTCGTTGTAGGCGCGCGTGAAGGCCGTGGCGCGCTCGGGCGCCATCGAGTCGATGCGCAAGAGGAAGAGCGCCGACGTGGGGTACAGGAAGGCCACGTCCAGGCCCGTGCGCTCCATGGCGCGAAGCTGTCCCTGCGGCGAGGCACCCACCGCGAGGCTCCCCTGGCGCTGATACAGCGTCCACGCCATCTCCACGTGGGCGCGCTCGGACACCTTGTTCCACGCGGGCTGCCCATCGAGCATGAGCGTGGGCGGCACGGGCAGCAGTCCCTTGGGGCCGAGCCGGGCCGCGCGTTGGGGCAGGGACTCGCGGGGCGCGAGCAGCTCCTGATACGGCGCACCCGCGCGGTACTCCGGCGGGAGGTACTCGCGCCACATCTCCACGGGCTCGATGACGTGGCGGTCGGCGTCGAGGATGCGAAGGCCGTCGCGCATGCGCTGGCTCCGGAGCGAGTCGAAGGGGCTAGAGGAAGAGGGGGACGGGATTGAGCCGCGCTTCGTCCAGGGGCGCGTCACGCCAACCCAGGCGCACGGGCACGTCATATAGCCGCCCGGGGCCCAGCCGTGGCCAGAAGTGCCGCAGCCCAGGCACGGTCACCTTCACCACCGACAGCCCGATGTCCGGCCGCGTCTGATCCAACACCAAGGTCTCCAGGCCCACGCGTGCCGCGCGCGCGACGCAGTCGAGCACGTCCTCGCGCAAGTCCCTGGGCGGCACGGGCGCGAAGTCGGCCCGCACGCGCGGGGCTCGAGCCTCATCGGGGAAGAGGAAGGCCAGGTCATCGAGCGCCGCCGCGTCCCACGGCGGCGGGAGCTGCGCGCTGGGGTCGAACAGTTGGTTGAACTCGGTGAGCGCGCGCATCAGCGCGAGCCGCGCGTCGAGGTGCGCGCCGAAGCCCACGCAGAACCGCCCCGCCTCGGGAGCGCGGCCGAGCGCCACGAACGTGGGGATGCCCAGGTCGTGCGTGAGGTCCAAGGCCCAGAGTCGCCAACCGTGGCTCCGGTGATGCTCTACCAGCTCCGCGAAATAGGGCTCGCCGAAGGAGTTCAGCTCCACGCCGGGGCGGCGCACGCGGTTGTACCACCAGAGCGCCACGGCATCCCGCTCGGCCAGCTCCAGGAAGCCTTGCAGGATGGCCTCCTCCAGGCTGTTGCCCGCGGCGTGGCCGTTGGAGTCCTGCTGGCCGAAGCGCGGCGCGGCGTCGTGGGGATAGCGCGCGTAACAGAGCGCCGTGGGCAGGTAGCGCAGGCGCTCGTGCGTGAGGGACCACACGGGCGTCCAATCCACGGGCTGCTCCGCATCGAAGGGCTCGGGTATGGCCCGACGGGTCGCGCCGTAGCTCGCGGAGAGGGCCTCGCGGTCGCGGTACTGCGCGTCGCTGAAGAGGAGCACGTCGCGCGGATGCACCGCCGCGGCCCCCAGGTCCGAGAGTCGCGCCCGCACGCGCGGCTCGTCGCCCTGGAACATCGCGCTCACGCGCTCCAGCCCCTCGCACAGCGCGCTGGCTCGCGACTGCGCGGCCGTCCGTCCCTTGCCCGCGCTCATCGCGTGGAAGTCATCGACCGAGGGCCGCTGGGTGTCGGGCTGCGTGAAGTAGGCCGCGCCGAAGACGGGACGCAGGGGGTGGTTGCGTCCCTCCACGGGGCCGAGGCTGCTGAGCACGCCCGTGAGCGGGCTGATGAGGTGCTGATGGTGTGCGAACGTCTCCTCGGGCGTCACGCCGCGAAAGCCATTGTCATCCGTGGCTCGGCGCGGCCGGGCCTCCAGGACGAGGGGCTGTCGAGCGCGCGCCGCGAGCAGTCCCGCATCTCCGCAGGAGGGGCACTGAGGTCGGCGCACCACCCGGTGCTCGGCGATGTGGAGCTTGTGCGGCTCCAGGACGAAGAGGGTGTTCGACAGCGCGCCCTGTCCGCTGCTCGCGACCCACCGCGCGAGCGCCAGGGCTCCGAATGAAGCGACGGCCTGGAGGCTGGTGGGCAGCGCCGGCAGCTGTGCAGTTCGCTTGGGGAGATTCAGGGCTTCGAGGAAGCCCTGCAGCGGACGGTTCCGGCGCAGCCGATGCGCGAGGCACTCCCAGCACGGATTCTCCGCGCCGCGAAACACGGGGCCCACCCAGGGGCTCGTGCCGCCCGGCTTGACGAGCAGCCACGGTGCCTTCGGGCGAGCCGGGTCTCGGGCCCACGCCTCCAACTCGGGCGAGAGGTAGTCCCGCACGAGCACCACGCGCAGCGGTGCGGCCTCGCGGACGGTGAGGCCCGAGTTCATCAAGGCCTCGGGCCATGGCCCCGCTTCCAGCCCATCCAAGGCGAGCACCGAGACCGGGGATGCGGACAGCCACGTCCTGGCCGCGTGCGGGGCCACGCCGGTCGCGTGCCAGTACTCGCTGACCGAGGGTTCTCCTTCGTGGCCGACCTCCACGAGATGGCCGCGCTGCTCCAGGCGCATGATGGCGTAGAGCGCATCGTGGCGAGGGACGGGAGGGCTCATCGCGGACAGCACGGCCAGGACCTCGCGGACGGTGCGTTGTCCGTCGAGGAGCAGGGCCACGCGAAGCTGCGCGGTGCCGGTGAGCAGGAACTGCTCGCGCTCGCTCATCAGGAGCGCGCGCTGCTCATCGAGGAACTCCAGCCGGAGGTGCGGCGGGAAGCGGAGGACTCGCTCGAAGCTGTCTCGCATGGCGGCTTCGCGCGTCAGGCGGACCGAGAGGAGGGGACGTCCAAGGCGAAGCCCATCTCGCCATCCGAGGTCAGTCCGGTCCGCTCCCAGCCCGCGCGCGCGTAGAACCGCTCCGCGCGAGTCCCTGGGGCCGTGCTCAGGACGATGCGGCTGGCGCCACCCGCGAAGAGCCACGCGGTGGCCTGGGCCAGCAAGGCCTGCGCGATGCCCTGGCCCTCGTAGGGAGGATCGATGAACAGGGCCCAGATGGAAGCGGTCTCCTGGTCCGCGATGGAGAAGCCCGCGACGCGGCCTTCGTGCTCGCAGACCCAGCCCCTGCCTCGGTGGATGATGTAGTCGTGCACCATCTCCGGCGGGACGCGCGCGGGATGGGAGAGCCGGTTCTCTCTCACCGCCCACCTCACGCGCATCAACTCGGGGATGTCTTCAACGGCGGCTTCGCGAATGTGCATGGGAGCCTCACCGCGCGCTGCTTCGGGATGGAGCCCTGCGTTGTATCGCAGGCTGTCCCGAATCCCAGGGCTTTCCATGGGGCTCGACGCCGCTCGGGGGCGGCCCGCATCGACCGGGGCCGGTGAGCCCAGGGCGTGGGCTCACCGGGGCGAGCGCCTCAAGCGGCCTCGCGTCCGTCCTTCTCCGCGCCCCGCGCCAGCCGCTTCTGGATGGCAAGGAAGAGGGCCTCGTGCGTGGCGGGCGAGGGCAGCTCCACGGTGCCCCCGGGCCGACCGAACGCGGCCACGGCATCCCGCAGGGCCTCTCGCGCGGAGATGGCCAGCATGAGGGGCGGCTCGCCCACGGCCTTGCTGCCGTGGATGACGTTCGACTGATTCGCGTCATCGAGCAGGCGCACGCGCAGGTCGATGGGCGCGTCGCTGAACGCGGGCACCGGGTACGTGCTGGCCGAGTGGGTGAGCAGGCGTCCCTGCGCATCCCAGCGGAGGTCCTCGCCCGTGAGCCACCCGAGGCCCTGGACATACGCGCCCTCGACCTGCCCGCGGTCCACGCCGGGGTTGAGCGAGTCGCCCACGTCCTCCAGCAGGTCCGCGCGCAGCACGCGCTTCATGCCGGTATAGCCATCCACCTCCACCTCCGTCACGGCGGCGCCGTAGGCGAAGTAGAGGAACGGGCGCCCGCGCCCCCGGGACTTGTCGTAGCCGATTCCGGGCGTCTGGTAATACCCGGTGACGGACATGCCCACCCGCGCGAAATAGGCCGCGTCCACCACCTGCGCGAACGTCAACGCGCGCTCGGGCGGCGCATCCGCGGGGGCCACGCGACCCTCGTGGAAGATGAACGCCTCGGGGGCGAGTGTCGCGCCATGCCGCTCGGCCCACAGCCGCGCCGCCACGGGCGCCAGCCGTCCCCGCAACGCGACACACGCCTCGCGCACCGCGGCGCCGTTGAGATCCGAGCCACTGGACGCGGCCGTGGCCGAGGTGTTGGGCACCTTGTCCGTGGCGGTCTTCATGACGCGGATCGCCTCCGCGCTCACGCCCAACTCGCGCATGGCCACGCCTTGAATCTTCGTGTGCAGGCCCTGGCCCATCTCCGTGCCGCCGTGCGACAGCAGCACCGAGCCATCGCGATACACATGCACCAGCGCGCCCGCCTGGTTGAGGAACGTCGCGGTGAAGGAGATTCCGAACTTCACGGGGGTGATGGCGAGGCCCCGCTTGATGCGAGGGCTGCGCTGGTTGAAGGCCGCCGCCTCCTCGCGTCGACGGGCGAACTCGGAGGAGGTCACCAGCTCTCGCCACATGCGCGGCAGCCGGTTGTCATCCAGCTCCTGGCCGTAGTGCGTGGTGTTGGTGTCGCCCTTGCCGTCGTAGAGGTTGCGCTCGCGCACGGCCTCGGGCGCCATGCCGAGCGTCCTCGCCACGCGGTCCAGGATGTCCTCGGTGACGAGCATGCCCTGCGGGCCACCGAAGCCGCGGAACGCCGTGTTGGACGCGAGGTTCGTGCGCGCCACGCGGCCCGAGAAGCACACGGCGGGCACGTGGTACGCGTTGTCGAGGTGGAACAGTCCTCGGTCGAGGATGGACTCGGACAAGTCCAGGGACCAGCCGCCATTCGAGACGAGGTGGACGCGCAGGGCGAGCACCCGGCCCGTGGCGTCGAAGCCCACCTCCCACGCGGCATGGAAGGGGTGTCGCTTGCCCGTGAGCATCATGTCCACGTCACGGTCCAGCATCCACCGCACGGGCCGGCCGGTGTGCCACGAGGCCAGCGCCACCAGGGCCGCCGGAGCGTTGCCCTGCGTCTCCTTGCCGCCGAAGCCGCCGCCCATGCGCGGTGACTGCACCACCACCTGATGGCGATGCAGCGCGAGCACGTGGGCCACCACGGCCTGCACCTCGGACGGGTGCTGTGTGGAGGACGTCACGGTGACGTCGCCGTCGTCGCCCTTCTCGGCGAAGGCGGCGTGCGTCTCCAGATAGAAGTGCTCCTGCCCGCCCAGCGAGAACGTGCCCGCGAGCCGATGCGGACTGGCCGCCAGCGCCGCGTCCACGTCTCCGCGACGGATGATGTGCGGCTCGGTGTGGTAGCTGTCCCGCGCGATGGCGTCCTCGACGGTGAGGACGGCGGGCAGGGGCTCGTACTCCACGCGCACCCGCCTGGCGCCCGCGCGGCATGCCTCGATGGACTCGCCCACCACGAGCGCCACGACCTGGCCGTGGAACAGCACCTCGCGATCCGCGAGCAGCGGTTCATCGTGGCGGATGGGGCCCGTGTCGTTCATGCCCGGGATGTGCTCGGCCAGCAGGACGGTCACCACGCCTGGGACGCTCAGCGCTTCCGAGGCGTCTCGTCGGAGGATGCGCGCGTGCGCATGGGGCGCGCAGACCGGCCACACCTCCAACATGGGGCGGCGCTGGGCGACGTCATCCACGTACTGCGCGCTCCCCGTCACATGGCCGAGCGCGCTGTCGTGGCGCAGCTCGCGGCTGTGGTCGGCGCTCACGCCGGACTCTCCGAGCAGGAAGCCGGGAGCCGCGTCGAGATGGGGGCTGCGCTCGCCCGTGAAGAACTTCTCCAGCAGGGCGAGCACCAGTCCCCGGCGGTACTCGGCGCTGCCGCGCAGGTCGCTGATGGGGGACAGCTCCGTGGCGAGCACCGCGGTCGCGCGCGCCAGCGCCTCGCGCGTCCACGGCTGTCCCACCAGCGTGGCCTCGGTCTTGAGCGCACGCACGGGGGTGGCCGCGACGCCGCCGAAGCCCAGGCGGGCGCTGACCACGGTGTTCTCCGCGCTCAGCTCCACGCAGAAGCCCGCCGCGACGATGCTGATGTCCAGCTCGCGCCGCTTGGAGACCTTGAAGGAATCCGCGAGGCGCCGGTTCCCCCGCGCCACGGTCGCGTGCGGAATGACGATGTGGCGGACCAGCTCATCCGGCTGAATCGCCGTCTTGCGATAGGCGAGGAAGAAGTCGCGGAGCGCCACGGTCCGCTCGCCGCGCGTGGAGGCGAGGACGAGCCGCGCATCCAACGCGAGCAACACGGGCGCCATGTCGCCAATGGGCGAGGCCGTCACCAGATTGCCGGCGAGCGTGGCGCGCTGGCGAATCTGTCGGGACGCGAAGACGTTGAGCATCTTCGTGACCTCGGGCAGCTCCGCGCCGAGCGCGTCCTCCAACTCCACGAGCGAGGCCGCGCCGCCCACGTACCACGCGTCCGGTCCGCGGCGGATGGCGCGCAGCTCGGGCACGCCTTCGGTGGAGATGAGAAAGGGGAAGCGGCGGGACTTCTTGGTGACGTCCACGCCCACTTCGGTGGCGCCCGCGACGAGCGTGGCCTCGGGGTGCGCGGCGCGCAGCGACAGCAGGTCCGCCCAGGTGGTGGGGCGCAGGAAGCGCTGATCGCGGACTTCGTACTGGAGCGCGGGCACCGGGTGCGCTGGGCCCTCCAGCGAAACGCCGGGCAGCGCGGGGCACGCAGGGGACGCGTCGCGAGCGGCCAGGGCCTCCATCATCGCGTCGCGGATGGGCCGGTAGCCGGTGCAGCGGCAGATGTTGCCGCAGAGTTGATCCGCCACGGCCTCGGGCGAGCGCACGTCCTTGCGGCAGTACGCCTCCGTCATGGACATGACGAAGCCCGGCGTACAGAAGCCGCACTGCGAGCCGTAGTGCTTCACCATGGCCTGCTGCACGGGGTGGGGCGCGTCACGGCGGCCCACGCCCTCGACGGTGACGACCTCGCGTCCGGCCACCATGGGCAACAGGGTGATGCAGCTGTTGAACGCGCGCAGACAGCGATTGCCCTGGGCGTCCTGGTCGACGAGGGCCACGGTGCAGGCCCCGCAGTCGCCCTCGGCGCAGCCCTGCTTCGTCCCCGTGGCGCCGCGCGCGCGGAGGAAGTCGAGCAGGGTGGTGTTGGAGGAGGTGCCTTCGACGCGAACGGGCTGGCCGTTGAGCTGGAACTCGAACGTGTTGCTCATTCTCCAGAGGATAGCAGGCGCGGAGGGTCTGGCTGCTCGTCCGCGATGCGGGCGCGCTCATCCCCGGACAACCCGTGGTGCACCTGGAGCAGCCCCGCGGCGATGCTCACCGCCACCTCCTGGGGGGACTTGCCGCCCGTCTCCAGTCCCATGGGGCACCAGACGCGGGCCAGCCGCTCGGGGGGGACGCCCCGCGCCTCCAGCCGCTGGCGGAACCGGGCCCACTTCGTCTTGCTGCCAATCAGGCCGATGTAGCGCGCGGGCCGCTCGATGGCGTGGGCGATGATGTCCTGGTCCAGGTCGTGCCGGTGCGTCATCACGGCCACGTAGGTGCGCCGGGCGTCCCAGGTGGCCTGCTCGACGAGGGTGTCCCAGGGCTCCTCGTGGCGGACCACGCCCTCGGGCACGCGCTCGGAGCGGATCCACTCGGGGCGCTCGTCCACCAGGTGAACGCGGAACGGGGTGCCCTCCAGGGTGCGGCACAGCGCCTGCCCGACGTGGCCGGCGCCGAAGAGGTACAGGCGGGGGCCGTGATTGACGGGCTCCACGAAGACGTCCACGACCCCTCCGCAACACTGACCGAGCTTCGCGCCGAGCGGGTATCGGATGGCTCGGGCCTTCCCGGAGTCCAGGCATGCCCGAGCGTCCGCGAGCACGAGCTGCTCCAGGTGGCCCCCGCCCACGGTGCCGTGGAAGACGCCGTCCGCGCGGACCAGGAGCTTGGCCCCTGCCTCCGCCGGTGTGCTGCCCTGACACGCCGTCACGGTGACGACGGCGAAGGGCGCATCGCCCCCTGACCACTCGGCGAGACGCCGGACCCAATCCCACATACAGGGTCCAGTCTGCCACAGCCCGGGCGGCTCAGTGGACTTGTCGAGGGATTCGGTCCGCCAGGGACACGCCGTCCCCGGGCTCCAGCACGATGACCTCCGCGGCCACGTGCACGCCCCCCGCGATGAAATAGCCCACGCGCAGGTTGGCGTTGTCGGTCAGCCGACCCGTGTCTCGCGCCTCCAGCCACTCGTACTGGGTGCGGTCATCGATGCGCAGGGTGACGTCCTCGCCCGCGGCGATGTCATGAACCGTCAGGTGATCCGGCCCCGAGTCCACGAGGTTTCCGCTCACCACTTCCTCTACCTGGTTCAGGTGCTCTTCCTGGCGTCCGGTCTCCATGGCGCTCCGGCTCCTTCGGCTGGCGCCCACCCCAAGGTGTCGGCCGTGCCGGCGGCGTGCTGCCCGGTGGCCTCGGGTGGGGGCGACGTTCGCTCCGCCGTTCAACCTGGACCCGAGGGCACGCCGGGCCAAGCGCGCCGGGTCCTCCCGGTCCCCGTCCAGCCGGGCAACGGGGCGCTCCTCACGCCTTCGTGGGGCGAGACGGGCGCCGAGGCGCGGAAGGGGCTCCCGCGCGCAGCAGCAGCGACGCCAGCTCATGCGCGAGCGCGCGATCCAACGGCGCGTGGCCCACGAGGAGCCGGTACCACATCACTCCGAACGCCATGTCCACGAGGAGGAACAGGTCCACGTCCGCCGCCAGCTCGCCACGCGCCTGCGCCTGCGCGAGCACGGAGCGCAGCAGCTCCCGGCGCCTCTCGATGAGCCCGGTGCGGAACTCGGTGGCGAACTGCGCGTCGAGCTGCGCCTCCGCCATCAGCCCTCGGAGGATGTCCCCCGTTCCCCGAGGCGTCTTCAGCGCCTGGAACGTGGAGGCCAGGAACGCCTCCAGCACCTCCCCGAGCGAGCCGTGCGAGGGCGGCGCGAGCGGGGTGGGGGCCTGGGCGACCAACGCCTCCAGCACGACCGACGCCTTGGAGGTCCACCAGCGATAGATGGTCTGCTTCCCGACGCCCGCGTCACGCGCGATGGCCTCGATGCTCAGCGCGGCATAGCCCTGCTCGCGCAGGAGCTTCAGCGCGGCCTGGAGGACCGCCGCACGTGACTGTTCGCTTCGCTTTCGCCCGGGGCGACCCTTCGACGCGTCTTGGTCCACGTGGCGTTCCTACCATCCACGAATCGACTTGACGAGACGCATCGTCTCGAATTATTTAATTCGAGACGGTTCGGTTCGGATTTCTAGGGAGGCACCATGGACTGGCGAAACAAGCATGTGGTGGTGATGGGGGGCAGCTCGGGGGTGGGGGAGGCGACGGCGCGGCGGCTCGTGTCGTTGGGTGCGCGGGTGGTCATTACCGGGCGGGACGCGGACAAGCTGGCGCGGGTGGCGAAGTCGCTGGGCGAGCAGGGGCGCGGCGTGGTGGTGGACGGGGCGGACGCGGCGGCGGTGCGCGCGTTCTTCGCGGAACTCGGCGCGTTCGACCACCTGGTGGTGTGCCTGAGCGGAGCGGAGGGCGCGGGCGCGTTCCGGGAGCTGGATCTGGCCGGGCTGCGGCGCGGCTTCGAGGCGAAGTTCTGGGCGCACCTCACGGCGGTCCAGGCGGCGTTGGGCACGCTGCGTCCGGACGGCTCGGTGACGTGCGTGACGGCGATCTCGGCGCGCACGGCGTTCGCGGGAGCGGCGGGATTGGCCGCCATCAATGGCGCGCTGGAGGCGATGATTCCTCCGCTCGCGCTGGAGCTGGCGCCCCTGCGCGTCAACGCGGTCTCGCCGGGTGTCATCAACACGCCCTGGTGGGAGAAAGCCCCGGCGGCCCAGCGTGACGCCATCTTCGCGACCTCGGCGGCCACGCTGCCCGTTCGCCGGGTGGGCGCGCCCGAGGACGTCGCGGACGCGATTGTCTTCGTCGCGGGCAACGGCTTCATGACCGGCACCGTCATCGAATGCGATGGCGGCGCCCGCCTGGTCTAGCGCTCGGGCTTATCAGCGAGGCGCCGGACCGCCGCGCGGATGCATGCGCGGGCCCATCTGTTGCCGGCGCTTCTCGCGCGCGGCGGTCTCCTCGCTGACGAGCGCGCGCGCCTTCGTCTTCTGCGCGTCCGTCAGCAGGGCCTCGGCCTGTTGGTACGCGGCGGTGTCCGCGTCCCGCAGCTGGCGCATCGTGGCGTGCATTTGCTCTCGGTGCGCCAGCATCTCCTCCTCCGAGGGCGGTGTCCCCGGCTCGGGGCGGAGGGACTCCAGCGTCTGCATCATCGGGGCGGCCTTCGACTTCAGCGTCTCCTGGATGCCTTGCAGCTGCGTCACCTGGGCCTCGGACAAGCCGAGGTCCTGGCGGTGCTCCAGCAGGAGGCTCACCCAGGTGTGCTCCAGGAAGTGGGGAGGTGGCGGGCGGCCCGAGGGCTCCGCGACAGCCAGCAGGGGGACGAGACAGCAGAGGGCGATGAGGGAGGTTTTCATGGGGCGCGATGCTCCGGGTCGCTCGTGGTGAGGCCGCCCGGTGTGTGGGTGCCCATCACCCACCGCGCCGAGCGTGTGATGCACACCCTGCGCCTCGCGCATACCGCGATGATTTCGCGGCTGTTTCGGAATGTGTCGCCGTCAGCAGCAGCGCCCGCCACCACTTCGGTAGCGCGCCTGCTGCCGCTCGTCGAAGAACTCCGCGTAGCTCATGACGGGGCGGCTCGGGTGGCGAGCGCGCATGTGCCGCACGTAGGTGTCGTAGTCCGGTACGCCAATCATCAGCCGCGCGGTCCGCACCGCGCGCTCCCAGAACGCTCGCACCAGGTCGCGGGTGCGCCTCACGCCGCGCTCCTCACGTCTGGCGCGGGGACGCTCGGTGTCTCCTGCGCGGTGGGCTCGGTGAGGCGGCGGGCGGCCCGCGCGGCTCGGAGTCCGAACCCCACGGTCGCGACGACGAGCAGCATGAACAGGAACGTCAGCGTGGCGTCCACGCGGTCGTTGAGGATGACCTGTCGCATGTCGTCCAGCGTCTTCGCGGGCGCGAGCACCTTGCCCGCGTCCGCCGCCTCGGCGAACGCGCGCGCGTGGGCCAGGAAGCTGACCTTCACGTCCGCGCCGAACACCTTCTGCCAGCCGGCCGTCAGCGTGCAGCACACCAGCCACAGCGCGGGGACGAGTGGGAGCCACACATAGCGCTCGCGCTTCATCTTCACCAAGGTGACGCTGGCCAGCGTCAACGCGATGGCGGCCAGCATCTGGTTGGCGATGCCGAACAGCGGCCACAGCGTGTTGATGCCGCCCAGCGGATCCACCACGCCCTGGTAGAGAAAGTAGCCCCAGCTCGCCACGCAGAGCGCCGTGGCGATGAGGTTGGCGCCCCAGGACTCGGTCTTCTTGAGCGGCGCGTACACCAGCCCCGCCAGCTCCTGAATCATGAAGCGGCCCACGCGCGTGCCCGCGTCCACGGTGGTGAGGATGAACAGGGCCTCGAAGAGGATGGCGTAGTGGTACCAGAAGGCCATCATCCCCTGGCCGGCCACGAGCCCATGGAGGATCTGCGCCATGCCCACCGCCAGGGTGGGCGCGCCGCCCGCGCGGGACAGGATGGACGTCTCTCCGATATCGCGCGCGGTTTGAGTCAGCACCTCGGGCGTGATGACGAAGCCCCACTGGCTGATGACCTGCGCTGCGTGGACCACGTCGGTGCCAATCAACCCGGGGGGCGAGTTCATCGCGAAGTAGACCCCGGGCTGGAGCACCGTGGCCGCGATGAGCGCCATGATGGCCACGAACGACTCCATCAACATCGCGCCATACCCCACCATGCGCGCATCCCTCTCGTTGGCCAGCATCTTCGGCGTGGTGCCCGAGGAGATGAGCGAGTGCCAGCCGGACACCGCGCCACACGCGATGGTGATGAACAGGAAGGGGAACAGTCCCCCGGCGAACACGGGGCCCGTGCCATCCGTGAAGCGGGTCAGCGCCGGCATGCGCAGCTCCGGCATGGCCAGGAGGATGCCCACGGCCAAGAGCAGCACGGTGCCAATCTTCAGGAAGGTGGACAGGTAGTCGCGAGGCGCCAGCAGCAGCCAGACCGGCAGCACGGACGCGCAGAAGCCATAGCCGATGAGCAGCCACGCCAGGACCTTGCTGTCGTACGTGAACAGGGGCGCCCACGTCGCGGAGTCCGCCACCCGGCCTCCGAGCCCGATGGACAGCATCAACAGGACGAAGCCCGCGACGGACACTTCGAGCACGCGGCCCGGTCGCACGGAGCGGAGGTACAGGCCCATCGCCACCGCGATGGGAATCGTCATCGCCACGGTGAAGGTGCCCCAGGGGCTGCCCGCCAGCGCCTTCACCACCACCAGGGCGAGCACCGCGAGGATGATCATCATGATCATCAACACGCCGACCATGGTGACGACGCCCGCCGCCGGCCCCAGCTCCATGCGCACCATGTCGCCCAGCGACTTGCCGTCGCGCCGGACGGAGAGGAACAGGATGACGAAGTCCTGCACCGCGCCCGCGAGCACCGCGCCGGTGAGGAGCCACAGCGTGCCGGGCAGATAACCCATCTGCGCCGCGAGCACCGGGCCCACCAGCGGCCCCGCGCCCGCGATGGCGGCGAAGTGGTGGCCGAAGAGCACCCACTTGTCCGTGGGGACGTAATCCAGTCCGTCGTCGCGCAGGCGCGCGGGCGTGGCTCGCGCGGCGTCCAGTCGCAGCGCTCGGTCCGCGATGAAGCGGCTGTAGAACCGATACCCGAGCAGGTACGTCGCCACCGAGGCCCCGACGAGCCACGTGGCGTTGATGCTCTCGCCCCGGTGCAGCGCCACGGTGCCCAGGCAGAAGGCCCCGAGGAGGGCGAGCACCGCCCACCCCAGCTTGCTGACGACTCCCGTCATGCTTCCTCCGTGCCGCTCGGCCCGTCATGGCTGGGACGCCGCGCCGGGCGAGGGCCAGTGCCCGGAGGCTTATCACCCCGAGGCGGCGGAGCTGGAGCCTGCCTCGAGGTGCCGTGCGATGGCGCTCAGGCCGCCGCGCGCTCCGCCGCGTCACGCACGCGCGTCACCAGCGCGTCAATGGACTTGCGCGCGTCCCCGAAGAGCATCCGGGTGTTGCCCAGATAGAACAGCGGGTTCTCGACGCCCGCGTAGCCCGCGGCCATGCCTCGCTTGAGGACCACGACGCGCCGGGACTTCCACACCTCCAACACGGGCATGCCGTGGATGGGGCTGGCGGGGTCGTTCAGCGCGCCTGGGTTGACGATGTCGTTGGCGCCAATCACCAGCACCACGTCGGTGTGCTCGAAGTCGTGGTTGATGTGCTCCATCTCCAGCACGATGTCGTAGGGGACGCCCGCCTCGGCCAGCAGCACGTTCATGTGCCCGGGCAGTCGGCCCGCCACCGGGTGGATGGCGAAGCGCACCTCGATGCCCCGCTCGCGCAGGCCGCGCGCCAGGTCGTTCACCGCGCTCTGCGCGCGGGCCACGGCCATGCCGTACCCCGGGACGATGATGACGCGGCGCGAGTCCAACAGCTCGCGAGACACCTCGTCCGCGGACAGCTCCAACACCTCGCCCGCGGGAGGCGCGGCGCTGCCGGCCGCGGGGGCGTCTGCGGTGCCGAACCCGCCGAACACCACGTTGAGGATGGAGCGGTTCATCGCGCGGCACATGATGATGGACAGGATGGCGCCGCTCGAACCCACCAGCGCGCCCGTGACGATGAGCAGGTCATTGCCGAGCGTGAAGCCCGCCGCGGCCGCCGCCCAGCCCGAGTAGCTGTTGAGCAGCGACACCACCACGGGCATGTCCGCGCCGCCAATGGCCACCACCAGGTGGATGCCCAGCACGCCCGCCACCACCGCCACGCCCACCAGCCACGGCATGCCCGTGGCGGCCTCGGGCGCCTGGATGAAGGGGAGGGCGCAGCCCGCGAGCACGCCCGCCAGCGCGAGGTTGAGCAGGTGCCGCCCCGGCAGGAGCAGCGGCTTGCCCGTGACGGTGCCGCGCAGCTTCGCCCAGGCCACCACGGAGCCCGTGAACGTCAGCGCGCCCACCGCCACGCCGGCCCAGACCTCCAGGAGTTGGATGACACGCGCCGCGCTCAGTGGCTCGCCGGCAAGGGCCGAGGCCGCCACGGCCATGGCGTGCTCGCCCGAGCGGGGCTCCAAGTAGGACGACATGCCCACCAGCACGGCGGCCAGTCCCACGAAGCTGTGGAGGATGGCGACCAGCTCGGGCATGCCGGTCATCTCGACGCGGCGAGCGAGCACCGCGCCCACGGCCCCGCCGGCCACCACCGCGCCCACCAGCACCGCCAGCCCCAAGCCCGCCGAGTCCGAGTGGCGCATCCACCAGGTGAACGCGGCCACGCCCGCGGCCAGGCCCATGCCGAGCATTCCAAACAGGTTGCCGCGTGACGCGGTCTCCTGCCGCGACAGTCCGCCAAGGCTGCGGATGAACAGCACGCCCGCCAGCAGATAGGCGATGGTCACGATGCCGCTCATGTCCGACCTCCGTGGGCGCCGCGGGGCGTGGCGGGCGCGGCGTTTCTCCGGAACATCTTCAGCATGCGTTGGGTGACGAGGAATCCACCGGCGACGTTGACCGCCGCCACGAGCACCGCGAGCGCGCCGAGCACCGTGGCCAGGTCAAGGCCATGTCCAATCTGCAGCATGCCGCCGACGATGATGATGCCGCTGATGGCGTTGGTGACGCTCATGAGCGGCGTATGCAGCGCGGGCGTCACGCTCCAGATGACCTGCCAGCCCACGAAGCACGCCAGGATGAAGACCGTGAAGTGCTTGAGGAAGTCCTCGGGCGCGAACCGACCGAGCGCGAACAGCACGCCGATGGTGAGCAGCCCTCCCAACGTGCTGCCCCACGCGCGGCGCGCCGGGTTGTTGAGGTCCGCCTGCTCGGGCTTCGCGTCCGGGGGCGGCGGCTGCACCACCTTGGCGACCGGGACGGGAGGCGGAGGCTCCTTGCGGGGCGGGGGCGGCAGCGGCGCGCCCTGATGGAAGAGGAGGGCCGGGCGGATGACCTCGTTGTCGAGGTCGAGTCGGAAGGCCTGTCCACCGCCCATCTCCTGGAGCAGGTGCACCAGGTTGTTGGCGAAGAAGCGGCTCGCGGTGCCGGCCATGCGGCTGGCCAGGTCCGTGTAGCCGAGGATGCGGATGCCGTTCCATTCCACGACCTGCCCGGGGACGGTCAGCTCGCAGTTGCCGCCTTGCTCGGCGGCCATGTCCACCACCACCGCGCCCGGCCGGAGCGCGGACACCACGTCGCGCGGCAGCAAGATGGGCGCCTTCGTGCCGGGCACGAGCGCGGTCGTGATGATGATGTCCACCTCGGCGGCCTGGCGCCGGAAGAGGGCCATCTCCGCGTCGATGAACTCCTGGCTCATCACCCGCGCGTAGCCGCCCGTGCCCTCGCCGCTCTCCTTGATGTCCACTTGGAGGAAGGCCGCGCCCAGGCTCTCCACCTGCTCCTTGGCCGCGGCGCGCGTGTCGAAGGCGCGCACCTCGGCGCCCAGCGAGCGGGCCGCGGCAGCGGCGGCGAGCCCCGCCACGCCCGCGCCAATCACCAACACCCGCGCCGGAGGCGTGGCGCCCGCCGCCGTCATCTGCGGACCGAAGAAGCCCTGGTAGGCCTGCGCCGCCTCGATGACCGCGCGATAACCCGCCAGATTCGCCATGGAGCTGAGCACGTCCATCTTCTGCGCGCGCGTGACGCGAGGGATGCGCTCCAGCGCCAGGGTGGACAGCTTGCGCTCCGCCACGCCCGCGGCCAGCTCCGGGTGTCGCTCGGGCTGAAGGATGGCGATGAGCGTGGCGCATTCGCGGACCCGCGACGTCTCCTCGGGGGAGGGCGCTCGCACCTTCACGAGCACGTCGGACTCCCCCCACACCTGCTCCCGAGGCGCCAGGGTGGCTCCCGCGCGCACGAACGCCTCATCTGGGATGTTGGAGGCGAGTCCCGCGCCGGGCTCCACCTGGATGTCAAAGCCAAGCTCGCGCAGCTTCTTGACGGACTCGGGAGTGGCCGCCACGCGGCGCTCTCCCGGGACCGTTTCCGTCGGCACACCGATGCGGATGGTCATGTTGGGCGCCGGAGCATAGCGGTGCCGCCGTCGCATGTTGTCTTTTCAAACACTGACGCGGTGCGTGAGGGGTTGGGTGCAATGCCTTGCGCCGCAACGCGGCATGGGGCAATGACAAGCGTGGCGCGGGTGGCGTCTTGCGTGGGCGGGCCTGGCTAGTCTGGGGGCATGCCCCGTCCTCCGCACTTCTCTCCATCGGTCTCGGTGATTCCTGGCGCGGTCTATTCCTCGCAAGCGGAGCGGATGCGCGCGTGGAAGGGGGAGCTGTATCCCTTGCATGTGGGGGACACGTGGCTGTCGCCCGCGGAGGGGTGCCGCATGGAGGACCTGCGCGCGGCGGACCATCCTGAACTGCATCGGTATGCCCCCATCCAGGGCCTGCCGTCGCTCATTGATGCCATTGTGGAGCGCACCCGGGCGCGCACGGGCGTGGCCACGGAACGCGAGGACGTCCTGGTGACGACGGGGGCCACGGGCGGCCTGGGCGCCATCATGGGCGCGCTGCTCGCGCCAGGGGACGAGGTGCTCCTGCTCGCGCCGTATTGGCCGCTGGTCGCGGGCATCGTCGCCTCATTCCATGGCGTGCCCGTGGCGGTGCCGTTCCTGGACGTGAGGGGGCCCGAGGAACTGCTGGCGGCCGTGCGCGCGAAGGCGGGCCCGCGCACCGTGGCGCTGTATGTGAATACGCCCAACAACCCCACGGGCAAGGTGTTGCCGCGCGCGTGGGTGGAGGCGCTGGCGGAGGAGGCGCGCCGCCAGGGATGGTGGCTCATCGGGGACGAGGTCTACGAGGACTACGTCTACGTGGGCGAGCACGTCTCCACGCGGGCGCTCGCCCCGGAGCGCACGTTCTCCGCGTACTCCTTCAGCAAGGCCTACGGCATGGCGGGCAATCGGTGCGGCCACGTGGTGGGCCCCACCGAGGCCATGGGGCACCTGCGCAAGGTGAGCACCCACAGCTTCTACGCCACGCCCACCGCGGCCCAGGTCGTGGCCACCCGGGTGCTGGGGAGCGTGGGGGATGCGTGGGTGGCGAACGCCTCGGCGCGCTACCGCGAGGTGGGCAACGAGGCGGCTCGACGGCTGGGGGTGCCACCCCCGGAGGGCAGCACCTTCCTCTTCCTGGATGTGTCCGCGCACCTGGATGCGCGGGGACTGCCCAGCTTCATGGAGACCTGCGCCGAGCGGGGCCTCCTGTTGTCCCCAGGCCCGTCCTTTGGTCCGTTTCCCCACCATGTGCGCCTGTGCTTCACCTGCGTCCCGCCAGAGGTGGCCCTGCGCGGGGTGGACGTGCTGGCGGGGCTCCTGTCGCCTCGCCGCCCCGTCAGCAGGTAGGTGGGCGTGGGTTGGACGCACGCTCTGGGCGCTCGGAGCCGAAAATGGGGTCAGGAATGGACTTGGGGGCCCCGGGGTTCCACGACGAACCCAAGGTCACGGGGCTTTTTCACAAGAGGCCCACTAGGCAAGTGCCTCGAAACGTGACACATGGCAACGGCCGCACGAGCATCAAGTCGAGTGTGGCCTCCGGCTCAATTCATGAAGCCGGAAAAGAAAGAAGAAGAGCAAGAGTAATGGCGACTGGTACCGTGAAGTGGTTCAACGACGCGAAGGGCTTTGGTTTCATCATGCAGGATGGCGGGGGCGAGGACCTCTTCTGCCACCACAGCGCGATCCAGACCCAGGGCTTCCGCTCCCTCCAGGAGGGCCAGAAGGTGGAGTTCGACGTGGCCCGCGGCCCCAAGGGCCTGCAGGCGCAGAACGTCCGGCCGGTCTGAGACAGTTCGCGTCCTGAACGACAAAGGCTCAGCCCTTCGGGGGCTGGGCCTTTTTCTTTTTTCAGGCCTCGCCCCCTCGCCTACAGGAAGAGCGTCGGATCGAACTCGTCCACGTTGACCGGGAGCATGCGGGGCAGCGGGCGCTGGAACACCCGAGCGTTCAGCTCCAGGTCCAGAATCTTCAGTCCCGCGGGGACGAGCTCCCGGAAGCGCTGGCTCACGTACTCGCGCAAGCCCATCACCGCCACCTGCCGGCCCTCGTCCAAGAGGGGCTTGAGCGCCTCGGCGAAGTCGGCGCCGTCATGGCTGGCCAGCGCCACGGAGGCCTTGGGACGCTGGGTCTGGATGGACTCCAGGAGCTTGAGGACGCCCAGGTCGACCACCTTCTGGTCCGGGCGGCCGTGCAGCAGGGCCACCTCACAGCCGGCGGACTTCAGGGCGCGCACGAAGCCAATCATCGCGTCGGGGAGCTGCTCCCCCTTGGCGTTGAGGACGACGATGCAGCGCACCGGGGTGGGGAAGTAGCTCTCGCAGAACGTGACGAGGCGATCGAACTGCACCCGGTCCAAGGGTTCGGGGCGGCGCCCCACGATGTTGGACACGGCCCAGTCGATGTTCTCGGCATCGATGAGCACGTAGGTGGCGGCGGGCTGTCGGACGGAATTCATGCGCGGAGGATACGCGGGCCCGAGGGCGGAAGCCGGGCGATTTCCCACGCCCGGCTCCCCCATCCCCGGTCCCGGAACCTCACGGCGTTGGCGCGTGCGCCACGCCCGACTCCTCGTCTTCATCCTGCGCGGGGCGGGAATCCCCGCGCAGCCGCTGCATCAGCACGTAGAGGCCGGGGATGAAGATGAGGTTGACGAGGGTGGACACCAGCATGCCGCCGAAGACGGCCGTGCCCAGCGAGTTTCGCGAGGCGGCGCCGGCGCCCTTGGCCGTCATGAGCGGCACCACGCCCAGGAGGAAGGCGATGGACGTCATGAGGATGGGGCGCAGGCGCACCTCGGCGGCCGTCACCACCGCGTCGAGCGCGCTCTTGCCGGTGGCGCGAAGCTGCTCGGCGAACTCCACGATGAGGATGGCGTTCTTGCTGGCCAGGCCCACCAACATCACCAGGCCCACCTGGCAGAACACGTCGTTGGCGTAGCCGCGCGCCAGTTGCAGCGCGAGCGCGCCCATGATGGCCAGGGGCACCGACAGGATGATGACGAAGGGCAGGGTGAAGCTCTCGTACTGGGCCGCGAGCACCAGGAAGACGAACAACAGGCCGAGCCCGAAGATGATCATCGTCTGCCCGCCGCTCTCCTTCTGCTCCAGGCTGATGCCCGTCCACTCGGCGCTCATGCCCTGGGGCAGTCGCTGCGTGGCGAGGGTCTCCATGGCTTCGAGCGCCTGACCGGAGGACACGCCGGGGGCGGCCTGCCCGTTCACCTCGGCGGCGCGGAACAGGTTGTAGTGCCGGATGACCTGCGCGGAGACGGTGGGCTGCACCGTCACCAGCGACTCCAGCGGAATCATCTGTCCGGTGTCGCTGCGCACGTAGAAGGCGCCGATGTCCTGCGGGCTGTCGCGGAACTGCTGCTCGGCCTGGACGTAGACGCGGTAGGTGCGGCTCGCGTAGTTGAAGTCGTTGACGTACTGGCTGCCCATGTAGAGCTGGAGGGTGCCGAACACCTGCTCCATGGGCACGCCGAGCGCCTTGGCCTTCTGCCGGTCCACCTCCACGTCCAACAGCGGGGTGTCCGCGTTGAAGGCGGTGAAGACGCCGCGCAGCTTGCTGTCCGAGTTGCCTCCCGCCACCACGTCCTGCGTGGCGGACGCCAGCTCGTCCAGCGAGTGGTTGCCGGCCGTGTCCTCGACGATGAACTGGAAGCCGCCCACGCTGCCGACGCCGCGGATGGCCGGGGGCTGGAAGGGCATGACGCGCGCGCCGCCAATCTTGCCCAGCGGCCCACGCAGCCGCTCCACCAGCGAGGCCACGGACTGTCCGGGCTTCATGCGCTCCTCCCACGGCTTCAGGGTGGTGAAGAGCGTGGCGAGGTTGGGGCCCGTGCCCTGGAAGGAGAAGCCGCCGATGACGAACATGTTCGCCACCTCGGGCTGGGCGCGCAGCACCTGCTCGGCCTCGGCCAGCACCTTCTCCGTCTGGGCAAGGGACATGCCCTCGGGGCCCTGCACGGAGATGATGAGGTAGCCCTGGTCCTCGTCCGGGATGAATCCGGTGGGCGCCGAGCGGAACAGCACCACGGTGCCGCCCAGGCAGGCGAGGAACGCCAGCAGGACGATGAGGGGGTGCTTGAGCAGCCCGCGCAGCGCCGCGCCGTAGGCGCTCTTGGCCCCGTCGAGCGCGCGGTCCACCCAGCGGAAGAAGATCCACTTGGGGCCGTGGTGGTGCTTGAGCAAGAGCGCGCTCAGCGCGGGCGTCAGCGTCAGGGCGCAGAAGGTGGACAGCGCCACGGACGCGGCGATGGTGAGCGCGAACTGGCGGTAGATGGCGCCCGTGGTGCCGGGGAAGAGGGCCACCGGGACGAACACCGCCACCAGCACGATGGAGATGGCGATGACCGCGCCGGCCACCTCCTTCATGCCCTCGCGCGCGGCCTGTCGGGCCGTCAGGCCCTTCTCCGCCATCAATCGCTCGATGTTCTCGATGACGACGATGGCGTCATCCACCACGAGCCCCGTGGCCAGCGTCAGGCCGAACAGGGTGAGGGTGTTGATGGAGAAGCCGAGCAGGTGGACGAACGCGAACGTGCCCACGAGCGACACGGGCAGGGTGAGCGCGGTGATGAGCACGCTGCGCCACCCGTGCAGGAACAGGAAGATGACCAGGATGACGAGCGCGATGGCCTCCACGAGCGTCTGGATGACCTCGTGGATGGAGGCGCGCACCGCCAGCGTGGTGTCCGTGCCCGCGCGGTACTCCAGGCCCGGGGGGAACTGCTTGGCCAGGCGCTCCAACTCGCGGAACACGCCGTCGCGCACGTCCAGCGCGTTGGCGGTGGGGAGCTGGAAGATGGCGAGGCCCACGCCCGTCTTGCCGTTGAAGCGCAAGAGCGTGCCGTAGTTCTCCGCGCCCATCTCCACGCGCCCCACGTCGTGCACGCGCACCA
The DNA here is from genome assembly GCF_019039035.1 of Citreicoccus inhibens. Classification (GTDB taxonomy): domain Bacteria; phylum Myxococcota; class Myxococcia; order Myxococcales; family Myxococcaceae; genus Citreicoccus; species Citreicoccus inhibens. Next base: position 23,671 of record NZ_JAHNZT010000023.1, on the reverse strand, counting down.
GCTTCCCGTCCGCGTCGCGCTGGATGACGATGTCGCCGAACTCCTCGGGCTCCACGAGGCGGCCGTGCGCGCGCACCGCGAGCTGGTAGGGCTGATCATCGCTGGACGGCGGCTGGCCCACCTGGCCGGCGGCCACCTGGAGGTTCTGGTCCTGCAGCGCGCGCACCACGTCCTGCGGCGTCAGGTTGCGGCGCGCCAGCTCCGTGGGGTCCAGCCACAGGCGCATGGAGAACTTGCGCTCGCCGAAGATGCGCACGTCGCCCACGCCGGACACTCGCTTGATGGCGTCCTTCAGGTTCACGTCCGCGTAGTTGCTGAGGAACTTCGCGTCGTAGCGGTTGTCCGGGCTGGAGAGACCCACGGTCAGCAGCATCTGGCTGGAGGCCTTGTTCACCACGATGCCCGTCTGGTTCACCTGCGACGGCAGGCGCGCGGCGGCGCGGCTCACGCGGTTCTGCACGTCGACGGCGGCCACCTCGATGTCGCGCGTGGGCGCGAAGGTGACGGTGATCTGACTGGTGCCGTCGTTGCTGCTGGTGGAGGTGATGTAGCGCATGCCCTCCACGCCGTTGAGCTCCTGCTCCAACGGAATCGTGACGGCGCTCTCCACCACCTCGGCGCTCGCGCCGACGTAGGTGGCGGTGACCGTCACCTGGGGCGGCGCCAGGTCCGGATACTGCGCGATGGGCAGGGCCGGGATGGCGATCGCCCCCACCAGCGTCAGGAGGATGGAGCAGACGGCCGCGAAGACGGGCCGGCGGATGAAGAAATTGACGAACACGGCTTGAACGCCCTCATTCTCTCTGCGGTGTCCGGGCCGGACGCACTGGCGTCCAGGGCCCGGTGCCTCGGATTTCGCTCAGCGGCTGCCCCCGGCGGGACCGCCTCCCGGCGCCGTCGTCGGAGCGGCGGCCGGAGGCGCCTCGGCGCGGGCGGTCTGCTTCACCTGCACGGCCGTGCCATCTCGCAGCGCGTAGAGCGAGGACACCGCCACCTGATCTCCCGACTTGAGGCCCGCCTCGACGACGTAGGCCATGTCCCCCAGGGTGCCCAGGGTGATGGGCCGGCGCTCGACGATCGTCTTGCCGCCCTTGTCCTGCACCACGAGCGCGAAGGGCTGGCCGCTCTGGCGCACCACCGCGAGCGCGGGGAGTTGGAGCGCATCCCGCGTGGAGTAGACGATGCGCGCGCGGACCAGCTCGCTGGGGCGCAGGCCGATGGTGTTGCGGAAGGCCGCCTTCACCTCCACGAGCTGCGTGCGCGGGTCGGCCTGGGGCGCCACGAAGAAGACGGTGCTGCTGAGCAGTACCTTGCCCTGGCCGTCGAGCACCTCCAGCACGGTGTCCGGCTTGAGCGACCGGGCGCGCGCGGCGGGCACGGAGACGCTGACCTCCAGCGCGTCCGCCTGGGCCACGCTGGTGACGGGCGTGGTGGCGCCCACGAAGTCACCCAGGCGCACGAGCACGTCGCCCACGGTGCCCGCGAAGGGCGCGCGCACCACGTGGTACTGGAGCTGCACCTGCTTCTGCGCCACCTGCGCCGCGGCGGAGCGAGACGCGGCCTCGGCCGCTTGCACCTGGGCCTGCACGGCCTCCAGCTCCTGGCCGCTCGCGAGGCCTTCCTTGTAGAGCGCCTCGGTGCGCGTCTGCGTGCGCCGGGCCAGCGCCAGGTTCACCTCGGATGAGCTGTGCTGGGCCTGGGCGCTGTCGAGCGCGGCGGTCTCCTCGCGCGAGTCGACCTCCAACAGCGGCGCTCCCTGCTCCACCTTCTGCCCGGGCTTCACGTGGATGCGGCGCACGTAGCCGGCCACCTGCGGCAGCACCGTCACGCTCTGCCGCGACAGCAGCGAGCCCAGGTATTCACTCGTGTCCCGCACGGGGGAGGGCGCCAGCGTGAGCACCTCCACCTCGCGAGGTGGAGGCGCGGCCGGAGGCGCTGCCTTGCCCGTGCACGCCACCGCCCCCGTCACCAGGGACGCACACCACACCGTCTTCACCAACGCCGTCAGGGGGCGCACCCTTCTCACCAGTCGCACCGGGCCTCCGTCAGGAATGCGTCCAGGCGCGCCTGGACAAGCTCGAACTCACGCAACACCAAAGTCAGATCCGCCTGGCGCAGGGCCGCACCGCTCTGGACCAGGTCCAGGCTGCCGCCCCGGCCCACCTCGAACGCTCGGCGCGTGAGCCGATCCGTTCGGTCCGCCAGGTCGCGGGACTCCACCGCTGTCTTCACCAGCGCCTCGGCCACCTCCACGCCGCGGCGAGCCCGCGCCACTTCAATCTCCACGTCGCGCCGCGCGCTCTCCAGCGCCTCGGCGGCTTGCCGCTCCACGCCCGCGCGCTCACGCACCAGGCCCTCGCGCAGGCCACCTTCCCAGATGGGCACGGTGAGCACCGCCGCGATGTTCCAGGTGGCCACCCGGCCGAAGCCTGGATCCGTCGTGTACCCGACAGTGTTGCTCGTCAGCCCGAGCGTGGGCAGGTAGCCGGCGGAGGCCTGCCGCTTGCTGTCATGCGCGGCGTCCACCTGCGCGCGGGCGGCCACCAGGTCCGCGCGGGAGTTCACCGCGTCGAGCGGCGCGCAGACGGCCCGCGCGTTGTCGACCAACCCCTGGAGCTGGAACGCGGGGCTCACGCCGACGGCGTGGTCAAAGCCGAGCGAAACGCCCAACGCCTCACGGGCGCGGCGCAGCTGCTCGTCACCGGAGACGAGCGCGCCCCGCGCCACGGCCACGTCCTGGCTCACCCGCACCACGTCGAGTTGATTGCTGGCCCCCAGTTCGAAGGAGCGCTGCGTGAGGGCGGAGCGCTCCAGCGCTTGTCGCAGGCCCACGCGGTTGATCTCCGCGGCGCGCTCGGCGGCCACCGTGGCCACCAGCGTCTGCGCGAGCCCCAGGGTGAGGCGCCGGCGCGTGTCCTGGAGGCTGGCGACCGCGCCCTTCTGTCCGGCCGAGGTCGACGAGAGCCCTCGCCAGGCGCTCACGTCCACCACGGACTGGGTGAGCGACGCGGTGGCGGTGCCCAGCGGCGAGGTGAGGGTGCGGCCCGTGCCCGCCGCGGTCGGACTGGCGCTGGGGGTATCCGGGTTGAGGACGTCGTAGCTGACGCTCGCGGTCAGCCGCGCGTTGGGCAAGAGCGCGGACAGGGCCTGCCGCCAGCGGCCATCGGCGCGCTGCACGCCGGCCTCGGCGGTGTGGAGGTTGGTCGAGTTCTCTCGAACCAGCTTCAGCGCCTCATCCCAGGTGCCGACCTGCTGCGCCGCGGGCGCGACGGGCGCGAGCATGGGGTCCTCCACGGTCGGCTGGAAGGGCACCGGTGGCGAGGCCGGCTCGGCCTGGGGCGAGGCGGCGGCGAGCACCAGAATCAATAGGGAAGCGGAGGGCATACCGGGCGGAGGTGGGTGTTGCGTGTTCGGTGGTCCCCCCTGGCTGCGGACAGCGGCGGGGATGTAATTGACAACTGTTGTGGTTCGCAATCATCTTTTCGCGCAATGACCCTCGCGGAGCAAGTGGGCGCGCTGAAGCGCGTCATCGGTCGGCTGGTGCGCCAACGTGTGGGTGAGGACACCGGTCGCCCCTTCATGCAGCTCCTCGTCCTGAAGGTCGTCGAGACGGAAGGGCTCCGGCACCAGTCGCTCATCGCGGAGCGGCTGATGGTGGACGCACCGGCGGTGAGCCGCCTGGTCGATCGGCTGGCGGAGGATGGGCTGATCGAGCGCCGGGCGGGAACCAACCGGCGGAGTGTTCACCTGGAAGTGACGGACGCGGGGCGCCGGGAGCTGAAGATGCTGCGCGCGGGGCTCCTGTGGCTGGACGACGAGGCCCGTCAGTGCCTGTCGGATGACGAGTTGCAGCAGCTCACGCACCTGATGAAGAAGCTGCACACAGGGCTGGCGCAGCGGTCGTCGGGCGGACCGGCCGCCGCCGATGGCGCTGCCTGAGCGGTCGCTTCAGAACGGCGCGGGCCGCTCGAAGTCGAGGCGCTCACCTGTCACCGGATGACGGAACGACAGCGCCTCGGCGTGCAGAAAGAGGCGCGCGTCCGCGTGTCCGTAGAGGCGGTCTCCCACGATGGGCGCGCCGAGCCCCAGTGGATGCGCCGCGTGAACGCGCAGCTGATGGGTTCGCCCGGTGAGCGGAAAGAAGGCCACGCGCGTGCGGGCCGGCTGGCGCTCCAGCACCTGCCATCGGGTCAGCGCGGGCTTGCCGTGAACCGGGTCGTGGATCTGCCGAGGCCGGTCCGCGAGGTCGACCCGCATCGGGAAGTCGATGACGCCGTGCTCGCCTTGGACGCTCCCCGCGACCCAGGCGATGTATCGCTTGGTGACCTCGCGCAGGGTGAACTGGCGCTGCAGCTCCGCATGGGCCTGGGCCTGCAGTCCCGCGACGAGCAGGCCCGAGGTGTCGAGGTCGAGCCGGTGCACGAGCAGCGGTCCCGCCGCGCTCGGGTGGCGCTCGCGCAGTCGGGTCAGCACCGAGTCCGTGAGGGCGCTGTCCCGCCCGGGAACCGAGAGCAGGCCCGCGGGCTTGTCGAGGACGACCACCGCTGCATCCTCGTAGACGATGTCCAGCGGCGTGGGCGGATGCACAGGCGGAATGAACGCCCGCGGCCTCGCCACGCACAGGCCCTCCAACATGAAGGGCAAGAGGGGGCCGCACTTGTCGCGGCACGCGGCGTAGTACGCGCCACTCGCGCGGCCCCCGGCGCTGGGCGGCGCGCCCCACCAGAACTCAGCGAGCGCCACGGGGCGAAGTCCCTCGGCGAAGGCGTGCGCGAGCAGCTTCGGCGCCGCGCAGTCCGCCGCGCCCGAGGGGGGCTCACCCGGCAGGTACAGCTCCCGCAAGGGCCGCACCTGCCCGCGCGCATTGCGGACGCGATAGCTGTCATGGATGCGGCGCATGAGCTCGCGACAGACGATGCGGCGCAGGCGCTCCAATGCGCGCAGCCGGCGCTCCGAACGTCGCGCGCGAGGGACGATGTTCGCGCGCTCCTCCTCGTGGCGCGCCTCCACGCGACGGCGCTCGGCCTTGTCGCCGCGGCTCTCCTGGTCGAGCGAGTGAAGCGCTGCGCTCCGGGCGGGCTCCGTCAGGCGCGGGGTCAGCTCGGCCCGGCGTGCGTGTCGCTCGCGGCGTCGGGCCTCGTGTTGCTCGCGCAGCGTCGCGCGCTCCGCGGCGTGGCGCGCGTCGAGCCCCGCGCTCCCGGCGCAGAGCGCTCGATGCTCCGGGGAGGTGCGATGGGCCTCGGCGCGCGCGATGAGCGCTTTGACGGTGGCCTCTCCGGGAAGCTCGACGCGGGCTCGGGCCTGCGCGTCGAAGAGGGGCGGCACGAAGCCCGCGTGTTCCCACTTTCCGCCCAGCATCCCGGAGAAGGCTCGGATGAACCCGAAGCGTCCGTCCGGGAGCGCCACGACGAGCACGCCAAACATCTTCCCGCCGTCGGGGCCGTCGAGCACGGAGGGCGAGAGTCCTGGGACGAGTTGGCCCGCACGCAGCTCGGCTTGCATGTGCTCCGCGGCCATGCGGGCCAGGGGCGCGGGGCCCAGCTCATCGAAGGGACTGGGGAAGTCCCCGGGGTCGCGCGAGTCCGTCGCCGGGGCATCGAGGAGGGTGATGCGCGTGTCCACGGTGCTTGGCTAGCACGGGTGGACGCCGCCGGGGAGCACGCTCGGGGTCGGGTGGATGGGTCTGCGCGACCCTGCTCACCGAGCGACGCACCGGCCGTCCTCGAGGCGCGGCCGGGGGCGTCGCGTGAGGCCGCAGTTCGAGCGCAGCCCCGCAGCCTGTTGCCAGTCACGCTCTGCCTGTGTGAGTGCGTCGAGCTTCGCCTGGAGGGCCGGAACGTTCGTGGTCCGGGTGCAGTAGGCGATGAACTCGCGCGGGCCGCCGCACGCCTTGTGGCCGAAGCCCGCCACCTCGCACTGCGCCACGGCTCCACAACCGCTCGATTTCGCCAGGGCCCGCGCTTCCTGGGCGAGCCGGTCGGCCTTCGCCTTCAACTCGGCGGGCTCGGTCGCCTGCGCTGTCCCCACGAGGAAGATCAGCGCCGCGCTCTGGGCCCACCACCTGCTCCATGGTCGTGACAAGGAGAACCTCCGCGATGGAGGGGAGACGGAGCCAGCGGGGTGGGGATTCAAGGGTCGCATCCTCCAGGTGAAGCGCTCGGATTGACGCGGCGCAGGGCCGCCCAGGCACCCGTCAATGGAAACGCGCCGGAGGGAGCAGCTCCCGCCGGCGCGTTCATGGCTGCTCAGCGATGGGGTGACACTCGGGCGGGACGCGCTTCCCCGTCCGAGTGACTCCGAGGCGCCTGCCTCAGCGCCTCGGAGGACAGGCCGGACTCAGGCCACCCGGTTGCGGCGGCGACGCAGGACGACGACCTGCGCCAGCGCCAGGAGGCCCGCATACAGGCCCGCCTCGCCACCGGAGGCCGCGCTGCAGCCGCCGCTCTCCGCCTCGATGACGACCGTGACAGGCGCGGACGTCACCGAGTTACCCGTGCTGTCGACGACCACCGCGGTGAGGGTGTGCGTCGTGCCGGCCTTGGCGCCCCGGCTGTCCCACGAGCCGGACACCGTGGCCGTCTTGCCCGTGGCGATCTCCGCGCCATCCACGAACAGGGTGACCTTGGCGATGGTGGTCCCCGGCGCCGCCACTGCCTTGGCGATGACGCTGACGCTGCCGGACACCTTGGCGTTGTTGCTCGGGCTGGTGATGGCCACGGTGGGGGCCGCGTACGGCGACACCGTCGTCTGCGCGGAGGCGGTGAGGCTCGCCTGCGCCGCATCCGTGAGGGTGAGCGTCTGCGCGCCCCCCGTCTTGAACGTCACCTTCGCGTCCGTCACCACGCCCGCCGCGAACGTCACGGAGGAGGGCAGCACCGCCGCCCCGTCGGTGGACGTCACGCGGGCGGCGCCCGTGTACTGCGTGCAGGCGTTGTCGTAGGCGTCGAAGGCGGCGGCGGAGAACGAGATCTCCTGACCGGCCGCGGTGGTCGCCGCCAGCGTCACGGTGTAGCGGGCGGGGGCGGCCGGAGCCACCGTGAACGCCGCGCTCGTCACGCTGGAGACGCCCGAAGCGCTCGCCACCAGCGTGTAGCCCGTGCCGGCCTTGCGCAGCGACACGCCCTTGAACGTGGCCACGCCGTTGACGGAGTCCACCTCGAGCGTGCCCAGCAGCTGTCCCTGGGCGGCATTCGCGCCCAGCGCCAGCGTGACGTGGACCGTCCCCTCGGTGACGCGCTGCCCGGAGCCATCGAGCACCTCGACCTCGAGGGTCGACAGCGTGGCGCCCGCCTGGATGTTGCCCGGGGCCGCGCGGAAGGCGAGCTGTGTCGCCGGAGGCGCGTTGACGCGGAAGGCAGACGAGCTCGCGGCGACCGCGCCCGCGGCCTCCGCCTTCAGCATGTAGCCAGTGCCCGCCTTGGCGACGGACAAGAGCGTGAAGGTGGCCACGCCATCCACCGCGTTCACCACGGTGTTGCCGCGCAGAGTCGCGCCCGCGGCGTTCGCCAGCGACAGGGAGACCTGCGTCGTGCCGTGCGTCTTGTTGCCCTGCGCGTCGAGCACCGCCACGCGCGCGGAGAACACCTCACCCGAGGCGAGCGCCGCCGCCGGACCCTGCTCGAACACGAGCTGCGCCGCGGCGCCCGGCTGCACGTCGAAGGCGGCGGTCGTCGCACCGGTGAGGCCGTTGCCGCCCACCGCGAGGGTGTAGCCCGTGCCCACCTTGTTGATGGACAGGTCGCTGAAGGCCGCCACGCCGTTGACGGCCGCCACCGAGGTGGTGCCGGACAGCGTGCCACCGCTCGGGTTGTTGCCGAGCGCGACGGTGACCACGGTGCCACCCTGGGTGACGAGGTTGCCCACGGCGTCCAACACCTGAACCGAGACCGCCGGAGCGATGGCGCTGCCCGCGGCCACGGTGGACGGTTGCTGCGCGATCGCCACGTGGTGCGCCGCGCCCGCGGCGACGTTGAACGCGGTGCTGGAGGCGTTCGGCAGCGCGCTGGTGCTGGCGACGAGCGTGTAGCCCGTGCCCGCCTTGTTGATGGACAGGTCACCGAAGGTCGCCACGCCCGCCGCCGTCGCCACCGTGGTGGTGCCGGACAGCGTCGCGCCCGCGGTACCGCCGGCCAGGGCGACCGTGATGGAGCGGGTGTCGACGACGGCGTTGTCGAACGCGTCGACGACAGCGACCTGGAGCGCCGGCGACAGAACCGCGCCCGAGGTCCCATTCGCCGGCTGCGCGCGCAGGACGAGCTTGGCGGCCGGTCCCACGGCGATGGCGAAGGTCTCGCTGGTCACCTGGGGCAAGCCGTTGCTGGAGGCCACGAGCGTGTAGCCCGTGCCCGCCTTGGCGATGGACAAGTCACTGAAGGTCGCCACGCCGTCCACGGCCGCCACGGTGGTGGTGCCAGACAGCGTGCCGCCCGTCAGGGTGACCGTCACCTGCTCCGTGCCGTGCGTGGCGTTGCCGAAGGCATCCACGATGGCGACCTGGAACGCCGGCGACAGGACCGCGCCCGCGGTGCCGTTGGACGGCTGCGTGCGGATGGCGAGCTTGGCGGTCGAGCCCGCGGTGACATTGAACGCCGTGCTGGTGGCGTCCGTGAGGCCCGCGCTCGTGGCGACCAGCGTGTAGCCCGTGCCCACCTTGTTGATGGACAGGTTGCTGAAGGTCGCCACGCCGTTGACGGCCGCCACGGTGGTGGTGCCGGAGAGCGTGCCGCCCGTCGCGCCGCCCAGGGTGAGCATGATGTTGTTCGTGGCCGACGTGACGTCGTTGCCGAACGCGTCCTTGATGCTGACCTTCACGACCGGCGAGAAGGCGGTGCCCGCGACGGCATCGCCCACGGTGGACGTGAACGCGAGCGACTTGGCCAGCCCCGAGACGACGGTGGTGTTCGCCGACGCGGTGAACGCCGCGTTCGCCGTGTCCGTCGCGGTGACGGTCTGCGCGCCCAGGGTGTGGAACGTGATGGCGACTTGGGTCGCCACGCCCTGCGCGAACGTGACGCTCGTGGGCAGCTCCGCGCTCGTGTCCGTGGAGGTGATGGCCGCCGTGCCCGTGTAGCCCGTCGCCACCAGACCCAGCGCGTCGACCGCCTTCACGGTGAAGGTCGCAGGCGAGCCCACCGGCGTGGTGCCGGACAGTCCGCTCAGCGTGTAGCCCACGGCCGCTCCCGCGTTCTGCGGCTTGGTCGTGCAGCTCTCCACGGCGTCCGCGACCAGGCTGACGTTGTCGAGGTAGAGGCCCTCGGCCACGGTCTTGCTACCGCTGTAGAAGCGGAAGCCGAACCACACCGTCTGGCCCGCCAGCGCGTTGAGGTTGACGGAGACGGCCTTGAGCGCGCCGTTCGCGCCCGCGTTGCTGTTCGTCCAGACGCGGGTGGTGGGGGTGCTGGTCAGCGCGCCGTCATAGCCACCGGCGGTGATGTACGGCGCGTTCGCCGTCACCGCGTCGGCCACGTTGGTCCAGGGACCCGCCGCGCCCGTGGTGCTGTACACGAGATAGGCGCCGTCCCACAGGTTCTCGAACTTGTACCAGACGTTGAACGACAGCGTCGCGGCGGTGGTGCCCGCCGGGATGGCGAAGCCGTTGATGCCGGCCGTGGTGCCGTTGCCGCCCAGTGCCAGCGTGGTCGCCGTGTTGATGGGGTAGGTGCCGCCGCACGTCGTCGCGGCCGCGCCGAAGCGATACGACTTCGTCGCGGACTGGTAGTGGCAGTTCGTGACGATGTTGAGCGTGTTCGTGCTGCCCGTCTGCGCCGTGGCAATCCAGTACGCGGCCGCGTTGGCCGGACGGTTGTTGTCGAAGTCGTCGCTGTAGCGCAGGCCGGGGAGCGAGGCGCCGTACGGCGTCGCGGACCGCTCCACGGTGTTCTTCTCCTCCACGGTCGCGCCGGCGGTCTCCGTCGCGCGGACCACGTAGTAGTACCGGGTGCCCGAGGCCAGGTCCGCGTCATCCGCGAACGTGGTGGCGGTGAGGCCCGTGGCGATGCGCGTGGCCTCGGACGGGGCGAAGCCCGCCGTGGTGGAGCGGTAGACGGAGTAGCTCAGCGTGCCGCCGCAGCGCGGGGTGGCCGCGGACCAGGACAGCGTGTCGGCGCAGAAGCTGGTGCCAGCGCTCGCGGCCGAGGTGAGGCCGTCGAAGGCGGGCTGCAAGGTGCACTGGCCCGTCGCGGTGGCGGAGACCTCCGCGGAGGCCGTGGACTCGGCGCAGATGACGCCGCGGACCACGTAGAAGTACGTCGTGCCGCCGGACACGCTCGTGTCCGAGTAGGCCGCGCTGGTCGTGGTGGCGATGCGCGTATACGGGCCGCCCGCGGTGGTGGCGCGGTACACGTTGTAGGCCGTGGCGTCGTTCGCCGCCCAGGCCAGGTTGATGACGTTGTCGCCGGCCACCGAGGCCGTCACGCTGCTGGGCTGCGCGGAGGTGTCGTTGCAGCTGTTGTAGACGACGAGCGCGAAGTCCTGGTCCAGCGCCGGGGTGTTGTTCGGCACGCCGTTGGAGTTGATGTTCGCCGCCGTCACCGTGACCGTGAAGGCCCCCGAGACGCCCGCGGGCAGGAAGACGCTCTCCACGTTGTTCTTGTCATCCGCCGTGCCGCCCGTGACGGAGTCGCCCTTCGTGAAGACGTTGCCCTTGTAGCTCTTGCCGCCGACGTCCACCGACAGGTCCAGGTTGTTCTTCCACGCGCTTCCCGTGGTGGAGCCCGGCGCGTCCGTCCAGGCCAGGGTCACGCGGAACGGCTTGGTGGAGTCCTTCACCGCGCCCGTGAAGACGCGCGTCTGGCCCGTGGCGGTGAAGAGGTCCTCGGGCGTCTGGTCCGCGAGCTTGCGCGCGACGCCGTCGAAGGCCATGCCCAGGTCCATCATGCCCATGCCCTGGTTGTTGGAGTACAGGTCGTCGTTGGCGCCCGTGCCCGTCAGGTAACGGGTGGAGTTCATCAGGTACGCCTTGGTCATCGCCGCGCTGGGCGGCGTGACGCCCTGGTTGATGAAGTACTGGCGCACGAGCGCCGCGCCACCGGCGACCGCCGGCGTGGAGTGGCTGGTGCCGGACGACGCCGAGTACCACTGCTGCGTCGTGGGGAAGTAGGGGGAGTTGCTCGGGCCACCGCAGACGCCGTCCGCGACGAAGCACGAGAGCGCCTTGCCGTTGGGGAAGGCGGGCGGGTTCGCGCGCTGCTCCGCGCTCTGCGCCACGCCGCCGGACACGTGCGTGCCCGGCGCGACGATGTCCGGCTTCTTGCGGCCGTCCGTCGTGGGGCCGCGGCTGGAGAAGCCGACCATGTCGAGCGCGCTGTCCGCCTCGCTGTCGGGCGTGGCGCACATGTCCGCGCCGCCGAAGGCCTGCACGTTCTCCGAGGCGCCCACCGTGATGATGTTCTTCGCCGTGCCCGGCGTGCCCAGCGTCTTGGTGGCGGGGCCCGCGTTGCCTGCCGCGAACACGATGACCATTTCCTGGTTGCCCGGCGCCGGGACGGCCGAGCCCGTGGGCTGCGCGTCGCGCACGAGGGCGTCGTACCGCTGCGCGTCGGAGTCGTAGATGTTCTCGTCCGCGCCCCAGCTGTTGCTGCTGATGCGCATGCCGTCTCGGTACGCGCGGGCCTGGAGGTCCTCGTAGATCGCGTCGGTCCAGTCCGGGTCGAACACCACGGACGCGCCCACCTTCACGAACGGGGCAACACCCAGCCCGTAGTCATAGCCCGCGGAGTCCGCGAACGGCGCGCCCGTCCGGTTGGAGTAGCCCGCGATGATGTGCGTGTTCAGGGTGCCGTGACCGTCGCAGCCCTGCAGGGTGCTGCCCGTGTTCGGGGTGCCCTCGAGGCGGCTGTACACCACGCGGCTCGTGCCGGTGATGTCGCCGCGCAGGTAGAGGCCGAAGTGGTTCGGCTGCGTCGTGCCGTTGTCCAGGCCGCTGTCGCTGACGTCCACGCCAAAGCCCGAGGCGGTGAACTGCTCCTGCGTGAAGCCCTTGGACGCAAGCCACGCCAGGTAGCCCGGCCCCGTGGGGTTCTTCCCGTTGAGGTTGCCGGAGACGATCATGTTCTGCCGCTCGTCGAACTTCCGGCGCGGCGCACGCGGGTTGATGGAGAACACGTCCGGACGGGAGACCAACTCGTAGACCGCGTCGCGGTTCACGTAGGCCACCACGTTCACGTAGTCCTGGCTCTCCTGCACCACCGGCACGCGGTACTGGAGCTGGTTGAGGAGGTTCAGCGTGAGCGCGTTCTCAGCCGAGTCCTTGAGCAACTGGATGCTGTAGACCTTGGGGTCCGCGGACTGGATGGACGGGTGCAGCTTGTAGTCCGTCAGGTACTCGCCGCTCCACTGGATGCCCGAGCTTGCGCGCGACACGTGCTTCTGGAGGCCCGAGAGCGTGGGCGCGTCGCCGTAGACGATGTACGCGTTGTTCGGGATGTACGTGACGACCCGCACGCCCGTGGCCACCAGGGCCTGGTACCACTCGGGCCGCACGGGGCCCGCGAACTGCACGATGTGGAAGCCCTTGCTCACCGGCGCCGTCAGCGCGCGCAGCGACTTGCCCTGCACCGAGGATGTGTCGAGGGTCCCCGTGTTCAGCAGGATCTCGTTGTAGTCATCGCGGATCTCCGCGCCCTCAGGCAGGGAGCTCGCCCCGGCCTCGTCGACCTCGAGCACCTTGAAGGCGCCGTAGTCGCCCACGACCTTGGCGCCATGCTGCTCCAGCCTGGCGGCCGCCGCAGCGCTGAGCTGAACCTTGTGGGTCGCTCCGCTGCTCGACGTCTCCTCCGAGGATGTGGGCTGGGCCTCCTGGCCCGCACCGTGGCAACCCAGTGTGGTCACCAGCCAGACCGCGCCCAGGAGCTTCGCGGCGATCGCGCTCCGGGAGCTCCCGGGCCGTCGCGTTGCAGATTGATTCTTCAAGTGTGGCCCCGCATGTCGGGCCGCGACCTGTCGTCCAATTCGCTGGCCCGTGTTGCTCCAACGGATCAATCCCGCCGGAGCGGATTTGGTACCATGCGTGGGTCGGAATCACAATTGATCAAGGCCGGATTAAGAACGGTGAATGCATCTCAGGAAATCACAGGAATAAGCGCGTGAAGCCCGGGGCCGAGTTGACCTCATGAGGCGACGGGGTGAGGGGAGCCGCGGGAGTGTCCTGGTGTGGGGACTCGCGATCGCGTTGGGGGCGGGGCTGCTCGTGTGGCGCGTGCGCTCCGCGGCTCGCGACGTGCGGACTCCGGTGGCGTTGGCGCCCGTCGAGTACGTCGGCTCCGACGCGTGCCGGGCCTGTCATCCCGTGCACGAGGAGAGCTGGCGCCGCACGTTCCATCGGACGATGACGCAGGAGGCGACGGCGGACTCGGTGCTGGGCGACTTCCGCGGCGTGAGCCTCACCGTGGAGGGGGTCACCTCGCGCTTCCTTCGCGAGGGGGGACACTTCCTCGTCGAGACGCGTGATGGAGAAGGGCGCATCCGCCAGCAGGTGGTGGCGCGCACGGTGGGCTCTCGGCGGGTGCAGCAGTACCTGGTGCGTGAGGGGGACCGGTACATCCGCTTGCCCGTCGCGTGGGACATCGAAGGTCGGCGCTGGTTCCACCTGAGCGCGGGCTTCCTGGACCCGGATGGGCTGGACTTCAACGCGCACCGCTCGCTCTGGGATGGCAACTGCATCTTCTGCCACAACGTGAAGGCGCAGCCGGGCTACGACTGGGAGCGCGCCCGCTTCGACAGTCACGTGGCGGAGCTGGGCATCGCCTGCGAGGCCTGCCATGGCCCGGGGGCCGAGCACGTGGCGCGCAACACCTCACCGGTGCGTCGCTACTACCTGCATTACTCAGGGGCCTCGGACCTCTCCATCCTGAATCCGGAGCGCCTGGACGCGCTGCCTCGTGTGCAGGTCTGTGGCCACTGCCACGGGCAGCGCACGCCGGAGCCGTTGGCGCGCATCCGCGAGTTCCTGTCGAACGGCGATCCGTACACTGCGGGAGAGGACCTCTCGCGCTACACCGCGCCGCTGCAGCGTGACAGTCACCTCCAAGGCGTGGACGTGTCGCTGCGCTTCTGGCGGGACGGCACGCCGCGTCTGACGGCCTATGAGTACCAGGGCCTGTTGTTGTCGAAGGACTTCCAGCGCGGCGGGCTGACGTGCACGCACTGCCACGCGATGCACGCGGGGGATCCTCGCGGGATGCTCGAACCCGAGATGCGCGGACCCGAGGCGTGCCGGAGCTGCCACGCGGACCTCGTCGCGCGCGCGGCCGGGCACAGCCGTCACCGCGAGGGCTCGGCGGGTACGGACTGCTACGCCTGCCACATGCCGAAGATGGTCTATGGCGTGATGACGGTGCATCCCTCGCATCGCATCCAGACGCCGGACCCATCGCGCGCGTGGCGACAGGAGATGCCGGAGGCCTGCACCTTGTGTCACACCGACCGGAGCGCGAAGTGGGCGGCCACCACGCTCCAGGCGCAGCGGGGCCTGCCGCCCCGCGAGGACCTCCCAGTGGATTCAAGCTTCGACGTGGCCGAGAGCATCCGCGCGCTGCTCGCTGGGGACGTGGTGCAGCGTGTGGTCGCGGCGTCGGCGCTGGGGGATGCACGCAGCGCCACCGCTCAACCCTTGGCGCGGCTCTGGGCCGTGCCCTTCCTCACCCAGGCCTTGGAGGACGACTATCCCGCGGTCCGTCGCGTGGCCTGGCAATCCTTGGAGCGACTCGTGACCCAGGCGGGTGGGGTGCGTCCGGCGCTCGCGGGCTCCTCCGCGCGGCTGCCGCGCTTCGACTTCCAAGCGCCTGTCGCCGAGCGCGCCGCCGTGATTGCCCAGTGGCGGGAGTGGTGGGAGAAGTTGGACCCGCGAGGCATTCCTCGCCCGGACGCGGCCGTCCCGCTGGACGACGCGCTCAGGCCGCGTCCCCTCATCATCGAGCAGCTGCTTCGACGGCGCGCGGCCCAACCCGCGATCCAGATAGGCGAGTGACGTGACGGACACGCAGACGCAATTGCGCACCGAGGACCGCCCGCGCGCCCATGCGCGTTGGGGCTGGACCCTGCTGTTCGTCTCGCTCACCCTTGGCGTGGGACTGGAGGCGATGGAGGGTTTTCGCTGGGCCCCGCTGGTGGGCGATGCCTGGGCGCACCGCCTCTGGTCCCTGGCGCACTTTCATGGCGCGGCGCTGGGGTTGCTGCATCTGGTCTACGTTGGGTGGGCGGAGGCGCCCGCGCTGAGCGAAGCGAGCCGGGCGTGGGCCTCGCGACTGCTGCGCGCGGGCAGTCTCGCGCTGCCGCTCGGCTTCCTGTTGGGTGGCATCGCGCACCCGGAGGGAGATCCATCCCTCGGCATCGTGTTCGCGCCGGTGGGGGCGGTGGCGGTGCTCGTCGCGGTGGCGCTCCAGATGCTGGGCACCTGGCGGCGTCGCGGTTAGGGCCCGGCGCTATCGCGTGCGCGTGCGGCTCGCCGGCGCGGGCGAAGACTCGGAGCCGATGTCCGCGATGGGCTCGAAGCCGTGGACCTGTTGATCGACCTTCGCGACCTCCTCGAGCCCCTCGGCGATGGCGTCGATCTCTCCGTAGAGTTGCTGGAGTCCGTCCAACGTGTTCGCGTCGGGCGAGGTGGCTTCGAGGCCCGCGCTGCGGAGGCGGACCAGTTGGGTGGACATGCCGTCCAGCGTCCACTGCAGGCGCGTCAGTTCGGCGTCCAGGCGGTCCGCGCTCTTCTGGAGGAGCGCTCGGTGCCGCTGCTGCTCGGAGATGGCCTGCACCGCGCTGCCGAGCGAGCGCTGCACGGCGGCGTCGGAGGCGGCGTCTCGCTTGCGCTCCAACTCGGCCTTCTCCTGCTCCAGGAGGGACATCGTCTCGGGCGCCGCCTCCGCGCGCAGCAACTTCTCGCGCGAGAGCACGCGATGGCACATCTGTCGAAGGGCCGTCACCGTCGATTCGGACACGCCCATCGCGGCCCGCAGGTCGGGTGAGGACTGCCGCAGCTCTGCCTCCAGCCGGTCGCAGATGCCATCCAGTCTCACCTGGCGGGGATCCACCTCGGCGCCGCGCGTGGGCTCCGTCGCGCGAGGTGGGGGGGAACTCGACGACATGGCTGGGGGGCTCGTCCGAGTGGCCCAGGTCGAGCCGGGCATGAGGTGCTGTCCCGGGGGGACGTGTGCGCCCTCCGTCACCGTGGAGCCCGCGCCCACGACACTCCCGCGCCCGACCACCGCGTCCTCGTGGACGGTCGAGCCCCACGAGACGATGGCTCCCTCCTCCACGAGGGCGCCGTCCAAGACGGTGGAGCCCATGCGCACCACCGCGCCGCTGCGGATGACGGCGCCAGGACCGATGGTGGCGCCCATCTCGACGGTGGCGCCGGGCTCGACCACCGCGTCCTCGGCCACCTCCGCGCCCATGCCGATGCGAGCCTGGGTGGGATCCGTTGGCACGAGGCCCGCGGGCAGGTTGCTGGTGATGAGGTTGCTCGAGCGCCCCAGGGCCGCGATGCCCGCGAAGACGCCGAGGATGAGCGCGGGGATCACCCAAGCCCAGTCACCCGTGGAGATGGCCACGGTGATGAGTCCCACCGCCAGCGTCACGCAGCCCGCGATGACGGGCACGTTCGGCCCGGAGTCCTGCTGGGCCGGAGGCGGAGAGGCTTGCTCGCGATTCAGCGCCGCGGCGAGCCGCGCGAGGCGGCGCTCACGCTCGACTGGATCGATGGGATGGGAGCTCATGCTCAGACAGCAAGCCTCAACCCGAGTGCGAGGTCCAGTGCGGACGCGGAAGTCCCCGCGCCAATGAACGCCATCGACGAATGGGAGGCGGAGCATCTCCCACACGGCGACTTCGCTCGAAGTGATATCGTGGAAGGTCGGAGAGGTGTGATGACTTCAGCGATGCGCGACCTGTGGGCGGGGCTGGATGCGTACTTCCCCGAAGTGGCCTATCCCGACCCTGTCCCCGAGCGCTTCCAGACGGAGCCCCTGTTCGCGTTCGCGACGCGGGTGACCCAGGCCTACAAGGCAGATGCGCGGGAGGTGGATCCGGCCCACGCGGACTCGTGGCGAGCGCTGCTCCATCACGCGCGAGAAGTCTACGCGTTCGTGCAGTCGCGCTTGTCCATCACGTACTCGACGCGCACGGTGTACTTCGGACCGGAAGACATCCTCGCGGACATGGAGCGAGGACGGCTGGAGATCAACACCGAGCACTGCGAGCACCCGCTGTGGACGCCCGAGGAGAACTGCATCTTCCGCGTGGCGCACGACATCGTTCCGCACGCGCGTTACCTGCGGACCTTCTCGCTCGAAGGGGAGGTGCTCGCGTTCCACGACCATGTGCGCCGTGCGCCACGCGAGGCACGGCTGGCCCTGTTCACTGAAATCTGGAGCTACGCGGCGATCCGCTACTCCACGGGCGTGTATCCCGAGTCCCAGAAGTGCGTCGCCTTCCCGGAGTTGCTGGCGGACTACGAGCGCGCCTTCCTCCCCGGGGTCCCCGTGTAGCGCTGTCGTGGCCTGCCCCTAATCAATGCAGGGGAGCGCGCTGACGGTGGACGTGATGGCGTAGGAGGCGTCGATGGTCACGAGGGAGTTGCCAGACCAGTTCTGGTGGCTGCACGTTCCTTCGGCGCTCGCGGGGCCATAGGTCCAGGCTCCGTTGACGATGCGGTTGTCATGAATCTCCCACGCGGTGCCCGAGTGCCACTCGGTGACGAGGGTGAACGCGCCGCCCATCAGGAGGTTGTCCCGCACGGAGACCTCGCCGACGTTGGGGTCCACCAAGTTCACCATGAACGTCGCATCGATGCCGCGCGCATCGACGGTGTTGTGCTCGAAGGCGAGGTGGGTGCAGGCCGCGTCGGGGCAGTAGGCCTGGAGGCCGTCCGCGTGACTGGTGGCATTGGCGCACTGCTTCACGAACGAGTCGCGGATGGTCACGGTGTTGCCAGACATCCGGAAGCCATCGTCATGGCCGCGCACGTGGACGCGCAGCGCGGTGTACGAGGACTCGCCCACGCCGGGGGCGGTGATGCAGCCGGTCGCCGGACCGACGGTCGAGTCAGTGATGGTGAACGGATAGTGATTGGGGCCGTACTCGTTGATGACCGTGCCGTCGATTTGACTGTTCACGACGGTGACGTTGTTGGCGGCGATGAGGAGGTTCCCCGCGATGTGCCTGCCATCGATGACGGCGCCCGCGGTGGTGACTCGGTAGGTGGTTCCCGAGTCATTGAGCGGCAAGTCCGTCAGCACCGTTCCCGGGGGCACGCCGGTGCACTCCGGCGTGGGGTGCTCCGGAAGCGGGCAGCCGCGAGCAAGCCGCGCGGGAGTCGTCTCCAGCAAGGGAGTGCCGGAGTTCGACCCCGCGTCAGGTGAACAGCCAGTCAGTGCAACCAATGCCACGACAAGGGGGAGTCCTGTTTTGGCCATGATCCCAAGGCTTAGCGTGCGTCCGGTGGCTGGCTCAATCGAAATGCAAGACACCCCCTGGCCAACGCCAGAGGCATGGAATTGGGTGGAAAAGTTCCAGACAAACTGTTGCCAGTCATCGCGGGGCCCCCAAGGCCATCCCGCCCCCTCACCCAGGAGGGGTGGGAGGAGCGGACTTCGGCCACCGGCGTGGGCGCGTATTACCGCCGTGCTGCAGGCGTCGCCGGCCATGCGCGGGGCCATGCCGGCGTGGGCCGCGAGTTCCACCCCCAACCCTGCGCGAAAGTCCGGGGAGAAGGGGCGCGCTCATCAGATGATGGGAGCCGGTGCGAACCACGCTTGGGGGAGTCTCACCCTCGCGCTGTCAGACGCCCCTGGTAGCGTTCTGGCCATCACACAGACGAACCCGCCGGAGCGGGTGGCGCATCACGAGGGGGCATCTCTTGGGATTTCACGTTTCCTGGGTCGCGACGCGAGGCATCGAGATGGACGCGCTGTGGTCGGCATTCCAGTTGGCGAAGGCGCCGTCGAACACCGAGTCGGATGCGATCACCAGCACCGTTCTGTCCTCTGGCTGGAACCTCGTCTCCTTCAACTCCATGAGCACGTACTTCATGGGCTTTGACGAGGACATTCCGCGCGAGTTGTCCAAACAGGGAGAGGTCCTCCAGTGCGTTGCGGATGAGACCTGCATGGGCTCCAGTGCCAGGGGATATCGCGGCGGAGCCATGCTCTGGAGGGTCGAGCACAACGCGAGCGAGAGCCGCTTCAACATCGAAGCAACCGGCACGCCACCCCCTTGCTACATGGAGATTCGACAGCGATTGCTCGCGAAGCAACGCGCCCAAGGCCGTGGCGTGGACTACGTCTTCTCTCTCCCCATCGAGATCTGCGAGACGTTGACGGGCTACCGTTATGACCGGGTCTACGGGGGGGCCATCGAGTGCCTCATCGAGGCTGAGGCCGAGTAGCCCCAGCCGGGGCTCGCCCTCTCAGGAACCTGACGCCACCTCAACTCTCTGAGGCTCGCAGGTGAGGTTCCTCCTTGGCCTCGGTTTGGCACTGCCATTGCTGTGCCCGCGCGCTTTCCACTCTCAGGGGGACATCTCGTGACGACCACTCCATTGCACCAATGCACCCATCCGATTCTGCGTCTCTCACTGGCCTCATTGATGTGGCTCGCGAGCTGTGGGGGTGCTGAGGTCGACGACCGCGTCGACGTCGAGGGATTCACCGAGGTGCAGGTGAATCAGAGCGGCCATCCTGCCCTCGATGCGCTGCACCTCCCCTCCATGCCGGACTCCATTGCGCTGCGGAGAACGGTTGCCCGCGTCGCGCCGAGCGATTCGCCGTTCATCACGGTGTCCGAGGCGGGAGAGACCTGCGGAAGGGCCACGGACGTCCCGTTGTGTCAGGAGTACCTGAAGCAGACGGCGTCTTCTCGGGGATTCCATCGCTTCTGCACGGAGACCTGCTCGGAGTTCTATGTCGTCACGACCCAAGGCGACGACATTCACACGTACGCCACGGTGAATGCGCTTCGGGTGTTGTTGGGGGACATCGACACTGCGCAGGATGCCACGTTGCTCGTCTATTCCTTGGGCTACACCTACGTGCCGCACAAGGTGGAGCAGGGCGGCGTGAGGGCCAATCCCGATGGCTCCTTCGATGTCATCGCCAATCAAGGGTTCGTGAGCTGCGAGGGCACGGACCTGACGCAGGTCGTGCTCCACGTCGAGCCCGCGGGCGACGTCGAAGAGCGAGAGCGCCATGTCCTGAAGCGAGGGGAGGGCACCTGTCCGGTCGGAGTAGACCCGTGATGCAAGAGGCCATGCGTCCCACCTGCGTCGCCCCCTCTTCGGCGTGGACAGGTCTGATGCCCCGAAGACGCAGACGTCACATTGATTCTCGACGAGCCCTGACGCTCGAGGCGCGACTCTGGCTTTGGCGTTGCCTTGCCGGCACGTGTGTCACTTCCCTGGAGTCTCCTCGTGAATACCCCCATTTGCGCCAGCTCTTCTCCCGGGCGTGACGTGCTTCGTTCGCCCCCCGGTCTTCGCGGGCTGCGGTCAATTGGTGGACCTGTGGAGACGACAAGAGCTGTCCCTCGTTCTTCTTCGTCGCGACCTTGGGGGCCCAGGTCGCCACGTACGCGACCCTCGATAGGAGCAAGGCCCTGTTGACGCCGATTGATACGGTTCGAGAGGCTGTCTATCTCGTGTCGATCGCCGGCTACACCGTGACGTGCGACAGCGACGGCCTGGAAGTGGGCGCGGTGAAGCGCAACACGGATGGGTCGTTCAACGTCGTCGCGACGAGCGGCTTCGCCTGCGGGACCAACTCGAAGCTGACCCAGCACCTGCTTCAGGTATCCGGAGCCGGGGTATTTCGAGGGCTGGAGAACCACACCCTGGAGCGGGGTAATGTGCATTCCGACGGCTGCGCGACGAACTGTCATTGCACGGCGCGCAGATGGACCTCCAATCCGAGGCGCGGAGAAGTGCCCAGGACGAGGTTTTGCACACGATGAGGACGGGACGGAACGCGCGACGCTTTGGCGCCACGCCGCGGGCGCCTCTGAATGGGCGCGGGCGCCTCGCGAATCTGAAGTCGCAGCTCACCCGACAAGTGTGGCTCGTCGGGTGAGCGCGGCTTCATTGCCGTGACCGTCGCACCGAGCGCGTCGTCCGTGATGCGACGGCGCGCCACGGGCCTTCACTCAGTTCTGCGTGGAGGTGTCTTGTCCGTTCACGTAGGTGCGGATCACCGCGATCTTGCTGATCTGCGTCGGGTCGCCATGGTTCGCGGGATCGAAGTCGAGCGGGTTGGCGCCGAGCACGACGAAGTCCGCCACCTTGCCCGGTTCGATGCTCCCGACCCACTTGTCGAGTTCATGCTGGCGGGCCGGCTCGATGGTGACCGCGCGCAGGGCTTCATCGACGGTCATCGCGTGCTCGGCTCCGAGCACGTAGGTCTGCTTGAAGTCGGGGTAGGCCCACGTGCGGCGGGTGACCGCCTGCTCCACGAACCACAGCGGGCGGGCCGGGGTCACCATCGAGTCGCTGTGGAGCGAGAAGGGGATGTCGAAGCGCCGGTCGAACGCCACGGGATCGATGTCACCGCCGCCCAGGGCGCCATCCTTCTGAAGCATTTGCGAGAGGGCATCGCCCCAGTAGGCCACGTGGCCGATGAGGTGCGTCACCCGCACGTCCACGCTCGGGGCCCGGGTCGTCTGGGTGAGGGCATACGTGCCCTTGCGCAGCTCGCCAATCGCCCGGGAGACCGACTCCTGTCCCACGGTGTTGTGGATGAGCAGCATCCGATGGTCGTTGACGTGCTCGGACTGTAGCTGGGCCAACGCCTCGACCGCCCACTGGTTGGCCTGATTGCCATTGGCGTGGAGCTGGAAGCGCCAGCCGCCACGGTTCCAGAGGGTGCGCATGGCCGCGACGAGCGCCTGCGTGTTCTTGAAATCCCCCTGGCCCTCGTTGGCGTCGGGGCAGTGGCCCTTGGCATTATACACATAGGGCTTCTCGAGCAGGGCGGTGCATCCCTGGGTTGAACCGTCCACCCAGAGCTTGATGGCCCCGGCGCCCAGCCACTTGGGCAGCACGCACTGGGGATCGGCCTTGGGGTCGCAGGTGGGACCCGTGGGCTGAAGCTCCTTCTCGATCGTGACGTGGTCCTTCTCTTTGGCCGCGGCGGCGAGGTGGGTCACCACGCCTGTGACACGCAGCGGGAAGTTCGGGTTCTCGGCGAGGATCTTCACCATGTCGAGCTGCGAGCGGCTCGACAGTCCGCCGTCCGCGACCGTCGTGAGTCCCGCCTTGCGCAGGGACTGGATGGCCTCCTGGACCTCCTTGATGCTCCCTTGCGGAATCGTCGTGTTCATCAGGATGCCTTGTTCGGTGGCATCCAGGAAGGGCGCATATCCCGCGGCCTCTTCAATCAGGCCGGTGAAGTTGCCGTTCGCATCCGTGACCCAGTGGCCGCCATTCTTCGTCACCGAGTCCGGCGGCGTACACGGCTTCTTGTCCTTGCAGACCGCCGCGATGGCCTTGTCGTTGACGTAGGCGAGGTGGCCCGACTGGTCGAGGATGAGGACCGGGCGGTCCTTGGACACACAGGCGTCCACGTAGAGCTTCGGCTGCTTCATGAAGTCGGTGGTGACCGTGACGCCGCACTTCTTCGGGATGAAGGCCTGGCGGGACGGATCCAGGTTCATGCCGAGGACGAACATCTTGGCCGTGTCCGGCGTGGTGGCCACCTTCATGGAGTTCAGCGCGCCCAGGAGGTCTGTATGGGCCGCGCACGTCTCGGCGGACGCCTCGTTGTAGGGCGGGGGGAGGCACGGCGCCAGGTTGTGCGTCCCCAGCACGCTCTGGAGCAGCGTCGGCAGTAAGTGCAGGTGCGGGTCGATGAACCCAGGCATGAGGACCTGCCCCGGCTCCAGAGTGATGGTCTTCGCAGTGGCGCTGCGCCCCGCGCTCAGGGCCTCCGCGCTTCCGACCTGCACGATGTGCCCGCGTCCATCCACGCTGACGGCGCCAGCAATCGTGCCCTTGCCATCCAGCGTGATGATCTTGCCGACGAAGAGAGTGGTGTCGTCAGCCGCTGGCGCGACGCTTCCCCGCGTCGCGCAAGACGACAGCATCACGACGGCACCGATTGTCGCGAGGGAATGGGGTCGCTTGTGGCCGTGGTTCCGAGTAGTTCGAGTGGAGTGATGAGCCATTGGGACTCCTTTGGGAGGAGCCCTCAGTCTAAGGCAGATGTTTGAAGTCCGAGGCGAAAAGACTCGTGGCCGTGCCGTCTGGACTTGTTCGAACGTGTTGACGTGTCGGCACTGGGTTTGACACGTCAAGGATGTGATTGACGTGTCATGGCTGCGTTTCTCGCGGCGAGAAGCGCCCTGACACGTCAATGCCTGAGCCAGACGTGTCAGGGGATGCACTGCCGAGAGGCCTGGTGTGTCTAGACCTTGTGGACTGCATTCAAGAAACTTCAACGGGGCCTTAGAACCTATTTCGGTAGGAGCGCGTGGAACCAAGTGATGATGCCCAGCGCAAAGTGCAGCATCGCGACGTAGGTGTCCTCTCGCTTCTCCCAGCGCACCAGCAGACGTCGGAAGCGGTTGAGTCAGGAGTGGGTTCGCTCGACGACCCATCGCGGCGAAGGGCGTCGACGTGGTGCGCACCGGGGCCTCACCTGGGAGTGTCGTCTGGGGGCCCGGAGCGTGAAGCCATACTCCTGGGCCAGCTCGCGCA
>NZ_JAHNZT010000022.1 GCF_019039035.1 Citreicoccus inhibens | reverse complement strand
CCTGGGCGCGCCCCCGTCTCCCCTCCCCGCCTCCGCCGTCGCGGTGAGCCTGCCCCGCCCCCTGCCCGTCGCGCCGCCGCCGGCCCCCGTCGCCCCGCCCTCGCGCGCCACGCCGGCCCTGTCGCCGCGTGACCTCATCGACACGGACGAGGACGTCCTCCCGCCCGCCGAGCCGGCCAAGCCCGCCGTTCCCGTCTCGCGGGTCCAGCCGGTCGCCTCCCCGCCTCCGGCCGCGCGTCCCACGCCCCCGCCGACGCCCGCGCTGGCTCCGGCCCCGGCGCGGGGTCTGGCCTCCGGTCTGGCGCTCG
This sequence comes from Citreicoccus inhibens, assembly GCF_019039035.1. Lineage (GTDB taxonomy): Bacteria > Myxococcota > Myxococcia > Myxococcales > Myxococcaceae > Citreicoccus > Citreicoccus inhibens. The sequence goes on along the minus strand of NZ_JAHNZT010000022.1, from coordinate 133,699 downwards.
ATCCGAAGACGTTCCCCATGCTCACCTCGCTGGGGCGCAACCTGAGCCAGGCCGCCCGCGAGGGGAAGCTCGACCCCGTGGTGGGCCGCGCGCGCGAGGTCGAGGAGGTCATCGACGTCCTCGGCAAGCGGCGCACCAACAACCCGTGCCTGCTGGGCGAGCCCGGCGTGGGCAAGACGGCGGTGGTGGAAGGCGTGGCGCAGCGGCTCCTGGAGCTGCGCGGCACGCTCGCGGAGAAGATCCTCGTGGAGCTGGACATGGCCACGCTGGTGGCGGGCACGCAGCTGCGCGGCTCGTTCTCCGAGAAGCTCAACGCGCTGAAGGACGAGGTCCGCAAGGCCGAGGGCCGCGTGGTCGTCTTCATCGACGAGATCCACACCCTGGTCGGCGCGGGCTCCACGGGCGACGGGCCGCAGGACGCGGCCAACGAGCTGAAGACCGCCATGGCGCGCGGGGAGTTCCCCTGCATCGGGGCCACCACCCACGACGAGTACCGCAAGTTCATCTCCGCGGACCCGGCCCTGGAGCGCCGCTTCACCGCCGTGGTGGTGAACGAGCCCTCCGTCCCGGAGACGGTGCAGATCCTCCAGGGCATCATCAGCCGGTACGAAGAGCACCACGCGCTGCGCTACCTGCCCGAGTCCCTGGAGGCCGCCGCGTCGCTGGCGAGCCGCTACGTGACGGACCGCTTCATGCCGGACAAGGCCATCAGCGTGGTGGACCTCGCCGGCAGCCGGGCGCACCGCGAGGGCAAGACGCGCGTGGAGCCGTCGGACGTGGCGCGCGTGGTGGCGAAGCTCGCGGGCGTTCCCGAGGAGCGGCTCCTGATGAACGACTCGGCGCGGCTGCTCCTCCTGGAGCACGACCTGGCCGAGCGGGTCATTGGCCACGAGGACGCCATCGGGCGGATCTCGCGGGTCATCCGGCGCAACTACGCGGGCTTCGCGTCGCGCCGCCCCATGGGCAGCTTCCTCTTCCTGGGCCCCACGGGCGTGGGCAAGACGGAGATGGCCCGCGCGCTCGCCGAGGTGCTCTTTGGCAGCCGCGACTCGCTCGTCCGGGTGGACATGAGCGAGCTGGCCGAGGCGCATGGTGTCTCTCGCCTCATTGGCGCGCCCGCGGGCTACGTGGGCTTTGGCGAAGGCGGCCAGCTCACCGAGCCCGTGCGTCGCCGTCCCTCCTCCGTGGTGGTGCTGGATGAGATCGAGAAGGCGCACCGCGAGGTGCAGCTGCTCCTCCTCCAGGTCCTGGAGGAGGGCCGCCTCACGGACGGCAAGGGCCGCCACATCGACTTCTCGAACACCGTCATCGTGATGACCACGAACCTGGGCGCCGAGGCGTTCTCGCGCACGAGCCGGCCGGTGGGCTTCGGCGCGGACGCGGCGCAGGGCTCGACGGACGCGCTGGAGGCGGCGGCCTCGGCGGCGCGCAAGGCCCTGCCCCCGGAGCTGTGGAATCGCATCGATGAGCGACTGCCCTTCCGTCCCCTCGCGGAGGTGGAGGTGGCGCGCATCGCCACGCTGCTGCTGGCGGAGAGCAGCAAGCGGCTGTCCACCGAGCGCGGCATCGAGTACGTCGCGGGCGACGACGTGGTGGGCCACCTTCTGAAGTCGGGCGGGTTCGATCCGCAGCTGGGCGCGCGGCCCATGCGGCAGATGGTGCAGCGGCTGGTGGAAGGTCCGCTCGCCGAGCGCATCCTCGCGGGTGAGTTCGGCGCGGGCGACCGCGTGCACGTGCAGGTGCGCTCCGGCCAGCTCCAGTTCCTGCGCGCCTGAAAACGAAGGCCGGACGCCGCGAGGTTGCGCGGCATCCGGCCTTGAAGACTGCGATGCGCTCAGGCGCTCAGCGCATCAGGGGCAGGGGTTGTTCGGGCGGTTGACGACCTGCGTGAAGTGGGTCGCGAGCGCGCTGGACGCAGACGCCGCTGCCGCCGCGAGGCCCGCCTTGGCGGCCGTCGCACCCGTGTCGTAGACGACCACGAGGGCCTGGCCCGCGTTCACGGTCGCCGGCACATCCAGCGAGATGGACTGGCCCGGATCCAGCGTGAAGCGGCCCTGGCCGAGCGGACGCAGCTGCGCCATCAGCTCCTGGTTGGCGCTCGTCAGGCCCTCCAGCGACAGGCCCTGGTTCACCACCGCGAAGCGCACGTTCGTCAGCTCCATGCGCACCGCCACCTCGGTGGCGTAGATGTGATCGAAGCGGATCACCGGCCGCGTGGGCGTGGGGTACGAGATGCCCGTGGACACGTTCAGGATGACGCTGCCGCGGATGCGCCCGCCGGTCTTGCTCGTCCAGTACATGTCCTTGATGGTGCTGTGGCAATCCGACGTGCTCCACCCGACGTGGATCTGATCTCCCGGCGGGATGGGCGAGTTGTTGCCCCACATGTTCTGCCAGTGGATGACGGTGTTGCCGTCCGCCGTCGGCTGATTGCTCACGTCGTAGAAGTAGCCGTCCCAAGCTCCGGAGCCGTAGCCATCGAAGGTGTTGGTGACCGTCTCGGCGCCATCCAGCACCACGGCCACGTCATAGGCCGTGGTCGTTCCGGTGTTGCGGAGGTCTACGTTGTAGTCGTACGCGGCCGCGCCCTGTGCGGCCAGGAGGAATGCCAGACCGGACAGCTTCATGCCCAAGCTCTTCATGACACTGTGTCCTTCCCACGCCTCGCGAGGGGGACGCGGGGGTGCGTCCTTCGGGGAGTGCGGGTGCCCGGCGCCAGTGCAGTCGCGATGCCATCCGTGCGCCTTCGAGTGCCGGAGGAGCCTCGCGCGCCCGCACGCGTGACATGTCCAGCCACAACCTGGGCCCTGCCTGTGGCGTCGGATGACACAGCCGAGCGCATGACGCGCTGCTACCGTGCGGCCATGCGTTCCCGTTCACCTCGCGCGCGGCGCCGCGCCCCGTCGGAGCCGCCGAGACCTCCCATCGTCATCGTGGGTTCCGGCAGACTCGGTGGCGCCCTGGGCCTCGCGCTCCAGGCCCAGGGTTGGCCCGTGCGGGTGGCCTCGCGTGACGCGGAGGGCCAGCGCCGCACACGCGCGCTGGGGCTCGCGCCCGCGACGGAGGACGACCTGAAGAAGGCCCGCCTGTGCCTGCTCTGCGTTCCCGACGCGGCGGTGCCCGCGGTCTCGCGCGAGCTGGCGACGCGCCTGCCGCGCACCGTGGCGCTGGTGCACACCGCGGGCGCCCTCCCCCTCACGGCCGTGGATGCCTCGCGAGGCCGCGCGGTCGGCTCATTCCATCCGCTGTGCGCGGTGTCCTCGCCTCGGGATTCGCTCACCGGACACGCCGTGGCCCTCAGCACGCGCTCCCCCGCGCTGCGCGGCGTGCTGCGGCGAATGGCCGAGGATGTGGAGCTTCACGCGCTCGATGTGCCCGAGTCGCGGCGCGCCGCCTATCACGCGGGCGCGGTGCTGAGCGCGGGCGGGCTCGTGGCGCTGGCGGATGCGGCGGTCACGGCGCTGGGCGCGGCGGGCATCGCACGAGACGACGCGCTCGCGGCGCTGCTGCCCCTGATGCGCTCGGCGTTGCGGGGCGTGGAAGCACGGGGACTTTCGGGCGGACTCACGGGCCCCGTGGTCCGAGGTGACACGGCCGTGGTGGCCGCGCACCTCGCTGCACTGCCACCGGACGTCGCGCAGCTGCATCGACTGCTGTCGCGGCGCGCGCTGGGGCTGGCCTCCGAGAAGCTGCGCCCCGAGTCGCGCGCCGCGCTGGCGCGACTGCTCGCCGACGACTGACTAGGTCAGGATGATGCGCGGGCCCTGGAGGGCCTTGCGCACGATGGCCAGGGCCTGCTCGGAGGCGGCCTCGGCCTCGGTGAGCCGGCGCAGGCACAGCTCGCCCTGCGCCTGCGTCACGGAGCGCTTCAGGTCCATGAGCAGGGTCATCGCGGCCTGGAGCATCTCCTGGCTCTGCGGAGACTGGGTGGCGGGCTTGCCGGCCGCCTGGGACACGTGCGCCGTGAAGCGGTTGAGCACGTCCACGGTCGCGTTCGCGTCGAACTTCTCCAGCAGCGGCTTGATGCGCGCGGCGTTGATGCGGATGAGGCGCAGCGCACCCACCTTCTGGAACGCCGGGTGGATAAGGCCAATCTCCGACATGTCGAACGCGCCCAGCAGGCCCTCGTCCGGCGCCGGGTGCGCGTGCGGCACCACGTCCACGAAGAGCGCGAGCGGATCCGCGCCCTGGCGGAAGGCCTCCAGTTCGTCCTCATCCAGCGGCGGGAAGCTCGCGGGCGCTCCAATGAAGAGCAGCGGCAGGACGATGTCGTGCCAGAACTCCTCAGGCGCCGAGCCCGTGCCGCCCACGGTGGCGAACAGGTGCGTCATCAGCTCCGCGAGCCGAGGCGCGCGGTCCGCCTGGTCCGCCAGCGACTTGGTCGCATCCAGCCGCTGGAGGGACTGGACAATCTGCCCCTCGAACTGCTGCCGCGCCTCGGGGGGAAGCGGCGGCTGGGTCCGACCGAGCGCGTCACGCACATCGCGCGCCAGCGCATCCGGGCGAGTCTCCACGGCCGTCTTGGCCTTGGCCGGATCCACCACGATGAACTGGAGGAAGCCCGGGTCGAACAGCCGCTGGTAGTCCGCCGGCCCCAGGCGCGGGGCCTGCGAGGGATTGACACTCAGCCGCACCTGCCCGAGTGAGCGGCGGATGTCCTGCGACAGGTCCTCCAGGCGCGACAGCTTGCCCTGCACCAGCGCGTCCATCACCGCCCCGAACGGGGACAGCATGATGATGGCGTCGGGAAAGCCCAGCGTGGCGCCCTCGGGCGAGTCGCGGTTGGGGAACCAGAAGCCCTGGTGCTCCGTGATGAGCCGCATGGCGAACGCGCCCGCGAGGCCCAGCGCCAGCCCCTGGTGATCCGGGCTGTTCGGCTGGAACGGCCCCACCAGCTTCGTGACGGCCGTCTCCACCTCGGCCCAGGGCGCCTTGAGCAGATCCACGGGCTTGCCCTCGGACTTCTCGAGGGCGGCGGAGACCTGGAGCTGCGCGTTGTGGACGTGCTGGGGAACGGGGTGCGCCTGGGCGGCGGGTTCGGACATGGGCGGTTCCTGAGAGAAGAGAAGCGGCGGCCACCCTTACCGTGAAAAACGCGGTCGTGGCCACGATTTGTGCCCGCTAGGATGATCCGCATGCCAGCTTCTTGCCGGCGGTTTCGCGGGTCTGTCCTCCTCGCCTGCCTCCTGATGTTCGCCAGCGGGTGTGCGTACGTCACACCCCGTTTCCCGCAAAACATCCAAGCCTCGTTCGCGCGCGAGGACATGCGGAAGCTCACCACGCGCTCGCTCGAGCTCTACTACCCGGAGCCGCTGCGGGCCTCCGCGCTCAGAGTGGCCGCGCGCCTGGAAGGCTGCGTCGAGCGCCTGCGGGGAGACGCCTGGAGCCAGACGCCTCGGGACCGCGCGCTCATCTACCTGACCAGCGCGGACTTCAATAACGCCTACGTCGTCCCGACCCTGCCCAGCATCCCTCAGCAGATGGTGCTGCCCCAGCACATGTCGCTGGAGCTGTTCAACCTGTTCGGGCTGGGCGAGACGGACATCGGCGACGTCGCGTGTCATGAGGCGGTCCACTACGTCCAGATGCAGCAGGTGGACGGCGTGTGGGGCTTCCTCAACCGCGTGACAGGCGGCGTGCTCCAGCCCAACATCTTCACCGAGTCATGGTTCCTGGAGGGGCTCGCGACCTACTTCGAGGGTCGGCTGGGCAAGGACACGGGCCGCCCCTCCAGCCCCATCTGGCGCGGCTGGTTCGAGTCCATGGTCCAGGAGACGGGGGGCCATCTCAACCCCGGCTACCTGTCCGTCGAGCACCGCGCGCTGGAGCCGTTCGGCGGCAACTACCTCACGGGCATGCACTTCGTGGAGTACCTGGCCCGCACCTACGGCGAGCGCAAGCTGTGGGAGCTGATCGACGTGCAGGGCAGCTCGGTGGTGCCCCCGCTGGCGGTGACGCTGCGGTTCAAGAAGGTCTTCGGCAAGGACGTCGGCTCGCTGTTCTCGGACTACTCGCGGAGCCTGCGTGACTCCCTGCATGTCCGCGAGCGCCCCGACTCGCAGAAGGTCCTCGTGCCGGGCGTGGGCTACTTCGCGCGGCTCGCCACCCACGCCGGGGATGGGGCCACGGCCGTGGTGAGCGAAGGCCGCGAGTCCATCCCCCAGCTGGCTGTCTATGAGCGCGATGGGCAAGTGCGCTTCGAGCGCGCCCTGGTGCAGTTGCTCCCGGGGCGCCGCTGGGTGCAGGCCAGCGCCACGCTGGTGAGCGGCATGTCGTTCAGCACGGACGGCGCCTGGCTGTTCCTGGTCGGCTCGGACCTGGACAACGAGGGCAGCTCCGTCTCGAAGCTGTGGAAGGTGGATGCGCGCACGGGGGACGTCGTCCGCCTGTGGGGCGGTCTGGAGGGAATGGGGGGCGCCGTCACTCCGGATGGCCTCGGCTACGTGTTCGTCCGCGTGCAGGGCGACGTCGCGAACCTCGTTCGACTGGACCTGGAGACAGGGCGTCAGGACGCGCTCACGGACTTCACGGCGCACGTGGCCATGGGGCCGCCAGCCATCTCTCCGGATGGGCAGCGGATGGTCTTCCCGATGGGCAGCGCGGCCGGATGGGACCTCGTGTTGCGGGAAGCCGACGGCGCGCTGCACTGGCTCACGCGGGATGGGCAGTTCAACTATTCACCGAAGTGGCTGGACGCGGAGCGCGTGGTGTTCCTGCGCGAGCATGAGCGGCGCCTCCAGGCGCACGTCATGACGGTGGCCACGCGGGAGGTGACGCGCATCACCGATGCGCCGTTCCTGGTGATGGACGTCGCGCCCATGGGGCAAGACTCCGTGGTCTTCCTCAACCGAGACGGTACGCACTTCACCGTGGACCACGCTCCGGTGACGGCCATCGCGGAGACCGCGCCCTCGGCTTCAGGTTCGGCCGTAGCGACCGCGCTCCCCGCCACGGCCGCCCCCGGAAGCGCGACGACCGCGCCCGCCTCCACGGAACAAAACACAACCTCGCCCCCGGCAGAGCGCACTGCGCCGCCCGCGCCCGAGCCGCTCGCGGCGACGCCTCCAAGTGCCGTCACCGCACAGCCCCAGGCGACGAGTCCGATTCTTCCCGAGCGCACCGAGCCACCTCCCGTGACGGTGTTGACGCCGCCTCCCCTTCCCGGTGAGCCCACCTCTGCGCGAGGTGATGCGCCTGCGGCGGCGGATGGCGTCGCAGGACTCCCGACCGGCACCACCACGCCGACTTCTCCTCCGGTGGATGCGCCCCAACAGACGCCTGCGCCGGAGCCGCTCGCGCCAGCCACATCCCCGGTCGCCGTCGCCGCGCTCGACGAGCCCGTGCGCTCGCCTCCCGAGGCTGACCACATCCTGGAGGTCGTCTCGGACAATCCGTACTCGCCCTTGGAGGACTTCTTCATCCCCGACTATCGGCTGCCGTACCTCTACACGCAGCCGAGTGAGGGCAAGACGAACGACGCGCGGTTGCTGGGAGGACTGGCGCTCGCGGGGCAGGACCGCTTGGGGTTCCATGCCTATGCGCTCCAGCTCACGTTCGATACGGCGCAGGACGAGCCGGGCATCTCGCTCGCGTATGGCAACGCGCAGCTCGCTCCGTTCTACATCCAGCTGTCGGCCTCGCGGATCCGCACCAACGACCACGTCGATACGCAGGCCACGGCCTTCGCCACGCGCACGTTCTGGACGACGCCCGTCACCTTCGGACTGCTGGCCCTGCGCCGACAGTTCGACGCGACGAATACCGAGCCAGCCCTCGACACCAAGCTCATTGGACCCGAGGTCGCGGTCTCGTACTTCGCGGGCGCGGGCACGGCCTACGGCGGCACGCAGCGCGGCCTGGGCATGTCGCTGTCCGGTGGCCTCTACCCGAACGCGTTCTTCCGCACCCAGACGATGGGCGACGTACGCGTCGGGCTGGACGGCTTCCTCGGCGGACTGCCCTTCACGGGCAAGGACAACCTCCAGCTCACCGCGGTGGGCCGCGCCCTGCCCGGCGCGCCCGCGGGCCTGCTCGAAGTGGGCGGCATCCTCCCCGGTCAGGTCTTCTACAAGAACCGCCGCAGCACCGATGAACATCCGCTGCCACTCGACTTGCAGCCCGGCATCGCCTTCGGTGAGTACCTGCGAGGCTTTGAAGACCGCACGTTCCGCGCGCGCAATGTGGCCATTGCCTCGGCCACGTATCGCTATCGCTTCATCCTCGACCGAGGCTGGGCGTCCACACTCTTCATCCTGCCGTCGTTCTTCCTCCGCCAGTTCGAGCTGGAAGGCTTCGGTAGCGCGGCGCGTTTGGACAATCGTCGGAGCCTGGGCGCGGTGGGCGGCGCGGCGACGCTGCGCTTCACGATTGGCCAGTTCGTGCCCTTCGCCATCTATTACCAGTACGCCTACCGCTTCCAGAACAACATGGGCAACGAGCACCTCATCGGCCTGCTCTTCTGACCGCCGCGCTCAGGCGCGCCGAGTCGCAAACCCATACAGGCCCTCGTGCCGCGCATAGGCCAGCACGCGCGAGGGCACCAACTCGTCGGGCTCGACGCCGCGCGAGAGCATGTCGCGAATCTGCGTGGAGGAGACCTCCGCGAGCGGCGGCCCCACCGTCTCCGGGGCCGGGTAGCCGGCGCGATAGAGCACCACCACGCGAGACATCTGCTGGATGCGGGGGAAGTCCTTCCAGTTCGGCAGGTCGCGCAAGATGTCGCTGCCGATGATGAGCGACCAGCGGATGTGCGGATACCGCTCCACCAGGAACGACAGCGTGTCCACCGTGCGTCCACTGCCGCCCACCTCGCGCTCCACGAGGCTCGTCTTCAGCCAACCCGAGGCGTCCTGACAGAGCGCCTCGCACATGCGCACGCGGTGCTCGTAGCTCTCCAGTTGCTTGCCGAACGGGTGATGGAAGGCGGGCATGAACCACACCTCGTCCACGCCCTGCGTGGCGTGCACGTAGTGCGCCGCCATCAGGTGCCCCACGTGCGGCGGATTGAACGAGCCTCCGAGCAGCGCGACCTTCACGGGTGCCTCACTTGACGGTCAGCTTCGTGCCGCGCTTGTCCAACTGCAGCACCTGCGGCTCCAGCACCGGATGCCCATCCAGCCGGAAGGCCGAGAACTGGAGGTTGCGGTCCACCTTCTCCAACAGGCCACAGGTCTGCTCGGCCGCGCCGACGAGGCGCCCGGGCGTCACGAAGTAGCGCGGGCCAATCTGCACCACGCGAGGGTCGGACTCCTTGCCGTGGATGAACACCATCGCGTTGAGGAGATCATCCCGGCTCAGGTCATTCTTGTCGTGGACGACACAGCAGAGCGTGTCCCCCATCAGCTCGAGCATCTTGTTGGGCGTCGACGGATCTCGGTAGTGCAGGGAGTCGCGCTCGGGCACGCGCACGAAGCGCTCCATCACCAGGCGCCGATCATCCTCCGAGGCCACGTCCGCGGGCGCCGCGCCGAACGCGGGCGTCCGAGGCCGGGCCTCCTGCGTGTTCGTCAGCCAGTTGGTGACGTCCGCCAGGAAGTCCGCGTCCGAGTACTCGCGCCCGCCCCGACTCTTCTGCCGACGCCACAGCACCCACTCATCCAGGTCCGTGAAGCGCGCCCCCGTGAAGATGAAGCGCCGCGCGCCGCGCGCCCGCAAGAGTTCGTACGCGGCATCAAAGGCCGCGAGATCACCATGGCTGTCGGAAAAGACGCCGATCACGTGGAAGTCCCCACGCTCAAGCGTACAGCAGGAAGGGCTCCCTTTGCCGCCGGAACGCTTCGGCCTGAGCCGAGAAGCCCTCCATCAGCCGGTCCAGGGGCCAGCCGCCCTCGATGCCACGACGCACCTGGTCCGTGCCACACAGCAGATCAAACGCGGGCACGTCCTCGACGAACTCGTAGGCATCCGCGCGCCAGCCGAAGTGCCCAGGGCCAATGTCATGCAACGCCTGGAAGATGGCGACGCCCGTGCGCAGGGGTTGGAACGTCTGGCGATCCGTGACGTGGATGAACGCGCCACTGCACGACTGGCCTTTGTACTTGTCGAAGGTGGGCGTGAAGCCCACGGGCCGGAAGGCCACGCCCGGCAGTTGCTCGCGGGCCAGTCGCGCCAGGAGCGCGTCCGTGTCCACCCAGGGGGCGCCGAACTGCTCGAACGGGCGACACGTGCCGCGCCCCTCCGACACGGTCGTGCCTTCTCCCAGGCACATGCCCGGATAGACGAGCGCGGTGTCCGCGGTGGGCATGTTGGGCGAGGGCGAGATGAACGGCAGACCCGTGTCGCTCCACGACATCTCCCGCCGCAGCCCCTCACACGGGATGACCGTCAGGTCGCAGCCGAAGCCTTCCTGTGCATTGAAGAGCCGGGCCAGCTCGCCCGCCGTCATGCCGTGGCGATTGGGCAGCGCGTAGAGGCCCACGAACGAGCGGAACCCCGTCCCCACCAGGTTGCCCTCCAGGTGGACGCCCCCCAGCGGGTTGGGACGATCCAACACGAAGAACGGGATGCGCGCCTGGGCCGCGGCCTTCATCGCCAGGGCCATGGTGTAGACGTAGGTGTAGTAGCGCGAGCCCACGTCCTGGATGTCGAACACGAGCGCATCCAGGCCCTGGAGCCACTCCGGGCGCGGCGACAGCGACTCGAAGGTGGAGCCGTAGAGGCTGTGCACGGGTGCACCGGTGCGGCGGTCGCGCGCGTCGTCCACGGCCACCATGTACTGAGCCTCGCCGCGGATGCCGTGCTCGGGGCCGAAGAGGGCCGCCAGCGTCACGCCAGGCGTCTGCGCCAGCAGGTCCGCCAGGTGGCGGAAGCGCGAGTCCACGCTGGTGGGGTTGACGATGGCGCCCACGCGACGCCCCTTCAGCGCCGCGAAGCCCTGCTCCACCCACACATCCAGCCCCGTCTTCACCTTCGTCACGGTCACCCCTTCGCGTCACGGTTGGCGGCGCCGCAGCGCGCTCAATCCTCGCCCATGCGCCGCAGCGCGCTCTGCGCTGCCTTCTTCGAGTCGCACATGCCCAGACCAAAGAGGCCACCGGTCTGGCCGTCGTCCGAGCCGCCGTCCCCTGCCAGGTCCTCGAGCGCGCCGCGCGCCCGCTTGAGCTTCAGGTCCGCCACGGCGCTGGCCGCGGCCGAGCGCACACCGCACTGCGCATGGTCCAGCAAGTCGATGATGCGGGACTCGGAGGTCCGGTCACCCGCGCGCGCGGCCCGCTCGTAGCTGTCCAGGGAGCTCTTCACGTTGCCCTGGGCCTCCTCCAACTGCCCGAACAAGTAGTGCCGCCGGCCCACGTCGCGCTCGTCGCCAATGAGTCGCCGGGCCTCGCGAACGCGGGTCTCCTTCTCCGCCCCCGACGTGCCCTCCACGGAGTGAATGGCCCGCATGGTGGGACCGCCGCCCCAGGCCACCACCGCCAGCCCCAACACGAGCGCCGCGCCGCCCGCGCCCAGCGCCAGCTTGCGCGTGTTCCCCTGGAGATGGAGCCGCGCGACGAGCGTGGGAGGCAGCACGTCGGATAGCCGGGACATCAACACGCCGCTGACCGTCCGAGCCTGTCGCCCCAACACGACCGCGCCATCGGCCGCGCGCTGGCCCAACACGGCCGCGCGCTGCCCCAGCGCCCCCAGGTCCACCGCGCCACTCAGCGCACTCTCCGAGACGCGCGACAGGGCCAGGTTTCCATAGGGCGGCATCGACGCCTCGGCCTCCGCCGGGACCACCACGCCGGGAGCCGGCGCCTCGACGCGATAGGGCGCGCGCGGCACCCGGAAGACGCGAATCTTTCCGGGGATGCCCTTCAGCTCGAAGGCCCCGACCTCTTGAGAGGGCACCTCGGCCTTGTTCATCGCGAGGTAGACGGCCTCGGTGAAGAAGACCTCGTCCGCCTCGGTGATGCCCTCCACGCGGGCGGCGATGTTGACGGGCTCGCCGAAGACGTCGTTCGCCTCCAGGCGGACCTCGCCCACGTTGACGGCCACGCGCACGTGGAGCTGCTCGGACTCACTCAAGCCTCGGTTGTGCTGCCAGAGGCGATCCTGGATGGCGATGCCGCTGAGCACCGCCTGCGTGGGCGACTCGAACGTGACGAGGAACGCATCGCCGATGGACTTGATGATGCGCCCACCGAACGCCTTGAACAGCGGCGCCAGGAGCGCCTGGTGCACCTGCAGGAGGCGTTGATTCTCCTCCAGGGTCTGCCGGCTGGTGCGCTCGGTGAACCCCTTGATGTCGGTGAACACGATGGCGAGGTTGGCGGTCTTCAAGGCGCGCGCAGTGTATGCAGCAGCCAGCGCGAAGCAATTGCCACCGGAGAAGCCTCGCGCTCGCTGTCAGCGCTTGGAAGGTTTCAGGGCGCGCATGCGCCGGGACTCGGGCGCGGCGAGCTGGGCCCGCACCTTCGCGGCGAGCTGGGGCCTGTTCGTCCGCTCGTAGAACTCGGCCAGCTTGCGCAGCACCATCGCCCCGCCGGGTTGGGCTTCTCGCGCGGCGAGAAGTTCTCGTTCCGCATCCGCGACGCGCTCCTGGCGCTCCAGGACCAGGGCGAGCTGGAGACGCACCTGGACCCACTCGGGTCGGGCATGGGCCAGGTAACGGTAGTGCAACTCGGCCTTCAGCCAGTCCCCCAGCCCCACCCACACGCTGGCGAGCCGGAAGCGGGCCTCTTCGTAGGAAGCCCGGTACGACAGGGCCGTCTCGTAGGCGCGGGCCGCCTTGAAGGGCAGGCCCTGCTCCTCGAGGAGCAGACCGCGCAGGTAGTGCCCTCGGGGGTTCTCCGGAGCGACAGCGGCCACGGCATCCAGGTGGACCTTCGCCCGCTCGAGCGAGGCCGGCCCCCCCGTCTTCAGGAGCAAGCGGGCCGCCTCCAGGTGAGGCAGCTCCCAGGCGGGCTGGGTCCGCGCGAGGGACTCCACGCCCGCGAGCGCCGCCGCATCATCCCCTTCCGCCTCATGGGCCAGCGCGGCCGCCAGCGAGGGGGCCGGGGCCACGGTCGGGGGCGCCGTCAGGGTGGAAGAGGCTGGCGCGTCGGCGGCGGCCGCCAGCAGCGCCGCCAGAATGACCCACGTCATCCACGGCAGATAGCAGAGCCGGGCTGAACTCCTCAACAGTTCCTCTTGACGGCCAACCGGCCGCGCATGAAACCCATGACCGTGCAGATTTCCCAAAGGACACTGGAAGACCTCGGCTTCGCGGACGTGCTGCGTGCGCTGGCCCAACGCTGTCGGACCGAGCCGGGCAGGGAGCGCGCCCTTGCCCGCCCCTTCCTCGACTCGGCCGAGGAGGTCACCGAAGCGCTCGCCCTGGTGGCGGAGGCTCGGACGCTCTCCCAGGAGCAGTTCTCCCTGCCGCTGGGTGGCGTGACGGACCTGCGCATCGCCCTGGGGCACACGACCAAGGGCGGTGTGCTCGAGCCCCGGCAGCTCATCGACTCGGCGCAGCTCCTGCTCGCCTTCATCAACAGCCGCGAGGCGCTGGAGGACCGCCGCGAGCGCGTCCCTCGGATGATGGAGATCGCGCGCCAGATGCCCCTGCTCGAATCGCTCGCGCGGCGAATCGATCAGTGCTTCGAGCCAGACGGTGAGATTTCCGACCGGGCCAGCCCCGCCCTGCGCGAGGCCCGGGACCGGACCCGCGGCTTGCACCGCCGCATCAAGTCCCGCCTGGACGAGATGCTCCACGACGAGGGCTTCGTCTCCAAGCTCCGCGAGAACTACTACTCGGTGCGCAATGGCCGGTACGTGGTTCCCGTGGTGTCGAACTACCGCTCGGAGGTGGACGGCATCGTCCACAACGCCAGCCAGACCGGCCAGACGCTCTTCATGGAGCCGCAGGTCATGGTCAGCCTGGGCAACGACCTGGCCATCGCCCAGTCCGAGGTGGCCGAGGAGGAGCTCAAGGTCCTCCAGGAGTTGAGCGGGCACCTCGGGCGCGAGGCGGACCGCATCCTCGAGGGGCTCGCGGCGGTGGCGGAGCTGGATGAGCTGGAGGCCGTGGCCCTGCTCTCCGCCGACCTGGACGCCAACACGCCGGCGTTTGACGGCGTGCGCGAGCTGGAGCTGCGCCTCCTGCGCCACCCTCGGCTGGTCCTCAAGGACATGGACGTGGTGGCCAACGACGTGGCCCTCACCGGCGAGGCGCGGTCCCTGGTGGTCTCGGGCCCCAACGCCGGCGGCAAGACGGTGACGCTCACGGGCGTGGGGCTCTGCGCGCTCATGCTGCGCTCCGCGCTTCCCATCCCCGTGGCAGAGGGCTCGCGGATGCCGCTGTACCGCTCCGTGCACTCCACCGTCGGCGACGCGCAGGACCTCACGCAGGGCCTGTCCACGTTCAGCGCCCACGTGGTGATGCTGCGCGACATCATCGGCGTCGCGGGCGAGGGCTCGCTGGTCCTCATCGATGAAATCGCCGCGGACACCGACCCGCGCGAGGGCGCGGCCATCGCCGTGGCGGTGCTGGAGGAGCTGCTCCAGAAGGACGCGGTGGTGCTCGTCACCACGCACCTGGAGGAGCTCAAGGCCCTGGCGCACATGGACCGGCGCTTCCTCAACGCGCGCGTGGGCTTCGACGCGAAGAAGATGGCGCCCACCTATCGCCTGCAGATCGGCGCGGCGGGCCAGTCCTCCGCCATCGAGGTCGCTGCCCGCGTCGGCCTGCCGGCGCGTGTGTGTGAACGCGCTCGCGAGCTGTCCGTCAACGCAGGGGGCCCGCTCACCAAGGCGCTGGCCGCGGCCGAGGACGAGCGCCGCAAGCTCAACGAGGAGCTAGAGAAGGCCCGCGTGGCCGCGCGCGAAGCCGAGGCCCTGCGCGCCGAGTTGGAGAAGCAGAAGGTCGCGTTCGAGCGCGAGCGCAAGGGCCGGATGATGCAGTTCAACGACGACGTGCACGCCGCCACCGAGCTCGCCACCACCGAGGTGCGCGAGCTGCTCGCGAAGCTGCGGACGTCGCAGAACGAGAAGGCGCTCTCCGAGGCACGCGCCCAGCTCCAGCAGCGCGCGGAGGAGGCCCAGAAGCGCTCCCAGGCCGCCAAGGCCGAGCTGTTCCAGGTCGAGGCCCCTGCCCCGGCGACGCTCAAGGTGGGCGCGTGGGTGCACCACTCGGGGCTCGGCCGCGACGTGGAGATCCTCGAATTGTCGGAGGGCAGCGCGGTGGTGTCCGCGGGCGGCGCGATGAAGATGCGCGTGCCGACGACCGAGTTGTCCGGCTCGCGCACCCGCAAGCCGCAGCAGGCGCGGTTCCCCGAGCGAGCCAAGCAGGAGGCCGTGCTGAAGCGCGCGGCCTCGGCGGCGCCCGCGGAGGTGGAGGCCACGAACTTCCGCTGCGACGTGCGCGGTCACCGCGCGGACGAAGCGCTCACGGAGGTCGAGGCCTTCCTCGACGCGGGCATGCGCCAGGGTGAGGAGGCCGCGGTCATCATCCACGGCCATGGCACCGGCGCGCTCAAGCAGGCCATCCGCGACTATCTGGCCGCGTCGCCGTACATCCGCATGTTCCGCCCGGGCGAGAGCCACGAGGGGGGGGACGGCGTCACCATCGTGGCCCTGCGCTCGTAGCCGCGTGCTCCGCTACCCCTCGAAAGAGGGGTCGTAGAGGTACGTGAGGCGCACGAGGAACTCGCGGGAGAAGACAGGCAGCGGGGCGTGGCCGCCGTTGTACGGCTGCGCCACGCGGAAGTCGGTGCCGAGCAGGTTGTAGACGCCCGCGCCAATCTCCAGCCCCTGCGTGCCCACGTTCTCGGCGCGCAGGAAGCTGTTGAGCAACAGCTGCGTGGGCATCCGCTGCACCGCCGAGACGCCTCGGTCATCCGGGGCCTCCACGGCGTAGCGCTGTCCCACCAGCACCGCGGTCGGGTTGAACGACAGCCACGGCAGCAGCTTGACGCTGGCCGCGAGCGTCGCCTTGTGGGTGGGCATGCCGGTGAAGGTGTTGGCGTTGCCCGGCACCAGGTAGTCCTGCACGTCGTTCTTCCCGGACGGCGTGTAGTACGAGTAGCCGAGCACCGCGCGGCCCCATGTGGCCTTCATCCGGTACTCCAGCTCCACGCCCCGGCTCCCCAGACGTCCCAGGTTGCGGTAGGCCTCCGTGCCGGACTCGGCGTCGTACGAGTAGATGATGGGGTCTCGCACGCCCACGTCGAAGACGTTCGCGCTCACCTGCTGGCCGTCCCCCAGGCGCAGGGTGCCTTCCAGTTCGAACACGGTGGTCCGCTCCGGCGTCACGTGGTCACCCAGGCTGATGTTCTCGATGCCCGGCGCGCGGAAGGCACGGCTGAACAGGGCCTTGCCGCTGAACGCGCCAAAGGAGCGCAGCAGCACGAGGCGCGGCACGAAGGAGTCACCGAAGGCGCTGTGGTGCTCGTAGCGTGCACCGGCCACCACCGTGGCGATGGGGTTGTCCGCGTACACCTCCACGAAGCCCGCCGCGTTGACGTAGGAGACCTGGTCCGCGCCTTCGCCGAACGCCGTCTGGAGGCCCACGCCCGCCGGGCCACGCAGCAGCCCCTCGTCATACGTGACGTCCACGCCGCTCGTGAGCTGGAGCATGTCGATGGGCGCCCAGCGCGCCACCGTCCGTCCGCGGAAGCGCCGCACCTGCTTGTCGTAGAAGAAGTCCGAGGCCTGGTTCGAGTCGCGGTACGGCTCGCCGAGGGTCAGGTTCAGCCGAGGGATGATCTCCAGGCGATCCGTCGGGCGGAAGCGGTCCGTCAGCTCCATGTGCAGCGAGTCGAAGTTCGTCGTCGCCGGCGTGGGGAGCACCTCCTCGAACGCGGCCACGGCCGTGGTGTTGTAGCGCTGATACAGCACGCTCAACTGGAGATCGCGATAGCCGACGCCCGCCTGCACCGTCGTCGGATCCAACCGCGAGTGCCCGCCCATGGTGGCGGAGTTGCCATAGAAGTCATCGAACACCGCGTCGCTGCGCTGCCCCTGCCCCACCGACGCGGAGACGAACGCGCTCAGGCCCGGCGCGCTCTCGAACACCTTGCGCCCGGACAGCGTCAGGCTCCGGCGCCCATTGGCGGACTTCAGCTCACCGTAGGTTCCCGCGAGCATGACGTCCGAGCTGCCCTGGATGCCTCGGGTGATGACGTTGATGACGGCCAGCTCCGCGTTGCCGCCGTAGATGACGGAGCCCGGGCCGCGCACGACCTCGACGCGCTCGATGAGTTCGATGGGGAACTCGTGGCCGAGCTGGATGGTCGAGTAGAGCTGCTCGTTCATCTCCTTGCCGTCGATGAGCAGGAGCACCTTGCCCTCGTGCCCCCAGAGGCCACGGAAGCCCGGGCCCACCGCGCCCTGCACGTCCACGCCGAAGAAGAAGCCCGGCACCTGGAGCAGGACATCCATCAGGTCCCGCGCGCCCGAGGCGCGGATCTCCTCGCCCGTCACCGCGGTGACGACAGCGGGCGAGTCGTGGAGCTTGGTCACCGCGAACGAGGCCACCTGACTGTGGACCTCCGGCTCCTCGGCCTCGCGTTCCATCGTCGGCTCCGTGGACGCGGGCGCGGTGGACTCCTGCGCGGCCGCCTCCAGGGATGCCGACAGCACCAGACTGATCACACCCATAGAACCGCGAAGCCACCCAGGGCTGCTGCGCATGCGAACCTCGGCACTCTGTGTCGGGAAGACGGGACGGACGAGGCCGGCGACCTACGGGCGCGCCGGCACGAAGCGTCAGCGAACGCGAACGGCGGTGCGGCGACCCGGCTCGACCTCGACGGTCATCCGGCGCTTCACTTCGCCATTCACGCGGACTTCGATGCGAGCCGGACCCGCGGGCAGACCATCCGCCGTCACGGGCGGGAAGCCATAGGGCCGGCTGTTGATCCAGATCTCTCCGTAGATGGACGGGGACGTGACATCCAGGTCCCCCTTCCCCGCCACGGCCGCTCGAGCCACGGCCGGCACGGTCTCCGCCGCGGCCGGAGCGGGAGTCGCCACCGCCACGGGAGGACTCGCCGCGGGAGCCGCGGCAGGCACCGCCGCGGGAGGCGGCGTCACGGGAGCCCGAGCGGCCAGCACGGCGGGAGGGCTCGCGGGCGGCAGCTCCGACGAGAGGTCCCGGTTGATCGAGCGGACCGAGTCATCGGGCACGTCGACCGTCTCCTCGAACAGCTTCCGCTCCCCCTGCGCGAGCGCCACGCGGTGCGTTCCCGCGGCCACCGTCACCCGCGCGGGCGTCAGGTCCGTGGCCTTGCCGTCCACCAACACCACCAACCCGGGAGGCGTCGACGTCACCAGCAGCAGGCCGTTGTGTGCAGCCTCCGCCGCGACTGGCACGGGAGCCTCCTCGCGCTGCGCGGAACGAGACGCCAGGCGGACCGCGCGCGTCCGAGCACCACCACGCCCCGGAGGCACGGCGGGTTCATGGGGCGCGCGCGCCGGCTCGGCCGCCTTGCGTGACTGCTCGCGGGTACGCAGATCCGCCGCGATGCGCAGCAACTCCACGAGGTCGCCCTTGTCCTTGCGCAGGCTGAGCGCCTCGGTGAACTCAGACACGGCCTTGTCGTAGTCGCGGTCCTCCAGCGCCGCGAGCCCCGCGGCGCGACGCGCGCGCGCCAGCCCCGCGTTCGCATCCTCGACGGCCGGTGCGGCCACGGGCGCGGAGGGGGCCACCTCGGCCGCGACTGGAGCGGACGGAGGCGGCACTGGAGTCGCGGCGCGGCGCCCACGCACCACCATGTACGCGAGCGCGTTGAACGCCAGGGCGCCCACGAGAATGACCACGATCCACGTCTTCTGTTTCATCAATGTCTCACTCCCGCGCCGCGCCGCCTCACGGGCAAAGGCGGCGGCCCAGGTCGATCAGCCGGCGAAGTACCAGAACAGGGCGGAGCCAATGAGCGCGACGCCCGCGGCCGCCGCGATGCCCCATGGGAATCCCTCGGCCACGGCCATGGACCCGCCCCCCGCCACACCCAGCCCCACCGTCGCGGCCGTGGGCATGCGCCCCCCCGAGCCCGCCGATCCGGGGACCGACGCGGGCTCGAGATCCGGCTCGGGCTCGATCACCGAGCGCGGTGCCGACACGCCGCTCGGCGTGCGCGCGGAGCCCGAGCCGCTTCCGCCCGTACCTCCGGGCTGAGAGCCCTGCGCGGGCATGGCCGGCGCGTGACGCCCCGCCTTGTCCGGGGGGAACAGCGTCGCCATCAGCGAGGCCAGCTCGCGTCCGCCCGAGGTCCAGTTCTGCGCCGACCGATAGCGCTCCAGGTCCTCGTGCAGCTCGCGCGCGGTCTGATAGCGGGCGTTCGGATCCTTCTGGAGCAGCTTCAGGATGATGCGCTCCAGCGCCGGATCGAACCCGGGCACCACGTCCGAGGGGCGCGGCACCTCCGCGTGCGACGCGGCCAGGATGGTTGCCTCCATCGAGTCACGCTTGTAGAGCCGGCGCCCCGTCGACGCCTCGTACAGCACGATCCCCAGGGAGAAAAGATCCGAGCGGTGATCCAACTCGCGGTTGGTGATCTGCTCCGGGGACATGTACGCGTACTTCCCCTTCACCACCCCCGCGACGGTGCGCTCGACGTTGACGCTCGTCTTGACGATGCCGAAGTCCGCCAGCTTGATGATGCCGTCGCGCGACACCAGCACGTTGCCCGGCGTGATGTCCCGGTGCACCAGCCCCAGCGGCGTTCCGTCCGGCAGCGTCTTCGTGTGCGCATACGCCAGCGCGTCCGACAACGCCATGCCCACGTCCACCGCGAGCCGAGGCCCCACCGGCAGCCCCGCCGCGCCCGCGTGCCGCAGCAGCCGGTCGAACGACTGCCCTTGGATGTACTCCATCGCGATGTAGTACTGGCCGTCGATCTTCCCGAAGTCGAAGACCTGCACGATGTTCGGGTGCGTCAGGAGCGCGGCCACCTTCGCCTCGTCCACGAACATCCGGCTGAACGCCTCCAGGTTCGCGTACTCCGGCAACACGCGCTTGATGACGCAGGCCTTGGAGAACCCGTCAGGTCCATCCAGCGTCGCCACGAAGAGGTGCGCCATCCCTCCCGCGGCCAGCTGCTGGACTATCCTGTATTTCCCGAAATGAGTTTCGGGCGCTGGAGATGCTGTCGCGTTCCTATCCAACTTTTACCCCGAGACCAGAACTGGAAATTCGAGGAAGATACAGACGCACTTCAGGGTTCACAAGTTTACGCCCGCACTTCAACGAGAATTTCAGCTTAATCAGACTTGTGCACGCCTGATACCTGCTGGGTCTCTCGGAATTGTCCGGTTCTGGACCGGAAGCACTGGAGCCGCGGCGAGCCTGTCTCTCGGCCAGAGCTGTCCGGGAATCCAATGACAGTCATCGCGGGGCGGGCGGTGATACGGCGTGAGCCTGTCTCACCGCGTCACTCACAGGTCGAGTTGGACCCGCATTGTCCGAGCAGGCGAACAGGCTACCGTTCGTCTGTTCCGCGCCCGCGCACGGTCTCCGGCAGTCCGAGTCTCCCGTGCAACCTCACCCTCCTGCGCGTGGCCGGGACCAGAGGATGCACACATGAAGAAGTACGTCTCCCTCGCGACCCTGCTCCTCGCCGGCGGCAGTCAGGCTGCTGGCTTCGCCAACACCACCCACACCGCCCGAGCCACCGGCATGGCCAGCGCCATGACGGCGCACGTCCAGGATGCCTCGTCCGTAGCGTTCAACCCCGCGGGTCTCTCCGCGCTGACGACATATGATCTGGAAGTGGGTGGCAGCGCCGTCATCCCCGTGGCGAACCTCACGCCGCAGGGCTCCAACACCGCGGAGGCCACGAAGTTCGCCGTCTCGCCGCCGCCGCACCTGTTCGCCGCGTTCCCGCTGACGCAGGGGCTGGTGGCGGGCGTGGGCGTGTACACCCCGTATGGCGCCGCGCTGGAGTGGAAGGACGGCTTCTCCGGCCGCTTCGTGGCCACGTACTCGCAGATGGCCACGTTCAACCTCAACCCCACGCTGGCCTACGCGGCCACGGACTGGCTGCGCGTGGGCGTGGGCGCGGACATCCTCTACGGCATGCTGAAGATTCGTCAGCGCGTCCCGCTGCCGACGAACACCGAGGCGGGCGCGAGCATCTCCGGTGACGACGTCGCGTTCGGATTCAACGCGGGCGTGCAGGCGGACCTGGTGAAGAACAAGCTGTCCGCGGGCATCACCTACCGCAGCGCCACCACGCTCGACTTCAAGGGCGACGCGGAGTTCAGCGACGTCCCCGAGCCCCTCCAGGCCGCCTTCGCCAAGCAGGGCGTGCGGGTGAGCATGCCCATGCCGCAGTCGATGGGCCTGGGGCTGGCCTACCATCCGGTCGATCGCATGACGATCGCCGCCGACGCCACCTGGTGGAACTGGTCGCGCCTGCAGAGCCTGAACCTCGAGTTCGACAACGCGGCGTTCAGCACGAGCCAGCCCAAGAACTGGCACAACCGCTGGTCCTTCGACCTGGGCGCCGAGTACGCCGTGACGCCCGCGGTCACCGTGCGCGCGGGCGTGGGCTATGACCCGACGCCCATCCCGGACGCCACGCTCACCCCGGAGCTGCCGGACTCGGATCGCTACCAGGGCGCGCTGGGAGTGACCTATGGCATCGGCAAGCTGTCGCTGACGGCGGGCTACCAGCTGCTCCTGTTCGCGAAGAAGGAGAGCACCACGCCCGCGCTGCCCGGCACGTACACGGGCTCGCTGCACGTGCTGACCTTCACGCTCGGCTACCACGGCTAATCCCTCTCGCTGACGCGGTGAGCTGAACCCGGGGCCGCCCGGGGCCATCTGGCCCTGGCGCGGCCCTTGTCTTGACAAGTGATGCCCTTCAAGGGCTATATGCGCGCAACATCAAGAGCGGCCTCGCTTGCGCGGGTGCCCGACAACCTGGAGACGGACCTCCAAGGTGTCCAAATGATGCGGCCCGGGAGAAGTGATTCCGCGGGCAATCCAAGCGTCCGAAGCCAGGGCCCTCGCCCCATGCTTCGGTGAGAGAGTCTCGCCGTGGTTCACGCGCCTCGACAGACGACGGTCCCCCGCCCCGCTCAGGGTTGTTGCTCGCGCTGTCGCGCGGGGTCGGCGCGAATGCGTCAGCCCTGGCTCGCGCGCTAGGGCTTCGCGTCTATCCCTCTCACGTCTGTCGTTGGCTTCGAGCCCGCTCGCGCGTCCGCGCGCGGTGACGGCGAGCCATTCCCTTTCAATTCCTATCGACGCTCGTCAGCGGGCGTCTGTCTTGGGTTCAGTCATGAACAGTCCTCGGTTCAGGGTCATGAAGTTCGGCGGCTCGTCGGTGGGTTCTCCCCCTCGGCTGCGACAGGTGGTGCAGCTCATCGCGCAGCACTCGCGGAGCGGCCCGCTGGCCGTGGTGGTCTCCGCCATGGGAGACACCACGGACTGGCTGCTGGAGGCAGCGAGCCTCGCGGCGGCCGGCAACCTGGAAGGTGCGCGCGCGGTGCTCTGGCGCATCACCGAGCTGGCGAAGAGCAACGTCGCCGCGCTCCATCCCTCCCCCAGCACGGCCCTCGCGGCGCGCATCGACCTCTTGCTCGCGCCGCTTCAGCTCCTGCTGCAAGGCATCGCGCTCACCCGCGAGTGTTCCCCGGCATCGAAGGACCGGGTGCTGTCCTATGGAGAGCTGCTCACCTCCACGGTGCTGCCGGAGCTGCTCCAGGCCGCGGGTGTGGAGTCACGCTTCTGTGACTCGCGTGCGCTCATCGTGACGGATGACCGGTTCGGCGCCGCGAGAGTGGACGTGGAGCGGACCCGGGCGTTCATCCAGGAGGCCGCGCACACGTGGGGCAACGCGGTGCCCGTCCTCCCCGGGTTCATCGCGGCGACGCCGGATGGGCGCACCACCACGCTGGGGCGCAACGGCTCGGACTACACCGCCGCGCTCGTGGCGCAGGGCCTCGCGGCCTCCGAGGTCACCGTGTGGACGGACGTGCTCGGCCTGCACACCGCGGATCCCGACCTCGTGGCGGATGCGTACCCGGTCGCGCACCTCACGCACGGCGAGGGCCTGGAGCTGGCCGCGGTGGGCGTGCGCATGCTGCACGCGCGCACCATGATTCCGCTCATCGAGTCCGGAATCCCGCTGCGGATCCGCAACACGATGTCGCCCGAGCACCCCGGCACGCTCATCGACGCCGTGGGTTCGCTCGATGGCCAGCGCCCCACCTGTATCGCCACGCGTGAGGACCTCGCCCTCCTCGACATCGAGGTGCGCAAGCTGTCCGACCAGTTCCAGCTCGGAGAGCGGGCGCTGTCCGCGCTGCGACAGGCGGACGTCACCGTGTGGATGACGGCGCAGTCGTCCAACGGGCAGTCCATCGCCGTGGTGGTTCCTCGCCCCGACGCGGAGCGGGCCCGGACGGCGCTGGAGTCCGAGCTGGCGCAAGAGCTCGCCCGTCGCGAGGTGGAGCCGCTGAAGATTCGCCAGCCCGTCACGTTGCTGACGCTCGTGGCCGAGGCGATGGGTCACGGCGTCAACGTGGCCGGCCGCTTCTTCCGTGCGCTGGGCGGCGTGGGCGTCAACGTGAAGGCCATCGCGCAGGGCGCCAGCTCGCGCTCCATCTCGTGCGTCGTCGATGCCTCGGACACGGCCATCGCGGTGCGCACCACGCACGCGGCCTTCAACCTCGCGCACCAACAGGTCAGCGTCTTCCTGCTGGGCAAGGGGACGGTGGGCGGGCAGCTCCTCGCGCAGCTTCGCGCCCAGGAGGCCCAGCTCCGGGAGCGCCATGGCATCGCGCTTCGCGTGGTGGGAATCGCGGACAGCCGTCGCGCGGTGTTCGACGCGCGCGGCCTGCCACTCGACCGCATCGAGGACCGCCTCTCGGGAGGAGACGCGCGCGAGGCCGGGCTCTCGCGGCTCGTCCCGCTGTTGGAGGAGCTGCGCCGGCAGCCCGTGCCCATCCTCGTGGACTGCACGGCCGCCGCGGGCATGGAGGCCGTCTACACGCAGGCGTTCCAGCGCGGCATTCACGTGGTGGCGGCCAACAAGAAGCCGCTCGCCCTGCCCTGGGCCGAGCACGAGCAGCTCCTCGCCGAAGCCCAGCGGCACCACGTGGCCTACCACTACGAGACGACGGTGGGCGCCAGCCTGCCCGTCATCGAGACGTTGTCGAACCTCGTGCGCACGGGCGACACGGTGCGGCTCATCACCGCGTCGCTGTCCGGAACACTCGGCTATCTGTGCAACGAGTTGATGGCGGGGGTCCCGCTGTCCGTCGCGGTGCGCACGGCGCGCGAGCGCGGCTTCACCGAGCCGGATCCACGGGATGACCTCAGCGGCATCGACGTCGCGCGCAAGGCGCTCATCCTCGCGCGCGAGTTGGGCCTGCCGCTCTCGCTCTCGGACGTAGCGCTGGAGTCCTTCGTTCCCGCCGACCTGTGCACAGCGCCCGTGGACGTGCTCCATAAGGGACTGGAGGCGCTGGATGGAACCTATTCAGAGAAGGTGGCCCGCTGCCGGCAGACCGGAACCGTGCTGCGCTATCTGGCGCGCATCGCCCCGGGCCGCTCTGGAGAGGGCCCCATCATCCGCGTGGGCCCCACGGTGGTGGAGGCGGGCCAGCCCGCGGCGGATCTCCGCGGCGCCGAGTCCCTCATCTCTTTCACCACCACGCGCCACAGCGACTACCCGCTCACGGTGCGCGGCGCGGGCGCGGGCGGCGCGGTGACCGCCTCCGGCCTCCTGGCCGACATCCTCCGCATCTCCCAGACCCTCCGCGGTCGCTGAAGGAGCCCCCATGAAGCTCGCCACGGCAGTCGTTCACGCAGGCGTCCGGCGCGATCCCTCCACCGGCGCCGTCGCCGTCCCCATCTACCAATCCGCCACCTTCCAGCACCCGGCGCTCGGGCAGTCCACGGGCTACGACTACTCGCGCACGCGCAACCCCACGCGCTCCGCGTTGGAAGAGGCCATCGCGCGCCTGGAGGGCGGCAGCCGCGGACTGGCCTTCTCCTCCGGCATGGCTGCCATCCACTGTGCGCTCCAACTCCTGGGGCCCGATGACCATCTGGTGCTGACCGAGGACCTCTACGGCGGGACGTATCGGCTCGTGGAGAACATCCTCCAGCGGCGCTGTACCTACGTCGACACCAGTCGCCCCGAAGCGGTGCGCGCGGCCCTGCGTCCCAACACCAAGGCCGTGCTGGTGGAGTCCCCCACCAACCCGGTGATGCGCACGGCGGACATCCCGGTCCTCGCGAACCTCGCGCACGAGGCTGGCGCGCTGCTCGTCGTGGACAACACGTTCCTCACGCCCTGTCTCCAGCGTCCGTTGGAGCTGGGCGCGGATCTGGTCGTCCACAGCGCCACCAAGTATCTGTCGGGCCACAACGACGTCGTCGCGGGCGCGCTCGTCGCGAAGGACGCGGCGCTCGGCGAGCGGCTGGCGTACTTCCAGAACGGCATCGGGGCCATCCTCGGGCCACAAGACTCCTACCTCGTGATTCGCGGGCTGAAGACGCTCGCGCTCCGTATGGAGCGCCATCAGGCCAACGCGCGTGAGGTGGCCGGTTGGCTCGCCTCGCATCCGCTCGTGGAGCGCGTCTTCTATCCAGGCGTGGGCGGCATGTTGTCCTTCACCGTCACCGACGCGGCGCTCGTGCCGCGCGTGCTCGCCTCCGTGCGCTTGTGTCTCTTCGCCGAGTCGCTCGGCGGCGTCGAGACGCTCATCACCTATCCGGCCACCCAGACGCACGCCGACATCCCCGCGGCCCGTCGCGAGGAGCTGGGAATCACTGACCGCCTGCTGCGCCTCTCCGTGGGAATCGAGGACGTCCATGACATCATTGCCGACCTTTCCGAAGCGCTCGCCGGAGCCCACACGTTGCGAGAGCTTCGCCACGCGCCTCTTGCACACGGGTCATGAGCTAGATCCGACGACGGGCGCGGCGGCCGTGCCCATCTACCAGGTGTCGATGTTCGATCAGCCGAGCCTGGACCAGCCCGGCGAGTTCGACTACGCGCGCTCGGGGAACCCCACGCGGCGGGCGCTCGAAGGCGTGCTCGCCAGCCTCGATGAGGCCGCGGGTGCGTTCGCGTTCGGCTCGGGCATGGCGGCGGTCTCCACCGTGCTGATGTTGTTCAGCGCGGGCGACCACCTCGTCGTCACCGACGACTGTTACGGCGGCACCTATCGCGTGCTCACGCGGGTGTTCCGGCGCTTCGGGCTGGACGCCACCTTCGTGGACACGAGCAACCCCGCGGCGGTGCGGGCCGCCGTCCGCCCCAACACGCGCGCCCTGCTCGTGGAGACGGTCAGCAACCCGTTCCTCCGGCGCACCGACGTGCCCGCCATGGCGGAGATCGCCCGCCAGAACAAGGCGCTGCTCATCGTCGACAACACATTCCTGTCGCCCTACCTCTCGCGCCCGATCACCGAGGGCGCGGACATCGTCGTCCACTCCGCGACGAAGTACCTGGGGGGGCACAGCGATGTCGTCGCGGGCTCGGTGGCGGTGAGGACTCCCGCACTCGCGCAGGAGATCTACTTCCTCCAGAACGCGGTGGGCGCGGTGCTCGGTCCGCAGGACTGCTTCCTCCTCCAGCGCGGCATCAAGACGCTTCAGGTCCGAATGGAGCGGCAGGTGCGCACCGCCTCGGCGTTGGCGCAGTGGCTCGAGGAGCGGCCTGAGGTTCGCGAGGTCTTCTATCCCGGCACTGGCGCGGTGGTGTCATTCCGCCTCGCGCGAGACGCCATGGCCGCGCCGTTCGTGCAGAACCTGCGACTGCCGCTGCTCGGTGTCTCGCTGGGTGCGGTGGAGAGCATCGTCACGGTGCCTGCTCGCCACTCGCATGCGTCGGTCCCAGCAGCGGAGCGAGAGCGCCGCGGCATCACCGAGGGCCTCATCCGATTCTCCGTAGGGCTGGAGGACCTGGGAGACCTGAGTGAAGACCTCGCCTTGGCCTTCGAGGCGGCACGTCATGTCGCGTGATGAACAGGGCAGGGCATTGACAGCCGTGAACTCCACAGGCAACGTGTTCCTGCTCATGCGAACCCCCACCACCCCCCTCGCCTCGTGTTGCTGTCAGGCACCTTGGGTGGGCGTGTGTCCGCCGGTGGCCTGAGCGCTATCGGCTGAGCTGACACGAAAGCCCACCCCCGGAAGGGAGGTGGGCTTTTGAGTTTCCAGGACCGGATCTCACCCACCGCCCCTTCGCTGCCCCGTCTCGTCACGAGGTCAACGAATGGCATCCACGACGCGTCTCGCAATCCCTCTCGTCCTGGGAGGACTTCTCTCCCCGCTCAGCGCCCACGCCGAAGGCGACCCGCCCGAGGCCCCACCCGCGGTCACCGTCCAGGCAGGCTCGGACGGCTTCACCCTCACCTCCGCCGACAAAGCCTTTCAGCTCAAGCTGCGCGGCTATCTCCAGACAGACGGCCGCTTCTTCGCGAGCCACGCGGACAAACCCGGCGCCACCACGTTCCTCATCCGGCGCGCACGGCCCATCGTGGAGGGCACGCTCTTCGGCGCGTTCGACTTCCGATTGATGCCGGACTTCGGCGCCGGGACGGTCCAACTCTTCGACGCCTACCTGGACTTCCACCCCGCCAAGGAGGTGCGGCTGCGTGCGGGCAAGTTCAAGCCGCCCGTGGGACTGGAGCGGCTCCAGAGCGCGACGAACACCGTCTTCATCGAGCGCGCCCTGCCCACGGATCTCGTGCCCAACCGAGACGTGGGCCTGCAAGTCCACGGTGAGCTGCACGGGGGTGTGCTCACCTACGCGGTGGCGGCCTTCAATGGCACAGCGGACGGAGCCAGCGCCGACACCAACCTGGATGACAGTTTCGACATCGCCGCGCGCGTGTTCGCCCAGCCCTTCCGCGCGGGGGGGCCGAGCGTCCTGAAGGGACTCGGGGTCGGCATCGCCGCATCGCAGGGACAACAGTTCGGGGCCACCGCGAGCACGGGCGTCGCGCCGCTTCGCACGGTGGGACAGCAGACCTTCTTCAGCTACCGCGCGGGCGCGCTGGCCGACGACACCGCCATCGCCCACGGAGACCACTTCCGCCTTTCGCCACAGGGGTACTTCTACGCGGGCCCGGTGGGCCTGCTGGCCGAGTACGTCACCTCCACCCAAGCCGTCAGCCGCGGCACGGAGCGCGCGCGGCTCCGCAATCAAGCGTGGCAGGTCACCGCGAGCGCGGTGGTGCTCGGCGGCGCGCCGTCATTCGAGGGCGTGCGGCCCCCTCATCCCTTGCGCCCCTCGGAAGGCGCGTGGGGCGCGGTCGAACTGGCGGGCCGGTACCACACGCTCACCGTCGACTCCGACGCCTTCCCCCTCTACGCGGATCCGAACAAGTCCGCTCGCGCCGCGCGGAGCTGGGGGGTGGCCGCCAACTGGTACCTCAACGCCAACGCGCGCCTCGCCGCGGACTTCGACCACACCACTTTCGACGGCGGCGCCCCTGATGCGGACCGGACGCCCGAGTCCGTCTTCCTCTCTCGCTTCCAGCTCAGCTGGTGAAAGGCCGTGACTCCCATGCATCCACGCCACGTCTTGCCGCTCCTCTTGCTGCTCTCGCTCGGCGGCTGCTCCAAGGCCGGAGGCGACGGCTCCAACGGGGAGACCGTCACGCTGCTGAACGTGTCCTATGACCCGACCCGCGAACTCTACGAAGACTTCAACGCCGCGTTCGCGAAGCATTGGGAGGCCAGCCAGGGGCGGAAGCTCACGGTGCAGCAGTCGCACGGTGGCTCCGGAAAGCAGGCGCGGGCCGTCATCGACGGACTCGAAGCGGATGTGGTGACGCTCGCGCTCGCGTACGACGTGGACATGCTCCACGACAAGGCGAACCTCCTGCCGACGGACTGGCAGACCCGCCTGCCGAACAACAGCGCGCCCTACACCTCCACCATCGTGTTCGTGGTGCGCAAGGGCAACCCCAAGAACATCCGCGACTGGGACGATCTCACGCGAGACGGCGTGTCCGTCATCACGCCCAACCCCAAGACGTCGGGTGGCGCGCGGTGGAACTACCTCGCGGCGTGGGGCTATGCGCTGCGCAAGCCAGGCGGCACCGAGGACTCGGCGCGCGCCTTCGTGTCACGCCTCTTCAAGAATGTCCCCGTGCTCGACTCAGGAGCCCGAGGCTCCACCACGACCTTCGCCGAGCGCGGCCTGGGTGACGTGCTCATCGCCTGGGAGAACGAAGCCCTCCTCCTGACGCACGAGGTGGGCAAGGAGCGGTTCGACATCGTCGCCCCCTCGGTGAGCATCCTCGCCGAGCCGCCCGTGGCCCTGGTCGATCGCAACGCGGACAAGCGCGGGACGCGCGCGGTGGCCGAGGCGTATCTGCGCTACCTCTACTCCGACGAGGGACAGGAGATCGCCGCGCGCCATCACTACCGGCCGCGCTCGCAGACGGTGGCGGCGAAGCACGCGCAGGACTTCCCCGCCGTCACACTCTTCACCATCGACGAGGCATTCGGCGGCTGGCGCAAGGCGCAGAAGGCCCACTTCGACGACGGCGGTGAGTTCGACCGGTTCTCCGTCGCCCAGGCCCGATGAGCCCCACGCCATGAGCACGTCCGCGCGCAGACGCATCCTCCCCGGCTTCGGCCTGTCGCTGGGAATGACCTGGGCCTGGCTGGGCCTGTTGGTCATCGTTCCCCTCTCCGGCCTCGTCTTCCAGAGCCTCAACCTGTCGTGGGAGCGGTTCTGGGAGACCGTGGCCTCGCCTCGCGCGTTCGCGGCCTATCGACTGAGCTTCGGCGCATCCCTCGCGGCGGCGCTCATCAACGCGGTCTTCGGACTGCTCGTGGCGTGGGTTCTCGTGCGCTATCGCTTCCCAGGCCGTGCGTGGGTGGACGCGTTGGTGGACCTGCCCTTCGCGCTCCCCACGGCCGTCGCAGGGCTGACGCTGACCACGCTCTACGCCTCGCATGGCGTCTATGGGCGGTACCTGGAGGCGCTGGGCTTGAAGGTGGCCTTCACGCCCCTGGGCGTCGCCATCGCGTTGACCTTCATCGGGCTGCCCTTCGTCGTGCGCACGGTACAGCCCGTGCTGGAGGACTTGGATCCCGAGGTAGAGGAAGCCGCGACGACGCTCGGCGCGACGCCGTGGCAGACGTTCTCGCGCGTCGTCTTTCCCCACGTGCTCCCAGCGCTGCTCAGCGGCTTCACCCTCGCGTTCGCGCGAGCGCTGGGCGAGTACGGCTCCATCGTCTTCATCTCCGGCAACATGCCCATGCGCACGGAGATCGTCCCGCTGCTCATCGTCACGCGGCTGGAGCAATACGACTACGCGGGCGCCACCGCGCTCGCGCTCGTGATGCTCGTCACGTCGTTCACGCTCTTGCTGACCGTCAACCTCCTCCAGCGCTGGAGCCAGCGTCGGCTCGAGTCCCGCCCCGGGTAACCCATGCACGTCGCCACCTTCACGCCGCGCCATGCGACCCGCTCCCTCGCGAGCCCGGCCCTCCTGAAGTGGGGCCTCATCGCGACCGCGCTCGGGTTCCTGGGCGTGTTCCTCTTCGTCCCGCTGATCGCCGTCTTCTCGTACGCCTTCCAGAAGGGCGCGGACGCGTGGTTCGCGGCCATCCGCACCCCCGAGTCACTCGCGGCCATCCGGCTCACCCTCACCGCCGCGCTCATCTCGGTCCCCATCAACCTCGTCTTCGGGCTGGCCGCCTCCTGGCTCATCGCGCGCTTCCAGTTCCCCGGGCGCGCCCTGCTCCTCACGTTGATCGACCTGCCCTTCAGCATCTCGCCGGTCATCGCGGGCCTCCTCTTCGTCCTCCTCTTCGGACGGCATGGCGGGCTGGGCCCATGGCTCATCGAGCACGGCCACCCCGTCCTCTTCGCGGTGCCCGGCATCGTGCTGGCCACGCTCTTCGTCACCTTTCCCTTCGTGGCGCGCGAAGTGTTGCCCGTCCTTCAGGCACAGGGCTGCGACGAAGAGGAAGCCGCCCTGACGTTGGGCGCGAGCGGCTGGCGCACGTTCCTTCAGGTCACCGTCCCGAAGGTGAAGTGGGGCGTGCTCTACGGCGTCATCCTCTGCAACGCGCGCGCGATGGGTGAGTTCGGCGCGGTGTCCGTCGTCTCCGGACACGTGCGCGGCGTGACGACCACGCTGCCGCTGCACGCGGAGATTCTCTACAACGAATACGACTTCGTCGGCGCGTTCGCCGTGGCCTCGCTGCTGACCCTGCTCGCGCTCGCCACGCTCGTCATCAAGAAGTACGTGGAATGGAGGGCTGACGCCCCATGAGTGTCATCGTCGAACACCTGACCAAGCACTTCACTCGGAGCCATCTGCCCGCCGTCGCGGACGTCTCATTTCGCGCGCCCACGGGTGCCATCACGTCGCTTCTGGGCCCCTCCGGCGCGGGCAAGTCCACGCTGCTCCGACTCATCGCGGGCCTGGAGATCGCGGACGCAGGAGCCATCCACATCGACGGCGTGGACTGTACGGGGCTCCCCGCGCAGCAGCGCGGCGTGGGCGTCGTGTTCCAGAGCTACGCGCTGTTCCGTCACATGACGGTGCGGCAGAACATCGCCTTCGGGTTGGAGTTAAGGCGCATTCCCCGTGCGCAGGTCGCCACGCGCGTGGAGGAGATGCTCTCGCTCGTGCAGTTGGATGACCTGGGAGAGCGCCTCCCGGGCCAGCTCTCTGGCGGCCAGCGGCAGCGCGTCGCGTTCGCCCGGGCGCTCGCCATCCAGCCGCGGCTGCTCCTCCTGGACGAGCCCTTCGGGGCGCTCGACACCCGCGTCCGCGTGGAGCTGCGCGAGTGGCTGCATGCGCTGCATGTCCGCACGGGCATCACCACGCTCCTCGTCACGCATGATCAGGAAGAGGCCTTGGAGATCTCCCAGCATGTGGTCGTGATGTCGGGAGGACAGGTCGCGCAGGCGGGGCCTCCCGAGGACATCTATGACCGGCCGACCACCCCATTCGTCGCGTCCTTCGTGGGAGGCACCAGCATCCTCCGAGGTCGGGTGCGCGAGGGCCGCGCGGAGATGGGCTCGCTCGTGGTGAGCGCCCCCGAGGCCGCCCGCGAAGGCGAGCCTGTGCACGCCTTCGTGCGTCCGCATGACATCAAGCTCGCGAGGACACCGGTGGGATTGGGACATCCCGAAGGCGCCAGCCGCGTGCAGCGCCTGAAGCCCGTGGGTGGCTACGTGAAGGTGCTCCTGCGCCTGCCCACCGGCGACGAGCTGGCGGTGGAGGTCCCACGCTCGGAGTTCGAGGCGCTGGGCGTGGTCGAAGGCGACTCGGTCCTCGCGGACGTCCGCTCCGCGAGGGTCTTCGTTGGCGACTACGCCATCTGAGCCGCCATGCACCGCGCCGTCCCCACATTGACGAAGCGCAAGGGATGAACGTACCGTGCACGCCGATGCAAACCTCCACTCCGACCGCCGCGATGTGTTGCCGCCGCTGCTGTCGGATGTGTCGCTGTGCCCTCCCGGGCGCGTGGCACTGAGCAAGCATCCCTTCCGCCACACCTCGCGCCTCAATCCTCTCTGGCCCACCTCGTTTCGAGGTGAGGTCCAGCCCCGCTCCTCGTCTCCGCTGCGCTCGCCCTTCATGTCCTCCACGTCGTCCCACACGTCTTACGCCGCACTGAGCGACCGCTTGGTCGTCGTGCGCCGTGGGACGGGCGCGTGCGGGGCCTGTTGTCGGATGTGTCCGCCTTCTGGCGGGCGCCGAGCAGCGGGGAGTGCGTAACCCACCCTTCCCGAACCCTGTCCTGCTTGCGCGGCCCGCCCTCGGAGACCTCCGAGGCGCGGGCCATTTCGTTTCGTCCAAAGGAGTCCCCGATGTCCGCGGTTCGCCCTGTCCCAGTCGAAACCACTGTCTCTGAAGAAGAGCTGCTCGCCACGGGCACCTCGCTCGCGAGCGCTCCCGCCGAGGAGGTCCTCGCGTGGGCCGAGCATCGCTTCGGCGCGCGCGCGGTCATCGCCACCAGCTTCGGCCCCGAGGACATGGTCCTGGTGGACATGTCACGCCGACATGCGCGGAGCCTTCGGCTGCTCACGCTCGACACGGGCCGCCTCCCGCCCGAGACGTATGAGCTGATGGAGGTGGTGCGCAATCGCTACGGCGTCACGGTGGAGACGTTCTTCCCCGACCACGAGCGCTTGGAGGCCCTCCAGTCCGAGCACGGCCACTTCTCCTTTCGAAAGAGTGTCGACGCTCGAAAGGAATGCTGTGCGATTCGCAAGGTCGAGCCGTTGCGACGCGCGCTCGCGGGGCGACTCGCGTGGGTGACGGGACTGCGGCGTGATCAGTCCAGCAACCGCGCCGATGTCTCCGTGCTGTCCGTGGACCGAGAGCACGGCGGGCTCCTCAAGCTGAGCCCTCTGGCCAGTTGGACCGCGCGTGACGTGTGGAACTACCTGCGCGAGCACGGCGTCCCATACAACCCGCTCCACGATCGCGGTTACCTGTCCATCGGCTGCGCCCCCTGCACGCGAGCGGTGAAGCCGTTCGAGGATGAGCGCGCGGGCCGGTGGTGGTGGGAGTCCGCTGAACACAACGAGTGCGGCATCCATGCGCGGCGCTAAGGCCATGGACTATCCGGTCTGCCTGAGGCTGGAGGACCGGCCCGTCCTCGTGGTGGGCGGAGGCCCCATCGCCGAGGGGCGCGTCCTCGCGCTGCTCGACGCCGGGGCGCGGGTGCGACTCGTGTCGCCCGAGGCCACCATCGTCCTGCGACAGCTCGCGAAGGCGGAGCGGCTGGAGTGGGTGCGGCGACGGTGGATCCCCGGCGACACGCGTGGCTACGCGCTGGTGCTCACGGCGGTCGACGACCCGCGCGTGAGTCAGGCGGTCGCGTATGAGGCGCGCGCGCTCGGCATCTGGCTGAACACGGCGGATGAGCCCGCGGCCTGTGACTTCACGCTGCCATCCGTGGGGCGCCGTGGCGCCATCACCGTGGCGGTGTCCAGCACAGGGCAGTCACCCGCACTCGCCGCCGCGCTCCGGCGCGAGCTGATGACGCAGGTGACGGACCACCACGTGCGCATCACACGACTGAGCGGGTGGCTGCGGCGACGCCTGCCGCGAGGGCTCACCCGTCAGCGCCTGCTGAAGCTGCTGGTGGACGGAGACATTGGCGCGCTCCTGGCTCAAGGCCAGCGCCGGGCCGCATGGGCCCGCGTGCGCGAGGAACTGAACGACCGAGAAGCACGGAGACAGACGACATGAGAGGCACGACAGAAGGTCAGGTGTATCTGGTGGGAGCGGGGCCGGGAGACCCTGGGCTGCTCACCTTGCGAGCGGCCCAGGTGCTCGCGGCGGCGGACACCGTGGTGCATGACCGATTGATCCACCCGGGCGTGCTCGCCCACGCGCGGGCGCGAGCGCGGCTCATCTACGTGGGCAAGGAGGGCCACGGCCCTTCGGTCCGGCAGGAGGACATCCACTCGGTGCTCATCGCGCAGGCTCGACTGGGCCGCACGGTGGTGCGCTTGAAGGGCGGAGATCCATTCGTGTTCGGGCGCGGCGCGGAGGAGGCACTCGCACTGGAGGCCGCGGGCATCGCGTACGAAGTGGTTCCCGGCATCTCCAGCGGCATCGCGGCGGCATCGGCGGCGGCCATCCCCGTCACGCATCGAGGCCTGTCCGGTGCCGTGACCTTCGCCACCGCGCACCGGGCCGATCGCTCCACGGATTGGGCGCACCTCGCGGGCGCGGAGACGCTGGTCCTCTTCATGTCCGGGCGTCGGTTGGAGGAGGCCTCGCGCGAGCTGATCCGCGCAGGCAAGCCGGCCTCGACTCCGGCAGCGGTCGTGGAGGCAGGCACCTGGGAGCACCAGCGCGTGGTCGAGGCGCCCCTCGCCGTCGTGGCGACCGAGGCGCGTCAGGCGGGCCTCGGCTCTCCCTCCCTGCTCGTCGTCGGAGACGTGGTGTCCCTGCGCGCTCGGCTGCCGTCCCTGGCGGCGCGGCGCACCTCGACGCATGAGGCACGCATCGCGAACGCGGGAGGCCGCTCATGAGCACGGCCACTTCGACGAAGGCCTCGCACCTGGCGGACTTGGAAGCAGAGAGTATCCACATCCTCCGCGAGACGGCGGCGGAGTTCGCCAACCCGGTGATGCTCTACAGCATCGGCAAAGACTCACAGGTGCTGCTGCATCTGGCGCGCAAGGCGTTCCATCCCGGGCCCCTGCCCTTCCCGCTCCTCCACGTGGACACGACGTGGAAGTTCCGCGAGATGTATGCGTTCCGCGACGCGTTCGTGGCGCAGCATGGCTTGCGCCTGCTCGTGCACCAGAACCGCCGCGCGCTGGCCGAGGGCATCAACCCCTTCGACCATGGCAGCCAGAAGTACACCCACGCGATGAAGACCCAGGCGCTCCTCGAAGCGCTGGCGATGCACGGCTTCGACGCGGCCTTCGGCGGAGCGCGGCGGGACGAAGAGAAGTCGCGCGCGAAGGAGCGGGTCTTCTCCTTCCGAGATCGCCACGGGCAGTGGGACCCTCGGCGCCAGCGCCCGGAGCTGTGGAACCTCTACAACGGGCGCGTGGACGCAGGCGAGAGCATGCGCGTCTTCCCGCTGTCGAACTGGACGGAGCTGGATGTCTGGCTCTACGTCCTCCAGGAGCGCATCCCCGTGGTGCCGCTCTACTTCGCGGCCGAGCGGCCCGTCATCGAGCGCAGCGGCGCGCTGCTCATGGTGGATGACGAGCGCATGCGGCTGAAGCCGGGCGAGCGCGTCCAGTCCCGCCGCGTCCGCTTCCGCACGCTGGGCTGCTACCCGCTCAGCGGCGCCATCGAGTCCTCCGCCACCACGGTGGAGGCAGTCATCCACGAAATGCTCTCCGCGCGCCAATCCGAGCGGCAGGGCCGACTCATCGACCACGACGAAGAGGGCTCCATGGAGCTCAAGAAGCGCGAGGGCTATTTCTAATGGACACCGCACGACTGGCCAGTCCCGTCCCCACCCTGCAGCAGCTCTTCGCCGAGCACGGACGCAAGGAGCTGCTCCGCCTCGTCGTCGTCGGCTCGGTCGACGACGGCAAGTCCACCCTCATCGGTCGTCTGCTCTACGAGTGCGACGGATTGTTCGAGGATCAGATCCTCGCGGTCCGTCGAGCCAGCGCGAAGCGCGCGGCCTCGGCGGGGCTGACGGGCGCGACACACGAGGCGCCCCCGGTGGAGGAGCTCGACTTCTCCCTCTTCACGGATGGCCTGCGCGCCGAGCGTGAACAGGGCATCACCATCGACGTGGCCTACCGCTATCTGTCCACCGCCCGGCGAAAGATCATCGTCGCGGACACGCCGGGACACCTCCAGTACACGCGCAACATGGCCACGGGCGCCTCCACGGCGGACGCGGCCGTCATCCTGGTGGACGCACGGCTGGGCGTGCTCGCGCAGACGCGGCGGCACGCGTACATCGCCTCGCTCCTGGGCATCCCCTACCTGGCTGTGGCCGTGAACAAGATGGACAAGGTGGACTTCGACCGCGCCACCTTCGAGCGCATCAGCTCCGAGCTGGAGCACTTCGCGCGCACGCTGGGCTTCGAGCAGGTGCGCCTCTTCCCGGTGAGCGCGAGCCAGGGAGACAACATCACCCGCACCAGCGCGCGCACCCCCTGGCACGAAGGCGGCACGCTCCTGTCGTGGCTGGAGTCCCTGCCGCGCCAGTCTCCGCAGGCGCCGCAGACCTTCCGCTTCCCCGTGCAGTACGTGCTGCGTCCGCACTTGGACTATCGCGGCTTCGCTGGGCAGATCGCCTCTGGCACCCTCCGAGTCGGTGACGAGGTCCGGGTCGCGCCCTCGGGCCGCACGACGCGCGTCGCGGGCATTGACACGTTCGACGGCCCCTTGAGTGAAGCGTCCGCGCCCGCCTCCGTCACGCTCCGGCTCGCGGACGAAGTGGATGTCAGCCGAGGTGACGTCCTCACCCACGTCCACCAACCCCCGCTCGCCCTCCATCATCTCGACGCGATGCTCGTCTGGTTTGGCGAGCAGCCCCTCGACTGCTCTCGAAGATACCTGGTCAAGCACACCAGCCGTACCGTGCCCGCGCACATCGAACAGGTCGTGTGGCGCAAGGAATTGGAGGACCTATCGGAGGTCCCCGCGGAGACACTCGCGCTCAATGAAATGGGACGGGTCCGCTTGCTCTGCCGGCGTCCCCTGCTCGCGGATGCCTACCGAGGCAATCGCCGCACAGGCGCATTCATCGTCATCGACCCATTGACCCAGGACACGGTGGCGGCCGGCATGATCGTCGGGGCCTCCGAGACGACTTCGGGCACCGCGCACGCGCACTCGCTCGTCACGTCTTCGGAGCGGACGAGTCGCCTCTCGCAGCGCGGTGGCGTCATCCTCCTCCCAAGCGGCCCGGACACGCGGGCGCACGCCTTCCAACTCGAGCGCGCGCTCTTCGATGCGGGACGCCATGTGGCCGTGGCGGGTGAGGACACCGAGGCGGCGCTGGCGCTCGCGGGTGCCGGGCTCTACGCCATCGTGCACCCATCCGCCCCCCAAGCGCGGCGAGCGCTCCGAGGGCTCGCACGCGACGCGGACGTCTCCTGGTTCGAGGCCGTAGCCGATGCGTCTCCCGAGCAATGGCTCCAAGCCATCGTCGGCCCCGAGGAGCGTGCGTCGTGACCACGTCCTCTCGTGCGGAGTTGTCGCGCCTGGGGCCGCCGCCCGTCATCACCAGCCGACTCGGCGCGGATCAGGGCGCACAGCTCCTTCAGTTGCTGGAGGGCATGGACGCCCCCGGACTCCAGTGGCTGAGCGGCTACGCCGCGGGGCTGGCTTCAGGACGCGCGGGGCCTGCCGCGGCTCCGGCCCCCGCCCCCACTCCCGCCGGTCACCTCGCGCTCGTCTATGGCACCCAGACGGGCAACAGCCGGCTCCTGGCCGAGCGCCTCAAAGCGCAAGCGGAGGCACAAGGCGTCGCGGTCCGCCTGTTCCGCGCGGGCGAGTACCCACTTCGAGAGCTGCACAAGGAGCGGGTGTTGTGTGTAGTCATCAGCACGCAGGGCGATGGGGATCCGCCCGACGACGCGCGAGGCTTCTACGACTTCATCCTGAGTCGCCGCGCGCCCCGGCTGGAGTCGCTCCGCTTCGCCGTGCTCGCGCTGGGTGACTCGTCGTATCCAAAGTACTGCGAGACGGGCCGAGTCCTCGACGCACGACTCGCGGAGCTGGGCGCCTCCCGTCTGCTCGAGCGCGCGGACTGTGATGTGGACTTCGAGCCGACCGCCACCGGCTGGCTCACGCGAACACTCGACCTCACGCGCGAGACACTCGCCCCCGCCGAGCCCCGCGCGGAGGTCGTCCCGCTGCGCGGCATCACGCTCACGCCCGCGCATGGCCGCGATGCCCCATTCGCCGCCGAGGTCCTGGTCAACCAGCGCATCACCAGCCGGGGTGCGCTCAAGGACGTAAGGCATCTGGAGTTGTCGCTCGCGGGGTCGGGCCTCACGTACGAGCCGGGGGATGCCCTCGGGGTCTGGCCTCGAAATCCTCCGGGATTGGTGACCGCGCTGTTGAACACGCTCAACCTGGAGGCCGAGACGACTGCCACGCGTGATGGAAGGACGCTCCCACTCACGCAATGGCTCACCGACGAGTTGGAGATCACCCGCCTCTCACGCGCCTTCCTGGAGCGCCACGCCGCGCACTCTGGCGGAGAGTCCCTGCGGCCCTTGCTGACTCCCGAGGGCACCAGCGGACTCCGCGCCTTGCTCAACAGCCATCAGGTCATCGACCTGGTGCGCGAGCACCCCGTCTCCTGGCGCGCGGAGGAGCTGGTGCAAGCGCTGCGGCGACAAACGCCGCGGTTGTACTCCCTGGCATCGAGCCAGCGCAGCGTCGGCGACGAGGCCCACCTCACGGTGGCCGTCGTGGACTACCGGGCGTTCGGCACGGCGCACGTGGGAGCCGCCTCGTCCCACCTCGCCACGCGGGTGGCGGGTGAGCACACGGTGCGGGTGTTCATTGAACCCAACCCTCGCTTCCGCCTGCCCAGCGACACCCACCGAGACGTGATCATGATCGGGCCCGGTACAGGCGTGGCGCCCTTCCGCGCCTTCGTCCAGGAGCGAGCACACGTTGGCGCGACGGGACGCAACTGGCTCTTCTTCGGCGACCAGCACCGGCGCAGCCAGTTCCTCTACCAAACGGAGTGGCAGGAGGCGCTCAGCGCGGGCACGTTGCATCGCCTGTCCGTCGCCTTCTCCCGGGACCAGGAGCAGAAGGTCTACGTCCAGCACCGCCTGCGCGAGCAGGGTCGGGAGCTCCATGCCTGGTTGGAGGAAGGCGCCTCCCTCTACGTGTGCGGCGAGGCCCAGCGCATGGCCCCCGATGTCCACGCGGCCCTCGTCGACATCCTGATGACACACGGAGGCAAGAGCCGCGACGACGCGGAGGCCTTCCTCCAATCCTTGCGCGAACAGCAGCGCTACCAACGCGACGTCTACTGAATGCGAGCCACCCCATGAGTTCCCCCTCTCAGCCTCTCTCGGAGGTCGAGCACACCAAGGCTCGAAGCAACCTCCTGCGCGGCACCTTGAACGAGAGCCTCGCGAATCCCCTCACCGGCGGCCTCGCGACCAGCGACACCCAGCTCCTGAAGTTCCACGGCAGCTATCAGCAGGACGACCGCGAGCTTCGCGAGGAGCGCCGCCAACAGAAGCTGGAGCCCGACTACAGCTTCATGATTCGCACGCGGCTACCCGGCGGTGTCTGCACGCCCGCCCAATGGCTCGCACTGGACGCGCTCGCCCGCGAGCACGCCAACGGCACCTTGCGCCTCACCACCCGACAGGCCTTCCAGCTCCACGGCGTCTTGAAGGAGGACCTCCAGCCCACCCTCGCGCGCATCCACCAGACGTTGCTGGACACCATCGCCGCCTGCGGCGACGTCAACCGCAACGTGATGTGCAACCCCAACCCCGTGGACTCGCAGGTCCACGCGGAGGTCTATCAATGGGCCGTCCGCCTGTCGGAGCACCTGCTCCCTCGGACGCGCGCGTACCATGAAATCTGGCTGGGCGAGGAGAAGGTCGCCGGCGGCGAGGAGGAGCCCATCTACGGCGCCACCTATCTGCCCCGGAAGTTCAAGACCGCCATCGCCGTGCCGCCCCTCAACGACGTGGATGTGTTCGCCCATGACCTGGGCTTCATCGCCATCCTCGAGGCGGGGCGACTGGCGGGCTTCAACGTGACGGTGGGCGGCGGCATGGGCGCGACGCACGGTGATGCGGCCACCCATCCCCGGCTGGCGGATGTCATCGGCTTCATCCCTCCCGAGCAGCTTCTCGCGGTGGCCGAGCAGGTCGTCACCGTGCAGCGCGACTTCGGAGACCGGTCCAATCGCAAACATGCACGCCTCAAGTACACCCTGGAGGACCGGGGCGTGCCCTGGTTCACCGCCGAGCTGGAACGACGGCTGGGCTTCCGCCTGGAGCCCGCGCGACCGTTCCGGTTCGATCACAACGGCGACCGGTTTGGCTGGACCGAGGGCCACGACGGAACGTGGCATCTCACGCTCCAGCTCGACAGCGGGCGCGTGGCGGATGTGCCGGGCGCCTCGCGGCTGACGGGCATGCGGGAGGTGGCGCGGATCCATCGCGGCGACCTCCGGCTCACGGCCAACCAGAACGTCATCATCGCTGGCGTGGCACCCGAGGACCGCCCCGCCATCGAGGCGCTCGTGACGGCCCACGGCCTGGATGACTTCCGGAGGGCGAGCCCACTTCGACGCGATGCGCTGGCCTGCGTGGCGCTGCCCACCTGCGGACTGGCCATGGCCGAGGCCGAGCGCTACCTGCCCCGCATCGTGCCGCTCCTGGAAGAGCGGCTGCGCGCCCATGGCCTGGAGGGAATCCCCCTCCACCTGCGCATCACCGGGTGCCCCAACGGCTGCGCCCGACCCTACGTCGCGGAGATTGCGCTCGTGGGCAAGGCGCCCGGGCGCTACAACCTGCTGCTGGGTGGAGATCGACGCGGGCAGCGGCTCAATCGCCTGTACCGCGAGAACATCGACGAGCCGGCCATCATCGCCGCGCTCGACCCGCTGTTCGCCGCCTATGCACGCGACCGAACGCCGCAGGAAGCCTTCGGGGACTTCGTCGTCCGCGCGGGCCTGCTCAAGTCGGCCATCTAAGAGGCGGGCGGGCATGCGCACACCACGAACCGCGCCGCCGGCCGGTTGGCCTGCTAGCATCCGCGACATGACCCAACGCCTCTTCACGTTCCTCGCGGCGCTGCCCGTCACGGCGGCGCTCGTCGCTCCGGCCGCGGACGCATGCACCAGCATGCTCGTCACCAAGGGCGCTACGACGGACGGTGCCACCCTCATCACCTACGCCGCCGACTCGCACGAGCTCTACGGCGAGCTGTACTACACGCCCGCGCGCCGCCACGCGGCCGGCGCGATGCGCGACATCATCGAGTGGGACACGGGCAAGTTCCTGGGTCGCATTCCCGAGGCCCCCGTCACCTACTCGGTGGTGGGGAACATGAACGAGCACCAGCTCTCCATCAGCGAGTCCACCTTCACCGGCCGCGAGGAGTTGGAGGCCCCCACCGGCATCATCGACTACGGCTCGCTCATCTACATCGCGCTGGAGCGCGCCAGGACGGCCCGCGAGGCCATCCAGGTGATGACCACCCTGGTCGCCGAGCACGGCTATGCCTCCACCGGCGAGACGTTCTCCATCGCGGATCCGAAGGAGGCGTGGATCCTGGAGATGATTGGCAAGGGCGAGGGCAAGAAGGGCGCCGTCTGGGTCGCCCGCCGCCTGCCGGATGGGATGATTTCCGCGCACGCCAACCAGTCGCGCATCCGCCAGTTCCCCCTGGCCGACGCAGAGAACGCCGTCTACGCGCCGGACGTCATCAGCTTCGCGCGCGAGAAGGGCTGGTACACCGGCGCGGACAAGGACTTCAGCTTCGCGGACACGTACCACCCGCTCGACTTCGAGGGCGTGCGCTTCTCCGAGGCGCGCGTGTGGAGCATCTTCCGCCGGGCCGCGCCGTCGCTCGGCCTGGGCGATGAGTACGCGGATGGCTCCAATCCGGCCAAGCGGCTGCCGTTGTGGGTCAAGCCGGACAAGAAGCTGTCCGTGCAGGACACCATGGCGCTGATGCGCGATCACTTCGAGGGCACCAAGCTCGACATGACGAAGGACGTGGGCGCGGGCCCGTACCAGGTCCCGTATCGATGGCGCCCGATGACGTGGGAGGTGGACGGCAAGAAGTACGTCCACGAGCGCGCCATCTCCACGCAGCAGACGGGCTTCTCGTTCGTCGCGCAGATGCGCTCGTTCATGCCGGACCCCATCGGCGGAGTCCTATGGTTCGGCGTGGATGACACATTCACCACCGTCTACACGCCCATGTACGCGGGCATCCGGCAGGCGCCCCACAACCTCGCGCAGGGCGTCGCGAACCGCGGGTCGTTCTCCTGGGACTCGTCCTTCTGGGTGTTCAACTGGGTGTCCAACCAGGCCTACTCCCGCTGGAGTGACATGATTGTCGACGTCCAGAAGGAGCAGGGCGCGCTGGAGGGGCAGTTCCTGGCGGACCAGACCGACATCGAGAAGTCGGCGCTGGAGCAGTACAAGCGCGACCCCGAGCAGGCCCGCAAGTACCTCACGGACTACTCCTCGCAGCAGAGCGACGCGGTGCATGCCCGCTGGCGCAAGCTGGGTGAGAACCTGCTCGTGAAGTACATCGACGGCAACGTCCGCGATGAGTCCGGCAAGGTGACCCACCCCAAGTACCCGGAAGGCTGGTACCGCCACATCGCCCGGGACGCGGGTGAGCGCATCGAGGTCCGCGAGGCGCCGAAGGCCGAGCCGAAGCCCGTCCAGAAGCCCGAGCCGAAGCCGCTGCCCAAGGCGGAGCACAAGCCTACGGTGGCCCCCGCCCCGTAGTCCCATCGGTGCACCGGGCCGGATCCGCGCCGCGCCGCGCGCCCCGGATCTGGCCAGTCCCACGAGGGATGCTGCGCGGAGCAACTCCGTGCTCCCCTCGCTGGCTCGGCGCCCTGTCCAATCTGGGTGCATGAAATGAAAACGGCGGCCTTCCCTGAGGAAGGCCGCCGCTCTCACTGCGTCAATCGATGACTACTGCGCGGTCGTGATGGTGCCCACGGCCACGTTGATGGTCTGCAGCGAGCCGGAAGCCGGCAGCGCATGCGCCTTGAGGACGTTGAGCGGCACAACCGTACCCGCCGGCGTCTCGGCCGAGGCATTCACGGTCAGCGCCACCGACAGCAGCGCGCCGGTGTACGCCTGCGCCGGAGCGCCCTTCTGGTACACGCCCACGCGAAGCGTGCTGCCCTTCACGCCCGACTTGAGCAACCGGGGCGCGGCGCCAAGCGTGTAGCCACGGTTGGCCACGTACTCGGAACCCTCCACGGTGGACCAGGACGCAGTGGCGGCATCCAGCCCCAGCGTCAGGTCCGCGCCGCGACCGGACTGGCCCGTGGGGCCCACCAGGTCCAGCACCAGCGTGTTGCCCGAGGACAGGGCGGCGTTGCGAACCAGGCGCCAGCCCGTCGTCTCCGAGGGGTCCACATAGCTCACCGTGCCGGCGACGGGCACGGTGATGGTGGCGGAGTCACTCTTCGACGCATCCGCCACGCTGGTCGCCGTCACCGTGTACGTGCCCGGCTTGTTCGGCGCGGTGTACACGCCGGAGCTGGTGACGGTGCCGTTGGTCGCACCGCCCTCGACAGCCCAGGTCACCGCGACGACGGAGGCGCCCGTGACTTCGGCCGTGAGGTTGACAACGGCGCCCTGCCCCACGGTGGCCGTCTTCGGAGTGACGCTCACCGCCACCGTCGGAACGACGATGGGGTCCACGGTGAGGGTGGCCGAGTCGGACTTCGTCGGATCCACCACGCTCGTGGCCGTCACGGTGAACGTGCCCGCGCGGCGCGGCGCCCGGTACACGCCCGTGCTGCTCACGGTGCCGTTGTCGTCACCACCGTCCACGGACCACAGCACCGCGACGTTGTTCGTCCCGGTGACGTGAGCGGACAAGGTGAAGGAGGCATCCTGCACCACGGTGCCCGTCTTCGGAGAGACAGCCACCACCACCGCCTCGACG
This sequence comes from Citreicoccus inhibens, assembly GCF_019039035.1. Classification (GTDB taxonomy): domain Bacteria; phylum Myxococcota; class Myxococcia; order Myxococcales; family Myxococcaceae; genus Citreicoccus; species Citreicoccus inhibens. The sequence continues at coordinate 89,713 of NZ_JAHNZT010000022.1, read as the reverse complement.
ACGACCGCCTCCACCGTGATGGAAGCGGAGGCCTTCTTCGTCGAATCCGCCACGCTGGTGGCGGTCACGGTGAACGTGCCGGTCTTCTTCGGCGCCCGGTACACGCCCGTGCTGCTGACGTAGCCGTTCGCGTCTCCACCCTCCACGGCCCACTGCACCGCGAGGTTGTTGGTGCCCGTGACCTCGGCGGTCAACTGGACCGTGCCGTCCCAGGTGGTGCTGGCTGACGCGGGGGTCACCGCCACCTTCACATCCGCGACGACGACAGGCTCCACCGTGATGGCCGCCGAGGCCTTCTTCGTCGGGTCCGCCACGCTGGTGGCGGTCACGGTGAACGTCCCCGCCTTGTTCGGCGCCGTGTACCGGCCCGTGCTGCTGACGATGCCGTTCTCATCTCCACCTTCCACGGCCCACTGCACCGCGGTGATGGAGGAGCCGGAGACTTCCGCCGTGAGGTTCGCGACAGTCCCCTGACCGATGGTCGCCACCTCCGGCGTCACCTTCACGATGACGGTCGGAGTCTGGACCGCCTCCACCTTGACGGTGGCAGAGTCCTGCTTCGAGGTGTCCACCGCGTTGGTGGCCACCACGGTGTACGTGCCGGCCGCAGCAGGCGCGGTGTAGATGCCCGCGCTGCTGATGGTGCCGTGGGAGTCGCCTCCCTCCACCGACCAGAGGACGCGAGGGTCCTTCGCGTCCTTCACCGAGGCGGAGAAGGTCGTCTTCGCACCGGCCTTCACCGTGACGTTCTTCGGAGTCACCGTCACCGGCCCCGAGTCAGGGTCGGAGCAGGCCGCCAGCGCCCCAATCAGGAGCGGAACAATGAGCTTCATCCACGTTTTCATGGGGATTACCGTCCGAACTGGCTGACGAAGAGGGTGATGTCGCTGTCGTTCACAGAGCCAACGCCGTCGAGGTTCGTCGCCTCGGAGCCGTCGGTGCCGTAGTCCTGCGCGAGCAGGCCCATGTCCTCTCCGTCCACGACGTTGTCGCCATTGATGTCGCCCGTGTAGACCCGGACGGTCGCCACGGCCTTCGCCGTCGGTACCACGACGCTCGCCGCGGACACGTGGCACAGACCTCGGATCGCCGGAGCGGCGTAGACGCCGGCCTCGCTGACGGTGCCGCAGATGCGGCCCTCCGCCACGGACCACGTCACCGCCGTGTTCACCACGTTCGCCACGTTCGCCTGCAGGGCAACGGAGCTCCCCACCGGCACCACGTGCTGCGCCTCCGCGAACTCCACCGTGACGGGCTGGAGCGTGAAGGGAGTGGTCGCCTTGGACCAGTGGCCATAGGCGTCATACGCCACCGCCTCGAGGACGTGAGCCCCGGGCGCCAGCGGAATCGTGAACAGCGGCAGCGTGTACGGCGCAGACGTGCTCCGACCCTGCAGAGCACCGTCCACGTAGAACTCCACGAACGTCACGCCCGTGTCGTCGGTGGCCTCGGCCCGCATCGTGTAGGTCTCGAACAGGCCCTCCACGCTGGCGGTGACGTGCGGCGCGCCCTGATCCTGGACGGTGGAGTTGTACACGGTGAAGTCCACCGTCCGCTCCGTCGTGTTGCCCGCCTTGTCCGTGGCCGTCGCCTTGAACTGGTGAGGACCGTTGGACAGGTTCTTCGTGTCGAACGCTGCCGCGTAGGTCCCCTCGACGTCCGTGAACGAGGTCACCGGGGCGCCATCCACCGCGAACGCGAGGGTGGACGTCCAGATGTTGTCGCTCACCGTGGCCCGGAGCTGCACCGTCCCGTAGCTGCCCTCGACCGCCGCGGAGAGCGTGGGGCTCTGGAGATCCGCCTGGGTCGAGGTGACCAGGTTGACGTCATCCAGGAAGAACTGGGTGTTCTCGCCCGCAATCTGCGGGGCCGCCGTCTGGTCCACGTCGAAGAACAACTGCACCGTCTGGCCTCGGTAAGCGGTCAGGTCGAAGCGGTGCTGGACGTACTCGGCGTTGGTGTCATCCACGTTGGAGAGCACCTTCAGCGTCGCCAGCTCGGTGCCAGCGGAGTCCCGCACCTTCGGGCTGAAGGTGTGGTGGGGCAGCGTGTCGGTGAACGCACCGTTGTAGATGCGCAGCCAGAAGCTGAAGATGGCCGAGGTCGAGTTCGCCGGGATGGCCACGGACTGACGCACGGAGTGCCGCGCCAGACCCGCGTTGGTATAGAAGATGAAGAAGCGGGCGCCCGAGTGCGCGAAGGACGCTTGGGGGAGTATGCCCGCCGAGCCCGACAAGGTCGTCGCGACCGTCCAGTTCGTGCTGGTCTCGAAGCTTGGGTTGAGCACGCGCTGGGTGGCGGTGGTGTCCACGTAGAACGTCACCGCGGGAGACTCACCCACGTTGCCGTCCGCGTCCGTGGCCCGGGCAACGAGCGTGTGCGCGCCCGCCGTCAACGTGGAGAGGTTGACGATCCGCATGAACGACTTGACGGAGTTGCCCAGGGACACGCCGTCAACGAGGAACTCCACCGCGTTGACGAAGCCGTTGTCGGCCACCTCCGCGAGGTAGCCCACGCGCGTACCGGAGAAGACCACGCTGGCCTTCACGCGGGGCACCTCGGCATCCGCCGCGTAGCTGACGCGCAGCGAGAAGTCATCGAGCTGGAAGTTCGTGGCGAGCGAAGCGTTCTCGCTGCCCTCCAGGAAGATGCGCACCGTCTGGCCCGCGTAGGCCGTCAGGTCCGCGCTCTGCTGCACCCAGCCGAGGGTCGTGTTCAGATTGGACCACGTCGTCACCGTCCCCAACACCGTGCCCGAGGTGTCCCGCACCTGCAGCGTCAGCGTGTCGCGGACAGCGGTGGTCGTCGTCTCTTCGGTGGTGAGATTGAGGAAGAAGGTCAGTGCGGCCTTGGTGACGCCGGCGGGAATGGTGACGTCCTGCCACAGCCGGTCGACGTGCGTCTCACCCCAGCCATTGAGCCACACAAACCCCTGGCCGGAGCGCGGGCCAGAAGAGACCGGGAAGTTGATGTCCCCCGGCGGGTCCGCCACCCAGCCCTGGCCCAGCTCGAAGCCCGGGTCGATCAGGAGCTGATCGAAGGAGTTGGCGACGGTGAAGCTCGCCGGAGCGGACGCAGCGGAGTTGCCGGCCGCGTCGAATGCCACTGCAACCAGACCGTGCGAACCGTTGGACAGCGAAGTGGCGTCCAGCGGGGCCTGGAACGGCCGGGAGTAGACGTTCCCCACCAGGGCACCGTCGACATAGAACTCCACGTGGGCCACGCCGACATTGTCGTCGGCCTGCGCTTGCATCTGGAGGTCAGGCGCGCTGCCAGCGACGCTCGCGACGACGGTGGGAGCCGTGCGGTCATCGTACGTCCCGGCGGTGTAGCCCACGTTGATGGCCGCGAAGGCATTCTGCACCGCGCGGTACTCGTTGGACTGGGAGCCAAAGAGGTCCGCCGCGGCCTGGAGACCGCTGGTGCGGGCCGACATGTAGTTGGACGCGGGGAACATGTAGACGGTGAGCGCGCGGTACCAGATGGCCGCCGCCTTGTCGTTGCCGATGCCCCGCATACCTGCTGGCAGATAGGTACTGGAGAAGTCGGTGCTGACAGCCAGCGGCTGCACGCCCTGGGACAGGAAGTAGAAGGCGCGGTTCATCGGGCCGCTGCTGTAGTGCACGTCGATGTTGCCGAGGCCGGGGTACCAAGCGTCCGCGCTCGACCCATCCAGAGACGGGCGGAACATGACGCGCAACGGGAAGTCGCTGAGTTGCTCGGCCATGAGCCAGTTGCCGCCGGTATCACCAATGGTGCTGCCACGGCCGTTGGCCACCCAGAACTCCGTCATGGTGCCGAAGATGTCCGAGCTGGCCTCGTTGAGGCCGCCGGACTCGCCGTCATAGATGAGGCCAGCCGAGCGCGAGGTCACGCCGTGGGTCATCTCGTGGCCCGTCACGTCGAGCACGCCCATCGACTTGAAGCCGCCGGCCGCCGGGTACGAGCCGTCGCCGTAGCTCATGCAGAAGCAGCCGTCACTCCAGAACGCGTTGTTGTATTTATTGCTGGCGTGCACCCGGTTGTAGGTGGGGGAGCCCACGCCGTCCACGCCGTTGCGCCCGAAGATCTTCTTGTAGAAGTCCCACGTCGCCAGCAGGCCGTAATGCGCGTTGACGGCGGCCGTCTGACCGTTGGCGCTCAGGGTGTTGTTGGCGCCAATGACGTAGTTCTGACCGTCGCCCCAGACGTTGTCCTCGTCCGTGTAGAGGGTCAGCGTGGGAATGGCGCCCTTCTGCACCTCAGCGTGGTTGACGTCGTAGGTCCGGATGCCCTCGCCGCCGGTACGCGTGAAGTCACGCAGCTCAAACAGCCCGTCGGCGTTCTGGAAGACGTCCAACGAGACATCACCGCTGTACTGCGAGTGGCCGAGGCCCTTGGCGGCGGCCGTCTGGAGCGAGTTCCACTTCTTCAGCACCTCGCCCGACTGCGCGTCGATGATGAAGTCCGTGTGCTTGACGCCGTCCTTCGCGTTCTCCAGCTCGGTGTGCACATGGTACGAGAGCCGGTAGCCAATGACCTCCGTATCGAAGTCCGCCGCGTTCTGCTTCGCGAGCGGCTTGCCGGGGTAGCGGTTCACGAGCCGCGTCTGGGGATAGACGATGAGTTCGCTACTCGGCGTGGCGCCGAACTCGCCCTTGGGCGCCAGTTCCTGGGTGGCCTTCGTCACCGCGGCCTTCGCGTCCAGTGTGGGCGCCACGTTCAGGCGGATGCCCTTGCGCAGGCCCTCGGTGGTGATCTGGATGTCCCGCGAGGACAGCCCCTGGTGGGTGATGGCCATGGCGCCCCACACGGGTACGCCCTGATACGTCTGCGCGAAGCGCGCGTGCGTCTGGCCAAAGGAGTCCGTGCTGGAACTGGACAGCTTGAAGTCGTCCCGCGTGCCAAGCCCCAGTTTGAGGCTTTGCGCTTTGAGGTTGGCCAGAGACTCCGCCACACGGGCGGGCTCCCGGACCTGGAGCTGCGCCAACGTGGATGGAGCAACAGGGGTGAGTTTCTCAGCCGCGAGGGATGAGCTCGCCGAGAAGAGGCCGGCGAGGAGCAGAGGCCACCGGGGCCACAGCTTGGACATGGATTTGACTCCACACAGCGTTCAGGGGAACTCCCGCCGTCGGCACCCGAGGTGGCGCACCTCCGTCGGAAGGATCACGCTCATGGCGGAGGGTCTTAAAAGCCTCAGACCACGACCCTCCGGGGGTTCCATGGTCAGCGTAATTGTCCGCCAGCATACACCGTTGTAACCCCAAAGAAACAGGGGGCCCCGGATGGCAACGAAGCGGCAACAGGCGGGGTTCAAGCCCGCGAAATACCGCCATCACCGCGGGCGTCACGGAGCGGCGAACACCCTCGCCCTCCGCGCGCGGATTCGCAGCACCTGTCCTGTGCGGACGCCCTCCATCGGAGGCGCCACGACTCGCAGAAGCGAGGTGCCCACCGCGAAGCGATACTCCACCGAGTTCCCCAGGAAGAGCCGCGCGGCCAAGGGCAGCGGGGTCCCCTCCGTTCCCAGCTCCAGGTCCTCCGGACGAAGCACCAGCGTCGCGGGGCCTTCGCTGCGCGCCACCTCGTTGGGAAGCGCGAAGGTCGCCTCGGACTGCGCGCAGTGGAAGACGCCGTCGCGCACCACACCCGGGAGGACGTTCGCCCCGCCCACGAAGCGCGCGACGAAGGCCGAGGCCGGCGCGTGGTAGAGCCGCTCCGGCGCATCCACCTGCTCCAACACGCCGCCATTCATCACCGCGATGCGGTCCGACAACGCGAGCGCTTCGGCCTGATCGTGCGTGACGAAGACGAGCGTGGTCCCGAGCCGCTCACGGAGGGCGGCGAGCTCCGCGCGCAGCTCCTCGCGCAAGGCCGCGTCCAGGTTCGAGAGCGGCTCATCCAACAACAGCACCCGCGGGTTGGAGACGAGCGCGCGCGCCAGGGCCACCCGCTGAAGCTGACCACCCGATAGCTCGTGCGGCATGCGCTCCGCGAACGCTTCGAGGCGAACCCAGCGCAGCGCGGTCCGCACGCGCTCGGAGATCTCGCTGCGCGCGAGCCGCCGCAGGGCCAACGGATAGGCGACGTTCGCCTCGACCGAGCGATTGGGCCACACGGCATAGCTCTGGAACACCATCCCCAGACCACGTCGCTCCGGCGGCACGCGAACGCCGGGGCCGGCGACCCGGGTTCCACCTATATCGATGGTGCCCTGGTCTGGGTGCTCCAGGCCCGCGAGCATCCGCAGCGTCGTCGTCTTGCCGCAACCCGAGGGCCCGAGCAGCGACAGCAGCTCGCCCTCGTGAACCTCCAGGCTCAACCCGCGAACCACCGGGTTCTTGCCATAGGCCTTCACCACGCCGTCGAGCACGATGGTCGCCATCACCCCTCCACCGACGAACGAGGCCCGAGCGCGAGCACGCCACGCCCCACCAACACGAGCACGACCAGCGCGCAGGCGAGCACCGCCGCGGCGGCCGGGTCGTCGTAGCTCTGAAGTTCAAACAGCAGCGTGCCCAGCACCTGCGAACCCGCGGGCACCAGCAGCACCGACATGGTCATCTCCGAGGCACACGTGAGGAACGCGAGCACGAACGCCGAGATGAGCGCGGGCCTCAGCACCGGCAGCGCCGCGTCTCGGAACGCGCGCAGCGGCCCTGCCCCGCTCAGCCGCGCCGCCTCGACGAGCGACAGGTCGAGCTGCGCAAGCCCCTCGGAGCTGTTGCGCTCCCCCAGCGCCAGGTACTTCACCGCGTAGGCGATGAGCAGCAGCCACGGGGTATGCGCCAGCGCGAGGACCCAGGCGATTCGCTCGAACGCGATGAACCGCCAGTCTCGCGAGAAGGCCACGAGCAGCGCCAGCGCCAGCACCGTCCCTGGGACGGAGAATGGCCCCACCGATAGCGCCTCCACCATCCCGCGCGAACTGCGGCGCAGCATGGCCGCGGAAAGACCGAAGCCACACACCAACACGCCGGCCCCGGTCGCCAGCACCACGCTGTTGGCCAGCGCCCCGCGCGCCCGCTCACTCCCCAGCACACTCCCCCAGCGCGTGAAGGTCAGAGACTCCCATGACAGCGGCGCGCCAAAGCTCCGCTGGAGCGACGTGAGCACCAACGCGCCCAGCGGCAACACGATGCAGGCCGCGCACACGAGCGACACCGCGATGACCCAAGGCCCGCGCGCCTTGCCGAGCGCCATGGGTCGAGGCGACAGGCCCTTGCCCGCGCCCAGCCGCACGCGTCCGCCGCGCCCCAACCACCGCATCACGCCCAGCGCGATGGGCGTCAGTCCCAGCAACAACGTGGCCAGCGCCATGGCACGGGGAAGCCCCTCCGCGCCGCCCATCAACACCAATTCGTAGATCCGAGTGGTCAACACCCGCGTCGGAGGCGAAGCAGAGACACCAAGCAGATAGGGCACGCCAAACGACGAAGCCGTCAGGAGAAAAACCATGACCGCGCCGGAGAGCACCGAGGGGAGCATCAAGGGCAGCGTCGCCGTCGTCAGCGCGCGGAACGGAGACGCCCCGCACACGCGAGCTGCCTCCTCCAGGGCGGGATCGATGCGCCGGAGCGCGGCGGCACCCGCGAGCAGGACGAAGGGCAAGCCGGAGAGCCCCTCCACGAAAGCGATGCCTCCGACTCCGTAGATGTCGAATGGGCCCGTCCCCCACAACCGATTGAGATAGCCCGCGCGAGGGCTCGCGAGCGACAGCCAGCCCATGCCCCAGATGAACGCGGGAATCGCCGAAGGCAGCGTGAAGAGGACACCAAACACCCGCCGGAACGGCAGGTCCGTGCGGAACAGCAGCAACGCCAGAGGCGCTCCCAAGCCGAGCGCCAGCAGACTCGCGCCTGTCGAGATCACGATCGTGTTCGACAATGCACCCCACTCGCCGCTCCAGGCCGTATCCGAGCGAGTGACGAGGAACTCCAGGCCGCGGACCCACAACACGCCCAGCGGCCCTACGCCGAAGAACAGCACCGGCACCAGCCACGCGCTCAGGCCGAATCGCGCGCCCCAGGCTCCGTCGCGGATCATCGGGCGAACGCCTCACTGAAGGCCGCCTTGATGGTCGTCCCTCGCGACAAGCCCAACTCCAACAACTCGGGCGTCCACGGCTGCGAGCGGCTGAGCAGCGCTTCCACGCCAGCCTCGCCTCGCGGCCCCTCCAAGCGTGGATCCACGCCGTGCATGTCTCCGCGCTCCACGATGATGCGCTGCCCTTCGGGCGACAGCAGGAGGTCCACCAGGGCGCGCGCGGCCACGGGATTGCGCGTCGATTGGAAGATGGCCACCGGGCCCGGGATGACGACCGCGCCATCCTCGGGCCAGGTCACCGCGAGGGGACTCCCACGCCCCTTGGCCGCGAGCGCGTTCTCCAGCAGGACGACCCCCACGTCCACCTCGCCGCTCTCGACCTTCTGCAACACGGCCGCGTTCCCGCCAGCCACGAGTGCTCCGCGCGCCCGCAGCGCCGAGAAGAACCCCTCGCCATACCGAGACCTCAGGAACACCACCCAGGTGTAGGCCGTCCCAGAGGTGAGTGGATCTCCAATCGCGGCGCGGCCCGACCACGGCCCCCTCGCCAGCGCCGCGAAGGAGGTCGGCGGGGGCACCGAGTCCTCGCGATGGACGAGCACCATGGTGGACACCCGGGCCGCTGCATAGCGCGCGTCCAGGTCGAGCAGTGTTCGAGGAACGCGCAGGACGTTCGGCGAGGCGTACCGAAGGAAGGCACCCTCCCGAGCGAGTCGCTCATACAGGAACGGATCGGACGTCAGCAACACGTCCGCGCGCACGGCCCCAGCCAGACGCTCCGCCTCCAGCCGGCTGGCCACCTTCTCGCTGCCCGCCTGATACCAGTGCACCTTCACGCCCGGCAGTCGCTGAGCCAACAGGGGTGCCAGCGCGTCCAGCACGTGCTGGTACATCGACGTGTAGACCCACACGTCGCCCATCACGCTCTCCGCCGATGCCACGGGTCCCCCGCTCGCTGGCGCCGCGGATTCAATGCGGCACGCTGCGAGCAGGAGAACCGCGAGCAGGGAGCAGACGCCTCGGAACCGCGTTCGGACGCGCATGGCGGGTGATGATGCACCACCCACGCGCCATCCTCACGTTCCGCCCGCGTCACCGCGAGCAGCGCCCTACTTCCCGGCCACGTCGCGCGGGAACTCGCCGCTGGCCACCAGCAGGTTCAGCCGAGCCTGAAGCACCGCGTCCTGGGCGAGCAGCGCATTCGTCTCGGCGTCCCGCGCCGTGCGCTCCGCGTCCACGACGTCCAGGTTCGTGGTGGCGCCCGCCCGGTAGGCCTCGGTGGAGAGCTGAAGCGTCTCGCGCGCGGACTCCGCCGAGTGTCCCTGCTCCACCGCCGCGGCCGTCGCGCCTTGGAGCTGTTCGTCCGCTGAACGCACCTCGCCCCGGGCCCGCTGCATCAAGGTGTCCAACGCACCCCGGGCATCCGCCACCAGCGCCGCGCGCTCACGTCTGGCGCCATACCGGAAGCCGCCGTCATAGAGCGGCACCGACAGCAGCACCTGAGCCTGGAAGCCCCACGTGGGCAGCGTGACGGTCTCCGGCGTCTGGAAGTACGGCTGCGCCGAGGCGGACAGCGTGGGCATGAAGTCCGCCCAGCTCTCCGCGTACGTGCGCTCGGCCAGCGACAGCCGCGCGCGCTGCGAGGCGATGTCCTCGCGCTGCTCCACCGCCTTCAGGGCCTCCGCGAGCGCGGGAGGCGAAGCCAGCACCGCATCGCCCGCCGCGTCGAGCGGACCATCCACGCCCACCGCCACGCCGAGCGCTTCGCGAGAACGGTTCAGCGCCGTGGCGGCGAGTTGCACGCGCGCCTCGTTGTCGTACAGCTCGCGCTGCGCCCGCGCCTCGTCCAGCCGGGTGCCCAAGCCCTTCGAGCGCCGAGCCTGGGAGAACTCCAGATGCGCCCGCGCCGTGTCTCGCGCTTGCACGGCCACGGCCAGCAAGCGCCGCTGCAGCACGACGGACAGGTAGGCCTGGGCCGCGCCCGAAGCGACCAAACGCCGGACATCCGACTCGCTGGCGCGCGCCACATCCACGGCTTGCTTCGCGCGGCTCGCGGCGAGCCATCGCTGGGGCGCCACCAAGGGCACGCTCAGGTTGAGATTGGCGTTGAACGCGCTGCCGGGTTGCACCACGCGATCGTTCTGCACGCGGTCCCCGTCCAGCTGCGTATACACGCCGTTCGCCGTGAGCACCGGCAGGAAGGCCGCGCGGGCCTCGGTCACCAAGGCCTGCGCTCGCGCCACCTGGGCCTTGGCCTGGGTGAGCGTCGGGTTGCGCGCGAGCGACTGCTGCACGGCGTCCTCGAACGTCAGCGCCGGAGCCTGCACCGTCGCGGGGACCTGTGTGGCCTCGGGAGCCTGGGTCGCCGTCGTCGGCGGCCCCCCTCGCGCCGCGCCAGACAACAGCGCGGCGACCATCACTCCACCCTCCATCCACGCTCGCATCGCGCTCACCGCTTCTCCGCCGAGGCCAGCACCGCGTCCACCGGGCCGCCATCCGTCACGTCACTGCCCGCGTTGAGAGCGACCACCTCTCCGCCCTGAAGTCCGCTGACGATCTGCGCGACCTTTCCGTCGTGTCGGCCCACCACCACCGGCACCACGCGCGCGCGCCCATCCTGAACGACGGCGACGAACTGCTTGTCGGCGCGCATGAACAGGGCCTCGGCGGGCACCATCGGATAGGGACGGGCCTGCAGGTGGAGCGTGGCGTGGATGAAGCTGCCCGGGTACAGGCCCACGTCCTTGTTGTCGATGTCCACCTCGCACAGCATGGTGCGCGTGCGCGCATCCAGGTTGCGCGTCATGCGCGTCACCTTCGCCTCGATCGTCTGCCCCGGGCGCTGGTCCACCGACAGCGTGACGGCGTCGCCCTCGTGCACGGAGTCCGCGTCGTCCTGGCCCAGGTAGACGTAGATGCGCAGCTTGTCCATGTCCGCCAGGTCCAGCACCGGCTGGGCGCTCGTCGTGGAGCCCGTGGCGGCCGGGAGCAGCGCACCCGTGTCCACGTAGCGCGCGGTGACAATGCCCTCGAACGGCGCGGTCAGCGTCCCGTAGGACTGGAGCGACTGCGCGCGCGCGAGGTTCGCCTCGGAGATCTTCACCCCCGCCTGCGCATCGTCCACCTGCTGCTGAGAGCTGACGCCCGTCGAGACGAGCGACAAGTGACGCTGGAGGAGTTGCCGCTTCACATCCAGGTCCGCTCGCGCGGCGGCCACCTGCTGCTCGGTGTCGGGAGACTCGAGCGTGGCCAGCAACTGGCCCTTCTTCACCCGGTCACCCTTGTCCACGCGAATGTCGCGCAGATAGCCGCTCACCTTCGCGTAGAGCGTGGCTTGAGCCCATGCACGGGCCTCGGCCGGCAACGTGACGTCTCGGCCCGACGCGGCCAGGGTGACCTTGACGGCGCGCAAGCGCGGACCCGCGGCCACCGCAGCGCGCCGCAACTCCGCTTCGCGCGCCTCGGCGTGGCTGCGCGTGGTGGCCAGGAACGCCACGCCGCCCATGGCGACGCTGACGCTCACCACGCCCACCGCGAACAGGCCGCGCGCGGAGGGAGGTCGAGGGGGCGTGGGAGGCACCGGCTCGGGCGAGGGAGGAATGACGGGCACGGGAGCGGAGCTCATGTGGAGTGACCTGCGGACGGAGAAGGAAGGAGCGCGGCCTCGGCCTCGAAGCGCTTGTCCAGCTCGTGCTGGCGAGGCGGGGCCTTGCGCAGAATCGAATAGACGACCGGGACCATGAACAAGGTGACGAAGGTGGCCACCGAGAGCCCCCCGATGACGGCGCGGCCCAGCGGCGCGTTCTGCTCACCGCCCTCGCCCAGCGCCAGCGCCATGGGCAACATGCCGAGCACCATGGCGAGCGCCGTCATGAGGATGGGACGCAGTCGCGTGCGCCCCGCTTCGAGCGCGGCCTCCAGCGCGCTGATGCCGCGCTCGCCGCGCACGTCGTTGGCGAAGTTGACCAGGAGGATGGAGTTACTCACCGCGATGCCCACGGCCATGATGGAGCCCATGAAGGACTCCACGTTGAGCGTGGTGCCTGTCACGGCCAGCATCCAGAGGATGCCCACCAGCGCGCCCGGCACCGCGACCATGATGATGAACGGGTCCAACCAGCTCTGGAACAGCACGACCATGAGCAGGTAGACGAGCACGATGGCCAGGAGGAGCCCGGTGCCCAGGCTCTTGAACGAGGTGAACATGCTCTCGCTCTGGCCTCGGATGCTGATGCGCGTCGTCTTGGGCACGTCCTTCAGGCCGCTGATGGCCTTCTGGATGTCGCGGGTGACGCTGCCCAGGTCTCTCCCCTCGGCGGAGGCCTGCACGTTGATGACCCGCTGAACGGTGGCGTGATTGATGAGGGCCTTGTCCTGCGTGGCCCGCATCGAGGCGATGCTCCCCAGGTAGAGCGTGGTGCTGGAGGCCGAGTCCCCCACCCCGCGACTCTGGGTCTGCCGCAGCGGCGCCGTGCCTCCGGCCACCGGCGTGGTCATCAGGTCGTTGACGCTCTGCATCTGGACAATCGGCGTCTGCACCACGACCGGGTAGTTCACGTTGTTCTGCGGGCTGAGCCAGAACGAGGGCGACACGGTGGAGCTGGACGACAGCGTGGTGAGGAGGTTGTTGGCCACGTCGCGCTGGGTGATGCCGACCTGCGCGGCGCGCACGCGGTCCGTCTCCACCTGGAGCGCGGGATGATCCAACACCTGCGCGATGCGCACATCCACGGTGCCGGGAATCTCGCGCATGCGGTCGCGCAGCTCGCGCGCCAGCAGGAAGGACTTGTCCAGGTCACTGCCCTCGATCTGCACATCGATGGGCGCTGACAGACCGAAGTTGAGCACCTGGCTGACGATGTCCGGCGCCTGGAAGTAGGCGCTCACGCCGGGGAAGTCCTTCGCCAGCATCTCGCGGATGGCCTGCATGTATTGGCGCGTGGGGTGGTGATGCTCCTTCAGCGCGATGAGCACCTCCGCGTCCTGGCTCCCGATGTTGTCCGTAGGGACGAGCGCCAGGTTGAAGGAGATGGGCAGGCCGATGTTGTCGTTGATGGTCTCCAGTTCGTTCTCCGGGATGAGCTCCCGGACGCGCTGCTCCACCGCCTCGACGATCTCCTCCGTGGCCTCCAGCCGCGTGCCAATGGGCGCGCGCACGTGCAGGCGCATCTGGCCGGCGTCCACGGAGGGGAAGAAGTCGAAGCCCACCACGAACGGCAGGACCGCGGTCGCGCCCACCAGCAGCGCCGCGCAGCCGAGGACGAATCCGCGATGAGCCAGCACCACGGCCAGGGCTCGGCCATACACGTCCGTGAAGCGATCGAAGTGCCGATCGCGCCAGGCGTTGAAGCGCCCCCAGACGCTTCGAGCCGCCTCGGGCCCATGCGCCTCGTGCTCCAGGAGCTGGCGCGCCAGCGTGGGCACCAGGGTCCGGCTGAGCACGTAGCTGGCGAGCATGGAGATGACCACCGACAGCGCCAGCGGCGTGAAGAGGAAGCGCGCGGGCCCCACCAGCAGCACCACCGGGAAGAACACGATGCAGATGGTCAGCGTGGCCGCCAGCGCCGGGGTGGCGATCTGCTCGGCGCCGATGAGGATGGCGGGCGTCAGCGGCATCCCCAGCGTGCGGTGGCGGTGGATGTTCTCCACGGCCACCGTCGCGTCATCCACGAGCATGCCGATGGCGAGCGCCAGGCCGCCCAGCGTCATGATGTTGAACGTGTGGCCCAGGAGGAACAGGCCCGTCACCCCCACCGCCATGGCCAGCGGAATGGAGGTGGAGACCAGCAACATGCTGCGCCAGCTCCCCAGGAACAGGAGGATCATCACCGACACCAACACCGAGCTGATCAGCGCCTCATGCAGCACGTTCATCACGGCGGCGCGCACGAACACGGACTGGTCGAAGTCGATCTTCAGCTCCATGCCCTCGGGCGCCGCCGCCTTGAGCTGCGGCAGCAGCTCGCGCGAGGCATCCACCACCGCCAGGGTGGAGGCGTTGGCGTGCTTGAGCAGGGCCAGGTAGGTGGCGCGCTTGCCGTTCACCCGCGCGACGTTGGTCTGCACGGCGAAGCCGTCATGCACGAACCCCACGTCCCGCAGGTACACCGGCGCGCCGTCCACCACCTTCACGGGCAAGGCGTTGAACTCATCGACGGTGCTGGGACTCGAGTTGAGCTTGACGTTGTACTCGGTGTGGCCGATCTGCGCGGTGCCCGCGGGGACGAGCACATTGGACTGGAGCAGCGCCTGCACCACGTCCTGCGGCGTGAGTCCCTTGGCCGCCACCTTGGCGGGATCCACGTCCACCATCACCTGCCGGGCCTTGCCGCCATACGGTGACGGAATGGACATGCCCGGGATGGTGAACAGCTTGATGCGCAGGAAGTTCAGTCCGTAGTCATAGAGCTGCTGCTCGGACAGGTTCTGGCTGGAGACGGTGAGCTGGGCCACCGGCACGTTGGACGCGTTGTAGCGGATGACGTTGGGCGGGCTGATGCCTGGAGGCATGAGCCGGCTGGCCGTCTGCGACACGCTGGCGATCTGCGCGATGGCCGCGCCGATGTCCGCGTCCTGCTCGAAGTAGACCTTGAGGATGCCGATGCCGGAGATCGACTGCGAGTCGATGTGGCTGATGCCGTCCACCGTCGTCGAGTAGGCGCGCTCGCTGATGAGCACCACGCGGCGCTCGATGTCCTCGGCGGACATGCCCGGATAACTCCAGACCACCATGACGACCGGGATGTCGATGGCAGGAAAGATGTCCACCTTCATCCGCGCCGCGGACATCACTCCCGCCAGGAGGATGAGCGCGGACATCACGGCAATGGTGTAGGGGCGCCGCAGCGCCAGCCGCACGATCCACACGGAATGGCAACTCCCGGGAGCGGCTCCGTCACGCCAGTGTCAACACCGTGCGCGAAACGCTCCCTGTTGAATGCCGTGCTAAATGCGCTCCGAGTCCGTCCGCGTCCAATACTTTGGAAACGCGATTTCAATACTTCGGAGATATCGAAACCACGTTCCCCGAGCGGCGTGCTTCGTGGAGGGCCGCCGTCTCGCGGGCCACGTCCAGGAAGGCCCGCACGAGCGGAGACCGATCGCCCTGTCGCCACGCGACGGTGAGGTCCACCCGCGGCGCGGGGTCCGTGAGGGGACGAAACACCACGCCCTCGCGCTGGAGCACCTGGTACGTGGCGGGCACCATCGTCACGCCCAGCCCTCCCGCCACCAGCGCGATGCGCGCGTGAAGTTCGGTCGCCTGCTGGGCGATGCGCGGGGTGATGCCGTGCAGGGCACACGCCTGCACGACGAGGTCATGCAGCGTCCCACAGCCACTGTGTCGCGGAGGCAACACCACCGGCTCACGGGCCAGATCCGCGAGCTCCACCCGCGCGCGAGAGGCCAGCGGATGCCCCTCCGGCAGCACGGCGACCAACTCCTCGGCCAGCACGGACTCCTGGCACAGCCCGCTCACGTCCTTCATCGACCGCAGCAACCCCACCTGGAGCTTCTCCTGGAGAAGCGCCTCCACCTGATCCGGCGAGCGAAGCTCCTCGAGGTGCAGCTCCACGTCGGGGTACTGCCGGCGGAAGGCCCTGAGCAGCGCGGGGAAGAAGTGGAACGCCACCGAGCCCACGAAGCCCACGGACAGGTGCCCGGAGTCCCCGCGCGCGGCCTTCTGGGCGGCCAGCGCGGCGTGCTCGGCCCGCTCCAGGACCCCGCGCGCTTCCCGCAGGAACGCCGCGCCCGCCTCGGTGAGCTTCACCTAGCGCCGCTGGCTGCGCTCCAGCAGGAGGACGCCCAGCTCCTCTTCCAAGCGGCGGATCTGCTGACTCAGCGGGGGCTGCGCCATGTGCAGCCGCGCCGCCGCGCGTCCGAAGTGGAGCTCCTCCGCGACCGCGATGAAGTAGTGCAGGTGGCGCAGTTCCATGGCACGCACCTATACGAGAGCCCGCCCCCGCCGTCACGCACCGCTCGGACGCTCCGCGTGCCCCGGACCTCCCCGGCCCCAGAAGGCGGGCATCTATCCAGGCCCTCACACGTCCATCCCCTCCCGAGTCGAGGCCCCCTGTCAGGGCGGGAACGTGGTAGGCGAGTTCGGGTATGCTCCCAGGCCCGTGAGGGGCCCCTGGAGGGAGCCCCAAAGGCTGTTTTCCGAACCGTGTCCGGCACGCGAGGCCGGGCATCCGCCAGAAAGGCTTGTCGATGAAGCACATCGGACGTGTTGGATTGGTGCTCGGGGTGCTGGCCCTGGGCGGCGTGACGGGCTGCAAGAACGAGCAGGAGGAGCAGGCGAACTCCCACCGCATCGCCGGCACCAACTTCCTGGCGGACAAGAAGTACGCCGAGGCCATCAAGGAGTACGAGCTGTCGCTCCAGGCCAACCCGAACCAGGAGAAGGTCTGGGAGAAGAAGGCCTTCGCGCACCTGCAGGCGGGCGACCCCGCCGCGGCGGCGACCTCGGCCCTCAAGCTCCTCGAGTACCGCAAGGAGCCCGCCCAGAAGGCGGAGGTCTACCGGAACATCGCCGGCTTCTACATGCAGGGCGGCCCGGTGGAGAAGGCCGAGGAGTACTTCAACGAGGCGCTGAAGATCGACCCGAAGGACGAGGCCTCGCTGGGCTGGATCGCGGAGATCTACTCGCAGAAGGGCGGCGCGCGCTCCATGACCGCGCCCGTCGTCCCCGAGAGCCTCGACAAGGCCCTCTCGTATTACGACAAGGTCCTGGCCATCAACCCGAACTCGGCCAACACGTACCTCAACAAGCGCATCGTGATGTTGAAGTACATCCAGTACGAGAACGACCAGAAGGACGCGGCCCTCTCCGAGGCCACCGAGAACGCCAAGGACGCCGCCATCGTGGCCGAGGCCAAGGCCCGCGCGGACCAGCACCAGGCCCGCGCCGAGGAGTTCAAGAAGCAGTTCGACGAGGTGAACAAGAAGTTCGGCGAGCTGGCCAAGGCCGCCAAGGGTCAGGCCGCAGCGAAGCCGTAGCCCTCGCCCTCGCGCCGTGACACCCGGGCCCGGAGTCCCGAGGCAGCTGCCTCGGTGCTTCCGGGCCCTGTCACATCCTCACGACTCTTGAGGACCGGTGCGCTCCGCCCCCGCCGCCATCCCCGACGCCACCTCGGCTGGGATGATGCCCAGGCGCGCGTAGATGGGGCGCACGTGCTCGCGCAGCGACGGCAGTCGCCACCGGAACAACACCGCGGCGACGATGCACGCCGCCCCGCCCAGCGCGATGGTGAAGGGAGCCCCCACCCGCGACGCGAGCGAGCCCGCCAACAGACTGCCGAACGGCACCGTCCCCATGAAGGCCATGGAGTAGAAGCTCATGACGCGCCCGCGCATGCGCTCCTCGACGATGGTCTGCAGGACGGTGTTGCACGCGGCCATCGTCACCATCATCCCGAAGCCCGTCGCCACGAGCGTCACCAGCGACAGCACCAACCCGCGCGAGAGCGAGAACGCGAGCTGCCCCACGCCGAACACCGCCGCGGTGGTGACGATGACACGGCCCAGGCCCCGCACGGAGCGGCGCGATGCGAGGAAGATGGCGCCAATGAGCGCGCCCAGCCCCGAGGCCGCCATGAGCCAGCCCAGCACGTTCGCTCCACCCTGGAGCACCTTCGAGGCGATGATGGGCATCAGCACCGTGTAGGGCGTGCCCATGAGGCTCATCACCGCCAGCAGCGCGAGCACCGTGCGGATGGGCGGGAAGTGGTAGGCGTAACGGAAGCCCTCGCGAAGCTCCGAGAGCACGTGCTGGTGCTGCGCGTTCGGCGCCCGAGGGCGCACGCGCATGGCCAGCAGCGAGGCGATCACCGCCAGATAGCTGAACCCATCAATGAGGAAGCAGCCCCCCTCCCCCACCGCGGCCACGAGCGCGCCCGCCACCGAGGGCCCCAGCAGGCGCGCCGCATTGAACATGCTGGAGTTGAGCGCGATGGCATTGGGCAGGTCCTCACGCGCATCAATCATCTCCACCACGAAGGACTGTCGCGCGGGGATGTCGAACGCATTGATGACGCCTTGAACGACGCTCAGCACGACGATGTGCCACACGGCGATGACGCCGGAGAGCGCCAGGGCCGCCAGCGCGAACGACTGGAGCATCGCCAGCACTTGCGTCCACACCAGCACGCGGTGCCGATTCCAGCGGTCCGCCAGCACACCCGCGAACGGCGCGACCAGGAACGTGGGGAGCTGTCCGCAGAAGCCCACCACGCCCAGGAGCATCGCCGAGCCACTCAAGCGATACACCAACCAGCTCGTCGCCACCCGCGTCAGCCACGTCCCGATGAGCGAGACGCTCTGCCCCGAGAAGAAGAGGCGGTAGTTGCGGTGACCCAGCGCCCGAAGCATGAACCGCCAGTCGCTCGCAGCCCGCTCTGCCGCCATGGTGCTCCGCTCCTCCGCGCTGGGTGCCGACGAAGTCAGAAGCTAACGCCGCCGCCCACCGCCCAGCACGAGCAGGGCGAGCCCGCCCACCAGCGCCGCCCCGCCGCCCGCCAGGTAGCCCGTCGTCGTGTCACTGTTGCGGCCGGTGAGCAGCTCCGTCGCGCGCTCCGACAAGGAGTCGCGGGCTTTCATTCCCGTCCACAGCAGCACGCCCCCCACCACGACGAGCATCAGTCCCACGACGCGGGCAGCACCCACATGTCCTCCTTGATGGTTCCCCGTGGGGCACGCAGCCCCGCGGGGTCGGTCCGACCCGGGTCAGCGCTTGCGCCCGGGGGACTTCTTGGAGCGTCCCACGGACTTCTTGGGAGCGCGCGACATTCCACCGCTCGACTTCTTCGCGCCGCCAGCCTTCACCTTCTTGCGCGGCGCAAGCGCGCCCGCATCACGCGGAGCCCACCCGCCCGAGTCCGCCGGACCGCGCGGCTCCGTGCCCACCTCGCGCCCCCGCGACGCATCCCACTTGCGCTGCGAGGCCAGGGCCCGGATGCGGTCGAAGCCCGGATGCGGCGAGGGTGATGCCTCACCCGAGGCAAGCGACTCCGACTCAGGCACCTCGGGAGTCGGTTCAGCGGAAACAGGAGACTCACTCGGAGCCGTGGGCACAGCCGCCGGGCGCACGAACATGCGCCGCTTCGGCGTCGCGGGCGCCGGCGTGGACTCCATCCCCGGCCAACGTGTCGTGGACGCCTCCGCCTCGACGGAACGGGAGCGAGGCCCGCGCGCGGGAGCGGCCTCTTCGCGACGCCCCTCTCGGCTGAAGCGCCCGCGAGGGCGCGTGGGCTCCGGCTCGGTCCACGGCAGCGCCTCCGCGATGGGCTCGGGAAGCGCCTCCAGCGCCTTCGCCACATCTGAGTCCGCGGGGGGAGGCATCCAGGGCCGCCCTGACTTCGCGGCCTCGCGCTCGCGGCGTCCAGGCCGCTTCGCGCGCTCGCCAGGCCGGTGCGCGGGAGCCGGCGCGGGCGGAGCCCACTCTCGGCGACGGCGGGGTGGCGCGAAGCCACCGCGGCTGGGCAGCGGGGCCTCTCCCGCGAACTGGAGCGCCTCGAAGTCGATCTTCCGCGACGTGGGATTCGCTGACACCAACCGCACGCGCAGCGCCTGGCCCACGCGGACGCGGCGCCCGTTCGGGTACACGAGGGCGTGCACGCGCTTGTCCAGCTTCGAGCCCGGCCCCAGCGTCTCCGCCTTCACCAGCCCCTCGACGTGCACCGTGTCCAGCTCCACGAAGAAGCCGAAGTCGGCGATGCCCGCCACGGTGGCGTCGAACTCCTCGCCCACCCGGTCTTCCATCATCAAGGCCGCGTAGAAGGACACCACCTCGCGCTCGACCTGCATGGCGGCGCGCTCGCGCTCGGAGCACTGCACGGCCATGTCCTCCAGCCGCTCCTCCTCGCGCTCCAACTGCGCCTCGGTGGGCTTGCGCCCCTTGCGAGCCCAGTGCGCCTTCAGCAACCGGTGCACCAGCAAGTCCGGGTAGCGCCGGATGGGCGAGGTGAAGTGCAGGTAGTACTCCGCCGCGAGCCCGTAGTGGCCCACGCGCGAGGACGTGTAGACCGCCTGCATCATCGAGCGGAGCAGCAGCTGGTTGAGCGCCCTCTGCTCGGGGTGGCCCTCCAGTTGACTGACGAAGGCGTCCAGTTCCTTCGAGGACACGCCATCCTCGATGTGGAGCACGAAGCCATAGGCCTGCGCGAGCGCGGCGAAGGCCGCCAGCTTGTCGGGGTCCGGCTCGCCATGGAACCGGTACACCGTGGGCAGGCCTTCATCTTGGAAGAACGCTGCGACCGCCTCGTTGGCGGCGAGCATGCACTCCTCGATGAGTCGATGGCTGTCCTTGCGCTCGCGCTTGTCCATGCGCTCGGGCAGGCCATCCGGGCCCAGCACCACCTTGTGCTCCGGCAAATCGAAGTCGATGGCGCCGCGATCCTTGCGCATGCCCATCAACGCGCGCGCCAAGGCCATGAGCTGCTGGAAGTGCGGCTTGAAGGCGTTGCGGTGCGGCACGTCCTTGTCATCGAGGACGTCCTGCACCTCGTTGTACGTGCACCGCGCCACGCTGCGCATCACCGCCGGATACAGCTCCGACGAGCGCCGGTGGCCCCGCGCATCGAACGTCATGTCCGCCACCATGCACAGACGGTCCTCGTCCGGACGCAGCGAGCAGATGCCGTTACTCAGGCGCTCGGGGAGCATGGGCAGGACGCGATCCGGCAGGTACACGGACGTCGCGCGGCGCAAGGCCTCGGTATCCAGCGCGCGGCGCTCACGCACGTAATGCGTCACGTCCGCGATGGCCACCACCAGCCGCCAGCCATTCCCGTGGGGCTCGGCGTACACCGCGTCGTCGAAGTCCCGCGCGTCCTCTCCGTCGATGGTGACGAGCGGCAGCGCGCGCAAATCCTTCCGCTGCTCGCCGCGCGCCTCCTCCTCGGACACGCGCACCTCGAAGGCGTCCGCCTCGTCCATGACCTCCGGAGGGAACTCATCGGAGAAGCCCTGGGAGTACGCGATGCCAATCACCTCGGCGCTGGGCGTACCGGGGCGCCCGAGCGAACCCGCGACCTCACCGATGAGATCCCGTCCCGGGGAGAGCAGATTCGCGCCAATGCCCAGTCGCACCTTCACCAGGTCGCCGTCTCGCGCCATCTGCGTGAGCGGCACGCGAATGGGCCCCGGCAGGCTCGCGTCCGTGGGCACGACGAGTCCGTGACGGCCATGCGTCACGTAGGTCCCCACCGCCAGCTCGCGCCGCCGTTCGACGACGCGGATCAGCCGCCCCTCGAAGCGACCGGGACGCCCCGACACCTCGACCACCACGCGGTCGTTGTCGAGCGCCCGCTGCGCTTCATGCGGAGGCAGGAAGATGTTCTCCCCCTCCCCCGAAACGGGGTGCACGAAGCCGAAGCCGTCGCGGTGGACGTGGAGCGTTCCCTCCACCGTGGACTCACCATCGGCGTCCCAGTCGTCCTGCGAGGCAGGGGCGCGCGACAGGCGGCCTGGAGGACGGGGGCGCTCACGCTCGGCGCGTCCACCACGCGTGGGGGAGCGCTCAGGGCGCGGGGACTGGGAGACGACGTTGAGGCGGAAGCGCTTGCCGTCCTTGGCGATGTCGCCTTGGCGAACCAGGTCGCGAAGGGCGCGCTTGAGCGCGGTCTGCTGGCCAGGGTGCAGACCCGCGAGGCGCAGGAGTTCCTTCACCCCAAGGGGGTGATCGGCGTCAGCGAGGAGTTGCTTGAGATGTTCGGGAGTCAGAGTCACGGGAGGGATGCGGCTCGGCCGCTACGGGAACGGGTAGGCCCGGAGTGGCCGGGCGAGAACCCCCCGGCGAGCGCTCGCCCCCCCGGTCCCATTCGGTCCGGGTGGGGGGCGCGCGGCACTTCCACGTCTCAGGGCTTGACCGTCACGTTGATCTTGAAGGAGCGCTCGACCTGACCGGGCATGAAGGCCTTGGCCAGGAAGAACTCCACTTCGAAGGTGCCGGGGTTTCGCGGCGTGAAGAAGAATTCGCGGGTCGCCTGGCCGCCGCCACTGGCACCCGACTCGAAGTTCGCCTCGCGCAGACCTACGCGCTTGGCGATGGTGGGCTCGATGGCCCAGGTGGCGCCGGGCTGCTCGGGCAGGCGCACGGTGAGGCCGTGGTTGAGCTTCACGTCCACGCTCGTGGGCACCTCGCCCTCGATGTGAACGATCTCCATCTCGTCGCGAAGAACCGCGCGCGCTTCGGAGGGCCGAGGCTCCACGGTCTCAGCGCCGATGCGCCCACCCCAGCCAGCCAGCTTGTCCACGACGCCCGTCACCTGCAGCGTCTGACCGACAAACTTGCGCAGCCCCTTACCGGCCGCCTTGCCCTCCACGATGAAGGACACCTGCTGGCGCGTGCCTCCGTTGGACACGACGAGCACGTACTCCTCGCCCGTCATCTCCAGGTTGCCCCGGATGCTGGCGAAGCCCTTGATGCCGGCGCCCATGCCCGCGGCCACCAGCATCGACACCTCACCTGGCGACAGGTAGCGCAGCTTGGGCTCGGTCTCGACCGGAACGACCTCCGGGACCTCGACCTCAGGCTTCTTCGCCGAGTACTTGCGCACGTCCACCACGCCGCTGTGGTTGGTGGTCTTGCGGATGAGGCCGCTGACGGAGACCTTGTGGTCCACGTACGCCGGCAGCACCTCCTGGTCCGGGCCCTGGAGCAGGAACAGCAGCTCGCGCTTGTCCCGGCCCACCACGACCAGATGCGGCATCTCGCCGTTCACGATGAGGCGGCCCTTGAGGCTGCCCTCGCCCATGACACCCCGGCCCTCGCCAGCCGTGAGGAGCTGCTCCATCTCACGCTTGGTCAGGGGCTCGCCGGGAGGAGGGAGCTTGGTGGCGCGAGGACGGGGGCGATCCACGGCCGGAGCCGCAGGGGCCGCGGCAGCGCCCTTGGCGCCCTTGCCCGTCGCCTTCTTGCCAGCGGGAGCCTCGGCGGGGGCGGCCTTGGCGGCGGGGGTCTTGCCCACCGCCTTGGCGGCGGGCGCGGCGGCCTTCATCCCCGACGCGGCCTTCGCCTTGCCCTTGGCCTCCACGACCTTCTCGGCCTTCTCAGGCTTGGCCTTCTCGGCGGGAACCTTCTTCGCCGCTGCGGCCTTGCCCTTCGTACCCTCGGAGGGCGCCTTCGCCGGCTTCGCCTCGACCTTCGCCACCTTCTTGGAGGCGTTCTTGATCAGGTCCAGCCGGGCTGCCTTGTCCTTCTTTGCGGCGGGCTTGGCACCAGCCTTGGCAGCGGGAGTCGCCTTCTTCGCCCCGGACTTGGGCTTGGCCATCGACGCCGTCTCCTTGAAAGTTCCCGTGTCTTATCAACGGGTTGGCGGGACGCCCCCGAGTGGGACGCGGGCCTCGCGATCACGATTGCTTGTAACGATGATCAGGAGGGCTGTCAAACTAACACTTGATTTTCCCACGGACTTTGGTCGTGAAAACGCCCCCGTGACGCGCGCTCGGGACTATAAATCCGCCATGACTGACGCCCCCGCCCTCTTGCCCGTGGAGGACGCCCGAGCCCGCGTGCTGGAGCGCGTGGACCCGCTCTCCCCAGAGTGGGTCCCGCTGGATGACGCGCTGGGGCGGGCGCTGGCCGAGGACGTGGTCGCGCGCCGCACGCTCCCGCCTTGGGACAACTCGGCCATGGACGGGTACGCCGTGCGCGCGGCGGACCTCACCCGGCCCCTCCCCGTCCGGCTCTCCGTGGGCGAGACGGTCTATGCCGGCCACGTGCCCACACGGCCCCTCCAGGATGGTGAGTGCGCGCGGATCATGACCGGTGCGCCGCTGCCCCCCGGCACGGACGCGGTGGTGATGCGCGAGAAGACCCGCGCGGCCGAGGGGCCTGGAGACGCGGTGGACATCCTGGAAGCCGTGGCGGTGGGGACCTTCGTGCGGCCCCGGGGTGAGGAGGCTCGCGCCGGCGAGGTCCTCCTGCCGCGTGGCACGCCCCTGGGCATCCCCGAACTGGGGCTCTTGTGGGCGCAGGGGCTCGGCGCGGCGCGGGTGCCGCGGCGCCCTCGGGTGGCCATCCTCTCCACGGGCGATGAGCTGTGCCGCCCGGACGAACCGCCGGAAGGCCGCATCGTCGACACCAACGCCCCCGCGCTGGCGCTGGCCGTGCGGCGCGCGGGAGGTGTTGCGAGCCTCCTGGGCATCGCCCGGGACACGCGCGCGGACGTGGAGGCCGCCCTCGCTCGGGCCGAGGGCTTCGACGTGGTCCTCACCAGCGCGGGCGTCTCCGTGGGCGAGCGGGACTTCGTCAAGGACGCCCTGGAGGCGCTCGGCGTGCAGCGGCACTTCTGGCGCGTGGCCATCAAGCCCGGCAAGCCGCTGCTGGTGGGCACGCGAGGGGCCACCCTCTTCCTGGGCCTGCCTGGCAACCCCACGTCCTCCCTGGTGACGTTCGAGCTGTTCGTCCGGCCCGCCCTGCGCCGCATGCTCGGCCACGTCCAGGTGGAGCCACCCCGAGTACCCGGCCGCCTGGAGGGCGCGCTCTCCAAGCCCCCGGGACTGGCCCACTTCATCCGGGTCTCGGCGGCCTGGAGAGAGGGCGAGCTGTGGGCGCACCCCTTGGCCACCCAGACCTCGGGTGTTCTCAGGTCAGCGGCCCTGGCCACGCACCTGCTCCACTTCCCCCAGGCCGCCAACAGCCTGGCTCATGGCGCCCATGTGGAATTGCTCCCGCTGTCCTGGGTGGGATGAGGAACACACGACCGGGCGTTGCATCTGACCTCGTGATTTGTTCGAAGGGCCCTCCCCTGTCGCCTTGACATGATTCCAGGGCGACCCCAAAGAGAGTCCGGCAACGGGAGAAGACACACCATGTCTGACACGCGCTCACCACAGGTCCTGCCGACCCGCAAGCCGACCCAGTTCCTGGAGCGGTATTCCGAGGCGGACGTGCCCACGGCGCGGGGTGTCCTGCGGACCATCGTGTTCCGGGACAAGCGCAATGGCCGGGAGCACGTGGCGCTGACCGTGGGCAACGTGACGGGCCTGGAGGGGGTCCCGGTGCGGATCCACTCCGAGTGCCTCACGAGCGAGGTTTTTGGCAGCCTCAAGTGCGACTGCCGGCAGCAGCTCGACCGGTCGCTGGATTTCATCGCCCAGCAGGGGCTCGGGGTGGTCCTGTACCTGCGCCAGGAGGGCCGGGGAATTGGCCTGGGCAACAAGATCAAGGCCTATGCGCTGCAGGCCAAGGGCCTGGACACCTACGAGGCCAACCGGCAGCTCGGCTTCGCGGATGATCTGCGCACCTACGACATCGCGGCGGAGATGCTGCGCGGCCTGGATGTACGCTCCGTGGATCTGATCACCAACAACCCGCTGAAGATCGCGGGGCTGGTGGAGGAAGGCATCCCGGTACGTCGCCGAATCCCTTCCCGGACCGAGCACAATCCGCATAACGTCGACTACTTGAAGACGAAGCGTGAGCGTACGGGGCACCTGATTGAGCTCTTCGCCGAGGACGACGACACGGAAGCCCAGACCGGCTGAGCGCCCGGCGAAGGGACGCAACACGCTGGCCCGCAACAAGGCGCGAGGTCCCTTCGAGGTCCGCTTCTGGGGCGTGCGCGGGTCCATTCCCGCGCCAGGTCCGGCGACGAAGCGCTACGGCGGCAACACGCCCTGCGTGGAGGTGCGGTGCGGAGGTGAACTCCTCATCTTCGACCTGGGCTCTGGCGCACGAGCGCTGGGCGATGAGCTGGGGCTCAAGCCGCTCAACGCCTCCATCTTCATCTCGCACTACCACTACGACCATTTGCAGGGCCTGCCGTTCTTCGCGCCCATGTTCGGGCCGGACAACGCCATCACCCTGTTCGGCTCGCCTCGCAACGGGCAGTCGGTGAAGCAGATTCTCGCCGGACAGATGATGCCCCCGTACTTCCCGGTGACGGCGGAGGCGGTCTTCCGTGCGCGCGTGGAGTACCGCGACGTGGTGGCGGGCGAAGTCCTCGAGGTGGGCCCCGCGCGCGTGCGCACGCTGGAGCTCAACCACCCAGGTGGCAACCTCGGCTATCGCGTGGACTACCAGGGACGGTCGCTCGTGTACGCGACGGATGTCGAGCACGGCAGCGAGTTGGACTCACGCCTCTTCGACTTCGCGCGCGGCGCCGACCTGCTCATCTACGACTCGATGTACACCGAGGACGAGTACCACGGCCGCACCGGGCCCGCGCGCACGGGCTGGGGCCACTCCACCTGGGAGGCGGCGGTGCACGCCGCCAACGCCAGCGACGTGAAGTCGCTCGTCCTCTTCCATCACGATCCCACGCGTGACGACGCGAAGATGGACAAGTTGGTCCGCCAGGTGCGCAAGCATCGCCCCGAGGCCATCGCGGCCAAGGAGTCGATGGTCCTCAAGCTCTGAGGGCGAAGCGCGCCACCGCGCGCCGCACCGTCTCGCGCAGGCCCTCGAAGGGCAGTCGCTCCAGCGCGGCGGGGACGTCTACCCACTCGAAGGCATCGTGCTCCGGGCTCAGGCGAACGCGCGCATCGGGCACGCCCTGGGCGCCGAAGCCGTGCTCTTGGACGAGCCGCAGGGGGGCTGCGTTCCCCACCGCGAAGGCGTGGCGGTAGTCGAGATCCATCGGAGTGAGCACCAGGCCCGTCTCCTCCGCGAGCTCGCGGGCCGCGGCCTGCGCTGGCGTCTCCCCTGCTTCGATCCTCCCGGTGACGACCTGCCAGAAGCCTCCGCGTTCGGGGCGCCGACGCAGGAGCAGGACTTGAAGCTCCGGACCGTGGCCGCGCAGGGCCGCCACGCTCACGGTTCGCGTGGGCTCGGGCGCCTCGATGCGCTGACTCTCGAACACCTCGCAGACGTTGCGCGCGAGCACCTCCTCCACATCGGGAATGGCGAGCGCGTGCCCCAGCTCGCGCTGCATGGAGGTGACCCCGGCCTCGCGAATGCCGCAGGGAACGATGAGCTGGAAGTGCTCCAGTCGCGTGTTCACGTTCAGCGCGAAGCCATGCGTGGTGAGCCAGCGCGACAGGTGCACGCCGATGGCGGCGATCTTCCGCGCATCCGGAGAGCCCTCGCCACCGACCCAGACTCCCGGCCACTTGGGGATGGTGCCGGACGTGATGCCGAAGGTGGCGAGCGACTGGATGATGCAGCGCTCGACGTCGCGCACGTAGCGGCGCACGTCCTGGCGTTCGGAGGGCAGGAGGAAGATGGGGTAACCGACGATCTGCCCAGGCCCGTGGTACGTGACGTCCCCACCGCGATTGGTGTCGAAGGTCGTCACGCCCTCGGCCGCGAGGTCCGCGTCGCTGGCGGTGATGTTCTCGCGCCTGGCGGCGCGCCCGAGCGTGAGGACCGGCGGATGCTCCAGCAGCAACAGCGAGTCCGACACCTGTCCCTGCAAGCGGGCTTCACCCAGCAACTGCATGAGGCGCAGGCCGTCCTCGTATTCAACCCGGCCGAGCCGGTAGACGGTGATGGTGTTCACGACGAGCCCTTCCGCCGCCCTCTGCCACGGGCACGGGCTGGCTTTGCGCGGGGCTCCAGTCGCCAGGAGCCCGCGATGACACGAGACAAGAGGGCGCGCAGCTCATGGCCCGCACGCGGCGAACGCAGAGCCTCGGCCGCGAAGGCGGCCAGCACGTCCTCGGACAAGGAGATCGCGGGCGAGCGCTGTGACAGCCACGTCTTCGCCATCTCCACGAAATCCGCCCGCGAGGGCATGGGCAACGGAACGAATCCCTGAACGTGCTCCAGCACGGCAAGGTGCATCCGGCCCTCGACAGCTTCCGATAGTCCCGCGGTGCTGGGCACGAACAGTCGGCCCGCATCGCCGCGCAAGGTCCACCCCGCTGACTTGGGTATCCCACGCGCGCTGAGGACAACTGGAGACCGCGACGGCTTCGACAGGAACGCCGCCAACGCGCGCTGCGAAGCAGGGCCCAGGCGATCCACGTCCTCCACCAGGAGACATTCCGCGGAAGTCCCCTCCTCCAGCGAGCCCACTGTGGCCATGATCCCCTGGCCTGACTTCGAGAAGGCCTCCAGCAACGTGCTCTTACCGCTCCCTTCGAGCCCGACGAGCAGGACACAGCGGGCCCCTGCGCGGAGGGCGTCCGCGATCATCGCGAACGGCCGCTCCTGTCCCGCGCGCACAGGCGCCACCGCCACGGGCGGAGAGGCGACATGCGCGGTCCCGGCCCGAGGAACCGCGGTCACCTCGGACAGAAGCCGCGTGGACTCATCCAAGCAAGCGCGACAGATGAACGCGCCCGCGGGGCTCGCGACGAGCGCCCCCACTTCTCCTCGCGGACGGCAGCAGAAGGAGCACCACGCCTCGACCTCCTCCGGCGCGCGAACGGGACCGCGCTCGATGAGACGAGGAGTGCCTCGACGCCCGCGACCTTCGCGCCGGGGGGGCGCCTCCTTCAGCACCTCCTCCAACCGCTGAAGATCCGCTTCGATTGGAGCATCGAGCACCCAGCGCTCCTGCTCAGTCGGCTCGTCGTTCCGTGCATCGGTAGCGGACACCGCGAGCAGCGCTTCGTCAATGAGGCGCTGGCGCAGCGAAGCCTCCACCTCGGACTCCGGTACCGAATCGAACTGAGGAGTCCCCACAAGGAACTCCGCGTCGCCCCCGAGGGAGCGCACCGGCTCCGATTCAGGCCGCCACTCCGAACGCTCCGAATCCGCCGCGTGCGACGGCTCCGCATCCAGTGCCGTGCGGATGGACTCCAGCGAGTTCAGCTCACGCGCATCCAGTGCAGAGGTCTCCTCGACGCGGATGGACTCCCGCGAGTGCGCCGCATGCACGACGTCCAGACTGAGGCGCGTCGCCATCAGTCGATTCGCGGCGTCCGAGCCTGCGCTTCGCGGCGCGTCCAGCCGCTCCGCGTGCCGGAGCAACTGTGCGGCGCGCGCGGCCATGCCCGCCCGCTGATAGAGCGCGGCCGCCCGCTGGAGGCAATCGACAGCGTGAGCCGTGTTGCCCTGGCTCTCGGCGGACTGCGCGGCGCGAAGGAGGTCGCGAGGGTTCTCGGACATACAAGAGAAAGACTAACCGTCCCGGCTCGCCGACGCGCGCTCTCCGACGCGGAACAGGGGCCTCGCCTCCCGGCCTCCCGACAGGCGGGCTTGCGCGCGCCCGTCAAGGCCGGGCGCGCGGGAACGACTCACGTCACCTCACGACATCGCGAGGAAGAGCAGGTCCGGCTTCTCCAGATACTTGATGACCTCGTAGACGAAGCTCGCGGCCACGTCCCCATCGATGACCCGGTGATCGCACGACAGCGACAGATTCATCATGTCGCGGATGACGATCTGATCATCCTTCACCGCCGGGCGCTTCTTCAGCTTGTGCACGCCCATGATGCCCACCTCGGGGTGGTTGATGATGGGCGTGGCGAAGAGGCCACCACTCTGGCCGAGCGAGGTGATGGTGAACGTGCCACCCGTCAGCTCCTCCATCTTGAGCTTCCGATCACGCGCGGCGTTGCTCAGGCGGGAGATCTCCTTCGCCAGCTCGCCCAGCGGCAACCGGTCCGCGTGCCGCACCACCGCCACCGTGAGCCCGTCCGGCGTCGCCACCGCGATGCCGATGTTGAAGTCGCCGCGCACCACGAGTTCCTGCGTGGACTCGTCGAAGTTGGCGTTCAGGTGCGGGAACTTCTTCAGCGCGGCGATGGTCGCCTTCACGATGAACGGCAGGTACGTCAGCTTCGTGCCGTCACCCGACGACGCGAGCTGTGCGTTGAGCCGCGTGCGCAGCGTCACCAGGTCCGTCGCGTCCACCTCCTCCACGAAGGCGAAGTGCGGCATGGTGAACTTCGAGCGGACCATCTTCTCCGCGATCTTCTTGCGCAGGCCCCGGAGCGGGATGCGCTCGTCGGTACGGCCCGAAGCCACCGGCGCAGCCGCGGGACGAGTCTGCTGCGCGGCGGGAGCCGAGACCTCGTTCTTCTGCTGCGTGCCGCCCTCGAGGGCCGCGACGACATCCGCCTTCGTCACCCGCCCCTGTGGCCCCGTACCGGGGATCTCCGCCAGATTGAGGCCATGCTCACGCGCCATGCGCCGAGTCACCGGCGTGGCGAGCACCTTCGACGCCGCCGCAGGAGCACTCGCCACCGCGGCCGGTGCAGCCGCTGGAGTCACCGCCACGGGCGCCGCGCCGTGCGAAGTCGCGGCCTGAGCCGGGGCCGCGCCCTCGATCTCCAGGATGGCCAGGAGCTGGTGCACCTTCGCCATCTCCCCTTCCTTGCCGAACGTCTTCATGACGCGGCCGGCCTTGGGGCTGGGGACCGTGACGGTGGCCTTGTCGGTCATCACCTCGGCGAGCACCTGGTCCTCCTTGACCAGATCGCCCTCCTTCACGTGCCACTTCACCAGCTCCCCCTCCATCACGCCTTCACCAAGGTCCGGGAGCTTGAATTCGAAAGTCGCCATGTGTGGGGTGTGTCTTTCCGTGACGAGAGAAAAGGAATGCGGCGGGGCTCAGCCCAGGCGCTCGATGCGCTCGCGCTCCATGAGGCCCTTCATGAAGAACTCGGCCGCCCGGTAGCTGGAGCGAACCAGCGGCCCCGACGCGACGTAGAGGAAGCCCATGGACTCGGCCAGCGCCTTGTACTCCGCGAACTGAGCCGGTGACACGAAGCGCTCCACCCGCAGGTGGTACTGCGACGGCTGCAGGTACTGCCCCAGCGTGAGCACGTCCACGCCCACGCTGCGCAGGTCCTTGAAGGTCTGCTCCAGCTCGGCGTCGGTCTCGCCCAGGCCCACCATGACGGACGTCTTGGTGTACAGGCCCTCGGGGCGGTGCTTCAGGAACTCCAGCACGCGCAGGGACTGACGGTACGTCGCGCGGCGATCGCGCACCGTGGGCGTGAGCCGCTCCACCGTCTCCACGTTGTGCGCCACCACGTGCGGTCGCGCCTCGGCCACCGTCGTGAGGTCCTTCTCCACGCCCTTGAAGTCGGGGATGAGCACCTCGACGAGGGTGCGCGGGCTCTCGCGGCGCAGCTCGCGAATGGCCGACGCGAAGTGGCTGGCGCCTCCGTCCGGGCGATCATCGCGGTTCACCGAGGTGACCACGATGTACTCGAGGTTCATCTCCTTGACGGCCTGGGCCAGATGGATGGGCTCCATCGGGTCCAACGGAGGGGGCGCGCCCACCTTGACGTGGCAGAAGCGGCACGCGCGCGTGCAGACCTCGCCCATCAACATCACCGTGGCGGTGCCGCCGCCCCAGCACTCCGCGATGTTCGGGCAGCGGGCCTCTTCGCACACCGTGGCCAGCTTCGTGCGCTTCACGATGGCTTTGACCCGCTCGTATCCCTCTCCGTGCGGGAGGCGCACCTTGAGCCACTCGGGCTTCCGGGTGGACTCAGAGACCTGTGGGAGGGGAAACCTGTCGGGAGTCGCCATGGGTCGCGGGCCTTCTAAGGGTTGGGCGAAAGCAGGGTCAAGCGCGAAGCCACTAACGCGAGGCGTTAGCTCCCGCCACCTGCTCTCGGGACTGCCCTTCAGATAACGAAGGGCGCGCCATGTCGCTCCCCTCGAACGAGCAGTCAGCCAACCGTCCCGAGCCTCAGCGCAGCACGTGGCCCGCCCACATCCCCGCGCCAAACGCGAACGTGACGAACACCCACACCCAACGTGCCGGCAGCCCCGAGGGCGGGGGCACCGCCTGCGCCACGCTCGGCCGCGCGGGGACCGACTCGTCCGGAACCAGCACGCGAACCTTGATGGCCGCCGTGGCGAGCACGTGCTCCACGTCCTGGAGGAAGCGCTCGTACTCCTCGGGCGCCAGCTCCAGCGTCTCGCCGTGCTGCGCCTCGAAGCGCCGCGCCACCGCGTCGAAGTTGCGCAGCGCCGCCTGCCCCTTGGCCACGTCCACCCAGCCGCACACCAGTGCGGGCCCGGTCCCCTTGCGCGGCACCAAGGACAGCGCCTGGCGGGCCAGCAACCCACCCGCCGTGCTCGGCCCCTCGGGCTCCTCCACGCGCAGGATTCGATGCGGCGTGCGGCCGTACATCTTCGTCGACAGCTCGCCCTTCAGACGGTCCGCGAGCAGCGCCGAGTGGGTCGCGAACATCGTCCGGAACGCGGGCTCGTCTTCGCCCGGAGCGCCCCCGGGACCTTGCAGCGGCGACAGCACGGGCGCGCCCGCGTTCCGACTCGGGCCGGGCAGTCCCACCTCCAGCGGCGCCATGCGTGTGACGGGAACAGGCGTGCTCCCGCGCGTGCCCCCCGCCACCGGAGGACGAGGCGGTGCGCGCAGGGGCGAAGGCGGCGGTGGCGCGCGCGGTGGTGGCGGAGCAGCCGACGCGCGCATCGGCGAGGGCGGCGGTGGCGCGCGCATCGGCGAGGGCGGCGGTGGCGCGGCTGGCGCGCCAGACTTCGGCCGCACCTCGGTGGGAATCAGGAGCTGGAGCTCCTCGGTCCGCATGTCGGGCCCGTCCTCCGGAATCTCATCCGGGGCCGGTGGCGCCATCCGAGTCTCCTCCGGGCGACTCGATGCTCCCGCTTTCCTGTATCCACTCGACATGCGCGCATCCTCGTGAAGACCGGCGAGGATAGCGCCTGTTGCTCCAAACGTGGAAAAGCCGCCCACGACAAGGCGAATGGCCTTGTCGGGACGGCTTGTCCGAAAGCCGCGCGAGCGCGGGGCGCGACTAGAAGTGCAGCGGGTGGCCCAGGGTGGCCTCGGCGCCCTCGTGCATGATCTCGGAGAGCGTCGGGTGGGCGTGGATGGTGTGCGCCAGCTCCTCGGTGGTGATCTCCAGCTTCATCGCCACGCAGGCCTCGGCGAGCAGCTCCGTGGCGTGCGGCCCGATGATGTGGATGCCGAGGACCTCGTCGTACTTCTTGTCCGCGACGATCTTGATGAGGCCGATGGACTCATTGGAGATGGCCGACTTGGTGACGGCGCCGAACGGGGCGGTGGACGCCTTGACGTCGTAGCCGCGCTCCTTGGCCTTCTTCTCCGTGAGGCCCACGGACGCCACCTCGGGGTAGCAGTACGTGGCGGACGGGGTGAGGTCGTAGTTGATGGGCGCCGGGTTCTTGCCCGCGATGTGCTCCACGGCCAGGACGCACTCGGCGCTGGCCATGTGCGCCAGCATCGGCGTGGGGATGACGTCGCCGATGGCGTAGACGTTGGGCTCGCTGGTGCGGTTCATCGAGTCGACCTTGATGAAGCCGCGGTCGGTCTGGATGTTCGTCTTGTTGAGCCCGATGTCCTCGGTCACCGGCGCGCGGCCCACGGCCGACAGGAGCAGCTCGGCCTCGAGCGTCTTCGTCTCGGAGCCCACCGACATGGTGACGCGCACGCCGTCCGCGGTGTGCTCGACCTTCTCCACCTTGGCGCCCGTGTGCACGTCGATGCCGCGGCGCTTGTAGATCTTCTCCAGCTCCTTGGAGACGTCCACGTCCTCGATGGGCAGCAGGTTGGGCAGGTACTCCACGATGGCCGTCTTGCTGCCGACGTGGTTGAACACGGAGGCGAACTCGCAGCCCACCGCGCCCGCGCCCAGGACGATGATGCTCTTGGGGATGCGGTCGATGCCCAGGATGGAGTCACTGTTCATCACGCGCTTGTGGTCCACCGTCACGTTCGGCAGCGACTTGGGAACCGAGCCCGTGGCGATGATGATGTTCTTGGCGTCCAGCGTCTGCTTGGAGCCGTCCTCGGCCGTGACCTCGACCTTGCCCTTCCCGGAGATCCGGCCATGGCCCTTGATGACCGTGACCTTGTTCTTCTTCATCAGGAAGTCGATGCCGTTGGCACCCTTGGTGACGACCTTGTCCTTGTGCTTCTGGGCGTTGGCCCAGTTGACGGTCGGGTTCGCCACATCGATACCGAAGTCCGAGGACTCCTTGATGTGGTGGAACAGCTCGGCCGTCCACAGGAGGGACTTGGTGGGAATGCAGCCTCGGTGGAGGCACGTGCCACCCAGGCGCTTGTCCTTCTCGATGATGGCCGTCTTCAGCCCGAGCTGCGCCGCGCGGATGGCCCCCACGTAGCCGCCAGGCCCCGAGCCGATGATCACCACGTCGAAAGTCTCAGCCACACACGCCTCCGTCATTTTTGCGGATGGAACTCGCGGGCGCTGATAACCCCCGCTACCGGTCGGAATCAAGGAGTTTGCTCGTGCGCCGCTTCCCTCTTCACCGCATCGCCCTGATGCTCGCAGCGCTGCTTGCCTTCGCGCGCTTCTGGTACGTGTCCCATCAGAGCCCCGCTTCCCCGCCCAGCGGGCAGCCCGCCCCCCCCGTGGCCCCGGTCCCCAGCGCCCCAGTGGCCACCGAGTGTCGGACACTCGACCGCGCCCTGGAGTCCGCGCTGCGAGCGCCCGAAGACGCGCGCGCCGTCTCCGACGCACGGCGGCAACTGGAGGCGTGCCCGCACCCACCCTCACGGGCCTGCGAGTTGGGCACGGCCCTGGCCGCTCGCGCGCCCCTCGCCGCCGGTGCGTCACCGCTGCGTGAACTGCTGGGGGACCTGTGCGGGCGCTGCGGCGAGGGCCAGAACACCTGCGCGGACGCGGTGGGCCGGGGGCTGTTGGAGTCCGCCGCCGGACGGGCCCCGGATCTGGCGGAGCTGCGCTGGAGCCTGGAGCACGCGGGGCCGGCCACCGCGACCACGTGCGAGCGCGTCATCGGTTCGACGCTGGGCGCCGCCGCGGTGTCGGACGGGACGGTCTCCCGCGACGTGCTCGACATCCTCCAGGACCTCGCCCCCCTGTGCGCGAAGGGCCATCACCTCCCGGACGCGGTGCTCAACGCCGCCGCTGTCCAACAGGGACGACAGGCGCCCGTGCTGGCGACCTTGGCGGTCCATCCCACGGGCGACACCCAGCCACTGAAACCCGACCACCTCACGGGGGCCCTCAACGGGGCGCTCGCCTTCGATGGTGACGCGGCCACGGGGGTCCCGCTCAAGGACGCCGCGCGCACGGTGCGCTGGGATGCGGACGGCGCGCTGCGAGCCGAGTACGCCCCGCCGCTGAAGCAGGTGTCATCGCTGCGGGTCCGGGCGAAGGGACCCGGGTCGGTGCGCGCCATCGTGCGCACGCCTCGCAGCGCGGGGATGATGGAGGATCCCGAGCGAGGCTTCGCGTTCGTCAACCCGACAGTGTGCCGTTTCCAGGGCACAGGCGCATGGGAGGCCTGCCCGCTGGCGGCCCCGCTGCTCGACGTGGACAGCCTCAGCGTGTTCCCAGCGAGCTCGGAGCTGGTGCTCAACGAACTCGAAGTGGTGGGTGCCCGCTAGGACGCCGGGCCACCGGCCTCGCATGGCAGGGCACCCGGGCGGGGCCCTGCCGTGTGGGCGCTCAGGCGATCAGGCCGCGCTCTCGGGCGACCTTGAAGATGGGGCTCGCGTCCTTCTTCAGCGCGGTGCCCACATCCTTCACGATGGCGTCCGCGGACTTCGCGACGGACAGGTAGTTGTCGAAGGTGCGCGTGAGGATGAGCACGCCCGAGATGATGACGCGCTGAAGGTTGTGCTGGAGATCGGTGCCTTCGTAGACGAGCCAGGACTGCTCACAGAAGCGGCGTCCCTCGGCGACCATCTGGTTGAGGTACGCGCGCTCCTGCGCGTCCGGAACCTTCGCCTTCGGGCTGATGGACGCGATGTAGAGCAGGTTCTGCCCGAGCCGCCGAGCCGCCTCTTCCATCTGCGCCATCATCGCCGCCACATCGTCCTTCGTCGGCGGGTTGTGCCAGCGGGAGAAGATGATGCGGTCGATGACTTCGGACTGGTACGTGGGAGTCACGATGCCTCCGGTGAAACGGTCGCGTTGGACTGGGGGCACTCCATCAGCATGCCCCCGTGCCCCCGTGGTCGGACTCTGTAGCAGGATCACTGTGAGCGTTGAAGAGGAGGAGACACACATCCCCCAAGTGAGGGTTGGCGTAACCAATTGGACTGTCCAGGTACAACGGGACTGGACAATCCCGCCGGGGTCACAAATGACACATCCGCCCTTGGGAGGATGGATCAGCGCCGAGCGCGGGCGGCAAGGGCTGCCTTCACGTCGTTCGCGGTGCGGCCCAGCGGAAGCAGCGCGACGAGGACGTGGTACAGCACATCGGCCGCCTCCTCGACCGCGCGGGTCGAATCACCATCCGCGCAGGCCGTGACGAGTTCCGCGGCTTCTTCTCCCAGCTTCTTCAGGCGAAGGTTCCGATCCCCCAGCAGACGCCGGGTGTAGCCCGGGGGCGCGCCCTCCTCCGCGGGTCTGGTGGCGCGCGATGCGAGCAAGGCGTCCAGGTGCGCGAGCGGATCATCGAGCCCAGGGCCGAAGCACGTCTCGGTCTGGGTGTGGCACGCGGGCCCGGCCTTCTCCACCCGCGCGAGCACCGCATCCCCGTCACAGTCGGCGCGCAGGGACACCACCCGCTGCGTGTTCCCACTCGTGGCGCCCTTGTGCCACAGCCCTCGGGTCCGAGACCGATAGTGCATCTCGCCCGTGCGCAGCGTCGCTTCGAGCGCCTCGCGATCCGCGTGCGCGACCATGAGGACGTCGCCCGTGCGCGCGTCCTGGGTCACGACCGTCACCACGCCTTGTCCCTTGCTGAAGTCGAGCGTCGCGAGGTCGAGCATCAGGGGCTCCCCATCGCGCCCAGCCGGGCCCGGACGTCCTGGGCCAGCACCGCGTTGGTGGCGATGCCACTGCCGCCGAAGGACGTGCGCGCACCCGTCCAGTCGGTGAACACGCCCCCCGCCTCCTCGATGATGGGCTGCAACG
This sequence comes from Citreicoccus inhibens, assembly GCF_019039035.1. Taxonomy (GTDB): domain Bacteria; phylum Myxococcota; class Myxococcia; order Myxococcales; family Myxococcaceae; genus Citreicoccus; species Citreicoccus inhibens. The sequence continues at coordinate 52,984 of NZ_JAHNZT010000022.1, read as the reverse complement.
CGGCCGCGTCCCACGGCGACAGCATCTCGTCCACCATCACCTCGGCGCGCCCAGTGGCCACGAGCAGATAGCCGTAGCAGTCGCCCCACGTGCGCGAGAGGGCCGCGCGCTGCGTCAGCTCACGCCACGCCGCGCCTCGCTCGGGGTAGCGGAAGAAGCGCTCGTCCGTGGCGAGCACCACGGCCTTCGACACGTCGGACTCCGTGGACACGCGGGCTCGCTGATCATTCCAGAAGCAGCCCTGCCCCGGTGCCGCCACGATCAACTCCCCCACGGCGGGGAAGTACGCGGCGCCCGCGACCACGCGCTCGCCCTCCGCCACCGCGACCAGCGTGCCCCACAACGGGACGCCCCGGATGAAGGTCTTCGTGCCATCGATGGGGTCGAGGATCCACCTGCGCGGCGCACCCGGCCGCGTCTCGCCGAACTCCTCACCCAGGATTCCATCTTGGGGGAAGCGCGCCTCGAGCCACTGGCGCGCCACCTGCTCCGCCTCGCGATCCGCCGCCGTTACGGGCGTTCCATCACGCTTGGTGTCCACCGCGGTGCCTCCGCGAAAGTACCCCAGCGCCACGTCCCCGGCCTTGCGAGCCACCTCGGCGGCGGCACGCATCAACGACTGTCCATCACTCATCCCTGGCTCCGAATCTCGATGCCGTTGTCGCGCAACGTCGCCTTGAGCGCGCTCACCGTGGTGACGCCTTCGTGAAGGATGCCCGCGACCAATGCGGCATCCGCCCCACCCTCGCGGAGTGCGTCACGGACGTGCTCGCCCGAGCCCGCGCCCCCCGAGGCGATCACTGGAACATCGACCGAGGAGGAGACCGCGCGCGTCAGCGCCACGTCATAGCCCTGCCGTAGGCCGTCGCGGTCCACGCTGGTGAGCAGGACTTCGCCCGCGCCGCGACGCACGCACTCGCGCGCCCAGGCCACTGCGTCCCAGTCAGTCCGCCGTCTGCCACCGTGCGTGTAGACACGCCAGCCGTGCGCCTCGCGCTTCGCGTCGATGCTCGCCACCACGGCCTGCGAGCCGAAGCGCTCGGCGCAGGCGGTGAGCACCGCGGGGTTCGCCACCGCCGCCGAGTTGAGGCACACCTTGTCCGCGCCCGCGCGCAGCGCCCGGCCCGCGTCCTCCACGGTGCGCACGCCGCCCCCCACGGTGAGCGGGATGAACAGCCGCTCGGCGGTGCGTTGGACCAGGGCCCACAGCGTGGCGCGCGACTCCTCGGTGGCGGAGATGTCGAGGAACGTCACTTCGTCGGCCCCCTCCGCCTCGTAGCGCCGGGCGAGCGACACCGGGTCCCCCATGTCGCGCAAGCCCTCGAAGCGGACGCCCTTCACGACCCGCCCGTCCTTCACGTCCAGACAGACAATCAGTCGCCGCGCGAGCACTCGCTCACCTCCATCACGACCGAGCCCTTCAGGCTGAACACGGCCCCTGAGTCCACCATCGCGTCCCGCAGCGCCAGTCCGAGCGCCTTGAACGCCGCCTCCGTCACGTGGTGACGATCCGTTCCTCGCAGCACGCGCAGGTGCAGCGTGAGCCCGGCGTGCTCGCTGAACGAGCGCATCCAGTGCTCGTAGAGCGGACTCTTCAAGGGGCCACGGTAGAAGAACCGCCCCCCTGCATCCAGGCACGCCTGTACGAGCGCATCGTCCATGGGCACGGTGCGCTCGCCGTAACGCGCGGCTGTCGCGGGAATCACCTGGCGCACCGCCGCGCCCAGCGTGATGGCCACGTCCTCCATCACGTGGTGCATGAGGTCGCCGCGCGCCTCCAGCGACAGCGCCCATCCCGCATACCGCGCCAGCGTGGCCAGCATGTGGTCCAGGAACTTCAGCCCCGTGTCCACCCGCGCCATGCCGTCACCGCGTGCGAGCACCACGCGCACCCGCGTCTCCTGCGTCTCTCGGACCACCGTGCTCATTCCGCGAACTCCCGAGCCACCGCGCTCGCATCCAGCCGCCCCGTGTACAGCGCCATGCCGATGACCGCGCCCTGCACGCCCGCTGCGTCCAACGCGCGAAGGTCCTCGAGCGTGGTGACTCCCCCCGATGCCACGACCGGGTGAGGACTCGCGTCCACGACCTCTCGCATCAACGCGAGGTCCACACCGCCCATCCGGCCTTCCTTGTGCACCGCCGTCACCAGCAACCCCGCCAGGGGAAGCCGCGCGAACATCGCGAGCACTGGCGCGATGTCCTGGCCACTGCCCTCCGTCCAGCCGCGCGTCACCACCTCGCGGCCCTTCACGTCGGCGGCCACCAACACCCGCCCCGGAAATCGCGACGCGACGTCCTCCAGCCACGCGAGGTCCTCCACGGCGCGCGTGCCGACCACGACCGTCGAGGCGCCGCCTTCGATCAGCGTCGCCACGCGCTCGCTGTCCCGCACGCCTCCGCCCACCGAGAACACGAGCCCCGGCGCTGCCGCCACGAGCCGGGCGATCACCGATGCGTTCGTGCCTCGCCCCAGCGCCGCGTCGAGGTCCACCACATGGAAAGACGTGAAGCCGTGGGCTCGCCAGCGGGCCAGCGCCTCCAGCGGATCCTTCACGCGAACCCGCTCCTCCGCGTACGAACCCCCGACGAGTTGGACACAGGCGCCCTCGCGCAGATCAATCGCGGGAATGGCCCTCATGACCCCCACTCCGCGAGGGTGGTCCTCAAGAAGTTCACGCCCGCCAGCGACGACTTCTCCGGGTGGAACTGGACGCCCAGCACCCGACCTCGGCGCACCGAGGCGGGGAACGTGTCCCCCTCATGCGTCGTCCATCCCACGACTTCGCTCGGCTCGCTGGCGCGGCACGCGTAGCTGTTCGCGTAATACACGTGGCGCAACCCCGCGGCTTCCACGGACGGAGCATCGCGGACGGTGTTCCAACCCATCTGGGGCACCTGGCGCGCTGCCAATCGCGTCACTCGGCCTCGGAAGTAGCCGAGCCCGGCGCCCGGCCCTTCCTCGCTCTGCTCGAACAAGAGCTGCATCCCCAGGCAGATGCCCAGACAGGGCAAGCCATCATCGAGCGCTCGGCGCATCCGTTCGCGGCCCGGTTCGAGCCGCGCCGCCGCCGCACCAAAGGCGCCCACCCCTGGCAACACGAGCACGTCGGTGTCGAGGGCACGCCGAGCATCCTCCTGAACACACACGTGCGCGCCAGCCACGAGCGCGAGCGCCTTGGTGAGCGAGTGAAGATTGCCTGCGCCATAGTCGAAGACCGTCACTCGCATGGCAGGGCCTCGCGCAGCGCGGCCAGCGCCTCTTCGAGCAACGGCCAGGGCCCCACGCTCACGCGCAGCGCGTCTCCCAGCCCCGCCAGCCCCTGAAAGGCCCGGACGTTCACGCCCATGTCGCGCATCCGCTCCGCCACCCTCATGGCACCGCGCAGGGGCACGAGGAGGAAGTTGGCGTCCGAGTCCAGTGCGCGCAGCCCCATTCCCTGGAGTGCCTCACGAAACCGCTCACGGTTCGCGATGGCCGTTTCTGCCTGCGCTCGCATCCATGGCACGTCTTCCGAGAGCGCCGCGATGCTCATCGCCTCGGCCATCGCGGCGTGCTTGTAGGGGCCGCGCGCCTTCTCCACTTCCGCCACCAACTCGGCGCTCCCCACGGCCCATCCAACTCGCATGCCCGCGAGCCCAAAGGCCTTCGACATCGTCCGCGTCACGAGCACGTTGTGGCAGGAGCGCGCGAGGTCCAAGAAGCCACCGCTCGACGAGAACTCCGCGTAGGCCTCGTCGATCAACACGACGCCCGGGGCCTGCGCCACGAGCGCCTCCAGGGAGGCCCGCGAGACAGCCGTACCCGTGGGGTTGTTCGGCGCGCACACGTAGATGACTCGCGCGCCCGTCGCGAGCAGGCCCGTCACGTCGAGCGAGCAGTCCGCGCGAAGAGGCACGGGGGCGGGCCGCAAGCCGTTCACTCGCGCGAACACAGGCACCATGACGAAAGTAGGGTCCGAGAACGCGACCGCCTCACCTGGGGCGCTCAACGCGCGCAGCACCGAGTCGATCACATCGTCAGAGCCACAGCCCGTCGTCACGTTCTCCGGCGCCACGCCCGCGTAGGTCGCCACCGCGCGCTTCAGGCCCGGGGCGTAGCTCTCGGGGTAGCGCGCCACGCTGTCGACTCCGGCCTCGCGCAGCACGCGCTCCGCGCTGGGCGGCATGCCGAAGAGGTTGGTGTTGTCTCCCAGGTTCACGCGGCAGATGCGCGTCGTGGGCCGGTAGGGCGTCAGGTCTCGCCACTCCGCCTTCGCGGCCGTCATCCCAACCTCCAGGCCCGCGCCGCGTCGCCGTGCGCATAGAGCCCCTCGGCATCGGCCATGGCGCCCGCGTCTCCGGCCAGTGACACCGCGGCGGAGCGCTCCACGCGCTGGTAGGTCGTCCACCGGAAGAAGTCGAGCGCGCTCAAGCCCGAGTACACCCGCGCCAAGCCCGCGGTGGGCAGTACATGGTTCGCGCCGGTGAGGTAGTCGCCGAAGGCCACGGACGAGCGCTCGCCCAGGAAGACCGTCCCTGCGTTGCGCACCCTCGCGAGGTCGGCCTGGGGCGCCGCCGTGGCGATGAGCAAGTGCTCGGGCGCGAAGTCCGCCACGAAGGGCCAGACTTCATCCAGCGTGGCCACGCTCAACACCGCGCCCTGCCCGGCCAGCGCGGCGGCGACGATGGCATCCCGCTTCGCCTCCCCCGCCACACGGTCCACCGCGTCGGCGATCGCTCGCGCCAACTCCTCCCCCAGCGCCAGCGCGACGCAGCACGCATCCGGGTCGTGCTCCGCCTGCGCCACCATCTCCCGCGCGACGGCCTCGGGGCTCGCGGTGGCGTCGGCGACCACCAGCAGCTCACTCGGCCCGGCGGGGGCATCAATGCCCACCGCGTCCACCACCTGGAGCTTCGCCGCCGCGACGTAGGCATTGCCCGGCCCCACGATGCGATCCACGCGGGGCACCGTTGGGGTGCCGTAGGCCATGGCCGCCACCGCGCCCGCGCCGCCCAAGGAGAAGACGCGATCCGCGCCCGCCAAGGCCGCTGCCGCGAGGACCCCGGGGCTCGGCAACCCATTCGGTCCGGGCGGCGAGCAGACGATGATCTCCCCCACGCCCGCGACCTTCGCGGGCACCACGCCCATGAGCACGCTGCTCGGATACGCGGCGCGACCGCCGGGCGCGTAGACGCCCACGCGCCCCAATGGGTCCGGTCTGCGGCCCACCAACACGCCCGGCTCGGTCTCCACCTCCACGGTGCGCGGACGCTGGGCGGCGTGGGCTCGGGCGATGTTGCCCGCGGCGCGGGAGAGCGCGGCGCGCAGGGGCTGCGACAGGTTCGCGAGCGCCGCGTCCCACCGCACGCGAGGAACTTCCAAGGCCGCCAACTCCACCCGGTCGAACTGGCGCGCCAGCGCGAAGAGGGCCGCGTCGCCCTCCGCGCGCACTCGGGCGATGACCGTGCGGACCTGCTCCGTCACGTGCGTGTCCGTCGAGGAGGCGCGCTGCAACAAGGACCGGCGCGACTCGGGGTCAAGCTCCGCGAGGGCACCGCGATACTTCAGGAGGGAGGTGCTCATGCCATCAACCTCTCGATGCGGGTCACAAGGATGCCTTCACAACCGAGTGCCTTCAGCGCGCGGATGGTGGCGTCGAGCGTCCGCGCCAACACGACGGCGTGCACCGCCACGAAGCGCCCCCCATCCAGGACGTCCACCACCGTGGGTCCGTTGAGTCCAGGGAGCACCTCGCGCACGCGCCCCAGTTCCAGCTTGGGCACGTTCGCCATGAGGTAGCGCCGGCCGCGCGCGGCGATGACCGAGCCCAGCGCTCGCGACATCTCGTCCAACGCGAGCCGCGCGTCCGCGTCGTTGCCGTGGCAGGCGACGAGCCGCGCACTCGACTCCAGCACGGTGGACACCTCGCGCAGGCCGTTCATCCGCAGGGTCGAGCCCGTGGACGTGAGATCCACCACGAGATCCGCGATTCCCAGGCGCGGCGAGATCTCCGCCGCGCCCGACACCGGCACCACCGTCACGTTGCGCCCGACCTTCTCGAAGTGCGCCTGGGTGAGTCGGGGAAAGCAGCTCGCCACCCGCATGCCGTCCGCCACGTCCGCCTCGGTCGCGATGCCGCTGTCCTCTCGGGCTGCCACCACCAGACGACAGCGACCGAACTCGAGGTCGCGCAGCAGCTCCACCGGACGTCCCGCCTCACTCACGAGGTCCCACCCCGTGACACCGGCGTGCGCCGCGCCATCCGCGACGAACTCGGGGATGTCCTGGGCTCGCACGAAGAGGGCCTCGAACTGGCCGCCCAGCGAGGCAGACAGCGCGCGCGCTCCCCTCGCGCGTACCTCCAATCCGGCGTCATGGAACAGCTCGCGGATCTCCTCGGACAGGCGGCCTTTGTTGGGCAGGGCGATCTTCAGCATCGATGGGCTCTGGGGCTGCGAGGGGAAAACGAAAAAAGGCCCGTCCTGGGGGGACGGGCCTTCGGTCATCGCGGCAGGTGCCGGAACGAGGGTGTGCGAGCTAGCGGATCACCCCGGCATGCGCGTGGCCAACGGTCCCGTCGAGGGCCGGCCGATGATGCGCATGGGGATGATGCACGGAAGCGAAACGCACGGACTCATGGGTAGCGCCAAAGCCTCGCGTCGTCAACCGGACCCCGGTGCACCTTCGCCATCTCGCTTGCAAAGCCCCGCTGAGGCGAGCACAAGCGCACACATGCAAGACACGGAAGTCATCGTGGTGGGTGGCGGCGTCATGGGCTGCGGCATCGCGCTGCGGCTGCGACAAGGGGGCGCGCGCGTCACCGTGCTCGAGCGCTCCATTCCCGGCGCCGAGGCATCGAGCGCCGCGGCCGGAATCCTCGCGCCGCAGTGGGAGTCCGAGGGCCCCGGCCCCTTCATGGATTTGTGCCTGCGCAGTCGCGCGCTCTATGGGAGCTTCGCCGCGGAGCTGCGCGAGCTGACTGGCGTGGACGTGGGCTATCGCCCGTGCGGCCTGCTCAAGGCGGTGTTCGACGAGGCCGGCGTGCACCACCTGGAGGCCACCGTGAGCTGGCAGCGCGGGCTGGGCTTGCGCGCCGAGCGACTCGATGGCGCGGAGGCTCGGGCCCTGGAGCCTCAGCTGTCACCCCGCGCCGTGGCCGCCGCGCACTTCCCGGATGATCACCACGTGGACAACCGGCTGCTCGTGCGCGCGCTCACCATGGCCGCGGCGCGGGTGGGCGCCCGGTTCCAGAGCGGCCACGTGCGCGGCGTGGTGCACGAGAACGGGCGCGCGGTGGGCGTGGACCTGGATGGTCAGGTGTTGCGCGCGGACGCGGTGGTGCTCGCGGCCGGCTCGTGGTCCGCCCTGGTCCCCGGGGCGGGCGTGGCCGCGCAGGCGGTGCGCCCGGCGCGCGGGCAGATGGTGCAGTTCCAGACACGGCTTCCGTTGCTGGAGCGCATCGTCACGTCGGAGAAGGGTTACCTGGTGCCCCGCGTGGATGGGCGTGTCATCGCCGGGAGCACCATGGAGCTGGTTGGCTTCGACAAGCAGGTGACGGCCGCCGGCGTGGCCCGCATCCTCGACATGGCCCTGGAGCTGTGCCCCGAGCTGGCCGAGGCCCCCATCACCGAGACCTGGGCGGGCTTCCGCCCCTGGACCGAGGACCGCCTGCCCTACCTGGGAGGGGGGCCCACCCCCGGCCTCTTCCTGGCCACCGGACACTTCCGCAACGGCATCCTCCTGGCCCCCATCACCGCGAAACTGGTCGCCGAGGCGGTGCTCGGACAACGTCCTTCCGTGGACCTGGCGCCGTTCCGGTATGATCGGCCGCCCGCCCGCCTGCCCGCGTGAAGGTGGTAATTTCTCTTACTCGTTCGCCTTTGAAAGCGGGAAACCTCTAGAATCCCCCCCCGTGGAAGCCATCCCTCCTGCCCCGCCTCGAATCCTGATCGTCGACGATGACGACTCCGTCCGGGACGTCATCTCCGTCCTCCTCCGGGAGGAGGGCTACAACTGTGTCGTGGCCAGCGGCGCCGAGATGGCGCTGGACGTCGCGGGCGAAGAGGACACACCGCTCGTCATCAGCGACATGAAGATGCCGGGCCGGGATGGCCTCTGGCTGCTGGAGAATCTGCGGGAGCGACTGCCGGACACGTCCGTCATCATGCTCACCGGCTACGGCGACACCGAGTCCGCGGTGGACTGTCTTCGCCGTGGCGCCGTGGACTACCTGCTCAAGCCACCCAAGCTGACCGACCTCATCCGCGCCATCGAGCGCGCGTTGGCCAAGCGGCGCATCGAGATGGCGCGCAAGCGCTACCAGAAGAAGCTCGAGCGCAAGGTGCGCGACCGCACCGCCGAGCTGCGCACCGCGCTGCGCGACATCGCGAACACGTACCAGAACACCCTGCTGGCCCTGGTGGCGGCGCTGGACGCGCGCGAGCACGAGACGAGCGACCACTCGCTGCGCGTGGTGAGCTACACGAGCGCCATCGCGCATCGCATGGGCATCCACGGCAAGGAGCTGGATGAGATTGGCCGCGGCGCCCTCTTGCACGACATCGGGAAGATTGGCGTTCCCGACGCGGTGCTGCTCAAGCCTGGCAAGCTGACTCCCGATGAGTGGCTGGAGATGCGGAAGCATCCGGAGATCGGCTTCCAGATGATCCAGAACATCCCCTTCCTCTCCACGCCAGCGCAGATCGTCCTGTCTCACCAGGAGCGGTATGACGGCGCGGGCTACCCTCGCAATCTCCAGCGTCAGGAGATCCACGTGGGCGCGCGCATCTTCGCCGTGGCGGACACCCTGGACGCGATGACCAGCGATCGCCCCTATCGCAAGGGGACGTCGTTCGCCAACGCCATCCAGGAGATCAAGCGCTGCGCGAACACGCAGTTCGATCCGGACGTGGTGCGCGCGTTCCTCGACATCGGCGAAGAGGGCCTCATCCGCATCAAGGAGGAGATGGCGCAGCGCAAGCTCCAGCCCCTCCAGGTGGAGGCGGAGGCCCTGGAGGCCGAGGCGGAGCTGGCGCGGCTGACGGACGCGGAGGACGACTCGGAGACGACCGCTCCGGGGAACCGCCCGCCCGCGAGCACCTCGGCGGAGGAGCAGCTCCAGGTGGCCGTGCGTTCGGCCACGGGAACCAAGGGCTGAGCACTCAAGCGGCTGGCACGGTGGACGAGCGCCCGTGATGACCGAACTCCAGACGACTCCGCTCGCCCCTCCCCTGCGTGACGCGCAGGGGCGCGTCATGACGTACCTGCGGCTGAGCGTCACGGACCGCTGCAACTTCCGCTGCGCCTACTGCTCACCGGCCTCGTGGGGCGGACGCAAGGATCTGCTCACCGCGGAGGAGTTCGCGCGCATCGCCTCCGTCTTCGCGCGCCTGGGCATCCGTCGCGTGCGCCTCACTGGCGGCGAGCCCCTCATCCGCCCCGACATCCTCGACATCGCCCAGCGGCTCGCGGCGCTGCCCGGCGTGGCGCACCTGGCGATCACGAGCAACGCCAGCCGATTGGAGACGCTCGCCCTGCCCTTGCGCGAGGCGGGCGTCAGCCAGCTCAACCTGAGCCTCGACACGCTCGAGACCTCGACGTTCCGGAGCATCTCCCGTCAGGGGGACCTCGACGCCGTGCTGAGGGGAATCGACGCGGCGGCGCACATGGGGTTCGCGTCGCTCAAGCTCAACGTCGTCGTGATGCGCGGCGTGAACGACAGCGAGGTCCCCGCGCTCGTGGCCTATGCGCACGCGCGCGGCATCACCCCGCGCTTCATCGAGCTGATGCCCTTTGGCCAGGGCACGCCCGTGCCCACCGCCGAGCTGTTGGAGCGACTCCAGGAGGCGGGGCTGTCCCTCACGCCCGAGCCCGAGGAGCCCGGCACGTCCGACACCGCCGGCCCCGCTCGCTACTGGCGCACCGACGCGGGGCGCGTGGGCTTCATCTCCCCGCTGACGCGCAACTTCTGCGGCGGGTGCAACCGCGTGCGGGTGGCGTCGAACGGGGACCTGCGAAGCTGCCTGGGAGGCCGCGCGCAAGCGCCGCTGCATCAGCTCATCCGCGGCGGAGCCAGCGACGAGGAGCTGGCGCTGGCCGTGCGGCGCGCGCTGGGCGACAAGCCCGAGGGCCATCGGTTCACCGACGCCGGCAACGGCGCCACCCTGCTGCCCATGATGGGCATTGGCGGCTGAACTCCAGACGCGACTCGGGCGGGCCATCGCCTTGAGGAGTGCGATGGACCCGCCCGGATTGCCGCGTGCTTACTTCACCAGTCGCAGCGCGACGGGGTACTTGTAGAGCTGCCCCTCGTTGGCCTTCAGGCCGCCGATGATGCCGAAGACGACCGCCGCGATGAACACCACGGCCAGCAGCACCAGCCCCACGCCCAGACACGCCGTGGCGCCGCCCACCAGACCGGCGATGAGGCAGGTGATCTGGAAGTTGAGCGACTCGACCGCATGCGCCCGGATGTAGGACGAGTCCTTGCCCTTGGTCATCATCAGGAACAGTGGCACCAGGAAGCCAAAGCCCATGAAGAGGTTGGCGACCACGGTGCCGATGTGCGCCAGCATCGCCATCGTCTTCTCATCCTGCGTGGGCACCGGGGTCCCCGTGATGAACGACCCCATCATCTCCTGCTGCTGAGACTCCATCGTCCTTCCTCCTGCGTTCCGCGGGCGCGAACCACGCCCTTGACGGGCCACACCATGGCACGCGCCCGCGTCCACTGTCACCAGGAGGACAGAGGATGCAGCAGGTCGTCACGACCTGCTTGGGGCCTCAACGGTAGAGCTGGCCGCCCGCCTTCTTGAATTCCTCGCTCTTCTCCTCCATCCCGCTCTGGAGGACCGAGGTCTCCGCCACGCCCGTCTGCTGGGCGTAGTCGCGGACCTCCTGGGTGATCTTCATCGAGCAGAACTGAGGACCGCACATGGAGCAGAAGTGCGCGACCTTGGCCCCTTCCGCGGGGAGGGTCTCGTCGTGGAAGGCGCGGGCCCGCTCGGGGTCCAGCGAGAGGTTGAACTGATCCTCCCAGCGGAACTCGAAGCGCGCCTTGGAGAGCGCGTTGTCGCGGGCCTGAGCGCCTGGATGCCCCTTGGCCAGGTCCGCGGCGTGGGCGGCGATCTTGTACGTAATCACGCCCTCCTTCACGTCGTCGCGATCCGGCAGGCCCAGGTGCTCCTTGGGCGTGACGTAGCAGAGCATCGCGGTGCCGAACCAACCGATCATCGCGGCGCCGATGCCGCTGGTGAAGTGGTCGTAGCCCGGCGCGATGTCCGTGGTGAGGGGCCCCAGCGTGTAGAAGGGCGCCTCGCCGCAGACCGCGAGCTGCTTGGTCATGTTCTCCTGGATGAGGTGCATGGGCACGTGGCCCGGGCCCTCGATCATCACCTGCACGTCGTGCTTCCAGGCCACCTGGGTCAGCTCACCCAGGGTCTCCAGCTCACCGAACTGCGCGGCGTCGTTCGCGTCGGCGATGGAGCCCGGCCGCAGCCCGTCTCCCAGGCTGAAGCTGACGTCGTACGCCTTCATGATCTCGCAGATCTCCTCGAAGTGCGTGTAGAGGAAGTTCTCGCGATGGTGCGCGAGGCACCACTTGGCCAGGATGGAGCCGCCGCGGCTGACGATGCCCGTGAGGCGACGCGCGGTGAGCGGGACGTACTGGAGCCGCACGCCCGCGTGGATGGTGAAGTAGTCCACGCCCTGCTCCGCCTGCTCGATGAGCGTGTCGCGGAACAGCTCCCACGTGAGGTCCTCGGCCTTGCCGCCCACCTTCTCCAGCGCCTGATAGATCGGCACCGTGCCGATGGGCACCGGGGCGTTGCGGAGGATCCACTCGCGCGTCTCGTGGATGTTGCGGCCGGTGGACAGGTCCATCACGGTGTCCGCGCCCCAGCGGATGGACCAGACCATCTTCTCCACTTCCTCCTCGATGGAGGACGTCACCGCGGAGTTGCCGATGTTGGCGTTGATCTTCACCAGGAAGTTACGGCCGATGATCATCGGCTCCAGCTCCGGGTGATTGATGTTGGCGGGGATGATGGCGCGCCCCCGGGCCACCTCGTCCCGCACGAACTCGGGGGTGATGACGCGGGGGATGGCCGCGCCCCAGGAGTGCCCCGGGTGCTGCGCGGCGAGCGACGCGTCCAGGCGCTGGTTCTCGCGCACGGCCACGTACTCCATCTCTGGCGTGATGATGCCCTTGCGCGCGTAGTGCATCTGGCTGACGTTGGCGCCGGCCTTGGCCACGCGGGGCTTGCGGCGGTGGGCGAAGCGCAGCCCGTCCAGGCGCGCGTCGGACTCGCGCTGGCGGCCGTACTCGGAGGTGATCCCGGTCAGCTCGCGCGTGTCGCCCCGGGCGTGGATCCACGCCTCGCGCGGCGCGGCCAGGCCCTTGCGCAGATCGATCTCCGCGGCGGGGTCCGTATACGGCCCGCTGGAGTCGTAGACGAACACGGCGGGGTTGGGCGTCACCTGCGCGTTCGGCCCGTGCCCCAGGTGCGTGGGGGTCTGGGCAATCTCGCGCAGGGGCACGCGCAGGTCAGGGTGCAGCACGCCCGGGACGTACACCTTGCGAGAGGCCGGCAGCGGCCCCCGGGTGATGCCCTCGAGCGCCTTTCCGTCGACCTTCAGGCTCTTGGATGCTCCGCTCATCTGCTTCTCCTCTCGGCACGAGAGAAGACAGGCGGGGCGTGGAGCGCCCGCCGCTTCCCTCCGCCGGAATGACCCGGTTCAGGTTCAAAGGGTTGGCCGCCCGCTCGCGGCCGTCTCAGCCCCCATGGTGGGGCACCCCTAGCGACGCGCGCCGGTCTAGCGCACGCCATCGCCGCCTTCAACCCACCGTTCGGGCGAGGTCGCGTTCGGTGGACACCACTCGGCTGGGCGCGGGCGTACGAGCGGTGCGCCCGGCCCGCCGGCTTGCACGTGCCGGATGGGGGAATGACCGTCCCAGGCAGCACCTCCGGGGATGGCTCCGGCGGCGCGCCCGAGCGGAGGGCCCCATGCAGATCGTTGGCGAGCTGATGACACGGCCCGTGGTCACCCTCACGGAGACCCAGAACCTGGTCAAGGCGGACGAGCTCTTGCGCCTGCACCGCATCCGGCACCTGCCGGTGGTGCGCCAGGGGCGGCTGGTGGGGCTCGTCACGCACCGCGACCTGCTGCGCGCCGCGGCGCACCACGGGCCGCCCCCCGAGCGCCCCATCTGGGCCGCGGACATCATGACGCGCGAAGTGGCCACGGTGCGGCCGGACACACCGCTGCGCGACGCGGTGCGGCTGATGCTCGCGCAGAAGTACGGCTGCCTCCCCGTGGTGGACGAGGACGACGCATTGCTCGGCATCCTCACCGAGGCGGACCTCGTGAAGTACGCGCAGCACCTCATCGACATCCAGGATCGCCGGGAGATGGCGGCCTCCTACGACGCGTGAGCCCTCCACGGCGCGCGAACGGGCGGCAGACACGAACGGGGGAACCATGGCCATCGTCTTCGGAACCGACTTCTCCTCGCAGGCGATGGAGGCGGCGGAGACCGCGACGGCGCTCGCGCACCGGATGGGCGAATCGCTCCATCTGGTGCACGTGACGGAGTACGGCAGCGGTGGGCGCTCCAAGTCCTCGGACGAGGCGCTGCAACAGGGCGCCCGGGCCCGCCTGGATGAACAAGCGGATGCGCTGCGCGCGCGCGGGGTCGCCGTCGAGGCGCACTTGCTGGAGGGCGTCCCCGACGAGGTGTTGGTGGACCTGGCCACGAGCCGCCATGCCGCCCTCATCGTCTTGTCGCGGCATGGGCAGCGGGCACCGCGCTGGCGCATGGGCAGCGTGGCCGAGCGCGTGGTGGAGAGCGCGCACTGTCCGGTGCTCGTGCTCCAGAACGCCCGCGCGTTGGAGGCCTGGGCCAGCGGCGTGGGCTCGCTGCGGGTGCTGCTGGGGCTGTCGTTCTCTCCGCCGTCGGACGCCGCGGTGGCGTGGGTGAAGCAGATGCGCTCACTGGGGCCGTGTGAGGTCATCGCGGCGCACCACTACTGGGGCGTGGACGCGCACGCGCGTTACGGACTGCCGCTCACGCCGGGGGCCGAGGCCACGCCCGAAGCGGAGCAGGCCCTGCGTCGCGATCTGCTCGCGCGCCTGGGTGACATGCCCGGCACGGGCGCCGTCTGGGTGCAGCTCCAGTCCGGCCTGGGCCGCCCCTCCGAGGCGCTGGTGTCGCTGGCGGGGCGCGAGTCCGTGGACCTCATCGTCGTGGGCACGCATCAGCGCACCGGCGCGCGGCGGTGGTGGTACGGCTCGGTGTCTCAACACGTGCTCCAGAACTCGAGCACCAACGTGCTGTGCGTTCCGGTCAGCGCGCTCCAGCCGCGGCCCCTCCCCTCGGTGCGGCGCGTGCTCGTGCCCACGGACCTGTCCGACTGGGGCTCGGCCGCCGCGCGGTATGCCTACGCGCTCATCCCCGAGGGCGGCACGGTGTGTCTGCTGCACGTGGCCGAGCCTGAGTCCGGCGAGACGTTCGATCCGCGCCGCTTCGTCGAGCCCATGACGCCCGAGGCGCGCGCGCAGCGTGAGCGCATCGAAGTGGCCCTGCGCGCCTTGATTCCCGAGGAGGCATCGGCCCGACGCATCACCACCGAGGTGGAGATCGTCGCCAACCGACGCGTCGCCGAGGCCGTTGGACAGGCGGCGGAGCGGCTCGACTGCGACTTCATCTGCATGGCCAGTCATGGCCGCACGGGCTTGTCGCGCGCCCTGGCGGGCTCGGTGGCGCAGGAGGTCATCATGCACGGCGTTCGCCCTGTCTTCGTCGTCCGGCCGCCCCGCGATGAATGAGCGCGCGTGCGGGTGTCCCTCCCGCGAGGACGACGTGAGGTCCGCTGGCCGCCATCCGCGCGGCACGGGCATTGAAGAGGCGCCCTCTCAGCGCCACCTGGGAGGCGTCTCATGACATCGATTTCCATCACCGAGTACGAAACGCGCCTCTTCTGGCAGGGGGCCCACAGCGCGGTGCTCACCAGTGATCACGCGCCGCCCGTGCCCATTGGCCGGCAGCTTGGGTTCACCGCGGACCCTTCCGAGGGACGCTGGGAGCCCGAGGCGCTGCTGGTGGGCGCCGTGGAAGGACGCACGCTCCTGGCCTTCCTGGAGCACGTGCGCACCGCGGACATCTCCGTGCTCTTCTACCAAAGCTCCGCGCTCGGCCGAGTGATTGGCGGGCCGGGACGGATGCCTCACTTCACCGACCTCATCGTGCGACCGCACGTCGCCGTGCCCACCGACGCCGAAGCCGAGGCCGTCCGCGACATCTTCACCCGACTGCCCGGCTGCTGCTTCCCCGGCTCGGTGCTCCACCTGGCGCCACGCATCGAGGCGGTGGTCGAGACCTGGAGTCACGCGCGCCCCACGCAGGGCCGCGCCACACAAAGATGCCGCGTCGATGAAACGCTGCGCGTCGCCATGGCACCCACGCCGGAACGTTGAATTCACGACATAAGCAACAATTCTGTTTCATTCTGGATTCTTTGAGAGCGTCGGACCTCCTCTGGATGATGCGCCCGCATCCCTCCGAGGAGAGACATCTCATGACTGGCATGAAGTGCCGCGCGGCCCTGATCTGGGCGGCCGCGTGGCTGGCTTTCAGTGCAGGCCGTGCGCAAGCGCAGACCTATTCGCTGTTCCTTCCGACGGACGTCCCCACCGTCGCGTCTGTCACCAATGACTCCGCCTCCGTGGAGCTGGGCGTGAAGTTCACGTCGGACGTCGCGGGCGACATCACCGGCATCCGCTTCTACAAAGGCGCGAACAACACCGGCACCCACGTGGGCAGTCTGTGGACCCGCACGGGCACGCAACTCGCCACCGCGACGTTCACCGCGGAAACCGCCACGGGCTGGCAGCAGGTGGACTTCGCCACGCCGGTGCGCATCACCCCGGGGACGACGTACGTGGCCTCGTACCACGCACCCGTGGGCGCGTATGGCTTCACCGACGCGGGGCTGACGACGGGGCTGGACAATCCGCCCCTGCACGCGCCCTCCGGTCCCTCCTCGGGCGGCAACGGCTTGTTCCAGTACGGCGCCAGCTCGGTGTTCCCCACGAGCAGCTACCGCAACTCGAACTATTGGGTGGACGTGGTGTTCCGCCCCGTCGAGCCCGTCACGCTCTGGCCCTCCACCGCCACGCCCTCCGTCGCCTCGGTGACGAACGACGCGCAGGCCGTGGAGGTGGGCGTGAAGTTCCAGGCGGACGTGAGCGGCAACGTGCTCGGCGTGCGGTTCTACAAGGGCACGGCCAACACCGGCACGCACGTGGGCAACCTGTGGAGCAGCTCGGGCACGCTGCTGGCCACCGCGACGTTCAGCGCCGAGACGGCGACGGGCTGGCAGGAGGTGCGCTTCTCCGCGCCGGTGGCCATCGCCGCGAACACGCAATACGTGGCCTCGTACTTCGCGCCCGTGGGCGCGTATGCCTTCAACGACGGCGCGCTCGCCACGGGCCTGGACACGCCTCCGCTGCACGCGCTCCCCGGCAATGCCAACGGCGGCAACGGTGTGTATGCCTATGGCGCCAGCACGCGATTCCCCACGCAGAGCTTCAACAATTCGAATTACTGGGTGGACGTCGTCTTCCAGGCCACGGGCGCGCCTCCGCCCACGCAGCCTCCCGTCCCGGGGCTCAGCCTCTGGAGCGCATCAGCGACGCCCGCCGTCGCCACCGCGCCCGAGACACAGGCCATCGAGCTGGGGGTGAAGTTCACGTCCGACCTGGACGGCAAGGTGAAGGGCATCCGCTTCTTCAAGGGCGGCGGCAACACCGGCGCCCACGTGGGCAATCTGTGGAGCAGCACAGGCACGCTCTTGGCCAGCGCCACGTTCACGTCCGAGACGGCCTCGGGCTGGCAGCTCGTGGAGTTCGCCACGCCCGTGGACATCGCCGCGGGCACGACCTACGTCGCCTCGTACTTCGCGCCGATGGGCGGCTATTCGTATGACTCGGATGGCCTCGCGGCGGGAATGAACACCCCGCCCCTGCGCGCGCTGCCCGGCGCGACCACGGCCGGTGGCAACGGCGTGTATGCGTATGCGAGCACCTCCACCTTCCCCTCGCAGAGCTACCGCTCGACCAACTACTGGGTGGATGTCCTCTTCCAGTCCAATGGTCCGCCGCCTCGCCCGGGTGTCACCGGCTCGGGCCCGGTGCTCGTCGCCACGGCGCCGGGCAATCCGTTCACGGACTACATGAAGGAGATCCTCAAGGCCGAGGGCATCACCACGTTCGCAGCCACGGACACCGGCAACCTGGGGTCGACCGTGTCGCTCAACGACTACAAGGTCGTGATCCTGGGCGAGCAGGCGCTTTCCGCCGCGCAGGTGGCGCTGCTCACCCCCTGGGTGAACGCGGGCGGCACGCTCATCGCCATGCGGCCGGGCGCGAACCTGGACAGCCTGATGGGCCTCAACGCGACCACGGGCACGCTGGCCAACGGCTATCTGCGCGCGGACACCTCGCAGGCGCCCGGCCAGGGCATCACCGTGGAGACGGTGCAGTACCACGGCGTGGCGGACCTCCACACGGTGGTGTCCGGCACGCGCGTGGTCGCCCCGCTCTACAGCGATGCGATCACGCCCTCCACCGCCGCCGCCATCAGCCTGCGCTCCGTAGGAGCCGGCACCGCCATCGCGTTCGCGTACGACCTGGCGAAGTCCGTGGTCTACACGCGGCAGGGCAATCCCGCGTGGCAGGGCCAGAACCGAGACGGCTCCAGCATCGGACCGCGCGCCCGCTCCGACGACATGTTCTACGGCAACGCCTTGTACGATCCGCAGCCGGACTGGGTGAACCTGAGCAAGGTCCAGATTCCGCAGGCGGATGAGCAGCAGCGGCTGCTCGTGAACATGCTCCACCTGACGAGCCCCATCCCCCTGCCGCGCCTGTGGTACTTCCCGCGCGCGAAGAAGGCGGTGGTGGTGATGACGGGCGATGGACACCCGGGCAACGCCACCGTGGCGCGCCTCAACCAGTACCTCGCGGCGAGCCCCACCGGGTGCAGCGTGGCGGATTGGGAGTGCGTCCGCTCCACCGTCTACAACTACATCGGTGGAATCGACGCGGCGACGGCGGCGGCCTACGTGGCGCAGGGCTTCGAGTACGCCATCCACCTGGACACGGGCTGCACGGACTTCACCGCGACGAACCTGGATCCGGCCACGTACACGCCGCAGCTCGCGAGCTTCGCGGCCACCTACCCGACCCTGCCCGCGCCCGTCACCAACCGCACGCACTGCATCGTGTGGAGCGACTGGTCCACGCAGCCCAAGGTGGCGCTGCGCCACGGCATCCGGCTGGACACCAACTACTACTTCTGGCCGCCCGAGTGGGTACAGGACCGTCCGGGCCTCTTCACGGGCTCGGGCATTCCCATGCGCTTCGCGGATGAGGACGGCACGCCGATTGACGTCTATCAGGCCACCACGCAGATGACCGACGAGTCCGGCCAGTCCTTCCCGCTGCACATCGACACGCTGCTGGCCAACGCCGTGGGCCCGCTGGGCTACTACGGCGCCTTCACCGCCAACATGCACGTGGACGCGCAGCCGTCGTCGGGCTCGGACGCCATCATCGCGTCCGCGCAGCGCGAGGGCGTGCCCGTCATCAGCGCCAAGCAGCTGCTCGAGTGGCTCGATGCGCGCGAAGGGACACACGTGAACGCGCTGGCCTTTACCGGCACGGCGCTCTCCTTCACCGTCACCACCCCGGCGCGCAACCTGTCCCTGATGGTGCCGGTGCACTCGTTCAATGGGCGCGCACTCGTCTCGGTGAGTGTCAATGGCTCAGCAGTCAGCGCCCCTCAGCAAACCATCAAGGGTGTCGCCTACGCGTTCGTGAACGCGGCGCAGGCCGGCACCTACGTCGCGACGTACCAGTGAGCCCTACCCGCTCCCTCTGAAAACGGGCCGCAGCCGAGCCCGGTGCGCGACGCTGGCACCGGGCTCGTCCGTCCCTCCCCTGGAGGACAGGCGAGTGTTCGCAATGCCAAGGATTCATCTTCTCATTGCCCGAGAGTCCAGGTGTCACGCCTTTGGTGCATGGCGACCATCCGGGCATGAACAGACACGACAAGCATGCAAGCGCCCTGGATGAGTCGCGGGATGCCGTCGCGGATGACATGGCTTCGTTGGACGCGGCCCGGCTGTGGCTCCAAGCGAGCATCCGCCTGACGCGTTCGCAGGCGGATCTCCACGCCGCCATCTTCTCGAATGATGGCTCCGAGGAGAGTCTCGAGCGCTACGCGAGCGCTCGCGCGGAGCTCGACTCAGCCGAGGCGTGGGCCCTGCGCGTCGCCAAGGCCCTGCCGAAGAGTTCCTAGCTCGCGCCGCGCCAGACGGGGAGGCGGAGCACGAACCGCGCGCCTGCTCCCGAGCGCGGGGCGTAGCGCACGTGTCCGCCGTGGCGTTCGACCAGGCGTCGGACCAATGCGAGCCCCAGGCCCGTGCCCCGGGCCTTGTTCGTCACCAGGGGCTCGAACAGGCGATGCCGCAGCGCCGCGTCCACGCCGGGGCCCGAGTCCTCCAGCGCGATCTCGATCATCGCGCCATCGCGGGACGCGGAGAGGGCCACCGTGCCGCGCGTGCCCACGGCGGCCACCGCGTTCTCCAGCAGGTTCACGAACACCTGTCGCAGGAGCACCGCGTCGCCCGCGACGGGCGCGAGCCCATCGAGGCCTTGCGCGTGGAGGCCCACGCCCTCGGGACGCGGCACGGCCTCCAGGGACTCCGCCCAGAGGTCCGTCAGCGCCACCGCGTGCCATGCGATGGGCGCGTCGCGCA
Source organism: Citreicoccus inhibens (assembly GCF_019039035.1). Classification (GTDB taxonomy): domain Bacteria; phylum Myxococcota; class Myxococcia; order Myxococcales; family Myxococcaceae; genus Citreicoccus; species Citreicoccus inhibens. Next base: position 33,181 of record NZ_JAHNZT010000022.1, on the reverse strand, counting down.
CCAGCCCGAGCAGCCCCGACACGATGCGACCCGCGAGCCTCAACTGCTCGCCCATCCCCGAAAGAATCCGACGCACCCGCTCGTCACGCGCCAGCTCCGGGCGGGCCTCCAGCACGGTGACAGAGGTCCCCAGCACGGCCAGCGGATTGCGCAGCTCATGCCCGATGGCGCCGACCAGCTCGCCCACCGATGCCAACCGCGCCTCACGCGCGCGCTGCGCCTGTCGAAGCTGGAGGATGCTCGCGACCTCCACGTCCAACCGGCGGCGCAGCGCCGCGCGCGCGGACTCCGGCACCGTGCCCAGGTGCGCCTCGAGCGCCTCGCGCACCTGACGGGCGGCGCCCAGCACCACGGTGGGCGACAGCCCGGAGGCCGCGTCCCACCACGGCGCGGGCGAGGGCGAGGCGAGCAGGGCCGCCAAGCCGTCGAGGAGCCCCGATTCCAAGGCGGGCACCTCCCGTGCCGACGCGCCCAGGACCGCGTGCGCGCGCAGGCGCGAGGCCAGGGTCTGCGCGATCCGCGGCAGCTCGGCCTGGAGCGCGGCGCGCACCTCGGTCAGGGCCCGCGCGTCCTCGGGGCCAAGGTCCAGGTCGCGCGGCGCCTCGTCGTGGGGGATGTCGCTCATCGTCACCGCGGCGCAGGGTAGCGCCTGCGCGGGCCCGAAGGTGAGGGCTCGCGCGGACAGCGCGTTTCAATGCGTGGTGCGCGAGGGGCGACGCCCCCCGAGGAGCTGCTCCCGCGTCACCGTCTCGCGGCCGGTGGCCTTGCCCCGCTCCAGCAGCGACTTGAAGCGCAGCAGATCATCATCCATCTGCTTCTTCGGATCCGCGCCCAGCAGCTTCGCGAAGGCATGCCCCAGTGCGCCGGCGGGCGGCAGGTACGACAGCCGGATGTCCACGCGCGTCTTGCCCGACGCCATGGACTCGAAGCGGACGACGCCTTCGTTGCGCACCGTGGCGTTGCGCTCGCTGCGCCAGGCCAGGAGCCGGTTCGGCACGCTGCGCACCGTCACCGCCTCCCACTCGAAGTGGGTCCCCGCCGGCCCCTTCACCCTCCAGCGCGAGCGGTCCTTCGCGATGAGCCGCACGTCATCCACATGGGTCATGAAGCGCGGGAAGTTGTGCATGGCCTCCCAGAACGCGAACACCTCCTCCACGGGCGCGTCCACCGTCACGTCCTTGTGCAGGACGATTCCTCGGCCTCGCGCATCAATGCCCGTGAGCATCCGCAGGTCCTGGTTCGTCACCGCACGCACGCCCAGCAGCGCGCCCCCGAGGCCCGCCGCCACGCCGAGAGCACCGCCCCGTCGCGCGCCCCACGACAGGAGCCCCAGCCCGCCCATGGCGCAGAGGAACCGCGCCGAGGGTGACCAATGGATGCGCAGCCGCGCCCCCGCACGCATCGCGCCGCCTTGCAAGGCGGGGTGGCGGCCGGGCTCGTCGTGAACGAGCAGCTTGTCGTCCACGTCCTTGACGCCTCGCACGGCGCGCAGGCGTGCCACCAGGCGGCGGGACTCTGGCGCGAGCACGTCCCCCTCCAGCACCACGTGGCCATTCAGGGCCGTCACCCGCACCGCGCCGGGATGGGAGCACACGCGCCCCAGCGCCGCGCGCAACCGCTGCTCCAGGGTCGCGTCGGGCACGGGCTCGCCCGTTCGCAGGCGCGCCAGGGCCTCTCGCAGGAGGCCCCGCGTGCGGTGGGACAGGTCGCGCGAGACGATGCCCACCGCATCGCTCGCCTCATGGCCAGCGTGCACCGCGCGGCCCTGGAGATGCGCGCGGCGCCAGCGGCCGTTGCGTGGATCCGTCCAGTACATCAGGCCCAGTCCCAGCCCCAGGCCCCCAAGTCCCCACCAGCCAGCTCTCATGGTTCGGCCTCCTGTGTCGGCATCCGCGTGCGCTCCCATCCCGGGAACGTGACGGCGGAGCTCGCATGGGACAGCCACCTCGCGCCGCGGCGAGGACAGGGGCTCGGCACGCCGCTCGGGTGGATGGCGCCGGGACGCGCGCCCGCCCTCCCCGCCGGACGCGCTCATCGCGGCACGGAAACCGGGTACGCTGCCCGGCTGCCCTCATGCAACGACTGGACGTCTCCCGCTCCCTGCCGCTGGACCTCGCCACGCTCGCGTCGCTGGCCGCGACCGCCGTGGGCGGTGCATGCCTCATCGGCCTCGTGTCCGTGCCCGACTCCGCCGCGTGGCTCGCGGGGTTCGTCATGATGGCGGGCGCGGGTTGCTTCGTCGCCGTGACCGAGCTGAGGCGGGCACGCAAGGAGCGGGACGCCGCGCTGGGCAACCTGCGCGACTCGCGCACGCTGCGCGACGGCTTCATGGACATCGCCTCCCTGGGCTTCGCCTTCTACGATCGGGAGCTGCGCTACGTGCACGTCAACGCCGCGCTCGCCGCCATGCACGGCCTGCCCGTCACGGAGCACCTGGGCCGCCATGTGACCGAGGTGCTGCCCGCGCTCGGGACCGTCCTGGAGATGCGCCTGCTGCGGGCGTTGGAGTCGGACGGCCCGGTGCAGGACGCGGGCTTGCGCGTGGAGACCCCCGCGGCCCCCGGGGAGTCTCGCTATTGGTTCGGGACGTTCTCACGCGTGCGCGGCGCCCAGGGCCAGGTGCTGGGCGTCATCGCCGCGCTCTCCGAGGTCACCGAGCGCATGCGCGCGGAGCAGTCCCTCCAAGAGCACGAAGGCCGATTGGACGTCCTCACCCGCTCGCTGCCGGACTACCTGTGGGGCGGCAAGCTGCGCGGCGGACTGCTGCGCGACTTCTACTGCACGCCGGTCATCGAGCGCACCACCGGCTACCCCGCGAGCGCCTTCGCCCAGCCCGGACCGGATGGCTCGCCGCCTCCGCTGTGGGCGGACATGGTTCACCCCGGCGACCGAGCCCGCTACCGCGCCTGCATCGAGGGCTTGGCGCCCGGCGCCGAGGTGGAGATTGAACACCGGCTGGTCTGCGCGGATGGCCGCATGCGCTGGGTGCGCAGCCGCGCGGCGGCCTCCACCACGGACGCCCACGGCGAGCTGCACGTGGGCTGCGTCGTCACCGACATCACCGATCGCCGCCTCGCGGACGAGCTGCGCCAGCGGCTGAGCGAGAGCTTCCGCCGCTCGGCCCAGGAGTGGCGCCGCACGTTCGACGCGGTCAGCTCGCCGCTGGTGGTGCTGGGCGCGGACGGCAGCATCCAGCGCCTCAACGCCGCGGCCTGCATCCTCTTCGGCGGGTTGGATCCTTCCGGCCAACCGCTGTCCACCGTGGCCGACGTGGAGCCCTGGACGAGCGCGCTGCCCATGGTGGACGAGCTGCTCCAGACGCACGGCAACACCGCGCGACAGGTGCAGGATCCTCGCTCGCGACGCACGTGGGAGCTGTCCGCCGCGTGGGTGGATGAGGCCGGCAGCGAGGATGCGCGCATCATCTTCGTCGTCACGGAGGTGACGCGCGTGTTGGAGCTGCAAGCGAACCTGCGGCGCAACGAAACGATGGCCGCCATGGGCGCGATCGTCGGCGGCGTGGCCCATGAGGTGCGCAATCCCCTCTTCTCCATCTCCGCCGTGGTGGACGCCATCGAGGCCACCTTCGGCACCCGCGCCGAGCTTCAACCGTACCTCGACGTGCTCCGGGGCGAGGTGAAGCGGCTCAACCACCTCACCCAGGAGTTGTTCGAGTACGGCCGCCCCAGCCAGGGCGAGTGGATGGACGGCTCCGTGGAGCCCGTGGTGTCCGAGGCCGTGTCCGCCTGCGCGCTCGTCAGTGAGAAGTCGGGCGTCGCGCTCGCCCGCGAGCTGGCCCCGGACCTCCCGCCCGTGCGCATGGACTCGCGACGACTCTTCCATGTGTTCCGAAATGTCGTGGAGAACGCGGTGCAACACTCTCCCTCGGGAGCCACGGTCTGGGTGGCCCTGGAGAGCGCGGAGGAGGCCGGGCGGGCGTGGGTGCGCTGCACGGTGCACGACGGCGGGCCGGGCTTCCGCGAGGAGGACCTGCCCCACGTCTTCGAGCCATTCTTCAGCAAGCGCCGAGGGGGCACGGGCCTGGGGTTGGCCATCGTTCAGCGCATCCTGGAGGAGCACCAGGGGCAGATCCGCCTGCGCAACCATCCGGCGGGCGGCGCGGAGGTGACCCTGCTCCTGCCCGCTGTTTCCTCGCATCCCGCGGCGCAGCCCCTAGACTCCCTGGCCTCATGACGCGCACCCGCATCCTTCTCGTGGACGACGAGCCCGGTGTCCGGCTGGGCATGCGGGGCTACCTCACCGCGCACGGCTTCGACGTGGACGAGGCCACCAGCCTCGCCGAGGCGCAGGAGGCCTTCCGCACCCATCGCCCCGATGCCGCGGTGGTGGACTACCGCCTTCCAGATGGCACCGCGCTGGAGTTGCTGCCGCGCTTGAAGGAGATCGACGCGGCGGTGCCGCTGGTGGTCCTCACCGGCCATGGCTCCATCGAGCTGGCCGTGCAGGCCGTGAAGGAAGGCGCTGAGCAGTTCCTCACCAAGCCGGTGGAGCTGGCGGTGCTGCGCGTCGTGCTGGAGCGGCTGGTGACGCAGCGCCGGGAGCGCCAGCGGCAGGCCGCGGATCGCTCGCGCAGCGAGCGCGCCACGGTGGAGCCCTTCCTGGGAACGAGCGCCGCCATCCAGGCCCTGCGCACACAGGCCGAGCGCGTGGTGAACAGCGACAGCCCGGTGCTCGTCACGGGCGAGACGGGCAGCGGCAAGAGCGTGCTCGCGCGCTGGTTGCACGAAGGCGGTCCTCGAGGGGACGCGCCCTTCGTGGACCTCAACTGCGCGGCGCTCTCCAAGGAGCTGCTGGACTCGGAGCTGTTCGGTCACGAGAAGGGCGCCTTCACGGGCGCCGTGGCGGCCAAGCAGGGCCTCCTGGAGGTGGCGGACCGCGGCACCCTGTTCCTGGACGAGATTGGCGACATGGACGTCGCCGTCCAACCCAAGCTGCTCAAGGTGCTGGAGGAGAAGCGCTTCCGCCGGCTGGGGGACGTGAGGGATCGCCGCGTGGACGTGCGCCTCATCGCGGCCACGCACCAGGACCTGTCCGCCGCCGCGCGCGAGAAGCGCTTCCGCAGCGACCTGTACTTCCGCATCAGCACGCTCATCCTCCACGTGCCGCCCCTGCGCGAGCGCCCCGAGGACGTCGCGGTGCTCGCGCGCCACTTCCTCGCGGAGATGGGCGCCCCCCGAGGACGCCGCGAGGTGGGGCTCCAGCCGGACGCCGAGGCCGCCCTCATCCGCTATCCGTGGCCGGGCAACATCCGCGAGCTGCGCAACGTGCTGGAGCGCGCGGTGCTGCTGTCCGGCGGCGGGGCCCTGTCGCGCGGAGACCTGAGGTTCGAGCCCCAGTCCGAGGACGACACCTCCGCCGAGGACGACCTCACCCTGGAGGAGCTGGAGCGCCGACACATCGAGCGCGTGCTGCGCCGGGAGAACGGCCACGTCGAGCGCGCGGCCGCCCGGCTTGGAATCCCCCGCTCCTCCCTCTACGAGCGGCTCAAACGCCTGGGCATCAATCGGTCCGGATTCCAGAAATCGGATCCATGATCCGGACAGCCCCCAGGACGGGGGCGTGTCCTTACGTGTAAGTATTTGGATCTCCTGGGAGGGCGTGGAAGATACCGCGCTGGCCCTGGCCTTGCTGGTGCGCCCGCCCCGTGTCCCTCAACCTCCTGATTGTCGATGATGAGACGTCACTGCGATGGGTGCTGGGGCGCTTCTTCGCCGGGGCGGGCTATCAAGTCGATTCGGCGGAGGGCTTGGACGAGGCGCTAGGGCTGATGACGCGCGGACAGTACGACCTCATCATCAGTGATTTGCGGCTGAGCGGGACTCAATCCGAGGAGGGGCTGGCCATCGCGGAGTTCGCGCGCAAGTCCGCCCCTCGCACCCGGGTGGTGCTCCTGACCGCCTTCACCACGCCGGAGTTGGGGGTGCGGGCGCGAGCCTCGGGGGTGGATCTGGTATTGCCCAAGCCCCAGCCGCTGCCGGCACTGGCGCAGCACGTCTCGGCGCTGCTCGCGCCGCGATGAGCGCGGGGGCGAAGTGACATGGAACGGACGCCTCGCGTGGGGAACGCCGACGTTGCAGGCCTTTTGGATGGGACCGAGGACATGAACGGTTACGGCTCACTGGACAAGCGAGGGCGCGCACGGGGGTGGGTGCTCCTGTCTCTGGCGGCGGCGCTCGGGGTGGCGGCTCCCGCCTCGGCGCAGGTCACGGCGTCCCAGGCCATTGACGTGCAGCAGTACAAACCCGGCCCGGGTGCCTATGACGTGCTGAGCCTCCATGGCGCGCGCGTGCGGGAGCACCTCGGCTGGAACGTGGGCGCGTCGCTCAACTACGCGTCCCATCCGCTCAACGTGTTGGATCCGCGCAAGGACGCCTTCACGTACCGCATCGTGAAGAGCCAGCTCTCGCTGGACCTCCTGGGCTCCGTCTCGCTGTTCGGCCGGGTGGAGTTGGGCCTGTCCTTGCCGGTGAGCACCACCTCGTCACAGCCCTCCGGGGCCGTGTCGCCCGACTTCGCGAGCGGCGTGGGCACCACGGGCGTGGGCGATCTGCGCGTGGTGCCCAAGGTGGCGCTGCTGTCCACCGACAGCGGCCTGCACCTGGGCCTGGCGCTCCCCTTCACGCTGCCCACCGCGGGCGGCTCGAACTTCCTGGGCTCGGACGGCCCGTCCTTCCAGCCCCGCGTCGCGGCGGAGTGGCTGGGCGAGTCCGTGCGGCTGCTGGCCAACGTGGGCGTCAACCTGCGCAAGGAGGCCCAGCTGCGCAACCTGCACGTGGGCAACGAGTTCGCCTACGGCCTGGGCGCGGAGGTGCCGCTCACCCCAGCGCTGACCGCGGCGGCCACGGTCGCCGGCTCGCTGGGTTTCCAGGAGACGGACACCGAGGAGCGCCCGCTGGAGGTGCTGGGCGCGCTCAAGTACCGATTCGCCAACGGGCTGGCCGCGCACCTGGGCGCGGGCCCGGGCCTGACGCGCGGCTATGGCACGCCGGGCTTCCGCGTCCTCGCGGGCCTGGGCTGGTCGCCCGCGGCGCCCCCAGCGCGCTCCGCCCCCGCCTGCGCGCTGGGCCCCGAGGACTACGACGGGTTCCAGGACGATGACGGCTGCCTGGATCCGGATGACGACGGCGACGGCATCCCCGACACCGAGGACATCTGCCCCACCGAGCCCGAGACGCGCAACGGCTACCGCGACGAGGATGGCTGCCCGGACGAGCTGCCCCCCGAGGCGACGGCCTCGACGAGCGCCCCGCCGCCGATGGCGCTGCCGCCCGCGCCGGTGGACTCCGACGGAGACGGCCTGGTGGACTCGGAGGACCGCTGCCCGAACGTGCCCGAGGACATGGACGGCTTCGAGGACTCGGACGGCTGCCCGGAGCCGGACAACGATCGCGACGGCATCCCCGACGCCCAGGACAAGTGCCCGCTGGAGGCGGAGACCATCAACGGCGTCGCCGACGACGACGGGTGCCCGGACAAGGGTCAGTCGAAGGTGAAGCTCGAGGGCTCGCGCATCGTCATCCTCGACAAGGTGTACTTCGCCACCAACAAGGACGTCATCCTGCCGCGCTCCTACGGGTTGCTCTCGCAGGTCGCGTCCGTCCTCAAGGCGCACCCGGAGCTGGAGAGGGTGCGCGTCGAGGGCCACACGGACAGCCAGGGCGATGACGCGAAGAACCTCAACCTGTCGCAGCGGCGCGCCAACAACGTGCGGGCGCACCTGCTGAAGACGGGCATCGCGCCGGAGCGCCTGGAGGCGGTGGGCTTTGGCGAGTCGAAGCCGGTGGACACCAATGCGACGGCGCGCGGACGTGAGAACAACCGCCGCGTCGAGTTCAACATCGTGAAGACCGCCGAGCCCTCGGCGGAGGGAGGCACCCCGTGAAGACGACGCTCCTGGTGGGAGCCGGGTTGGCCCTGGGCCTGTTCGCCGAGCCCGCGCTGGCCGCGCCAGCCCCGGGCGCATGCGGTGGGCTGCGCTTCGAGAACGGACGGCTGGAGACCGGCAGCGTGCTCGCCCCTCGCGGCGCGCAGACCGAGGCGTGTCTGCGGGAGATCGCCGAGGCGGTGAAGGCGCGCCCCGCCATCCGCTCCATCACGGTGGCCGCCCGCCTCCCGGACGCCGAGCGCCTGGAAGGACAAGGACTCGCCGTGGCCCGAGCGGCGGCGGACGTGTTGGTGAGCGCGGGCGTGCCGCGCACGCGCGTGTCCGTGGTGGCGCCGCCGTCCGCGCCCGATGCGCCGGGGCAGCTCCAGCTCGCGTACATCGAGCGGGCGCCGCTGCCGGCCGTGGCGCGGCTGCGCGCGGCCAGCGGTGACGTATCGGTGGGCCCCAATCCCGCCGAGCTGCGTCCGCGCGTCGCCGGAGATGCCCTCTACACGGGCGAGCTGGTGAACACCGCGAAGGGCGCGCAGGCGGAGCTGGCGCTCGCGGACGGCAGCGTGGTGCGCGTGGCGCAGGAGAGCCTCGTGCGCCTGGGCACGCTGGAGCTGACGGCGCAGATGCAGCGCAAGGTGCAGCTGGAGCTGCTGCACGGCACCGTGGAGACAGAGGCCGCCAAGGGCGGCGTGGGCTCTGTGTTCGAGGTGCGCACGCGCGGCGCGGTGGCCGGGGTGCGCGGCACGCGCTTCCGCGTCTCGGCGCAGGGGGATGGCACCAGCCGCCTGGAGACGCTGGAGGGCAAGGTGGCCCTGTCGGCGGAGCGTGGCGAGGTGGACGTCAACGGAGGCTTTGGCTCGCGCGCGAAGCCGGACCAGGCCCCCGAGGCGCCTCGCGCGCTGTTGCCCGCACCGCTGCTGGGGGCTCCGCGCGGGGGCACCTTCCCCACCGCGCCGAAGCTGACGTGGAAGGCCGTCGAGGGCGCGAGCAGCTACCGCGTGGAGCTGGCGCGCGCCGCGGACTTCGCGTCGGGGACCGAGGTCCAGACGGCCCCGGGCCTGGAGTTGGCGGTGCCGCCCGCGCTCATGGGCAAGTGGTTCTGGCGGGTGCTCGCCGTGGACGCGGATGGGTTCATCGGCTACCCCTCGAAGATCTACACTTTCGACGTCCATCCATGAGCGTGTCCCCGTCCCCTCGCGCCGGCCTCGCGCGTCCGTCCCCCGCCCTGCTGCGGTGGCTGGGCGCGCTGGTGGGCGTGGGGCTGGCGGCGGTGACGTGGGCGACCGGGGGCGCGCCGGGGCTGGGAGAGCGCGCGCTGTATGACCTCGCCGCGAGCCGGCTGTTGCCCTCGGTGCCGCCCACGGCGGACCTGGTGCTGGTGGAGGTCGATGACCGGGCGCTCGCGGCCCTGGGCGAGCGCTGGCCGCTGTCCCGCTCGACGTGGGCCCGCGTGTTCCAGGCGCTGGCCGCCCGTCACCCCTCCGCGGTGGTGGTGGACATCCTGTTCGATCAGCCCGGCCCGCGTGATGCGCTGGAGCTGGGCGACGACATCCTGGAGCGCCTGCGCGCGACGGGGTTGGACCAGACGCCCGCCGGGGCCGCGCTGGTGACGGAGCTGGAGACCCGGCTGCGCGCCCAGGACGGAGACGCGCGGCTGGGCGAGGCGCTCTCCGAGGCGGGAGTCGTCATCCTCGGCGCCATCGGCCTCCAGGAGCCCTCACCACCGTCCGCCTCCGGCGACGCGCCTCCGGGCCCGCCCCTGCCGCTCTCGTCGCAGGGGTTGCGGCTTCAGTTCCAGGGCATGGCCACGAGCATCGCGCCGTTGCGCATGGCCGCGGCCAGCGGCGGCACCCTGAACATGCTGGTGGATCCCGACGGCGTCATCCGCCGGTATCCGTACCTCCAGGGCGCGAAGGACCGGGCGTGGCCCTCGCTGGCACTCGCCACCGCGTTGCATCTGTATCCCGAGCGCACCGAGGCGTTGCTGCGCGCGGCCTCCATCGACTCCGGCGCGCCGCTGATGCGGCTGCCCACGGTGGACTGGCTGCCGCGGGTGAGCCTGTCCGACGTGCTCCAGGCGGATCCGAAGTCGGTGGGGTTGGACCTCGCCCTGCGTGGCAAGACGCTCTTCCTGGGCGTCACCGCCACGGGCCTGCACGGACAGAGCACGCTGCCGGGGCAGATCGCCGTGCCGGGCGTGGAGATTCATGCCTTCGCCCTGGACAACCTGCGCGCGGGCCGGGTGATGCGCTCCGCTGGCGCCATCGCCGCGGCGGGATTGCTGGAGACAGCGGCGCTGCTGGGGCTCTTCTTGTGGCGGGGCCGCCGCGCCAGGACGCTGGCGGGCGCGCTGGGATGGGCGGGCTTGGGGCTGGTGCTGCACACGGCGCTGGTGGGGTGGCTCGCAGCGGACCTGGGCTGGGTCCTCCCGTTCGTTCCGGCGTGCGTGGGGCTGGCGTGGGTGTCGTGCACCGAGGCGGTGGCGCGGGGCGAGGACCTGAAGCGCCAGCGCGGCGCCCTCAAGCGGCTGTTCGTCCGCTACCCGCAAGCGGCACCGGAGACGGCCGTGCCTCCGGCGCGGGAGGACGTCCGCTAGTCGAGCCCCCCACCGCTCGTCGCGAGCGGCGGGGAAGTCGCGAAGCAGTCCGATGTCCGTGGAAGCAGGACAGGAGCCCATGGCGCGCTACGCCCTCATCGCCGAACCGGATCCTCATCGCGCCGCCAGCCTCCTCTCGCTCGTCACCGCCGAGGGCTTGGAGGGCCACGTGGCGCGCGACGGCGAGGAGGCCCGCGAGGCCATCCAGCAGCGCGGCGCCCCGACCCTGTTGGTGACGGACCTCGCCCTGCCCCGCCTGGATGGCTTCGCGCTGCTGACGTGGCTGCGGGAGCGCTCGGACGCGATGGACACCGCCGCGGTGGTCGTCACCGCCTTCGACGAGCTGCGCGTGCGTGCGTGGCAGCTCAAGGACTCGCTCGGAATCCACGGGCTGCTCGGGCGCCGGGCGCCGCTGGACTCCGTGCGGGAGGCAGTGCGCCACGCCTTGACGGGAGGGCCCCGCTCCACCGAGCCGCCCTCACCCGAAGGTGCGTCCGAGGACCTCACCGGACAGCGCGCCCGCCTCGAGGCCCTGCGGATGGAGGATGACCTGCCTCCGGAGGAGCACCTCCAGGAGCTGGTCACCGAGGTGGCCCACGCCTTCGGTGTTCCCGTGGCGCTGCTGACGCTCGTGCTGGGCAAGCACCAGTGGTTCAAGGCGCACGTGGACCTGCCCGCGAGTCTGTCGCGGGAACGCGGCGCGCCGCGCGACTGGTCCGTCTGTCATCAAGCGGTGCAGGGCCGCGAGGCCATGGTGGTCTCGGACGCGCCCCGCCACCCCGTGTTCCGCGACCAGCCCCTGGTGCGCGAGGGGGTCCTCGGCAGCTTCGCGGGCGCGCCCCTCGTCACCGCGCAAGGCGTGGTGCTGGGCACGCTGTGCGTCCTGGACACGCGCCCGCTGACGCTCGGACCGGAGGACCTCGCGGCGCTGCGCGAGCTGGCGGCGCGCGTGGCGGGGGACTTGGAGTCTCGGAGCACGCGCTCACGCCCCACCGACGCGGCCCCCGCGCGCGCGGATCCACCGCTCACCCAGGCCACGGCGCTCGCGCTGGTGCGCGGCGCGGTGCAGGCGCTGGACGTGCCCGCGCTCCTCGTGGGGCCGGGACGCAAGCCCTACGCGGCCAACTCGGCGCTGGCCGAGCTGCTGGGGCTGCCGGCGGAGCGCCTGGTGGGCATGGGCTTCGAGGCGCTGTGCCGTCACGTGGCGGACCTCACCTCGGATCCCAGCGCGACGGTGCGACAGCTCGACCTGGCGTCCGAGTCCTCGCGCGGCCTGCACCTGACGCTGGCCCTGGAGCGCCCCCAACCGCGCGTGGTGCGCTGGGTGGCGCGGCCCTTCCTCGTCCCGGGCGGCGTGGCGCAGCTGTTGTCGCTGGTGGACGCGGCGGCGCCTCACGGGCTGCGCGAGGAGCGCGAGCGCCTGCTCCGGGTGGATGCGCTGACAGGGCTGGCGCAACGCCGCGCCGGCGAAGAGCGCCTGCTCAAGGAGATGGGCCGGTGCCGTCGCGAGGGCCTCCCCATCAGCGTGGTGCTCGTGGACCTCGCGGGCCTGGGCCGGCTGAACGCGGCGCGAGGCTTCGATGCGGGAGACGCGGCGCTGCGAGACGTCGCGCGGCGCGCGGAGGCGCTGTGTCAGGCGCCCGCCTTCGGCGTGCGCTGGGAGGGAGGCACGCTGCTGCTCGCCCTGCCCGGCGTGGACGCGGTGGGCACCGAGGCGGTGCGGCAACAGCTCCACGATGCGCCCGGAGGGCCTGGGCTCGTGTCGGCCGCGGTGAGCCTCAACGGCGAGGAGGATCCGCAAGGCACGCTGGCGCGCGCGCAGACGGCGCTGGCCAAGGCGAAGGCGGAGCGGCGCGGGCGCTCGGCGGACTGAGCACCCGCCCATGGCCCGCGCGGGCCGGCCCGGTGTAGAACGCGAGGACGCCGGGCACGCCCGGGAAGGAGCGCCGCCTCATGTCGTCGTCGCGCACGATGCCGGACCGCTTGCGCTTGCCGTTCCAGTTCGACGTGGCTCGGCTCCAGGCGGACCTCGCGAGCCTCCCCGCGGGGACCTGGGTTCGCCACTTCAACACGATGAACTACGAGGGAGAGTGGAGCGGCGTGCCCCTGCGCGCGGTGGCGGGCTCCGCCCAGGCCCTCTACCCGGATCCCACCGGCCTGGAGCGCTACGAAGACACGCCGCTGCTGGCCAGCTGTCCGGCGTTCCAGGACGTCCTCGCCGCGTTCTCCTGCCCCATTGGTTCGGCGCGGCTGCTCAAGCTCGCGGCGGGCGCGCACATCCGCGAGCACACCGACTACAACCTCGGCTTCGATGATGGCGAGGTGCGCCTGCACGTCCCCATCGTCACGCACCCGGACGTGGCCTTCTTCGTCGCGGGGCAGCGCGTGCGCCTGCTCCCCGGTGAGTGCTGGTACCTGGATCTCAACCTCCCCCATCGCGTGGACAACCCGAGCGACACGGACCGCGTGCATCTGGTGCTCGACTGCGTCGTGGATGACTGGCTGCGAGGCATCTTCGAGCAGGCCCGCGCCGAGAGCCTCCGTGTCGCGTGAGGCCTTCGAGCGCTTTCGCGCGCGCGTCCTGGAAGACCCCACGCTTCAGAGCGCCCTGCAAGCCACGCCAGACCTCGCCACGTTCCTCGTGCTCGCCCAACGCCTGAGCGCGGAGCAGGGCTGTGCGCTCACCGAGTCGGACCTGAGAGACGCCCTGGACGCCGCGCGCCGCACCTGGCGAGAGCGGTGGATATGAGCCCGGAGGCCACCGCGCCACCGCTCGACGAGTCCTGGGTCCCCATCCGCGTCCACGGGGACGCGGGAGGACTCGAGGTGGACTGGTGCCACCTGGGCCCGGAGCGCTTCACGGCGCCGTTCTTCGACCAGACCGTCGAGGACCGGCTGCGCCATCCCTTCGCCCTGCTCTTCCAACACCGGACGTCCATCGACGCGCTGGTCGAGCGTCAACGCATCCGCCCCGGCCTGCCAGTGCGCGGGCTCGTGTTCCACATGTCCCGATGTGGCTCGACGCTCCTCGCCCAGCTCCTCGCGGCGCTGCCCCGCCATGTCGTCCTCTCCGAGGCGGGGCCGGTGGACACCGTGCTGCGCGCGCACCGCGAGCTGCCCGGCCTCACGGACGCGCAGCGAATCACCTGGCTCCAGGCAGTGGTCGCGGCGCTCGGGCAGCGGCGCCATCCCGACGAGGAGGCGGTGTTCCTCAAGCTGGATGCGTGGCATGCGCTGGAGCTGCCGCTGTTCCAGCGAGCGTTCCCCGGCGTGCCTTGGGTGTTCCTCTATCGGGAGCCGCTGGAGGTGATGGCCTCGCACGCGAGGCATCGAGGCGCGCACATGCTGCCCGGCGCGCTGGGGCTTGCACCGCGCGAAGCCGCGGGAATGCCCACGACGTCCCTGGACGAGTACGGCGCGCGGATGCTGGCCCGCATCTGCGAAGCAGGGCTCCGCGCCTTCCAGCACCGTCGCGACGCCCCCGCCCGGCTGGTCGACTTCACTCAACTTCACGCGTCCGCGGCGGACCTCCTGCCGGAGCTGTTCGACTTGAAGCTCACCGCCGACGAGCGCCAGCACCTGCGCGAGGTCGCGGGACGGGACGCGAAGAACCCCGTGCTCCCCTTCGAGGAGAACCGCGACGAGAAGGCACGGGGCCTCACGCCCGAAGCGCGAGCGCAGACCGAGCGCCACCTGCGCTCCGCCTACGAGCGACTGGAAGCCGAGCGCCAGGGCCGCTGAGCCTCACGCCTCAGTGGTGACCGCGGTTCGCCAGGGCCTCGTCCACCGCGGCGGCCAGGCGCGTGACGAGCTGCGAGTCCCGACTGCTGAACACCGAGCGCGCGCCTCCCGGCAGCGTGAGCACCAGCGAATAGGTGTCCTCCGCGAGCAACAGGCGCGCGAGCGACGAGAAGAACGTCAGCGCGACGAGGACTCGCGCGGCGTCCAGCGTGCTGGCCGCCACCCACTCCCAGCGCCCCAGCATCACGACCAGGGGGAGCGCCACCGTGCCGCAGAAGATCATCGCCACCAGCAGGGGCCACATGCGCGGCGAGCGGCGCACGGCCTCCACCCGGCAGACCTCCCCCAGCATCCAGGCACGGCCCTGCACCACGAGCCGCTCCGAGGTCACGCGCAGTTCCAGGGCCTGGAACAGCGGGACCTCGGCGCGCTCCGCGACGGGCGCGACACGACGCTCGGGAGATGGCAGGGCGGGAAACACGGGAACGGCGGTGTGTTCAATCACGGTGCGCCTCCGGATGGGGACGGAGTGAGGACGGGAAGTTCTGCGCGCAACATGTCGCGCAGCTCCTGCAAGGGGCTCCCCAGCGCGAAGCACCCTCGCGCCCCGAGCCGGAGCGCGAGCTGCACGAGCCGCTCATCCGAGAAGGGCACGAGGATGAGCACCGGGGCCTGGGCCGCCTGGGCGCGCGCTCGCTGCAGGACGGGGAGGATGGCCGCCCCCCTCTCCACATGCGCGAGCACCACGTCCCACCCGCCCCCAGCCGGCTCCTCGCTCGGGGCCAGGGCGATGCCCAGGTCCGCGAGGACATCCGACATCAGGGCTGCAAGTGAGTCATCCGCGCCCAGCAAGAGGGCGCGGGCGCTGCGGGCGGGCTCCACGGGCCGGGGTACAGCAACCCTCGTGCCCGGAGCCTCGCCGTCGGACCAACAGGCTCAGGCCCCCGCCCACCCTGGCATTCCGCCAGGGCAGGCGTGGTGCTTTGCCAGGGTGACCTACTCGAACGCCTCGAAGACGAAGGTGAGCTGGAGGTCCGCGACCGCCGAGCTGTTGGACGAGAAGCCCGCGGTGGCCGGGCCGCGGATGACCGTCTTGAAGCTTCCGTTGAGCAGCTTGGCGCGGTCGTCGGTGCCCATGCTGTCCGAGTCGAAGGTAACGGTGAGGGGCACGGGGCCGCTTCCCGTGGGGGCCTGGATGCTGCCCACCGGGAAGCTGTGGTTCGTGTCGTTCATCACGAAGAGGACCTCGACCTTGCCCGAGAACACCTGCTCCAGGGTCGTGACGCCGGAGGACTGGGCCCCCAGCAGCAGCGTCAGCGAGGACACCGTGATGCGCGAGGGGTCGTGCCCATCCAGCTTCGCGCGCGCGTCATTGACGAACGCGCCATAGGGATTGCTCGACTCCGAGGTGATGCTCTTGTCCTGCTCGATGGTGCCGCTGTTGATGTCGCTGGCCTTCGACTTCAGGTTGATGCCCACCGAGGAGGACGTCCCCACGGGGTCCTTTCCACAGCCAACCGCCAACACCGCCCCCACGACGAGGACCGCGAGCGAACGAAAACGCATGACAGGTCTGCCTTCCGCCACGACGGGACGTGGCTGCATGAGATTGCACCCTCATCGACCCGCCCGGACGAGCGGCGGCCACGCCTACCGGCCCCCCACGCCCTCCCCTTTTTCCCGCTCTCGGCGGTGGATGGTGGAGACATCGATGCCGAGCACCTCGGCGGCGCGCGTCTTGTTCCCGCCGCAGCGCGCCACCATCCAAGCGATGTACTCCCCCTCCAGGCGGCGCAGGGGCCACAGCTCGTCCTGGGCGACAGCGAGGGGATGGGACTCGGGCCCCGCCGAGGGGGCGTGCAGGCGCAGCGTGTCCACGTCCACCGTGTCCTGAGGCACGAGCACCACCAGCCGCTCCACCAGGTTCTCCAGCTCGCGCACGTTGCCGGGCCAGGACTGGGCGCCCAGCAGCGCCACGACCTCGGGTGAGAAGGTCGCCACGCGAGAGCGCGGGTTGCGGGCGCGCGAGCGCGCGATGAAGTGCTCCACCAGGAGCGGGATGTCCTCCTTGCGCTCCCGCAGCGGGGGAACGCGCAGCGTGACGACGTTGAGCCGGTAGAACAGGTCGGCGCGGAAGCGACCTTCGCGCACCCGCGTCTCCAGGTCCTGGTGCGTGGCGGCGACGATGCGCACGTCCACGGTGCGGCTGGTGTCGGAGCCCACCGCGCGCACCTCGCCGTTCTCCAGGACGCGCAAGAGACGGGCCTGCAGCTCGGTGGGCATGTCGCCAATCTCGTCCAGGAACAGCGTGCCGCTGTCGGCCTCCACGAAGAGGCCGCGCCGCGCCGCGGTGGCCCCGGTGAAGGCGCCCTTGAGGTGGCCGAACAGCTCGCTTTCCAGGAGCTGCGCCGGCAGCGCCGTGCAGTTGACTGCCACGAAGGGGCCCGCCGCGCGCTCACCTTCCGAATGGAGCGCCCGGGCGACCAGTTCCTTGCCGCTGCCGCTCTCGCCCCGCAGCAGCACTGGCGCGCTCGCGTGCGCCACGCGGTCCAGGAGCGCGTACAGCCCCCGCATCGCGGCCCCCTTGCCCACCAGCGCGCCCACGCCCCGGCGCTCGGTGGAGGCCTGCTTCAGGGCCCGGTGCTCCGCGCGCAGCTGGCGGTCCTCCAGCGCGCGCCGCAGGTACAGCAGCACCTCGTCCAACCGGAAGGGCTTGGTGAAGTAGTGGTAGGCCCCGCGACGCATGGCCTCGACCGCGCTCTCCACGCCGCCAAAGGCCGTCATCAGCAGCACGGGCAGCTCGGGGTCCACCGCGTGCGCGCCATCCAGCACATCCAGGCCGTCCACCTGGGCCATGCGCAGGTCGGACAGCACGGCGTCATAGGGACGCGAGCGCAGCAGCTTGAGCGCCTCGGCGCCGCCGGTCGCCAGCTCCACGCGGTAGCCCGCGTCCTGGAGCGGCTCCTGGAGCATGCGACCCATTTCCACGTGGTCGTCCACGACCAGGATGCGCTGTTCAGACGGCATGTCGTTCCTCGGTATCAGGCGGCCGCGCGGCGGGCCAGAAGACGCTGACCTGCGTGCCCCGGCCCGGCTCGCTCTCCAGCTCCACGCGGCCCCCATGGTTTCTCACGACGTGGGCCACCATGGTGAGCCCCAGCCCCGTGCCCTGTCCGCGCTTCTTCGTCGTGAAGAAGGGATCGAACACCTGGTTGAGGCTCTCCCGGGGGATGCCACAGCCGTTGTCATTCACGCGCAGCGCCACCAGCCCCCACGGCCCCGCATCCGCGCCATCCGGCACGGACGCGGACACCCGCACCGTCCCGCCCGCCGCGCAGGCGTCACAGGCGTTGAGCGCCAGGTTCACCAGCACCTGCTGGAGTTGATCCGGATCCGCGGCCAGGGCGGGCAGCGCCTCGGGCACCTCCAGCTCCAGGTGCAGCTGGCGGCGCTCGGCCTCCACGCGGAGCAGCTCGTGGACATCGCGCGCGATGGGCCCCAGCGCCACGGGGCGGAGCATCGCGGGCCGCAGCCGCGAGAAGTCCAGGAGCTGGCGCAGCGTGCGGCTCACGCGATCAATCTGCTCGATGATGACCGCCACCCCCGGGGACTGGGGGTGCTCCGCGCCCAGCTTGCCCAACACGTACTCGGCCCGGCCGCGCACCACGCCCAGCGGGGTGCCAATCTCATGCGCGATGCCCGCGGCGAGCACGCCCACGGTCGCGAGCTTCTCGGCGCGCAGCAGCTGCGTCTCCAGCGCGCGCACGTCGCTCAGGTCCTCCACCACCAACAGCACGCGCACCTCGGGGTCGCTCACCTCCAGCGGCACCGCGTGCACGTTGTACGGCGCCTCCTCGCCAAAGAGCGACAGCGGCTCGCCCAACAGGCTGCGGGGCCGGGACTCGCCCGTGGCGGCTCGCACGAGCGCGCGCAGCCGCTCCAGCATGGGCTCGGGCGCCTGGGGGAATGCCGCCTCCAGCGGAGAGCCCGTGGCGATGGGAGGCATGCGCGAGCGCAGCGCCTGATTGACGGTGCTGATGCGGCCATCGGCTGACAGCGCCAGGACTCCGGTGGGGATGTTGTCGAGGATCTTCTGCGTCTTGTCGTGCAGGTGCGCGAGCTGCGCCGCGTGTCGGCGGCTCTCGCGCAAGGCGGCGGAGCGGCGCTGCGCGCGCACCACGTAGACCGCGAAGGCCACCAGGAAGAGCGAGACGAGCGCCGCCGCCAACGCCAGGCGCAGCACGAGTCCTCGCTCATGCGTGCGCAACGTCGCGGTGGACACGAGCATGGCCGCGGTCCAGGTGGTGCCGCCCCGCATGCGGATGGGCGTGAAGACGGCGACGGCGTCCGCGCGGCCCAGGCCCAGCTTCTCCGCCTCTCGCTCGCTGAGCTGCACCGTGCCGCGCTCACCCGCGCGCAGGCGCGTCACCAGCGCCGCGAAGGCAGGCACACCTGCGTCTCCCTCCACCACCCGGCGGAACCCATCCGCCAGCGAGGGATCGCTCGACGACGTGGGCAGGCCATGCGTGCCCACCAGCAGCAGGCGCGCGTCCGGATCCGACGAGACGAGGCGCAGCGGCGCGAAGAACGCCGCGGTGTCCACCAGCACGGCCACCGCGCCCTGGGGCCTTCCCTCGGGGGCGGGCAGCGCCGTGGCGAGCACCCGCAGGCGCCCCGCGTCCCCTTCCAGCGACGCGGACGTGGTGACATCGCCCGGAGGCCGCTGGAGGGCGCGCCGCGCCGTGTCCGCCATGCCGGCGAAGTAGGCCCCCCGGCTCACCAGCGCATCCGCGCGCCGATCCACCAGCCGCAGCTTCTCCGTGCCGGCCCCGTCATACGTCGCGATGGCCCGGTACTGGCCCACGGCCTCCAGGAGCGCCCGCAGCTCGCGCTTGTGCTCGGCGGCACTTCCCGGCTGGGACATCAACTCCCCAGCGAAGCGCAGCTTGTCGCCCACGTCCTCCAGCGCCTCGGCCACCCCGCGCGTCGCCTCCTCGAGCTGGGTGCGCCGCTCCACCGCGAGCTGGTGCACCAGC
This sequence comes from Citreicoccus inhibens, assembly GCF_019039035.1. Classification (GTDB taxonomy): domain Bacteria; phylum Myxococcota; class Myxococcia; order Myxococcales; family Myxococcaceae; genus Citreicoccus; species Citreicoccus inhibens. Next base: position 13,911 of record NZ_JAHNZT010000022.1, on the reverse strand, counting down.
GCGGCCCGGTTGCGCTGCAAGACGGTGAACACTCCCGCCCCCACGCTGGTGAGCGCCACGCACAACAGCAACACGGGAATCAGCGCCGACCGCATGGAACGCGCAGCCTATCCGCACCACCCCGCTCGCCTGCCCTCCCGTTTCCAGGGCGACAGGTCACCGGATTGGGACGTTGACGGCCCGCGTCAGCCAGTGCTACCTACCGGTCGGTAACCTACCGGTCGGTTGGTCACCACGGGGCAAGCGCCCGGTGGGAGTGGAGGACACGCACATGACGCAGTCGGGGCGCAGGCCAGATGAGGGGGAGCGGTACCGGGCCATCCTGGAGACGGCGGCGCGCCTCATCTGCGAACGCGGGTACGAGGGCACGTCGATGCAGGAGATCGCCGCCGCGTGCCGGATGACCAAGGCGGGGCTCTACCACCACATCCAGAACAAGGAGCAGCTGCTCTTCGCCATCATGAACTACGGGATGGACGTGTTCGAGGAGCAGGTCCTCGCGCACGTGCAGGACGTGGCGGACCCGCTGGAGCGCCTGCGCGGGTGCATGCGCCACAACATCCACCTGGTGACGCGCGGGTGCAGCAAGGAGGTCATCATCATCCTCCACGAGCACGCCACCCTCACCGGCGAGCCCCGCGAGTTCATCGACCGGCGCAAGAAGCGCTACGTGCGGTTCCTGGAGGAGGCCTTCGCCGAGGCCACGCGCCAGGGCCTCATCCGCCCGGTGGACCCCACGGTGGCGGCGTTCTCGTTCCTGGGGATGATTCTCTGGGTCTACAAGTGGTTCAAGCCGGACGGCCGGCTGACGGACGACCAGATCGCCGACGGGATGGTGGACCTGCTGCTGCCCGGGCTCTTCGCGCAGGCCTCCGCCCCCGCTCCGGACTCCGGGGTCGCGCCGCTTCGCGTGGTGCCGCGCACCGCCACGGGGGACGCGTCGTGAAGTCGCCTCGCTGGTGCTCGCTGACGGAGGCCGTGGCCTCCATCCCGGACGGCGCTTCGCTCGCCACCGGAGGCTTCATGTTGGGCCGTGCGCCCATGGCGCTGGTGATGGAGCTCATCGCCCAGGGCAAGCGCGGCCTGAGCCTCATCTCGCTTCCCAACCCCCTGCCCGCCGAGTTCCTCATGGCCGGCGGATGTCTGGCGCGCGTGGAGCTGCCCTTCGGCGCGCTGAGCCTCGCGGGCCGCGTGCGCCCCATGCCGTGCCTGAAGCGCGCCATCGAACAGGGCACCGTCGCGTGGCGCGAGCATGACGGTTACCGCATCGTGCAGCGGCTGCGCGCGGCGTCCATGGGCGTGCCGTTCCTGCCCGCGCCGGACTCGGATGTGTCCGCGCTCGCGGACGCGGAGCCGCCGCTGCGCGTGGTGGATCCGTTCACCGGCGAGAGTGTCCCGGTGGAGCCCGCGTACTACCCGGACGTGGCGCTCATCCACGCCCGCGCGGCGGATGAGCGCGGCAACCTCTTCATCGAGGACCCCACCACGGACCTGCTGGTGGCGGGCGCGGCTCGGAGAGTCATCGCCACCGCGGAGGAGCGCGTGGAGCGCCTGCCCCGCGTGACGATCCCCGGCTTCCAGGTGGAGCGCGTGGCGCTCGCCCAAGGCGGCGCGCTGCCCACCGGGTGCACGGGCCTGTACCCGCACGACGACGAGGCCCTCGCGCGCTACCTGGCGCTCGCCGAGCACGGCCAGGAGCAGGAGTTCCTCCAAGCGATGCGGACCACCCGGAGCGCGGCATGACGGCCTTGATGATGGATGCGACGCCTGCGGAGACGGTCGTCTCGTTGCTGGCGCGGGAGATTGAAGAGGACGCGGTGGTCGCCACGGGCGTGGCCTCCCCCCTGCCCATCCTCGCCATCGCGGTGGCGAAGGCGACGCACGCGCCGGGGCTCACGTACATCGCCTGTGTGGGCTCGTTGGATCCCGACCTGCCCTCGCTGTTCCCCTCGTCCGAGGACCTGGGCTACCTGGATGGCCGCTCGGCGGAGGTGTCCATTCCGGACCTCTTCGACCATGCGCGGCGCGGGCGCGTGGACACCGTCTTCTTCGGCGCGGCCGAGGTGGATGCCGCGGGCCGCACCAACATGACGGCCTCCGGCAGCCTGGAGCGTCCGCGCAGCAAGTTCCCGGGCGTGGCGGGCGCGGCGACGCTGCGGCAGTGGGTGCGCCGGCCGGTGCTGCTCATCCCTCGGCAGTCGCGACGCAACCTGGTGCCCGAGGTGCAGGTGGCCACCACGCGGGATCCGCGCCGGCCCGTGCGGCTCATCTCCGACCTGGGCGTGTTCGAGCTGGGCGGCGACGGCGCGAAGCTGCTGGCCCGCCACCCGTGGGCGCAGGTGGAGACCATCGCCGAGCGCACCGGCTTCGAGTTCACCGTGCCGGACGCGCTGCCCGTCACCCCGCTCCCCGACTCGCGCACCCTGTCGGCCATCCGCGCGTTGGATCCGCGCAACCTCCGCGACTCGCTCGTGGGGGCCTGAAGCGCCCGCATACCCGTTACTCACCAGAGAGGCACGAAGATGGAAGCCGTTGTCCTTCGCCAGTTCGGCGATGCAGGAAACCTGCGCCTTGAGAACGTCCCGGTCCCCAGCCCGGGACGCGGTGAAGTGCTGCTGCGGGTGCACGCGTGCGGCGTCTGCTACCACGACGTCATCAACCGCCGAGGCAACCTGCCGCGCACGCACGTCCCCGCCATCCTCGGCCACGAGGCCGCGGGCGAGGTCGTGGACGTCGGCCCCGACACGCCGGGATGGAAGGTGGGCGATCGCGCCGCCACGCTCCAGCGCCTGTCCTGTGGCGAGTGCGCGCTCTGCCGCGCCGGCCGCAACAGCCTCTGCAAGCGCGACAACCGCTTCTTCGGCGAAGAGCTTCAGGGTGGCTACGCGCAGTTCATGGTCGCGCCGGTGGCGGGCCTGGGCCGCGTGCCGGAAGGCCTGCCCTGGGCCGAGGCCGCCACGGTGTGCTGCACCACCGGCACGGCGGTGCACACGCTGCGCACGCGCGCGCGCATCCAGGCAGGCGAGACGGTGCTCATCACCGGCGCCAGCGGCGGCGTGGGCCTGTCCTCGGTGCAACTCGCCAAGGTGGACGGCGCGCGCGTCATCGCCATCACCTCTGGCGAGGCCAAGGTGCAGGCGCTGCGCGAAGCGGGCGCCGACGAGGTCATCGTCTCGCGCGGGCTGGACTTCGCGTCCGAGGTCCGCAAGCGCACGCAGGGCAACGGCGTGGACGTGGCGATTGAAATCGTGGGCAGCGCCACCTTCGACCAGACGATGAAGGCCATGGCGCCGGGCGGTCGCGTGGCGGTGGTGGGAAACCTGGAGTCGGGCGTGGTGAACCTCAACCCCGGACTCGTCATCGTGAAGGAGCTGGAGATCCTCGGCGCCTACGCGACCACGCGCGACGAGTTGGACGAGGCGCTGCGGCTGACGGCGGCGGGGAAGATTCGTCCGTTCGTGTCGGAGACGGTGCCGCTGGCGGATGCCTCTCGCGCGCACTTCCGGTTGGAGAACCGCGAGGTCGCGGGCCGGCTGGTGCTGGTGCCGCCCCAGGCGTGAAGCAACACAGGACTTTCTACGGAGTTCACCTATGAAGAAGCGGGTTGGAATCGAGGCGCTGGCCATCGCGGTCCCGCGCCGGTACGTGGACATCGAGGACCTGGCGCGAGCGCGCGGCGTGGATCCCGCCAAGTACACCGCGGGCCTTGGCGCACGTGAGATGGCCGTGAACGATCCGGGCGAGGACGCGGTGGCGCTGGCCGCCACGGCGGCGGCCCGGCTGCTCAAGCAGCAGGACGTGGACCCCGCGAAGCTGGGCATGCTCGTGGTGGGCACCGAGACGGGCGTGGACCACTCGAAGCCCATCGCCTCGCACGTGCACGGCCTGCTCAAGCTGCCGCGCGCCATGCGCAGCTTCGACGCGCAGCACGCCTGCTACGGCGGCACGGCGGGCCTGATGGCCGCGGTGGAGTGGATCGCCTCGGGCGCGGGCGCGGGCCGCTCGGCGCTGGTGGTGTGCACGGACATCGCGCGCTACGGCATCAAGACCGCGGGCGAGCCCACCCAGGGCGGCGGCGCGGTGGCGCTGCTCGTCTCCGAGCAGCCGGACCTGCTCGCGATGGACGTGGGGCTCAACGGCGCGTGCACCGTGGACGTGTATGACTTCTGGCGCCCGGTGGGTCGGCGCGAGGCCCTGGTGGACGGGCACTACTCCATCAACTGCTACCTGGACGCGCTCTCGGGCGCGTACCGGGGCTGGCGCGAGCGCGCGCTGGCGCAGGGGCTGGTGCGGTGGGGCGGCACGATGCCGAGCGAGCAGCTCGCGCGCATCGCGTACCACGTGCCCTTCTGCAAGATGGCCCGCAAGGCCCACACCCAGGTGCGGCTGTGCGACTTGGAGGACGCGGTCGGCCCCGGGCCGAACACGCCCGAGGCACGCGAGGCGGTGGCCAAGTCCGCCGCCAGCTTCGACGCCCAGGTGGCGCGCTCGCTGAACGTCAACGCGCGCGTGGGCAACGTCTACACCGCCTCGCTGTACCTCGCCCTGACGGGTCTGCTGGACGCCGAGGCGGCCACGCTCGCGGGCCAGCGGATCGGCCTGCTGTCCTACGGCAGCGGCTGCTGTGCGGAGTTCTACTCCGGCGTCGTGGGCGAGAAGGCCGCGGAGCGCATGGCGCGCGCCGGCGTGGAGGACGTGCTCGCCCGACGCGAGCGCGTCAGCGTGGAGGAGTACGAGCGACTCATGGGGTTGGCGCCCGACGCGCCCGAGGCCCTGACGCCCGAGCCCGGCACGTTCCGCCTCGCGGAGATCCGCGAGCACCGCCGCCTCTACGCGGGTGGAACCGTCGCCTGAGGGGCCGCCCTCGCCGGGAGCGCGCCAACCCCCAGCGCACTGCGATGACGCCAGAGGCCCGAGCCCGCCGGTGAACATTCGCCGGCGCTCCGGGGCACATCTCGAAGCGGGCAAGCCAGCGGCCGGCGCGAGCCCTCATGCGTATTTAATGAGGCATCATGAACGTGATGCTCCAGGAGCTCGCACCGGAGTTCATCGACCAGGTCGGCCCCCTGTGCGCACGGGCCTTCGGTGATTATCCGCTGCTCGCCGAGCTGTTCCCCAGCGACGCCCAGAAGCGCGCGGTGGTGACCTCGCGCGTCTATCACTCCACCATCGTGGATTGCCTCGAGCACGGCGTGGTTCACGCGCTCGTCGAGGGCGAGCGCCTGTTGGGACTCGCCGCATGGCTGCGCCCGGGCGCCTATCCCCAGTCCCTCCGTCGGCAAGCGGGAATGTTCTCCACCGCCACCGCGGCGCTGCGCTACTTCCCGCGGCGCGCGGGGCTGGGGCTCCAGGCGCTCATCCGGCTCGACCGCTACCATCCGCACACGCCCAAGCACTGGTACCTGGCCACCATCGCCATCGACTCGGGCGCGCAGGGCAAGGGCCTGGGGGCCCGGCTGATGAACCGGGGCCTCCAGATGGTGGATGCGCAAGGCGAGCCCTGCTTCCTCGAAACGGCTCGGCCCACGAATCGGAGCTGGTACGAGGGCTTCGGTTTCGAGGTGCAGCGCAGCGAGCCCTGCTTCGACGGAGGTCCGCCTCAGTGGTTCATGTGGCGGCCACCGGCGGACGCGGCGATCCACGCCTCCACCTTGCGCTCCAGCACGTCGAGCGGCAGCGAGCCATCGAGCAACACCACGTCGTGAAACGCGCGCACGTCGAACGCGGGGCCCAGCGCCTTCTCCGCGCGCGTGCGCAGCTCACGAATCTTGAGCTGCCCCACCTTGTAGGCCAGCGCCTGGCCCGGCCAGACGATGTACCGATCAATCTCGTTGGTGATGTCGAGCATCGGGCGCGGTGAGTTCTCCAGGAAGTAGTCGATGGCCTGCTGGCGGGTCCACCGCTTGGCGTGCATGCCCGTGTCCACCACCAGCCGGACCGCGCGCCACATGTCGTAGGCCAGCTGCCCGAACTTGTCGTACGGGTCCTCGTACAACCCCAGCTCATCACCGAGCGTCTCGCAGTACAGCGCCCAGCCCTCGCCGTACGCGACGTAGTAGCCGAAGCGGCGGAACTCGGGCAGCGACGCCTGCTCCGCGGCCAGCGAGGTCTGGAAGTGGTGGCCGGGCACGGCCTCGTGCAGCGTGAGGGGGACCATCTCCCAGCGCGGGCGCGTCTCCGGGCGGTAGAGGTTCACCAGGTACGTGCCGGGGCGCGAGCCATCCGACGCGGCGGGATAGTAGAAGCCCGTCGTCGTATCGGGGGCCATCTCGTCCGGCGTGGCCTCGACGCCGTAGGGCAGGCGCGGAAATGTCTTGAACAGCTTCACGAGCAGCGGGTCGATTCGCTTGGAGAGCGCCCGGTAGCGCATCAGCAGGTCCTCGCCCGTCGTCGAGTAGAAGCGCGGATCATCGCGCAGGAAGCGGAAGAACTCCGGCAGCGTGCCCTGGAAGCCGGCCTTCACCTTCACCACCTCCATCTCCGCGCGCAGCCGCTGCACCTCCGAGAGCCCCAGCGCGTGGATCTCCTCGGGTGTCAGGCGCGTGGTGGTGAACGTGCGCGCCATGAACGCATAGAGCTGCGCGCCCTCGGGGAGTTGCCACGCCCCCACCTGCTCGGGCGCGGCGGCGATGTACTCTTGCGTGAGGAACGCGTGGAAGCGGCGGAGCGCGGGCAGGACCGTGGTCGCGATGGCGGCCTTCCCCGCGGTGGCGAGCCGCGCCTGCTCCGAGGCGGAGATGCTGGCCGGGAAGCGCGTGAAGGGGCCGTAGAAGCCGCTGCGCGTCGGCTCGTCCACGAGCTGCTTCTCCAGCTGCGGAGGGATGCGCTGGAGCGCGACCTTCGGATGCACGCGGTGCTCGCGCATGCCCTCGCGCATCAGCGCCGTCACCTGCTCCGCGTAGGTCCCGAAGGAGCCGAGCCGGGCGATCCAGTCCTCGTAGTCCTTCACCGTGTCGAAGCGCAGCGTGTCCGCGAACTGGTACGCGGTCTGGATGCCCGGCGGCTGGCGGATGCCCTCGGGAAGCCCTCCCATTTGATTCGTGGGCAGCAGGTACCACTTGAAGCGGTGCTCCTCCACCCACGTCTCGTAGTCGCGGCGGAACAGCTCATAGTCGAGCAGCTCGCGCGCGCTCAGCTGCTTGCGGTCCACCGCGTCGAGCTTCGCCAACACCTTGAGGCTGTGCTGATGGTCGGCCTCGATTCCGCCGAGGCTGCGGTCGTCCCAGCGATCATTCCAGCGACGGTCACCCAGCACCGAGGCATACGTGGGGCTGCGCTCCAACTGGTACTGCCACTCGCTCTGGATGAGCGCGTTCAGGGTCGCCCCCGCGCTGGACTTCGCCTTCACCGTGGGCGCCGCGACCGCGGTGCCCAACGGCAGCGACGCGATGACGCCCAACATCCACCCTCGCACTGCTCGAAGCATGACCCGTCCTCTCGCCATGCCGGCAGTCTAGCGACTCGGGCTCAGGCCAGCAGGCCCGTCCCGCGCGGGACGCCTACCCCACGAGCAAGGTGCGGGGATCCGCGAGCTGCGCCGCGGCGGGCAGCGTCACGGTGAGCAAAGTGCCGCGACCCTCGCGGCTCTCCGCGCGCAGCGTGCCACCCAGCCCCGTGGCGATGGCGTGGCTCACCGACAGTCCCAGTCCCGTGCTGTTGGGCCGCGCCGTGGCGAAGGGCTCGAAGATGCGCGAGAGCAGCTCGGGCGACAGGCCCTTGCCGGAGTCCTGCACCTCCACCACCACCTCGCCGTCCGGGCCGGTATAGGCGGCGACGCGCAGCACGTTGGTCGCCGCGTCGGCGGGGTCCATCGCGTGGATGGCGTTGAGCAGCAGGTTGAGGAAGAGCTGGCTCAGGCGGGCCTCGTCCGCGTCCACGGCGGACAGCTCGTGGAAGTCGCGCTCCAAGCGCGCGCGGTGCTGGAGCTCACCCCGGATGAGCTTGAGCGCGTGCTCCAGCACGGGCTGAACCTCCACGCGCGCCTGATGCTCGGGCGGCTTGCGCGAGAGCGTCCGCAGGTCCTGCACGATGTGCTTGAGCCGCGTGGCGCCCTCCAGCGTGTCCGACAGGGCCTCCATCACGCCATCCAGCTCCGTCGCCCGCGCGCCGCCCCCGTCGCGCAGCGAGCCCTTCAGGCGGTCCAACTCCTCGCGCATGTATGAGAGGTTCGCCAGCACGAAGGCCAGCGGGTTGTTCATCTCATGGCCCACCGCCGCGGCCAGCGACCCCAGCGCGGACAGGCGGTCCGACTGGATGAGCCGCGCCTCCAGTTGCTTGCGCAGCGTCACATCGCGTGAGAACACGCGCAGGCCCGGTGGATCCCACAGCTGCGCCACCGACAGCTCCCAGTACCGCCCGTCCAGATGCACCGTGGGGGCGGGCTCTCCCGCGGGCGCGCCGCGCCAGATCCACATCAGCGCCGCGTAGACGAGCGGGTGCTTGTCACCGCGCGCCACCAGGTCCGGGAAGGCCGTGAAGGCGGCGGGGTTGGCGTAGCGCAGCTCCCCATCCGTTCCCAGCTCCAGCAGGGGCTCGGGGTGCAGCAACGGAAAGGACGCCAGGCGATACAGCGGATCCTCCAGCGAGCGGAGGCCCGAGACGTCCCGCACGAGCAGCCCCAGGCGCGGGCCCTGCCCTTCATCGGCCGCGGCCTCATGCGGAGTGACCTCCGCGACGTATGAGCGCGTCTCGCCCGCCACCTCCAGCCGATAGTCCTGACGGCCGCCCGCGCTCCCGCGCAGCACCGCGTGGATGAGCGGCAACAAGGGCCCGGCCGCCTCATCCCCCAGCGCGTCCACGAGCAACGAACCCTCGGCGCCACTCAGCGCACGGCCGAACGCGTGCCCCGTGGGAGACCAGAGCCTCCGACAGCGCGTGTCCGCATCCAGCTCGGCCACCAGGTACTCGCCACTCCGGGTCGTGCTGCGCGGCGGCGCCACCACGCGCCCGTCCTCGGAGCGCACGAAGCCCTCGACACGGAAGGGCCCCATCAACATCTCCAGACCCGCCCCATCCGTGTTCATCCGCGTGAGGATGGACTCCAGCGCGGCCGCGTCCGTGGCGGACAGGCGCCGCGTCAGGATGATGCCGTCCGACAGCGTGGCGCCCGTGAAGGAGAACGGCAGCAGCCGCCGCTCGTCGCGCCCCACGTAGGTGGCCAGCGTGGCCCGCATCGCATGCTCGTCCGGGTGATTGCTGAACGTGGCGGCCACATCCGCCTCGCCGTCGAGCACGGCGTTGAGCGCGCGTCGGTACGTCCCCACGAAGCGCTGCTCGGCGAAGAGCGTGTCCGGCTCCAGCCCCTGCGCGCGCAGATGCGCGACCGCCAGGAGGTGGCCTCCCGTGGACCGAGGCGCCACCCACGCGGCGCGCTTGCCCTTCAGCGACGCCAGGGTGAGCGGCTCGTCCGCTCGGCACACCAGCGACGAGTGGTAGCTCCAGCTCCCCGAGCGCACCGCGCGCAGCACGGCGCGGCCACGGGACTCGAACGCGGTGCACTGCTCGGCGGTGGCCCACGCCATGTCCACGCGGCCCGCCACCAGCTCGGACTCCAGCAACTCGTAGGTGGGGGCGAACTCCACCACCACCTTGCGCCCCAGCCGCTCCGACAGGGCGCGGCCAAACAGGTCGACCCGAACGTGCTCACGCACCTCGCCCAGCGAGGGAAACAGCACGAAGCGGATGGGAGTGGCTGACACCTTCAAGGGCTGAGACCTCCGGCAATCCCCCCTTCTTCGCGACCTCGGGAATGCCCCCGGTCACTGGCGAGGCACCATACCCGAATCTTGAGCTATTTGCACATTATTCCAGACTCACTTGAATTTACCAGATGTCAGAGAGTGGGGTCGGAGGTCGGGAATCGACGGCGTCAAGGCCCAGAGGTGGGGACTCACCCCACGAACCGGCGGGGGAAGGTGTCCTATTCTGGGATCGCTGGATACTGAACATTTCCCCATCGAGCCATCCAGAGCCGTTTTCCAGGCGAAAGGTGCGTTCGCGTGGCGTGAAGGAGCTGTCTTCCCATGGCCCTGACCCCTGCCCAGAAGCGCGCGCGCTTGACCGAGCTGCTGCGCGAGAAGAACGCCGCCGTCCGTCAGGTTCCTCCCGCCTTCGCGCAGGAGCGCATGTGGTTCCAGGAGCGACTGGCGCCCGGCAACGCGGCGCTCCACATGCCGGTCGCCGTGCGCCTCACCGGGCCGTTCGACGCGGCGGCGCTGCGTCACGGGCTTCAGGAGCTGGTGCGACGGCACGAGCCCTTGCGGACCACCTTCATCGAGGTGGACGGGAAGCCGCTCCAGCGCATCGCGGCATCCGCCGAGGTGGAGCTGCCCGTGGTGGACCTGTCGGCGCTGCCCGAAGCCGCGCGCGAGGCCGAGGCGTGGCGGCACATCCACGCCGAAGCGCGCCGACCGTTCGACCTGGAGCGAGGCCCGCTGCTGCGCACGGTGCTCTTCCGCGCCTCGGACACCGAGCACCTGCTGCTCGTGTGCCTCCATCACATCATCACGGACGCGTGGTCCATGGGCGTGCTGGTCCAAGAGCTGGGGGCGCTCTACGCGGCGGGCCGCACCGCGCTCGCGGCCGAGACCTTGCCGCCGCTGCCCCTCTCCTTCTCCGACTACACGGCCTGGCAGCGGCAGTGGCTCCAGGGAGATGTCCTCCAGGCGCAGCTCGCCTACTGGCGGGCCCAGTTGGATCCGCACGCGGTGCTGGAGCTGCCCACGGACCTGACGCGCCCCCCGCTGCTCTCCACGCGGGGCGCGCGTGAGAGTCGAGCGTTGTCGCCAGCCCTCACGCAGGCGCTCAAGGCGCTCGCCACGAGCGAGGGCCGCACCCTCTTCTCCGTGTTGCTGGCCGGCTTCGGCGTGTTGCTGCACCGCTATGCGGGGCGAGACGACCTCACCGTCGGCACGCCCATCGCGGGCCGCGCGCGCGCCGAGACGGAGCCTTTGATCGGCCTCTTCGTCAACACGCTGGCCCTGCGCGCCTCCATTGCGGGCACCCCCTCGTTCCGGGAGTGGATGGAGCGGGTGCACACCTCCGCGCTCGGGGCGTTCGCGCACCAGGACATCCCCTTCGAGAAGCTGGTGGAGGAGCTGCAACCCACGCGGCACCTGAACCTCACGCCGCTCGTGCAGGTGATGTTCGTGCTGCAGAACGCGCCGCTACCGTCGCTCCAGCTCCCTTCGCTTCGCATGGAGACGCAGCCGGTGGACGGGGGCGCCGCGCGCTTTGACCTCACGCTGATCGCCGCCGAGAACGACGGCGCCCTGCGCCTCACCGCCGAGTACAGCACCGACCTGTTCCACGCAGCCACCATCCGCCGCCTGCTCGGACACCTCGCCACGCTCCTGGAGGCCGCCAGCCATCAGCCTGAACGGAGCGTCGCCGAGCTGCCGCTCCTCGATGACGCCGAGCGCCGACAGATCCTGCTCGCCTGGAACGGAGCCGCGTCGGACTTCCCTCGGGACGTGCTCCTGCATCAGTGCATCGAAGCCCAGGTGGCGCGTACGCCAGATGGGGTGGCGCTCGTCTTCGAGGGGACCCGGCTCACGTACAGCGAGCTGGACATGCGCGCCAACCAGCTCGCGTGGCACCTGCGTTCGCTCGGGGTGGGACCGGAGGTGCGCGTCGGCCTCTTCCTCGAGCGCTCGCTGGAGATGGGGGTGGCCTTGCTGGCCACGCTGAAAGCGGGAGGCGCGTACGTGCCGCTCGATCCCGAGTATCCCGCGCAGCGCCTGACGTGGATGCTCGAGGATGCGACCCCTCCGGTCATCCTCACGCAGGAGCGGCTGCTGTCGCGCCTGCCTCCGCATGCAGCGCGGGTGGTGTGTCTGGATACTGGCTGGGAGGAGATTGCCGCGAGGCCGCATGACGCGCCCGCCCCCCTCGCCTCCGCGCATTCGCTGGCGTACGTCATCTTCACCTCGGGCTCCACGGGCCGGCCCAAGGGCGCGATGAACACGCATGAGGCCGTGGTCAACCGCCTGCTGTGGATGCAGGACACATATCGATTGAGAGAGGACGACGTCGTCCTCCAGAAGACCCCGTTCAGCTTCGATGTCTCTGTCTGGGAGTTCTTCTGGCCCTTGATGACTGGAGCGGTGTTGGTGATCGCGAAGCCCGGCGGCCATCAAGAGCCTGGCTATCTCGCGCGGCTCATCGCGCGCGAGGTCGTCACCACGGTGCACTTCGTGCCCTCCATGCTCCAGGTGTTCCTGGAGGAGCCCACGGTGGAGCGCTGCAAGGCGCTGCGACGCGTGGTGTGCAGCGGCGAGGCGCTCCCATTGGAGCTCGCGGAGCGGTGCTTCCAGGAACTGTCCTGGGTGGACCTGCACAACCTCTACGGCCCCACCGAGGCCGCCGTGGACGTCACGGCGTTCACGTATGGCTCGGTCCAGGCGCGTCGCTCCGTGCCCATCGGGCGGCCCGTGGCCAACACGCAGATCCGCCTGCTGGATGCGAACCTGCGTCCCGTGCCCGTGGGCGTCCCGGGAGAGCTGTTCATTGGCGGCGTGCAGGTGGGCCGGGGCTATCTCGGCCGGCCTGAGCTGACCGCCGAGCGCTTCGTGCCCGACGCCTTCAGCGAGACACCGGGAGCCCGCCTGTATCGCACGGGCGACGTGGCCCGCTGGCTGCCAGATGGCAACGTCGAGTACGTGGGCCGCGCCGACTTCCAGGTCAAGGTGCGCGGCCTGCGCATCGAGCTGGGAGAGATTGAGAATGCGCTGGAGCAGCACCCCGCCGTGAAGCAGGCGGTGGTGGTCGCGCGCGAGGACCGTGCGGGAGACAAGCGCCTGGTGGCCTATGTCGCCGTGCGCGGAGCCGATGCCGTGGACAGCGCCATGCTGCGCGAGCGACTGCACGAGAAGCTCCCCGAATACATGGTGCCATCGACCATCGTCCTGATGGACGCCCTGCCGCTGACGCCGAGTGGAAAGGTGGATCGCAAGGCGCTTCCCGCGCCCGTGGCCGCTCCCACGGCCGTCCACGTCGCACCGGGGACACCTACCGAAGTGGCGCTCGCAACCCTCTGGGCCGAGGTGTTGCACGTGGATCAGGTCGGCGCGATGGACCACTTCTTCGAGCTGGGAGGCCATTCGCTCCTGGCCACGCAGCTCGTGTCGCGCATCGTAGGAGCGATGGGGGTCGAGCTGTCGTTGCGCTCGGTCTTCGAGGCGCCCGTTCTCTCCACGCTCGCGCGACGCATTGATGAGGCTCGGCGGGCGCTGGTGCCGCGCGCCCCGGCGCTCGTGGCCGTTCCGCGTGAGGGGGCGCTGCCGCTGTCGTTCGCGCAGCAGCGCCTGTGGCTCATCGATCAGCTCGAGCCGGGCAACGCCGCGTACAACGTCCCAGCGGCCCTGCGCGTCCTCGGAGAGCTGGATGTCCAGGCACTGGAGCGAGCCTTCCGCGCGCTCGTGGCTCGACACGAGAGCCTGCGCACCGCGTTCATCGTCCAGCAGGGCGAGCCCGTTCAGCACATCGCGACCACCGTGGGCGTGTCTCTGGAGTGCCATGATCTGAGCCGGCTGTCCGTGGACACGCGTCAGGCGGAAGCCCAGCGCCTCGCCACCGAAGAGGCGATGCGGCCCTTCAATCTCGCTGTGAGTCCGCTGGTCCGCGCCTCATTGCTGCGACTGGAGGAGCAAGAGCACGTGCTGCTCGTGACGATGCACCACATCGTCTCCGACGGTTGGTCCATGGGCGTGCTCGTCCGCGAATGGGTTGCGCTCTACGAAGCGTTCCATGAGCAGCGCGAGCCTCGCTTGGATCCGTTGCCGATCCAGTACGCGGACTACGCGGTGTGGCAGCGGCAGTGGCTGCGCGACGGCGTCCTCGACGCTCAGCTCGCCTACTGGAAGCAGCAGCTCGCTGACGCTCCCGCCCTCCTTGAGTTGCCCACCGACAGGC
>NZ_JAHNZT010000021.1 GCF_019039035.1 Citreicoccus inhibens | reverse complement strand
CAACACCAGTCGCCGCCACTCGGCGGCTCCAATTCGTCTCGTCATTCGCTCCTCCATCGCGCCCCTTGAACGCATGGAGGTGTCCCGACTCACTCAACTCCTCGACGCCTAGATCCGGACGGGTACGTCGGGCCTGTCGGTGGCAATCGTGCCGTCGTGGTGGCGAGGGCCCAGCACCCGGCGGGGCCTCCCCGGTGCCAGCAGGCCCGCCTGTCGCATCAGCCGCAGGCACCGAGCCTTCGAGGTGCGAGTCCCCCGCGCGCGCAGCCGAGCCCATACCTTGCGGTGCCCCTCGCCCAGGAAGGGCGAGTCGGCCAGCACGCTGGCAATGGCCTCCAGCAGCGCTTCGTCCTTCAGCGCGGCCCGGGGGCCCCGCTTGCATGGCCCGGGGGCCCCGGCCCGCCGACGTGCGCGGTGGCGGTACACCGTGGCTCGCGGTACGCGCCAGGTGGCCATCACCCGTGTCAGCCCATAGGGCTTGCGGCAGGAAGGCGAGAGCTGGGCGCTCATCCTCTCGACTTCCTCCAGGGAAAACCCGGCGCGTTGCCCTCCATCAACTGCGCCTTCTCTTCCAAGAGCTCGTTCTTCATCATCAACTCGCCCACCATCGCCTTCAGCCGCAGCACCTCGTCGTCCGCCGCCTCCGGCTCTCGGCTCTTCAACCCCGACTCACCCGCGGCCAGGAACTTCTCCCGCCACTCGCTCAGCACCGCCCCCGTGACACCCAGTTCCCGAGAGAGCGCGTCGAGGTCCTCGCCCTTCAGTAGTCGGAGCACCGCCTCCTTCTTCCTCTTCGCCGAGAACCGACCGCGCTCCGCCGTCCTGTCCTGCTTCTGCTGCTTCTTCACATCCACCTCACGATGGGGCGTTTATCCCCCAGAGAGGTGTCTCAAGAAATCGTGGGGCGGTGGATCATCACCTGGTTCCACTCGCTCCTACCGAAATAGGTTCTTAGTACTTCACTAACAAAATGAGCTGTGAGTCCCTATTCGTTTGCGAAACCATCCGGCGAGCCCTGAGTCGGCGAGAGCAGGAATCAAGAAACACATCGTCAGTCTGAACGGTGAAGCCCCGAGCGAGGAAGAACAGCGCGGAGCATGGGGCATCGTTGCAAATTCACGACCGAAGCGGTCATCCTGGCGCGACTGGGTACAGCCGATGCCCGCTGCCCCTGCGAATTCTCCCCGTCATCACTGTCTCTGCCATGTGAGGTCGATGCCTCGGCTGAGCCCATTTCATAGGCATTGGAGTCGAAGACTTCCCAGTCTTCTTATATTGAACGATGGTAAATGATTATTCCGAATTGAGTCGCGAGCCGCGTATTGACATCCCTGCAGACCTGTCGCTCACCGATATGGACAACAGCCGAGCGCTCGCATCCATGTTGGAGAACAAGGAACCTCAGAACAGCGCTTTAGAGATCTCACGCCAGATACAAGACGCGGCACGCAAGCGATGGATGTCGCAGCGCGGGCTGCCCGCACGCAAGCTCCCCGACACACTCCTCGCCCCTATAAAACTCCACACTGTCTTGCCTGGACCAACCACTTATCGGCGGCGACCGCGCGTACGATTCGTTTCCCCACTCGGCGAGTGATGACGTTTTGCACTCACTTGCGTTTCACATCGTAACAAGGAGTGGACTGTACCATTCATGCCCTCCTCGCCTTGGAGAATCCCATCCACTTGAAAGCGATTCTGCGCGCCTATGAACGCTTCCCGCAGAGTAGTGGGCGCGCCGCGACATGAGTCGAAGTCGGGGCAAATGAGTAGTGTGCCCCTGTCGTGAGGGCTACCGTGCGTGAGACGCCCACAAAACGCAGCGATCGGCGGGCTATTTCTGACCCGCGTTCGTTAGTGCTGGAGGTGTAGCGGGGGCTCCGGGTTGGGCTATCGCCTTGAGCTTTCCGATGGTGGGGGGATCCACGAGCACGATTCCCGGAAGAGAACCAACGTCCGGGACATGCTCGGGCGGGTCGTCCTTTTCGCAGTCGAGGAAGCGCCGGATGATGTAGGCCTGAAGCTCTGCCTTTGTCGCGCGGTCCGACACGAACCCCAGTTGCCAGTAGATCTTCAGGGCCGCATGGGCGTGTGCCGATGCATTGCGGTGGATCTGCTTGATGTCGTCGGGCTGATCCATCGCCTTGGGCGCGACCGAGAGCACCGCCCCAATCGCTCCAATCACCGCCGTCGCTTTCCGCAGTGACTCCTTGGAGAGAAACCCCGCGAGCGCGCTTCCCAGCGCGGCCAGGGAGGCTCCGGTGAGGAGCAGGATGTTCGCGTGCCGCTGAGCCTTCTCGGCGCGCCGTGCGTGGGCTTCGATTCGGGCCGTGCAGCGCCCCATCGAGCCCTCCACGACGGATGCGGGATCCATTGGATCCGCAGCCGCGGAAGTCCCAAGCACGACGCACACCAGCAGCATCCACGGCCAACCTGCTCGCAGCATTGCTCCCCCCTGGGTGATTCGCGTCAGCCTATGTGACGAGCCACGAGAAGAGCAAAGACGCGCGAGACATCCTCCTCGGGGACCTCGCCCCCCTGCGTCATGCCTGCTTCGGGATGGTGAACCAGAAGGTACTTCCTTGGCCGGGTTCACTCACGACTCCAATGGTTCCTCCGTGCGCCTGCACAATCTCTTTCGCGATGGAGAGTCCAAGGCCCGCGCCTCCCGCGGGTGCTCCGGGGGCTCGGTAGAACTTCTCGAAGATTTTCGCCTGCTGCTCCGCGGGGATTCCTTCTCCTGTGTCGCGGACCTCGAAGCGCAGGTTCTGCTCCTCGGGCGTCACTCGCACGAGCACTTCGCCCCCGGATTGCGTGTGCTTCACCGCGTTGCCCACCAGGTTGCCCAACACGAGCTGCATCCGGTCCGGGTCCACGGAGACCGTCTCCGCGTCCAGTGACACGTCTCGGAGAAGATGCACACCTCGCTCCGACGCGGCTCCTCGCTGCGTGTCCAAGGCCGACTCGACGAGTTCCTCCGTCCGCACGAGCTTCACATCCAGCAGGAGCTGTCCGCCCTGGATGCGAGAGAGATCCAACAAGTCATCCACAATTCCCTGGAGCCGCTCGCAGTCCTCCCGCGCCGCGAACATCAGGTCCGCCTGCTTCTCCGTCACCGGCCCCACCACCCCCTCCGCCACGAGGTGGATGGCCATCCGCAAGGAGGTCAGCGGCGTCCGGAACTCGTGCGCCACGGTCGCCACCAGGTCGTTCTTCAGCTCGTCGAAGCGACGCAGCCGCGTCACGTCCTGGAGCAACAACGTCGCCCCCACCACGTCCCCGGTCTCGCCGTAGACCGGGCTGCCTCGTGGCAGCAGCCACCTTGCTCCGTCCGCCGCCTCGACTCGCACGGCCTCCTCGTAGCCTCGTGGCTGATAGGCCCCGTGTCCTCCCACGACGTGCGCCCGCACTCGCTCCAGGACTTCGCGCACCTCGGGCACCACTCGGCCCAGCACGTCCCCTCCCCCTTCCAATCGCAGACGCAGGACGTCCTCGCCCGCGCGGTTGACGTTCAGCACGTCCCCCTCCGCCCCGAGCACCACCACCGGATCCGGCAAGCTGTCGATGGCCGCCTGTGACACCGCCTGCGCCTGCAACAGCTCGCCCAGGCTGCTCTGTCGATACTGGTCCAACCGCTCGGCCAGGGTGTTGATGTCTCGCCCGAGCTGCGCCATCTCGTCGCGCCCGTCCACCACGGCTCGCGCCGCGTAGTCCCCCTGCCCCAGCCGTCGCACCGCTTGCGACAACACCATCACGGGCCGCACCGCGCGGTGCACCAAGGACGTGGAGAAGAACAGGCCGACGCCCAGCGCCGCCACCACCGCCAGCACCATCAGCGTGTTCACGCGTTGGCTCTGCCGACTCAGCAGCTCGCTCTTGCGCACCATCGCGTCCTGGTTCAGGTCCAGGATGGCCGCCGCCGTGCGCTTCGCGTCCTGGAACGCCGGGGCCAATGACTTGAAGTACAGGTCGTGCGTCCTCGCCGCGTCCGGGGCCTCCAAGAAGGTGTCGAACTCCGTCCGGTAACGCTCCCACGCCGTTCGCATGCGGCGCGTCGCTTCCGCCTCACCGGGCTCGGTGATGTTCCCCTCCTGGACGCGCAGCTCGGACTCCAGGCGCGGGCGTTGCTCGGCCTGCTGCGCGACGCCTCGCTCCCGGTCTCCCGCGACGATGAACAGCGCGGCGCTGTCCATTCGCTCCAATTGCTCGGTCATCCGCTGCGTGGCGAGCACGCTGCGATAGTTATCCTCCAGGATTTGCTGTCCCGAGCGTCCCACCCTGCCGAGCGTGACGACCGCCATGACTCCGAGCAGCACCAGGGCGAGGGCCAGCGGCGCCTGGGCCAACAACAGACGGCCTCGCAGCGTCATGACCGGCGCTCCTCGTGCAGCGACTCGAAGGACACGACGTGGATGTCGAAGCCCTCGCCCTCACGCAGGAGCTGCGCGTCCACGGTCAGCCCGAGCCACTGCTTCCACTTCGGCTGATTCGACCGCCCGATGATGATGTGCCCCACGCCGTGCGACCGCGCGAAGTCCAACAGCGCCTCCACGGGATGCGTCGAGCGCAAGCGAACCACCTCCGCGCCCAGCTCCTTCGCCTTGTCGATGTTCGCCAACAGGTGACGCTGGGCCTCCGCGTCGATGAGGTGCGGCGCCTCGCGCGGCGTCTCCACGTAGACGACGAACCAATCCGTGTTCAATCGCCCCGCCATGCGGGAGCCGCGGCGGAGCAGGGTCGCCGCGCGCGGCGGGTAGCTCGACAGCGCCACCAGCACCCGGCCCCATGAGCCGCCGCCCTTCTGCTGTGCTTCCTCGCCGCCCTTCGCGTGCTGCCCCGTGGCCCGGTCCAGACTCTCGGCCACTTCGCGCAGCGCTAGCTCGCGCAGCGTGGACAGGTTCTCTCCCTTGAAGAAGCTCTCCAGCGCGCGCGGCACCTTGTCCGCCGCGTAGATCTTCCCTGCCTTCAGGCGCTCGTGCAGGTCCTCCACCGCGAGGTCCAGGTTCACCACCTGGTCCGCGCTCTTCAGGAAGCTGTCCGGGATCGTCTCGCGCACGGTGACGCCCGTGGTCCGCTCGACGAGGTCGTTCAAGCTCTCCAGGTGCTGCACATTGAAGGCACCAATGACATTGATGCCCGCGTCCAGCAGCTCCTGCACGTCTTGATAGCGTTTGCGGTGACGACACACCGGGAGGTTGGTGTGGGCCAGCTCGTCCACCACGGCGACCTGCGGCTTGCGCGCCAGCACCGCGTCCAGGTCCATCTCCTCCACGGTGACGTCTCGGTAGGTGTAGGGCTTGCGCGGCACCGACTCCAGGCCTTGCACGAGCGCCTCGGTCTCCGCGCGGCCGTGCGTCTCCACGAAGCCGAGCACCACATCCACCCCGCGTTTGCGCAGGGCGTGTGCCTCCTCGAGCATCCGATACGTCTTGCCCACGCCCGCCGCGAAGCCAATGTAGAGCTTCAGCCTGCCCCTCCGGCCGCGCTCCACCAGCTCCAGGAAGTCTTCCGCGCGCGTGCGCCGTGTCGTCACCCGAGTGTCCTTTGTGTGGCGCGAGGGCCGTACCCGGCCCCCGCGCCTCCCTATTTGCCAGCACGCCGCCCGCTCGCGCTACGGCTGCTCCAGCCCCGCCGCGGACGACGCTCCCACAGGCGCCGCCGCGGCGCCCGTGGGATGCACCGGCTCCACGGCCCGGCCGAACTGCCGGTCCAGGGCCAGGTTGAGGAGCAACGCGTTCACCCGAGGCTCACCCAGCACGCCCAGGGTGCGCCCCTCGACGTTCGCCTCCACCACCGCCAGCACGCGCGCCGGGTCCACGCCTCGCGCGTGCGCCACGCGCGGCACCTGCCACCGCGCCGCCTCGGGCGACAGGTGCGGATCCAACCCCGAGCCCGACGCCGTCACCAACTCCGCCGGCACGGGCCCCGGGGCGTCCGGGTTCTCCTTGCGCAGGCGCTCGGCGTCCGCGACGGCGCGGTCTCGCAGCTTCTGGGACGTAGGCCCCAGGTTGCTGCCCGAGGACGCCGTGGCGTCATACCCATTGCCCGCCGCCGAGGGACGCGGCTGGAAGTACGCCCCTCGCGTGAAGCCTTGCGCGATGAGCGCGCTGCCCACCTCGCGCCCGCGCTCGTCCACGACCAACGAGCCCTGGGCCTCATGCGGAAACAACACCTGCGCCACCCCCGTGACGGCCAGGGGATACAGCACGCCCGTGAGCACCAGCGTGACGACACACGCGCGCAGGGCGATGACCAGAGTGGAAACCATGACGTTCAACGCCTTTCAGACCATGCCCACGGCGGTGAGCAGCACGTCGATGACCTTGATGCCCACGAACGGGACGATGACGCCACCCACCCCGTACAACAGCAGGCTGCGCCGCAGCAGCGCCGCCGCGCCCAGCGGGCGGTACTTCACGCCTCGGAGCGCCAGCGGGATGAGCGCGATGATGATGAGCGCGTTGAAGATGACCGCAGACAGGATGGCGCTCAGCGGAGAACTGAGCCGCATGACATTGAGCGGCGCAATCTGCGGGAACACGCCCATGAACAGCGCCGGCAGGATGGCGAAGTACTTCGCCACGTCGTTGGCGATGGAGAACGTCGTCAACGTGCCGCGCGTCATCAGGAGCTGCTTGCCCACCTCCACCACCTCGAGCAGCTTGGTGGGGTTGGAGTCGAGGTCCACCATGTTCCCCGCCTCCTTCGCCGCCTGCGTGCCGGTGTTCATCGCCACGCCCACGTCCGCTTGAGCCAGCGCGGGCGCGTCGTTGGTGCCGTCACCCGTCATCGCCACCAGCTTGCCCTTGCCCTGCTCGGTGCGGATGAGCGCGAGCTTCGCCTCGGGCGTCGCCTCGGCCAGGAAGTCATCCACCCCGGCCTCCTTGGCGATGGCCGCCGCGGTGCGCGGGTTGTCACCGGTAATCATCACCGTGCGGATGCCCATGGCGCGGAAGCGGTCGAAGCGCTCCTTGATGCCGCCCTTCACCACGTCCTTCAGGTGCACGATGCCCAGCACCCGCGAGCCATCCGACACCGCCAGCGGCGTACCGCCCGCGTCACCGATGCGACCCGCCGCCTGCGCCAGCTCGGGCGGCACCGGTCCACCCTGCGATTGCACGTGCTTCACGATGGCATCCACCGCGCCCTTGCGGATGCTGCGCGGCTGCGGGTCATTCAGGTCACAGCCGCTCATGCGCGTCTGCGCCGTGAACGGCACGAACGTGGCCTGATGCGCCTGAAGCTCGCGCGGGCGCATCTTGTACGTGTCCTTCACCAACGTGACGATGGAGCGGCCCTCGGGCGTCTCGTCCGCCAGGCTCGCGAGCTGCGAGGCCTCGGCCAGCTCCTCGCGGCGCACGCCCGGCAACGGCAGCAGCTCGGTGGCCATGCGGTTGCCCAGGGTGATGGTGCCCGTCTTGTCGAGCAGCAGCGTGTCCACGTCGCCCGCCGCCTCCACCGCGCGGCCGCTCATGGCCAGCACGTTCTTGCGCAGGAGCCGGTCCATGCCCGCGATGCCAATCGCGCTCAGCAGGCCGCCAATCGTCGTCGGGATGAGGCACACCAACAGCGCCACCACCGCCGTGCCCGACAGCGGCACGCCCGAGTAGAGCGCCATGGGCACCAGCGTCACGCACGCCAGCAGGAACACAATCGTCAGGCCCACCAGCAGGATGTGGAGCGCGATCTCATTCGGCGTCTTCTGCCGCGCCGCGCCCTCCACCAGCCCAATCATGCGGTCGAGGAAGGACTCGCCCGGGTTGACGCTGATGCGCACGACGATGCGGTCGGACAACACCTTGGTGCCGCCCGTCACCGCCGAGCGGTCTCCACCGGACTCGCGGATGACCGGCGCGGACTCGCCGGTGATGGCGGACTCGTCCACGCTGGCGATGCCCTCCACCACCTCGCCGTCGCCCGGAATCAGGTCCCCCACTTCGCACACCACGAGGTCGCCCTTGCGCAGCGACGGAGCCGGCACGCGCTCCTCGCGGCCGTCCACCAGTCGGCGCGCCAGCGTGTCCTTGCGCATCTTGCGCAGGCTGCTTGCCTGGGCCTTGCCGCGCCCCTCCGCCACGGCCTCGGCGAAGTTGGCGAACAAGACGGTGAACCACAGCCACAGCATCACCGACACCGTGAACCACAGCGGCGCGCCATCCGGCCGGGGCGCGATGAGGTCCTTCACCACCAGCACGGTGGTGAGGAGGCTGCCCGCCCACACGACGAACATGACGGGGTTGCGCGCCACGTCCTTCGGGTGGAGCTTCTTGAGGCTGTCGAGCAGCGCGGGTTTGAGCAGCGACGCATCAAAGAGCGACGCCGGCTTCGAAGAGGCGGAGCTCATGGTCAGAAAGCCTTTCCGGCCGCGCCGAGGAAGTGCTCGACGATGGGACCGAGGGAGAGAGCAGGGAAGAACGTCAGCGCGCCCACGATGAGGACGACGCTCACGAGCAACCCCGTGAACAAGGTGCCGTTGGTGGGGAAGGTGCCGGGGCCCGCGGCCACGACCTTCTTGCCCACCATGGAGCCCGCGATGGCCAGCGCCGGCACCATCATCAGGAAGCGACCCGCGAGCATCGCCAGCCCCAGGGAGATGTTCCAGAAGGGCGTGTTGGCGTTGAGGCCCGCGAAGGCGCTGCCGTTGTTGGCCGTGCCGCTGGTGAAGGCATACAGAATCTCAGACAGGCCATGCGGGCCCGCGTTGTTGAGCGACGAAAGGCCCTGCGGAATCACCGCCGCCACCGCGCTCAAGCCCAGGATGACCAGCGGGAAGATGAGCACGTACAGCATGGCGAGCTTCATCTCCTTCGCTTCAATCTTCTTCCCCAGGTACTCGGGCGTGCGTCCCACCATGAGCCCCGCGATGAAGACCGCGAGCACCACCATGATGAGGATGCCGTAGAGGCCCGCGCCCACGCCGCCGAAGATGACCTCGCCCAGCTGCATGTTCACCAGGGGCACCAGCCCGCCCAGCGCCGTGAAGCTGTCGTGCATCGCGTTCACCGCGCCGCACGAGGCGTCCGTGGTGACCGTGGCGAACAGCGCCGAGCCGCACACGCCGAAGCGCAGCTCCTTGCCCTCCAGGTTTCCGTCCTGCGCCGCGCCGGACGCGACCAGCGCGGGGTTGGCCTGGGACTCGGCGGCGTAAGCAGCCGCCACACCCGCGAAGAAGAGGATGGACATGGCCGCGAACAGGGCCCAGCCCTGCCGCGTGTCCCCCGCCATCTTCCCGTACGTGTACGTGAGCGCCGCGGGGAGCGCGAAGATGGAGAGCATCTCCGCCAGGTTGGTGAGCGGCGTGGGGTTCTCGAACGGGTGCGCGCTGTTGGCGTTGAAGAAGCCACCACCGTTGGTGCCCAGCATCTTGATGGCTTCCTGCGAGGCCACCGGGCCCATGGCGAGCGTCTGCTTCACGCCCTCCATCGTCAGCAACTCCCGATAGGGCGCGAAGTTCTGGAGCACGCCCTGAGACACCAGGAACAGCGCGTAGACGAAGCAGATGGGCAAGAGCACGTAGAGCGTGGCGCGGATGAGGTCCACCCAGAAGTTGCCCAGCGTCTTCTGTCCCGCGGGGCCGGGCCGGCGGGTGAAGCCTCGCGCCAGGGCCAGCGCCACGCCCGCGCCCACCGCCGCGGAGACGAAGTTGTGCCACGCCAGCCCCATCATCTGGGACAGGTAGCTCATCGTCGATTCGCCCGCGTATGACTGCCAATTCGTGTTCGCCGTGAAGCTGGCGGCCGTGTTGAAGGCCAGCTCGGGCCCCACCGCGGGCAGGCCCTGCGGGTTGAGCGGCAGCACGTGCTGGAGCCGCTGAATGGCATACGTGCCCAGCATGCTCAGCAGGCTGAACGCGAGCATCGCCACGGTGTACTGCGTCCACGTCTGCTCCTGCCGAGCATCCGCGCCGCACAGCCGCAGGAGCACGCGCTCCACCGGCCCCAACACGCGCGGCAGGGGCTGGTGCTCTCCCTCGAAGACCCGGAAGAGATAGCCACCCAGCGGCTTCGTCAGCGCCAGCACGAGCGCGAAGAACAACAGAATCTGCAACCACCCAATGAGAGTCATGAGGAACGCCTAGAAGTGCTCGGGACGGAGCAGGGCGAAGACGAGATAGCCAGCCAACAGCACCGCGAGCGCCGCGCCCGCGACATATTCAAACATCATGACTGTTGCCTCACAGACGCTCGCAGCCGTGGGTATAGGCCCACGTGAGCGCGAAGAAACCGACGGTGACGAGCACCAACACCAGGTCCATGTTCCGTGACTCCGTTTGTTTCAGAAGTAGGCGACGGCGCCCGCCACCACGAGCGTCTCGTGGGGCCTCAAGACGGGCGCGCCGTCGACAGTGGTCTCTCGCCCCGCGAAGACATCCTCCGTCGAGCGGTCGTGCCGCGCCTCCAGCTTGAGGGTGAGATGTTCGGCGGGCTTCAGCTCCAGCGTGAGCGTGCCCTCGGCCAGCGTCTGCGCCGCGCCGCTGAGCAGGCCGTCGCGGTCCCGGTACACCTCGGCGCGCGCGGCCAAGGCCACGGCCTCGGCCAGCCTCACCCGCGCGTTCACACCCGCCGCGTACCACAGCGCCGCGCCCTGCTCTGGCCGAGCCTGCCGCCCCACGTCCACCGAGGCGGCCACGCTGAGCGCGTCCGTCACCCGGTACGTGGCCACCAGGTCCCCGAAGAGGCGCAGCCCCTCCGCGTCCCCGGAGCCCTCGTTGCCGAGGAACGTGTTGAACGACGCGGAGAGCCGCTCGCCCGAGTATGCCACCTGCGTGCCCACGGCCTTGCCGTGGTTGTTCTCACCGATGGTCTGCCAGCCATTGATGAGGTGGAGCTGCGCGCTCCACGCATCATTGAACTTCCAGGTGCCCTTCAGGCCCGTCTGGTAATAGGGCGACAGCTCCCCCATCCACGAGCGCGTGTAGGTCCAGTTGAGCTGCGATTGAAAGGACTCCAGCCCGATGTGGCTGGGGTAGATGCCCGCCTCCAGCGTCAGCGCCCCCGTGACGAAGGACAGCGAGGCCTGCTGCACGTGGCGCCACACCTCGGGGCCCACGTCCGTGCCCACAGGCTCGGCCGCATGCAGGACCTCCATGCCCGTACCGAAGCCCAG
The DNA here is from genome assembly GCF_019039035.1 of Citreicoccus inhibens. Taxonomy (GTDB): domain Bacteria; phylum Myxococcota; class Myxococcia; order Myxococcales; family Myxococcaceae; genus Citreicoccus; species Citreicoccus inhibens. The sequence continues at coordinate 126,418 of NZ_JAHNZT010000021.1, read as the reverse complement.
CAGCACCTTGAAGCCCACCGGCTCGGGGGCGAGGCTCACGCCCAGCGAGGCGAGGTTGATGGAGGCCTCGTCGTGGCGCTTGGCGGTGGTGCCCGTGCCGGGGATGAAGTTCGCGGCGTCCGCCGGACGGTTGAAGTTGTAGCTGAAGTAGGTGTCCACCCCGCCCTCCACGGTGAGCCGCGAGAGGGCCGAGGGGGACTCGGTCTGGGACAACAGGAGACTGGAGAGAAGGGCTGGAAGGTCGAAGGGGGACATGAACGCTCCGCCCGTCCCCTTCAGCAGCCGCCGTACCAAGCGCCGAGCCGTGTCACCTCAAGGACATCCAGGGGTTGGCCGACCGCCCTCCTCCCCTGGATTGCAAGGTGCACGACGGCCCCCCTGGGGCCCGTGCGCGCTGAAAGGGCGTGCGTCAGTCCAGGCCGACCTTGCCCGCGGACCCGTAGGCCTTGCTCCGCCCCGGCCGAGCGAGCCCGTGCGCGCGCAGCCGGGCACGCAGGGCCTGGAGGGCCTGGGCCCGCCCCGTCAGGACGAGGTCCGCCTCCGGCAAGACCCGCAGCGCGTCGCCAAGCCGCGCCGAGAGCAGGTCCAGGTGCCCGTATCCGGCCTCGCGCGGGACACAGTCCGCGTGCTCCACGCCGAGCCGTTGGAGGACGCTCGCGCTCGCCACGGGGTCGGACACCTCGAACACGCAGTGGAGCGCGTGGGCGCGGCGGGAGTGCCGCCCCATCAATGGAGGAGCGCGGCCCGAGGAACTGGCAGACCTCCCCCACCTTCGCCTCGCGGCCCCATCGGGCGTCCAGGCCACGCCCCGCAGCTCCGGCCCGGTCCACGTCACCTGACGAAACCGGGGCGACAGCTCCTCCGCCTCGGTGATGCGCGCGCTGCGAAAGAGCAACCGTCCCAGGACGCTGCCCAAGAGGGCCTTGCCCGATGCCATGCGTGGCTCCTTCCCAGGCCCGCATGGAACGCGCACCGGCGCCTCCGCGCCCGTCAACTTTCATGAACCTTCGGTGAAGGCGCCCGCGCCGACGCTACGCGCCCCCTGCGCCTTGCTTCACTTCGGCGCGCGCGGCCTCCGCGATGAGCGCCTGGGTCTGCTCGGCGCTGTCGATCCACGGCCAGAAGCGCTGCGGCTCTCCGAAGTTGTCGAAGAAGAGGTCGCCCAGCGAGCGCACCTCGGACGCGGCGCCCAGGAAGCCTTGCATGTGCGGCGACGCGGGCGACAGCAGCAGGTTGGTGAAGGCGGTGATGTATTTGCCCTCGCGCTGCCAGAAGCGCTCGGAGGTCTCCTGCATCCAGCCCTCCGTGAAGGGCCGGTCTCCCCACTCGCGGATGGCCTCGAACAGGGCGTGCGCGGCCTTCGAGGCGCAGTTGAGCCCCTGCCCCGCGATGGGGTCATTGAGGATGACCGCGTCCCCCAAGCCCAACACCACCTTCCCCGAGGCGAGCCGTCCCACCGGCTTGCGCACCATGGGGGTGAAGCCCCCCACCAACCACGACGACTCATCCACGATGGAGGCCCCCTCCAGCCGAGACTCCAGCCAGGGGGAGAAGTCATGCACCACCCCGCGCATGCGCGCGAACATCTCCGCCGCGTCCCTGGCGTCGCCGAAGCGGTCCAATCCCTGTCCAGGGATGGCCTCGACCAGAATGCACGTCTCGGGGCCGCGGATGCGATCATGGTAGGGCATGGAGAAGTACTCCCCGTGCCCGGGCGCCAGGACGAACTTGAGGGCCGGGAAGGGCGTGTCGTTCCAGGTCCGCATGCCCCGAATGACCATCGCCGCCAGGTTGCGCGCCGGCCGCGTGTGCGGGCTGCGCTCCGCGTCTCGCTCGAACAGCCCTGGAAAGGAATTGCGGCCCGTGGTCACCACCACCAGCTCGTGGCGTGACGCGAGCGCCTCCAGGCCCTGCGAGTCCATGGAGTGATAAACGACCGTGCCGCCGCGGCGCTCCAGCTCCCCGAGCCAGCGCGGATACTTGACCCGCAGGTCCACGGCCATGCCCGGCACGCGGACCCGCCCGTACACCCGAAGTGCCCGAGTCCCCGGCGCCCCACAGATGTCCAGGTCACCGCCCTGGGAGTGGTCACCCTGCCCCTCCCAGAAGTTCAGTCCCAGTTCGCGCTCGTACTGACAGGCCCGCCCGAACAGGTACGTCGTGGCCTGGATGCGCGCGTTGAAGATCTGCTCCGGCGTCCGGTCCGAATAGAGCGTGACTGGATAGCCTTCAGACCTCAGGGCGAACGCGAGCAACAAGCCCGCCTGCCCCGCCCCCACAATGCCAATGTCCCGCATGGCCCCTCATTTCCCGGCTGGTCTCGCGGACTCTACGTCGCGAACCCAGACGCCAAGAACGACCGAGTCTTGAACTCAATCGATTGAGCAGACAGTTTCCACCAGGACAGCATTGGCCGTCAGGCTTGAACCCGGAATTCCGCTGAGGAGGCGAAGATTCGAGCCACCTGGATAGGTGCGCCCGGCACCCCACAGTGAACCGCCCAGATGACGACGCCCGGCACCAAGACAGGTGCCGGGCGTCTTGCCTCGACGAAGCGAGGTCAGCGGGACTTCAGTAGGCCACCACGGTGCTCGGCAGCATGAGCGTGTCGCCCGCGCGCTGCGAGACCACGGACCGGCTCAGGTCCATCTGCACCACCGCGTGACGGCGAGGCGTCAGCAGGGCGCGGGTGACCTCGAAGCGGATGGGCGCCGTGCGGACATCGAGCGCACCGGACGGGCCGGCGACGCCGGACGGGCCGTTGGCGCTGTCGAAGCCGCCGAACTCATCCAGGCGGATGACGACCTGGGCGGAGTCCGTGCCGGGCGGCAGGGTGAAGAGGCCGACGAGGAACGCGTGGTCCGTGCGAGCCAGGTCCATCACGGTGGACTTCATCTCCACCGGCAGGGGCGTGCCGTTCGCGGTCACCGTCATGCTGTCCACGTTGACGAACGCGCCCTGGAACTTCTTCGCCCCGGTGCCGAGGATGCGCACCTCGTACTGGTTGTCGGCGAGCTGCACCACCGCGTCGTCATCGCCCACGGGCGAGCTGCCGCCATTCGTGGGAGGAGGGGTGGTGTCCGGCGTGTCCACCGGCGGCTTCGACTCACCGCACCCCGCGAGGGCCAGGCTCCCCAGCACCGCCACCGTCCACTGCTTCCAGTTCTTCATGTCTGTATTCTCCAGAATCCGTTGGGTTGTGATTGAGGCCCGAGTCCTGGACTCAGCGGCTGCCGCCCCGAGGCGAACTGGCGATGGAGAGGGCATGCCGCGCCCCCGCCGGGCCACCGTTGAAGGCCGCGGGCAGCGACAGCTTGGAGCCCTGGTCGTTGAGCACACGCAGCTCCTTCAGGCGCGTCTCCATGTCCGAGGGCGAGCCGGAGTCCATGGCGGACCGGGCACTGTCGATGCTCTGCTGCGCAGGCGAGCCGAAGAGGCGTGCGTTGCACATGGCGGTGAGCGTCTGACGACCCAGCTTCACGCGCATGGCGTCCTCGTCGGAGCGCTGACGGCGATCCGCCGTGGTGGCCGGGTTCATCCACAGCACGCCCAGGGCCTCTTCCTTGCTCCCGATGACGCCGAGCTTGCCCAGGTCGATGTCGCCACCCTTCGCGAGGCACGCGGCCACCGCCTGCTCATGCGTCTTGAAGTAGCCCTCGTTGCGGGTGATGGACGGCTGGCCACCGCCCACGGTCGGCGGGAACGCGCACATGGCGAAGTTCTCGTTGCCGTTGAGGCTCACGTCACCGACGGCGACCACCGTGAAGGCACCCGTGGCGATGTCCACCTTGTAGAGCGTGTTCACCGGGTGGATGAGGCCCGTCAGGTCACTGCCGTAGATGTAGAAGTTGCCGGCGGAGTCGAAGGCGGCGGCGGGCGCGACGAAGTAGAGCGCCGGCAGGCCGGTGAGCGCGTCGTTCGGGCCCACGGGACCGAAGTCGGTGGTGGCACCCGTGGCCGGATCGAACGTGGTGAGCCGGTGCGTCACGTGGTTGTAGCCATACACCTTGCTGTCGGTCGGGTTCGTGGCGAAGTCGAGCACCTCGGCCACCGTCAGCGTGGGGCCCGCGAACGTGACGGAGTTCGTGGTCAGGTTGATGCGCGCGTACTCAGGCAGGACGCCGAAGCCCGGGCCGCTGTAGACGAGGTACGTGCCATCCGCGAGCACGGTGCCCGCGGGGAACGTGTTGAGGCCCAGCTCGGGGAGCGGCGCCACCGCGGTGGCCACGCCGTCCGCGCCAATCTTGATGAGGTTCTTCAGCGGCAGCGTGTTGTCGATGGCATAGACGTAGCCATCCAGGTGGTTGAACGCCGTGGCGGCGTAGAAGGCAGACGCCGTGGAGAACGGAGTCAGCGCGGCCGTCGTCGTGTCCATCTTGTTGAGCGTGGTGTTGGGCAGGCCCAGACCGCTCGCGGAGAAGTACAGCGTGTTGTCGCAGGGGAGCGCGTTGGACGCCTTGCACGTCACCTTCACCGAGCTCTGCGCGGTACCGCTGTCCCAGGTGACCGCGAAGGTGTTGGTGAACGAGGGGTCCGGAGAGCCCGGCGTCGTCGGGTCATCATCCGCGTTGCCCAGGGTGACGCAGTCCGCCGGGCTGTTGATGACGTACTTGTAATAGCTGATGAGGTTGCCGCCCACCGGGACGGACTGAGGCAGGGTCGGCGTGAAGGTCCAACCAAACGGCTCCAGCAGCGGATCCGTGGCGGTCAACAGCTCCGAGGGGAGCGTGGGGTGAGCGTTGAGGGCGACCGTCGTGAAGTCGAGTGTCGTTGGATAGGAGGTGACATCGATGGTCTGGTGTCCATTCACCAGCTTCAACACAACGAAGTCATGTGCCTGTGCCGCTCCACCCCCCACCACCACCGCTGCCGCCGTGAGCGCGGCCTTCCATGGCTGCTGCATTTTCGTCGTTCCTCCAGAGAGTAAAGCCTCCCTCAGTGAGAAAGGCCGTGCCCTCCCTGTTCATCCGCCGTGCCAGGTCGGAGAAACGCGTTTCCTCATCAGGTGCTCAACAGACAACCGCGCACTCCCGTGCACGACTGCGGGCTTCCCAATACAAAGACATTGCTCGAATTGCACGAGTTGGTTTGACATAAAAACCAACATGGACGTTTCGTTCAATCCGAGCCGCAATCGACCGCTAGTCGACGAAGTGGAGCTCGGGCTCGACGCGGATGTCGGTGCGCACGCTGTTGGCGATGTAACACTCGCGGTGGGCTTGCTCGATGAGCGCGCGCACCCGCTCCTCGCTGGGGCCCTTGGCCAGGTAGATGCGGGGGCGCAGGACGATGGAGGTGATTCGGATGGGCTTGTCGTCCTCGGGCATCACCGCCTCCGCGCGGTCTTCGTAGCGGACCACGTTGAAGCGCGCCCGGGCGGCGATGGCGAGGAAGGACAGGAGCTGACAGGACGACGCGGCCAGCACCAGGAGTTGCTCGGGGTTGGTGCGCGCGGGGTTGCCTCGGAACGTCGGGTCCGAGCTGAGCTCCAGGGACGCCGCCGCTGGAATGGCCCGCGCCACGTGTGAGCGGTCATACGACTCGTAACCCACACCGGTGGAGCCCTCCCACCGACACTCGACTTCGTAACGATGCGTGTGTGCCATCTGAACCTCCTGAGCAGCAGGCTTAACTGCTGGACAGCTTGAAGTCTTGAACGTTCTGGGGAGGCGCACATGCGAGGACCATGTCGGACACCCGGTGCCGCCGCCGGACCGGAACTCGGATAGCCCTGAAACACAAACATCACTTGCAATTCCGCGCCACGCGGTGCGGCGGACCTCCTGGATAGCCTGCAACACAGCGGAGTTCGGGTGAAACATTCAGGCGCAACGTGTCTGGATTCTAGAAGCTGGATCCAGCCCTCGGAATCGTCGCGCGGAGGGCTGACGCCACGTGTTTGAAATTGTTGAGCCCGCGGGAGTGCCGCGGTCGTGGCCCTGCCGTTGCTCTGTGAAGCGGCGTGCAAACGCCCCCTCTCGTCCCCTTGTGTCGTGCTCCGCGCTCGCGGGCGTTCTCGCTCGCGGCCTTGCTGGTTTTCCTGCTCCCGGTGGCGTCACGTGCCGCGCCGGGGCTGCGCCATCAGGAGGACCAGCATGGCGACTTCGTGTTGATTGGAAACACGCTCGCGCAGGAGTGCGCGGCGGGCACCCCCGCGCCGGTGGTGGGGACGGTGGGCGCCTGCGGCACGGCCACCGCGGACACCGCGCCGGACGTGTTCTGGACGCTGGAGGGGGGCAGCGCGCGCGCGGACCTCCAAGTGGCGCCCTCGGCGAGCAGCAGCCAGGCGATGCTCACCCTGCCCGCGGGGGCGCTCGTCACCTATGCGCGGCTGTACTGGGGCGCCACCCGCTCCGTCCCCGCCATGGCGGGGCCCTTGTCTCCGGACACGCAGGTCACGTTTCGACGGCCGGGAGGCTTCACGCAGGCGGTGTCGTCGGATGCGGAGCAGGTGCACTCGGCGGAGGGCGTGTATGCCTATCAATCCTCGGCGGACGTGACGGCCATCCTGCAGGCCCAGGGGCCGGGCATCTATGGCGTGACGGGGGTGGACGCGGTCGACCTGCGCAACATCAATGACGCGAATCCGTTCACGGGCTGGTCGCTCATCGTCTTCTACCGGCTGGACAGCGAGCCGCTGCGCAACCTCACCCTGTTCGACGGATTGGACAAGGTGGCCGCGGGGTCGCGCACGGACACGGCGCTGTCGGGCTTCCTGGTTCCCCAGTCGGGCTTCAGCGCGAAGCTGGGTGTCATTGCGTACGAGGGTGACAACACCATCACCGGGGACCAGCTCGTCTTCAATGGCGTGGCGCTCTCGGACGCGGCGCGGCCCCAGGGAAACTTCTTCAATGGCTCGCGCTCGCACTTGGGGCAGCCGGTGAGCAACGCCGGGGACCTGCCTCGGCTGACGGGGACGGCGGGGAGCATGTCCGGGTTGGACCTGGGCGTGGTGGACGTGACGTCGCGCGTGTCGGGCGGGCAGACGTCCGCGTCGGTGTCTGCGACGTCCACGGGAGATGGCTACTGGTTGGGCGCGTTCGTCACGTCCATCTCCACGCAGGAGCCGGACTTCAACCACACCGTGAAGTCGGTGCGGACGCTCGCCACGCATCCGGACGGCGGTACGCGCGCGGGCGACGTGCTCGAGTACACCCTGACGACGCGCAACACGGGGACGGACACGGGCGTCTCGGTGGTGCTGGTGGATCCGCTGTCGCCGCAGGTCGCGCTGGTGCCGGGCTCGCTACAGGTCGTCGCGGGCGCGAATGCGGGCGTGAAGACAGACATCGCCGGGGATGACTCAGCGGAGTACGACGCGGGGCAGCACCGGCTCGTCTTCCGACTCGGGAGCGGCGCGACGGGGACGCAGGGGGGGATGCTCGCGCCCGGGGAGGGCGCGACCGTGTCCTTCCGCGTGGTCGTTCGGCCGGGCGTGACGGGGGCCGTGGACAACCAGGCGTTCGTCACCAGCCAGGGCCTGCTCGGCGCGGTGGCGAAGACCGTGGGCTCCGCGCCGGGTGAGGGCCAGGGTGCGAACCCCACGCGCGTGGTGCTGACGCTGCCGCCCGCGCCAGGGGTGACGCAGCCCACGGAGGGCGCGCTCCTGGGCGGTGACACGCCGACGTTCGCGGGCACCGCCGAGCCGGGGAGCACGGTGTCTGTCGTGGTGGATGGCACACACGTGTGCACCGCCGTGGCGAGCGCCTCCGGGGCGTGGTCGTGCACGGCCTCGGCGCCGCTGATGGATGGACCGCACACGGGGAGCGCGACGGCGCAGGACGCGGCGGGCAATGTGAGCCCGGCGACGGGCTTCGGGTTCGCCACGGACGCCACCGCGCCCTCCGTCACGCTGACCGTCACGCCCTCCGCGAACACCTCGTTCGAGGGGACGGCGGACCCCGGCAGCACCGTGACGCTGGAGATCGACGGCATCGCGCACGGGCCCATCCCCGTGGATGAGCAGGGGCACTGGACGTTCATCCCGCCCGAGCCGATTCCAGATGGCAGCCACACGGCGACCGCGACCAGCACCGACACGGTGGGCCACACGAGCACGCCGGTGACGGTGCCCTTCGAGGTGGACACGGTGGCGCCCGATACGTTCATCGACGCGGGCCCGCCGCTCACGGGGGCGACGGCCCAGGCAGTGTTTGACTTCAGCGCCTCGGAGCCCAGCGTCACCTACGTGTGCAGTGTGGATGGACAGGCGTATGTCCCTTGCTCGAACCCGTCATTCATCTCGGGCCTCGCGGACGGTGCGCACACGCTCGCGGTGAGCGCCATCGACGCCGCCGGGAACGTCGATCCGACCCCTGCGCGCTACGCCTGGACCGTCGGTGGAGGCTCCGGCAACGGCGGAGATGCCGACGGTGGCACGGGGAACGGTGGCGACACGGACGGGGGTTCGGGCAACGGCGGCAACCCGGATGGCGGCACGGGGAACGGCGGAGACGCTGACGGCGGCTCCGGCAACGGGGGCAACACCGACGGCAGCACCCCGGATGGCGGCACGGGGAACGGCGGAGACGCTGACGGCGGCTCCGGCAACGGGGGCAACACCGACGGCGGCTCCGGCAACGGAGGCAACACCGACGGCGGCTCCGGCAACGGAGGCAACACCGACGGCGGCTCCGGCAACGGGGGCAACACCGACGGCGGCTCCGGCAACGGAGGCAACACCGACGGCGGCTCCGGCAACGGGGGCAACACCGACGGCGGCTCGGGCAACGGGGGTGATGGCTCGGGCAATCCGGGCGGCAGCGGCGATGGCGAAGAGGGAACACATCTCTTCTCCGTGGCGGGGCATGGCTGCGGCGCAACGGGACCGAGCGATGCCGCTCCACTCGCACTCCTGCTGCTCCTCCTCCCGTGGATGCTTCGCCGGCGGGGCGAGGCCCGCTCGCTGACGGGCATGGCCGCGGTGCTCGCAGTGCTCGTGGGCTCGACCTCTCGCGCCCAGGACAGCGCATCGCAAGCCATTGATGCCCAGCAGTACAAGCCGGGCCCTGGCGCGTTCGACGTGCTCGGCGTCCAGAGCGCGCAGGTCGCGTCTCACCTGAGCGCCTCGTTCGGGGTCTCCGTCAACTACGCGGACAAACCGCTCAGCGTCTTGATGGATGGGCAGTACTCCGCGCAGCTCGTGAAGAATCAACTCACGGCGGACTTCCTTGGCTCCCTCTCGCTGGGAGGGCGCGTGGAGATGGGGATTGCCATTCCCATCACGGGCCATGGCTCGCAGCCTGCCGGGAGCGCGGATCCCGGCCTGGCCTCGGGGACGTCTGGTGTGGGATTGGGAGACATCCGCATTGTTCCCAAGCTGAGGCTGCTGTCCTCGCAACAGGGACTGCACCTCGCCGTGTCCGCGCCCGTCGTGCTGCCCACGTCAGGCGGCAAGGACTTCCTCGGAGAGAGCGGCCCCTCATTCCAGCCACGACTCGTGGGCGAATGGGCACACGAACGGATCCGCCTGATGGCCAACGCGGGCGTGGTGCTCCGCCGCTCCGAGTCCCTGCTCAACCTGAAGGTGGGCCACGCGCTGACGTATGCACTGGGCGCGGAGATTCCGCTCGGTGAGGCGCGACAGCTCCTCGTGGAAGCCTCGCTCGCTGGGAGCATGGGCTTGCAAGCGAACCGCGCCGAGGAGCGTCCCTTGGAGCTGCTCGGCGCGCTGAAATACCGCTTCGAGAACGGGCTCGCCGTGCACCTGGGCGCAGGCCCTGGCATCGGCCGTGGATATGGGACGCCCGCGTTCCGCGCCTTCGGTGGGCTGTCGTGGAGCCCCTCGAGCGACGCCCCACGCGCGGAACGACCTGTTGCATTCCGCGAGTGACCTTCTTAGGTTCAGCGCCGGTCGGAAAACGGCGGACCGGTTCGGTGAGCCCCGGTCACTTCCACGGTGGAAGCACTTGTTCCCCCCTCTTTTGGGGTGAGAACCCTCGACCTTGCCAAGGCACACGTGTGCCTTCGTGAGGCTCGCCGTGAAGCTCAATCACCTGGACCTCCAGGTCCCCGACGTCCAGCGCAGCGTTCAGTTCTTCGAGCGCTACTTCAACTTCGAGATGTGCTCGAACCGCTCCTCCCCAGCCGTCGCGGTCATGGAGGATCGCCACGGCCTGGTGCTCGTCCTCCAGCGACTCAAGAACCCCGCGGAGAAGTACCCCGAGGGCTTCCACATCGGCTTCTACGTCGAGGACGAAGCGCTCGTGCATGAAGTCCAGGCCAAGGCCCGCGCCGATGGGCACGAGGTCTCCGACATCATCCGCAACAACCGCGGCACGATGCTGTACTTCAAGGCCCCCGGCGACCTGCTCGTCGAGGTGAACTGTCGCCCCCGCGCGGCATAGCTCGGCCCCATGCCGTGAAGCGGTTCGCCACCCCCAAGTGGCGAACCACCCTTTCATGACGTGCGCACCGCGCGACGACGCACGCGCGTTCCATCTGAACGCAGCACGCGTCTCGCCTCCCCCGGCGCGAGGCCCAGGTGAGAGTGAGCCCGTGTTCCCTGGCCTCTCACGCCTTACTGGTACAATGATTGCTATTCAGCGGCGGCTCCTGCCCGGGAGTCACGCGTCCGTCGGAGCGGGCTCTGGATACATCCAGGGAGCCATTCATGACGAAGTACCAGTGCAGGCGATGCTTCGTCACCTTCTACTCCCTGGACTCATGCATCTGGTGTCCGGCCTGCGGAGGAGAAGCGGAGGTTGACGCCTACGACCTCCCCTACGAGGAGGAGCCCACTCAGCGAACCTGTGGGAGCTGTCAGGAGTCCTTTCGCTGCGCGCTTCCGGACGACGACCGACCGAAGTTCTGCCCCCTGTGCAGTGAGCGCCTCCGACCCGCGACGCCGAACGCCATCGTGCCCGTCGTTCCGTTCCCCGTGCCCATCACGACGACGACGACGACCCCAACGACGCCGCGGGGACGTGGGTCGGTCCGGCGCCCGGTCACGGGCTATGTCAGCACGAAGTTCAAGGCGCCTACCCAGAGGTCCACGCAACCACCTCCCGTGCTCCCGCCGAGCTCCCCTGTGCAGCAGCAGGCGGAGCAACAGGAGGAGGAGCAGCTCCCGACTCGCCCCCCCAAGAAGCCCAAGACCCGGACACTGACGGCGCCCAATACTCCGCCGGCCTTGGTCGTCGTCCCGCTGGCGCCGTGTGCCCAGTTCGCGCAGGACTTCCTGACGAATCATTACACGGGACAACCCCACGCCTCGCCGTACGCGACCTTGTGCGCGTGGTCCCGTGCGAAGCGCGCGCGCCGCGACCCGAGCCTCATGAACTTGCTGTTCCAGGACTTCCTTCACGCGGCCCAGAATCAGAACGGGCTCCTGGAGCACCTCTTGGATCTCCTGTGCAGTCGAGACGCGGGAATCCAAAACCTGCTCAACAAGCTCATCCACGCCGAGTTCCTCAGACAACCGCCCCGGGACCAGCGTTTTCGAGACACCCTGGTCATCAACGTGGAGGGAGACTGGCTCAACTGCCTGGCGCTCAACACCATCAACAAGATGATTGGGAAAGAGAAAAAGGCGGAGCACCAGGGCCAGCTTCAGGTCGCGGGTTGCACCCACACGATTGTTCAAATCCAAGAAGGCACGACGCGAATCCACCTCGTGTGCCGCCGCAACTACGACCCGTCATATGGATGCATCGTGAGCGTCATGAATCAGCTCGCGCATCACCTCGGGGGGGCCCAGGGCATCGCCAGTCGCATGCTCGAGCTCGTGCATCACCCCGCCCACTTCCTGCCGAACCACTTCCCGCCCAAGCCGAACCCGCGGATCTCGGCACTGCTCTACAGCCAGCATGGCAACAGCGGTGTCGAGACCTTCACCGCCAACAGCTTCCTCTCGTGTCTGGTGGGGCTGCTCCTGGTCGTGGAGCCCTTCTATGCAACGGTCCTCTACGGCTCGTCGCTCGACATGCTGGAGCTGATTGAAGACGGGCTGATGGACTTCGACGACGTGTTCGGCCATCGCACCGCGTGGCAAGGCGGACTCTTCCCGCTCTACAACACGGGACAACATGAAGGCAGCGCGAGAGTCCTCTCCGACGTGGGCATCCAGGGCATCCATTCGACCGTCCGCGACCGGCTGTTGGCCCTGCTGCGGCAGGGATTCGGCCCCGAGTCCTGCGCGCTCTACAAGGCCCTCTTCATCCAGTTGATGCACACGTTGGCCCAGGAAGGACGCGCGCCGCGCGCGCTCGTGCCCGCCTCCTCGCCGTCCCTGACCATGGGGTCCCCGGGCTCCTCCGGAGAGCGAAAGCGCGGCCATCCATCCGGAGGCGACACGCAGCTGCGGCAGTGACCCGCGCATGTCCGTCACACGCGCATTTCCAGACGGAACGGGGGCGTGCGGCGGCCGTTCCGCTTGACTCCGAACGGCGCATCACGGATGGGGCACTACCGCCTCGTGTTCCTGGAGACAGAGTCCATGCGCCGTGTCCTTCCGTTGCTTCTCGCCACGCTCGCCCTCGGGATGAGCGCCTGCGAGAAGAAGTCCTCCTCGACCAACGCCGCGCCCGCGCCGACAGGCTCGCCGGGCACCCAGGCGGCCACGCCCGCGCCCGCGGACACGCTGCGCATCGGCGTGCTGGCGAGCCTCACGGGCGGCGAGGCCACGTACGGCATCTCGGCGCGCAACGGCATCATGCTGGCGCTCCAGGAGGCGAACGCGGCGGGCGGGGTCCACGGCAAGAAGCTGGACGCGCGCGTCTACGACACGCAGGGGAAGCCGGAGGAGGCCGCGCAGTCCGCGACGCGGCTGCTCACACAGGACCAGGTGGTGCTCATCCTCGGGGACGTGGGCTCGTCCGCGACGCTGGCGGTGGCGGAGAAGGCGCAGGCGGCGGGCGTGCCCGTCATCACGCCGAGCGCGACGAATCCATCGGTGACGCAGAAGGGAGACTTCATCTTCCGTGTCTGCTTCATCGACCCGTTCCAGGGCTGGGTGATGGCGAAGTTCGCGCGTGAGAACCTGAAGCTGAACACGGTGGCGGTGCTGCGCGACAACAAGAATGCCTACAGTCTGGGATTGGCGGACACGTTCGTGCGCACGTTCACGGAGCTGGGGGGCAAGGTGGTGGCGGATGAGAGCTATTCAAAGGGAGACACGGACTTCCGCGCGCAGCTCACCGCCATCAAGAAGATGAAGCCCGAGGGCCTCTACATTCCGGGCTACTACAGCGACGCGGGCATCATCGCGCGGCAGGTGCGAGAGCTGGGCCTCACGGTGCCGATGATGGGAGGAGACGGCTGGGGTTCGGACAAGCTGTTCGAGCTGGGCGGCAGCGCGGTGGATGGCAGCTACTTCTCCAGCCACTACTCGCCGGACAATCCCGACGCGCGCACGCAGAAGTTCATCGCGGACTACAAGGCGGCGTATGGGAGCGTGCCGGACGCCATCGCGGCGCTGGGCTACGACGCCGCGCGCGTGGCGATCGAGTCCCTGAAGAAGGCGACCCCGCCCTCGGGCGCCACGCTGCGCGACACCATCGCCACGACGCACGACTTCCCCGGCGTGACGGGCACGCTCAGCATGGACGCCCATCGCAACCCGGTGAAGCCCGCGGTCGTCCTCAAGGTGGGCGAAGGCAAGACGACCTTCGTCACCACCGTGGCGCCCTGAGGCAGGGCGCCCCCACCTCCCCACTCCGTGGGGAATTGTCGCGCAAGGGCTTCGCCTGCTACTGTCATTGCCGTGAATTCAGGAAGTTCAGAATTCCCGCTCCAGGCAATCAGCGTGGCCCGCAGGGCGCTTCCCCCCGCGAAGACAGGGGCGCTGGTGCTCTCTGTCTTCGTGCTGGTCTCCGTGGCCTGCACGGGAGCCCGGCGCTACTACCTCAACGCTGAGCTGCAATGGCAGGAAGACCAGGAGGCCCTGACCATCGTTCCGGGTCCTTGGCCTGAGGTGCCCACCGTCACGACGGACGGCCCCAACGTCCCGGATGATTTGGTACTGCCCTCGCTCCGAGCATTGATGGAGCTGCCCGGCGCATCGGATTCGTGTGACCAGAATACCCAACGCCCCCGCAGTGACGCTGCCGAATATTGCGTCGCAATCTACCGGACACCTGACGATTGGCGCGTATCCTGGCCAATCCGAAATGCCATCAATTTCGCGAGCGCCTGTGCCCCTCCCTTTGGCGGGGTCGACGATGCAGATCATGGCCGCGACCTGCCAATCATTGGCTTCGCGCATAATCATCCGTGCGCCACTCAGGTCAGCGGGCAGGACCTGCTTGTCTGGCCGCTGGTGAAGTCCAGCGAAGGAGCATGGGTTGCAGTGACCTATGCCACCACCCCTCAAGGGCGCCTCCTCAAGGACTCGCGCGGCAATCCCGTCCCCGCCAATGGATGGCTTGCGACAGGAACCCGAGAGGCACCTCGGTTCTACCGATGGACCCCCGCTGGGGAAATGTCGCTCTGGGACGACGCCCAGCATCGTTGGAAACTCACGGCAACGTGCAAGAATCGTCCAACCCGTAGCTTTAGACCTCAGGGGTCCATGCCAGAGTGCACCCCGCTCTCGCCTTCCCTCTAGACGGTGCCCATGCTGACGCGACCTCACGTCCTCCTGCTGGCCTCCTTCATGGCGACTGCTGGACTTGCCACACCGCCTGACGGGGGGACCGTCGCCGATGCAGGCACGGTCGCGGCGCCCTCGAAGTCGCTCGTGCCCGAGACAGGCAAGGTGACTCCCCTCTCCCCCGGCGCGGCGCAGGTTCCGTGGCCGGAGACCGAGCTGAGGCCCCTGGCTACACTGGATGGGCCCGCGGTGCTCGCCGCGCATGCCGCGCTGGAGGAAGCCTTGAAGCGACTCCCCCAGCGCACCGGCACGACCACCCCCTGCACGTCCTCGCCCAAATCCCTGGAGGTCGTGGTGGGTCAGCAGGGCGGTTGGTACTTCGTGCGCGTCAATCGCCGCGTCGACCAGTGCCCGGGCTTCGGCGCGGGCACCGTCCTCGAGTTTGATGGGTTCGAGCTGTACGCCGTGTCACCCGAGGGGCGCGTGAGCAGATATCCCCACCAGCCGTGAAGGGCTGGCGTGGCTCGGGCTCAGGGCCCCATCACGGAGACGCTGTCGAGCTGCGGACCGCAGGACACCCCCGTCGACAGGCTCTCGAACTTCAGCTCGGTGCTGGTGCCGGTGGCGTTGAACACGAAGTTGTTGGACACCCACCCCGCGTAGTTCACCCGGAAGTTGTACGAGACGCTGCCCGCGGTGACCTTGACGTAGGTGCCCACGCAACCGGCCAGCGCGAAGCGCACCGTGTACCCGGTCCCCGACGACGTGGTCAGCACCTGGGAGACACCGCCCGCGTCATATGCGTTGAGGTCGATGGACGCGCTGCCAGCATTGGCGGACCTGTAGCTGCTGGCCATCACATCAATGCCCGAGCCCAGGATGGTCCACCCGGTGAGCTGAGTGCTCCCCGCGAAGACAGATACCCAGTTGCTGAAACCCAAGGGCGAGGACTCGAAGCTGCCATTGGTGACCAGCTCGGTCAGCGGCTGCGCGACCGTGCCCGTCGCCGGCCCCGACACCATGTCCGAGTCCGCCCCGGCGCCACACCCCGCCAGCGTGAGGCCCAAGCCCAACCCCACGAGCGACTTCCCACGAAGAATGCCTGTCATGCGCCCTCCCTTTGGATTGCTGCGTTTCACGGCAATGACTTCCCACGTCTTGCAAACCCATTCGCTGTCCCAGCGGGCCGACGCCATGGCTCAGGGCCCCACGGGAGGCGCGAGCACCTGGATGTCTCCCGCGGCGGAAGGCAGCTCGTCATCCCCCAGGTTGAGGGTGTTGGCGTAGCCGAGCTGGCCATGGTCGTTGCGGCCCCAGCACCGCGCCTTGCCCGTGCTCAACAACGCGCAGGTGTGAGCGCCACCCGCCGTCAGGGCATACGCCGACGCGCCCCCCAGGTTCACGATTTCGGCGTTCGGCGTGGAGAGCGTGCTGCTCTTTCCATAGCCAAGCTGGCCATACGCGCCATACCCCCAGCACTTCACTGCGCCAAAGCTCATCAACGCGCAGGTGTGGTCCGCGCCCGCGGCGACCTGGATGGCCGTGCCATACAGCTCGACGGAGCCGACCGACGCGGGCGTCTCGGTGTCGCCCACGTTGTCGAAGTAGGGGTAATAGGGCCACGTGTAATAGCCCGGGTAGCCCAGCTGCCCGTTGACGTTGTAGCCCCAGCAGACCACCCGGCCGGTGCTCAACAGGGCACACGTATGCGCCTTGCCCGCGCTGAGCTGAAGGACCGGCCCGCCCACGTCCACGTCGCCCGCCGTGGCCGGCGTCTCGTTGTCGCCAATCGCAGTCGTGTTCCCGTAACCGAGCTGGCCGAGCGCGGCCTGTCCCCAGCAGCGCACCTTGCCCGTGCTGAGCAACGCGCAGGTGTGGAACGCCCCGGCGGTGATGTCTTGCACCGGGCCGCCCACGTCCACGTCCCCCGCGCTCCAAACCCACTCGTTGTCCCCCACGTCGCGGGTGTGGCCGTAGCCGAGCTGCCCCTGGCTGTTGGCGCCCCAGCAGCGCACCTTGCCCGTGCTGAGGACCGCGCAGGTGTGCTCCGCGCCAGCGGCGAGCTTCACCGCGCGGCCTCCCAGGCCCACATAGCCCTCGCTGGCGACCGGCTCGCCGTCGCCAATGTTGGCGGTGTGGCCATAGCCCAGTTGGCCATGCGCGTTGCCGCCCCAGCACCGCACGAAGCCCCCTTCGAGCAGGGCGCAGGTGTGGCTGGCGCCCGTCACCACCTGCGTCGCGTTGCCGACGAGGTTGACGTTGCCGGCGGTGTACGGGTGCTCGTTGTCGCCGATATCCAGGGTGTGCTCGTAGCCCAGCTGCCCCGAGGCATTGAGGCCCCAGCACCGCACGTTCGCGTTGTCGAACAGCACGCAGGTGTGGCTCTCCCCGGCCTGAATGGAGATGAGCCCGTTGAGGTTGCCCACCGCATAGGGGGCATCCGGGAACTGGCCGGGCGTGAGCACGTACTTCAGCGTCGTCTGCCCGCCGTCCACGTCCGTCACCTGGAGCACCAGCTCGCCCTGGAGCGCCGAGGAGTAGCCGTGCATCGTGGTGGGGTTGGACTGACCCGCGAAGACAGGCACGGGGTCGACCGCGCCCTGCGGGTTGAAGCTCCACGCATAGGTCAGCGTCGAGGCCGCGCTGTCATCCGCGACGGTCGCCTCCCAGATGACGTCCCCAGTTCCCATCCGCCGCGTGGCCTTGAGGGATTGGATGACCGGGTTGAAGAGCACGGACACGTGCGTGTCGATGGCGTCGGACGACGGGTCGACCGGCAGCACCTTCGTCTTGAAGGTCGTCTTGACGGAGTGGCCCGCCGAGTTCGTGACGAGCACCTCATGGGTGAACTCGGTCTCGGTCGTCACCGAGGGCGGCGCGTACTGGCTGACGAAGGTGCCGGTGGTGCCCAGCAGTTGCAGGGTTCCCTGCACCGGCGAGAACGAGCCGCCCCCGCTCCCGGCGGTGATGACGTAGCGCAGCGGCTCCCCCGTGTTGGCCTCCACCAGGAAGTCGATGTTGCCGCGCTTGCCCGGAGGGAACTCGGCCGGGATGGTGATCTTCTTGATGCGCGGTAGGGAGACGGTCTCCCCGTCACTCACCGGCGCCAACACGATGACCACGCTCTCGTTGTCGCCCGTGAGCGTCTTGTCCGTGCTGCCCGAGAAGTACAGCTCGCCCTTGAGCCCCGTGGCGCGCGCCTGGAAGGTGAGGCCCTTGTTCCGAGGCAGGAAGGGCACGGTGCCCGACCACGTCCCTCCCGCCACCGTGAGGTCCATCCCCTTGTAGAGCGGGGTGCCGGTCGCCGTCTCCAACACGTCGATGCGGATGCGCGCCACGCTCGTGAAGGAGAAGTTGGCGAACGAAGACACGCGCCCCGCGCCACCGGTGTCACCGCCAGCCACCGGCTCGTCGACGGTGATGGAGAACACCGCGGTGCTGAGCGGCTCGGCCTGGCTGGACTCGGAAGGCTTGCAGCCCGCGAGGCCCGTCAGCGCGCTCAGCAGCAGCCAGGGCAGCAGGACCCCGAGGCGCCTCTCTCGGGATGAAAAAGTCTCTCGATGCATACACGTCTCCTGTCGCGGCGCGCCGCATGAAGCGGTGCGCCAGCCGGCGGGTGCGGCGATGGATGGGGTTGTTGCGGCGGGCGTAGAGCAAACGACATTCCAAACCCCACGCCTCCGACCGCAGCTGTAAAAACGCGCGGTTGCGAACGTGAGAGGGAATGGAGTCAGCTTTTTCTGACCGGGTGACGTTCCTCGTCACGTCGCGGCACCTCCCAGGAGCCTCGCGCGACGCGTAGATTCCCCAGCCAATGTTCAATTCCAGACCTTCGCGCGCACCGGCAGGGGGCCTGCTCCCGTGGATGTTGCCGCTGCTCGTGCTGGCCGCCGCCTGCGACGACGCGAGACACGCGCCACCGCCCCTGTCCGAGGCCGCCGACACCTGGCGCTTCTACCGGGAGCTCCCGCTCGACGAGGTGGGAGGGAATGTGCCCGCCATGCTCGCGGACCCGGGAGGCGGGCTCTGGGTGGCGGTGTCCGGAGAGGCGACCACCGCCGGACGCTCGCGCCTCTACCACCGCCCGCCGGGTGGCCCCTGGCGCGTGGCCTACGAGGGCCCCTTCGCCACCGAGCTGTCCCTGTCCTCCTGGCGCGCGGGCGAGGTCTACTTCGGCTTCAATCACACACTGAATGGCTTCCAGCCCAACCTGCTGCGGGTGACGGCCACGGGCAGCGAGCCCGTGCCCACCCCGAGGGAGCGGCTGGACGACAGCGAGTTCCTCCAGGTGGGCAGCTATGCCCTGCTGCCGAACGGAGACGGTTGGGCCTGTGGACAGCGCGCCCGGATGTGGCGCTGGAAGGACGGCACCTGGGTATCCCAGCCGTCCTTCGCCGCGTGGACGCCGGAGATTGGGGCCAACACCTACTACTGCGGTCAGGTCCGCTTCGATGCGCGGGGCCAGGGCTGGCTGCTGGAGTACGGCGGGGGCCGGCTCTGGCGCTCGACGCCCGGGGGCTGGGAGCCCGTCCCGCCGCTGGACGGCGCGCCCACGCAATCCCTCCACGCCTGCGGAATGGGCACCCGCGGCGGCCTCCTCTATCGCTTCGAGGAGGGCCGCTGGCGGGCCCTCCAGGGCCCGTTCGCCCTGGGCAACATCGTGCTGGACGCGGACGGCCGGTGGGGCGCGAGCGCGGGCACCGTCTTCCGCGTGGAGCGGGAGCGGTGGGTGCCGGTGGCCAGCGGACTGCGCTTCGAGCCTCGCGCCATGGCCGAGTCCGGCGGCGAGGTCTGGGTGCTGGCGCACGACGGCATCTACCGCTCCACCGAGCGGCGCGTCCCCACCTTCGCGGAGACACCTCCTGGAACGCTCCCCAAGGGCCTGCTGCACGTCGTGGCCGCGGACTTCGACGGGGATGGAGACGAAGACGTGGTCGCGCTCTCCCCCGAGGGGGGCGAGGGCACGGGCAGCGCCGCGATGGTGGCCTTCCGCAACGACGGCGCAGGCCACTTCGTGCCGCTCGACAGCGCGCTGCCCCGGGACATTCAACTGTGGAACGGGCGCTTCGCCCTGGGGGACCTCGACGGAGATGGGGACCTGGACCTGGTGGCGGCCACCCGCGCGAGCACGGTGGAGGTGTGGCGCTTCTCCGCCGGGCGCTTCGAGCGCACCCGGGTGATTTCCGCGAACAACGCCAGCGTGGCGCTCGTGGACATGGAAGGGGACGGGGACCTGGACCTGCACGTCGTCACCCTGGAGCGGCACGCCTTCTATCTCAACGACGGGGCGGGCCAGTTCACCCTCGGGCCCGAGGCGCCCACGCCGCCCGGGACGGACCACGTGCTGTGGGATGACGCCGACGCAGACGGCGACGCGGATGGCTTCGCCCTGCGCTGGAGAGACCCGCCCCTGCTGCTGCGCCAGGACACGCCGGGGCACTTCCAGGTGCTGCCCCTGCCCCTCGTCGCCGAGGGCGGAGCGTGGACGGACCTCGACCGGGACGGAAGGCCGGAGGTGTCCGCCCAGCGCCTGCACAACCCCGAGCGGGCCTTCCCCTTCGTCACCTGCCCGCCCACGGCCCGCGGCGGCTGTGAGCCCTGGACGCGCCCCGAGGCCCCCGCCGGGTTGGTGGTGGACCTCAACCTCGATGGCCGCCCCGACGTCATCCAAGCCGAGCTGCGCGTGGGCGCGCGGATGACCCAGGGCGGAGAGGTGTACCTGGGCGGGGAGCAGGGCTTCGAGCGCATCACCGACGTCACGGGCCCGCTGTCCCAGCCCGCCGTCTTCGACGCCAACGGGGACGGGGCCCCCGACGTGTACACACCGGAGCGGGGCCTGCTGCTGGCCACCGCGACCGCGAGCCGCGCCGTGCGGGTGGACGTGAGCGCCAGCCACGGCGACAGCCGAGCCGAGGGCGCCTGGGTGCTGCTCCGCCCCGAGGCGGGCGGCCCTCCGGTGGCCACGGCCCGAGCGCGCGGCGGGAGGGCGCGGGTGGGGCTTCCCGACCCGTTGGCGCGCTACACCCTGGAGGTGCGCTTCCCCACGGGAGAGCGGCGCGTCCTCACGGGAGTCCAAGCGGGCAGCACGGTGCGCGTGCAAGACGTGGACGGCCCCGCGCGCGTGGGGCGGCTCGCCCTGCGGTGGGCGTCCACCTCGGTGCGCCTCGCCAACGGGCCTCGCGAGGGACTCACCCTGCTCCTCGGGCTGCTCGCGCTGGGGTGGATGGGCCGGCGGCTCCTGCCGGGACAACAGCGGGTGATGCTGCCCGTGTTCGCGCTGGGCGTGCTCGGGCTGCTCGGGCCGCTGGTGCGCTGGGGCGTCCCAGGCGTCCTGCTGCTGGGCCCCGGCGCGCTGCTACCAGCCCTGGGCACGGGGCTGCTCCGGACCTGGAGACAGCGGCGCCGCGCGCGCCGGCAGGCGGGGCCCTACGTCCTCCTGTCGCAACTGGGCGCGGGCGCGGCGGCCACCGTCTGGCGAGCCCGGGGGCCTCACGGCGAGGTGGCCCTCAAGCTGTTCGACGCCGAGGCGATGAGCCATCCCGAGGTGCGCGATCGCTTCTTCCGCGAGGCCCGCGCCGGCATGCAGATGGCCCACCCGAACCTGGTGCGCATCCTGGAGGCCGGCACTCTCGATGACGGCAGGGGGTTTCTCGCCATGCAACTGGTGGATGGCCCGTCCCTGCGCGCGCACCTCGCGGCGCGCGGCACGCTCGCGGCGGACGAGGTGCGCACGCTCGCGCACGACGTGGCCTCCGCGCTCGCCGCCCTGCATGGCGCGGGCGTCGTGCACCGCGACGTGAAGCCCGAGAACATCCTCCTGGGCTCCCAGGGCGCGGTGCTCACCGACCTGGGGCTCGTGCGCAGCATCGTCTTCAAGACCGTCACCCGCCAGGGGGCCGCGGTGGGCACGCTCGCGTACATGAGCCCCGAGCAGTGCGTGGGCCGCCCCGTGGATGGGCGCAGCGACGTCTGGAGCCTCGGCGTGGTGATTTACGAGTTGCTGTCCGGGCACCGGCCCTTCCTCGGCACCCACGAGTTGGAGCTCGTCTACCGCATCCACAACACCCCCGCCGCGCCCCTGCCCTCCAGCGTGCCGGAGGACCTGCGCGCGCTCATCGGCCGCTGCCTGTCGCGAGAGGTCGAGGAGCGATTCCAGAGCGCGGACGCGCTGCGCGGGGCGCTGGAGCGGAAGGAGGCGGCATGAGCGCCGCGTCGCTCGTCGACCAGGTGCGTGAAGCGCTGCGCGCCTTCGTGGAGCTGGAGTCCCTGGCTCGCGCGGAGGTGGTGGACCGGGACCGGTTGCGCACCTGGGCCCTCGAGCACTTCGGGGCCCTGGTGCGCATCGAGCAGGAGGCCTCGCGGCTGGCCGCGGCCCCACCTGCCCGCCCGCCCCCCGCGCCGGAGTCCTCCAGGAGCCCGGTGCTGCGCTCGCTGGAGCGGGTCTCCGCCGCGCCGCTGGGCACCTCGCTGGAGGTGGCGCTGGGCGCGCTGATGGAGCTCACCGGGGCGAAGCGGGGCTTCGTGGGCCTGCGCGGCCAAGGCGGGGCGCTGCGCTTCGCCGCGCATCAGGGCTTCACGGAGCCGCACCCCCACGGCCCCGAGGGGCAGTTGTCCCGCACCATCCTCGCCGCGGCCCTGGAGACGGGCGGCGCCCTGCTGCTCGAGGACGCGCGGGATGATGCCCGCTTCGCCCAGGCGCCCAGCGTGATGGCGCTCGCCCTGCGCGCGGTGCTGGTCGTACCCCTGGCGGGCCGCGCGGGGCCCTTCGGCGTGCTGTACCTGGACCACCCCAGCACCGCGGGGGCCTTCGGCCCGGAGGCCCGCGAGCACGCCGAGGCCTTCGCGCGCGCCCTGGGCCCCTTGCTGGAGCGCGACGTGGCGCTCACCCGCGCGCGAGAGAAGCGGCGGGAGCGCGGAGCGCGGCTGCGGACGGGTCGCAAGCTCGATGCGCTGGTAGGCGAGAGCGACGCCATGCTGGCGCTGTTGGAGTTGTTGGTGAAGGTGGCCCCCACCTCGTCCCCTGTGCTCATCCTGGGCGAGACGGGGACGGGCAAGGAGTTGGTGGCGAAGGCCCTGCATGAGCACTCCCGCCGGGCCTCCAGCCCCTTCGTGGCCATCAACTGCGGAGCCCTCTCGCCAGGGTTGGTGGAGAGCGAGCTGTTCGGTCATGAGCGAGGCGCCTTCACCGGGGCCGAGCGGACGCGCCCCGGCAGCTTCGAGGCCGCGGACGGAGGCACGTTCTTCCTCGACGAGGTGGGCGAGCTGCCCTTGCCCGTCCAGGCGAAGCTCCTGCGCCTGTTGGAGGGCGGCACCTTCATGCGGGTGGGCTCCGCGGAGCCGCGCCGCGCGGACGTGCGCATCGTGGCCGCCACGCACAAGGACCTCCCCGCGGAGGTGCGCGCCGGGCGCTTCCGGGAGGATCTGCTCTTCCGCCTGGATGTCGTGCGGCTGGAGGTGCCGCCGCTGCGCGAGCGCGAGGAGGACATCGGACTGGTCGCCGAGACGCTCATCGCCCGGCTCGTCGCCGAGCAGGGCCTGCCAGCGCGCCGGCTGCACCCGGCCACCCTGGCCGCGCTGGAGTCCTGGTCCTGGCCGGGCAACGTGCGCGAGCTGCGCAACGTGCTGGAGCGCGCGGTGGTGCTGAGCGACTCGGAGCGCGTGGGCCTGGACGCGCTGCCGCGGGAGATCGCCGGAGCCCTGCGGCCGGCCACCCCGCCCCGGGGCATCAAGGAGGCGGTCCGGGTGTATCGCCAGCGGCTCGTGCAACAGACGCTCGACGCCAGCGGCAGCCACGCCGAGGCGGCCCGCCGCTTGGGCGTGAACCCCAAGTATCTCTACAAGCTCATCAAGGACATCGAGTCCGAGGCCGCCGACGCGGAGGACTGAATGCGCCCTGGCGCCGTGTCACCAGAGGGGCGCGTCGTTCGGTATCCCCACCCACCGTGAGAGCGTGGGAGCCACCGCGCCCGTCTGGGGTTGCGTCGCGGTCACCGCTCCTCCCGCCACGGTGACCGCCAGGTCGCCCGCCTGCGCCGCCTGGAAGTAGAACACCGCCTCGCGCTGCGCGCCCTCCAGCGGCAACGCGGTCACCGCCGCGTCACTGCAGTCAGGCTTCAGGTGGAACGTCACCCCCGCCGCCGCGGTCCCCGTCGCGGACACCGACACCGTGTCCGAGACCAGCGGCGCCAGGTTGCCCACCGCGTCCTGCGCCTGCACCACCAGCCTCGGTGAGCACGCCTTCGCCACCACCGAGCGCTCGGGGTTGAGGAACACCAACTTGCGGTCCGTCCCCACCGACAACACATCCACGTCGAAGGTCGAGTCCGGACGTGTCGCGCGCGAGTAACCCGGCCCCGTGACGTCGTTCAGGCTGATGACGTTCGCGCTCCCCAGGTCCGCGATGCCCGCCTGATACACGAGCCCATTCGTCACGTCTGTCTTGTGGATGCGGTTCTCTGTCACCTGGATGCGGGTCAGCTCCGCCGGGGGAATCACGTTGCCGTGCGCATCCGTCCCATCGGCCTGCGCCAGATTGATGCCCACGTCGTTCTCATCGAGCGTGTTCCCCTGGAGCGTCACGTCCTTGCAGAGCGGTGTCCCCGGCCCGGAGTACGCGCCGCCCACCACGAGGATGCCCGCCGCGACATCCCCGCCCGTGTATCCATTCCCCGTCACCGTGTTGCGATTCACCCGCCCCGTCACGCCATACCCGAGCTGGATGCCGTTGGGCGCGAGGAAGCCTTGCGGGCCCACGCCGGTCACCGTGTTGTCCGTCAGCGTCGCATCCACCAGGCCCGACACCACGATGCCCGCCTTCTGATACCCGGCCACCTGGTTGCGCAGCACGTCCACGCGCGCCACCTGCGTCCCGCTCGTGGCGCCGCGCACGTCGATGCCCAGGCCCTCCTGGCACCCGCTCCGGCCTTCCTTCTGGTGGAGGTCCCGCACCTGGGTGTCCGTGATGGCGCCGCTCGCCTCCTGCAACTGGATGCCCACGAGGCGATCCGCGCCCGTGTCGCAGAGGTCCGCGAGCCCGCGGGCCGTCACCACCACCTGCCGAATGCTCGCCGAGGCCCCTCGGTTGCGCAGCACCGCGCCCTTCCAGTGCGAGGCCGGCGTCCCGTCCTGCTCCACCGCCGTCAGCGTGAAGCCCGCGCCGTCGAACAGATGGCCATCCGGGACATACACCGTGCCCTCCGTCGTGCAGTCCGCGCCCAGCGTCACCGTGCCCGCCCCCAGCGTCACCGCGCAGGGCCGCTGGGCGCCACACAAACGGCCTCCCCACGTCACCGGGAACGTGCGGCTCACCCGGAGCCCCGCCGCGTTCGTCACCGTCACCGCGATGACCGGCAGCGTGTCCGAGGGCACGCACGACAGCTCCGTCCAGGTCGCCGTGCTCGTGGTCGCCGTGCTCGTCGCCGGCCCCATCGCGCCGGTCGTCGCAGTCCACGCGAACGTCAGCGGACGCCCCTGCGGATCCATCGCCGCGACGTCGAACTGGAGCACCTGCCCCGCCACCGCATCCGTCGAGGACTGCGCCGTGCTCGTGATGCGCGGCGGCTGCCGCTGCACCACGCACACGTCCAGCCCGCGCGTCGCCTCGCCGCCGTAGGCGTCGCGCATCGTCACCGTGAGCCGACAGTTGCCGCACGTATCCGAGGCCGGCATCGCGGTGGGCGTGAAGTGCGGGGTCGCCGCCGTCGCGTCGTCGAAGGTGCCCTCGCACGTGGCCGCCCAGCCGTACGTGAGCGCGTCGCCGTCATCATCCGTGGCCGAGGCCTCCAGCGCCGCGGCCTCATTCACCGGCAGCTCCGCCGACGGCCGCGCGCCCAGCTCCGTCACCGCCGGCCAGCGGTTGAACACCGCCTGGGGGGAGGGCTCGCCCAACCCAGCCAGCCCCACGCTCACCGCGAAGCCCAGCGTCGCCACCGCGCCGTGCGCGTCCGACACCGAGAGCGTCACCGTCACGTTGCCCGCGTCCGCTGGCGCCGTCCACGTGGGCGCCGCGCTCGCCGCGTCCGAGAACACGCCCGCGGACGCCTTCCACGCGTACTTCAGCGTGTCCGCGTCATCCGGATTCGGGTCATGCGCGCGCGCGCGCAGCGCCACCGTGGCGCCCGGCTTTACCACCGCCTCCGCGGCCACCACCGCGTCGATGACGGGCGCCACGTTCCCCACCGGCGGCTTCGTCGAGGCCGCCTGCGGCAGCAGCAACAGCAGCGCGGCGTGGTGCGGCGGAAGGTCCACCGCGTCCGCATCCAACGAGGCCAGCGCCGCGCCCGACGCGTCCAGCGCCTCCGCGCGCACTCGCGCCGGGCCGGACCGAACCCGCGCCACCGACCCGGCCCACAAGCTCCCCGAGCCCGACAGGTCTCCCTCCACCGCCGCGCCATCCGCGGGCGTCGCGGTGGCCCTCACGCGCGCCACCGCGTCGGAGCGCAGCGAGCGAGGCAACACCACCATCACCCGCACCGAGCCCGAAGGCTCCAGGTCGAAGGAGGGCTCCTCCAGGAGCGTGCAGCCCCCCAAGAGCACCCACAGCGCTCCGGCAAACAAAGACAACCGCCGCGTGTTCGCCTGATTCATCGGCAAGCCCCTCCCTGTCACGTCGATAGGAGCAGGTCCCACGATGCAAAGGAAGACGGACATGTGTCACGCCGGCTCGTCTTCACGACCGACCCACGCGTCCGCTGGACGACGTCCCGACGCGCGTGCGTCACCTACCCGGCGATGGCCTGTCTCGCGGCACTTTTCCGAGCCGACTGCATGCTGTGGTCCCGCGCGTGCGCGCGCCCGAAGAACGCCGTCCCCAGCCCTGGCTCATCCGACTCGCCCATTGGGCCCATGTGCCGCTGCTCGTCATCATGGCGGGCAGCGGGCTGCAAATCCTCGCGGCCTATCCCAAGCTCGGCCCGCGCGGTCAGCCGTTTGCCTGGTATCCCTTTCAAGATGTGACACCTCCGGCGTGGGCGCGGCTGGGGGGGTGGCTCGCGGGCGCGCGTCACTGGCACTTCGCCTTCGCGTGGCTCCTCGTCCTCAACGGCGCGGTGTATGGGTTCTATCTGTTGCTCAGCGGCGAGTGGCGCCGCCGCGTCTTCCTGCCCCGCCGCGATGCGCGCAACGCGCTCCAGACGCTCGCGTTCTATCTGCGCCTCCGCCACGAGCCGCCCGCCCAAGGGCTCTACAACGGGCTCCAGCGACTGGCGTACTCAGGCGCGCTCCTGCTCGGGCTGCTCGCGGTGCTCTCCGGGCTCGTGCTCTACAAGCCCGTGCAGCTGCGGGGACTCACCGCGCTGTTCGGCGGCTATGACACCGCGCGCGCCGTGCACCTGGGCGTGCTCTCGCTGTTCGTCCTCTTCACGCTCGGCCATGTCCTGCTCGTGGCGCTGCATCCTCGCGCGCTCGTCGAGATGGTGACGGGCGGGGAGAAGCCCCGTGCGTGACGCGCTCCTGACGCGGCGACGGTTGCTCGTGGGCGCGTCCGCGCTCGGGCTCGCGGCGTGCGACTCGACGCGTCCGCAGGCGGGCTTCCTGGGCGCCATGGAGCGCTTCAACCTGCGCGCGCAACGGGCCCTGTTCGACCCGGAGCGGCTGGCACCCGAGGAGCCCCTCTCCGCGCTCACGCCGCCCGAGCACTTCCCCGCGTACTTCATCTCGCCCGAGGTCCCGCGCGCGCCCGCGAGCTGGGCGCTGAAGGTGGGCGGGCTCGTCGCGCGGCCGAGCGTGCTGACCGTGGAGGATTTGCGCCGGCTGCCGCGCGCCGACCTGCGCGTGCGCCATCACTGCGTGGAGGGGTGGAGCGCGGTGGCGGCATGGCACGGCGTGCGCGTGCGCGACGTGGCCGAGGCCGTGGGCGCGGACCCTCGTGCGGGCTACGTGGAGTTCCGCTCGTTCGACCTGGGCTACGCGTCGTCGTGGGACCGCCCCAGCGCCATGCACGCCCAGACGCTGCTCGCCTACGGCATGAACGGTGAGCCCTTGCCCGCCGCGCACGGCGCGCCCCTGCGCCTCTATTCGGCGGTGAAGCTGGGCTACAAGATGGTGAAGTACCTCACCGAGGTGAACTTCCTGCCCGAGCCCACCGGGGGCTACTGGGAGGACCAGGGCTACGAGTGGTTCGCGGGCGTCTGAGCCGCGCCGCTCACGCCTTGCTGCCGCTCATCACGCTGCCGCCAAACGGCGTGAAGCCGTTCTTGCGCAGCGCCTCGCGCTCCGCCATCAGCGCGCCCAGCGCTTCCTCACGCGTGACGAAGTGGTTCACCGCCGCGCCGTTGATGGCGCCGCTGGTGAGGATGAACATGCGCGTCATCTCGTCCCCGCCGAAGCGGTAGGAGCGGTGCGTGTACTTCTCCAGCACCTCGCGGCGCTCGCGGCCGAACGTGCGGCCCGCGGTGAACTTCACGACCAGCCCATCCAGGTTGATGAGCAGGTCCACCTTCCCGTTCCGGGTGAAGCGCTGGAACTGCTCCTCCACCTCGCGCCGCCACCGCACGACGTCCGCATCGCTGACGAGGATGCAGTCGGTGAAGCCCGCCGTGACCACGTCGTGCTGGGCGTCGTACTCGAAGCTCATGCTCCAGGACATCTGCGCTCTCCCACGAACCGCTCGGCCGCATGCCGCGCCGCTACGCCTGCGCGCTCCCTGCCAGATACGCCCCCAACAGGGCCGCGATTTCCGCCGGACGCTCCACCTGCGGGTAGTGCCCCGGGCCCGGCAGGTACGTGAGGCGCGCACGGCGGATGGGCGCCACCACCGCCTGCTTGAGGAAGGCCGGCGGTAGGAAGGCGTCATCCGTGGCCACCACCAGCGTGGGCGCGGTGATGTTCGCGAGCTTCTCGGCGAAGCCACCCGCCGTCCATGCGTCGAAGCCCTGCTGGATGGCGGCCTCGGACACCGCCGCCGAGTCCTTGAGCATCGTCTCCAACGCCTCGGGCGACAGCTGACGGCACGCCAGGCCCAGGATGGTCTGCTGCTTGCCGCGATCGCCCGCCGAGGTGCGGAACAGGCCCGCCGCGTCCGCGGGCAGCGGCAGCCCCGCCGCCGGCACCGAGTTCAGGCACACCAGCCCGTCCACGCGCTCCGCCACCGTGGCGGCGATCCACTGCGCCACCTGCCCGCCCATGCTGTGGCCCACCACCGTGAAGCGCTTCGCGCCCACGTGGTCCACCACCGCGAGCACGTCCCGCGCGTGCTGCTCCAGCGTGTACCCCGCAGCGGGCCGCCCCGAGCCACCCGCGCCGCGCAGGTCCGGAATCACCAGCCGCAGCCCCGTCGCATCCAGGCGCTCCACCAGCGCGTCCCAGACCGCGCCCGACACCATCCACCCGTGCACCAGCACCACCACGCGAGGCCCCTCGCCGATGACGCGATAGTGAATGGACGTTCCGTCAGTCGCGGAAATCGTGGGCATGAACGAATCCTTATTTAAGCGGACAGGCTTGGAATTATAAGTTTAGCGGGAGCTGTAGCAAGCCATGAATCCTGTCCGTGCGTCCACCGGCTGCGCGGCTCCAACCCGACACGTCTCACGCTAACTCGCCAGGCGGCGCACCCACCACGCAGCGGCCTCGCGGACTTCGCCGTCGCCGTGAGCCAGCGCCTGGCGCGCGTGAAACAGCGCCTGCGTTGGCGCGTCCTGCGCCACCACGCGCGCATACGTGAGGTGCGTCAGCGCCTCCGTTTCATTCACTTCGAGTGCGGCATCCAGCAGCCGCCGCGCGCGCGCCATCCCATCGCGTTGCCTCGCGTAGAGCAGGACCAGGTCGCACACGGTGGCCATGTCGCGCGGGGCGAGCTGCACCGCGCCCTCCAACAGCCGCTGGGCGCCCGCGCCATCGCCCATGGCCGCCCGGAGCCGGGCCAGCGTGCGGCGCACCTCGATGGACAAGGGCGAGCGCGCCAGCGCCTCCTCCAGCACCTCTCGGGCCTCCTCCACCCGGCCCACCGTCAGCAGCGCCAGGCCCTGCGCGCAGGCTGGCAGCGGCTGGCCGCCCTCTCGCAGCTCCCCATCTCGGTTCGCCTTCGCCATGTCCGCGCCTTTCGCAAGAAAAACAAGTTTTTCTCGTCTTAAAGGCCTGAAGTTGCTGACTTTTGCAACTGCCTTGGCGCCCCGAGTTGATTCAACCCCGCAGGAAAGATGAATTTTTACTGCAATTTCGCGAGGTTACGAACGAGCGTCGTCGCACGGCACCCGGTCGATTCCTCCAAGGGGCGCGGCGCGGCGGGAGGCGTCTGGCAGACTCCGGCGGGTGATGACGGATGAACGGGATGGGATGGGCGGCGCGACGGGTGCGCGACGCACGGTGCACTGCGAGGACGCGCTGAAGTGGCTGGAGGCCAGCCCCGTGCTGGAGGGGTGCTCGGTGGTCACCTCCATGCCGGACGTGTCCGAGTTCCCCGCGCTCTCGGTGGCGGAGTGGAAGGAGTGGTTCGTGCGCGCGGCGGGGCTCGTGCTCTCGCGCGTGCCGCCGGACGGCGTGGCGGTGTTCTACCAATCCGACGTGAAGAAGGACGGCGCCTGGGTGGACAAGGGCTACCTGGTGTCACGCGCGGCGGAGGCGGCGGGCTTCGAGACGCTCTGGCACAAGGTGGTGTGCCGGCGGACGCCAGGGACGGTGACGTTCGGGCGGCCGGCGTTCTCCCACCTGCTGTGCTTCTCGCGGGACGTGCGCGTGGACCTGGCGAAGTCCTCGCCGGACGTGCTGCCGGAGGCGGGCGACGTGACGTGGACGCGCGGGATGGGCGTGCGCGCGTGCCAGCTGGCGTGCCGCTTCATCCAAGAGCAGACGACCACGCGCACGGTGGTGGACCCCTTCTGCGGACACGGCACCGCGCTGGCCGTGGCCAACGCGATGGGTCTGGACGCGGTGGGGGTGGAGCTCAGCCGCAAGCGCGCGCGCAAGGCCAAGGCCCTGCGCGCCACGTGGACTCCCGAGGGGCTGGTGCTCTCCGGGGTCGGCGCATCGGGCCCGGAGCCCGAGGACGCCGACTGACGCCTCAGGCCGCGGAGGCCGCGCTCAGCGAGGCGACGTGCGCCTCCAAGGCCCCGAGGAACGGCTCGAACAGGCGCTCCTCCATGGCCAGCGCCGGCTCCAGCGTCGCGCCCACGGCGGCGAGGCGCGCGAGGCACGCGTCCTCCAGGGTGCGGCGGTGGCTCTGCTCCTCCACCACCACGCGCCCCAGCTCCTCGCGGACCACGGCGTTGCGGCTGGCCGCCTTGTAGAGCGGGTAGAGCACCATCGCGCGCCGCTCCACCACCGCGGTGGTGAGCAGGTACTGCAGGTAGACGTCCGACGTCCCGGTGAGGGACGTGGCCCACTCGGCCAGCCCGCGGTCCAGCGACTGGAACCACGTGGCGGCCTCGGTCGCGCACAGCAGGTCCGTCACCTCGCCGCCCGCCACCGTGCACGCGAGGTTCTTGAAGGTGAAGGCGTGGCGCGTCTCGTCCGCCAGGTGCCCGAGCACCTCCAGCGTCGGGTGACGGTCCGCCACGGTGCGCGAAATCTTCCGCGCCCCGATGAACTCCATCAGGGACAAGGTGTTGAGCCACCGCGCCTCGACCTCGGGCGTCTGGGCCAGCTGGCGGAGCACCGCCTGGATTCGGTCACGCATGGGGCGCCCCTCTAGCCCGACCCCGGCCTGGGCGCGAGCCCGGAGCGCGCCGCCCCCCGCGGCTCCTGCTTCTGCGCCCCTGTAGCCCCGCGCGGACCGTGTGGGGCCATGTCAGGCGTAGGGCGTGCCCCGGGCGCTCGCGCTCATCATGGTCAGTCCGCGCTCGAACAGCTCCACGACGGCGGCGCGGGCCACCTCGGGCGCCTCTCCCGTTGCGATCTGCCGGAGCCCCTCGCTGTAGGCGACGCGGATGGCCGCGACCACCTGGGCGGCCAGCAGCCGGGCGATGGGGTCCTCGCGCGGCGCGCCCACCTGCCCGGTCAGCTCCTCCACCAGCACGGCCTCCGCCTCCTCGCCCATCTCGCGCAGCCGCGCCCGCAGCGCCGGGCTCACCTCCACCATGTGCCAGAACCCCGCCACGCCCGCGTTCATCCTCGCGAAGGCGTGGTCGCTCTCCACCAGCGACCGCGCCAGCGCGCGCAGCACCGCCACCGGCGACGCTCCCTTGCGGCGCTCCCGGAACGCCTGCCGCAACAGCGCGATGCCCTCCTCCTGCCGGTCGAAGAAGAGGTCCTCCTTGCGCGGGAAGTAGTTGAACACGGTCATCTTGGAGACGTTCGCCGCCGCCGCCACCTCGGCCACCGTCACCGCGTCGAAGCCGCGCGCCACGAACAACCCCGTCGCCACATCCGAAATCATCTTCCGCGTCTCGCGCCGCTTGCGCGCCCGCAGTCCCTCGTCTTCCGCCATGGGCGCACCCTAGCTCCGAATCAAAACTTGTACTCGGTAAATATTTAGACTAGGTAATCCATCATGGCGAACGAGACATTCGACGTGGTGGTCGTCGGGGCGGGTCCCACGGGGTTGTTGCTCGCGAGCGAGCTGGCCCTGGGTGGGGCCTCCGTGGGGGTGCTGGAGCGGCTGGAGTCCATGGACCCCACCATCAAGGCGGGCTCCGTGGGGGTGCTGGCGGCGGAGGCGCTGGAGCGGCGCGGGCTGGGGCCGGCGCTGGACGAGGCCGAGCGCCAGATGGGCGAGGCCGTGGCGAAGATGGTCCAGCAGTCGGGCGCCCAGGCGAGCCCGCTGGCCCAGGGCTGGAAGAAGATTGGCGGCCACTTCGGGGGGCTGTTCCTCATCGACCCGACCCGGCAGCGCGAGCCAGAGCGGCGCTTCCGCGGCGTGAACCAGCTGGGCTTGGAGATGATGCTGGGGGCGCTCGCCCAGGCGCGGGGCGTGCCGGTGCGGCGAGGCCAGGAAGTGCTCGGCTTCACGCAGGACGAGGCGGGCGTGAGCGTGGAGGTGCGCTCGGCGGAGGGCACTCAGACGCTGCGCTGCGCGTGGCTGGTGGGCTGCGACGGCGGACGGAGCGCGGTGCGCAAGCAGGCCGGGTTCGACTTCCCCGGCACCGAGCCCACGCTCACGGGCCACCAGGCCGTGGTGGAGGTGGATCATCCGGAGAAGCTCCTGCCGCTCGGCTGGCGGCGCACGCCGGTGGGGATGATGGCGTATGGCCCGACGCCGGGGCGCGTCTTCCTGCTCGAGTTCGACGGGCCGCCCGCGGACCGCAACGCGCCCGTCACCCGCGAGGAGATTGAGCGGAGCCTGCGGCGCGTGAGCGGCACCGACGTGTGCGTGACGGCCGTGAAGACGGCCACGCGCTTCACCGACAACACGCGCCTGGTCACCGAGTACCGGCGCGGGCGCGTGCTGCTCGCGGGCGACGCGGCGCACGTGCACTCGCCCTTCGGCGGACAGGGCCTGAACCTGGGAGTGATGGACGCGATGAACCTGGGCTGGAAGCTGGCCGCCGCGGTGCGCGGAAATGCACCGGAAGGGCTGCTGGACTCGTACACCGCCGAGCGTCACCCCGTGGCGGAGCGGGTGCTGGAGAACACGCGCGCGCAGGCCGCGCTGATGCGCCCCGACCCGCAGACGACCGCGCTGCGCGCCATCATCAGCGGCGTCATGGAGACCGACGAGGGCAACCGCTTCTTCGGCGAGATGATGAGCGGCGTCACGGGGCGCTACGCGCTGGGCAGCGACCATCCCCTGGTGGGGCGACAGACGACCAACCGCGTCGCGACGGTGGACAGCGGCGAGGTGCACCTCCATGCGCTGATGGGTGAGGGCGAGGGCGTGCTGCTCGACGCGGGCGACGGCGCCGCGTCCCGGCTCGCGAGCGCCTGGGCGCCGCGCGTGCGCACCGTGCGTGTCCAGGGCGAGACGTCCCGGCTGCTGCGCCCGGACGGCTGCATCGCCTGGGCGACAGACGACCGCGAGCTGACGGGGCTGCGGGAGTCCCTGTCGCGCTGGTTCGGCGCGCCCCCGACGCCGTAGCCCTGGGGCGAAGCGACGGGAAGGGCACTGGCCAACACAGTGCCGCCCCCCAGGTTTGACGGCGCGGACACCGGGCCGCTTTGCTCTCACCGACAGAGAAAGCGCGGCGCTTCGCGGCGCCGCATTCCATGGAGCGGCTGTGCCTGGTGCAGGGGGGTGACCAGCATGAGGCCACAGGAAGGGCTGTTTCATCCGCCCGGGGCCTTCAGTGCCTTGGCCGTGTGGCGGTTGAGCCGCGCCAGCGAGGGAGCCCAGGTGCGGCAGGCGGCCTCGCGCGTGCACGCCGAGCTGCGCGCCGCCGAAGGCGTCCACGCCGTGCTCGCGTTCGACGCGGCCCTGGTGTCTCCGCTCGCCGAGGGAGAACAAGGCGCGCCGCTCCTGCCCCGCCGGGGCGCCCACCTGCGCATCCCCTCCACCCAGGCGCAGGTGCTGCTCCAACTGGGCGCCGACACCCAGTCCCGCCTCCAGTGGGCGCTGCGCCGCGCGGCCGCGCTCTTCGCTGGCGTGCTCGTCCCCGAGGAGGAAGTGCTGGGCGGCTGTCTCGACGAGACCTGTCAGGCCCCCACCGTCGAGGAGATTCGCCGCGCGGCCATCGTCCCCGCGGGCCCCCTGGCCGGCGCCGCGTGGGTGCTCTACCTGCGCTTCCAGCGCGACTCCATCCGCGCTCGGGCCCGCGCGCTGCGGCTGCGCGGTGACTTGTCTCGCGCGCGTCCCCACGCCGCCGCGCTCCGGCCCGCGCCCTTGCGAGGCGACGCGCCCCCGGCTCGCCACCGCCGCGCGCACGCGCCCGAGTCGTGGCCGCTCATCCGTCGCAGCTTCCCCTTCCACGAGGGCCCCGACGAGGGGCTGGCCTTCGTGGCCGCGTCGTCGGACCCGGCCCGGTTCCGCCGCGCGCTGGACGCCATGCTCGGCCCCGGACTTCCTCCGCCGGGCGCGCCGCCGTACCAGGCCTCGGCGGTGGGCGGAGGCCTGTACCTGGCACCGCCCCGCCCCTGGTTCTCCGAGGTGACGCACCAGCCCCAGCGGCAGGTGGCGCCATGACGCCCGAGGAAGCGTCCAGTCCACGACGTTCGCGCGGGTGGCCCGGTGCGGGATGCCGGACGCGTGCACATCCCTGCGGTCCTGGGGTCCCCGCGCGGTGGAGTCGCGCCCCAGGCTCCGGCGTCCGGCCATGAGCCGCCGCCCCCGCGCCATCCCCGGGAGTGACCATGAGCGAGGGAACCGTGTACCAAGAGGCGCTGCGCAGGCTGCGGCTCCTGTCGCTGCCACCGCCCTTCGCCCACCAGGTGCTGGAGGCCCTGGAGTCCGGCCGCCCCGGCCCCCTGCCCCTGCTGTACGAGGCGGGCGCCGAGGCGGGCCTGGCCCCGCCGGTCCTCCAGACGCGCGGCGCGGGCATCTACTTCGGATTCTGCGCGGCCCGACTCGCCGCGCCGGCCGTTCGCTTCGGCGCGCCGCTGTTCGGTGAGGGACCGCGCGTGCAGTACCTGCTGCAGAACCTGGCCTTCTCCACGCTCACCCATGAGCACGCGCGGGTGCCGCAGCACGTGCTGGAAGAGGCCACGCGGCTGCTCGCCTCGGCGGTGGTCTCGCCCGCGCTGTCCACGCCCGTGGAGGCCTGGACGGCGCCGGTGTTCCGCCGCGTGGCGCAAGGGCTCGCGGGCGTGCAGTGGGCCGCGTACCTGCGCCTGCTGTGGGCCGGCACGGCGATGGAGGACGCGGCCGAGGCGGCGGGCCAGAACCTGGGCATCGCCGCGCACGTGGCGGAGGACATCCGCGCGCGTGCGCCGCGCTTCTACGCCATGCCCGAAGAGGACCAGCGCCAGGTGGCCGCCTGGGGACGCGAGGCCGCCGAGGACCTGCGCCGGCACGGCCTGCGCTGCCTGGACGCCGCGCTGCGAAGGCTCGAACCCAGCCTGCCGGAGGAGGGCACCCCATGAGGGAGTCGAGTCCATCGCTCGGGGGTGGGCTGCCCCTCGCGCCCAGGCCCGGACGCGGCCCTCGGGTGCACGACCACACGGGGCTGGTGGATGGGCTGCCACCTCCGGGCCTGGACGCGGCCACGCTGCGTGGGCACATCCACGCCGCGCAGGAGGCCCTGCTCACGGAGCTGGCGCGCGCCATGGGGCCACTGCCCCACCCCATCGAGCTGCTGGACCTGGGCTGCGTGCGCGGCGGGAGCCCGGTGTACTGGGCGGCGCGCCACGACGCCCAGGTGACGGCGGTGACGAGCGTGCCCTCGCACGTGGACGTCGTGCGCCGGCGCGCGCAGGCCGCGGGCCTGGGGACGCGGGTGCGCACGCTGTTGGGCGAGCCACGCGAGGTGCTCGGCCGCGCGCGCTTCGACGCGGTGGTGGCCGTGGAGGGAGGTCGCGCGCAGCCGCGCGCCGACTGGTTCCGTCAGGCCCGTGCGCTGCTGCATCCAGGGGGTGTCCTGGCCGTGGCGGATTGCTTCCAAGGGCCAAGGACAGGCGGCGTGGACGCGGAGCTGGGCGAGGCACGCGCGGCGGGGCTCGAGGTGGAAGCGCGGCGGGACCTGTCCTCGCGCGTGGTGGGCTTCTGGACACTCACCTCGGAGCTGCTCGCCCGCGAGTCCGCCTCGGCGCGGCAGGGACCGCGCGAGGCGCAGCGCGAACACCTGTCCTTGCAGCAGGGCTTGCTCGACGGGCGCCTCGAGTACGCGCTGCTCGTCCTGCGACGGCGCGACTGAGCCGGCACCCTTGAGGTGAGCGAGGGCCTGCCTGTCCACTCGGACAGACGCCAGCCGGCGCACGCCCATTCCGAGGGCAGGATGCCAAGCGACAGCGCCAGCACCAGCCTATGGGCCAGTCACTCACCCATGGAGGTGTCGCGATGGCGGGTTGGTCCAAATGGATGATGCTGGGCGCGGTGGCGGCGACGATGACCCTCACCGGCTGCAAGAACGACCGGAACAACAACGGCTCCATCTCCTCGAAGGAGCACAGCGGTGGCGGCGTCGGCACCACCGATGAGGGCACGGGCGGCAGCGGCAAGAGCGGCACCCACGGCAAGAAGGGCTCCATGGCCGCAGACGCGGGCACCATGGGCATGGACGCGGGCTCGGGCGGCTCCGGCATGATGGACGAGTCGGGCAGCGGCTCCTCGGGCAGCGGCTCCTCGGGCAGCGGCTCGATGGGCAATGACTCCTCGGGCTCCATGGGCGGCTCGACGGGCAGCGGCTCGGGCGGCTCCGACAGCACGCACTAGCGGCCTCGCTCTTCCAGGGGGCTCTCCCCCTGGAAGAGTGGGCGCGCGGCATCCACTCGAAGTTTCCGGTTGGGGGGCACATGGCCAAGGCGATTCCCGAGGGATTCCACTCCATCACGCCGTACCTGTCGCTGCGCGACGCCTCGAAGGGCATTGAGTTCTACAAGAACGCGCTGGGCGCGAAGGAGCTGTACCGACTGCCCACGCCTGACGGGAAGGTGGCGCACGCGGAGCTTCAGGTGGGCGACTCGCGGGTCATGCTCTCGGAGGAGAACCCCACCTGGGGCAACAAGAGCGCGAAGGCCCTGGGCGGCACGCCCGTCATGCTGTGCCTCTACACGGAGAACGTGGACGCGCTCGCGGACCGCTTCGTCAAGGCAGGCGGCAAGGTGGTGCGCCCGCTGGAGAACATGTTCTACGGCGACCGGTCCGGCACGTTCGAGGACCCCGAGGGCTACCGCTGGACGCTCTCCCAGCACGTCGAGGACGTGGCGCCCGAGGAGATGAAGACGCGCATGGCCAAGATGATGAAGGGCGGGTAGCGCCTCCTCGTCACACCTGGCGCGGCTGCTATGGTCCTCCGGACAGCACCGGAGGACGGCATGCGCAGGTGGGCGGTGGCGGTGGTGGTGGCAGTCGTGGGGCTGGTGTTCGCGTTGGGGCTGCTCGTTCATCGAGCACCGCGCGCCACCCAGCCCCATGACTTCGCGGCGCAATCCCAGACATCCATTTCAAACACCCCACCCAGGGTCCTCGCCCCCGTGGGCCTGCGCGCGAACCAGGGCACCGCGCACATCCGCGGCATCGTGTTCGACGAGCGAGGCCCCGTGACCGGCGCGCGCGTCCTCGCCACCCGCGCCGAGCCGGGCGAGACACTGTCCGAACGCGCGTGCGAGCCACCTCCCGATCCAGAGCGGCGCGCGGAGGAGTTCTACGCGACGAAGCCGGGGCCGTGCAGTGAGAGCTCGAACCACGAACTGCTGGAGCTGGTGAGCCTTCGCGAAGGCGAGACCCTCACGTACGCGGACACACTCTCGGGCCCGGGAGGCACGTTCGCGCTCGAGGGCCTCCCCGATGGCATCTTCACGCTCTGGGCCGAGAACGCGCGCGGCGCCACGGTCCGCTTCGGCGTCTTCACCGGCACGGAAGGGTTGGAACTTCAGCTCGGTGGAGCAGGCAGCCTGACCGGGGTCGTGCTGGAAGAGGACTCCTTCACCCCCATTCCCCATGCCCGGGTGACCGCGTTCTCCGCCCGAGACACGCGATTCTTCGATTCGGTCACGGACGAGGAAGGCCGACTCCGGCTGGGCCCCCTGCCCGACGAGGTGTACATCCGAGTGATCATCACGGCAGACGGATGGCTCCCAGCGCGCCTCCCTCTCTCTGTCCTCAAATATCCGGGTCATGCCGTACGCCTTCATCGACCGCGAGAGATTCACGGGCGCGTGGAAGAGCGCGGAGCACCCGTGGCCGGAGCGCAGGTCCACGTGGAAATCAGTGGATATGGGCCGAACTCCGAAACGTGGAACACCACTTCGGATGAACAAGGCCGCTTCGTGTTTGAGTCGCTCCCACCCCGTTCATACCGAGTCACCGCAAAACATGCGGGGCTTGTCGGCTTCTCTCTTGGCGACCTCGAGGCTCCGCAACCCGCCGAGGTGGTGCTCTCTCTCGTCGACGCCCGCTTCGCGGAGGGTACGGTGCGCGACGCCGCCGGTCAGCCCGTGGCGAGCGCGAGCGTGGTCCTGCGCAAGCAAAACAGCGGCTACGAACAGGCCCAGCATCGTGTTGCTGAGGATGGACACTTCCGCATCGGGCCCTTGGAGCCTGGAACGTACAGCGTCTGGGGCTCCGCCCCTGGATATCGTGCATCTCAAGAAGAGGAGTTGCAGCTCACCGCGGACACGAAGCCACTGGAGATCGTCCTCCAGCGTTCGACCCTCATCGCAGGGCGGGTGAGGGATAGCGAGAAGCAGCCCGTCGCATCCGTCACCATCACTGCGTGTCCGACGGGACCTCGAACGCTCTCAGCGATGGACACCTTGATGTGCAACCAGGGCGATGCCGACGACGACGGGAACTTCGAAGTCACCATCGACAAGCCCGGCGAATACAGCGTCGCGGTCCAGAGTCACGAGTACCTGAGCGATGCCGTGACGGTGCGCGGTCCGGCTCAAGGCGTGCGCCTCGACGTGCGTCGCGGGGCTCGGCTCGTGGGTGAAGTCCTCGACTCGAAGAACCGGCCAATGGGCGATGTCTCTGTCTCCCTCTGGGAGAACACCCCCTCTCGCGATCCCGTCCCCGGCTCATTGCAGACGGTGACCGCGGACCCCCAGGGACACTTCACACTCCAGGGCTTGCATGCGGGCCGTTACGTCGTGGAAGCAACGCAATCCGAGGGGGGCGTGGAGCGCACCGCATCGCAAACCCTCGAACTGAGCGAGGACGCGCAAGCGCAGGTGACCGTGCGCTTCGAGGCGGGCTGGTCGCTCGCCGGAATCGTGGTGGATGGTGAGGGCCGCCCCATACCGGATGCCAGACTTCGCGCCACCGTGACGCAGGACGGCCTCCCGCAATGGAGGCGAGGAACCCTGCCCACGGGCTACCAGCGGGTCGCCATACCGCCGGGCGTGCGCACAGGGCCGGATGGTCGCTTCGTCCTGCGCCAACTCGTGGCCAACGCCTACGACCTGGAGGTCTTGAAAGACAACTACATCTGTCCCAATCCCGAGCCCTGCTTGCGCGTGGAGAATGGCCAGACCGAGGCCCGCCTCGTCATGGAGCGCGTAGCCCAGGTACGAGGACACGTCGTGGGCCCCGACGGCGCGCCCATCACCAGGTTCTGGGTGAACGCGGAGGACTTCGAGAACAAGACGGGCACATTCTCTATCGCCATCGACGACACCGGGACCGTGCCCATCACCATCACAGTCCCCAAGCTCGCGCCCCTGTACCGCACGGCGGAGGTGCGCCGAGGCGAGGACATGGACCTGGGCACTTTGCGCATGGAGCACGGCCGCACGCTGAGCGGACACGTGGTGGATGCGGAGACAGGTCAACCGCTAGCGGTCGACTTGATGATCGCGGCGCTCGCCAACAACGCCGACTACCCGCAACAGCACAGGTTCCACCGCTCCGCCGCGGATGGGACCTTCCGGCTCGAACACCTCTCCACCAGCCCCTTCTCCCTGGAGATCAGCGAATCGAACCAGGGGCATCTGCCCACCCAACGGGTCATCACGCCCGACGTCGAGGACCTCACGGTGAGGATGGAGCGGGGGGCTCGCATCGAGGTCGATGTGCGAGATGCACATGGGCGGCCCCTGCCGGCCACGGTCGAGTTCAGTGGCATCGGCCAGGGCTCTCGGCGTCTCAGGCCCGAGGACCCAAGAGTGGTCACGGGGCTTCCCGCCGGAACCTACCTGGTGCGCGCGGACTCGGAGTCTCACGCGCACATCCCCAGCCAAACGGTGACGGTTCCCGCCACTGGCAAGGTCACCGTCACCCTGATCGAACAGGAGAACGTGGGTGGCGCCACGTTGAAGGTCCACGTGACGGACCGCAACGTGGGGCAAGTGTTGTGGCTCCCCGGTCCCCTGGCGTTTCCGCCGACGGAGGCGGTCCTCACCCAAGCCTTCGGAATGGGGATGCGGCCCGACACCTGGGAGCCCATGGACATCGCCGTGTTCCAGCACCTCCCGGCCGGCCCCTCGACCCTCTTCTTCGAGCGCGATTGGGGAGATTCCTCCATGTACGCCAAGGAGGAGGTCGACCTCCCCGCGGAGGGCACGGTCTTGCGCGAGGCGCGCCTCAAGTGGACGGAAGTGCAGAATCCCTAGGACCCAAGGCGCGGTCCGACTCACCAGGTTCGCGTCATCTGGCGGGTCCTCGACGCCTGCGGCCCGCACGCTTCCACGGGTTGTCCACCAGCCATCGCACGACGCGGCGGAAAGTCGGGGCCGCGTCGAGTCTCGGTTACGGTGAGCGCCGATGCGTTTCTCCTTCGTCCACGCCGCCGACCTGCACCTGGATACGCCGTTTCGCGGAGTGGCGTCGCAGGCGCCCCTGCTCAACCGCTTCCAGTCCGCCACCTTCCAAGCCCTCACCCGCATCGTTGACCTGTGCCTGCGCGAGCGCGTCGCCTTCCTGCTCCTCGCGGGCGACCTCTTCGACGTGCGCGACCGCTCCGTGCGCGCTCGCCTCGCGCTGCGCCGCGAGCTGACGCGCCTGGACTCCGCGGGCATCCAGACCTTCATCGTCCA
Source organism: Citreicoccus inhibens (assembly GCF_019039035.1). Taxonomy (GTDB): domain Bacteria; phylum Myxococcota; class Myxococcia; order Myxococcales; family Myxococcaceae; genus Citreicoccus; species Citreicoccus inhibens. Next base: position 85,452 of record NZ_JAHNZT010000021.1, on the reverse strand, counting down.
CGGCAATCATGATCCGCTCAGCGGGGACACCGGCACGCTGGGACTCCCCTCCTCCGTGAAGGTCTTCGGCCCCGAGTGGGAGGACGTGGAGGTCCGCCGCGAGGGTCGCCGCCTGTGTCGCGTGCAGGGCGTGTCCTATCCGGACGTCGAAGTGCGCGAGAACCTCTCCGCGCGCTTCCGGCGCACCGGCCCGGACTTCTCCGTGGGCCTGCTGCACACCAACCTGGGCGGCGCGGAAGGCCACGCCAACTACGCGCCGTGCACGAGCGCGGAGCTGGCCGCTCGCGGCCTCGACTACTGGGCCCTGGGCCACGTGCACACGCGCGCGGAACACCTGCTCGCGGGCGGTGGCGTGGCTGTCTATCCCGGCAACCCGCAGGGCCGCCACGTCCATGAGACAGGCGAGCGCGGCTGCGTGCTCGTGGAGGTCGAGGATGGCGCCACCCGCCGCAGCTTCGTGCCCGTGGATCGCGTGCGGTGGCACCGCCTGGAGCTCCCGCTCACCGGCGTGCGGTCCCTGGACTCGCTCCAGGTCCTGGCGCGCGAGCTGGTGGACTCACGCTGCGCCAGCGAACTGGACGGCCATGCGGTGCGCCTCACGCTCGCGGGACGCGGCCCGCTGCACCGCGAGCTGGCTCGCCCGGGTGCGCTCGCGCAGCTCGAAGCGGACCTGCGCGAACAGTTCGCCCACGGCCATCCGCCCGTGTTGCTGGAGTCGCTGCGCGATGGCACCCGCCCGGAGCTGGACCTGGACGCGGTGCGCGCCGCGGGCGGCTTCATGGGCACGCTGCTCACCGAGGCCGAGGCCCTCGCGCACGACGACGCCGCGCTGACCGCGCTGTGGCACGACGAAGAGCTGGCCAGCCTGGGGCAGCGGCTCAAGCGGTTGGGCGTGGACGCGCTCGAGGCGCCGCGCCCGGAGCTGCTCGCGCGCGCGGGGCAGCACGTGGTGGAGCACCTCCACGAGGAGACGCCGTGAAGCCCGGGCTGCACATCGACGGCTTCCAGGTGCAGGGCTTCGGTCACTTCGCGGGCTTCTCCAGCGCGCTGGGGCCGGGCCTCAACCTCCTCTACGGCCCGAACGAGGCGGGCAAGAGCACCCTGTTGGCCTTCCTGCGCGGCGTGCTGTTCGGCTTCGAGAAGCGCGGACAGGCCGAGCGCTACGAGCCCGAGTCCGGCGCTTTCGGGGGAGAGCTGCGCCTCGTGACAGGCGCGGGCCCGCTCGTGGTGCGCCGGCTCGCGGGCCGCCGCTCCGAGGGCGAGCTGACCGTGCACGGGCCCGACGGCGACGCGCTGCCCGAGTCCTTCCTGCGCGACGCGCTCACCCACGTGCCGCGCGAGCTGTTCTTCGAAGTGTTCGCCTTCCGTCTGGACGAGCTGTCGTCCTTCCAGAACCTCGCCGAGCAGCGCGGCGTCTCCGAGGCCCTCTTCGCCGCGGGCATGCGCGGCGCGCGCCGCTTGCCCGAGGCCGTGGAGCGGCTGCGCAAGGACGTGGACGCGCTCTACGCCCCCCGTGGCCAGAAGCCCGAGCTCAACCGCGTGATGCGCGAGCTGGAGGAAGTGCAGCGCCAGCTCCGTGAGGTGGGCGACCGACCCGCGCGCTACTTCGAACAACGCGAGGCCCTGGGCGCCCGAAGCGCCGAGCAACAAGCCTTGGAGGCGGAGCTGCGCGCCACCGCGCGCGAAGTGGATCGACTGTCTCGGCTCGACTCGGCGCTGGGCGATTTGACGGAGCTGGCCCGGCACCACACCGAACGCGAAGCGCTCCCGCCGCTGGAGGGCTTCCCCACCGCCGGCGCGGCCCGCCTGGACGACATCCTCCAGCGCCGCAAAGCCTACCGAGCCCAGCAAGCCCAGCTCGCCGAGCGACTCGCCTTCGTCAGCGGCGAACTGGCGCGACTGGCCGCCCCCTGGCCCGTGCGCGAGCGCGCGGACCTGCTGCGCGCCGCGCTCGCCGCGTTCTCGGAGCGCGCCGAGCTGATGCGCGGCCTGCCCGCGCGCCGCGCCGCGCTCGCGGCCAAGCGCCGGCAGGTGGAGCAGGGCCTGGGCGAGCTGGGTCTCGCCGTGGACGCCAGCGGGCTGCTCGCGCTGGACCTGAGCGCCACCGCGCGCGGCGAGTTGGAGCGCGTGGCCGGCCGACTGGAAGCCGCGGACACGCGCTGCCGCGAAGCCGAGTCCGCCCGAGCCGGAGCGAGAGAGAGTCGCGAGCGCCTGGAGGACACCGCCGCCCGAGCGGAGACCGAGCACGCCGTGCTCCCCGACGCGCGCCCCGCGCAGGTGCGTCAGCGCCAGGCCGCGGCGGCCCGCTTCCGCGCGGCCCGAGGTGACTTGGAGCGGCTGGGAGAACAGCGGCTGGAGCTGCGGCGCCAGCTCGACAGCGTGCGCGTGCAGGGCGAGCCCGCGCCAGCGCAGTCACCGCTGCCCGCGTGGCTGGTGGGCGTGGGCGTCGCGCTGGCCCTGCTGCTCGCGGGCGTCGCCGGACTCCAGGCGGGATGGCTCATGGCGGCCCTGTGCGGGGGCATCGCGCTCGCGCTGGTGGGGCTGCTGGCCCACGCGCGCCAACGGGTGGAGGCGGCCCAGCACGCCCACCGAGAGGCCCACGCGGCACGCCAGCGCTGGAGACAACAAGAAGAGGAGCGCCTGCGCGCGACGCTGGCCTCCCTGGCGACGCGGGAGGAGCTCATCCTCCGCGACCTGCTCGGCGCGTCCTCGGACCTGGGGCTGGCGCCGGGCGCATCGCTGGCGGACCTGGCGGCGCGGGAGACCTCGCTGCTGGAGGAGCTGCACCAGGCCGAGCGGCGAGAAGCGCTCCAGCGAGAACGCGACGCCCTGCGCACCCAGCGCGACGCGGCCCTGCGTGACGAGCAGCGCGCGGAAGAGTCCTTCCAACTCGCCGGGGCACGGAGCCAGTCCTTGCGCGCGGAGCTGGGCGCGTTCCTCGAAGCCCGTCGCTTCCCCGCCTCCGCCACCGCCTCCACGGCCCGAGCCCTGTGGAGCGACACCGCCGCGCTCCGTCAGCGCCTCCAGGACGTGATGGCGGACGAGGCCGCGCTCGTCGAGGACGAAGCCACCTGTCACGAGGCCGCCGCGCGCCTCCAGGGCGAAGCCGCGCGCACGGGCCTCCCACCGGGCGCCGTGGAGGCCGTGGCCGCGCGAATCGCCGCCGCGCTCGAGGAGGTGCGCACCCAGACCGCCGAGCAGCGGCAGCGCGAGTCCTCGTACCACGACCTCCTGGCGGACAAGGCGCTGTTGGACCAGCACGTCCGAGACGAAGACGGCGCGCTGGAGCTGCTCCTCGCGAAGGGCGGCTGCGCGGACGAGGAGTCCTTCCGCCGCCGCGCCGGACAGGCCCTGCGCTACGCGGAGCTGACCACCCGCGCGCGCGAGCTGTCCCAGCGCATCGAGGCGCTCACCGGCCTGGACGATGGAGCCGCCCGTGAGGCCACGCGCGAGGCGGGCGGCGAGTCCGGCCTGAAGGAGGCCCTGGACTTCCTGCGCGAGCGCCACCGCGTGGGCAGCGAGCGACTCAAGGCCGTCCTCACCGAGCAGGGCGCGCTGAACAACCAGCTCCAACAGTGGGAGAACGACGAGCAGCTCGCCACGCTGCGCATCCAGGAGGAGTCCCTGCGCGCCCGCGCCTCGGAGCTGGCCACGCGCTACGCGGCGGACCGACTGGCGCTGGCCCTGCTCGGCCGAGCCCGCCGGCGCTTCGAGGAGGAGCAGCAGCCGCGCGTCATCCAGCTCGCCAGCGAGCTGTTCTCCGAGCTGACCCAAGGGCGCTACCGCCGCGTCTTCATGCCCGCGGGCGGAGAGCGGGAGCTGCGCGTGGGCGACGGACAGCGGGACTGGACCGCCGAGCAGCTCTCCCGTGGCACGCGGGAGCAGCTCTTCCTGGCCTTCCGCCTGGCCGCCATCCGCGACTTCGGCGAGAAGAACGGGGCCCTGCCCCTCATCGCGGATGACGTGCTGGTGAACTTCGACCCCGAGCGCGCCCGGGCCGCCGTCCGCCTGTTCGCGCGACTGGCCGAGCGCCACCAGGTCATCGCCTTCACCTGCCACCCCTGGCTGCGGGCACAGTTCGAAGCGGAAGGGGCCTGCGTACGGGAGCTGTCCTCCTCGACCGCGCGCCTGCCCGGGACCGGCACCGAACCCTAAAAAAAACACTGGGAGCGCGCCCCCTCGACGCGCTCCCAGTGACATGCGTTTCTCCCCCAGAGAAACGCTCCCCCTCTAGGAAGCGTGCCCCCCGGCACGCCTCCATCGCCCCATCAGACGCGGTGCGCCTGAATCCTTGAGCGCGGGAACAACCACCCCAGCGCTCCCCCTCTGACTGCACAGACGCTGAGCGTCTGAAACCTTGAGCACCGGAACCTCCCCGGCACTCCCCCCGCCCCACGGATGCTCCGCATCCGCTTCCTCGGGCACCGGCGGCTCTGCCCCCAGCGCCCCGACCTTTGTCTTGAAGACGCCACCCCTCCGATTCCTTGATTTTGGACATCTTTATTTTTTCGCCCGGCCCTCCCAGGCCCCAGGAGAAGGGGGCCTCCGGTCCCGGCCGGGCGCCCGAGGGGGGCCGGGCACAGATTCAGCGGGTGCGGTCCGGCGCAGCGCCGCGCACGGGGACCCGCCCCATGAGTCAGGCGTACGCCATCACCGAGACCCTGCATGAAGGCGGAAGGCTCCGCTGGTACCGCGCGACCCGGCTCACGGACGGGCGCTCGGTGCTGCTGAAGGTGCTGGACCCTCAGCGGGGCCAGCCCGAGGACGTGGAGCAGCTGCGTCACGAACAAGCCCTGGCCGGGGCGCTGGGCCTTCCAGCGCTCGTACGTCCGCTGGCCTGGGACACCTGGCGTGGCATGCCGGCGCTGGTCCTGGAGGACTCGGGCGGGCAGCCCCTGGAGCGGCTGATGGGCGGCCCCATGCCGCTGGAGCGCTTCCTGGAGCTGGCGGTGCGCATCGCCGCGGTGGTGGCGGCGCTCCACGCGCGGGACGTGCTCCACAAGGACCTCAAGCCCCTCCACCTCCTCGTCCACCCGACCACCTCCGAGGTGAAGCTGACGGGATTGGGGCTCGCGTCGCGGCTGCCGCGCCACCCCACGCCCGCGCCCGGACCCAGGCGGGTGGAGGGCTCCCTGCCGTACCTCGCGCCGGAGCAGACGGGGCGCACGCATCGGGCCCCGGACCTCCGCGCCGACCTGTACGCGCTCGGGGTCACGCTCTATCAGCTCCTCACCGGCCGGCTCCCCTTTGAAGCGGGGGACGCGCTGGAGTGGATCCACTGTCACGTGGCGCGCCCGCCACGCTCACCCTTCGAGCGCGTACCGGACCTGCCTCGGCCCGTGGGGGAACTCCTCCTCAAGCTCCTGGCGAAGATGCCGGAGGACCGCTACCAGAGCGCGCGCGGGCTGGAGGATGACCTGGCGCGGTGCCTGGAGCAGTGGCGCGCGCACGGGCGCATCGAGCCCTTCGCCCTCGACGCGCGCCAGGTGTCCGGCCGGCTCCAGCCGCCGCGCAGGCTCTATGGCCGCGACGCGGACGCAGCCACCCTGCACCGCCATCTTCAGCACGTCATCGACACCGGGACGCCCGAGCTGCTCCTCGTGTCCGGCTACTCCGGCATCGGCAAGTCCACGCTGGTGCGAGAGCTGCTCGCGCCCGAGGCTCGGTCACGCGGCGCCTTCGTCTCCGGCAAGTTCGAGCAGTACCAACGTGACCTCCCCTACGCCACGTTCGTGCAGGCCTTCCGCGAGCGCGTGCTGGAGCTGCTCGCGCAGGGCGAGGAGCGCATCGCCGCGTGGGGTGAGCGCCTGCGCGAAGCCCTGGGCATCAACGGGCAGCTCGTCATCGACGTGATTCCTCAAGTGGAGCTGCTCATCGGGCCGCAACCCCCTGTCCCCGAGGTGCCGCCCGCCGAGGCGCGCAACCGGTTCCGCGCCGTGCTGCGCCGGTTCATCGGCGTGCTCACCCAGGACGGACAGCCGCTCGTGTTGCTGCTGGATGACCTCCAGTGGGCGGACTCCGCCAGCCTCGCGCTGCTCCAGGACCTGCTCACCGCTCCGCACGCGCATCCCCTCTTCATCGTGGGCACGTACCGGGACAACGAGGTGACGCCTCGACACCCGCTCGCGTGGATGCGCGACGAGGCGCGGAGAGGGGGCGCGCGCATCACGAACCTGGAGCTCGGTCCGCTCTCGGAAGAGGATGTGACCGCGCTGCTGGCCGACACGCTGCGCGGCTCGCGCGCGGACGTGGCGCCGCTCGCGGCGCTGGTGCACGAGAAGACGGCGGGCAACCCCTTCTTCACGCTCCAGTTCCTCGCCGCGCTCTACGCGGAGCACCTGCTCGAGTTCGACGGGCAGCGCCTGGCCTGGCGATGGGACCTGGAGCGCATTCGCGCCAAGGGCTTCACTGACAACGTCGCCGAGTTCATGGCGGAAAAGCTGCGGCGACTTCCTCGGGAGACCCAGGAAGCGCTCGGCCCGCTCGCGAACCTGGGACCGCGCGCGGGACTCGACTTGCTCGCGCGGTTCCTCGACCGTGACGAGACCCAGACCCGCGCCGCGCTCGAAGAGGCGGTTCGCGCGGGGCTCCTCCGCCCCGAGGAGGAGCGCTACGCGTTCGTCCACGACCGCGTGCGCGAGGCGGCCGCGTCACGCGTCCCCGACGAAGCACGCGCCGCCTTGCACCTGCGGCTCGGCCGCATGCTGCGCGCCCGCCTCACGCCTGAGTCCCCCACCGAGGAGCGCTTCGCCGCCGCGCATCAGCTCAACCTCGGCCGGCACCTCATCACCGCCCCAGAGGAGCGCGAGGACCTGCGGCGACTCGACATGCTCGTGGCTGCGCGGGCGAAGGCCGCCGTCGCGTATGCCTCCGCGCGCGACCACCTGCGACTGGCGACGGAGCTGCTCCCCGAGGACGCCTGGGCCACGCATCCCGCGGAGACCTTCGCGCTCTACCTCGAACGCTCCGAGTGCGAGTACCTGGCCGGAGACTTCGCGTGCGCGGACGCGCTGTTCCACCAGCTGGTCGACTCCACACGCTCGGACGTGGAGCACGCGCGCATCGCCATCCTGCGCATGCGCCTGTATCAGGTGTCCGGGCGATACAGCGACGGAGTGGACGCCGCGCTGGAGGCCCTGGCGCGGCTGGGGGTGACGTTCCCCGAGACGGTCCCCGAGCTGCGCGCCGCGACCCAGGCCAAGGCGCGGGCCGTGCCCGAGGCATTGCGCGGTCGTCCCATCGCGGAGCTCGAAGAGGCGCCCGTGGTCACCGACCCGCGCGTCCGAGCCATCCTCGACTTGCTGGCGGAGGCCATCCCCTGCGCCTCCATCAGCCGGCCCGAGCTGTTCCCCGTGCTGGCCCTGGAGGCCCTGCACGTCTCGCTGCGCGAGGGGAACACCGAGGCATCCTGCTTCGCGTACAGCGCCTACGGTTCGATGCGGGTGTCGGTGTTCCAGGACATCCCCTCAGCGTTCGCGTACTCGGAGATGTCGCTGCGGCTCAACGCGCGATTCCACGACGTGCGCCGCCGCGGAATGCTCCTGCACCTGCACGGCAACTTCATCCACTCGTGGGGCCGGCCCTTCTCCACCACGCTGCCCATCGTCGAGGAGGCGTTCCGCGCCTGCCTGGAAGTAGGTGACCTCGTCTTCGCGGGCTACCTGTCCGCCCTCACCGTGTGGCTGCACTGGGAGCTGGGCGAACCGCTCGACGCGGTGTTGGAGGCGTCGCGTCCGTATGCCGCGTTCGCGCGAGACAGCCACAACGAGCCCATGTACCAGTCCATCCGCGCGCAGCAACAATTCGTGGCCGCGCTGCGCGGACGGACGCGCGGCCCCACGCGGCTCGATGACGCCTCCTTCGACGCCGAGGCGTGCCTCGAAGAACTCACCCGGGTGAGCGCTCACACCGCGCTCGCGTTCTTCCACGTCATCCAAGAGCTCACCGCGCTCATCCAAGATGAGCCCGAGGAAGCGCTGGAGGCGGCCCTGCGCGCGGCGCCATGGACCCGCGCGCTGATGGGCCTGCCCATCGAGGCCACCCACGCCTTCGCGCTCGGGCTCACGCTCACCTCGCCCGTGGCGCGCGCCGCGGACGCCACCCGCCTCCAGACACTCCCCTCGCTCCAGTCCCTGCTCGACCGGCTCGAACACTGGGCCGAGCACAGCCCGCGGAACTACCGCGCGCCCTACCTGCTGCTGTCCGCCGAGGTCGCGCGCGTCGAGGGCCGCGAGGCCGAGGCCGAGCGCCTGTACCCCCAGGCCGCGCTCGCCGCGCGCACCAGCGGCCTCCTGCACCACGAGGCCCTGGCCCATGAGCGCGCCGCCGCCTTCCACCGAGCACGCGGCGCCGATGCCCTCGCGGCCGAGTCCTTGCGCGACGCACGAGCCGCCTTTGTCCGCTGGGGCGCCGAGGGGAAGGTGCGGCGACTCGACCAACGGCACCCGAGTCTCGCGGAGGTCCGCGCCCCGCCCTCCAGCGCCACCGTCGCCGTGTCCAACGAGCAGCTCGACCTGCTCGCGGTGGTGAAGGCGTCGCAGATCATCTCGGGCGTCATCGAGCGGGACGAGCTCATCCGCACGCTGCTGCGCGTGGTGTTGGAGCAGGGCGGGGCGCAGCGGGGGGTGCTCGTCCTCGCGCAAGGGGACGACCTGCTCATCGAGGCGGAGGCCACGCTGGAGGGCCACCGCGTGGAGACCGCGCTGCACCCGTCGCTCCCGGTGGTGACCACGCCCACGCTCGTGCCGCCGTCGCTCCTGCGATACGCGGCCCTGACCGGAGCGCGGGTGCTGCTGGACGACGCATCGCTCAGCGAGCGGTTCTCCCAGGACCCGTACATCGCGCAGCGTCGGCCTCGCGCGGTGCTCGCGTTGCCGGTGCGCCGGCAGGCCCGCGTGGTGGGGCTGCTCTACCTGGAGAACAACCTGCTGACCGGGGCCTTCACGCCCGAGCGCCTCGCCGCGCTGGAGCTGCTCGCGTCCCAGGCTGCCATCTCCCTGGAGAACGCGCAGCTGCTCGCGCGAGAGCGGACCTCGCGCGAGGCCGCCGAGGCGGAGCGACACCGCTCGACGTTCCTCGCCGAGGCGGGCGCGCTGCTGTCCGAGTCGCTCGATGCCGATGAGACGCTCGCGCGCCTGGGACGGCTGAGCGTGCGGTCGCTGGCGGACTGGTGCGTCATCGACCTCGTCATGGAGGGAGGTGGCATCCGCCGGCTCGCGGGCGCGCACGCGGACCCCGCCAAGGAGCCGCTGCTGCAGGAGCTCCGACGGCGCTACCCGCCCCGCCGCGACGCGATGCACGTGTCCTCCAGCGACCTGCGGCACGACGAGCCGCTCCTGCTCCCGGACCTCTCGGAAGAGTTCCTGCGCGGCACCTCCGAGGACGACACCCAGGCGAGACTCCTGCGCGAGCTGGGCACCCGCAGCGTGATGGTGGTGCCGTTGATGGCGCGCGGGCAGGACATCGGCGTGCTCACCCTGGCCTCGGGGACACCGGGGCGCTGGTCGCGCGCCGACCAGACGCTCATCCAAGAGGTGGCGCGGCGGGCCGCGGTCGCCATCGACAACGCGCGGCTCCACCAAGAAACCCAGCGGGCGGTCCGCATGCGCGACGAGTTCCTCTCCATGGCGGCCCATGAGCTGCGCACGCCCTTCACGTCGCTGCGACTCCAGCTCCAGAGCCTCCAGCGCGCGGTGGAGCACGAACGGGTGCACCTGCCGGACCCGGAGGCCCGCAAGCTCTCCCGCGCGCTGTCCCAGACAAACCACCTGGTGGAGCTGGTGAAGACGCTGCTCGATGTGTCGCAGGCCAGCGGCGGCCCGGTCACCGTGGAGCCCGGGCCGGTGGACCTCGCGGAGCTGGCGCGGGAGGTGACCCGCCGCTTCGCGGAGGCGTTCGCGCGCGTGGGCAGTCGGCTCGTCCTGCACACGGTCCCCTGTCCGGGCCAGTGGGACGGCCCCCGGCTGGAGCAGGTCCTCACCAACCTCCTCACCAACGCGCTCAAGTTCGGCGCGGGCCGGCCCATCGAGGTCACCGTCGAGGCCGAGCCGGGGCTCGCGCGGCTGACGGTGCGAGACCATGGCATCGGCATCGACCGGGAGCGCCAGCCCCGGCTCTTCGAGCGCTACGGGCGCGGGGTGTCCGCCTCCCACTATGGCGGCCTGGGGCTGGGCCTGTACCTGAGCCGCAAGGTGGTGGAGGCGCACGGCGGCAGCATCCACGTCCACAGCCAGCCTGGGGCGGGGGCCACCTTCACCGTGGAGCTACCTCGGGCCACCCAGCGGGCCCGGGCGGACGGGACCTGAACCCGCCTGGGAACCGACGGGCGCGCACCCACCGCCGCGCCTGTGTTAAATCCGCGACCCATGTCCACGAGCGATGTGCTGAGCGCGGCCGACCTCGAACGACTGGCCCGAGCCGAGGCGCCGGATCTGGCGGACGCGGTGCTCGCGTTCCTCGGTCAGCCCGAGCCGACCTCCGACAAGCCCCTGCCCAAGGGCGCCCTCGACTTCGACAAGCTGCTCCGCCTGCTCTCCCAGGCCCAGGACCGGGCCGACGCGAAGGACCGCCACACCGCCGCCCACGAGGCCTGGCAGCGCTACCTGGCCCAGAAGGACGTGCCCCTGCCGGCGCGCTTCGCCCTGGCGGACCTGCTCGTGTCCCTCTACGAGAAGAACACCGACGCCTCGCGCGCCGCCCTGTTCGAGCTCGTCCGGCGCGCGGACCTGCGCTTCGGCCTGTGGGGCGGACTCAAGCGCATCTACAAGCTGGCGGAGGCCCGCCATGACGCGGAGATGTTCGGCATCCTCGCGTGGCGCTTCGACACCGAGCGCGGCACGGGCAGCCGGCGCCGCGAGGTGAGCGGCGGCACCCTCACCTACCTCCAGCGTCGCGCGTGGCGCTACCTGCGCCTCTTGGGCGCGGGCGTCCCGGAGCTGTACCCGCAGTTCGCCGTCGAGGTCCTCCGCCACTACACCCCCGAGACGCGCTGGCGCTCCAGCTGGGTGGCGAACCACGTCTGGGCCCACGGCAGCAAGAACTACGCGGCCTCCACCTTCCCCATCGAGCCGCCCAAGGACATGGTGAAGCAGCGCGCGTTCCCGGACGCGTGGAAGCGCTCGCCGGACGCGCTGATGCGCCTGCTCGACACGTGTCAGGCGGACCCCGCCGCGAGCTTCGCCATCCAGGGCCTGCGCAAGGACTTCCCCGAGGCGCTCCGCAAGGTGACGCCCGCGTGGTTGGACCGGCTCGCGCGCCGGCCGCTGGGCAGCGCGCACGACTTCCTCGTGGAGACCCTCCAGGGCTCGCCCGAGTTCCACCAGGGCAAGCTGCGCGCGCTCGGGCTGCATGAGGCGGTGCTCGCGCTCCTGCTGTCGCCCAGCGCGCAGGCCCGCGCCTACGCCATCGAGTACGCCCGCGCGCACGCGCAGGACCTGTCGCCCGAGCGGCTCGCGGAGCTGGTGGCCAAGGGCGCCAACGACGTGAAGGCCTACGCCGCCGCCGCGCTGGAGAAGCACAACCCGCGCGAGCTGGGGCTGGAGCTGCTGGGGCGGCTGCTCATCACCAAGCCCACGGCGGGCTTCGCCGCCAAGGCGCTGGAGCAGTCCTTCGACCGCGCCGAGCTGACGCACCCCTTCCTCCAGAGCCTGCTCTACGGCACCAGCGAGCAGCTCGCGTGGGCCAAGGGCTACGTGGCCTCCAAGTACGCCGCGGGAGAGATGCCGGCCGCGTTCTGGAAGGACCTCATCGCCGACGCGAAGCGCTCCGCGCAGCCCGCCCAGGTGGAGGACCTGGCGATGAAGACGCTCGCGACCTACAAGCCGGCGGACATCGGTCCCGAGTGGCTGCTGGACAAGGTGGCCCACCCACGGCTGGGACGTCAGGCCGCGCAGTGGCTCACGCGCGCGGACAGCCTGCCCGGGCTGGACGTGGAGCGGGTGAAGGCGCTCGTCTTCAGCGCCCGCCATCGCGCCACCGCGCTGGCGCTCTTGGGCAACCGCAAGTTCTTCACGCCGCGCCAGCTCACGGTGCCCTGGCTCCTGGCGCTGGCTCGGCGCGCGGACCCCACGCTGCATGACTTCGCCCACCGCTACCTGTTGGAGAACGTGGCGCCGGCGGACTTCAGCGACTCGGGCGACGCGGCGGCGGGCCTGGAGCGCCTCTTCGAGCTGGCCCTGGGCGCCAAGCAGCCCGTGCCGGCGCGCGCCTTCGCGCAGACGTACCTGCGCTGCCACCACCCCATCATCGGCCCGGAGCAGCCCGAGGCGAAGTCGTACGACATCAAGCCCAAGGCGCCGCGCAAGGCCTACACACCGGAGAAGCTGTGGCCAGCGCTGTTCGACGCGCGTGACGACGTGCGGCGCTTCGCCCTGGCCATCACCCGCGCGGAGCTGCGCGCCTGGGGCTGGCACACGCGCGTGTACGAGTTGGCCGAGTCGGACGCCAAGGAAGTGCGCAACCTCGCCTATGACGCCCTCCTGCGCGCGGGCGAGGCGGGCGCGGACGCGCGCTGCACCCTCCAGCCCGAGGAGCTGGACGCGGTGAAGGTGTTCACGCTCACCGAGTCCACCAAGCGCAGCACGCGCGAGGTCGCGGTGGAGATCATCCGTCGGCACTACGCGCGCCTGGGCGGCGCCGAGCGGCTCGCGTGGCTGATGCAGAGCGCGGACCGCGAGGTGGGCCTCTTCGCCGTGCGGCTGCTCTGGGAGAAGCACCGGCCCATGCACCTGCCGGAGGGTTGGAAGCCCTCGGGGCCGAAGAACGCGCTGCCGGACCGGACGGGCTCGGAGCGCTTCGCCAACGTGGAGGCGCTGCGCACCTTCCTGCGGCGGATGCTCTTCGGCCTGCCTCCGGGACGCGCCAAGGAGGCCCGCGAGGGCGAGGTGCAGCGCCGCCTCTCCGCGAGCGTGGCCAAGCGCCGCGTCATCGAGCTGGTGCGCGACCTGGGCCTGGAGGACGAGGCCTTCGCGCGCGTGGTGGCGCCCGTGCTGAGCGAGTTCACCGGCTCGATTGCGAAGGGCGAGTGGCAGAGCTGCCTCGCCTCGCTGGTGCAGCTGCGCGCCGCGCACCCGGCCGCGCAGCTCGGAGGCGTCTGAGGCCGGCCGTTCCGCGTCAGCGCAGCGCGCGGAGGACGCGAGCGGGGTTGCCCGCCGCGAGCACGTAAGGGGGCAGGTCCTTGGTCACCACGCTGCCCGCGCCCACCGTGGTGCCCTCGCCCACGGTGACGCCTGGGACGATGACGGTGCCCCCGCCCACCCACACCTTCGCGCCGATGCGCACGGGCCGGGTGGACTCGGGGCCCAGGATGCGCACGTCTGGATCCAACGGGTGCGTGGCCGCGTAGACATGCACGCCCGGGCCGAAGAAGACGTCGTCGCCAATCTCCACGTGGTTGCAGTCGAGGACGACGCACTGGAAGTTCATGTACACGCGCGCGCCCAGGTGCAGGTACGTGCCGTAGTCGCAGAAGAACGGCGGCTCGATATAGACGCCGGGCCCCGCGGTGCCGAGCAGCTGCTCCAGCAGGGAGCGCCGCAGCTCGGCCGCCTCCATGTCCGTCTCGTTGTAGGCGCGCAAGAGGCGCCGGGCTCGCACCCTCGCGGCGGTCAGCTCCGGGTCGTTGCCCAGGTACAGCTCGCCCGCCAGCATCTTCTCGCGCTCGCTCCGCGCCATGACGTGCCTTTCGCGCCGAGGGGCAGGGGTGCCCTCGTCGCCACGATGAACACCCTCGCGGAGGACGGCAAACAGGCCGCCCGCCTGGAGAGGCGACGGGGAGACACTCGGGCCCGGGTCGCGCCCCTCGCCCTGCGATGCGGTTGCTGAAAAAGGAGCGGGACGGTACGCACCGCGCCATGGAATCCGCGGTCGCCGTGCCCGGCGCTGCTCCCGAGCCACGGGAGCTTCGTCTGTTTCAGCTCACGTGGCCCCTGTTCCTCGAGATTCTCCTCTTCATGCTGATGGGCACGGCGGACACGCTGATGCTCAGCGGCATCTCCGACGAGGCGGTGTCCGCCGTCGGCGTCGTCAACCAATACCTCTCGCTCTGCATCCTCATCATGGAGATGGTGAGCAACGGGGCCTCCGTCGTCGTCGCGCAGTACCTGGGCGCTCGCCGCAACGCCGAGGCCGCGCGCATCTCCGCGCTCGCCATCACCTTGAACCTGCTGCTCGGCGTGACGGTCAGCGCCGCGTTCCTGCTGTTCGGCAATGCCTTGCTCGCGCGGATGAACCTGACGGGACAGGTGATGGAGTACGCCCGGACGTACCTGAGCATCGCGGGCGGCTGCATCTTCCTCCAGGCGCTCATCAACGTCTTCGCGAGCCTGCTGCGCACCTACGGTTTCACGAAGGAGTCCATGTTCGTCTCGCTGGGGATGAACGCGGTGCACATCCTCGGCAACGCGCTGCTCATCTTCGGGCTGCTCGGCGCGCCGAAGCTGGGCGTGGCCGGCGCGGCGGTCTCCACGGTGGTGAGCCGCTCCACCGCGCTGCTCGTCTTCGTCTGGATGCTGTACCGGGTGATGGGCGTGAAGATGGTCGCGCGCGACGACGTGGCCTTCTCCAAGGAATACATCCTCAAGATACTGAAGATTGGAATCCCCTCGGCGGTGGAGCAGCTCACGTACCACTCGTGCCAGACGGTGTTCCTCTTCTACGTCACGTTCCTGGGGCCCACCGCGCTGGCGTCGCGCCAGTACGCGATGTCCATTTCCCAGTACGTGTTCCTCTTCAGCATCGCGGTGGGCGTGGGCACGTCCATCATCGTGGGGCGGCTGGTGGGCGCGCGCCGCACGGAGGACGCGTACCGCCGCGTGCTGGAGAGCCTGAAGTGGAGCGTGGCCATCACCGTGGCGGTGGACGTGCTCGCCATCCTCTTCCGCAAGCCGCTGGTGGGCCTCTTCACGCCCCACGCGGACGTCATCGAGCTCACCTCACGCGTCATCGTGCTGGGGCTATTGCTGGAGACGGGGCGCTCGTTCAACCTCGTCCTGGTGAACGCGCTGCGCGCCGCCGGAGACGCGCCCTTCACCGTCTACATGGGCTTCACGTCCATGGTCTGCTTGAGCCTCTCGCTGGGCTACGTCTTCGTCTTCAAGCTGAACCTGGGACTGGCGGGCGTGTGGCTCGCCGTGGCCGTGGACGAGTGGACGCGCGGCATCACCTTCTGGTTCCGCTGGAGGAGCCGCGCCTGGCAGAGCAAGTCCCTGGTGAGCGCGGCCGAACCCCCGCCCACGCTCGCGGCGGGCTGAGCCACGCGGCTCAGTGCGCGGTGCGCCGGGACCTCGTCTTCGCCGCGCGCTTCAGCCGCGCCTCCAGGTAGTCCTTCAGCACCACGGCGTTGTTGTGCTCGGTGTCGCGCGCGCCATACAGCAAGGTGACGCGGCCGTGGCGCGCGGCCTCCAACAACGGCGCCCACGCGTCGTGGTGCGCGTCCAGCTCTCGGGTGTAGCGGCGCCGGAACTCGCCCCAGCGCTCCACGTCGTGCGCGAACCACCGCCGCAGCTCCGTGCTGGGGCCCACGTCGCGAGGCCAGCCGTCCAGCCGGAGGTCCGTCTTCCTGACCCCTCGCGGCCACAGCCGGTCCACCAGGAAGCGAGTCCCCACCCGAGCCGCCGGGCCCTGCTCGCCATAGACGCGCTGGAGTTGAATCATCGTCGCCATCCTCCGAGGGGACATGCTGCCCACGCGACGCGCGCACGGGGAGCAGCCCTGAGGGGCGCACCAGCCAGGCGCCTTGCCCCGAGGACGCGAACCGCCCGTCTCGCGCGGCGTGCTCACGCGAGACGGGCGGCCTTCGGTGTCACGGCTCAGAGGAGCAGGGCGGCGCTCATGGCCGGCACGGCGAGGCCGTACACCGACACCGAGCCGCGCTCATCCAGGTTGGTCAGCGTCATGTCCGCGGACAGGACGCCGTTGCACCACTGGTAATGCATCACGCTGGACGGGTCATACGGCGTCAGCGACCGCCAGTTCGAGTCCTCGAAGCACGTGCCCGACGCGGGGTTGGTGTGCTCGTGCCGGAAGCCGAGGATGTGCCCCAGCTCGTGGCGCAGCACGCCCTCGGTGGTCATGTTCGGGGCGATCGTCTTCCAGTTCGGACTGGTGTCGAAGTCGTCGTAGTTGATGACCAGCGTGCGAGCCACGCAGGCGCCGCCGCTCGGGAAGAAGGAGCAGGCCCCGCCGGAGGTCCACGGCACCACCGCGAACGTCACGTTGGTGTTGCTGCCGGTGCAGGAGCCATCCTGCGTCGGGTCATCGATGAACGCGACGTTGGACAGTCGCGCCCACGACGAGGCCGCGGCCTGCATCTCCTGCCGCACCCGCGCCTGCCGCGAGCCGAACGCGGTGCTCACGCAGTAGCTCAAGTGCGTCACCGTCGGGTCTCGCCACAGGTCATCCGCGCCGTTCACCTGATTGACCATCAGCGGCTGCCCCGCCGTGCCGGTGTCCGCTCCCGCGACCTGCTGGTCGTAGTACGCGCGCAGCGCCTCGATGGAGGCGAGCGGCCGGTCCCACTCGACGACGTAGATGTCCCGGCCCTCCACGTGCTTGGTGCTGCGCGCGAGGAAGTCCTCCCAGCTCGGCGCATGCGACGTGGACAGCGTGGGAGCAGTGGGCTCGGCGGGGTCCGCGCCGCCACACCCGGCGAGCGCTCCCAGCAACGCCAGGGACGCCAGCCCGCGCCAGGGCGGTCTGAATTGTCGTGTCATCATGATGGCGTCACCTGGGACATCACATCTCGACCAGGATCATCTTGATGTAGCAGGTGCCGCTCACGCCCTCGTAGGCGATCTTCATATTGCGGCGCGCCAGCCCGCCCGTGAGGATGGTCTTCGAGAGCTGGTCGAACAACGGATGCGACTGCGAGATGACCAGTCCATCATTGCCGGCACACTGGTTCACGCCATTGGCGTCCGGATAGTTCGTGATGCGCGTGCCCGCGCTGTTCTCGAACCACACGACAACATCACCGGTGTTCGACACGCGGTACTGGTCCACGAAGCCCCAGACCTGCCAGGTGTAGCCATTGCTGGTCGGGGTGGCGTGACCGATGCCCGGCAGGATGGCCGAGACGGCGAGCGCGGCACCCAGGACGTACTTCTGGAACAGCGTCTTCTTCGAGCTCTGCATGGCGAAAGCCTTCCGTTGTTGGTGGATGTGAGTCCTCAGTCCAACGAGAGAAGCCGGGAATCTTCCCGAGCCCT
Source organism: Citreicoccus inhibens (assembly GCF_019039035.1). Taxonomy (GTDB): domain Bacteria; phylum Myxococcota; class Myxococcia; order Myxococcales; family Myxococcaceae; genus Citreicoccus; species Citreicoccus inhibens. The sequence continues at coordinate 68,248 of NZ_JAHNZT010000021.1, read as the reverse complement.
CGCGCCGCGCGTCCTTTCCACCTTCCGCTCCCCGTAGGGCTCGCCTACGCTCCTGCCGCGCTCGACCGCGGATGCACCCGGCGCGGTCGCTCCGGAAAGACACCATGGCCAACCTCGCCATCGGCAACATCGAGAAGGTTCGTGCACTGGCGGCCAACGCCCGCTTGCTGCTCGTGGGCGGCGCCCGCGCGTCCACCGACAGCCGGCTCATCGCCTACGAGCCCGGCACCAACAAGGTGGTGTGGACCACGGAGCTGCCCTCGGCGGTGCTCGCGGTGGCGCTCTTCGGCGAGCGCTGGTTCGCGGGCGGCGCGGACGGGACCGTGTACTTCGGGGCGTTGTCTGACGGCAAGGTGCAGTTCCAGCTCCACGGCGTGCACGCGGGCGGATGCACCGCGGTGGCCCCGAGCCCGGACGGAAAGCACCTCGCCACGGCCGGCATCGACGGCGTCGTGCGCGTGTGGGAGGTGGAGTCCACCCGCAAGCTGAAGGAGTGGCGGGCCTCGTCGCAGCCGCTGCGCGCGGTGGCGGTGGACCCCTCGAACACGTACGTGGCCTGCGCCGGTGATGACGGCGTGGTGCGCGCCTTCACCCTCTCCACGGACGCGCGGCGCGACATGCCGGGCCATGAGGGTGGCGTGCGGGCGCTGGCGTTCACGCCGCGCGACGGGCGCCTGGTGTCCGGCGGCGACGACGGCAAGCTGCGCCTCTGGTACCTGGTGGGCGCGGTGGAGTTCGAGGTCCGCGGCGACAAGGACAGCGGCCACGCGGGCTCGGTGCTCGCGCTGCTGTTCCCGCCCACGCCCGCCGCCGAGGCGGGCGAGGAGGCCTCGGACCGGGTGTGGTCCGCGGGCACCGACGGCAAGCTCAAGGTCTGGCGTCTGGATGAGCGCCGCAAGCCGCGCACCTTCGACGTGAGCACCAGGCCGGTGACGGCGCTCGCCTTCGCGCCGCCCGCCAACCCGCGGCTGGCCAAGCTGGCGCAGGGGCACGTCTTCGCGGGTGGCGATGACCGCAAGGTGTCTCGCTACACGGTGGGCCTGGATGGCAAGCCCACCGACGAGACCGTGACGTACGCGCACGGCTTCGACCTGCTGGCCGAGGCCCCCAAGGGAGGCCGCTCCAAGCGCGAGGCCGCGGTGCGCGAGGCCACCGCGCTGGAGGAGCCCGAGGCGCTGGAGTTCGTCCTGGGGCTGCTGACCTCGGACAACGAGCCCGAGGTGCGCAAGCTGGCCGCGCTGGAGCTGGCCGCGCGAGGCCGCGTCGGGGCTCGCCCCAAGCTGCGCGAGCGCCTCAACGACAATCAGCCCGCCGTGCGCCTCGCCGCGCTGGAGGCCCTGGAGAAGCTGGAGACGGAGTCCGCGCTGGGCGCGCCGCGCGCGGCCCTGGACTCGCGCTTCTCGGAGATCCGCACCCTGGGCCTGCGCCGGCTGGCGAAGCTCGGCGGCACGTCCCCGTTGGTGCCGGGGCTCGTCGCGGGCCGGCTCGCGGACGCGGAGCCCTCGGTGGGGCTGGCGGCGCTGGACGCGCTCGTCGCCGTCTCGCCCGCGGAGAGCCTGGAGCCGCTGAAGACCGCCTTCGAGCGTGGCCCCTCGCCCCTCAAGGTCGAGGTGCTCATCCGCGCGGCGGGCGGTGGGCTCCTGAGCCACCCGCAGCTCCAACCGCTGGTGGCGCGCGCGCTGGATGACTCGGACGCGGATGTGCGGCGCGTGGCCTTCACGGTGCGCGCGCTGGAGCGCCGGCCGCTGGCCGCCGCGCTGGAGTCGCGTGACGAGGACTTCGCGCGCGCGGTGCGTGACGTGGCGCGGATGCTGGCCCTGCGCGCCAAGCGCAACGCCGGAGACGCGGACGCGAAGTTCACCACCGAGACCGAGGTCACCGCCTCGCGCGACGCGCTGCTCGCGGGCGCCTCGGCGCAGGGCACGCTCGCGGAGCCGGACCTGGAGCCGCTGCTGGCCGCCATGGCCTGCCGCACGCCGGACACCGCGTTGCGGGGCGCGCGCGGTCTGGCGCAGGTGGGCGATGCCCGCGCGCTGGGTGCGCTGCTCCAGCTGTCGCGCGAAGGGGACGCGTTCATCCGTCGGCAGGCGGCCACGTCGCTTCAGGCGCTGCAGGATCCGCGTGCCCGCGAGCGGCTGGTGTGGATGCTGGACGACACCGACGCGGACGTGCGCGCGGCGGCGCTGGACGCGGTGGTGACGCTCGACGTGGAGGCGCCGCTGTCCGCCGCCGAGGCCGCGCTGCGCTCGGGCCACGAGGACGTGCGCGTGCGCGGCCTGGACCGGCTGGTGAAGCTGGGCGCGCAGGCCCAGGGCGCGGAGCCGCTGCTCGGCAACGCGCTGGAGGACGAGTCTGGCAAGGTGCGCAGCGAGGCCTTCCGCACCCTGTGGGCGTGGAACGAGAAGGAGCCGCAGAAGGCCCTGGACCGCGCGTTGACGGGCCGCTTCCCGGACCTGCGCCAGCGCGCCGTGGAGGTGCTCACCGAGCGCGGCGCCGAGAGCTGGGCCCTGGAGCGGCTGCGCAAGTCCGTGGAGGATCGCGACGTCACCGTGGCCACCGCCGCCTACGAGTCGTGGGTGAAGCTCGCGGGCAAGGAGAAGCCCGAGCCGCACCTGGCCGCGCTGACGAGCACCCACCCCGCGCTGCGAGCGCTGGCGGCGAAGAACGCCGCGCAGGCCCCCGCCGAGCCCCTGCGCTCGCCGCTGCTGAAGCTGGTGCAGGACGAGCGCGTGGACGTGGCCATCGCCGCGCTGGAGTCGCTCGACAAGCTGATTCCGAGCGAGAACGGGCCGCTGCTGGCCGGGCTCGTGGCGGGAGAGCTGCCGGTGCGCGTGCGGGCCGCGGAGCTGCTCGCCCCGCGCGGCGCCGAGGACATCATCGAGCCGATGCGCGGGCTCATCACCGACAAGGACCTGGAGCGCATCTATCCGCCTGGGCTCCTCCACCCGCTGCGCGTGCGCGCGGCGCGAGCGCTGGCCTCGTTGGGCTCGCGGCGCCTCCTGGGCTTCTTCGCCACCACGCTCATCCCGCATGAGCTGGGCGACCTCCAGGAGCAGGGCGCGCGAGGCCTCGCCACCGCGAGCCGTCGCGGTGACGAGGGGTTCCTGCTGGACGCGCTCGGCCACGCCAACGTGGCGGTGCGCTCGTGGGGCGCGGACGGCCTGTCGCGCCTGGGTGATGCGCGCGCGCTGCCGGTGCTCACCGGCAACCTGCGCCATGACCACCTGCCCATCCGCCTGGGCGCCATCCTCTCCTTCGCGGCGCTGGGCTCCGAGGGCGACGGCGGACTCCTGCACGGCCTGGAAGACTCCGCGCGCGAGGTGCAGGAGATGGTGTTCGCCATCGTCCTCGCCCGCGACCTGCGCGCCACCCGTCGGGGCGAGCCGCCCGACCTGCTGACCAGCGCGCTGTCCGGCGGCCGTCCCGACGTACGCTACGCCGCGGCCCGCGCCCTGGAGCTGCGCACGGAAGCGGACGCGTATCGCGCGCACCTGGTGGACGTGCTGTTGCCGCCGCGCCCGGAGAAGGCCGGCGACATGAAGGACTGGCCGTCGGAAGAGGACCGCGCCAAGCGCGTGGTGGGCCTCGCCGAGGCCCTCTCCAGCGACCAACCCGAGCAGCGCTACGCGGCGGCCCAGGTGCTGCTGCTGCGCAACAAGCCGCTCGACTACTTCCGCGAGGCGCAGAAGGTCGCGCGGCCCCGCACGTTGGACGCCCCGTGGAAGCCGGAGACGGCGCCCGGCACGGGCCCCGTGCAGACGGGCGGCGGCAAGAGCTGGCTGCGGCGACTCTTCTCCGCGGTGAAGCCCGGTTCGGCGGAGCCCTCGGCCGAGGCCACCGTCGCCGCCGAGCGGCAGCACCTGCGCCGGCTCGCGTTCGGCGCGTACGTGGGGCTCTTGCGGCAGGTGGTCGCGGGGGATGACGAGGGACACCGCGTGCGCCGCGACGCGGTGGACCGCGTGGTGAAGCTCACGCAGGAAGGCTACGCGGGCACGCAGGCCGCGGTGGCCGCGCTGCTGCGCGCGCTGGAGGATCCGCACCAGCTCGTGCGCAAGGCCGCGCTCGCGGGCATCAAGGAACTGTTCCCCGCGGGCAGTGATGAGCCGCTGGCGCTGGCCCTGGCCTCGCTCTCGCCGGACGTGGCCCGCGCCGCGCTGGACGAGCTGGCCGAGCGTGGAGACCCGGCCCGGCCCCGCGTGGCCGCCGCGCTCAACTCGCCGCTGGCGGACGTGCGCAAGTACGCCTTCGAGCTGCTGGAGAAGCTCAGCCCGGCGGGAAGCCTGGAGCCGCTGCTCGCGGCGCTGAGCAGCGAGCACGCCGACCTGCGCGTGGGCGTCATCGAGCGGCTGGCGGGCGCCAACGACGCGCGCGTCACCGAGGCGCTCGGCCGCGCGATGGCCAGCGAGCACGAGGACCTCCGGCTGCGCGCCGCCGAGCTGCTCGCGTGGCGCGGCGACGACCGCGCCGTGGAGGTGCTGGGCGCCTTCCTGCGCGCCGAGGCCGCGCCGCTGGTGAAGCGCGCGGTGGAGGGACTGGCCCGCCTGGCGACTCCGGCCGCCGTGGCCGCCCTGGGCGCGCGCCTGTCCGTCTCCACGGACGTCAACGAGCGCACGAATCTGGTGAAGGCCCTGGGACGTACCGAGCGGGTCGAGGCGCTGGACCTGCTCGCGCGCCGCAGCGTGGACGACGAGGCCCCCGCCGTGCGCCTCGCCTGCGTGGCGGCCGCCATGAAGATCGCGGGCACCGACCGCGAGAAGACGAAGGACCGCGAGGCGACGAAGCGCGACCCCGAGCTGGCGGTGCGCTTCCTGCGCGTGGCGGTGAAGAGCGCGGACGCGGAGGTGCGCAAGGCCGCCGCCGTCGAGTTGCAGACCGGCAAGGAGGCGGGCCAGGACGCGCTGCTGGTGGGCTTGTTCAACGACCGCGACGCCGCCGTGCGCGCGGAGGCCGTGGCGCGCTACTCGAAGCGGGTCATCTACCAGGGCTCGCCGGTGGAGCCGCTGGAAGAGGTCCTGCGCGCCGGCGACCGGTTGGTGATGCTGCCCGCCGCCGAGGGCGTGGCGCACAAGGGCCGCGCCAGCGCGCTGCGTCCCCTGCTGCTGTACGCGCGCGCCGGAGAGCCGGGTGACCGGGAGCGGGCGCTGCTCGCCCTGGGCACGCTGGGGGATGCGCGCGCCCTCGCGGAGCTGGAGCTCGTGGCCGCGGGTGGCACGCCGGAGGCCCCGGCCGAGCCGTCCATGGTGGTCGCCGCCATCGAGGGCCTGGGACGCCTCGCGGGCCGACTGCCCGAGGGCGAGGAGCGCCGTCGGGTCGAGGAGAAGGTCGAGGCCGCCGCGATGGAAGGCCAGACCGAGGAGATGCAGCGCGCGGGCGTGTGCGGCCTGCGCGCCATCGGCGGCGAGCGCGCCCGCGTGAAGCTGGAGGCCCTGCTGGCGGACGACGGCACGGACGTGGACGTGCGCGTCACGGTGGCCGAGCAGCTCGGGAAGCTGGGAGACCTGGCCGCAGAGGCCGCCCTGGCCGCCGCGCTCGACGACGACGAGGACGAGCTGCGCGAGGCGGCCCGCAAGGCGCTGGACAAGCTCTTCCCGCAGGAGCGCACGCGCGTGGAGTTCCTCGCGGTGGCCAGCAAGTACACGGACATCTCCGAGCCCGCCGCGGCCTACCTCTCCGGCGAGGGAGACCCCGCGCTGCTGGTGCCCCGTCTGGCCACCCTGGACAACGCGGCCCTGCGGCTGCGGCTGCGTCGCGGACTCGCGCGCCGTGGTGCCCTGCCCATCCCTGAGCTGACCGCGCTCCTGGGCCACGACAAGGCGCAGGCCCGCGAGGAGGCCGCGTGGCTGGTGGGCACCTGGACCGGCGAGGCGCGTCCCGCGGGCTCCGTGGACACCTCCGCGCTGTCACAGGCCCTGCTCACCACCGAGCGCCGCACCGCCGCCGAGTGGGCGTCCACGCCCGCGCCCAAGCGCGCCCCGGTGGCCTCCGCGTGGGAGCGCGTGCTGTGGGCGGCGGCTCGGCTGGGGGGGAGAGAGCTGGTCGGCCCCGCCAGCGCGCTGCTGCGCTCGGGCGAGTCCGTGGCCCCGGCGAACGTGCGGCAGGAAGCCGCGCGCGCGCTGGGTCGGCTGGGCGCCGTGAAGGAGCTGGAGTCCGTGCGCGCCGCCCTCTCCGACCCGGACGCGCGAGTGCGCGCGGCGGCGGCAGACACGCTGGCGAAGCTCGCGCCCGAGCAGGCCGCGGCGTGGGCCCTGGAAGTGAAGCCCTTCGACCCGGTGGCCTTCGGCCCCACGGGCGTGAAGGTGGCCGCCGAGGCGCTGGCCACGGACGAGGCCCGCCGGCTCGCGCTGCCCGCGCTGCTCGGCGCCAGACAGACAGAAACCCTGCGCCCGCTCGCGGCCAACGCGAAGCCCGAGGTCCGCCAGGACGCCTGGGCCGCGCTGGGGCGCGTGGGTGGAGACGCGGCAACGGAACTGCTGCACACCGCCGCCTTCGACAAGTCGCAATCGGTGGAGCTGCGCAAGGCCGCGTGGCGCGCCCACAAACGTGCACGCCGGGCCAATGAGCGCGTCCGGAAGGAAGGAACCCCGTCGTGAGCACCGCCTCCCCTCGCCATCCCGTCGCGCTCCGCTACGCCACCGCGAGCGATGTGGACGCCACCTCGGACGCCTCGCGCGTGCTGCTGGCCCTGGAGGGCTCGCGCGGCACGGTGGGCCTGCGTGGCCGCGTCCGTGACGCCGCCCTCTTCCGCGACGCGCTGAGCGCCGCCTTCGGCGTCCTCGCCAGCGACCTGCGCTACCGGGGCAAGGACCGGACCGCGTACCTCGCCTACCTCATGAAGCAGGGCAAGCGCGCCACCGCCCAGATTTGGGAGGCGCAGAAGGCCTTCCTCGACAGCGCGCTGGACGGCGAGGAGAAGAAGGACGCGGTGCTGGACCCCGTGCTCACGGTGGATCCGGATCAGGTGTCCCTGGAGGTGTTCTCCCGCGACGAGAGCGCCTACGCCCGGCTCGCCTTCGACAACGCCCTCTTCGAGGGGCGCGAGGCCGCGCACGGCTCCACCTTCCTGGACGTCCCCGGCGACCTGCTGACCAAGGTGGACCGGCTGCGCGCCTATGTCCCCGTGTCGCTGGAGGCCCACGTGGCGCTGCCCGCGCGTGGCGAGGCCCGAGCCCCGCGCAACGTGGACGTCCCGCACGCGTGGCTGCGCGGCTTCCTCCAGGTGCAGTCCGCGGCCACGTTGCCGGCCACCACCTGCGAGCTGGCGCCCGTCGACCTCTACAACCTGCTGGTCGCGCTGCGCACCCGCAAGGCCAAGAAGGCCCCGCGCGCGCTGCGCTTCGAGCTGGTGCCCGGCGCCCCCCCGCGCCTCGTGCTGGAGCCGTGGGAGCTGGTGCTGGAGTGCCACGGCGGCAAGTACACGGGCACCGCCCCCGCCGTGGTGCGCACCTTCGGCCGTCAGCGCCTCATGGCCCTGGCCCGCCTGCTGCCGCACGCGAAGTCGGTGAAGGTGCAGCTCATGGGCCCGGGCCTGCCGGTGTTCTGGGTCATCGACCTGGGCATGGCCACGCTGACGCTCGGCCTGACGGGCTGGACGGAGAGCGGCTGGTCCAGCGCCGCCGCCTTCGATGTCCTCATGCCGCGCGCGGTGCCGGACGGGCTGGCGGAGAAGCTGCGCAACCGCCTGCGCGCGGAAGGGCCCCTGCCCTTCGACACGCTGGCCGCCACCGCGGGCTCACCCCGAGACGCCGTGCGCGCCGCGCTCCAGTTGGAGTGCCTGCGCGGACGCGTCCTCTTCGACGTGGCCGGCAACAAGTACCGGCCGCGCGAGCTGATGCCCACGCCCGTGGACGAGGCCACCATCCGCTTCGGCAATGAGCTGGAAGCGCGCGCCCACCGCCTGCTCGGCGACGGCGGCCCCGGCGCGGGCGAGGTGAAGCTCACCAAGGTGCACGAGCTGGTGGGCGAAGGCACCCGCATCCACGGCGAGGTCGTGGACCGCGAGGCCGTGCGCAGCTTCTTCCCCAGCTTCACGCTGGACCTGGAGAGCCGGCTGCGCGACGCGGGCTGCGGGTGTCCGCACTTCCGCCGCTCCGGCCTGCGCGAGGGCCCCTGCGAGCACCTCCTGGCGCTGCGTCTGGCTTATGGCCGCCGCCGCGCAGAGGAAGAGGCGCTTCGCCAGACGCCCGAGGGGCGCCAGCTCATCCGCGCCGAGACGCGGCAGTACGTGCGCCGCGACCCGGTCAGCGGACTGGAGCAGGTGTACCGCGTGTCGTTGGATGGAAAGCTGGTGGGCCTGGAGTGGGGCCCGCGCTCGGGCGAGGCCCGGCACCAGCGCCTGTGGTTCGACTCGGATTCCGAGGCGCGCACCGCGTATTTCGCGCGCCTGGAGCAATTGATGGCCGACGGCTACATCGACGCGGCCTCAGCCTTGGTGTAAACCTCTCAACAACGGCCCGGCCGCCGACGGGGCGGCTGGAAGGATGGGTGCGACGGACGAAATAGCGAACGCGAGCAGCCGAGAGAGGTCCGGAGCGCATCAGCCTTAGCGCCTCGAGCGCAGGAGCGGCGTTGCGCCGCTCTGGTTGAAATGCAGGACACTCTCCGCAAGGTAGCCTGTTCTTGGCTCTCTCCCTCCTAGGCACCATGGCCACGGCGGGAAGCGGAGCCAACGACGCGACCGCCGTTTTCCCGCCGCGGCCATGGTGCCTAGGAGGGAAGAGCCGGTGAGGCTACCGTGCCCCAGGTGAGATGGTGGTGCTTTCCCGGCCTCCCTCGACTGCTCGCGCAACGTCCGTCGCCCCACCTCACGCCGCCGCGCCCGTCCCTGGTGTCGCAATGACCGCGAAGCTTGAGTCCTTCGTCCCCGCCGCTCCACCGCAGGCCATCGCCACCCCGACGCCCGTCACGCCCACCGCGCAAGCCTTGGTGCAGCGTGAGACGCGCCAGGCCGCCAGGGCCGCGGTGCTCGCCCGATGGAAGGCCATCACCGAGGCCGGCGGCCAGGACGAGTGGGTGCACCAGCAGCTCGTCGCCCGAGGCGCGCTGGCCGAGGAGGTCGACTTCTCTTCCCTGAAGGAGAAGGAGAAGACGGCCTGGAAGGAGAAGAAGAAGGCCGAGGCCACCGAGCGCCGCGCGCTGAAGCGGCTGGCCTACGAAGCCTGGAAGGCCACGCACATTGGCCACCTGGGCGCGGGCATCCACTGGAACGAGGAGGGCGGCGCGGACGCGTTCGACATCCCTCACCGCGAGGAGCGGGCCAAGTCCAACGGCCTGCCTGAGTTCACCTCGGCGGAGGACGTGGCCAAGGCGCTGGGCCTCGGCGTTTCCAAGCTGCGCTGGTTCGCCTTCCACCGCGAGGTGGACACCGCCACGCATTACACGAGCTGGCGCATTCCCAAGCGGGACGGCGGCTCGCGCACCATCACCTCGCCCAAGACGGAGCTGAAGGCCGCCCAGCGCTGGGTGCTCTCCAACATCGTCGAGCGGCTGCCCGTGCACGGCGCCGCGCACGGCTTCGTGGCGGGCCGCTCCATCCTCACCAACGCGCTGGCGCACCGAGGCGCGGACGTGGTGGTGAAGGTGGACGTGAAGGACTTCTTCCCGTCCGTGACGTGGCCGCGCGTGAAGGGCCTGCTGCGCAAGGGCGGGCTGCCGGAGAACATCGCCACGCTGCTCGCGCTGCTCGCCACCGAGGCCCCGCGCGAGGCCGTGAGCTTCCGAGGCAAGACGCTCTACGTGGCGCAGGGGCCGCGCGCGCTGCCTCAGGGCGCGCCCACCTCTCCGGGCATCACCAACGCGCTGTGCCTGCGCTTGGACAAGCGGCTGTCCGCGCTCTCTCGCAAGCTGGGCTTCGTCTACACGCGCTACGCGGATGACCTGACCTTCTCGTGGACGAAGGCCAAGGCACCCAAGGCTCGGCGGGCGCAGGGCGCTCCAGTGGCGGTGTTGCTCGCGCGCGTGCAGGAAGTGGTGGAGGCCGAGGGCTTCCGCCTGCATCCGGACAAGACGCGCGTGGCTCGCAAGGGCAGCCGTCAGCGCGTGACGGGGCTGGTGGTGAATGACGCCGGCCCGAAGGTCCCCGCCGCGCGAGTCCCGCGCGACGTGGTGCGCCGCCTGCGCGCCGCCCTGCACAACCGTGAGCAGGGCAAGCCGGGCAAGGAAGGCGAGTCGCTGGAGCAGCTCCAGGGCATGGCCGCCTTCATCCACATGACGGATCCGGCCAAGGGCCGCGCCTTCATGGAGCGGCTGGAGAAGCTGTCCGCTCGCCCCGCGACGACGGCGGCGTAATCCCGTCGCCAGTCATCCAAGAGTCATCACGCGTGAACACGCCGACGGGATGACCGTTCGGCCCGCCTCGGGCGCGAGGGTCCACGTGGGGCGCTCGCGGACAGCGTGGCGCCATGTCCCCAGCCCCCCGCGGCGTGTTCGCCGTCGCTACACGGCCCTGTGGCTCGCGCTCGTCTGCATCGCGTGCAATGGCGCGAAGGAGCCTCCGCATCCCGCCACGTCCGTGCCCATCTCGGAGGCGCGCAAGCGCGTCACCGGCACGCTCGATGAGCAGAATCAGCTCCGCATCCTTCGCGTGGATCCGACGTCCATGCAGGCCCTCGATGGCTCACAGCAAGCCTCGACCCAGAGCGTGGGGCACACGACTCAGTCCCTCACTTCGGCTGTATCCCCTGGTGAAGTGGGCGCGAGTCCATTCTTCGAGGCGGGCGGCAGCTTCAACCTCGGCACCGCGGCGTACTCCGAGGAGCATCCTGGGAACCGGAACTACGCGGAGCTGCTGATGACTCCCGTAGCCATCGGGAGTGGCGGCCTTCGGGCGGCGCTCGGCACCAAGCTGTTCCTCACGTCGCGAGTGGGCTGGGCCTGGAGACTCCGCGAGGACAACTACCGGATGCGCGATGGCAGTCGCCCCGACGCCTTCACCGAGGACGTCATCGACCTGCTCCAACACGGTGGACTCCTCACCAGCTTGACGCTCGGACTCGCGTTCTACTGAGCAAGCCGTTCACCTCCGCGTGGCTTGCGTGCCCCAGCGGAAACCATTACCTACTGGCCAGTAACTAACTGGCCATGCCCCGCCCCCGCCGCGTCCTCGACGAACAGATTCGCGCTACCGCCCGCGAGGTCTTCCTGGAGAAGGGACCGTCCGCGCCGTTGCAGCTCATCGCGCGAAGACTCGGCATCTCACAGGCGGCGCTGCTGCACCGCGTGGGCACCAAGGAGGCGCTGATGTTGCTGGCGCTCCGCCCCGAGCCGCCCTCGGCGGCGGCCCTGCTCGCGCGTGAACCGGCCCGGGCCGGCGAGTTGGGGGAACAGCTCGTCGCCGCGTTGATGCACCACCGCGACTTCCTCCGGGGACTCGTCCCCAACCTCTTCGTGCTGCGCTGCTCCCCGCTCGGCGTCGAGCGCGCGATGCACGCCGTGACACCGCCTCCCGTCGCGCTGCGTCGGCGCCTCACGTCCTGGCTCGCCCGCGCGCGACGAGACGGACTCACCCGCGTGGATAATCCCAGACGCGTAGCCGAGGCGCTCTGCGGCACGGTCGAGGCTCGCTGCTTCAACGCGCACGTGGGAGGCGCTCGCTACGCCCCAGGCAATGACGAAGCCATCCTGCGCGAGCTGGTGCGCCTGCTCGTCCCTGTTCGCCGCGCGCCCCGCGTCCTGAAACGGAAAGCCACATGACCACCGCCGTCGAGACACGCCATCCGCCCCATGGCCCCGGGCTCGTGCTCCTCCTGGGCGCGCTGACGGCCTTCGCGCCGCTGTCCATTGACATGTACCTGCCCGCGTTCCCGGCCATCGCTCAAGACCTGGGCGCGAGCGCGGGCGCGGTGGAGCGCACCCTCGCGACGTTCTTCGCGGGCCTCGCGCTCGGGCAGCTCGTGACGGGACCTCTCACGGATCGCTTCGGGCGCACGCGTCCGCTCTATCTGGGGCTCGCCCTCTATGTGTTGGGGTCGGTGGGCTGCGCGCTCTCGCCCTCGGCCGACGTGCTCGCGGCGTGGCGCTTCGCGCAGGCGCTCGGGGGGTCGGTGGGCATCGTCACGGCTCGCGCCATCGTGAGGGATCTCCACTCCGGCGCGGCGGCGGCTCGGATGATGTCGCGGCTGGTGCTCGTCATGGGCGTGGCCCCCATCCTCGCGCCCTTGTTTGGTGGCTGGGTGCTGCATGCCTTCGGGTGGCGGTTCATCTTCTGGAGCCTCGCCACCGTGGGCGCCGTGGCCTTGCTCGCGGTCATCCTGTCATTGCCGGAGACCGCGCCACCCCAGCGAGACTCCAGTCAGCCCTTCACCCGCATGCTCGGGCTGCTGCGCGCGCCGGACTTTCTCGGTCATGCGCTCACGGTGGCGCTCGCGCAGGCGGGAATGTTCGCATACATCGGCGGCTCGCCGTTTGTCTTCATCACGCTCCACGGCATTCCTCCCGAGAAGTTCGGCTGGTTCTTCGGGACCAACGCCGCGGGGCTGGTGGCGACCTCGCAGCTCAATCACTTGCTGCTCTCGCGTGCGTCACCGAGTCGCGTGTTGTCACTCGCCGTTCGCTTCGCCGCGGGCGCGGGACTGCTCCTCGTGGCCGCCGCGCTCACCGGTGTCGGCGGCGTGTGGGGCATCGCGGTCTCGCTGTTCCTCTTCGTGTCCAGCCTGGGCGCGGTGGTCCCCAATGCCACGGCCATGGCGCTGGAGCATCACGCGAAGCAGGCCGGCGTGGCCTCCGCGGTGCTCGGAGCGCTCCAGTTCACCCTGGCGGCCGGGGCCTCCACCGTGGTGAGCGCGAGTCACGAAGGCACCGCGCGTCCCATGGCCTTCACCGTGGCCGCCGCGGGACTGCTCGCCTGTGTCACCCTCGCGTTCGCGCGGCGTGGAACCGCCGCCGCCCCACCCTGAACGGCAGCATGGCCCCAAAGGGGCGCTGGCGCTCCGCTGAAACACCCCGTCACGCGGCGCCCCTTCCACCGCGCAGGGGACGCGGCATCTCGCTCCCGCTCCCGCATCGCGGTGCTACCGCGCGACCTCGGCGGGCGGTATCGGGGACAGCAGCGCGGCGTCGAAGAACGCCCGCAGGCGGCGCGGATACGCTTGCGGCTCGGTGACCTGGAATCCACCATGCGACGCGCCTTGGATTCGCCATGTCTGGGCATAAGGCGCGACCTGCGCGAACAACGCATCCAGCAATGGCTGACCTGACTCCTCAGTCCCCGCGACGATGAAGAGCGGGCGCGGACGGATGCGCTCCACCGCGGCTTGAGTCCTCACCTCGTCCAGCGCAATGCCGCGCCGCCAGAAGGGCATCAGCGCCCCTGACTCCGTCACCACTCCGAACCGGCGAAAGTCATACGCGGCGGCCAGTCGCAAGGTGTTGAACGGCGACAGCAACACCACCGCCGCCACGCCTGTGTCCTGCGCGGCCACCTCGGCCACCGCCGCCGAACCGATGGAGAACCCCAGCGCGCCCACTCGCGCTGGCTCCACGTCGGGACGCCCTCGCACGTAGGCCAGCGCGGCGCGGATGTCCCGCCGCTCCAGGTCACCCCACGTGGAGAACGCGCCCTCGCTCTCCCCATGCGCGCGCAGGTCGAACAGCAACACGCCATAGCCCGCGTCGCGCAGCACCCGCGCCTCGGGCAGCAGGTCCGTGCGCGTCTGCGAGAGCCCATGAGCCAGCACCACCGCCGCGTGGTTTCGCGACGGGAGGTACCAACCACGCAGCTGGAGTCCATCCTCGGTCCGCAGCCGGACGTCCTCGGCTTCGGCCAGATCCTCCGGGCGCACGGCGGCGGGTCTCGGGTAATGGAAATACTGCTCGGAGCGCCACATCGCGCGCAGGAACAGGGCCCCCACGCCCAGCACGCCGACCGTCAGCGCACTGCCCAGCACCGCCCGCCACTTCCTCGCCATTCTATCGCCCCCTCTGACACCTGCCGCGCGCCACGAGTCTCCCAGAAAGCCCGGGGTCGTCCAGGCCCTCCCTTGGTGGAAGCGCCAGCGCCGCATAGGCTCGCCTGTCACTTCGAGCTTCGCAGCGTCCCGCTGCGTGAGGGACGAGACCTGCGTGGGCGCGGCCAAGACGACGTTCGATGCGGTGGTGGTGGGGTCGGGGGCATGTGGCGGCTGGGCCGCGAAGCAACTCACCGAAGCGGGGCTCCGGGTCCTCGTGCTGGAGGCAGGGCGCGGCCCCCGCGAGGACAAGGTGCTGCGCGTCCTGCATCGGCTCCGCCAGAAGCTGGGCTATCGCGTCGAATCGGACGCGAAGCGGCTCGGCAGGCAGCCCATTCAGTCCACCACCTTCGCGTGGCCCTTCCATCCCCACGCCTTCGTGGACGATGTCGACAATCCCTACACCACGCCCGAGTCCCAGCCCTTCGCCTGGATTCGCGCTCGGCAGGTCGGCGGTCGAACCTCGGTGGCGAGCCACGGCCGCCAGTTCTATCGGCTGTCGGATCATGACTTCAAAGCGGGCAGCCGCGACGGGCATGGACCCGACTGGCCCCTGAGCCTCACGGAGCTCGCGCCACACTACGAGGTCGTCGAGCGGTGGATGGGCATTCGCGGCAACGCGGACGGCCTCGACACCCTCCCTGACTCGCACTACGCCGCCCCTGTTCCGCTCACGGCGGGCGAGCAGCGCGTGAAGGCTCGCATCGAGCGCCGCTGGCCCGAGCGCCGGGTCATCGCGAGAAGGACCGCCGCCGCGCCCTCCACCCTCCCCGCCGCGCTGCGCACGGGCCGCCTCACGCTGCGCACCCACGCGGTGGTGAGTCAGGTGTTGCATGACCCGAAGCTCGGGCGGGCGAGCGGCGTCATCTTCACGGACACGCGCACCGGTCGCACCGAGGAGGTCCGCGCGCGCGTGGTGGTGCTGGCCGCCGGCACCATCGAGTCCACGCGGCTGTTGTTGCACTCCCGCAGCCGTGAGCTTCCCGAGGGACTCGCCAACTCGTCGGGCCAGCTCGGCCGCAACTTGATGGACCACACATACATGCTGGGCACCGAGGCCCGCCTGGCGTTGTCAGCCGGTGAGCAGCAAGCCGAGCAGAGCTGGGCGTACATCCCGCGCTTCCGCAACCTCGCGCGGCAGGAGTCAGACTTCGCGCGCGGCTACGGCGTGCAGATGTTCACCTTCGCGGATCAAGTCCACCTCGTCCCCTTCGGCGAGATGCTGCCGCGCGCGGACAACCGGGTGACGCTCAGCTCCACCGTGAAGGACCGCTGGGGAATCCCCGCCGCGCATATCGAATGCCAGCACTCGGACAACGAGAAGCGCATGGCCGAGGACGCCGTCGCCACCTGCCTGGAGATGCTGGGGGAAGCGGGCTGCACAGTGGAGCGCGTGGGGCGCACGTTGTCCAAGCCGGGCATGGCCATCCACGAGGTGGGCACGGCGCGAATGGGGACGGACGCGAAGACGTCTGTCCTCAATGCTCACAACCAGAGCTGGGACGTGCCCAACCTGTTTGTCATGGACGGCGCGTGCTTCCCCTCGCAGGGAGCGCAGAACCCCACGTTGACCATGATGGCGCTCACGGTGCGCGCCAGCGAGCACGTGGTGCGCGAGCTGAAGGCCGGCCGTCTCTGACGAGACCCGAGCGGACAGCGCCCGCCGTCACGGGGTCCGCCTCACGGAAGTGCCCGCCGGATCCACCTGTCTCATGTGTTGTATCAAGGGCCAGGTGGAGTCGAAGCATGCCCAGACATGTCAGACCGGCGCGATATGAATCTCCCTGACGACGCCCATCTGAGTGTCGTCGAAAGGGATTCCCACACAATGAAGATGTCATTGATTTCCCTCGGCCTGATGGCCGGAATGACTGGGGTCGGCTGCGCGGGCCTCGACGAGACCGAGGCCGTGCCCCCCTCCGTGGCAACGGACGCGACCGCCCAGGCCCCCCAGGGCCTGGTCACGCAGGTCACCGGTACCAGCCCCGTCTCCTTCGTCGCCTTCTCGAGCACTGAAACAAAGCCATACAATCAATCCACAACCTCGGTGCTGGCCTACACGCGGGACTCGACCACGGGAGCATTCACGGCGTATCCGGGCTCGGGCGCCGCGGACGGAACCATCTCGGTGCCCAACGTCCCGTCCGGCCGCATCTACTTGAAGCTGGGCTCGCGCTACCTGGTGAGCACCGACCGGACGTTCGACCTGGGCTCCACCAAGTGGGGCCGCGACGGAACCTTCGTCTCGGTCCCCACGCCCGTTACGGTCTCTGCCACCGGCCTGTCTCCCTGGCAGTCGGGAGACTTCCTGGACATGTATTCGTTGAACACGGGCACGTACGGATACGCCGACAGCAACGCCACGACGGGACGCCCGCTCTCGGGCGCCACGTCCTTGTCCGGGCTGACCTTCGACTACGCCACCATGCGCAACCCCGTCCTGCTCGACACCAGCCTCGGGGATAAGCTCTCGCTGGCGCAGATGCGCTGGCAGACCACCGCCAACGGCGTGCCCTACCGCGCAATGCACAAGGTGATGCTCGCGGACGTGACGCAGGTGGCGGGACAGCCCGTCACCGTCAACGGGACCTTCACGCAGCCCTCGGCAACGGGCACCTTCTCGGTGGATTGGAGACGCTCCGCCTTCGACGCCCTCCACACCCAGGTGAACCCTGACGCGGTCAGTACGTACAACGAGATCTGGATGTCCGCGCGTCCTGCCGCGGTGGGCTCCGCGCTGTCGGCCCTCAGCGGGCCGCCCTTGCTCGTGACGCTCAACCCGGATGCGCAGAAGACCGACCTCGTCACGGGGCCCATGGCCTACAACAACCCGCTTCCGTCGACGTGGCAGAAGATGGCCTTCGCCATCGCGGGCTTCACGAAGGACTACGCGCTGGGAAGCGCGGCGCCTTACTCCATGAACGTGGAGATCCGCGTGGAGCAGGAGGCGAGCGCCTTCACGGCCGCGCCCGTGGAGCCCCTCATCGGGCCGGTGCAGTCGCCCCAGGTGAACACGCGAGGCGCGTTCCAGAACCTCACCGGCGTGGGAACCGATGCATCGCTGCGCTGGTCGAAGCCGCTGATTGGCACAGCCACGAACTACGTGGTGAACATCTACCGGCTCGGCACGAGCAATGGTGCCACCACTGCAACAAACGTGGCGGTGCTCCACACGGATCTCCAAAGCGTGTACCTGCCGCCGGATGTGCTCCAGGCGGGACAGACCTACTTCGCTGAGATTCAGAGCTGGTACCAGCCCGGTTCGAACCTGGCCACGAGCCCGTTCAAGCGCGCGCTGCCTCGAGCCCGCGCCAGCGTGCTCACCGGCACCTTCAGCCCGTAGCCGTTGATGTTCCAGGAAGGGAGGGGGCTCGCTCCCTCCCTTCCTCACGAGGCACCTCGCCGCAGCGAACCTGCGCCGTTGCTCGCCCGAGGAGCATGCGGGCAACGGCGTGTTTGACGCTTCCAGAGGCGACACCCGATAGTGCACGCCCGACGCCCATGCGCACCCCCTTCTACGCCGCCTGCCCCGTCTGCGAGGCCACCGAGTCTCGCGAGGTCATCACCTACCGCGAGCTGTCCTTCGGGCGGTGCACGGGCTGCGGCCTCATCTACAAGCGCGAGCAGGTCCCCGGGCTGGGAGATGGCTACGAGGAGAAGTACTTCAAACACAACCGCGCCAAGTACCTGGGCCGCTGGGACCACCGGGTGCGCAAGTGCGAGCGGCAGGTGCTCGCCTGTCTGGAGTACGCGCCGCACGCGAAGGACCTGCTCGACGTGGGGTGCTCGGCGGGCTACGTGCTGGAGGCCGCGCAGCGGCTGGGCCTGAGCGCCACGGGGCTGGACTACTCGCGCTTCACGGTGGACCTGTGCCGCGAGCGGGGGTACCGCGCCGAGTACGGCTCGCTGACGCAGCTGCCCTTCCCGGACGCCTCGTTCGACATCATCACGCTCAAGCACACGCTGGAGCACGTGGACCAGCCCATGAGCGGGCTGCGTGAGCTCCAGCGCGTGCTGCGCCCGGGTGGCGTGGCCTTCGTCATCGTTCCGGACGCGGCCTATTACAAAATCATCGTCATGCCACGGCGCGGTCGCTCCTTCCGCCCGGACCGCCGCGGCTGGCAGCACCATGTCTATTTCTACGAGAAGAACCTCGCGGACGCGTGCGCGCGCGCGGGCATGGTCCCGGTGAAGGCAGGCAAGGACATCCTGCGCCGGCGGCTGGCGAAGGGGCTGCGCGCGCCCTACGAGTACGTCCGCTTCGCGTTGCAGTGGGCCTGGGTCCAGGTCTGCCGCGTCACGCACCTGCGCCGTGAGATCCAGGTCATCGCGCAGCGGCCCGCCGCGCCCGCGCTGCCCGAGGCCCGCACGCCAGCGCAGCCCGCCGCCTGAGCGGGCCCCCGCGGGCCGCGCCGCGAGGCCGCCTCACGTCTGGGCCGACGCATGGGTCGCGACCCAGCGATGCGTGGTGCACACCTCACAGCCAACGCCCTGCCCAAGGCCCTCGCGCCGTGCTCTGGTGCACGGAGCCCCGCCACCTGAAGGCTGGCGGCGAGACAGGAGCCCCATGCACCGCCTCCGTCCCCTGTTCGTGATGTTCGCGCTGTATGGCTTCGCGAGCGCAGCCGCAGCTCCCTCGCCCGCGGTGCGGGACCGCATTGACTCCTTCGTGCGCGCGGAGCTGGCGCGGCAGCACATCCCCGGCCTCGGCATCGGCGTGGTGAGCCACGGCAAGGTCCTCCTCGTGAAGGGCTATGGCTTCGCCAACCTGGAGCACGACGCGCGCGTGGAGCCCCGGACGCTCTTCCAGTCCGGCTCCCTGGGCAAGCAGTTCACCGCGATGGCGGTGATGCTCCAGGTCGAGGCGGGGAAGCTCGCGCTGAGCGACTCGGTGAAGAAGTTCTTCCCGGACGCGCCGGCCTCTTGGGACGGCATCACCGTGCGCCACCTGCTGACGCACACCTCCGGCATCGCGGACCTCGAGGGCCTGCTCGACCCGCGCAAGGACTTCACGGACGAGGAGCTGGTGCGCTTCATCTACACCTTGCCCATCGAGTTCCCCGTCGGCACGCGGTGGAACTACAGCAACACCGGCTATGACCTGCTCGGCATCATCGTGACCCGCGTCGCGGGCACGTCGTATCTCAACGTCCTCCGCGACCGGGTCTTCCAGCCCGCGGGGATGACGACGGCGCGAGGCATCAGCGAGGACGACGTCATCCCGCACCGCGCCAGTGGCTATCGCATGGTGAACGGCGTGGTGAAGAACCAGGAATGGGTCGCGCCCTCACTGAACACCACGGCGGACGGCTCGCTCTATGTGTCTGTGCAGGACCTGGTGGCGTGGGACGCGGCCGTGCAGCGACACGCCATCCTCACGCCGGAGAGCTGGAAGGAGATCCTCACGCCCGTGCGGCTCGCGAGCGGCGCCACCTATCCGTATGGCTTTGGTTGGCAGGTGACCGAGCGCGGCGGACAGCCCCTCCATCAACACACGGGCGCATGGCAGGGCTTCACCAGCGCGTTCGCGCGATACCTCGGCGATTCGCTGTCCATCATCGTCCTGGCCAACTCCGCCGACGCGCACTCCGGGCTCATCGCGGAGGGCATCGCCGCCATCGTGAATCCCGCGCTCGGCCCGTCACGGCTCGCGCCCATCGAGGACCATGAGCCCCAGGTGACCGCAAGGCTCACCACGCTGCTCGGACAGGTCCGGGCCGGGACGCTCGACGCGAAGGACTTCGCCTATGCGCGCGCGAACGTCTTCCAGGAGCTCACCAAGGCCTATCAGGCCTTCATGAAGCCCCTGCCTCCCGAGGGACCGCTGGTGCTCGCGGAGCGCACCACGGTCGGCGATGACCGCGTGTACACGTACATGGTGGCGTTCGGTCCGAAGACGTACCGCTACATCGTGACGCTCACCCCGGATGACCGCATCGCTTCCATCCGGCTGCGCGAGAAGTAACCGCGCGCGCCCACGCCCAGCACCAGCGACAGGAGCAGCGCCACCGGGCCCAGCCAGTCCCCCCACGCCAGCGCCAGCGACGTCAGCGGCGCTGTCGTCGGAACACTCAGCGGCAGGCTCGCGCGCTGCTGGTCCTCCACCTCCGCGAGCACCGCGCCCGTGGGGTCGATGAGCGCGGAGATGCCCGAGTTCGTCACGCGCACCTGGGGCCGCCGCGTCTCGATGCTGCGGAAGGCCGCGTGCATGAGGTGCAGCCGAGGCGCGGGCGTGCCGCTGAACCAGGAGTCGTTCGACAGCGTCAGCAACAGCTCCGCGCCCTGTCGGACCTCCTCCGCGACGTAGCCCGGGAAGATGGACTCGTAGCAGATGAGCGGCGCGACCTTGAGCACGCGCCCCTCGCGCAATGGGAGCGCCACCACGCGCGGCCCCGGTCCCCGCTTCCAGTAGCCAGTCCACGGCAACCACTCGCGCAGCGTGGGCGAGTCCACGGACTCGGGCACCCACTCCGTCAGCGGGAACAGCATCGTCTTTCGATAGGCCGTGTGCGTCAGTCCGCCGTGACCATCCGGGCCCAGGAACATGGCCGCGTTGAACTCGCGCTCGCCCTCCAGGTCATACGTGCCGAACACGAGCGGCACGCCGGACCGCGTGACGAAGGCGCGAATCTCATCATCGAGCGCCGCGCCGTCCTCGCTCTTCGGCACGCCGAACGTGGTCGGATACACCGTCTCCGGCCACACGAGCAGGTCCACCGGACCGCTCCGCAACAGCGCGTCCGACAGCGCGTAGTGCGTGTCCAGGATCATCCGCACCACGTCGTAGGTGCCGCGCTCCGCCGCGAGCTTCTCGTAGTGGGTGATGTTGGCCTGCACCGCGCCCACGCGCAGCCCGGGCCCCGGCGCCACCGCCGCGCGCACTTGTCGCAAGCGCACCGCGCCATAAGCCAGACATCCGAGCCCCACCGCGAGCGCCACCGCCACGGGCCGCACCGCGCGCCGAGCGCCTCCCGCGCGCCACCCCTTCACCGCCGCCAGCACGCACTCGTTGACGACGAGCAACACCAGCGTGAGGCCCGGGGCGCCCGCCACGTCCGCGCCCTGACGCAGCCACTCGGAGGCATAGAAGCCATGGCCCAGCGTCTCCGCGAAGAGCTTGGGCACGAGCCACTCGGAGCCCAGGTACGCGAACCCAGCCACCGCGGGCGGCAACCACGCGCCTCGCGAATCCTCGCCCACCGCGCGACGCGTCCACAGGCGCGCCAGCGCGAAGACGAGGAATTGCGGCTCCAGCAGCGGAGACAGCGCGAGGAACACGGCCCAGCACACCCACGCGGGCGCGCGCGCATACGCGGCGATGGCCTCCGGGAACCACCCGAAGACGGCGGCGTTGAAGCACAGGCTCAGCCACAGCGCCGGCCCCCAGGCCTCACGGGCCGAGCGCGCCGAGTCCACCACCCCAAGCCACGGCACCAGGGCCACCCAGCCCAAGACCACCCAGGGGACCTGCATGCGCGAGACGAGCCACAACATCCCCGTGGTCGCCAGGACGGCCAGGAAGGACCGCGCCCCCCGTCTCGGCAGCCTCACGGAGTGCTCCCCGCCTCTTCCTTTGGCAACTCCAGCATCTGGATGGGCATGCCCGCCGGCGCCATCTCCACGGGCACCACGCGGTTCTCCGGCAACGCGAGCGGCTGTCCATTCGCGTCGAGCGGCTTGTAGTCGGGGTGGAACATCAAGATGGGCGCCACACGCTCGCCGTCATCCGTGGCCTGGTAGTGGCGCATGTAACCCGGAGGCAGCTCGAAGCCCTCGGGCACCAGGATGCCGCGCTTCAGCGGCTTGGTGCCGCGCTGGTACAGCCCCATGCCCGTGGGGCCCGTGTACGGCGCGGCCTGGGGCGCGGGCGGCTCGCTGGGCGCCTCGACCGCCGGGGCCGCGACCTGCGGGGCGGGACGAGACGGCGGCGGCACCTGCGCGCGCGCCACGTAGGGCGCGGGCTCGGGGAGCCGCTCGACGGGAAGAGGCTCCTGCGCGATGGGCGGTGACGCCTCGACCTCCGGTGTCGAGGACATCAACCAGCCGCTCAACACCAGACATGCCACGGTGAAGACGAGCCCACCGCCGACAATCCAGAGCGCCGCGCGACTGCCGGAGCGCTCGGGCGCGACGTGGGTGACTCCGTCGGAATCGATGCGGCGCTGAGGCGATGGAGACGGCGACCGCATGTTCGCTGAGGACCTCCGGGCTGCGTATGCTACGGAGCCCCTCCTCCTGAGGCAATCGACCCGAGGCCGTCGACCGCGCCTCGTCACCCGCCTGAATGCGCCGCATGAACGCGTCCACCGTGCCCGTCTCCGCCGCGCCCGAGGTCATCGACTCCGAGTCCGCCCACGCGACCTTCGCGGTCCATGCCTACCCCACCGCGCTGCGATGGCTGGCCATGCTCGCGCAGGGCGTATCGCTGGGCAGCATCCTCTTCTTCACCGCGCAGCTCTTGAGCGACGTCGTCTCGGGCACGCAGACCGTGCAGCCCGGCCCGGTGGGCCGCGGGCTCGTGTTCGGAGGACTGTTGCCGCTCGCGCTGGTCGCGGTGCTGCGCGGGCTCACGCGCGCCCGCGTGGCCGTGGAGCCCTCGCGGCTGGTGCTCACGCTGCGCGGCGGCGAGCGCTTCGAGCTTCCCTTCGACGCCCTCGCCGGCGTCCACCCGGCCTGGGTGCCCTTGCCCGGTCCAGGCCTCACGCTGCGCCTGCGCACGGGGCGCACCTTCGGCCGCTTCCTGGAGACGCAGGATCCATCCCCGCTGCTCGAGGCCCTCTCGACGCACGGCCCCCTGGGCGCGGCGCGCACGCATCCGCTGGTCCGGTATGCCCAGGCACGACAGGCGATGTGGCTGCGCCGCCCGCACCAGCTCGCGCTGAAGCACGTGGGCGTGCCGCTCCTCATCACGGGCGTCTTCTTCCGCGCGCACCAGTACATCGCGTTCGGCGGTTGGCTGGGCGAGTACCAGATGCACGGGCTCACGGCGTACCTGAAGACCTTCGGGCGCTTCTGGGTGCCCGTGACGCTGAGCCTCGTGCTGTATGCGTGCTTCTGGCGCGCGCTGGCGGAGGTGTTGTCGTTCAGCGCGGCGTGGCTGGGTCCTCGCTGGGCGCGCAACACGCGGCGCGGGGCGGAGTGGCTGTGCCGGCTCGCGTACTACGGCGGCCTGCCCGCGCTGCTCCTCGTGCGCTTCTACCTCATGTGAGGCTCCAGAAACGCGAAGGGCCCCCGCCCCGCGAGCGGAGTCGGAGGCCCCAGCGCGACACGTCAACTCACGGCGTGGCCGGGTTGTACGTGGACATCGACCAGCCCATCTTCTCGTGGCCGAACTGGTTCCAGACCGGGTTCTTGCCACCGGACATCTGCGCGTCCGTGTACGCCGGAGCGGCCGAGCCGGAGCCCGTGCCCGAGAACCAGTTCAGGCTGATGGTGCTGCCCGAGTAGGTCGGGTGCGTGTCATCCGACTGGAGGTAGTCGTAGCTGGTGCTGGCGTTGGCCAGGTGCCCGTTCGAGTCGCGGATGGTGGAGCGCAGCGTGGTGGTGATGCGCGTCACGTAGTCGGCCTCGGACTCACCCTCGACGTAGCGCAGGCCGTCCACGTCCACCTTGCCGTCGCCGTTCGAGTCGTACTCCGCGCCCATCATCTCCGCGAAGGAGTCCGAGCACTTGAAGCCATACTTCGTGGCCAGGCTGCACGTGCGCCAGTTGCTGCGCGCCAGCAGCGGCAGGAACTTGGCCTGCTTGTTCACCTTCTGCCCGGTGACCGAGTCGGTGCAGCCCGTCAGCGTGTCATCCGACGCATAGCCCGGGTAGTAGATGTTGGAGACAATCTTCACCTTGGCCGTGGTCGCGTACTGGTTGATGGCCTGCATGGCCTTCTCCGTGTACGAGGCACACGCGGACAGCGCGCTCTCCAGGCCGCTGTAGTCACACGTGCCGGACTGCCCCGAGAACGCGCTGCGCGCCTGGAGGTAGTCATTGCCACACATCTCGAACACGACGGCGCGCGTGTTGGTGGCCTGCATGTACGACTTCTCGGAGACAATCTTGTTGTTGTAGATGTCGTCCGCCTTCGCGCCGGACTTCGTGCGGCGCACCACCTCCACGTTGCTGCCCCACGTCTTCGCGGCGTACTCACCCTGAATCATCGGCGCCGCGCGACGGGCCACGTCGAAGAGGCCACCCTCATAGCCAGCGTAGATGGAGTCACCGTACGCGACGATGCGGTACGTCGACGACGCCGAGCGGTTGATGGTCCACGAGGTGTTCTGGTTGATGGTGCTCGCCATCGCGCTGCCGCTGACGGTGGCGGCCGCGACCATGGCGGCGAGGGACAAGCTGCTGCGCCGAACAGACATGACCTGCTCCTTGTCGTTTCCGACGGAGGGGGTGGGGTGAGGGGCGCGCAGGCTACAGGGGGTTGATTGGAGAATCACCACCGAAACCCGCAAAAGCTACTCAACGTGAAATTCTTGACGCAGTGTTCCACGGATGACGCGGCCTGCCGCTGGATGACGCATTGTTTCAGACGCGGAGCGCCTACACTGCGCCGCGTGGAACTCTCTCGGAGCGCGCGGGCGCTGGCGCAGTGGTTGGCCTTGGGCAGCGTGGTGGGCGGGGTGTGCGGCGTCGCATCCGCGGTCTTCCTCTTCTTGCTGGAGAAGGCCACCGAGTGGCGGACAGGCCACGAGGAGATGGTCTACCTGCTGCCCGTGGCGGGGCTCGTGCTGGGCGCGCTGTACGGGAAGTGGGGCCACGCCATCCGGGGCGGCAACAACCTGGTCATCGACACGGTGCACGCGGGTGACGCGCAGATTCCGGTGCGCATGGCGCCCATGGTGTTGCTGGGCACGGTGCTGACGCACCTGTTCGGAGGCAGCGCGGGGCGCGAGGGCACCGCGGTGCAGATGGGCGCGAGCCTCGCGGATGCGATTGCGCATCGCCTGCGCGTGACGGTGGAGACGCGGCGCGAGCTGTTGGCCGCGGGCATCGCGGGGGGCTTCGGCTCCGTGTTCGGCACGCCCATCGCGGGGACGGTGTTCGGGCTGGAGGTGGTGTGCGTGGGGCGGCTCGGTTACGAGGCGCTCCTGCCCGCGCTGGTCGCGGCGGTGGTGGGCGACCTGGTGACGCGCGGCCTGGGCATCCACCACACGGCCTACCCCCTCCCCTCGGCGCTGCCGCTCACGTGGCCCATGGTGGGCAAGTGGCTGGTGTTCGCGGTGGCGGTGGCGGGCGTGGCGGTGTTGTTCGTCGAGGGCACTCACCGGACGAAGAAGCTGCTGGAGCGGCGCGTGCCGTGGCTTCCGGTGCGCATGGCGCTGGGCGGCCTGGGCGTGGTGGCCCTGTGGAAGCTGGCGGGCACGGACGACTATCTGGGGTTGGGCGTGCCGGGCATCGTGCGCGCGTTCCAGGACCCGACGCTGCCCGGGTCCGCGTTCGCGTGGAAGCTGGTGTTCACGGTGGTGACGCTGGGCGCGGGCTTCCTGGGCGGGGAGGTGACGCCGCTGTTCTTCATCGGCGCAGCGCTGGGGAACCTGCTGGCGCGGCTGCTCCATCTGCCGGTGGAGATGGGCGCGGCGGTGGGGATGGCGGCGCTGTTCGCCGCGGCGGCCAATACCCCGCTCGCGCTGTCCATCATGGCGGTGGAGCTCTTGGGCAGCACGGTGTTGCCCCACGTGGCCATCGTCTCGGTCGTGGCGTATCTGCTCACGGGCCACCGCGGCATCTATCCCGCGCAGCGCATCGCGAGGCTGAAGCACGGCGGCCCGCTGCTGGAGCGACTCACGCCCCTGCGCGAGCTGCCCAGCGAGCCCGCGAAGCCCGCCGCCGCCCCGGGCCCCTGAGTCACGCGGGGACGTGAGGCTCGCGGGCCCTATCGCTTCGCGCGAGCCTTGCGCACCGGGGCCTTCTTCACGACCGCGTCGTCCGGGCCCAGCAGCCGTCCATCCTGCGCGGGCAGTTGCAACCTGCGCACGGGCCGCTCGGCGGAGAGGTCCACCAGCACGGAGCGCTCCTCTCCCGGCGCGAAGCAGTGGTCCTCGCCCCATTGGCGCAGCCCCACCACGACGTGGAAGAGCCCACGGCCTTTCGGCGTCAGCACATACTCCTGATACGCGCTGCCATCCGACGCGGGCGCCAGCTCCAGGACGCCCTCCGCCACCAGCAAGCGCAACCGCGCCGCCAGGATGTTCTTCGCCAGGCCGAGGCTCTTCTGGAACTCACCGAACCGGCGAAGCCCATCGAACGCATCGCGCACGATGAGCAGGGACCAACCGTCGCCCACGGCATCCAGCGCCCGGGCCACGGGGCAAGGCGTTCCCTCCAACCGAGTCCGCTTCATCCCTCAAACCTAGCGGCCCCAAATCTGGTTGCAACCTGAAACCGGCCTCGCTACCCCTGAGCTGGTTTCAAAACGAAACCACATGACGGAGTGACGAGGATGCGGATGGAGCAGCGGGGTGCGAGGGGCGAGGAGGCGGACGGAGAACTGGCGACGCAGGCGGGGCAGGAAGTCACGCCTCCGCTGACTCGCTCGGTCGTGCTGTTGTTCGCCGTGGCATGCGGGCTGTCCGTGGCGAATGTCTATTATGCCCAGCCGCTGCTCCAGGCGATGGCGGTCGAGCTGGGCATTCCCGCGGCGTCGATCGGCATCGTCGTCACCGTGACTCAGGCGGGCTATGGGCTCGGGCTGCTCCTGGTGGTGCCGCTGGGAGATGTCGTGGAGCGCCGGCGACTCATCATGGGACAGCTCCTGTTGTCCGTGGGCGCGCTGGTCCTGGTGGGGTTCGCGCACACTCGGGGAGGGCTGCTCCTGGGCATGGCCGTGGTGGGGCTCCTCGCGGTGGTGACCCAGGTGCTCGTGGCCTTCGCGGCGACCCTGGCATCGGCCGAGCAGCGCGGAACCGTGGTGGGCACGGTGACGGGGGGCGTGGTGCTCGGCATCCTCGTGGCGCGCACGGTGTCGGGCGTGGTCGCGGACCTCGCGGGCTGGCGCGCGGTGTATCTGCTCTCCGCGCTGCTCACGGTGGGGATGGCGGCGGCGCTGTTCCGCGTGCTGCCCCGGCACGCGCCAGCGGAAGCGGCCCTGTCCTATTCGCGGCTGCTTCGCTCGGTGTTCGACCTGTTCGTGCAGGAGCGACTGCTGCGCGTTCGTGGCGTGCTCGCCATGCTCATCTTCGCGGCGTTCAGCACCTTCTGGACGTCCCTGGTGCTTCCGCTCAGCGCGCCACCGCTTTCGCTTTCAGCGACCCAAGTGGGCCTGTTCGGACTGGTGGGAGCCGCGGGCGCGCTGGGGGCCGTGCGAGCAGGACAGCTCGCGGACCGAGGCTTGGGACAAGCGACCACGGGGAGCGCCTTGGTGCTCTTGTGGGTGTCGTGGCTGCCCATCGGGCTCTTGGGCGACTCCCTGTGGGCCCTGGTGGTGGGAGTCATTCTTTTGGACCTCGCCATCCAAGCCGTGCACGTCACCAACCAGAGCATGCTCTACAGCGTGCGCCCCGAGGCTCGCAGTCGGCTCGTCGCGGGCTACATGTTTTTCTATTCCGTGGGGAGCGGGGCGGGCGCCATCGCCTCGACGCTCGCGTATGCGCACTGGGGATGGACCGGGGTCTGCGTGCTGGGCGCGAGCTTCAGCGCGGGTGCCCTGACCTTCTGGGCCTTCACCCGCGCGCCCCCGAAACAGACGCGTGGTCCAGTCCGAGTGACCACGCCCTCCAGCTACGAGACGAGCGGACCGTGAATCCGTCAGGGCGCGCGGAGACTCCGCGCGCCCTGACGCGTCTCACTCCGGGAAGTGGATGACGCGGTTGTTGGGACCCACCGCCCAGTAGTCCCAGATGTTCGAGCCATCCGTGCGCGGCACGACCACCAGGTCCCGCAGCTCGCCGCCACCGTTGACCCGTGTGATCCAACCATTCGGGGACAACCAACGGACTGCGCCCAGCACATCTGTCGTGTAGACCGTCGATTCATCCAATGCCCACACACTCGTGAGACTAAAATTGACCGTGGGATCCGGATTAGCGAATGCCCATGAGGAAGCCCCATCCCAACGCAACATGGCTCCATTCGTACCTACTGCGTAGGCATGCGATGCATCCCACGACCACACCTTATTGATGATTGTTTTGGTCGGTGTATTCGAGTCAACCGCATGTAGCGTGGACCCGGGGTTTACCACGCTCCCATCGGCAGACAGCAGCGCAGGGGTAGGAATCGAAAGGTTTCCCGTGAATCCAACCAGCAGAAGATGAGCCGCATCATGCCCGTGAATGTCCTGATAGTTCGGCGCACGCCCCGATTTGTATTTGAGCGAGGTCCCCACAATCCATTGATAGAGATGCCCCTGATCATTCACAACATAGACGGTAGTCACACCATTCTCGACGAAACCAATGATGCCACTGAGTGGATTGTTCGAGTGCTGTGCCCCCTCCGCTATCGTGGTGGAGAGGCCTGAACAGGCTGCATCTCCCAGTTTGAAGACTGCGATGTTTCCACCGGCCCCCGCCAGGAAGATCGCTCCATCGGGCCTTACCCAAGCAGCTCGCCAGTCAAAGCTGCCGCACTTCCCATTCCAGCTCACGAACTGCGAACTGGCTGTCTCACGAACAGCCATTGCGCCACCCGCGCCAGCGATCCACACGGGATAGCCCGAGGGCGCAGTCGCCACCGTGTTCCACGTCGTCCCCGCCGCCAGCACAGCATCCGCGACCTGACCCCACCCCTTGTCCCCGCAGATACCGGAGGGCCGGGCCTCCTCACTCGTTCCGGCCGAGCAGTTGTTGTCTCGGTCGTCGCAGATCTCCGTGTTGCCAGGGAAATTGTGCGGGTCCTTGTCGTCGCAGTCGTTGCTGCTCAGGACGTATCCAGCCGGATACCCTCCGAATGGACACGCCTTCAGGGCATCCGCAGCATTCGCCGAACCGACCCCGTCGCTGTCCGAGTCACGGTGATAAGTCACCGGCGGGGGGGCGTTGCATACGAGCCCATCCTGGTTCGCGTTGCACACCAACGCCCCCCCACACACGTCGTTGGTGCAGGACTTGTCCTTGTCCGGGAACGTCTCGTCGATGCCACCCGTGCAGTTGTCATCAATGCCGTTGCACTTCTCGGTCGCGAGAGGGTTGATCCCCGCATTGTTGTCGTTACAGTCGAACCCATTCCCCTCCGCGCGCTTCGCCACGTAGCCAGTGGGCTTCGCGCAGTTCACGGCTCGGGCCGTCACGTCGCCAAAACCGTCACCGTCCGCGTCTCGAAACCACTCCTGGATCAAGCCCTCGTCCTTGACTCCGTTGCAGTTGTCGTCGATCTCGTTGCAGATCTCCGTCGCCCCCGGGTGGATGTCCTTCGCTTTGTCATTGCAATCGAAGCCTCCCCCAGTCTCCGCCACATAGCCGGCGGGCGCGGAACACAGCTCCTTCATCTGACTCTGATCGCCGTAACCATCTCCGTCTTCGTCCCGGTAGTACTTCGTCTTCGGCAGGCCCTCATCCGCCAAGCCGCCACAGTTGTTCACCAGCCCATCGCAGAGTTCCTTCGCGCCCGGATAGGTACTTGGGTTCGTGTCGTCACAATCGTCATTCGACGTCGCATAACCTGCGGGTGCACGACCACAAAACACCTCCGCGGGCCTTCCCATCGCGCCGTGACCGTCTCGGTCTGCATCTGGATACGCTTGAACGACTGCGCCGTCGCAGGGCTGACAGGTTCCCTGAATGCACACGGAGCCACTGGCACAGACATGCTGCGCATTGCAGGCGCGTGCGCTCCCACCCTGGAGTTCGTCCAAACCCGGCACCGTGCACGCCATCACGCCCCACAACAAACCCAGTCCACAGAGTGTCAGGCGGCTCATCGCGCCACCTCCACAGAGGCCACTGACTCGCTCGGAGTCAGCAGCCACGTCACCACCGCCCCCACTGCCACGGCGCCTGCTACCCCGAAGAGGATGTTCGCTGTCCGCGCGGTGCTCTCTGCCTGAGTGTGATGAAGGATGAGCTCGTCCTGAAACTGCGCCTTGCGCGCATCCGCCACATGACCTCGTGACGACACGCCAAAGACGGAACCCACCCCACCCGCCACCACGCCCGCCCCCAAGAGCGACCACGTCACTGTCGAGACTCGACGACCGCTCGCGGCTCCACTGCGTGTCGTGTCACCCCTGAGGGTGAGCACCTCTGAAGGTGCGGAGGACGCCACGGGAGCGGACTCAGCCGGAGCGGCCGCTCGCAGCGGGTCCTCAGCCACGAGAGCTACTGACCCGACCTGCGGCTTCTCCACGTCCACGGACAGAGGCTTGGACGTCGCGACCGTCTTGCTCGCGGGGGTGGCTGCGGTGCGACGAGCGAGTTCCTGGCGCGCCTTCACTCGCTCCGCCTCGAACTCGCGCTCCACCTTCGGAGAGACCTTCAGCGGAAGCCGGGCCTCGGGCTGCCGAAGCAGCGCGGACCGGAATGCGCTGCGGGCAGTCTCCCAGCGCCCCAAGTCCGCACACACGATGCCTTCGAGCAGGAACACCGCGGTGTCATCGGAGGCGCCTCGCGAGGACTGGTGGGCCCGCTTGAGCAAACCCAACGCCTGCTCATATTCCAGGTCTTCGTAGAGGCGGACCGCTTCGCGAAGCTGTCGGTCCAACGCCTCCGTGGCCTGCGCCAAGCGCGGCACCCCCATCAACCCGCAGATGAGGAGCGCTGCAATCCCCCGGTCCATGATTCGTGCCATGGACCGACACTATCGGGAACACTCAAAACCATCCAGACATGCCAGAGCAGCATTCCTGGCGTTCAATACTGAACCTTGTCACTGAAGGCCCAGGGGCTGCACTCCCGCCACGACGGATGCGTGGCGGGAGGAACTTCCGGAACTATTCCGGGAAGTGGATGACGCGGTTGTTGGGACCCACCGCCCAGTAATCCCAGATGTTCGAGCCGTCCGTGCGCGGTACGACCACCAGGTCCCGCAGCTCGCCGCCCGAATTGTACCGCGTGTTCCAACCACTCGGGGACAGCCAACGGATCACTCCGGACGTGTCTGTCAAATAAACAGAGGCGTCGTCCATCGCCCACACACTGCTGAACTCCAGATTGAGCCCGCCAGGGTTCACTGGCGTCCACGTGCTCACGCCGTCCCATCTCACAATCGCGCCCTGTGTCCCCACGGCATACGCATGGGTCGCATCCCAAGCCCAAACCTTGTTGAACAACACCTTGTTGCTATTGGGCAGAGCACTGGCGAACGAGTGCAACGTCGTTCCAGGCGTTGTTTGGGTGACATCCGTTGAGAACAACGCCGGAGTGGGATTCGAAGAGTTTCCCGTGTATCCAGCCACCAGGACGTGCGTCATGTCGAACCCGTGGATGTCCTGGTACTTGCGCCCACTGACATCGAGTTTGGCCGTCAAGGCCTGACCGACACGCCACTCGTAGACCTGGCCATCGTCATTCACCACGTAGACCAGTGTGTTGCCGCCGCTCATGAAGCCAATGATTCCTGTGAGCGGATGATTCGAGGTTGTCCCTCCCGTCGCTGCCGCGGTGGAGAGGCTGGCACAGGCTGAATCTCCCAGTTTGAAGACTGCGATGTTTCCACCGGCCCCCGCCAGGAAGATCGCTCCATCGGGCCTTACCCAAGCAGCTCGCCAGTCAAAGCTGCCGCACTTCCCGTTCCAGCTCACGAACTGCGAACTGGCTGTCTCACGAACAGCCATTGCGCCACCCGCGCCAGCGATCCACACGGGATAGCCCGAGGGGGCAGTCGCCACCGTGTTCCACGTCGTCCCCGCCGCCAGCACAGCATCCGCGACCTGACCCCACCCCTTGTCCCCGCAGATACCGGAGGGCCGGGCCTCTTCATTCGTTCCGGCCGAGCAGTTGTTGTCTCGGTCGTCGCAGATCTCCGGGTTGCCAGGGAAATTGTGCGGGTCCTTGTCGTCGCAGTCATCGCTACTCGTAACATACCCAGCCGGCTTTCCATTGGGCGGGCACACCTTCAGCGCATCTGCCGAATTCGACGAACCGGACCCATCGTCGTCCGCGTCACGGTGATAGGTCACCGGCGCGAGGGCGTTGCACATGAGCCCATCCTGGTTCGCGTTGCATACCAACTTGCCAACGCACACATCGTTGGTGCAGGACTTGTCCTTGTCCGGGAACGTCTCATCGATGCCACCCGTGCAGTTGTCATCGACGCCGTTGCACTTCTCCGTCGCGAGCGGGTTGATGGCTGCATCGGAGTCGTTGCAGTCGAATCCACTTCCCTCGCTGCGCTTCGCCACGTAGCCCGCGGGCTTCGCACAATTCACGAGCCAGGCTGTTGCGTCTCCAAACCCGTCGCCGTCAGCGTCCCTGAACCACTCCTGGTCCAGGCCCTCGTCCTTGACTCCGTTGCAGTTATCGTCGATCTCGTTGCAGATCTCCGTCGCCCCCGGGTGGATGTCCTTCGCTTTGTCATTGCAATCGAAGACTCCCCCGGTCTCCGCCACGTAGCCGGCGGGCGCGGAGCACAGCTCCTTCATCTGACTCTGATCGCCGTAACCATCCCCGTCTTCGTCCCGGTAGTACTTCGTCTTCGGCAGACCCTCGTCCACCTGACCGCCGCAGTTGTTCACCACCCCGTCGCAGAGTTCCTTCGCGCCTGGGTACGTGTCCGCGCGTGAGTCATCGCAGTCCGTGCCGCCGCCGCCGTCACGCATGGCCACGTAGCCGTCCCCATCCGCGTCCGGCGTGATGAGCGCGACGTCCCACGACTGCTTGCCCGCGTCCTTGAACGCGAACGACTTCGTGGAGCTGTCCACCGGCGTCGCCAGGGGCATTCCCGCCGCCGTGGCCGTGCAGTCCTTCAGCTCGAACGCCGTGACGTTGATCTCCACGTCACGCCCCCAGTCCGCCTTGCGGTAGACCGCCACCGTCACGGGCTTCGAGCTGTCCGATCGATCGGCCGCGTTCACCCGGGCCAGGGCCTCCTTGCCCAAGCCGTCACGCGCTCGCACCACGAAGCAGCCCTTCTTGAAGGACGTGTCGTAGGCGACGTTGACGGCGATCGCGGCTTCGTTCGCGGCCGGTTCACGGTTGCAGGCCAGGAGCAACAACGGGAGCAGGAATAGGGCTTTGCGACGCATGGTGCGGCAGTCTAGCGCATCACCCCATTCCGCCCACCGCTCACCCCATGGGCCATGACAGCCGCGCCCGAGTTCGCAAACCGCTCCCGACCTCGGGCGCCTGCCTGTCCCCTCTTCTTCTCACGCGCAGGTGAACGACCAGCGACACCGGTCGGACAGGCACTCGCGGTCGCTCGAACAGGCCGCGCCCCGGGAGCGCTTGTTCACGCACTTGCCCGAGTTCAGCCCCCACCCACAGAACTGGTTCGCCCCACATTGCGAATCGCTGTTGCAGAGGCACACGCCCGTGGGGTTCAAGTAGCAGTCCGCGCTACACCGGTCCGTCGTGCACTCCCGGTCCGACTTGCACGTCTGCCCAAGCGCCTTCGAACGCGGCGCGTAGCACCAACCCACCGCGTTCAGGCAACCGCCACACGCCCCGGAGAGGCACTGCCCATCTCGACTGCACGAGGCCCAGTCCGCCTTCCTCGGCACGCAGTCGTTGTCGCTCGGGTTGCCCGGCACCCCGTCCTGGCAGTAACTCGCCGCGCCACAGTCTCCATCGTCGTTGCACACGCAGCGCCCGTCGAACGTGTCGCACAGCACCGACGTGCACTGTTCACTGACGCACTCATCGTCGAAGCGGCAGCCCTGCCCCAGCTCCTTTGAGTCCGGCGCGTACGCCTTGCCGCACACCGTGGGGTACGCCTTCTCACGCTCGCCCGGCGCCACCCAGGGAGCCACGCCGCTCGTGTCCATGTCGTTCGCCGCGTCCGCCATCCCCACGCGCGCCGCGCTCGTGCGCTCCCACATGCGGATAAAAGTCTCGGCGGAATTGTTCAATCCGGTCGTGTCCGCCCCCAGGTTGCGCAGGTCCTTCAAGAGGTCGGGCAGCAGGCCCACGTGCGCCAGTCCCTGCTCATCAAAGGGCGTGCCCAGGCGCGCGGGGCCGTGCTGTTCCTGCGCGTGCTCCTGGGCATCGGCCTCGGCCTGGAAGCCCGCCGAGCACGCGCCGTTCGGACCGAAGCGCGGACGCGTCTGCTGGATGAAGCCGTTGAAGTCCGCGCCGAAGGCCATGGGCACCTTGAGGCCCTGACGGCCGAACTCGTACGCCTGCGCGAAGGAGCGGCTGGAGCCCTGGCAGTCATTGGCGATGTTCGCCTTGGTGTACGTGCGCGTCTCGTCGTGCGCCGTGCGCAGGCCGAACATGCCGCCCGTGCGCCGCAGCATTTGCACCACCCAGGCCGGCGTCGTCTTCTCGTTCTCCGCCAGCTTGCCGTTCATCACCTCGCGGAAGTGTCCGTGGCTGATGAAGAGCGGGTAGTAGTTGTTCCGCTCCGCCACCGAGTAGGCGTCCTTCACGCCCTTCTCGGACAGGTGGGCCAGGTCGATGAGCATCCCCTTGTCCATCATCGCCTGCACCAGCTGCTGGCCTTCCGTCGTGAGTCCGCGCACGTTGCGGCACTGCGCGTCCACGTCGAAGCCCAACGTGAAGTTGCCCGCGGTGACGCCGCAGTCCGTGTCGATGTGGCAGTTCTCCAGGAACTGCGCCGCCTGGAAGATGACGTTGTGCAGCGCCGCGCCGCCGAAGCGGTTGTCCAACTGGTGCACGGGCTGGAGCGTGCGCACACCGAGCGCATGGAAGCGATCGAGCTCCGCGCGCCAGTCCTTGCTGCCGAACAGCTTGCTCGTCTCGATGGAGAGCACCATGGCCAGCTTGCCCTGCGAGATGATCCGCCGGGCATCCGCAGGCGACAGGGCAATCTCCACCCAATCATTCGCGGCGTCGAACTGACGCGCCAGTTGGAGCTGGACCTCCACGTCCGCCATCTCGTCACAGCCCCGCTTGCGGTTCTGCGGCGGCAGCGCTTCGCAGAGGAATTGATTGCTGACGGCGGAGACCACCACCAGCGACAGGCCCCCTTGATGCGCCTGCTTCAACCAGCCCTCCCAGGACTGTTGATGCGCGATGGTGTCCCAGCGCGGCCACTCGCTGTTCGGGACGCGCCGGCCCAGGTGCAGCCCGGTGTCGCCTTGCGTGCCTTCAATCTTCCCAAGGAACTCCGAGGCCACCGCGCCGCCCACGCCAAAGAGCTGCGACAAGATGGGCACGCCCCGCAGATCCACCCCGCCCGAGTTGGGACACAGATTGAGCAGGTTGCTCAGGTCCATTCGAACGCGCGCGTGGTCACTCTCCGGAAGTCCTCCGTCGCACGTGGTGAGGGCACCGGTATAGCTGCCGTGGAACCAGCCTCCGCCGAAGGCCTCCTCCGCGAACATGTGGTGGTGCAGCTCCGCGAAGCCCGGCACGCCGAGGCCCTGCTTCACGGACGCTGGCGCGGGGGTTGGCTCGGGGAGTTCTTCAACAGGGGCGCAGGCCAGGGCTCCTGCCATGGCGAGCGCCGCCCATGCGGCACGGGGCAGCCCGATACGACGAGAGAACATGGGACCTCCAGGGGTGGGGGGTCCACTTAGTGACAGCCTGGACTCTGAGTGCAAGCTGGGGGACGCGAAAATCTTGGTCAGACGCTCAATTCCCGGTCTTGAGGAAGAAGCGCACGGGGATGACCAGCTCCGCTTCGAGGTAGGGCCAGGACGCAGGCAGCGGCTCGAAGGGCGCGCAAGCATTCACCATGCGCAAGGCCTCGACGTCGAGCAGCTCGAAGTCCGAGGACTGCGAGAGCCGGGGCGTCGCGGCGAGAGAGCCATCTCGTCGCACGGTCACCCGAACCTGGGCAATGCCTCTCATTCCCAGCCGCACCGCGGGCTCGGGATAGTGTTGCTCACGCATCACGCGCCGCGAGAGACGAAGGGTGTAGTCGACAATGGCGAGCCGCCCGTCCCCTCCCTCCGAGGAGGTCCCCGGCCCTGTCACGCCCGAGGGAGTGGCCCCACCGCGCGCAGCGCTGGCCGCGGCTCCGGCCCGTGCGGACTCCGCCGCGAACCCCAGCTCAGGACTGGGTGAGCGAGGCGATTCCGAGGGTGACGCAGGCGACGAACCCAACGCAGGCAGGGGTTGCGGCTGAGCGCTGGCGACGCGCAACGGTTCAGCGGTTGCGCCAGGAACCGGCGCGGGCTCGGCCCGTGCGCTTGTGGCTCGCGCGGGTTCTGGCGTCCGCGAGGGCACAGGCACAGGCGGCGGGAGCACGAGATGCGACGGCGCGAGCCGTGCGCTCGGCGGCGCGGTCCGTTCGAGGGGGGCGTGGGATGCGCTGGGCTTCCTCGCGGGCTCTGACCGGGTGCTGGCGACACGCGGTGGGTGGGGCGCCAGCGCTTCGACGGGGGCGTCTTTCGCACGGGGCTCGCTGGACTTCAGCGGCCCCCCCTGGGCGTGAGCAGCCGGTGCATCGGGCTGCGCGGCCACGCCGTGTGCTCCCGCCTCGAGCCCTGGCGAACGAACATCACCCGCGCCCTTCCAGGCGATGTCCACCGCGACCGGCTCGTTCACGCGGTCGTGCAGACGCGGCGGCGCGCGCGAAGGCCCGAGCGCGAGCAACGCGCCCAACACGCCATGGAGCCCCACCGACGTCCCGACAAAGGCGAGCCACCGCCCTGAGCGCGCGGGCGCGGAGGACTGCGCCCCAGGACGAGGCTCGCTGGCGGTCCCCTGCGACGTCATGGGCTTCACCTGTAGTGCAGAACCGCCCGGATCCGCCACCGCCCTGGCTCCCCGCCCGGCGCGCTACCCGGTCGACCAAATCCATGTCCAAATCTTCTGATCCACCCCAGAAAATTCGATGCCTTAGGCTCAAGAATCCGGCCAGAATCCATTCACGAATCCATTCATGACTCCATTCAGCAGGTGACGTCGTGAGCGAACTTCTCTCGCTCCTGGTCCAACAGCCCCGCATCCAGGCCGGTGAGCTGGCTCGGCGGCTCGCCGTGTCGCAGCCCACGCTCTCGCGCCTCATCGCCAAGGCCGGCGCGCA
Source organism: Citreicoccus inhibens (assembly GCF_019039035.1). Classification (GTDB taxonomy): domain Bacteria; phylum Myxococcota; class Myxococcia; order Myxococcales; family Myxococcaceae; genus Citreicoccus; species Citreicoccus inhibens. The sequence goes on along the minus strand of NZ_JAHNZT010000021.1, from coordinate 31,280 downwards.
CGTCTGCCGCATGGGGAAGGGCCGGGCCACGCGCTACGCGCACACGCGTTCGGTCGCGGGGCTCGGCACCCGGGTGCCCGTGCACGGCGTGGACGAGGCGGGCCACATCCACCGTCACGGTGAGCTGCATCTGCTCGCGAACGGGCAGCACTGGTTCGAGCACGCCGACGGGACCGGCGAGTTCTTCGCGGGCCTCCCGCCCTTCGTCGCCGAGATGGGGCCGCAGGGCTATCTCGGGCAGGACTTCTCGCGGCGGCACCCGGACCTGGAGCTTCCCTCCCGCCCGCTCGATTGGTCCGCGGATCAACTCCTGCTCGCGCTGGCCCGGCGAGGCGAGGACTGCACGGGCCAGCTCATCCTCGGCGGTGAGTCCTTGAGTCGCTGGCTGGCGAGCGCGCCGCTCCCGGTGGATCCAGAGCGCTACTCCGAGCTCGCGCGCTCCTCGCTCGGGGTCTCGACGGGCGCGGCGGTGGGCGGCACCCAGCCCAAGTTCACCGCGTTCGTGGATGGGCGGCATGTGCTGGTGAAGTTCGCGGACACCGACCGAGGCGGCGCCGCGAGCCGTTGGCGAGACCTGCTCATCTGCGAGCACCTCGCGCTGGAGACCCTTCGCGCCTCGGGCCACCTCGCCAGCCGCTCACGCTGGATGGACATCGGCGGACGCCGGTTCCTCGAGGTCGAGCGCTGCGACCGCGTGGGCGACCGTGGGCGGCGACCGCTGCTCTCGCTGCGAGCGCTCACGCACGCCTATGTCGGCCCGGGCCGTGACTGGACCGAGGCCTCGCGTCAGCTCGTCGCCGCGCAGCGCTTGAGCGACGCGGATGCGCGGGCCGTGCGCTGGCTCGACACCTTCGGTCAGCTCATCGGGAACACGGACCGCCACCCGGGCAATCTCTCCTTCCACGTGGAGTCTCCGGGGCGATTCCGGCTCGCGCCCGTCTACGACATGTTGCCCATGGTCTTCGCGCCCGTGGGGGCGAGCCTCGTCAAACGCGACTTCGAGCCGCTGCCCCCTTCCGCCGCCACCCTCGATGTCTGGGCCGAGGCGGGACGTCAGGCATTGGCCTACTGGACTCGGCTCACGCGCACGCCCGAGCTGAGCGCTGGGTTCAAGGAGCGCTGTGCTCGAAGTCGCGACGCCGTGGAGTTCCTGCTCGCCCGCGTGCCCGTGCGTTGATCAGGGCCGCGACTGCGCGGTCGCCGCGGGCGTCGCCTGCACCGAGGCGTGGCGGCGACGCAGCCCAGGCAGCGCCACCTCGAAGCCCTCGGGCAACATGCGCAGGATGCGCTCGCGCCGGAAGCGCGACTGAGTCAGGCGCTGCTCCAGCTCCGCCTTCTCCGCGCGCGCGTCCTTGCTCGGAGTCTCCGTGCGCGAGGCGAGCAGCGCCAGCCGCTCGGACACCGCCTCCACCTCGCGGTCGATGAGCACGGGTTGGATGTTCCGCGCCTCGGCGCGCTTGCGCCCCACCGCGTTGTTCTCAATCCAGACCGGCAGGACCTCCACGTCCGACAGCGCCACGGGGGCGCCTTCCGAGGGACGGACCACGGAGACGCGCAGGAGCATCGAGTCGCGCTTGTCCCCCTCCTTGCCCGCCTTGCCCGGTGCGTGGCTGTAGAAGCGCCCCTGGTTCGCCACCAGATTGCCCAGCGAGTACGCGATGAACGACTTGCGCCCCGAGGCCGTGGTGTACGCCTCCAGCGGCTGGAGCACGTGCGGGTGGTGGCCGATGATGGCGAACGCCCCTGCGTCGAGCAGCGCGCGCCCCAGCGCCCGGTCCTCGGGATGCGGCGTGTCCGCATACTCGGTGCCCCAGTGCACCATCACGAACAGCGCGTCGCACTTCGCCGCCGCCGCGCGCACCTGCTCCGTGGCCTCCTCCGGCGTGAGCCCGCGGTGCAGGCGGTGCACGGCGTAGGGCACGAAGGCCACGTGAGGGGCCTCCGCGTCCTTCGGGTTGCTGAAGCCATTCAGCCACCGCGTGAAGGACAGGAAGCCCAGCCGCACCCCCTCCACGTCGCGGAACACCGGCGTCCACGCGGCGGCGAGCGTGGTCCCCGTGCCCGTGTGCTGGATGCCCGTGGCGTCCAGGTGCTTGAGCGTCTCCACCAGTCCCTCGGGCCGCTGGTCCCTCGCGTGGTTGTTGCCCGTGGACACCACCTTCACGCCCGCGCTCGACAACGCGCGCACCAGGTCCGAGGGCGCGTTGAACAGCAGCTCCCGCGTCACGGCCTTGCGGTTGTCCGTGACGGGCGTCTCCAGATTGACGACGCCCACGTCCGCGGTGCGCAGCACGTCCGCCACCGGGCCAAAGAGGTGGTCCCACCCACCGTGGTTGAGCGAGGGGGCGGCGCCGCCCTCGGGAGGAACCGAGCCCAGGCGCGCGTGCTCCTGGGCAACGGTCTTCACCTCGCCGTGTGGAATCACATCCCCGCCGAAGACGAGCTCCACCTGGACAGGAGACGCGGCGCACAGCAGGGGCACGAGCCACAACACGGACGAGGTCACGAACACACTCTAGCCTCGGGCCTCGCCCCCGCTCGCATCCACGTCACCTACTTCGTGCCGAAGAGGCGGTCTCCCGCGTCGCCCAGGCCCGGCAGGATGTAGCCGTGCTCATCCAACCGTTCGTCGATGGCGGCGGTGAAGACATGCACGTCCGGGTGGTGCTCGCGCAGGTTGGTCAGTCCCTCGGGACACGCCAACAGACACACGAAGCGCAGGCTGCCGGGGCGGCTGCGCTTCACCCGCTGGAGCGCCGCCACCGCCGAGTTCCCCGTGGCCAGCATCGGGTCACAGACGATGACATCGCGGTCCGCCAGGTTCGCCGGGACCTTGTAGTAGTACTCCACCGCGTCGAGCGTCTCCGGATCGCGGTACAGGCCGATGTGCCCCATGCGCGCCGACGGCACGAGTTGGAGCATCCCATCCACGATGCCCTGGCCCGCGCGCAGGATGGGCACCAGCACCAGCTTCTTGCCATCCAGCAGCGGCGCCCGCGTCTTCGCCATGGGCGTCTGGATTTCTTCGTCGCGCAGCTTCAGGTCCCGCATCGCCTCGTAGCCGAGGAGGAGCGAAATCTCCTGGAGCAGCGCGCGAAAGGACGCGGTGCTCGTGTCCGCGCGCCGCATCAACGTCAGCTTGTGCTTCACCAGCGGGTGGTCCACCACGGTGCAGTTCGGAAATGCCATGCGCCCTCCCTCACTTGGTTTCAGAACACGGTCCCGTCGCTCTCCACGCGAATCGGAGGCACGCCCCCTGCCCGCTTCTCCGCCGCCACCTGGCGGCCCGCCGTCCACGTCCCGCCCTGGAGAACCTTCGCCAGCGGCAGCTCCTCCGCGCTCAAGCCCAGCCGGCCGCGCACCAGCGCCGCCACCCGGTCCAGCAGCGCCACCGTCAACGCGCGCCACTCCACGATGGGCTCGTCCGCCGGGGCGAAGACATCCGTGAAGAGCCGCGTCTCGTAGGGCACCAGCACGCCCAGGTCCACGAAGAGGCCGCCGTTGCGGTACTCGGGCAGCCCCGTGAGCGCGTCCAGCTCCGTCACGCCCACGCCCGCCTCGTTCAAGGGCTCCATCAGCGAGTACGCCAGCCATTGGGACAGCTTGTGGAAGGGCACCAGCGCGTCCGCGCTCTCCACCGGCCCCAAGGACGAGTGCGGCCACACGTCACCCAGGTTCACCGCGTCCACCATCACGCGCCCGGGCCAGATGGGGCCCAGCACCTCCAGCACCGTGCCCAGCACCTCCGCGGCGCGCACGCTGCGGCGATGGGCCGCGAGCATGTCGAACATCGCCCCCGGCCGAGGCAGCGCGCGCGACACGCCGTGCAAGAGGTGCAGCCGGCCCTCCAAGCCGTGGAGCGGATTGTCCCCGGTCACCTGGAGGCCCTGGCCCAGCGACTCGCGCGTGAGCCGTCCCAGCGCCTCGGCGTCGGCGCGCAGGGGCCGGTCCGGGTCGGACGAGAACAGCCCCGCCATGAACATGCGCAGGCTGGCCACCGCCAACCCCTCCGAGCGGACATACGTGCCGCCGCCCTGCTCGCGGTAGCGCCACGCCGGCCCGCTGCCCGCGTCCAGGAGCACGCTCACCACCACCAGGTCCAGCTTCGCGCGGGCGCGCTCCTCGGGAGACAGCTTGGACAGCCGCGCCTCCAGCTCCGCGAGCCGAGGCACCCCGCCCGCGTCGAAGTGCCGCCAGCGGCTGTGCACCGGGATGTCCAGCGTGGGGTAGGCCTCGCGCGTCACCGCCAGCACGCGGTCCACCACCGCGGGCAAGCGCGAGGGCTCCACGCGGAAGTGCGGCAGGCGCCCCGCCAACCCCAGGTCCAGCATCTGGTGGCACCGCTCGCGGATGGCGGCGGGGCTGCGCAGCCACGCCACCGTGGGGGACACGTCCTGCCGTGCACGCGGCGTCGTCTCGTCAAGCATCGAGGTCACGCCCCTTCACCCGCGTCAGCGCGTCCGCATCCGCCACGGGCCCGCGCGTGAAGTAGCCCGCGGCCTTCTTCGCCTCCATCTCCACCTTGGCGTCCGCTGGAATCAGCTCGTCCGGGATGGGGACGCGCTCCAGGATTTCGATGCCCGAGCGGGTGATGGCGTCGTGCTTCATGTCGCTCATCGACACGAAGCGGTGGATGCGGGTGATGCCCAGCCAGTGCAGCACGTCCGGCATCAGCTCCTGGAAGCGCATGTCCTGCACGCCCGCGACGCACTCGGTGCGCTGGAAGTACGTGGCCGCCTGATCCCCGCCCTCCTGTCGCTTGCGCGCGTTGTAGACCAGGAACTTGGTCACCTCGCCCAGCGCGCGCCCCTCCTTGCGCAGGTACACGATGAGGCCCGCGCCTCCGCCCTGCGCGGTGCGCACGCACTCCTCGATGCCGTGCGCCAGGTAGGGCCGGCACGTGCAGATGTCGCTGCCGAACACATCCGAGCCGTTGCACTCGTCATGCACGCGCACCGCCAGCGGCACGTCCCGGTCCGCCAGCGACTCGATGTCTCCAAAGACATACAGCGACAGGCCGCCGATGGGCGGCAGGAACACGTGCAGGTCCGGGCGCGTAATCAGCTCCGGGAACATGCCGCCCGTGTGCTCGAAGAGGCCGCGGCGCAGCGCGCTCTCCGTCAGCTCGAAGCGCTTGGCGATGCCGGGCAGATACCAGACGGGCTCCACCGCGGCCTTCACCACCTTGATGTCGCCGTTGGGTGCCACGAGGTCGCCATCGGCCTTGAGGCGCCCCGCAGCGATGGCGTCGCGCACCTCGGGCAGGTTGATGTGCGCCCGCGTGACGGCGATGGTGGGCCGGAAGTCCACGTCCTGCTCCAGGAACGCGCGGAACACCTGCGGCGCGATGGCGCCCCACGGGTCCAACGACACGATGCGCGAGGCATCGCTCCACGAGGGATGCGGACCAATCTGAGCGGCGGGCGACGTGTGCGTCAGGTCCGCGCGGTGGTCCGGCGGCAGCTTGCCCGCGGAGACCGCCAGCGCGCGGTAGATGGCATACGCGCCCGAGTGCGTCCCGATGGCATTGCGTTTCGACGGGTCACCCAGCGTGGCCACCACGGGCCCCCGACGCAGGGGCTCGGGGTCTCCCCAGTGGATGGCCACACCCGGAGCTTCACCGTCCGGATGCGAGGTGAGGCGGATGTGATTCACGGGCTTCTTGTCGGCCATGGGTGCGCCCTCCTTCTCGGGCGCGGGACACGAATGTGCGAGGAAGCGCGACGAGGAGGCGACGGCGTCAGCTCATCCACGAGCCGTCGGTGCGCGCGGTCCACTTGCGCGTCACCTTCTTGAGCTGGGTCCAGAAGTCGAGGCTGGAGGGTCCGGTGACGTCGCCGTGGCCGAACTTCGAGTCGCCCGTGCCGCCAAAGGAGAACGGCTCGCGCGGCACCGGCACGCCCACGTTCACGCCCACCATGCCCGCGCGCGCGCCCTCCACCACCGCCTGCGCCACCGCGCCGTTGGTGGTGAAGACAGACGCCGCGTTCCCATAGGGAGACGCGTTCTCCACGGCCAACGCCGCGGACAGCGTGGGCACGCGGATGATGGACAGCACCGGCCCGAACAGCTCGCGCCGCGCGGCCTCCATCTCCGGCGACACCCCATCCAGGATCGTGGGCCCCAGCCAGTTGCCCCCCGCCCAGGCCTCACCCGCGGGGCGCCTGCCTCGCCCGTCCAACAGCACGCGCGCGCCCTCTTCCCTGGCCCGCGCGATGGCCGTCTCCAAGCGGTCCACCGCGCCCCGGTCGATGAGCGCGCCCATGCCCGGCCCCAGCTCCAACCGCGCCGCGCGCTGGACGATGTCGTCCACCAGCGGCTGCACCTCCCCCACCGCGAGCAGCACGCTCGCCGCCATGCACCGCTGCCCGGCGCAGCCCGTGAACGAGTCCACCACCGCCTGCGGCGTCAGTGATGGATCCGCGTCCGGCACGACGATGAGGTGGTTCTTCGCGCTGCCCAACGCGAGCACGCGCTTCCCCCGCTTGCCCCCTTCTGAGTACAGGTGCCGCGCCACCGAGGACGAGCCCACGAAGGCCAGCGCCTGCACGTCCGGATGCACCACCAGCGCATCCACCGCCTCGCGTCCGCCGTGCACCACGGAGAACACGCCCGCGGGATAGCCCGCCTCCACCATCAACTCGCCCAGCGCGCACGCCGTCAGCGGCACCTTCTCCGAGGGCTTGAGGATGAAGGCATTGCCCAACGTCACCGCGATGGGGAACAGCCACATCGGGACCATGGCGGGGAAGTTGAAAGGCGTGACGCCCGCCACGATGCCCAACGGCTCACGGCGAAACTCACACGTGACGCCCCGGCTGACCTCCATGTGCCCACCGCTGTCCAGGTTCTGCAACGACAGCGCGAAATCACATACCTCCAGGCCCTTGAGGATTCCGGCGCGGGCCTCGGCCACCGTCTTGCCCGCCTCGGCCGCGGCCAGGTGCGCCAGCCGACCCGCCTGGGCCTCCAGCAGCGCGCGGAAGCGCAAGAGGTGCTGGGTGCGCTCGCGCAGCGACGTGGCCCGCCACTGCGCCGCGCCGGGCTTCGCGGCCTCCACCGCCTGCGCGACGCCGCTCGCGGAGGTCAGCGGCACCCGGCCAATCAGGGCGCCCGTATAGGGACTGCGGACCTCCAGCGACATGGCGCCCACCGGCTCCAGCCACTCGCCTCCCACCAGGTTGCGACAGGTGATGATGCTCTCGGGAAACTCGACGAAGGACACGCGCGCACCCCCCTGGTGTTGCGTGACGATGTGCGATTCATCGTAGTCGAGTTCACGGACAGCACCGCAACTCAGGCCAAGGACGCGATGTCAGCGAATGGGCCTAACGCTGTGTGCCGTGGGTCGGCCGGTGTCGGAAAGACGACCTCGCGGGAGGGGCTTCCGAGAGGCGCGGCGCGTCATCCACGCCGAAGCGACGAGGGGGCCATGCGACGCATGCGTTGCGTTGCCGGCTTGCCGCGCGGCGGCATCACGCGAGGACGAGCATGCGCTGATGACGCTCGGAGAGCGATGCGGTGTCCACGATGACACGCAGCTCGGCGATGGCCGTGGCGTCCGCGGTGTCTGGATTGAGGCCGAGCGTCATCGCCTCCAGGTACAGCTCCAGCGACAGCAGGAAGCGCGAGTCGGCGGTGAGCGGGTCGCCCTGCGCCTTCATCAGCTCGCCGTCCTCGCGCACGAGCATCGCGAGCATCTTCACGCGCGTGGGCGTCCCCAGGAGCCGTGAGGTGGACTCGGCGTCCGCCATGAGGAGCGTGCTGTACTCCATGCCCAGCGTGGACAGCGACGTCTCGCGGATGGCCTTGAGCGAGTCACTGAACCGGTGCTCCCGCCGGGCTTTGATGAGGCGGGTGAGCGCCTCGACGAACTGCTCCAGGGTGCGCTCGATGAAGTCCTTGCGGATGGACATGGTCTTTCCAGGCTACCGGGGCCGCATCCCCTGCGCACCTTTCCCACCCGGAAGTGTCGCAAGAGAGGCCGTCCGGGGCCTCCTTGGCTTTTCTCGGATTCACACCTCCCAAGGAATCCTGCACCCACGGACGACGCAGGTCTCTGGCTCGGGGTAACGTGAGGCACCTATTCCAGTTGGGGGGAGCCGAGATGAGTCAGAGCGGAGCGAGTGCAGAGAACGCGCGGGTGCGGTGGCTGGTCGCGGGGGCGTTCGCGTCTCCCGCCACGGGGCGGCGCTTCCACCTCACCTCCGAGTCCTTCCCCACCGAGCTGAGCCGCGCCGCGTCCGGCCTGCGCGCCACCGTGGTGGACCGCCTGGGCGCGCAGGACACGCGCACCGTGACGCTGTCCTTCGACAAGCTGCGCGCCTTCCAACTCGCGGAGGTCATCGCGGCGGTGCCCGAGCTGCGCGCGCTCCAGGGCCTGCGTGACGAGCTGTCCCGCGCGGGCCTGTCCCCCGAGGCGGGCGCGGAGCGGGTGGCCTCCATCGTGGGCGCGGGCCGGCTCTCCGAGGCGGTCGCCGCCGCGCTGCGGGGCACGACACCGGACCCGACGCCCGCGACGGGCCCCGCCACCACGTCCGGCGCGGAGCTGGTGGAGACGCTGCTGAACCCCGGCGAGCCGCATCGCCCCGCCGCCGCGTCGCGCGCGGTGGATGCCTTCCTGCGCGCCATCCAGCCCAAGGGCTCGGCCTCGAGCGCGACGTCGTCGTCGGCCGCGGTGAAGTCCGCGCGAGACGTCGTCGAGGAGGCAGTGCTCCTCACCGCGAAGGACCTGCTGGCCGCCGAGCCCGTGGCGCGCATGGAGTCCGCGTGGCGCGGGCTCAAGTGGCTCCTGGACCAGTGCCCGCCCGACGCGGGCATGGCGGTGGAGGTGCTCGACGTGGGGGCCGGTGACTTGACGGAGGCACTGGAGGCAGCGCTCGCGGCCGAGCCCTTCGAGCGCCCCGACGCGTGTTTCGTCACGGACACCTGCGATGACGCCGCGCGGCTGGGGCGAATGGCTCTGCTGGGCGAGCACGCGCAGGTGCCCATGGTGGTGGCCGTGTCGCCGAGCCTGCTCGGCCTGCCCGTGGCGGAGCTGACCACGGGGTTGGAGGAGGCCCGCGACGAGGTGCCCGAGTCCTGGCCGGAGCTGCGCCAGGACGAGTCCGGACGCTGGCTGTGCGTCGCGCTCAACCGCCCGGTGGTGGGCAGCGAGAGCAAGGGCACACTCAAGCGGGTCGCGTTCGCCAGCCCCGCCTTCGCGGTGGCCTCGCTGCTGGCGGCGAGCTTCCGAGACACCGGCTCCTTCGCGCGCATCCTGGGGCAGCCCGGCGGCGTGCGCGCGCCCACCACGTGGGAGGTGCCCGCGGGGCGCGACAAGGGGACGCTCATCCCCACCGAGGTCATGCTGCCCATCCGCGCGCAGGCGCGCCTGGAGGAGCGCGGCATCCTGGGCCTGGGCAGCGGGCGCAACGCGGACGCGGTGCTGCTGGCCACCGCGCCCACGGTGTTCGGCGGGGGCTACACGGTGCCGCTGCCCGCGCAGCTCCTCACGGGGCGCATCGTCCGCTTCGCGCAGTGGGTCCGCGACCAGCTCCCCGCGGGCTCCAGCGGCGAGGACGTCTCCGCCATCTTCGCGCAGGCCGCCGAGGTGTTCCTCTTCCGCGGCGCCACGGAGTTGGGTCAGCTCCGGGGCGAGCTCGTCACCACGGGCGACGGCCGCGCCATCCAGGTCACCGCCACCGTCCCGCCCGAGCACGCGGGGACGCGCTTCCAGCTCGCGTTCGCCCTGCCCGTGCGCCGCTGAGTCGAGTCGGACAGTGGGCGCGCTCACGGCGCATCGACACCGCCCTGGAACAGGGTGTCGTTGCAGCGCTGGATGCGCGCCCAGGTCCGCCAGGCGCCGCGCCAGAAGCCATACATGCGCAGGGCTTGAAGGCCATACATCGAGCAGGTGGGCGTGTAGATGCACCGGCGCTTCCACGCATGCGGCACGGCGCGGCGGTACATGAGCACGCAGGCCATCGCGAACAGGCACAAGGGATTGAGCCACCACGGCAGGAGCGCGGCGGCGGGTCGCGTGGACACGGGCGCTTGCGGCGAGCGGCGAGACGACAGGGCCCGGGCGGAGCAGGGAATGTCTTCCCAGGGCGGTGGCTCGGCTCGGGAGGAGGCGGGGTCCTGGCTCATCCCGCCACGGCTCGCTCGAAGACACAGACGAGCCACGAGCCCGTCGCGGTGCCACACCCCTTCGTCGACGTCACCGCGCGGTATTCGCTGGAGTGCAGCTTCCAGCCCTGCGCGGCATAGCCATTGAGGAACCTGGCGAAGTCCCCGCACCGCTTGGGGCTCCAGCCCCCCTCTTGGGCGCCACAGCCGGGCGCGGGCGGGACGAACGCATCGACGTGATACTCATACATGGGGACGGCTCCTGCGCGGGTGGCTGAGTTGGACATGAAGGCCTGCGGGCGCTCATTGCTGGGCATGCCTTCATGTTCTCGACTCCCCCAGGCGCCGTCTGTACCTGGGGGGAGGTATCCCGACCGCGGGGCTCAACCCTTGAAGGACAGGCGATACGCCTCGAGCGTCACGGACGGCAGCACCATGTCGCCCACCGGCTCCCGCACGAAGCCGCGGCGCATGTACATGCGGGCCACGCCGTCCGCGCCCTTGCGCACGTGAAGGCAGATGGCGTCCACGTTCCACGAGCGCGCGAGCGCCTCGGCCGCGTCCAGCAGCGGCTTGGCCAACCCGGTGCCATGGAATCGCACGGCGGTGGCCAGGCCGCGCAGGTCCGCGCAACGGGGCAGCCACGCCTCGGAGCCCGGCGCACCGGGCGGGAAGAGGGCCACCGTGCCGATGACCTCACCGTCCTTCTCGGCCACGAGCAACGTCGCCACCTTCCGGCGCGCGGCCACGTCGCGCAGCTCGCGCTTGCGCTCGTCGGTGTAGACAATCTCGGGGAGCTTCTTCGCGTACTGCGTGATGAAGGCCTCGACGAGCATCTCGCCCACCACGCCGTCGTCCTCGGGGCGAGCCTCGCGGATGACCACCTTGTCCAGCACATGAGGGTCCATGAGCGCGCCTCTATCACGCCCACCGCGAGCGCACCGCCCTCACGGACACGCAGAGGCTTTCGTGCTCGACTCCCCGCTCGCTTGCACCCAGGCCGACATGAGGGCATGGCGCCCTTCATGCCCAGCCGCCTGCGACGCCCTCGGGGGAATATCGACGAGTCCCTCCCGCTGCCGCCCATGGCGAGGTGAACGACCGAGCGCGACAGGGAACACCTCGCGCCCGTCATGCCGCGTCACCCCCGACGACGCCGAGGGGACATCCGCACCGGGACACGCACCCGCGCGCGCCGAGCACCTCGGCTCCACCAGGCTCCGAGCACGAGGAGGCCCGCCAGCATCGCCGTGCCACCGCCACCGCCCGCGCTGCATCCGCCCGAGGGCGCATCCACCGCGGCCGAGGGCACCGTCCCCGTCGGCGCGGGCGTCGGCGTCGAACCTCCGGACGCGGTTCCGCCCGTCGCGGGCGGCGTCACCGGCGTCGGCGTCCCGCCCGAGTTCGCATCCCCTGTCGCGGGCGGCGTGGGCGTGCTCGCGCCTGTCAGCTCCTGATAGCGCTGGATGAGGCGCAGGCGCGCGGCGTCGAACGCGGCGCCATCATCCGGCACGCGCGACGCCGCGGGAATCAGCTCACGCGCCACCTTGCGCGCGAAGGCCGGGTCTCCCGCGCGGCTCACCGCGGTCAGCCACTCGTAGTCCTGCACACCCTGGCGGATGAGCTTCAAGCGGATGGAGGCCACCGGCACAGCCGTGCTCCCGCCAATGGCGGCCACCGTGCCCGGGTAGAAGAGCGTCCCGTCCCCGTTGCCGTTGAAGCGGTACTGGTCCGTCCACGCCGTCGGGAGCATGCCCACCGTCTGGTAGTACAGCTCGCCCGTGGCGCCCTCCAGGAAGGACACCCACTCCATGGCCCGCGCCTTCGCCGCCGAGCGGTCCAACATGTACGACGGCCACCCGGCCCCCGGCTTGTTCTCCGGCGCGTTGGTTCCATATGCACAGCCGTGGCTCATGCAACTCTGATACGCCCACACCTGCCGGCCCGGCCGCGCGAGGAAGCCCGCGTAGGTGCCGCGCTGGTCCCCTACGTACGGAGCCTCGGTGCCATCCAGGTGGTTCACCAGCGGCACCGCCACGTCCACCAGGTCCTCCAGCGAGTGATTGGCCAGCTCGGCGGAGTTCGTCGTCAGCAGCGTCCTCAATCCCGGCGCGGACTGACGCACCAACTCCGCGTGCGCGCGCACGTCCTCGAAGCTCGCGCCGTAGGGAGGCTCATCCCCCACCTGCGCATAGGCGCGGTCCAGCCAGCCGCGCGCCCGCACATGCGCGGTGAAGTCCGCCAGCGCGGAGGCCGTGAGCGGGCCCACATACTCCAGCGTGGTCGCCTTCGCGCCCGGCAGTCGCGTGGGCGCGGTGCCCTCCAGGAAAGGCCCCCACGTCGCGTCGAAGGCGGCCCAGTCCGGCGCCCACGGCGACCGAGGGAACGGCCCTGACAGGGTGATGCGGTGCTCCAGCGCCATGCGCTGATAACGGGTCAGCAGCGGCTCCAGCTCCGCGGGCGTGCAGTCCGTCCGGCCAAAGTGCGCGTTGCACACGTGCGGCGGCCACAAGAGAAACGCCGACGCCAGCGCGGGCGTGCTCGGCAAGGCCGCGTCCACCACCGCGAGCCGCACGGTGACTCGCGACGTGAAGCCCCCATCCGCCGTCACCGTCACCTCGCCCACGTAGTCCCCCGCGGGCGCGTTCTCCGGCACGCGCACGTCCACCCAGACCGCGCGCGCCTCGCCCGCGGGCACGTCGAACGGGAAGGCCTTGCGCGCCTCGCCGGCAATCTCATCCCGGTCCGGCACCAGCCCATCCGGCCACGCCCCCACGGGCTCCCCCTTCACCGAGGGCTGCTTCGTGGTGACGTACGCCTCGCGGTAGAGCGTCACGTCCGTGCCCGCGATGCGCGATGGGCCGTCCAGCGACGCCAGGCTCGCGCGCACGCCTCGCAGGCCCGCGTCGCCGCCGTGCAGCGCCACCTGGAAGGAGACGAACTCGTTGCGCGCGGCGGTCAGCCGCAGCTCGGACCGAGCCTGCGCCGAGGCCCCAGACCGCACCTTCACCATCGCGCTCTCCGCCCACGCGGCCGGTGCCGCCGCGAGCGCGGGGACGGAGAGGAACACAGACGCGAGGCCCAGACCGAGGAGTCGATTCACACAGCGCATGGAGGGAGCAACGACCCCCACCGCCACGCGCTTCCCCCGCGCGGCCACCTCGCCCCTGGCCGATGGGACGCGGGGCGGCCGAGCGGCCTCACATCGCGAGCGCGGCGCCCGTCCACTCCTGCGCCAGCCAGCCCACCGCGCCGAGCACGAGCACCAGCCCCACGTATTCCACCAGGGTCCGGGTGTCGCCCTCCTCGGGCGCGGGGGTGAGCAGGGCGCGGAAGGTCGCTCCGGCGAGCAGCAGCACGAACAAGCTCTCGTGGGTGAGGAACCATGCGCCACCCACCGCGGCCACGGCCCACCAGCGCTCCTTCCGGGACAGCGCCCGGAACCCGCGCCCACCATCGAGCTGCCAGAGCGGCAGCAGGTTGAACACGTTGAGCCACGCCGCCGCGTGCGCGATGGCACCCAGGCTCTTCCACCCCGTGGCGAGCGCGGCGACGAAGGTGAGCACCGCCGCGGCCCCGCCCCAGATGGGCCCCGCCAGCCCCACCCGAGCATCCTCGCGCGCATCCACCGGGGCCTGCTTCAGGCGCACCAGCGCCCCCAGGCCCGGGATGAACATGGGCGCGCTGGACTGCATGCCGAAGCGCCGGAGCGCCGCCACGTGCCCCATCTCGTGCACGTAGATGGAGGCCACCAGCCCCACCGCGAACACCCAACCCCACGCCGTCCAGTACACGCCCATGGCCAGGAGCATGGAGAACAGCGTGCTCGCCTGCGTCAGCCCGAGCAGCAGCAGCTTCCCCTTGCCCAGCAGGAACAGCAGCGCGAACTTGAACTTCCACAGCGCCACGCCGAACGCGCCCAGCCCCGCCAGCGCCTTGGGCATGCCCGCGCGCGCGGACTTCGAGTCCGCCGAGGAGCCCGCCCCCGCGACATCCACCTGACGGCTCAACGCCTCCACGCGCGCCATCACCTGCGCGTGTTGGCTGGTGCCCGCGGGCAGCAGGTCCAAGGCCTGACGCCAGGCCCCCAGCGCTTCCGTCAGGGCTTGCCGCGCGGTGGCGGCCTCTGCCTCCGCGGCGAGCCGCTGGAGCGTCCGCGCGTGCACCAATCGCAGACACGACGGACAGGTCAGCAGCCGAGGACCCAGTTCAGAGCCACACCCCTCACACCGAGTGGCCACCGCCAGTGCTTCATCCAACGGACGACGCCTCCGCGGGAGGGGACGCCGAGGCGGGCGCGCGCGCGGACAGCCGGAAGGGACCGTCCACCTTCACCTCCAGGCGCTTGTTGCGCCGCCACGCCTCGAACAGCGCGAAGCCGTAGATGAGCAGGGACAGCGGGCCCTCCATGCCCACGATGACCGGCGCGCCCAGTGACACGACGATGGTCACGAGGACGCCCAGCACGCCCTGCGCCCCTTCCGAGACCACGCCCGCGTAGACGTCCGGAGCCAGCGAGGCGCAGATGGACAGGTACGTCAGCAGCACCGCGAGCGTCTGGTAGAACCACCCGCCGCGCCCATCCGAGCCGCGGCGCACGGCCATGCCCACCATCCAGCCCACCGCGACGGCGATGATGCCCAGGTTGTAGCCCGTCAGGTTCACCACGTAGTACAGCACCGCGCCGGCGATCGCCGCGCCCACCCCCAAGCCCGTGGCGCGGAAGGCGCGACTCGCCGCCGAGCCACCTTCCAGCGACGCCAGCAGCTCCGCTCGACACGACGGACACAGCAGGTTGCCGGTGACCTCGAAGTAGGTCTCGGCAATGGCTTTCTTGCACACCGCGCACTGCGGGGCAGCCACGGGGTCGGAGAACTCGGCGTGCTCGAACTGGAGCGGCGCCGCGGACGAAGGCGGAGGAGCGGTAGGTTCGGTCATGAATGGGCTGGCAGCGGGAAGCCAGTCCCATCACCCTAGCAGTGCTCCCTCCTATTCCGTACGCATGGCCTCCACGGGGTCCAGCTTGGCGGCCCTCGCCGCCGGGTAGATGCCGAAGCTCAGCCCCACGCCGCAGCTCATCGCCAGGGACACCGCCACGGCCCAGGCGGGCACCTCCGTGGGGAGCTGGATGACCCAGCGCGCCAACTGCGACAGGCCCACACCCAGCGCGACGCCGAGGAAGCCTCCCACCAGCGACAGCACCACCGCCTCCAGCGCGAACTGCCCGAGGATGCGGCGCTTCTTGGCGCCCAGCGCCTTGCGGATGCCAATCTCTCGCGTCCGCTCCGTCACGGCCACCAGCATGATGTTGAGGATGCCAATGCCTCCCACCAGGAGGGACAGCAGGCACACGCCAAAGCTGGCCACGGAGATGACCTGCGAGATGTTGTTGAACATCTGCGTGGTGCTCTCATTGGAGAACACGAAGAAGTCATCCGCATCCATGGGCTTGAGGCCATGGCGCCGGCGCATGAGCAGGGATACCTCGTCCTGCGCCCGCTGGTGCACCTCGCCCGAGCGGGCCTGGATGCTCACCCGCAGCTCGCGCACGCCGAACAGCGGCGTGTACGCGGACAGCGGCATCATCACCTGGTTGTCCTGGCTGCCCCCGCCCATGAAGCCGCCGCGCCGCTTGAGCGTGCCCACGACTTGGAAGGTGCGCCCCTTGATGCGCATCTCGCGCCCCAGGGGGTCCATGCCCGGGAACAGCGTGTCCGCCAGGTCCGCGCCAATCACCGCCACGTGGCGCGCGTCCATCGACTCGGTCTCGGTGAAGATGCGCCCGGTGGCCAGGGTCACCGAGTTCGTCTGGAAGTACTCCGGCGTGCCCGCCCACACGCTCACGTTGGCGCGCGTCTCGCGCATGGACGTGGACACCTTCTGGCCGCCCGTCGAGTCCTCGGCCGCCGCCACCAGCACGGACGGCTGGAGGCGGATGGCGTCCAGGTCCCCGTAGGTGATGCGAGGCCGCCGCGCCAGCTCCGCGGCGGACAGGTTTCCGGCGCCGAAGGGCAGCCGCTGCACCTGGAAGCAGTTGGCGCCCAGCTCGGAGAGCCGGTCATTCACCTCGTTCTTCAGCCCCTCGATGAGGGCCATCATCGACACCACCGTGGTGACGCCGATGACGATGCCCAGCAGCGTGAGGAACGAGCGCATCGGGTGCGCCACGAAGGTGCCGAAGGCCAACCGCACCGTGTCCCACAAAGCCATCCACATCCGGAGTCTCCTTATTCGTGGCGGAGTGCTTCCACCGGATCCAGGTTCGCCGCTCGCGCCGCCGGCCAGATGCCGAACAGCAGGCCCACCAGCGCCGCGAAGCCCACGCCGAACGCCACCGTGAGCGGCTCCACGGCCGCGGCCAGCGGGCTGATGAGCGACACGATGTACGCCAGCCCCAGGCCCACCACCGTCCCGAGCGCGCCGCCCACCGCGGACACACTCGCCGCCTCCATGAGGAACTGGAGCACGATGGTGCGCTTCTTCGCGCCCAGCGCGCGCCGGACGCCAATCTCGCGCGTCCGCTCGCGCACCGACACGAGCATGATGTTCATGATGCCAATGCCGCCCACCAGCAGCGTGATGAAGCCCACGCCCGTCGCGGCGCCGTAGAGCGCGCGGGTGAGCTGCTTGTACATGTTGGCGAGCTGATCCGGCCGGTTGAGCGCGAAGTCATCCGGCACGCCGGGCGGCGTGGCGCGCTCGCGGCGCAGCGCGGAGGTGAGCGCGTCCTGCACCTTGGGGAGGTTGTCCGTGCTGTCCACCGCGACGACGATGGCGGGCGAGCGCTTGTTGCCGAAGTGGCTCACGAAGGTGCGGTACGGCACCATCACCACCAGGTCCTGGTTCTCGCCCAGCACCGTGCCCATGGCGGCCAGCGTCCCCACGATGCGGTAGGGGTGACCGTCCACGAGGATGCGGTGACCCAGCGGGCTGAAGTTGGGGAAGAGGACCTTCACCAGCTCGGCGCCGATGACCGCGACCGCGGCCCGGTTGTCCACGTCCGCGTCGGTGAGGAAGCGGCCGCCGGCCATCTCGAAGGAGCCCGCGGCCAGGTACTCCGCCGTGGTGCCCAGCACGGAGATGCCCGACAGCTTCCGGTCCAGGAAGTTCGCCTCGCCCCGCGTGTAGAAGATGGGGGCCGCCGCAATCACATGCTCCGAGGCCGCCATGATGGGCGGCACCAGCTTCACGGACAGGTCCTTGCGGTTGCGGTACTCCCACCAGTCGCCGCCCATGACCCAGGGGAACTTCGACACCTGGAGCGTGTTGGCGCCAATCTTCCCGAGCTGCTGCGCGAACGAGCTGTTCAGCCCCTGGATGATGCCGACGATGGCCAGCAGCGTGCACACGCCCACGCCAATGCCCACCGTGGTCAGCACCGTCCTCAAGCGATTGGAGCGCAGGGAAGACAGCGCGATCCGGCCGCCCTCGTACACGTCGACCCGGAAACCCAAGCGCACACCCTCACTTTCAGCGCGACCGACCTCCCTCGAAACACCCGAGGGCAGGCCGGCCAGCACTCTACGCACAGGTCCGAAGGTGATTGCACGCGCGCCGATATTCCCGGCGCCGAGGAGACTCCCCCCGACGGCCGGGCACTCGGACCCGGGCCTTCCCGCCTGCTCTCGGCGAGGCGGCCCCGCGCCCCGGCCGCGCTACGGGAGGACCGTCACCGTGTCGCCCTTCAGGCGCACCTTGATGAAGGTCTCGTTCGGGTAACGGTCGTCCTCGTCGATGATGTTCTTCTCGTCCACGCCCACGCGCAGCGTGTAGTCACCGTCCGGCGTGTCGGTGATGTCCAACCACTGGCAGGCGATGTCGGACGTGTAGATGTCCGCCCAGCCCGGCGAGATGCCCGTCCCCGGGTCGTAGAGCTGGAAGGGCGGCGCCTCCGAGCAGTAGCGCGTGATGTCCGCCAGGGCGAAGCCCTGCTTGCGCCCCACTGCCGTGAGGCCGCCCTGCGCGTTGCGCAGCTCGTAGCCCGCGAAGCCGACGAGGTGGTCGTGCTGGTGGCACTCATCCCAGATGAAGAGGTCTGGCCGAACGTCCGGCGACGGCACGATGGCGGCGGCATTGCCCAGGTTCGCGATGGAGGCGTTGAAGCGCAGCAGGCGCCGCTCGCCACCGGTGGGCACGCAGCCCTCGCGCACCTCGCATGAGTCCGCCGCGAAGGAGCGACGGTTCACGTACAGCGAGCGGGCAATCGCATCCCCATCGATGGTGAGGTCCGGCTTGCCGTGCTCCGGGTCCAACACGATTCCGCAACGCTTCGCCCCCGACAGCAGCGGCGGCGGCGCGGAGGGGTCCGGCACGCGGCCCCCCGCGAAGAGCATCACCCGACCCGGCGCGAACGAGCCATCCACCGACTGCGTCGAGCCCACCACCAGGTCGTCATAGCCATCGCCATTCAGGTCCCCCACCGGCGCCAGCGAGAAGCGCGGGAACCCGTGGAAGGTCTCCGGCACGACGTGGTCCGTGCGCGGCCACGCCCAGATGGGGTGCATGTCCGAGGACACCGTCGCCCCGGGTGAGAACAGGTAGATGCGCCCTGCCGAGTCCAGCGTGAAGTCGTGGCGAGCGCCATCGCCGTTCATGTCCCCCACGGGGTTCATGGTCCCGTCCAGGAGGCTGAAGGCGGGGTCCTCCATCACCGACCACACCGGGGCCGACGCGAGGACGCCATCCAACGAGGACGCCGACGTGGAGAGGTGCAAATCGTAGCTGCCGCCGCCCATGCCGGACACCAGCTCGGGGAGCCCGTCTCCATCGAGGTCCGGAGCCGTCGCCAGCGTCTCCGCCGTCGCGCTCCATGCAGGCTGCGCCGTGAGCGGTCCATCACACACCAGCGGGCTCCCCGCTCGGCACCCCAGGTAGAAGACGTATTGCCCCTGCACGTCCATCATCTGCAGGTCCTGTGTCCCATCCCCGTTGATGTCCCCTGCCCTGCGCGCGCCCCGCGCCTTCGGCAAGACCCGGCTGGATGTGAAGGGCTCGGTCGCGGTGGGCGTGGCGAGGAAGACCTCCACGCCATTCGCGAGGGGGTTGCTGTTGACGAGGTCATCCAGCCCGTCCCCGTTCAAGTCCACCAGCGTCGCGCTCACGAAGGTGCCGTTGCCCGGCATGCGGAACAGGGGCTCGGCGAACACCTTCGACAGGTCCGGCCCGCCGGCATACACGGAGACACCGTAGGTGCCCGCGATGAGCACATCCGGATAGGCATCTCCGTTCACGTTGCCCACTCGGGCCACCCTGGCGTTGCGGCCGCTGGTGCGCGGGCTGGTGTTGCGCCACGTCAGCTCCGTGGTCAGCGGCGTCTTGGAGAAGTACGACGCCTGCCCCGCGAAGATGGAGATGCGGCCCGGATCGAGCGACGCCGCGGAGCACGGCGGCGACACGACGATGAGGTCCTTGAACCCATCCCCGTTCAAGTCCCCCACCGCGACCGAGCGACCGAAACACCCCCCGACGTGCGCGGGGTCTCCCTCCACCTCCCAGACCGGCGTATCCGAGAGCACCGGCCCCTCTTCGGGAGGCGGCTTCGGCTCGGGTTCGTCCGAACAGCCTCCCAGACTCAGGGCCCACCACGACAACGACACTCCTGCCAGTGCTCTCGACCAGGACATGGGTACGCCTCCAGCGCGCCGCGCCAAGAGCCCGCCCCTCCCTTCGACAAGAGTGCACGGATGCCGGCCCCGCCGTGCCGCGGGCCCATCGCGCTGAACCTTAGCGTCAACCCGCGTTACGCGTGAAAACTGACATTCATTTGATCAACACTTCCCCCGCCCGCCGAGCCCGCCCAGCCGCCCGCCCCTTCGCACGGCGGACACCCGGCGGAGCAAGCGGAGTGGACTGAGCCGGGGGGCGTCCCCAGCTTCTCGTCGCGAGGCGCGTGTGTGCGCCATGCCCGAGCGAGCCATGGCGTCATCCCCGATGCAGTTCACCCGCGCCCAGAAGGCCTTCACGATGGCGGGCGCGCTGCTGGGGCTGCTGCTCGCCGCGCTCGACCAGACCATCGTGGCCACCGCGGGGCCCGCCATCCAGCAGGACCTGGACATCCCCCCGGCGCTCTACCCATGGCTCACCACGTCCTATCTGGTGGCCTCGACGATGATGGTGCCCGTGTGGGGCAAGCTGTCGGACCTGATGGGCCGGCGCGCGGTGCTGGTGATGGGCATCTGCATCTTCCTCGTCGGCAGCTTCCTGTGCGGCGTGTCGCAGACGACGCTGGCGCTCGTGCTCTTCCGCGCGGTGCAGGGCGTCGGCAGCGCGGCGCTGTTCACCGCCGCGCTGGCGGTGGTGGCGGACCTCTATCCCCCCCGCGAGCGCGGCAAGTACCAGGGCCTCTTCGGCGCGGTGTTCGGCCTGTCCAGCGTGGTGGGTCCGCTGGTGGGCGGCTTCATCACGGATCAACTCAGCTGGCACTGGGTCTTCTTCATCAACGTGCCCGTGGGCGCGGTGGCCCTCACGCTCATCTTCCTGCGCATGCCGGCGCTCAAGCCCCCGGGCGTGCAGGGGGGGCGGTTGGACTGGCTGGGCGCGGGCGCGCTGGCGCTCGCGGTGGTGCCGCTCTTGCTCGCGCTCAGCCTGGGACGGGGAGCGGACACGAACGAGCCGGGCGGCTACCCCTGGGGTTCCCCGCCCATCCTCGCGATGTTCGCCGTGGCCGCGGTGGGCACGGTCCTCTTCGCGTGGCGCGAGCTGCGCGCCCCGGAGCCCCTGCTCGACCCGAGCCTCTTCCGCCTGCGCACCTTCAGCGCGGCCAACCTCGCGGTGTTCCTGGTGGGCGCGGTGTTCCTCGCCTCCGTCGTCTTCCTGCCCCTGTTCATGGTGAACGTGGTGGGCCTGTCCGCCACCCGCGCCGGCCTCACCATCACCCCGCTGACGCTCGGCGTGATGGCGGGCAACGTGCTGTCCGGACAGCTGGTGGCGCGGGTGGGGCACTACAAGGCGCTCTTGCTGGGCTCGCTGGCGCTGCTGCTCGCGGGCTTCGCGGTGATGGCCTTCACGCTCACCCCGGACTCGGGGCCCGTGGAGGTGACGGTGAAGATGGTGATGGTGGGGCTCGGGCTCGGTCCCTCCATTCCGCTCTACACCGTGGCGGTGCAGAACGCGGTGCCCCCGGAGCGCATTGGCGTGGCCACCTCCGCGTCCACCTTCTTCCGCCAGCTCGGGATGACGGTGGGCGTGGCCCTGCTGGGCACGGTGTTCGCGGGCACGTTGGGCGGCGAGCTGAGCACGCGCACCGAGAGCGCCATCGCCGGTGCGCCCGCGGACGTGAAGGCCACGGTGTCCCAGGCCGCGCCTCCCGAGCAGCCCTTCCCCGCCGACGCCGTGAAGCAGCGGCTGCATGAGGGCTATGCCCTGCAACGCCGACACGTCGAGGGCCGGCGCGGGCCCACCGCGGACCGCGCCCGCGTGGACGCCGACGAGCAACGTGCGCTCGCCACCGTGGACAAGGTGCAGCGCGCGCGCAAGGAATCCTTCACCCAGGCCACCCGCGCCATCTACCGCTGCGCCATCCTCGTAGCGCTCGCGGCCCTCCTCGCCACATTGGCCATGCCCGAGCAGCCCCTGCGACGCACGCGCGAGCCCGCGACGCACAAGCCCTGACCCCTCGGTGCAACACGCCCCCCGTGCGCTCACGGAGAGTCGAGGCCATGAGACAGGAGGCGCGATGCGCGGACTGCTGGTGCTGCTGCGTGTCGTGGGGCCTTCCGAGGCGGGGGGAGGAGAAGGCCGACGAGAAGCCCCTCGACCTGGACACCGTGCGCGCGTGGCGCATCGCGGACCTCGAGCAGGCCCACGAGTTCGTCCGCGCGCTCAACACCCACGAGATGGTGCGGCTCACCGCGGACGCGACCACGCGCTACGGCAGCGACTTGAAGCAGGTGTTCCGCTGGGACGGCGGAGAAGTCATGAGCCGTGGTGGGCAGCGTGGCCGAGGACCCCATCCAGCAGCACGTGGCGACGGACGTGGGCCCCGTCCTCTTCCGCGAGCTGACTGTGGAGGACGTGGCGGCCAGGCGCCTCATCAAGACTCCGCCGCCCACGAAGCAGAAGCGCCCCGTGCGGATGCGAGCGCTCGCCCTGCACGCGGTGGGCAGCCAGCTCCGGTTCGGCACGGGCCATGGAGCGTGGGGCGGCGAGCTCGTCGAGGCGAACCTGGAGACAGGCGTCTGGAGCCGCTCCTGGGATGACCTGCAAACGACCACGCCCTCCAGCAGCTCGCGTGGGACGCGACGACCCAGCAGCTCTACCACGTGGATCAGCGCAGCGCCTCGCGTGGCTCAAGGAGGGCGTGGCCACGGAGATCGCCGCGCTGGGCGACCGCCCTTCACCAACGAGCCCGACGCCGTGGGCGTGGCGCCGGGCGTGGCGGACCTGATGGCGCTCGGCGAGGGGCGCGTGCGCATCGTCCCGCCGCGGGGCCGCCCGCGGGTCTTCGCGGGCGGGCGCGTCACGGTCCTCGGCCGCTGAGACGTGGGCTCAGGTGCCCGAGGCCTTCGCGGAAGGCGCGGGCACGCTCGGCGCCGGCGGAGTGGCGGGGGCCTCGGGACGCGCGAGCGGCGTGGGGGACTCGGCGAGCGCGTAGGCCATCCACGCCACCGCGGCGGTGGTGCGCGCCAGGTCCTGCGGGTTCACCTTGTCCAGCGTGTCCGCCATGGAGTGGTGCACGTCGAAGTAGCGGCTGCTGTCCACCTTCACGCCCACCATGGGCACGCCCGCGGGGATGAGCGGGCTGATGTCCGCGCCGCCCGCCTCGGCGTCCACGAAGCTGGCCGCGCCCAGCCCCTCGAGCGGAGCAAGCCAGGGCCGCAGCATCGCCTTCGCACCGTCACCCGCGCGCAGGCCGATGCCCAGCGGACGGCCGCCACCCGAGTCCATCTCCAGCGCGGCCACGTGCTTGGGCAGCTCCTTCGCGTGCGCCTCCGCGTAGGCCTTGCCGCCGCGCAGGCCGTTCTCCTCGTTCATGAACAGCACCACGCGCACCGTGCGTCGAGGCGCCTGCGGCAGCTTCGCGATGAGGCGCGCGGCCTCCATCACCATGGTGACGCCCGCGCCGTCGTCATGCGCGCCAGTGCCCACGTCCCACGAGTCCAGGTGCGCGCCCAGCACCACCACCTCGTCCGGCTTCTCGCGGCCCCGCACCTCGGCCACCACGTTGGACGAGTCCGCGTCCGGCAGCTCCGAGCAGCCCAGCGTCAGCTTCACCTTCACGGCGCCACCGGCCAGCAGCCGGTGCAGCAGCATCGAGTCCTCCACGGACACCGCCGCCGCGGGAATGCGCGCCTCACCGGCCTCGAAGTGCGTGGCCCCCGTGTGCGGCGTGCGCAGCGACGCGGTGGACAACGAGCGGATGAGCATGCCCACCGCGCCCAGCTTCGCCGCCTCCGCCGGGACGCGCGCGCGCAGGCCGGCCGCGTGGCCGTACTCCTCCGCCACGCTCATGTCGTGGTTCACGAAGACAATCTTGCCCTTCACCTTCTCACCCAGCGCGGCCAGCTCCTCCAGCGAGCGGAGCTCCACCACCTCCGCCACCAGTCCCTCGGGAGGCGTGGGCGCGCTGCCGCCCAGCGCCAGCAGCTCCAGCGGATGGCCGCGCGTGCGCTCGGAGGCGAGCACCTCGCCATGGCCCTCGCCGCGCACCCAGTGCGGCACCTTCACCGGCTCCTTCCACGCCTTCACCCCGTCCGCCTGGAACGAGCGCAGGGCCCAGGCCACCGCGGCCTCCGCGCCCTCGCTGCCGGACAGTCGCGGCCCCACGCCATCCGTCAGCTCGGCCAGCCGCGCGTAGGCGTGGCCCTCCGCGAGCGCGCCCCCCACCAATCGCTCGGCGGCGGACTGTTGCGCGGCGGTCAGCTTCACGGACGTCGCCGCGGGCTTCACCCCCGACGCCTCGGGCTTCGCGGCGGGAGTGGCCGAGGTGAGCAGCGAAAGCGCCAGCGAAGCAGGCAGGACAATGAGAGATGCGGACACAGGTGCCTCCAGGGAGGCCGTTACTCTCCGCTCGTGTTTTCGCGCTCGCAAGCACGGCGGTATTCCCGAGCCGGCCCTGGGCCGCACGCCTCCTCTCCGAGCAGCGGTCCACGAAGACAGCGCGTGGAAGCCGTCACGAGGGCAGCGGAGAGGTCCGGAATCCCAGGGGCCACCGCGCGCCGAGAGGGGGAACGCGGCGCGCGGGGCTCAACTGGGACTTCGAAGCAGGGATGCCGCGGTTGGGGGACGCGAACACCTCTGCCCACGCCTTCTGAAACAGGAGACGCGCACCCAGTCTTGAATGCGTTCGTTTCCAGCGTCAAGGCGTGAAGTGCGATTCATACCCTGGGGCAATCCGTTCTTCCGAGACTGTTCAATCTTTCCAGCTCGGACAGAGCCCGACGCGGCGGGCCGCGTCAGAAACGAAGCGCCCCGGGGGCTCAATCGCAGACGTGGGTGTTGGCGTGGCTGGTGGCGCGGGGGCTCCAGCCGTCGTTGCCGTCCTTCTCGAAGAAGAACCGGGCGCGCTTGCGCTGGCGCGTGCCCACCTCGTCCAGGGTGGCCGCGTCGAACAAGCGCCCGTTCACCATGGTGAGCCGCACGGACTTGGTATTGCCCAGGTCCTCCAGCGGGTTGCGGTCCATCACGATGAGGTCCGCCAGCTTGCCCACCTCCAGCGAGCCGAGGTCCTGATCCAACCCCAGGTAGCGCGCGCCGTTGAGGGTGCCCACGCGCAGCGCCTGGAGGGGCTTCATCCCGCCTTGGCCCAACATGGCCAGCTCCCAGTGCGCCGCGAGTCCCTCGCGCTGACCGTGGGCGCCGAGCTGCACGCTCACGCCCGCGTCGTTCAGCTCGCGCGCGCCCCGCGCGGTGGAGAAGTGGTTGAACTCATCGTCCGGCACCATGTTGCGCCGGCGGCTGCGCGCGTCCACGACGCGGCGGGGCACGAAGGACAACAGCCGCTCCTCCTCCCACACGTTCGTCTTCTGGTACCAGTAGTTCTCACCCATGACGCCGCCGTAGGCCACGCCCAGCGTCGGCGTGTAGCCCACCTGGCTCTGGCTCCAGAGCTGGCGCACGTCGTCGTAGAGGCGCGCCACGGGCAGCGAGTGCTCCACGCCCGTGTGGCCATCCACCACCATGGTGAGGTTGTGCTGGAGCAGCGAGCCGCCCTCGGGCACCACCATCATCTTCAGCTCGCGCGCGGCCTGGAGAATCTTCTGCCGCTGATCGCGCCGGGGCTGGTTGTAGCTCTTCACGCTGAAGGCCCCCAGGGCCTGCATGCGGCGCAGGTGGGCGCGCGCGTCGTCCAGCGTCTCGATGTTCACGTGATAGTCCGCGCCGGCCGCGCCATAGAGGATGGTGCCAGTGGAGAAGATGCGCGGCGCGGTGAACAGGCCCGCCTTGCCCATCTCGCTCGCGGAGAAGATGGTCTCCGAGTTGTTGGACGGGTCATGCAGCGTGGTGACGCCGTAGGCCAGCGAGGCCGCGTGCACCCAGCTCTGCTCGGGCATCAGACCGGACACGCCCATGCTGCCGTGCCAGTGCACGTCCACGAGCCCGGGCATCAGCGTCTTGCCCTTCACGTCCACCACCTTCGCGTCCGCGGGCACCTGCACCTGCCCCACCGGCCCCACCGCCACGATGCGGTTGCCCTTCACCACCACCACGCCCTGCTCCAGCACCTCGTCGCCCTTCATGGTGATGACGCGGCCCCCCACCAGCGCGAGCGTGCCCTCGGGCACGTCCGTCTTCGCCTGGAAGGAGATGTCCACGCCCTGCTCCGCCACGGGCGGCAGCTTCTCCGGCGCGCCCTCCACGAAGGAGAAGGTGTCCTTCAGCGCGCGCGTGAAGAGCTGGGGCCCCAGCGACCAGTGCAGGCGCTGGCTGTCTCCGGACCAATGCAGGTACTCGCCCGCGTCGCGGCTCACCTTCGCCACCGGCAGCGACTTGGCGTCCGGGCCCACCGCCGCGTCCTTCGCGCCGCGCGGGAACGGCGTGACGTAGGCGTTGTAGTCCTCGCGGAACGCCACCCAGCGCTCGTCCGGCGACACGCGCATCTCCAGCGCTCCGCCGCTCTTGAGGTGGCTGCGCTCGTGGCTGCCGTCGAGCGCGATGCTCTTCAGCGTGCGCACGTCCTCCTTCTCCTTCTCCTCCACCTCCAGGAAGTAGACGCGGTCCGAGCGCGCGCCGAAGTGCGGCTGCTCGCCATCCCGGGTCAGCTTGCGCGCCGGGCCGCCCGTGGTGGGCAGGACGAACAGGCCCGTCTCGCGGCTCCACTGTCCCGGCATCAGGTAGCCGTCACCCGTGGCGCGGAAGACGATGGCCTTGCCATCCGGGCTGAAGGCCGGCTCCACGTAGTAGCCCGGGTGCGTCGTCACCACGCGGCCCTCGCCGCCCGCGGCCGACGCCACGCGCACGGCGCCGAGCTGCTCGTCGTCCCACGTCGTGTAGACGATGGAGCGCCCGTCGCGCGAGAACGACGGGTAGAACTCCAGGTGCTCCTCCTGCTTCGTCAGCCGGCGCGGCGTGCCGGAGGGCAGGTCCTTCACGTACAGCTTGCCCAGCGCCTGGTACACGACCTTCTTGCCATCCGGTGACACCTGCACCCAGCGCAGCATCTTCACGGAGAAGCGCTCGGGGGCCACCTTCTGCGGGAAGCGCAGCGAGGAGAAGAGCGTGCGCGTGCCCTTCACGTGGAAGGGGATGTCCGTCACCTGCTTCGACGCCACGTCGATGCGGTGCAGTCCGCCGCCCGCCCAGAAGACGAGGGCGCGCGCATCCGGCGTCCACGCCATGGCGGGATAGACGCCGTGGATGGCCCACGTCTCCTGCATGTCGCGGTCGAGCCGGTCATACAGCGGACGCTCGGCGCCCGAGGCCACGTCGGTGACGTAGAGGACGCTCTGGCCGCGCACGCGGCGCACGAACGCGAGCTGCTTGCCGTCCGGTGACGGCGTGGGCCGGATGGAGCCCCCCGGGCCGGTGACGAACGGTTCAATCTCCTTCGTCTCCAGGTCCAGCCGCTGGATGACGTAGATCTCCCCGTTGGGGTCCTTGTTGTATTCGAAGGTCTTGCCCGGCGTGACGTCCTGGCTGAAGTAGACGTAGCGCCCGTCCGGACGCGAGTACGCGGGCTCTCCCACGTCCTTCTGCTCGGTGGGGCGCTCGGTGAGCTGCACGCCGTCGCCGCCGGAGCGGTGGTACATCCACATCTCACCCGCGCCCAGCGAGCGGCGCCCGGTGAAGTGCTTGCGCGCCACGATGAACTGCCCGTCCGGGCTCCACGTGGGGCTGTTGAGCAGGCGGAACGTCTCGTGTGTCACCGCGCGCGCGTTGGAGCCATCGCGGTTCATCACCCAGATGTTGTCGCCACCGCCGCGGTCGCTGGTGAAGGCGATGGACTTGCCGTCCGGGCTGTAGCGCGGCTGCATGTCCCACGCGACGCCCGACGTCAGGGGCCGCGCCTCGCCGCCCGCCATGGGCAGCGTGTAGAGGTCTCCCAAGAGGTCGAACACCAGCTCGTCTCCGCTGGGGCTGACGTCCACGCTCATCCACGTGCCCTGGCGCACGTCGATGGTGGCCTGGGTGGCGGGGAAGCCCGGCGCATCCACCTTCCATGCGTCCTTCTCCGGACCTCCCTTCGCGCTGGCCTCCAACGGGGGCACGCCCGCGTCCACCTCCGTGGCGCGCGCGGCGGCTCGCGCGGACTCCTTCACGTCGGGAGCGGGAGGCGGCTGCTCCTGGGGTGGGGGCGAGGCGGCGAGCAGCGCGCCGGGGACAAGCCAGGCCAGACAAAAAGCGGAGGTCAATCGTTTCACCGGGACTCCTGGACGCGAAGGCGGAGTGTCAGATGGAGGTCAGCAGAAAGGAGGCGGGGGGCCGTGAAGCGGGCGCATGAACAGGCCCCCGGGCGGGCTTCTTCCGGGCCATGTAAGGTATCGCGCGCGATGAAGCGGGCGCCAGCGACCGTCACGGACGCGTGGCGGGCCGCTCCACTCCGGAAGCACCTGCTTCCATGGCGGGGGGAAGACACATGCTGACGCGGCACGACGCCGGGCGGGCTCGCCCATGAAGCTCGCCGTCCTCTTCATCCACGGCGTGGAGGTGGATGACCCGGGCCTGTATGACACCGCCACGCGGCTCCTGCGGGAGCAGTTCGTGGAGCACACCGGCGCGCGCGCCGAGGACGCGCTCGCCATCGAGACCGTCAACTGGGCCGCCTGTCTGGAGGGCGCCGAGCAACGGCTCCTCGCCGCGAACTACCCCGAGCGCATGGACGGCTACTGGCGGCGCCTCCACGAGGGCATTCACGCCGTCAACCAAGGCCACGAGTCCGCGCTGCTCCCCCTCGCCTTCCACCTCATGCGCCCCGCCGCGGGCGGTCCGGGCACGCCGCACTACCCGGGCCTGCGCTGGCTGCTCGTGAACTTCATCGGCGACGCCATCGCCTACCAGCTCAACCCCGCGGACCGCGACGTGTACACGTCCATCCACCAGAAGGTGGCCGAGGCGCTCGGCCGGCTGCGCGCGAAGGCCGGGGACACCGCGCCCCTCTGCGTCATCGCGCACAGCCTGGGCTCGGTCATCGCGAGCAACTACTTCTACGACTTGCAGCAGCAGCGCCTGGGGCGCGACCTCATCGAGGACTCGGTGCGCCAGGCCCAGGGCCCGTCACCGCTGGAGCGAGGCGAGACGCTCAGCCGCCTCTTCACCCTGGGCAACCCCATGGCGCTGTGGAGCCTGCGCTATGCGCACGCGGCGCTGGACCGGCCGCTCACCGTCCCGGACACCGCGCTCGCCACGCACCATCCGGGGCTCGGCGGCGAGTGGGTGAACTTCCACGACGCCGACGACATCCTCGCCTGGCCGCTGGCGCCATTGAGTGACGCCTACCGCGCGCAGGTGAAGGACGTGAGCGTTCGCGTTGGCGGGCCGCTCGTGTCGTGGACCCCGTTGGTGCATCCGTTCTACTGGTCCGACGCCGGCGTGATGGGGCCCATCGGGCAATCCCTCGCGCACGCGTGGGCGCGGTTGCGGCGCGCGTCGGAGAAGGCTGCTTAGTCGCTCACACCGTCGGGCCGGACACACGTTCACGGCGCGCACAGGCAATCGACGCGCGCCGGATGGACGCGAATCTGTTATCGCGAGTCCATGTCTCACTTCACTCTTCCCTCGGACCCAGAGGGACGGCGCGAGCAGTTGTCCGTGCTCTTCAGCGACGCCGTTCCCCACAACCTGGCCCTGGGCCTGCGGCTGGTGGACGTGGGGGACGCCCACGCCACCGTGGTGCTTCCGTACGCGGATGTCCTCGTGGGCAACCCTGAAACGGGCGTGCTCGCGGGCGGCGCGGTCACGACGCTCATCGACGCGACCAGCGGCGCGGCGGTGCTCGCGCGCATTGGCGGCTTCTCCGCGGTCGTCACGCTGGACCTGCGCATCGACTACCTGCGCCCCGCCCTCCCCCGCCGCGAGCTGACCGCTCGGGCCGAGTGCTACAAGCTCACGCGCATGGTCGCCTTCGTGCGCGCGCTCGTGCACCAGGGAGACCCCCATCAGCCGGTGGCCTCCGCGCAGGGCACCTTCATGCGGGTGGAGGAATAGGCCATGAGCACGCCCACCCTCCCCCTCGCGGACCTCGTGCGCGAGGTGCGCCAGACGCGCGAGTACCGCCGCCTCACCGACGCCATCCCCTACACGCGCTTCATGGGCATCGGCGTGGAGAACCTGGCCGGCGAGATGCTCTGCCGCATGGCCTATGCCCCGCGCCTCATCGGCAACAGCCTCTTGCCCGCGCTCCACGGCGGCACGCTCGGCGCGCTGCTGGAATCCGCCGCCATCTTCGAGCTGCTCCTCCAAGCCCAGGCCGAGCGCGTCCCCAAGGTCGTCTCGCTCACCGTGGACTTCCTGCGCTCGGGCAAACCCCAGGACACCTTCGCCAAGGCGCTCATCACGCGCCAGGGACGCCGCGTGGCCAACGTGCGCGTGGAGGCCTGGCAGGATGACCGCACGCGCCCCATCGCCAGCGCGCACGCCATCTTCCTGCTCGCCGAGCCCTGAGCCCGCCCGCCCCGCGCGACGCACCGCCTCCCGCCCTCTGAGAATCCGAGGCGGGTGGACTCGCGGGGCAAAACGAGAACTCCCGGAAGACATTGGAAACGTCCGCGCCCCCCTGGCGCGGCTCCGCATCCCGTGCGCCAGGGTGAAGACTTTCGTTGTTACAGCACCTATCACTGTTTCTACAGGGTGAGCAGGCGTCGCGCCTGGCCCTCGCGCGCAGAGGTTTGCGACATGGGGGCGAGGCGCCCAATCAACGGGCGACATGCGCGTGTGCCCCGAGTGCCGGGAGCGCGCTGAATGGTGGACCCTTCGCGGCAATCGTCCTGCACGGCACGTCCCCTGCTTTCCGGCGTCCTCACACCACCCGGAAAGGACGAGCCAATGAGCGAGCGGGAGCTGGTCAAGGTGCGAGCGCTGAAGGAAGCGGCGCATGCCTTGTATGTGCGAGGCCGGTTCTCGAAATGCGCGGAGACCTACGCGCATCTGCTCCAGTTGGCTCCGAAGGATCCCACGGTGCGCGTGCGCCACGCGGAGGCGTGCCGTCGCGCGGGGGACCGTCAGCCGGCCATCGCGTCGTATCGCGAGGCGGCGGAGCTGCTGGTGGCGCTCGGCTGTGAGTCCAAGGCGCGCGCGGTGCTGAAGGCCGCGCTCGAGTTGGATCCGCGAGACCCCATCCTGCTGTCGGACCTCAAGCGGCTGAGCCCCGGCGGGCGGAACGCGAACCCGGTGGAGGACGACGGCAGCTACAACCAGCTCACCTGCCTGCTGGCGCCGCTGGAGATTGTCGAGACGCCGCCGGCCCCACCGCCGCTGGAGGTGCTGAACGCCGCGCGCGAGGCGCCGCGCCCGCTGCCCTCGGCGCCCGCCATCGCGCCGGTGAGCCTGGAGGCGATCCGCCGCACGCCGCCCGTGTCCCCCGCGACGATGAACACGCCCGTGGCCCAGCGCGTGCGCACGCCCATCAAGCAGCTCCCGAGCCCTCGGGCCCTGCCCGCGCTGAGCGCCGTGCCTGGGGAGTCCGCGGCACCCCGTCGCGAGGCGCAGCGCGCCGCGGGTGCGCCGCCCGTGCTCGTGCCCGCGCAGGGTCGCTCGCCGGCCGCGCATGCCGCCACGCCGGCACCGCGCACACCCAA
>NZ_JAHNZT010000020.1 GCF_019039035.1 Citreicoccus inhibens | reverse complement strand
GACGAGGGCCTCCAAGCCCGGCAACTCGTGCTCGAGACTCCGCGCAAGACGCCGCCGCATCTCGGAGTCGTCCCATGCCGCGCTGGACACACACTGCTGAAGCCTCTGGCGCATGGCTTCTGCTTGCTCAGGCGCTTCTACGAGCCGAGCCGCCATGGGCTCGATACTCTTGCGCTCTCCGTCGAGCAGTAGGCCGGTAAGGTAGCCGCCGAGGGCACGACGCCTCTCGCTCCGGCCCATTCCTTCCGTCATCGACTCCAGAAACCCGCTCAGCTCCCGGTCGAGCTTGCGCAACTGTGTGGGCGTCATGCTCCTTCAACACGGGGCGCCCACGCTCGATTCATCTGACCGGGTAGTACTAGGCGCCTAGGTTTCGTGACTTCTGGTTTAGACCCTGTCTAAGTGATGCAGGTGGCGCTCATCTACACCTACTTGCGCCACCTGCATCCATCAGACAGTACCTAACGCCCTATCGGTGAACGCACTCAAGGGCTCGGACAATCCGCCCGGGCACTTGTCGTTTCCGCACGCGAGAGTGAGTGCCGGCTCGCCCGCGCCGAGCCTTCGGGGCGCTGGCGCAATGGAGCGGCATCCTCTCAAGCTTCAGACGGTCCGAAAATTCCAGGGCATGTCACAACCCCTACCGAAGCTACCACCCCAGGACGGAGGTGCGCATTTCGCTTTGGAGCCCGCGACGTTTGGGTTTCTTCGATCCCGGCAATTTCCGCCGCTGAAAAGAAACTCGGAGGCCCCTCTACCCAACGTGTCTCTTCGAACCGCGACTCCGTGCAGCATGGAGAACCCATCGCATCTTGCGACTAGTCAAATTCAGTCAATCATCAACACCAAAAGACAATCCCGCCCGCCAGCACGAAAGACAAGAATACCCAGACCTTCCTCAAGGAGAAACGATGTCAGACACCCATCTCGACGGAGAAGTCGGACCCAAGTGGCTCACGACCCCCATCAACAACGTCAACGATGCAGTCAGATTCGCTTCACTGGTGGGTCGCTCGGGCATCCTCGAAGTTCGTGACATCCGAGATGCGAATTCACCCCGCCTGTTCTCGATCAACTTCGGAATGACTTTCAGCGGTCCACCCCTCGTCCACATCGGCATTACTGGCTTCGACATGAGAGGTGGTGGTGGTGGAAATCGAGTCAGCATGCGAGTCAACGAAGTCTACTCCAGCAACTGTGTCATCGAAGTCGGAACCTGGGCCGACTGCACGGTCTACTGGGCGCGGATACAGTGGTTTGCCTTTGGTGAGTGAGGGCTAAGGCTAATCTGTACCGCGATCCTAGTTACTTCAGGAGACCTGGCGTTGTACATCCAGAAGAGGCGGTAACCTCACCCGCTGCCGCTCGCGAGGGAGAGCTGATCATCCCCCGCGCGCAGGCGGTCGTCGCAACAGCGAATACGACTCCTTCGGCTGGTGCTCGGTGCTAACATCGAGTGCTGGCACTTCAACGCCGAGGTATTTGGCATCCGCACATCGTTCTCGGGTGCGCATCCTGCGTGGCGCCTCAAGCGCATCGTCGAGTGGGTCGGCCAACAAGTGCGGACCACGGCAGGCATGTACCTGCTCACGGAGGCGCTTGCGGAGCACCCGCCTGAGCCGATGAGGCGTCCGGCCCGGAAGCCCGCGCGCAAGGCGGCGAAAAAGACCGCGCCCCGCCGCGCGCGGAAGACCGCAAAGAAGGGCTGACGCGCGCGCAGTACGAGGCAACACCCGAGGGCGCGGACATGCCGTCTGGGCCCTTGTCGTTTTCAGCAGCTACCGACGCTGCCAACATCCCGCGGACCAAGACTGAGCGATGGATCACCACAACGCACCGGAGAGGACTTGCGTGAGCAACTCATACGGATCGCGAGACTCAACCGTCGCCCTCCCTCGATGGCCCTTCGAGGGCCTCAAGCCAAGCCCCGCTCGCTTGAAGCAGGAAGTCCGGCCCCACTCCACGCAGAGACTGCTGAACACCCCTAACGGCCGACACGAGCACCACGAGCGTCTCTTCGTCGCGCACATACTTTTCCAGAAACAACGACTTACACCCTGGCGGCATCTCGTTGGTGAACACGAGCCACTCATCACACAGCGGACGTAAGAGTTCTACGCATCGCTCATCTCCGTGCTGCGCGACCCATTCCTGCAGTCGCTCAACGAAAACAATCAACGCGCCATCACGGGTGAAGCGGGTGCGTCCCGCATATTCAACAAAACTATGATACACTGCCATCCCACCACCTCTTCGCTGGGCTCCTCGCTGCCGAATATACCCGAAGCAGCGTGGCGACGGCGTGGCACGAGGCCCCTCGTCCCACGGCCGCCACCGCCTGGCATCTGCGGGAGGTGAGTGGGCAGCCGCTCCGGGCTGCCCACTGTGAGTGGGCAGCCGCTCCGGGCTGCCCACCGAAGCAGCGCTTGCCGCCGCTTTCTCCTCAACCACTGCCTACCTTTGCCCTCGGGCAGGGCCTTCTCGCTCTCAGGTCTTCTGCGCACACAGAGCCGAACGAGAGGTGCCCCTGTTCTTTCTTCCCGCTCGTCTCGCGCCTTCCTGCCCCTCGACCTGATCGCGAATCACGGCCCTCGGTTCAGACTTCTTCAAGAAGATGAAGTCACTCGGCATGCGACGGGGGCAGAGCGAGTCGTAGCCTTGTGATCTTGTCATGCGTGTCTCAATGGCATGCATGGCGTTGCCCGCTTCGCCATGGCAGGCCTTGCCAACCCCGAGCGAAGCGATTGCACGGGGAGCCTCCGCCAGCAGGTCACCCCTTGCACAATCGAGTCACCGTCGAGCACTGTTCGACCTCACAAGGGGAGGACGAAGTGCGAGAAACCTGGTGGGAGATTGGCGGCTGGGTAGCCTTGGGAGTGACGTGCTTCCTGGGTTTGATCAATCTGGCGATCATCGCGGACAGCCAGGGGCCCGGGGTCCCGGGCACTGTTGTCGGACTGGTCCTTCAAACCTTGATCGGCGTGGGACTGGCGCGAACAGCGTTCCGCAGAGCGGCCCTGGCCAGGTTTCCGAACCGAGGCCCGCCTGACCTCCAAGAGATGGCCGCGATCGTCGCCAGGCATCGCGCCGCCATCCCAGAAACAGAGCCCGCCGAGGCGCCGGCGTACGCCCAAGTTCCAAATGACCAGCTTCTCGACGTCTACGATCGGATCAAGCCAGAGAAGGCACCCGAGCGCTTCCAAGCCCTGCTGTGGACCATGGCGACCCGCGTCTCTGCCGCCAAGCCCGCTGCGCCCACGTCGACGCCCAGGGCCTGAATCACCTCATCTGGGGCGCATCTTGATGAAGAGGCAGCATTGGCAATGCGCCCTCGGCGGCAGACCGCATCAACCGCATCTTCCGAAACCAAGCTGGACAGTGCCAGGGCCCCATGCAATCCATGGGATTGGACTTCAAGGTCCCGCCCAAGAACGACAAACACCACGGCGTCATTGATTCCACGCGGCCGAACTCAGCGGGTGAGCGCCTGTTGCTGGCCCTTGCGTCTCGCCGCAAGAGTGAGGGTCGGGGGAGGCGGGACTCAAGCCCCAAGCAGCCAAGCCCGCGTAGGTGCGGCCATTGGCAGGATTGTGGGCCCGATGTCCCTCGTCGGAAATGTGCACCCGTGAGGCGTCGCGACGAGAATGGGGTAATCTGCTCCAATGCCCCCGCCCTTCCTCGTTCGTGGTCAGGATGTGAGTCATCTGCTCCATACGGCTCTGCCGGCACATGACTCCCTTTACTCGGCGATGTACTCGGCGCAGCAGCAGTTGATGTTCTCGCTCCGCCAGCATTGGGATACGGCCCATCAAGGGTCCACTCCCTTGACCGGCGCCCCGAGCTACCGCCCCTCGGTCAGCGCGTTCGCCGCGCTGGAAGGCTGGTGGGGTACCTCCTATGGCGATCGCGAGCTGGCACGCGCCCTGTTCAACAGCGCTCGCGCCGCGGATGTGGCCAACATCGTCGGTCATCCCACCGCGGACGCCTTCGCGGATGCCTTCGAGGCGGCCCGGGACGAAGCCTTCTACGTCTTCGCCCAAGTGCCCTCCGTCAACACCCTCAACGGATTCTCCTTCAAGGCGACCTATCTTCACCGGGACATCGAAACGCTGTTCGCCCGCCTCCCGCACTTCCAGAACCCCACGGTCTTGCGCTACCGGGTCATGGAGACAGCCCGCGTCATGCTCCGCATCCTCTGGGGCAACATGAATGGAGTCTGGCGCTCGCTCTATCAAAAGCGAAGCCTGCTCACGACGCTGCTGCTCGGGATGATGCACAACCGCCTGTTGAAGCAATACATGAACGCGGGGCGGCCGCTCTACAATCAAAGCGGCGTGGCCTTCACGCTGCTGACCTTCTCGTATGTGCCCGCGCAGGTGTGGCGAGACAAGCAGCAGAACCAGCCCCAGGGTTACGCCTTCGACGAGGCCCGCTGGTATTACTTCTGGAGGATCTTCGGCTCACTGCTCGGACTGTCGGCCGCCCTCATTCCGCACGACCACGATGAAGCCGAGGAGATGTGGTACTGGTTCTTCGCGAACGGCGAATGCCGAGGCAATCCGCACGACCTCACCCGCACACAGCCCGGCTTCCGGCAGTTGAACCCCGCGCTGCACAACGCCTTCAACGCCTCGAACCGTGTCCAGCCCGACAACTGGACGGCCCTCGATCTGGCCACGTTCCTGCCCGCATGGCTGGTCACGCAGCTGCGCAGTACGCCCAGGTGGTTTCGCTACTTTCGGGGACAATGAAGCCAGCGGACCTCATCGCGCTTTGCGCCCGCTCGATGGATGCCGGTGGGGCAGAGCAGTTGCCCCCGCCCCACTGGCATGTGGTGACTCCGGGTCAGTTGCCTCGGATGAACGCCAGCAGGTCTCGGTTGATGTCGTTCTTCAACGTCGAACACAGGCCGTGCGGAGCGCCCGGATAGACCTTCAGCGTGGCGCCCTTCACCAGCGTGGCCGTCAGCTTGCCCGCGCCCTCGAAGGGGACGATCTGGTCCGCGTCTCCGTGCATCACCAGGGTCGGGATGTTCATGCGCGCCAGGTCCTCGCGGAAGTCCGTCTCCGAGAACGCCTTCACGCAGTCGTACATCGCGGGCAGCCCTCCCATGAGGCCCTGGAGCCGGAAGCTCTCCCTCAATCCTTCGGAGACCTTCGCTCCCGGGCGATTGAAGCCGTAGAACGGCATGCTCAGCTCCCAGAAATAGGTGGAGCGGTCGTCGCGAACTCCCGCGCGGATGTCGTCAAAGACCTTCATGGGCAAGCCGTTCGGATGCCAGTCCGTCTTGATCATGATGGGCGGCACCGCGCCAATGAGCACCGCCTTCGCTACCCGCGTCGTGCCATGACGACCGATGTAGCGCGCGACCTCGCCACCTCCCGTCGAGTGGCCCACGTGAATGGCCTTGCGCAAGTCGAGCGCCGCGGTCAACTCGGCGAGGTCGTCCGCGTAGGTGTCCATGTCATGGCCACCCCATGGCTGCGACGAGCGACCATGCCCTCGGCGGTCGTGCGCGATGGTTCGATACCCATGGCTGGCCAGGAAGCTCATCTGGTCCTCGAAGGCATCCGCGCTCAGCGGCCATCCATGCGAGAAGACCACGGGCTGCCCATCCTTGGGCCCCCAGTCCTTGAAGTAGAGCTGCGTGCCGTCCCGCGTGGTGAGATAGGCACCCGAGATCTGGTCGCTGGTGCTCGGCCGCGATGACTGGAGCTGTCCGTCCATGGCGTGTCCCTCCTTGGGGGCGCTGCGATCGTCGGGAACATGAGCATCCCCCTCCCCCACGCCATGACAGGCAGCAGGCGACAAGACAGGCGGCGTGTGGGCCGGACGTTCGCGTGTCCGGCGCCCGCCCCCATCCAGTCCAGGCGTGACGCGGAAGGAGCCGGCGAGGGCGTGTGCACGCGGCCTCGCCGGCTCGCTCCGCCCAGCGCGTCATCCAGGACGCGGAGACGACGGGATGGCGCGCACCCGAGTCAGCGCATCGTCCAGGCTCAGGTTGTCGAACCAGATGTCGCTCATGCCGCCGTCGCTCCCCTTGCCGAACCGGACGATGATCTGCTTCCCGATGGCGGGGCTTCCGGCCGGCACTGTGTAGGTCACCCCAGCCGTCTCGAACCACGTGTTGCCCACCGCGTACAGCTGCGTGGCGAGTGGGGCCCACGAGGACAGGCTCCCATCCGTCTGCGCGTAGCCAAGCTGGTACGGCAGCACTCCGGTGTTGTCACCGCCGCCGTGCGCCCAGCTCTTGAAGACATACGTCTTCCCTGCCTGGAACCGGTGATTGGGGAGCAACTGCCCCACCGTCTCCGCCGTCCCCGCCGAGTAGAAGCCGAACATCTGCCCAAGGAACTGGCTGGCCGGACGCGGAAATTGCTCGGAGTTCGCCCATCCACCGTTGGGGCCCCAGCTCGCCAGTCCGCCGTACTGCGGCGTGGTGTTGAACTCCATCGTCGCGTTCTGCAGCGGGAGGCTCGTTCCCCCCACGCCGAGCAGATGCTCGCGGTAGGCCTGATGCCCCGCGCGCGGCGTCAACACGGGAGGGCTCAACGCGGCGTTGATGTCACACAAGCCATAGTTGTGGTTCACCGGCTGCTCGCCCGTGTCCTGCACCGTCAGGTAGCGCGACTGGAAGACATAGTCGTGTGCCGGATCCTCGAACCAATTCAGGGCCCGCTCGATCATCCGCCCCTTGAGGCCCTCCAGCTCCGCGGGCGTGTTGTAGCCCCACTCGTCCGCCCAGATCTTCTTCCAGGGTTGCCCATGGTTGACCATCACCGCGCGCACGTTCTGGAGCGCGTCGATGTTCAGGTATGGATCCGAGTCGCTCGTCGGCAGCTTCTGTCCATACGGATGGATGGACACGGCGTCGAAGTACTCTCCACCGACGCGGTTGTAGATCCACCCCAGGTAGTCACTGCACGCCGTGGGGCCCGTGTAGCTGGCGCAATCCAGCCCTCCCGTGGCGAGCACCACGTCCGGGCACCCCTCCTTCATCGCCACGTACCAGAGCTTCAACCAATCCGCGTACAGCTCCGCCTGGGCCTGCTGCCCGTTCGAGCACTGGTCGTCGATCCACCCGCAGCCGTTCTGCTCGTTCCAGAACTCGTAGTAACGGACCTTGTGGCAGTAGCGCGCCGACAGTTCTCGGAAGAAGTACTGGAAGTCCGCCGTGTACTGCGGATCCGGCGGAGACTTGTGCGGCGCGGTCCTTCCCGCGGGCAGCGCCCACAGGGGCGTCATGCCGCTGAACGCGAAGGCCACCAGCCCCTTCTCCCGCGCGAGCGCGTATTGCGCGTCCGCGCCCGTCCAGTTGAAGCCTCCGCCGCGCACGGGCTCGATGTCCGACCAACTGAAGCCCACGTGTGTCGCGACCGCGCCGGCTTCCACCACCTTCTCCAGGCTCGCCCTATCCCATGCGTCAATCTGAGTCGGGTTCCCGGTGTATCCGCCGTAGAGCTCCGTCCCCGAGCGAAAGCCAATCGCGTGGAGATTGGGCCGCTGGGGCGCGGGCGTGCCCGGGCTCGGCGCATCCGCGGTGAGCGTGGCCGAGGACGTCAGCGCGCTGTTGTTGCACGTGGCCTCGAACGTATAGGTCCCGCTGTAGGGCGCCTCGACATAGACGCCGTTGACGGGAGGATGAATCTCGAAACCGCTGGGGCCCGTGAGCCGCAGCGCCACGTACTCGCGCGCCGCCAGGGTGCTGCCGCCATTCACCAGGACGCCGACCTTGAAGCGCTGTCCCTGGATGACCGTGCCGCTGGCCACCCAGCCTCCCGTGGAGGAAATCTGGAGCCGGGCCTGGATGCTCGAATAGGCGCATTGCGCGAGCACCTCCGTCGACATCAATCCCAAGGCCAGCAAGACCACGCTCCCGGCCTGTCTTGCCACCCACTTCCATCGCGTGCGATTCACTCTGTGCTCCTCGTGGATGAGACAGGGCGTCGGTCATTCGACGCCCAGGCGCGCGAAGGTCGAGCACGGATGGAAAGACAGTCACGGGTTGACTGTGGATTCAGTGCGCGCGTCGCAAAACATGATTCATTCAACGACAGCGATCAACCCAGCGAGCGTCCGCTCCTCCGCGAAGTCATTGCCAGCCCGGCACGGCTCTGGTTGACTGCCGCGAGGTGCCGAGGGGCGCCTGCACCCGAGAAAGACGTCGTCACCCTCGCTGTCTGCCGCTGTCGAGTCGTTCTCGATGCACACCTTCCAGGTCCACCGTCGGGTGAGGACCGCCACCGAAGGGCTTCGCATGAGAACTGATTCCTCCCCTCCCTTGGACCTCTTGCGCGAGTACAAGGTCCGCGCCTCGCTGTTGCTCAAGGACCTGCTCGTGGACGACGCGGCCCGCGCCACGCGTGCGGCCGAGCGCCTGCGCCAGCTCCCTCAGTTCGCGGAGCTGTCCGCCCCCGAGGTCCTGGCGCGCAAGGACTCGGTGCTGCGCAAGCATGCGCTCGGCGTCATCGCACAGGAGCAGGGACATCCTTCGTGGTCCGCCTTGAAGGAGACCCTGGAGCAGCGCGCGCCCGGCGACTTCAACACCGAGGCCTTCTTCGCTCGGCCGCCTGGCGCCTTCCTCAACCGCTGGTTCGGCACCTATGCGAAGGCCGCGGCTTCGCTCCGCGCCGAAGGGGGCTTCCTGTTCCCCTTTCGCACGCAGTTCTTCATCTGCGACGCGGGCTTCTTGCGCGCGCTCGGCGCGGACCCGGACGACCCCGACTGGGAGCGCATGGGGCGCGATTGGGTGGCACCGCGTGACATCGATGCGCGGGGGCGACTGGCCGAGAAGCTGGCGATGCTGAACCTGGGAGGGCGCCATGGCGTCCGGTGATGACTCGCGCGCCGCGCGCAGCGAAGCCAAGCGGGCCTATAAAGAGAAGCCTCCGCCCATGGGCGTCTACGCCATCCGCTGCCGGGTGAATGGGAAGGTGTTCGTGGGGACGAGCCTCAACGTCACCGCCTTCCTCAACCGCCTGCGCTTCGAGCTGACCCAGGGCATGCACAGCCTTGCCCCAGGGCTCCAGGAGGATTGGCGCACGCATGGCGCGGACGCGTTCTCCTTCGAGGTAATCGACACGCTCCCCCCGCAGGAGGAGCCTCGCGCCAACCCCAAGGAAGAGCTGGAGGTGCTGCTGGCCCTGTGGCTGGACCGCCTGCGCCCTTATGGCGAAGCGGGGTACAACACCCCACCTTGATGGGTCCGTGACAGGAGGATGGGCCCGGCGGGCAGGTCGGCCGGGCTGAACCTCGGCGCGAGACATGGAAGAGTGGGCCGCGCATGAGCACGAGCGCGGACCCCATCCTCGGCATCGACTTCGGGACCACCAACACCGCGGCGGCCTTCTTCGACAAGACGGGCAAGCTGCGGGTGGTCCCCGTGACGGACAAGAGCTTCACGCTGCCCTCGGTGGCGTGGTTCCACGCGGCGGACAAGGCCATCGTGGGCCATGCGGCGCGGCGGCAGATCATCGACGACCCGCGCCACACCATCTTCGGGGCCAAGCGCTTCCTGGGCCGGCGCTTCCAGTCCGAGTACGTGGCGCGCCACCGCGACCGCTTCGCCTTCGAGCTCTTGGAGGCGCCCGACGGGTACACGGCCGCGAAGGTGTACGGCAAGGTGACGACGCTCACCGACGTGGCCCACCTCATCATCCGGCAGATTCACACGCTCGCGTCGCACGCGGCGGGCGCGCCCTTCGCCGAGTGCGTCCTCACCGTGCCCGCGCACGCGAGCATCCGCCAGCGCGAGGCGGTGCGCCACGCCGCGGAGATGGCGGGCTTGAAGGTCCGCGCCATCGTCAACGAGCCGACCGCGGCGGCGCTCTACTACGCCAACCTGCGCAACCCCGAGCAGACGGTGATGGTGTTCGACCTGGGCGGCGGCACGTTCGACGCCACGTTGCTCTCGGTGCAGAACAAGGTGGTGAAGGTGCTCGCCACGGGTGGCGATGCGTTCCTCGGCGGCGCCAACTTCGACGAGCTCATCGCCGAGCGGCTCGTGGACGACTTCCAGCGCCAGCACGGCATCGACCTGCGGCCCAACAAGGTCGTGATGCAGCGGCTCATCTTCGCCGCCGAGTCCGCGAAGATGGCGCTCAGCCAGACCGAGGCCACGCCCATCCGAGTGCCGTGCATCGCGCAGAAGGACGGCGCGTTCATCGACTTCCAGTACACGCTCACGCGCTCGCAGCTGGAGGACATGGTGTTCCAGCTCGTCGAGCGCACCGCGGCCGCGTGCGACGACGTGCTGGAGCGAGCGGGCTTGAAGGCCGAGCAGATTGACGAACTGGTGATGGTGGGGGGCCAGACGCGAATGCCCGCCATCCGTCAGCGCTTCGCGCACTTCAAGCGCCTGTCCTCGGAGAAGGAGATCCATCCCGAGCTGGGCGTGGCGGTGGGCGCGGCCATCCTCGGACGCAATCTGGCGCGCGGGGTCACCGGGCTCGCGGACGTGGTGCCCATGCCCATTGGCATCATGGTCCCCGGCGGAGGCCAGCATGAGGTCATCCCTGCCAACACGCCGGTGCCCAGCGTGCGCACGGTGGACGTGGACCTGCCGCCGTGGCCGGGGCCCGTCCCCGTGGCGCTCTTCGAGGCGGTGGATCGCACCACCGTCGAGCGTGAGCTGCTGGGCACCGTGCGCATCGAGCCCGAGTGGCGCGTGGCGAACAAGGGCCCCACCTCGCTGGAGCTGCGCATGGGCCAGGACTTCGTGCTGAGCGCGGCGCTCGTCTCGCAGGAAGGGCGGCGCCAGCCGCTCCCCATCGTGGATCCACGGGCACCGCAGCGCGGCTGAGCCCCGCCGTCAGCCCGTCGCGCGGGCCGCCACGCTCTCGCGCAGGGACTCCAGCAGGCGGCGCGCCGTGAGCAGCTCGCCCTGGCACTGCTCCATGCGCTCGGCCAGTCCGTCGAGCACGCCCGCGTCCGCGCTGCGCTCGACGTCGTGGCACACCGACTCCAGCCCCGTCACGCCGAAGTAGGCCGCGTTGGACTTGAGTGTGTGGGCGGCGCGCCCCAGGTCGTCGGACTGGCCCCGGGCGAGCGCGGCGCGCGCGTCGTCCAGCAGCTTGGGCATGCTGTGCAAGGCCGTGTCGATGAGCTCGGGCAGCATCCGCTCCACCTGACCATCGAGCGAGTGCCACAGGCGCGTGAGCGCCGCGGGGTCCAGGCCCTCGATGCGGGGGATGACGGGCGCGGCCGTGACGGGCGCGACTTCCAACCTGGGTTGCACGCGCCGGAGCGCGGCGATGAGTTCCTCGACGCGGATGGGCTTGCTGAGGAAGTCGTCCATGCCGGCGTCCAGGCACTCGCGCCGGTCCGCGGCCATGGCGTTGGCGGTCATCGCGATGATGTGCGGCTGCACCGCGGCGGGGACGTCACGGCGCACCCGGCGCGTGGTCTCCAGTCCG
Organism: Citreicoccus inhibens; assembly: GCF_019039035.1. GTDB lineage: Bacteria > Myxococcota > Myxococcia > Myxococcales > Myxococcaceae > Citreicoccus > Citreicoccus inhibens. The sequence continues at coordinate 137,914 of NZ_JAHNZT010000020.1, read as the reverse complement.
TCCATCTCGGGCATCTGGACGTCCATGAAGACGACGTCATAGACGCGCTGCTCCAGAGATTGGAGCGCGGCGCGCCCGTTGACGGCCACGTCCGCGCGATAGCCCAAGCGGTCCAACACCAGGAGCGCGAGCTTCTGGTTGGTGGGGTTGTCCTCCACCAACAGGATGCGCAGCGAGGAGATCGCCGCCGGGCGCTCGCCGAAGATGGAGCCCTCGCGGGTGGCGCGGGGCGGCGAGGGCGCGGGCATGCTCGGCGAGGTGTCATGCGACAGGCACTTCATCACCGCGTCATAGAGCTGCGAGGACTTCACCGGTCGGGACAGGACGGAGAAGAACAACCCCGGGGGCTGCGCGTCGCGTTGATCGAACGAGGTGAGCAGCAGCAAGGGCAGCTCGCGGACCGCCTCCTGGCCGCGGATGATTCCGGCCAGCGTGGGCCCGTCCAGCAGCGGCATGCGGTGGTCCAGGATGGCCAGGTCGAAGGGCCCCCCGGATTCGAGCCGCGCCAGGGCCTCGGCGCCCGAGCCCGCTTCCACCGGCTCCATGCCCCAGGACACGAGCTGGCGATTGAGCAGCTTGCGGTTGATGGCGTTGTCATCCACCACCAGCACGCGCCGCCCTCGCAGCACCGGCTGCTCCAAACGAGGACCGCCCAGCGAGGCCTGAGGCGCGGCGCGCGCGGGCAACAGGAAGTGGAACGTGGAGCCGCGTCCGGCGATGCCCTCGCTCTCCACCCAGATGCGCCCGCCCATCATCTCCACCAGCCGCTTGCTGATGGCCAGACCCAAGCCCGTGCCACCGAAGCGGCGGGAGACGGAGGCGTCCAGTTGGTTGAAGGGCTGGAAGAGCCCGGCCCGCCGGTTCTCCGGGATGCCCAGCCCCGTGTCCTGCACGGTGAAGCGCAGCTCGAACGGGTCGCCCGGCTCCACGGGCGCGCGCAGCACGTCCACCGACAGCACCACCCCGCCCCGCTCGGTGAACTTCACCGCGTTGCCCACGAGGTTGAGCAGCACCTGGCGCAGCCGCGCGGCGTCTCCCTCCAACAGCGACGGCGTGGCCGCGGCGACGTGGTAGCCCAGGTCCAGGCCCTTCTCGCTGGCGCGCACCGCGAGCAGGTCCAGCACGGACTCCACGCACTGACGCAGGTCGAAGGGGTTCGACTCCAGCTCGACACGGCCGGCCTCGATCTTCGAGAAGTCCAGCATGTCGTTGAGCAACGACAAGAGCGCGTCGCCGCTCTGCCGGATGGTCGTCACGAAGTCGCGCTGCTCCGGCGTGAGCGCGGTGTCCAGCAGGAGCCCCGCCATGCCGATGATGGCGTTCATCGGCGTGCGGATCTCGTGGCTCATCGTGGCCAGGAACAAGCTCTTGGCCTGGTTGGCCGCCTCGGCCGCCTGACGCGCGCGCTGGAGGTCGGTGATGTCGTGGTAGATGGCGATGAAGCCCACCGGCTGGCCGCCCACCGCCACAGGCAGGGCGAGCAGCTCCACGTCCACCACGCTGCCGTCCTTGCGCACCCGCTGCGTGACGGAGTGCACGCGGTCCAGTTGCAGCACCTCGCGCGAGGTCTGCTCGGCCACGGGGCGGATGGGCTCCACGTTGGCCACCAGGTGGAGGATGTTCCGGCCCAGCGCCTCTTGCGGCGTGAAGCCGAACAGCCGCTCCGCCGCCGGGTTCCACGACAGCACGCGGAACTCCCGGCTGATGGTCACGATGGCCACCGGGCTGTTGCGGATCACCGCCTCGGAGAATTCCTTCTGGTGCCGCAGCGTGGCCTCTGCCTCCAGGCTGCCCACCAGGTCCCGCAGCATCAGCGCCCAGCCGCCCACCTGCCCGGATGCGTCGCGCTGCGGCACGCTCAAGACGCGCAGCGAGCCGGTGGGCGGCCACACCAGCACCGTCTCGCGGGGGATGCCTCCATCGGCGTCGAGCGTCGGGGGGAGCCAGCCGGGGAGCACCTGCTCCACCGCCATGCCCAGCAATACCGACCGTTCACCGAAGACGTTCTCCGCCGCGCGGTTCACGTCCACGATGCGATGGGCGCGATCGAGCACGAGCACACCGTCTCGCGTGTGCTCGAACACGGCGGCATGTGCGCTGAACGGCAGGTCGGGCAACGCTCCCCCTCGGGGCCTGCGACTCTAAGGCAATCCCGGAGCCCAGACCACGTCAGTGGTGTCCGGAAGCACCGCGCCATCGACTGGGGGCCCGTCCCACCCCACGCCACCTGTCCGGGTCTCCCATGCGAAAGGCGCATGCGAGGCATTCGGGCGCGGGGGCTCCAGCTCGCGGAGCCTCGCTCTTAAGGTGGGCCCATGGGCAACCCGGACTCCGTCCTCGCTGGCGACCACGTCGGCTTCCTTGAGTCGATGTATGCGCGATACCTCGCGGATCCGCAGTCCATCGATGGGAGCTGGGCGGGCCTGTTCGAGCAGTGGAGCGGCGGCCGTTCGCCCGTCGCCCCCCGCCTCTGCGACGGCGCGGTGAGCCCCTCGAGTTCCTTCGCGGCGCGGATCTCCCAGACGATTGACGCGTTCCGACGCCATGGCCACCTCCAAGCCCAGGTGGATCCGCTCCGGCGCCGGCGCCCTCGGGCACCGGATGTCGAGGCGCTCCTCTGGCTGGACCCCGACGGCTTCTCGACCGCGGAGCTGGAGCAACCGGTGAGCCCTCCGGAGATGCGGCTCGTCGCGCCTCTCCCCTGGAGCGAGGTGCTCGGGCTGCTGCGACGCACCTACTGCGGCTTCGTGGGCGCGGAGCTGTCGCAGTTGCCGGACACACCTCGGCGCTGGCTGTGCGAGCGCCTGGAGAACCCGGCGCACTGGAGCGGCGGCCCTCTCGAGGAGCGCCGGTGGCGGCTGGCGCGCTTGTCCGCCGCCGAGGCCTTCGAGCACGTGCTGCACCTGAAGAACTCTGCCGCGCGGCGATTCTCGCTCGAAGGCGGCGAGAGCCTCATCCCCATGCTCGACGCGCTGCTGGAGACGGCGGGGGGGCTCGGCGTTCAGGAGGTCATGTTGGGCATGGCGCACCGCGGGCGGCTCAACGTGCTGACCAATGTGCTGGGCAAGTCCCCCGAGGCCCTGTTCAGCGAGTTCCACGGGCCGCCCGAGCCGGAGCGCTACCTGGGCCGAGGTGACGTGAAGTACCACCTGGGCGCCTCCACGGAGCACGTCACGCGCGGGGGGCATCGGCTCCACGTGTCGCTCGCCTTCAACCCGAGCCACCTGGAGATTGTCGCGCCCGTCGTCCTCGGCCGCGCGCGCGCGAGGCAGGATCGCCGTGCGGAGGGCGGGCAGGACACGGTGCTGCCCGTCATCATCCATGGCGACGCGGCCTTCGCGGGCCAGGGCGTGGTGGGCGAGACGTTCAACCTGGCGTCGCTCAAAGGCTACGCCACCGGCGGCACCCTTCACGTGGTCATCAACAACCAGGTGGGCTTCACCACGGACCCCTCCGAGGCGCGCAGCACGGACTACTGCACCGCCTTCGCGCGCATGCTGGACGCGCCCATCTTCCACGTGAACGGAGATGAGCCCCACGCCTGCGCCGCCGTGATGCGACTGGCCACCGAGTACCGCCAGCGCTTCCACGGCGACGTGGTGGTGGACCTGTGCTGCTACCGGCGCCTGGGCCATAACGAAACCGACGAGCCCCGCTTCACCCAGCCCCGCGAGTACCGGGACATCGAGTCGCGCCCCCGCGTGCGCCAGCTTCACGCCGAGGTGCTCGCGCTCCAGGGCGTGGTGACCGCCGAGGAGGCGGAGGCCTTGCGGCGCGAAGCGGTGCGCCACTTCAGCGAGGCGTATGAGCGCTCGCGCACGCACAACGCCTATGCCCCACCCACCACGCTCGAAGGCCGGTGGAAGGACTACCGAGGCGGCGCGGACGCGGCGACCCCCGAGGCGGAGACAGGTGTCACGGAGGCGACACTGCGCGCGCTCATGGCGCGGCTGGCGACCGTGCCCGAGGGCTTCCGCCTCCTGAGACAGACCACGCAGGTGCTCGAGCGACGGCGGGACGTGGCGGAGGGACGCAAGGCCACGGTGAGCTGGGCGGAGGCCGAGCACCTGGCCCTCGCGAGCCTGTTGTCCGAAGGGCATCGCGTGCGGCTCACGGGGCAGGACGCGGAGCGCGGCACCTTCAGCCACCGCCACGCGGTGCTCCACGAGGCCGTCACCGACGTGCGGCACACCCCCCTCGCCACGCTGTCTTCGGAGGCGGCGCGCTTCGAGGTGCACAACTCGCCCTTGTCGGAGCTGGCGCCCATGGGCTTCGAGTTCGGCTACAGCCTCGATGCCCCCGAGGTGCTCGTCCTGTGGGAGGCGCAGTACGGCGACTTCGTCAACATGGCCCAGCCCATCCTGGACCAGTTCCTCGCGTCGTCGGAGGTGAAGTGGCGCCGACTCAGCGGCCTGACGCTGCTGCTGCCACACGGACACGAGGGCGGCGGTCCGGAGCATTCCAGCGCGCGGCTGGAGCGCTTCCTGGAGCTGTGCGCCGACGACAACCTCCAGGTCTGCTCACCCACCACCGCCGCGCAGCTCTTCCATCTGCTGCGGCGACAGGTGTTGCGTCCGCTGCGCAAGCCGCTCGTCATCATGACGCCCAAGGCTCCGCTGCGGTTGCGTCAGGTGGAGTCCGCGCTGGAGGCCCTGGCGCACGGCACGTTCCAACGCGTGCTCGCGGATCCCTCCTCGCCGGAGCCCTCGCAGGTCGACCGGTTGCTGCTGTGCAGTGGCAAGGTCTTCTGGGACTTGGAGGCGGAGCGCAGCGCTCGCGCGGACACACGCACCCGGGTGCTGCGGCTGGAGCAGCTCCATCCCTTCCCCGCCGAGGAGCTGGCGCGACACCTCCAGCCTCTGCGCGCCGTCACGGACGTGCGCTGGGTGCAAGAGGAGCCCGAGAACATGGGGGCCTGGGGCTTCGTACGACCCTGGCTGTGCGACGCGCTGCGGGCCTCGGGGCTCACCGTGCCGGACGGGCCCCGGTACGTGGGACGCCCTCGGAGCGCGAGCCCCGCCACGGGAATCGCCGAGGCCCACACGCTCGAACAGACGCGACTCGTGAACACAGCCCTGGAGCGGACGCATAATCGCCCGTGATGCTCGAACAGCTCGAAGCCTTCCTCGCGGTGGTGGAGGAAGAGGGAATCACCGCCGCGGCGAAGCGGCTGCACCTGTCGCAGCCCACGCTGTCCCGCCAGCTCCGAGGGCTGGAGAAGTCCTTGGGCGCGCAGCTCCTGGTGCGCACCGCGCGCGGCGTGGCGCTCACCGAGGCAGGGCGGCGCTACCTGACCTTCGCGCGACAGGCCGTGGACAACCTGCGCGCGGGCGCGGCGGCCGTGGCGGAGGTCACCGAGCGGCCGCAGGGCATCGTCGCGCTCGGCGTCATGGCCAGCGTCACCGCCCAGGTAGCCCCCGCGATGGTGGCCGCGTTCCACGCCCGCTTCCCCCACGTCGTCGTCCGGCTCACCGAGGGCCTGCCCGACGTGCTCGAAGCCCAGCTGGCCCGAGGGATGCTGGACCTGGCGGTCCTCAACCTGCCGCTCAAGCGCGTGGACCTCGTCATCCAGCGACTGTGGGCCGAGGACTTCGTGCTGCTCGCGCCGCGGGGGCATGCGCTGGGCCGCGCCACCGCGCCCATCGCGCTCGGTGACGCATGCGGCGAGCCCTTCGTCATCGTGCCCGAGGCGCCCGCCACCGAGGCCCTGCGCCGTGCTTGCGCCGAGCGCGGTCAGTCGCTTCGCGTGGTGGCGGAGACGGACACCGTCGAGAGCCTGCGTCGGCTGGTGGAGGCGGGCCTGGGCGTGGCCTTCGTGCCGGCCCTGTTGGCCCGGCAGCCCGGAAACTTCGAGGTCATCCCGGTGGGTACGGGCGGACGCCACCGCGAGGTCGTGCTCGTGCATCGCGGCAATGCCTCGCTCAAGTCCGCGGCGCGGGCCCTCAAGCAGCACATCGTGGAGACGATGCACGGTCCCGGCAGGCCCTGAGCCCCCGCTCAGGCGTGCGCGAGCAACCGCGCCGTCGTGTCGCGCACCGCCTGGCGCGTGGCGGCGTCCTCGGTGTTGGGTGGCCAGGGCTGCGCGGTCTCCTCGAAGTACCAGCGGGCCTCGCCCGGAGCGGACCAGCGCTCGCGGTCCAGCACGCGCGCGAGCCGCTCACCGCAGACCTCCGGCGACTCCCAGCTCCGCTTCACCCATTTGAGCAGCCACCCGACCGGGCCCGGGCGCGCACCCAGGTCCGTGCGCACCACGCCCGGGTGGAGCACGGCCACGTCCACCTCGGGCCGCTCGGCCGCCACGTCGCGCATCGCGAGCGCCAGACACAGCTTCGTCGTGCAGTAGGTGCGCACCCCGGAGAAGTCCCTCCCGGTGGGCGTGCGCGCCGCATCGAAGCGCCCCTTCACCAGGAGCCCCGCGCTCACCACCAGGATGCGCCGCACGAGGCCCGTGTCCAACAGCGGGCGCTGCATCACCAAGGGCGCGAGGTGGTTCACCACGAACGCCGTCTCCAGGCCGTCCTCGGTGAGCGCTCGCTTCGCGGGCCACAGCCCAGCGTTGTGGACGAGCGTCGCCCCTGGCGCGACGAGCCCCGCCAGCCGCGCGCCCAGCTCGCGCGCCCCTTGCAACGTGGAGAGGTCTCCTGGCACCACCACCGCGCGCCCTCCGCTCGGTCGTGCCAGCGCCTCCAACCTCACGGCGTCTCTCGCCACGAGGAACAGCTGCTCGGTGCCGCGCTCGGTCAGGGCCCGCGCCAGCGCCGCGCCAATCCCGCGCGAGGCGCCCGTCAGGATGAGGTCCGCCATGGATGTGCCCTCCGACAGCCGGTTCGACTTGGAAGATTATTCCAACTTGAATCCGCCGGGGAACAGGTGTCGACGGCGTGGCGCGTGGGGCCTACCGTGAGCCCCATGGGAGCGGTTCGACGCGACGGGTTGGAGCGACGGGACGCCCTGCTGGACGCCGCGCTCCGGTGCTTCGTGAAGCAGGGTGTGCTGGGCACCGGCATCGAGGACATCCGCAAGGCCGCGGGGGCCAGCCCCTCCAGCGTGTACCACCACTTCGACGGCATGCCCGGCATCACGCTGGCCCTGCTCGTGCGCACCTTCGAGCGCCTCTTCGCGCACCTGAGCACGCGCGTGGTGGGCACCCCCTCGGCGCGCGCGGCGGTGGAGGGCTTGGTGGATGGGCACCTCGAATGGGTGTTGTCCCATCGCGACGAGGCGCGCTTCATGTACCAGGCCATGTCCCTGGAGCTGGGCGCCCGCGTCGCCGAGCCCCTTCAGGTGAAGAAGGCCGAGCTCCTCGCGCCCATCGTCCAGCACCTCACGCCGTTCATCGCGACGGGGAAGCTCCCCCCGTGGCCGCCGCCGATGCTGGACGTCGTCCTGCTCGGCCCCAGTCACGAGGCCTGTCGCCGGTTCCTCGGCGGCGCCGACCTCTCGCCGGAGTGGATGCGCGGGGAGCTACCTCGGCTCGCGTGGCGCGCCATCGCGCCTCGCCGGGAGCGCGCGATGCCGCCCAAGCGGCCTCGACGCAAGGCGCCGCGCTGAGGCTCAGGCGGCCACGCGCGCCACGCACTCGGGCACGTCATTCGCGGGCGAGTTCACCACCCGCGCCACCTCGTAGGCCTCCAACGCGTCCCCCGCCGCGGGCACCAGCAGCGGCAGCAGCGTGGCGGACTCCTGGGGCTCGGGGCGGAGCCACAGGTCACGAGCCTCGGGCGCGAGGATGACGGGCATGCGGTCGTGGATGGGCGCCATCAAGGCATTGGGGCCCGTGGTGATGACGGTGCAGGTGCGGAGGACCTCACCGGTGTCCGGCGCGGTCCACTCCTCCCAGAGTCCCGCCAGCGCGATGGGCTTCCCGTCCTTGCGCCGGAACAGGAACGGCGTCTTGGGCTTGGTGGTCTGCTTCCACTCGTACCAGCCATCCACCAACACCAGACACCGGCGGCGCTTCAGCGCGGAGCGGAAGCTCGGCTTCTCCGCCACCGTCTCCGCGCGCGCGTTGATGAGCTTGTTGCCGATGGAGGCGTCCTTCGCCCACGAGGGGATGAGCCCCCAACGAAACGCGTCCAACAGGCGCGCCCCGTCATTGGGCACCACCGGCATCTGTTGCGTGGGCGACAGGTTGTAGCGAGGGCGCTCCAAGGAGGCCCGGACCCCGAGGAGGCCCAGCTCCTCGACGAGTTGCTGGGGAGACGTCTGGACGGTGACACGGCCGCACATGGCGCGGAGTATCGCCCCGAGTCCGTCGCAACCCAAGTCCTGGCGTGGACGGACGGACAGTCCGCTCGCGCGGTAGGCTGGTGGGCATGAGCGACGACAAGGTGGCGCCCCAGCCGTTCGGTCAGGTTCGCGAGGTGAAGAAGAACCCCAAGGTGTTCGGGGTCCCGGTGAAGATTGATCCGTACACGTCCGTGCGCCCCGAGCACCCCACGGGCGAGTTCGGAATGCCCACGCCTCAACACAAGAAGAAGGACGAGAAGTTCGACCCGTTCTCCATCGTCATCGAGAGCCCCAAGGGCGGAACCTGAGGACTGCTGTACACAACGGACGCATGGGGACTTCCGGCGCGGAGGCGGTGGGCTACAACGCACCCGCCATGAACCGTTCCGCCCTCATCGCCGCCTGTGTCTTCGCCCTCTGCACCGCGTGCAAGGAATCGCCGCGCGAACCCTCGTCCGGAGCCTCGGCCGAAGCGGACGCGGGGGCGGCCCCGAGAGAGCACGCGGCGTCTCCTCTGGGCGAAGCGGACGCGGGGTTGGCGGATGCGGGTGCCGTTGGCACGTCGGGCACCGATGGCGGCACCTCGCCGACCTGCTCCGCCAGGGGGATGAGCGCCACGCCCAAGCCGGCGAAGCCTGCCCTGCCCCCCGTGGTGGATGACATGCGCCGCCGCATCGTCGCGGCCGCGGTGTCCTGTGACTATGCGGAGCTCGCGAAACTGGCGGACGAACATGGGCGCGGACTGCGCTTCACCTTCGGCAGCGCCCCCGACGTCGCCGCGTACTGGCGCGACATGGAGGAGAACAAGGGCGACCCCATCCTCGGCCGCCTCGTGCGCGTGCTCAACATGCCTTACGTGAAGCAGGGGCAGCTCTTCCTCTGGCCCACCGCCGCGCGTGACGGCGCCACCGCGAAGGAGTTCGATGCCCTCCAGGGGCTCTATCCCGAGGTGCAGGTGCGATCCATGAAGAAGGCCAAGAGCTACCTGGGCCTGCGCGTGGGCATCAGCCCCTCGGGGGACTGGCAGCTCGCGGTCAGCGGCGACTGAGCTCACGCACGCGCGCCGCCGTTCACCGCGCGCGCCCCACCGTTCGCCGCACGCCACTGTGCGCTCGCTGCATGCCCCCCAACGATGGGCTCGGGGTGCGCCATCGTCCGGCGCATGAGAACCCCGCTCTTCTGCGTCATCACCCTCTTCTTGCTCGCGCGCCCCGCGTCAGCCGAGGACTCGGTCGCGCGCGCCCACGTCCAGGCCGCCTTGGAAGCCATGGGCGGCGAGGCACGCCTCCGCAACCTCGGCAGCCTGCGCCTCCAAGGCGTGGGGCACTGGAACCTGCTGGAGCAGTCCGAGCGCCCGACCCCGCCGTTCCTCGTCGCCTACGAGCAGTTCGACGAGGTGCGCGACCTGCGGAGGAGCCGCCTGCGGCAGCGCTGCGAGGCCCGCGGCGCCCCCCTCCCCACGTGGACCCCGCTCAGCCAGGTGTACGTCGACGGGGTGGCGGCCCTGGAGCGAGACGGACAGCTGCGCCCCGCGGGCACCGCGCAGGCCCAGGACCTGCGCGAGCGACTCGACACGGCCCCTGAGCGCGTGCTCCTCGTCGCGTTGGACGCGACCGACCTGCGCGCCGAGCCCGACGCGGTGATGCAGGACGTCCCGCACCATGTGGTGGCCTTCCGACAGGCCGGCGCGCGCGTGCGCCTCTTCCTCAATGCCCACACCGCGCTGCCCACCGCCGTGGAGCGCGTGGAGGCCCACCCCGAGGACCTGTTCTGGAACATCTGGGGGGACGTGCGCACGGTGCTCACGCTCCAGTCGTGGTCCCTGGAGCCCGGTGGGCTGCGCTATCCGCGCGCCTGGGATTGGGAGCGCAATGGTGTCGCGTACCACTCGCAGACGGTGACCGCCGTCACGCTGGAGGCGCCGCTCGACGAGAAGGACTTCGCCTTGCCCGAGGCGGTGACGAAGGGCTTCGCCGAGCGCGCCTCGCGCACGCTGGAGGGCATGGCGCCGGGACTGCCGGGCAGCGCGCCCATCGAGGTTGCGCCGGGCGTCGTGCAGCTCCCCGGGCGATGGAACGTCGCGCTTGTCCAGCAAGAGGACGGCATCGTGGTGCTGGAGGCGCCGCTCACCTCGGGCTACTCGACGAAGGTGCTGGAGGAGGTCGCCAGGCGTTTCCCGGGCCAGAAGGTGAAGGCGGTGGTCGCCACCAGTGACGCGTGGCCGCACATCGGCGGGCTGCGCGAGTACGCCGCGCGCGGCACGCCTGTCCAAGTGCTGGACCTCAACCGCCCCCTGGTCGAGCGACTGATGAAGGCGCCGCGCCTCGCCGTCCCCGATGCGCTCGCTCGCGCCCCGCGGGCCGCGAAGCTCCAGTCCCTCTCGCGCCGCACGGCGCTGGGCACGGGCAAGAACCGGATGGAGCTCATCCCGGTCCGCACCGAGACGGGCGAACGCATGCTCTTCGCGTGGCTGCCAGAGCACCACTTGCTCTACACCAGCGACCTGGTCCAGCCCGCGCAGGCGGGCGGACTCGCCATGCCGCAGCAGCTCTCCGAAACGCAGGACGTCGCCGCTCGCGAGAAGCTGGAGGTGGGCCGCATCTTCGGCATGCACCTGGGCCCCACCGACTGGGCCACGCTCGCCCAGGCCGTGGAGCAGGCCCGCGCGCCGACCGCGCCGCCAGCCCCTCCGTCGGGCGGCTAGCGGGCCCGACCCAGTCGCCGCTCCAAGTGCTCGCGGCGACTGCGGCTCACCGGCAACCGCTGCCCCGAGTCCAACACCACCACCTGCTCGGTGGGGCTCGGGCGATGCACCTCGCGGATGCGCTCCAGATTCACGAGCGCCGAGCGGTGGATGCGCACGAAGCGCTCCGGGTCCAACCGCGACTCCAGCGCGGACAGGCTCTCTCGCAGCACGTGGGACTTGTCGCCGGCGTGGAGCGTGACGCAGTAGTCGTCCGCCTCGATCCACTCGATGTCCACGACCGCGACGAGCACCGAGCGCGTCCCCACCCGCACGAGCAGGCGCTCGGGTGACTCGAGCTGCCGCGGCGGGGCCGGAGTCACCGTGGGCGCGGCCGGGGTCTCGGCGAGCAGCGACGCGAGCTTGCGGCCCAACTCCGCCGCCTCCCCCACGCGCAGCCACTGCCGAGCCCGAGCGAGCGCCGCATCGAACCGCTCGTCCGCGAACGGCTTCACCAGATAGTCCACCGCGTGCACCTCGAAGGCGCGCACGGCGAACGCATCGAACGCGGTGACGAAGATGACGGCCGGCATGTGCTCCGGCCCCACTTCGCGCAGTACGCCGAAGCCGTCCAGCTCCGGCATCTGCACGTCGAGCAGAACAAGGTGCGGGCGCAGCGCGCGAATGGCCTCCACGGCCTCGCGGCCATCGCGACACTCGCCGCAGACCTCGGCATCCGGATGGCGCGCCAAGGCCTGGCGCAGCCCCTTCCGGGCCAGCGGCTCGTCGTCCACCAGCAACACCCGCAGCTCAGGCATGGATGGCCTCGGAGGACTCCGGCTCCCATACCAGGGGCAGCAGGACACGCGCCTCGGTGCCAATGCCCGGCGCATCGCCCACGCGCAGGACACCCGCCTCGCCGTAGAGCTGAGACAAGCGAGCCCGCGTGTTCGCCAGGCCAATGCCGGGGCTTCGCGCCACATCGAAGTCCTGGGGCAATCCCGGCCCATCGTCCCGCACCACCAACTCCAAACGCCCGCCGTCGCGCCGCGCCTGGATGGCCAGCGCGCCCGCCGCGGTTCGCGCGGAGATGCCATGGCGCAGGGCGTTCTCCACCAAGGGCTGGAGCACGAGGTATGGGACTCGCGCCGTCAGCAATTCGGGCGCCACATCCCACTGCACGCGCAGCCGGTCCGAGAAGCGCAACCCCTGAAGCTCCAGGTAGCGTTCGAGCACCGCCACCTCTTCGCGAAGGGTGACCTCCTGCGCCACGCCTTGACGGAGGAACTGCCGAAGCAGCTCGCTCAATTGGACGAGCATCCGCGCCGCCGTGTCCGTCTCGCGCTCGCGAACCAGCACGACGATGGCGTTGAGCGTGTTGAAGAGGAAGTGCGGATGGAGCTGCGCCTGGAGCGCCTGGAGTCGCGATTCCGAGAGCTGCGCGGCCAGTCGCGCCGCCTGCTGTTCCTGGGCGCGCGCCCGCTGTGACTCGCTCTGCGCATGGGCGAGCGCCAGCACCGCGGCCTGCGCCATGGCCATCATCGGGAGCCACCCCAGCCACGAGCGAAGGAAGAACGGCGGGAACGGAGGAACCACCCCGGGCGGAACGGGCCCGAACCCGAGCATGCACGCGGCATAGACGAGCGCGAACGCCCCGCTGATTCCGACGAGCGCCAGGAGCTGGACGAGCACGGCCCGCGCACGCACGGGGCGCTTGAGTCCCCAGGTCCGCGCGAGCGCGAAGAGCCACGGCGTGGCGGGCACCCACACGTACCAGGCCGGAGCCTGAGAGACGAAGGCGCGCCACAGCGACAAGTCGCCGCGACGAAAGGTGTACGTCTCCAGCACGGACGACAGCGCCGGCACCGACCACACGGTGACGAGCCATGCCCAGCGGCGCCACGAGCGCTGGGGTGCGACAGCGGAAGAGGACACGGTGCGCCGGACTCTACCGGAGCCCACGAAGCCGCGCAGCAGTCGTGCCGGCCGCGTGGCTACGTGGGGAGCTTAATGCCAGACAAGCGCTGGAACAGCTCCACCGCGAAGCCATCCGTCATCCCGGAGATGGAATCCGTCACGCACAGCAAGCGCTGATACGGCGTCAGGCGGCGGATGGCCTCGTCGCGGTCCGGCGGACTCCGCCGGTCCTCGTCCGCGTGCTCGGGCCGCTGGAAGGACTCCACGGGCAGGAGCTGGCGCAGCTTGCGCTCCTCCTTGTTCGGCGCGTCCGTCACCACCGCGCCCGCGAACATGTCCAACAGGCCCCCCAGCGTCTTGAAGCCCGCGCTCTCGATTTGCAGCACGCGCTCGCTCTCGTAGCCATGCGCGCGCGTGACATCCTTGATGGCCCTCAACTGTTCGCGAACCTCGGGCAGCACCGAGACGAGCGGCGCCTCGAAGCGCCCTGCCTCCATCTCCCGGACGTGCTCCAGAAATGCCGTCACACACGCGGGGATGAGCAGGCCAATGGCGCGCGCCCGCGCCTGGGCCATGCGCGTCTCGCCATGCGAATGCGGTGTGCGGCTCCCATGCTTCGGAGGCAGCACCGCCTCCAGGAGTTCGCACGCGTGCGGCATCGGGACCAGCCCCAGCTTCGCGGAGTCCTCCAGGTCGATGACCGCGTAGCAGATGTCATCGGCCGCCTCGACGAGGAAGGCCAGGGGATGCCGCGAGAAGACGCCCGGCTCGCGCTCCACCAGGCCCACCGCGCGGTACGCCTCCAGCGCCAGCGCGACGTCGTCCTGGAAGTAACCGAACTTCTTCTCGGACACGAAGCCTTCGCGGCGCGCCCGCTCGCCCGGCAGCACCGAGGGGCGCGGATACTTGCCCATCGCGCCAAGCAGCGCCGCGGTGTAGCGCAGCCCGCCGCGGCGCTCGCGTGACTGGAGGCGGGTGAGGATGCGAAAGCCCTGCGCGTTGCCCTCGAAGAGCGTGAGGTCCGTGCGCTCCGCGGGGGACGCGAAGCGCTCGGGCCACGGCGAGCCCGGGGCGCACAGGCGCTGCTCCACCCAGTGCTGGATGGCCGATTCGCCCGAGTGGCCGAAGGGCGGGTTGCCAATGTCATGTGCCAGACAGCCCGCCGCCACGATGGTGCCCAGGTGCGAGGGCTCCACGTCCACGCCGCTCGCGCGCAGATGACGCCCCGCGAGTTGCCCGAGGGAGCGCCCCACGCAAGAGGCCTCGATGCTGTGGGTCAGCCGCGTGCGCGTGTAGTCGCTCGACGACAGGGGGAACACCTGCGTCTTGTCGTGCAGGCAGCGGAACTCGCTGGAGAAGACGATGCGATCGTAGTCGCGGTCGTAGTCGGTGCGCTCGTCCGGGAGCAGCCGCTCCTCGGCGGAGACGGGCTGGGGCGGAGCGGACTCCGGCCTGGGCTCCGAGCCCACACGATGGCCCGACAGGAGCCGTCGCCACGTGTCCGTCCGGGTGGTGTCACTCATGGGTGCCTCGCCTCCCTGCGCGCTGAGCAGCGAATCGTGCGCTGGCCACGAGGCGAGGCAAGTTTCACGGTCCGTCCACCACGCCTCGGCCGGCTCCCCCGCGAGGGGGCGGGCATGATGGGGCTGGACGCGACGCCACCGCGTGGGCAGCCTTGCGCCCCGTTCCGTTCAGAACCCGGAACCTGGAGGCATCCGAACATGAAGCTCAAGGCACTGTGCATCGCCGTGTCCCTGTTGGCCGTTCCCGGAGTGGCCGGGGCGCAGGGCGCGCTCGACCAATTCAAGAAGGCGGCGGGCGACGCGGGCAAGGCCACGGTGGAGAAGCGCGTCAACACCAAGCTGCTCGATGAAGCGCGCAAGAACCAGTGCAGCTTCAAGACGGGCACCGCGGAGCTGGCGCCCGGCTGTGGCGACCGCCTGAAGAAGCTCACCGCCGCGCTGGTCGATGCCAAGAAGCAGCTCGATGGCGCGGGCGCCAAGAGCTACACCTTCGAGGTCGCGGGCCACACCGACTCCACCGGCGACGCCGCGAAGAACAAGAAGCTCAGCGAGGACCGCGCCGAGACCATCGTCAAGGAGCTGGTCGCGCGCGGCATCCCCCGCGGCGAAATCAAGGCGGTGGGCTACGGCTCCGAGAAGCTGCTCGTGAAGCCGGACAACACCGAGGCCAAGAAGGCCAAGAACCGCCGGTACGAAGTGCAGGTCCGGCTGTAGTGCTCGGCGCGGGAGGAAGGGTGTGCCCTTCCTCCCGGCTCAGCCGCCCGCCGCGAGGTGCGGCGCGCGCGACGCGGACGGCGCCTCCACCCGCGCCTCCGTGTCGCCCCTCGGGCGTTCCTTCGCGGCGGGGATGAAGGTCATGGCCCGCTCGGCGAGCGCGGTGATGGTGAGCGAGGGATTCACCCCCGGGTTCGCCGAGATGGCCGAGCCATCCACCACGTAGAGCCCGTCGTAACCAAAGAGGCGGTGGCGATGGTCGATGACGCCCGTCTCGGCCGAGTCCCCCATGCAGGCACCGCCGAGGATGTGCGCGGTGGTCGGGCTGCCCAGCACCGTCTCGCTGACCATCGTCATCGCGTAGCCATCCAGCTTCTGTGACACGCGCCGCGCCAGGTCGAACGCCTCCGGCATGTTGGCCGTGGGCGCGGGTCCTTCCTGCAAGCCCGTGACGAGCCCCTTGCGAAGCCCGGTGGCCACGCCGCGGCCTCGGCGCAACCGCAGGTGCCCTTCCATGGTGCGCATGTAGAGCAGGATCATCGTGCGCCGGGCGAAGTTGGGGACGAACCACGCCTTGAGGAAACGCAGCGGGTGTCGGGCCAACAGCATGGCCAGTCGGCCCAGGCGCGCCAGCAACGTGCGCCCCTCCACGTGCGGCGCCATCAACAAGCGGAAGAAGCCCGAGCCATCCGAGTAGCGCACCGGCTCCAGGTGCGAGTGCGCGTCCGTGTGCAGGATGGAGCCGATGGCGATGCCCTTGGACAGGTCGCGCTTCGGGTCTCCGCTGACGATGCCGATGAGCGCCTCGGAGTTGGTGCGCACGCCATCGCCCAGTCGGTCCGATACGCGCGGCAGTCCGTCCGGATCCGCCTTGAGCTGGAGGAGCAGATCCATGGTCCCGAGCACGCCCCCCGCGAAGATGACGTGCCGCGCGGTGAAGCGGCGCCGGGTGCGGAAGAAGCCCGTGCCCTCGAGCGCCTGGACCTCGTAGCCCCCCTCGGGCAGCGGTCGCACCCAGGTGGCCTCGGTGTCCGGGTGCAGCGTGAGGCCGCGCCGCTCCGCCAGGTAGAGGTAGTTCTTGTCGAGGGTGTTCTTCGAGCCGTGGCGGCACCCCAGCATGCAGCCGCCGCACGCGATGCAGCCGGTGCGCTCGGGGCCTTCGCCCTGGAAGTAGGGATCCGGCACGGTGACGCCCGGCTCGCCGAAGTAGACGGCCACCGTGGTGGGCTGGAAGTCCGTGCGGCCGAGGTCCTGGCCCACCGATTCGAGCACCTGATCCGGATACGTGCGCAGCGGGTTGGGCGTGGCGCCGAGCATCCGGCGCGCGGTGACGTAGTGCGGCCCCAGCTCGGTCTTCCAGTCCGCCAGGTGGCCCCAGGACTGGGCCTCGAAGAAGTCGTCCTTCGGGATGGGCAGCGTGTTCGCGTACACCAGCGAGCCCCCGCCCACCCCCACGCCGGACAGCACCGTGACGTGGCGGAAGAACGTCATCTTGAAGAGCCCGCGCCAGCCGAGCTGCGGCATCCACAACCAGCGCTTCAAGTTCCAGTTCGTCTTGGGGAAGTCCTGGGCCTGGAGGCGGCGGCCCTTCTCCAGCATCACCACCCGGTAGCCCTTCTCGGTCAGCCGCAGCGCACTGACGCTGCCGCCAAAGCCCGAGCCGATGATGAGCCAGTCACAGTCCATGTCGAGCCTCCGCTCCGAGCCAACCCGGAAGGTCGCACTCTATGACAACGACTGGCACTCCCGACGCGAGGATGCACGCGACGGCGCGCGGAGTGAACGCTTGCCTGGGATGCGACGAAGCCGGGTTACTCCTCGGCAGAGGGGGGCCGCGCCACGAAGAGCGAGCAGGCCCGGACGGGCTGGGGCGCGTACTTCTGGGGCAGCAGCGGGCACATGATGAACGTGGAGGTCCGCGTCTGGACGTACCGAGGCGGCGCCGCGCAGCGATGGCACAGGCTCTCGGGGAACGGCAACGGCTCAGGGGGCGGCGTCGACATGCGCGCGGGAGCATCGCACGCCCTCCCGAGCCCGCAAGCACACCCCGCCGCCAGGGGGCGCCCGCGCCCTCGGTCATTCGTCCGACGGACGGGGAGCGTATCCCCAGGGCCCACCGCCCCTAGGCTTCGGGCTCATGGCCCCACGTTCCCTCGACGAGCGGCTCACCCTCCAGACGCCCTGCCAGATGAAGTGGGAGGACATGCGGGGCGACGCGCGCGTGCGGCGCTACCGACGGAGGGATGGCACCATCGTCACGGGGGATTGCCGCCGCATCTGGACCACGGAGCGTGCGGAGGCGCTCGCGCACCTGTCGAGCGTCACCACGGTGGCGGGGGCCATCGCGCTGCGCATCACCCTCCTGGGGACGTAGCGCCTCGGGGATTCAGTCGCGCAGGTCGGCCCAGACCGGGGCGTGGTCGCTGGGCTGCTGGCCCTTGCGCGCCTCGCGGTCCACGTCACACGCCGTCAGCCGTTCCACCAGCGGCGCGGTGAGGAACAGGTGGTCGATGCGCACGCCCTTGTTCTTGGGGAACGCCAGCATCCGGTAGTCCCACCACGAGAACTTCTGCTCGGTCGGGTGCAGCTTGCGGAACGCATCCGTCAGCCCGAACGCGCCGACCTGCTGGAGCGCGTCCCGCTCGCGCCGCGTGAACAGCGTCTGGCCTTCCCACAGCGCCGGGTCGTGCACGTCGATGGCCTCGGGCGCCACGTTCCAGTCGCCGCCCAACACCATGGCTTCATCCGGCTTGTGGCGCGTGTCGAGGTAGCGGCGCAGGCGGCGGAACCACTCGAGCTTGTACACGTACGCGTCCGAGTCCACCGACTGCCCATTGGGCACGTAGGCGCTCAGCACGCGGACGCCGCGGACGGTCGCCGCGATGAGGCGCGCGTGGCTGTCCTCGACGCCATCCGACAGCCCCTTCACCACGTCCTGGGGCTCCTCGCGCGCGAGGATGGCCACGCCGTTGTAGGTCTTCTGGCCGTGCACCGCGGCGAAGTAGCCCGCCTCGCGCACCGCCTCGAAGGGGAAGTCCGCGTCGACGCACTTGAGCTCTTGCAGGCAGAGGACGTCCGGCTGCGCGCTCTTCAGCCAGTCCACCAGGCGCTGCTGCCGAGCCCGCACCGAGTTCACGTTCCAGGTCGCAATCTTCATCGCGGCGACCGTCGCACGACACCCACGCGGTCGCCACGCTTTTCCCTGCGTCTGCGGCTGCCGGGCCACACCCTCCGTCCACGTCCGGGGGCACCTCGTTGGCACGCGCATCGCAGTAGTCGAGGGTGGGAGCTGCGCCGCTCCCCGGCGCGCCTCACCTGGCACGCCGAGCAGGAAGTCGAGGTCGCACCATGAGCCCCAGGAGCCGCACCGCCCCGCCTCGCCGCGCCCCGTCGTCCCGAGAGGACTCGCTCACCCGGGCCCTGCGCAACGCGCTGTTGCCCGCCTGCTTCGCCGCGCTCGGCATCACCGCCTGGGGCGACGTCCCGGGCGCCCTCGCCTCGCGCGTCCAGCGCCCCCACACGGCCCCGAGCGAGGCGATGTCCGCGCCCCTCTCCACGCCCGAGGCCCCGCGCGACCTCGCCGCCGCTCCGCTCGCCTCCACGCCCGGGTTGCCCGCCGTTCCCGCCCCCGTGGCCGACGCGGATGGCCTGGGGCTTGTGCACTCCCACGGCCGGAAGGTGGATCACCTCGGCCGCTCGCGCGTGCTGAGCGAGCTGGGAGACCTGTCCGGTGCCCTCACCGAGTGCCGGCGTGCCCTCCATGACGAGCCCCTGGACTCGGACGCCCTCGCGGAGCTGGCTCGCCTGGCGCGGCTCGCGGGCCAGACGGAGCTGGCGCTCCAGGCCTACACGCGGCTCGGTCGCCTGGAGGCCTCCAGCACCGGCCCGCTGCTGCAGCAGGCCCGCTTGCTGCTGTCGCTCGGCCGCGCCGCGGACGCGGTGCACGCGGGCGAAGAGGCGCTCTTGAGGGATCCGGAGGATCCGCAGGTCTATCAGGTGCTCGGGCTCGCGCACCTGAGCACGGGCGAGCTGGCCCCCGCCATCCTCCGCTTCCAGCAAGCCGTGCACCTGGACCCCGAGCACGGCTACGCCCTCAACAACCTGGGCTTCGCCTACCTGCGCGCGGGAGAGAACCAGAAGGCCATGGAGGTGCTCGCCCAGGCCGCCACGCTGCTGCCCCACGTGGCCTACGTCCACAACAACCTGGGCGTCGCGTGCGAGCGGCTCGGCCGGACGGAGGAGGCCCGCGCCGCCTACGCCACGGCCACGCGCCTGTCACCTCGCTACGTCCAGGCCCGCGTCAACGCCGACCGCATGAAGCGGCTCGCCCACGCGGACCCTCCGCCGGCCCTGGCACCCGAGCTTCCCGCACCGTAGGCGGGCAACCGGAAGACTCTCCTCGGGCGCGGGTTCCCGTCCCGCGCCCCTCGGTTTAACGTGCAGCCCCTTTCTTTCCGAGCGCCATGACTCCGGCCCGACCGATGCCCACATCCCCCCCCACCCCCGCCCCGGTGGGCGTCCCTCCCCCGGCGCGCCCCGGCCTGGGTGCGCGCCTGTGGCGGTGGACGAAGCGCCTGCTCGTGCTGGGCGCGGTGGGCCTTGTCCTCGCGCTGCTCACCGCCGTGGGCACCTACCTGTACTTCAGCCGGGACCTGCCCTCGGTGGAGGCCCTGCGCACCTACCAGCTTCCGCAGGTCACCAAGGTGACGTGCGGGGACGGCACGGTGTGCGCCGAGTACGCCGTCGAGCGCCGCACCATCGTGCGCATCGAGGACATGCCGCCGCATGTCCGCTACGCCTTCCTCGCGGCGGAAGACGCGGACTTCTACAAGCACGAGGGGCTCGACTTCTTCGGCATCGCCCGCGCGGCGGTGAAGAACCTCATCCCAGGCAGCCGCAAGTCCGGCGCCTCCACCATCACCCAACAGGTGGTGAAGAACATGCTCCTGACGCCCGAGCGCCGCCTGTCGCGCAAGGTGCGGGAGTGGATCCTCACGCCGCGCGTGGAGGAGGCCCTCACGAAGGATCAGATCCTCAACCTCTACGTCAACCAGGCGTACTTCGGTCAGCGCCGCTACGGCATCGAGGAGGCGGCGCTCTTCTACTTCGGCAAGCACACGCAGGACCTCACGGTGGGCGAGGCCGCGGTGCTCGGCGGAACGGTGCAGCTCCCGCACCGCATCAACCCGGTGACCAACATGACCCGCGCCACCTCGCGGCAGCACTACGTGCTGGAGCAGATGGCGCAGCACGGCTTCGTGCCCCGCGCCATCACCGAGGCGGAGAAGGCCAGGCCCATCGTGCTGGCGCCGCGCAAGGAGACGACGGGCGGCGAGTACTACGCGGAAGAGATTCGCCGCGCGCTCATCGAGCGGTACGGCGAGAAGGCGGTGATGGAGGGCGGCCTGCGGGTGGACATCGCCATGCTGCCCAAGCTCCAGAACACCGCCGAGCAGTCCGTGCGTGCTGGCCTGGAAGCGTTGGATCGACGCCAGGGCTATCGCGGGGCCTTGGGCCGGATGGAGACCGCGCGCTTCGAGCGGCTGCGAGGGCTCATCGCGCAGCGCATCGACGAAGCCGGTCGCCGGCAGAAGGACCAGGGCTACGTGGCGGACCTCGCCCCGCTCGCCGCGGACGCGGCCACGGCCCCCAAGGACGCCTCGGGAACCAAGGGCGCGCGCGCCTCGGACGTCGAGGATGAGGGCAGCGAGGAGCAGCGCCCGGAGCTGACGCCCGAGGAGGAGGAGGCCCAGAGCCCCGAGCGAGAGCTGGTGGGTCGCGTGGGCCTGAAGCCGGTGGAGGAGGGCCTGCGTCTGACGGGCTACGTCACCGAGGTGGACGCCAAACGCAACGTGGCGCGCGTGGACCTGGTGGGCCGCACCGCCGAGGTCGCCTTCAGCACCGCCACGTGGGCGAAGCAGAAGGGCAAGCCCGCCCCCAAGGACATCACCGACGTCTTCGCCCCCGGCGAGTTCGTCTTCGTGCGCGTGCTCAAGGCGGCGCCGGCGCCGGCCTTCGTCGAGGCCGCGTTGGATCAAATCCCCGTGGCGCAGGGCGGGCTCGTGGTCATCAACCCCGTCAACCGGAACGTGGTCGCGCTGGTGGGTGGCTACGATGCGCGCCGCTCGGCCTTCAACCGCGCCACGCAGGCTCGGCGTCAGCCGGGGTCGTCCTTCAAGCCCTTCATCTACGCGGCGGCCATGGGCAGCGGGCGCTACACGCCGCTGTCCAAGGTGAACGACGCGCCGGAGACCATCCGCGATCCGTACACGGGCAAGACGTGGAAGCCGCAGAACTATGATCGCCAGTTCGAGGGCCCCATGACGCTGCGCACGGCGCTCTCGAAGTCGAAGAACTCCGTGTCGGTGCGGCTCATCGAGGCCATCACCCCGGCGACCGCCATCGACTTCGCGCGCCGCGCGGGCATCCACTCGCCGATGCCGGAGAACCTCACCCTGGCGCTGGGCACGGGCGAGGTGACGATGCTGGAGGCGGCCAACGCGTACGCCACGCTCCAGGCCAACGGACGCTATGCCGAGCCGCTCATGCTGCTGCGCGTGCGCGACGCGCGCGGCACGGTGGTGGAGGAGCACCAGCCCGCCTTCGAGGAGACGCTGCCGCCGGCGGTGGCGTACCTCACCACCTCGCTCATGCGCAGCGTGGTGGAGGAGGGCTCGGCGAGGGCGGTGCGCGAGCTGAACCGTCCCGCCGCGGGCAAGACGGGCACCACCAACGACGCCAAGGACACGTGGTTCTCCGGCTACACCACGGACTGGGTGGCCAGCGCGTGGGTGGGCTTCGATGACAACACCCCGCTCGGCAGCACCGAGACGGGAGGTCGCGCCGCGCTGCCCATCTGGCTGAGCTTCATGCGCGTGGCCCACGAGGGCCTGCCCGTGCACGACTTCGAGGTTCCACCCGGCATCACCCAGGTGCGCGTCGATCCCGCCACGGGCCTGCTCGCGGGCACCTCCGTCCCCGGTCGGCTGGAGCCCTTCCTCGAAGGCACGCAGCCCACCGCCGAGGCGCCTCCGCCCGGCCAGGTGACGCCCGACAACTTCTTCATGGAGGACGGGGAGAAGAAGGGACTGTGAGCGCCCCTGCCCTCGCGGTGTCCCTGCTGTTCACGCTCGCCCTGGCGGAGCCTTCTGCGTCCGCCGCCGAGCCCGCCCCCATCACCGAGGCCACGCCCGCCCTGCCCCGACTGGCGCGGGCCGTGGCGGACGCGGTGCGCGCGGCGAACCCCGAGGCCCCCATCGCGGTCTCGCTCAACGGAAGCTCGGTGGAGCTGCGCCAGGCCTTTGGCACCCTGCTCGCCTCGCGTCTGGCCGCGGCGGGACTGGCGCCCGTGGTGCTGCCCGCGCCCACCTCCGATGCGGTGGAGGCCGAGGCCCGCGCCCAGGGCGCGCGCTCGCTCGTGCGGCTCACGCTCGACGTGGACGCCGGCGAGGTGCTCGCGCGAGGCGACGTGTTGGGCACGTGGGTGAACTTCTGGTCGGGCCGGACGCCCACGCGCCCGCCTCGCCCAGCCGCGGCGTTGTCTGAAGGCGTGGAGGCGGACCCCACCGTGCTGGCGCTCGCCGCGGTGCGTGCGCCGAGCCCGCCCCCCACGAGTCCGCCGGCTCGGGGGGTGCGGTTGATGGGCGCGGTCATGGCTCGGCTCGACGCACCGCTCGCGGCCCTGGGCGCGGGAGACCTGGACGGGGATGGCAGGGATGAGGTCATCGCCCTCACCGAGCACGCGGTGTCCGTGTACGCGGCGGATGGGCGGCTCCTCGCGCGGCAGGAGCTGGTGGGGCTGGCTCCGTCTGCCGCCACCACGCGCGAGCCGTTCGGCGCGGTGGCGGTGCTCGGAGGTCCACCCCGGCTCGCGGTCTGGAGCAGCCAGCAGGCCCGCGGCGCGCTCTTCGCGTTCGACCGCGCCCGTGCCGAGTTGCACAGCCTGGGCACGACGGACGCCGTGGCGCTGGGGCCTCGCGAGCGGGGCGCGCCCGTGCCGGGGCAGACCGCGTTTCTCCCCGACGTGAAACTGGCCGAGGGCCATGGACTCACGGTCCCCGCGCCCTTCACCACCGCGAGCATGGCGCCGCCCTGGCGGCTGTTCGTCCATCCAGACGGCACCGCGTCCCTCTACGCGCGTCCGGGCGGCGTGCCCTCACGGCTGAGCGGGCTGGGCGCGGGGAGCGCGCTCGGTGACCTCGATGGGGATGGCGTGCCCGAGCTGATCACCACCTCGCCGCTGGTCCAACCCACTCCGGATGTGCTGCGCGTGGTGTCGCTGGCCCATGACGCGCCCCTCGGCCATGAGCCGCTCTGGCAGGGGGCCTTGCCCGCCGGGCGCGCGCTTCAGGTGGTGACGGCGGACCTGGACGGTGACAAGCGCCGGGCGGTCGTCGTCGGGCTCTGGAAGTCCGACGGCACCAGCGACCTGTTCCTCCTGCGCCAGGGGGCGCCATGAAGTCCCGCACGGCCCTCGTCTGCCTTGCCCTCCTCGCCCCCACGACCGCGTCGCTCGCGGCCAGTCGCCCGCGCTATGGCGGCGAGCTGCGCATGGCCCACGCGGGCCCAGCCGAGGTCGCGGAGCCCGCGCTCGCGGACACCCCCATCGAGGCGACACTGCTGGGACTCCTGTCCCGGCCGGTGTGCCATGTGACGCCCGACGGCGACGCGCGCCCCGCCCTCGCTCGGGCGCTGTCTCGGCCCGTGCCCCAGGCCGTCCGCGTGGAGCTGGCGACGCCCGCCACCGCCACGGCGCTCGCTCGCGCCTGGACGCGGCTGACGGGCGCGGACGCGCCCTCGCCCTACCGCGCCCTCCTCTATCCCCTGCGAGCCGAGGGCCGGCAGGTGACCGCGTCGGGCCACACCCTGGAGCTGGCGCTCGCGTTCCCCTGGCCGGACCTGGAGCGCGCGTTGTGCCATCCCGCGCTGGCACCGCTCTTGGGCACCGCGGCCAGTGGCCCCTTCACCGCCTCGGGCAAGGGCGCCCTGGCCGCGCAGCTCGCGTGGCCCGAGGGACGGCCCTACCTGGACAAGCTGGCGCTCACCGCCACGGACGAGCGCGGCCTCACGCGCATGTGGACCGCGAAGCAGGTGCAGGTGGAGCTGGGCGCGCCCGCCGAGAGCAACACCCAGGTCGGCCCGGCGCTGTACGCCACGTACCTGGCGTTCTCGCCGCGCAAGCTGCCGGTGGACTTCCGCCAGGCGTTCGAGAGCGCCATCGACCGTGACGACCTGACGCGCCTGTTCGTGCGGGGCCCCGCCGTTCCCATGCCGCACCTGCTGCCGCCAGCGCTGCTCGTCCAGCCCGCGAGGGTCCGGCCTACCGCGCCCGCACCCACGGCGGCGCGCACGGTGACGCTCGTCTATGACGCCGCGCTGGAGGACCAACGTGCGGTGGCCGAGCGCATCCAAGTGAAGCTGCACGACCGGGGCTACACCGTGGCGTTGGAGCCCCAGCCGCGCGCGGCGCTCCGCTCCCGCTGGGCCCGAGGTGACTTCGAGCTGATGCTGCACGCCGTGCTGTTGCCACCGGTGCCCGGCCCCGCGCTCGCGATCGTCCTCGACACGGCGGGCCGCAAGGACTTGCTCGGCGTGGAGTTGCCCGCGTTGGGCGCGCTGCCGGACGCCAGTGCGCGCGATGCCCGCGCACGAGAGCGAGCCTTGGCGCTGGCATCCTCCGTGCCGTTGTTGCCGTTGTACGCGCAAGGGCTCGCGGCGCGCGTGGCGCCCGAAGTCATGGGCCTCACGATGGACCCGCAGGGCCTGCCCTCGCTGGACGGCGCCTGGGTCCTGCCCGCCGATGGCACCGGCGCGTCGGGAAGGCCATGAGGAGCGCGGCATGCGGCTGAGGACCCGTCTGGCGTTGGCCTTCGCGCTGCTCGCCCTGGTGCCGCTCGCCGTGGTGGTGCCGCTCACGGTGTCGCGCCTGCGGGACACGCTGTCGCGCGAGCAGACGGCGCGCATGGGCGCGGCCACGACGTCCGCGCAGGAGTCCCTGGAGCGCTCGGCCACCACCGTGCGTCGCGCGGTCGAGGAGCTGGTGGAGAGCCCGGCCATGGAGGACCTGGCCCGCGAGGCCCGCGAGCACCCCATGCTCGCCATCCAGGCCGGTACCGCCGAGGCCCTGATGAAGAGCCGAGGCCTCACGGTGCTCACGCTCTTCGACCGGAGCGGCACGGTGCTCTCCTCGGGACACCTCCCCGCTCGGCGCGGAGACCCGGACCCCGCGCTCTTCACCGTGACGCGCGCCGCACCGGAGCGGCCTGTTCCAGTGCGCGTGGAGGTGCGCACCACGGCGGGACTGCGGCAGGCCCTGGCACTCGTCTCGGCGAGGCCGGTGGACTACGGCGATGCGCGCCTGTGGGCCGTGGGTGGAGTGCTGTTGGATGACGGGCTCGCACAGCACCTGTCGCGCCTCACGCAGGCGGAAGTGACGCTGCTCGCGGGGGACACCGCGCTGGCCCACGCAGGCAGCGCCGAGGCCCCCACGCTGGAGCGCGTGCTGCCGCTGGGCGACGCGGCCTCGGTGCGCCTCACCTTCAGCCGGGCGGCGGCGCGCGAGGCCGTACAAGGCGTCATGCGAGCATTCCTCCTCCTCGCGGCGCTGGGCATGGCCTTCGCCGCGCTGCTGGGTCTGCTCGTATCGCGGTGGATGACTCGCCCCGTGGAGGCGCTCACGTCGGGAGCGCGCCGGGTCGCGGAGGGCGCGCTGGACGTGCAGGTGACGACAGAGGCCACGGGCGAGTTGGGAGAGCTGGTCCGCGCGTTCAATCACATGACCTCCGAACTCCAGGCCACCACCGAGCGACTGATGGCGAGCGAACGCATCGCCGCATGGCAGGAGGTGGCGAGGCGGCTGGCGCATGAAATCAAGAACCCGCTCACGCCCATCCGCATGTCGCTGGAGACGCTGTTGGCCGCCCAGGCCTCGGCGCACCCCAGCTTCCCCACGCTCTTCAAGGAGAGCGCCGGCGTGGTGCTGGAAGAGGTGGATCGCCTGCGCCGCATCGTGGATGAGTTCAGCCACTTCGCGCGGCTGCCCAAGCCGCAGCTCACGCGAGTGGACCTGGGAGAACTGACCCAAAGCGTGCTGGCGCTGTACGCCTCGCCGCCCGAGGGCATTCAGTTGCTGCCCACGGTGCAGGAGGGCGTGGTGGCGAGAGCCGACCGCGATCAACTCACCCAGGTGCTGGTGAACCTGGTGAAGAACGCCGAGGAGGCCATGGCGCACAAAGGCGGCGCCCTGCGCGTGCGAGTGAAGGGCACGGACTCGGACGCGGTCATCGAGGTGGAAGACAGCGGCCCAGGAATCCCACCCGAACACCGCGCGCGCATCTTCGAGCCGTACTTCACCACCAAGGATGGCGGCACCGGCCTGGGGCTCGCCATCGCAGCGCGAATCCTCCAGGAGCACGGCGGGAAGCTGGAGGTCAGCGGAGAGCCCGGCCAGGGCGCACGCTTCACCGTGGTGCTGCCCCGCGCGAACAGCTGACACACAGCGAGGCTCGCGCACGCAGTCGGCGCGAGCCTCCGCTTCGCGTCAGTCCTTGACGGGCGTCGCCTTGAGCGCCGCCTTGCCTTCCTTCACGTAGACCTGGAACCGCACCGTCTTGCACGCGTACTTCTGGACGAGCTGTTCCTTGTTCTTGCGAAGCTTCTGCTGGAACTTGTCGTAGGTCAGACCGTCCGCCGGCTCACCGCAGCGCTCGCGCGTGGTGACGAACTCGCGGAACACTTCCTGGAAGTGCTGCTCCTCGGAGAGCGCGACCGCGGCCGCGCTGCCCGAAGGCGACATGCCCGGCAGCGGGATGGCGGCGCCGCGCGGCGGAGGCATCGGAATGGCCTCGGACGTCTGCGGCCGGACGCTCGCCTGGAGCAGCTCGCGCGGAATCGCGGCGACGCGAGTCGTCTCGGCGTTGCCCAGGGGCTCGGCCGACTGCGCCGCGGCCAGGGCGAACGGATCCGCCGCCTGCTGGAGGGAGTACGCCGCGGTGGGCTGGTCCTCGAAGGCGAACGCGCCCCGACGCGGAGCGGCCGTGGCAATCGCCTCGGCAGGCGGCAGCGCCATGGGGTCCGGCTCGAAGGGCATCGCGGGCTGCGCATGCTGCGGCTGCGCGTAGGCCGGCGACGGAGGCGCGGGGAACGGGAACGCATCCGCGCCCGCGAACGGATCCGCCACGGGCGGAGGCGCCGAGAACGGATCCCTCCCAGGAGGAGGCGCCGAGAACGGATCCATCGCCGGGGGCGGCGAGAACGGATCCGCCACGGGCGGAGGCGCCGAGAATGGATCATGCGCGGGCGGCGCGAACGCGCTCGGCGCCGGGGGCATGGCCGCGAACGGATCCGCCACGGGCGGAGGCGCCGGGAACGGGAACGGCTCGGCCGCGGCGAACGGCTGCGGCGCATGGGCAGGCGGCGGAGCCGAGAACGGGTCATGCGCGGGCGGCGCGAACGCGCTCGGCGGCGCGGCCACCGGAGCCGGCTCCATCGGAGGCGCGGACGCGGCCATGGGCTGTGCGGCCATCGCGGCGGACAAGCCCAGCGTGTCCCCCGAGCCCTGCGCATCATCCTGCTGCGCCGCGCGAGCGCTCCCCATCAGCAAGGTCCACACGAGAGCCAGGCCCAGGAGGCCGGCGAGGCCCGTCACCGCGCTCTGCTGATACGACGCCAGCGCGCCCAGGATGGTCTGCGTGCTGGCCACGGCGACGACCTCCAGGGTCGTCCCCTCCAGCGCACGCCGGGCCCCCACGAGCAGCGGCGCCTTGCCGCCCATCGCGTCGCCGCTGGTGAACGCGGGCAGCATCACCGGGCCCAACGCCTGGAGGTGCCCCGTGCTCAGCACGACATCCCGCGAGCCCACCGGCAGCTTCGCGAGCGAACCCTCCGCCGAGGCCTTCTCCTTGCCCACGCCGCCCAGGACCTTGTCGCCCTGCACGAGCGCCAGCGCAGCGACGCCCGTCACATCCGCCGCGCCCTGCAGCAGGGTGTCCGCCACCAGCGGCGCCCCGACCACGAGCGTCACGGCCGGAGCATTGCCCGACTCACCGCCCCACCGCAGCGGCACCGAGGCGAAGGCATGCGCGGCACCGAAGGCGTCCACCACCGTCGTGCCCGCCTTGGCGAGCGCGGCCACGTCCAGCGCCGCGGCATCCGTGGAGGCCTCGCCACCGGCGCGCGCGTGGAAGCGCGCGTCACCGGCCACCAGCGCGATGACCACGCCCGAGAGCTCCTTGGGGACCGCGGCCTCGGCGGCGGTGCGCACCGCCGCGAAGCGCTCGGCCGTCAGCGGCAGCAGCGCGGGCTCGGCGTCCTGGGTCTTGTTGCGGTCGCGGGGATTGTGGACCACCGGCGCGGGCGTCAGCGCCTGCACCGCGGCGGCGACGTCGGGGCTCGCGGCCAGCTTCAGCGCCAGGGACTGCACCTCCGCGCGGCGTGCCTCCACTCGGCGGGACACCTCCGCGGCGCCCGAGGCGGCCTGAGCCGCGGCGCCCTCGACCGCACGTGCGCGCAGTGGCTCCGACAAGAGCGGAAGATGTGCCAGTCCCAGTCCGAGGACCAGGAGCGCGAAGACGAGGAACTTGAGGCGGACCATCGCCGTCCTTTAGCCCGGGGTTGAAGGGTTCCGCTTATAGCGTCCACCGTTCCGCCCCAGCAAGGTTCCGGCCACTCGGGCCGTGAGGCCGGACGCCCGGGAGGCGTCCGGGATTTCACGGCCTAATCCCCCATCAGTACGTGGGGACGTTCGCCGCCAGGTCCTGGGGCAGCCCCTCGGACGGCGTGTCGCGGCGCCGGTCCACCGTGCGCTGGAGCGCTCGCTCCAACCGGTCACGCGTCGCGTCGATGGCCTGGAACAGCGTCTCACCCGCCTCCGTGACGTGCACGATGGGGAGGTTGGGCAGGCTCACCGTCGCCCGGCACTCTTTGTCCACGCCACCCTTGGGCCCATTGACGTCCACCAGCGAGATGTCGATCTCCGCCGCCTCGTCCTCCGCGAACCGCTCGAGATGGCTCACCAGATGCTCGTCGACATAGGCGCGAATCGAATCGGTCAGCTTCAGGTGCACTCCTCGCAGCAACACCTTCATGGCGTCACCTCCGGGGGCAAACATGGACAGCGCCCCCGGCGTCGGTGAGGGAGTCGCCCGCGCTCCCGTGCTCGCGGGGCGAGGGAACAACAAGGCCCTTGGCGTGTTGGCCCCGCGGCGCCGGACGTTTCCCCGCGACGCCGTGGGTTTTCAGAGCGCATGGGCTCCGAGCGAATCAAGGTGCTGGTGGTGGAGGACGACGGCGACAGCCGCGAACTGCTCGCGGAGTTGCTGGAGACCGACTTCGAGGTCCGCACCGCGGGCGACGGACTGGAGGGCCTGCGCGTCTTCGAGGCCGAGCCCGCCGACGTGGTGGTGACCGACGAGTCCTTGCCGGGCATGTGCGGCACCGAGCTGGCGCAGAAGGTGAAGGCGCACGCGCCGCGCGCCCGCGTCATCCTCGTGTCGGGCTACGCCGAGGTGAATGGCGCCGAGTTCTGTGACGTGGTGCTGCGCAAGCCCATCGACGTGGAGCGCCTGAGCGCCGAGGTGGGCAGCCTGGGAGACGCGGCTCGGCAGTGAGCACGCCGCCCCATCTCCCTTCTGGCGGCGCGCGGCCCCACATTCCAGGCATCCATCGGCCAGGAGGGCACATGAAGTACTGCGCCAGGTGCGGCTCGGAGTACGAGGACAGTGTCAGCCACTGCACGGACTGCCCCAACCACCCCGCCCTCGTCTCGGCCGAGGAGATGGAGCGGCGCGGCCTGCCCCTGCCCCATGACTTGGATCAACGCCGCTTCGTGCGCGCGGCCATCGCGGAGAACCCGCTTACCGCCGAGTCCTTCGTGGAGATGATGCACGAGCGCAACATCCCCGTGCTCGTGCGCCCGGGACGCTCGGGCGTGGTGGACGAGCTGACCACCGGCGCGCTGCTGCCCTGGTGGGAGATTCGCGTGCCCGCCGAGGAGCAGGCGCGCGCCGCGACGCTGATGGAACAGGAGCGCCGGCTGGAGGTCGACAGCCAGGACGAAGCCGCGGCCGCGGCGGAGGCCGAGGAGCGCGAGAGCGAAGAGCCGCCTCCCCCACCGCCGGCCCTGCCCGCGCACTGACTCAGCGGGCGCCCATCCCCACGCCCGCGGCGTCCGAGGGCGGGCGGCGCGGCTCGTAGAAGCTGACGCCCGTCACCTTCCACTTGTCGTACCGGGCGTTGCGCGCGAGGAACGTCTCCAGGTCCTCATCCACCACGCGGTTGTAGCCCCCGCGCGAGGCGTGGCGCAGGTACGTGCGGTGCCGCTTCTGCACCACGAAGCCCAGGTGGGAGATGCGCGTGGCCTTGAACGGCAGGTCCTCGCGCAGCACCACGAGCAACGTGCCCGAGGGCACATCCCGCGCATGCGCCAGCACCCGCGTAAGCGGCAGCATGTCGAGCGCGAACGTGCCCACCGGCTGGCGCTCTCGGGGCAGCAGCAGCTCACGCGACGACTTCGACTGCCACGTCTGCTTCGTGAGCGTCTTGGCGACGGACACCACATCCGAGCCGCCGTAGCGCCGCGTCACGTCCGTCAGGAAGCCTTTGTGGACGTTGTTGGGCAGCCACTGCGCCTCCATGAGGTGATTGCGGTCCTCGTAGGTCGGCACGGACGCGTAGCGGATCCGCTCGAGCAGCGACGCCACCTGGGCGTCGTCGCGCGCCAGGCTCATCGCCAGCGTCTCCTCGACGAAGGTGAGGCAATCCACCGCGTCCAGCCGGAACATCGGGTCGGGATCCACGCCCTGCCCCTCGCCCAGCGGCGAGTGGACGTAGGGCGTGTCGAGGAAGCGCTCACTCATGGACAACAGGCGCTCGGACAGCGGCGCATCGGCGCGCGCGGCGATGAGCGCGGCGCGCTGCGCGAGGGTAAGCCCCTCCCAACCGTTCTGCCGGGCGGGCGCCTGGGACAACAGCGCCGCGACCACCACGACCGCCGACATCATTTCGCCACACCCGCCTTGCGCAGGATGGCCTTGCGCTGGTCGTCCGCGAGTTGGAGCGTCTCCAGTTCCTTCTCGTAGTCGAGCTTGTCCGTCCCCTTCGCGTTCCACGAGGCCAGCACCAACCACTCGAGCATGGAGGCATCCCCACCCTGGTACAGGATGCGCGCGGCGGCCGCGGCCAGCGTGCGCTCCTTGTCCTCCAGCAGTGGCTGCAACGCGCGCGCGGACTTCTTCGCGGACACGCCCTCGTAGAGCTCCAGGCCCTGGCGCCGCACGAACTTGTCACTCGAGGCGAGCAGCCTGCCCGCGAAGGCCACGCCCTCGGGCGCATCCAGCCGGCACAGGCCCCGAGCCGCCGCGAAGCGCGTGCCCTCCGAGCCGCTGTCCAGGTACGCCTTCAGCGCGGGGATCTGCTTCTTGTCGCCCGTCTCACCCACGGAGGCCAGCATGGCGGCGCGGACCTCCAGGTCCGTCTCGTCCTTCGCCGCGGCCACCAGCACCCGCCCCATCTTCACGTTGCCGGACGCGCCGAGCGCCCGGGCCGCCTCGCGGCGCACGCCGCTGCTCTTGTCCTGCAGCAGCGGCAGCACCGGCTCCACCACCCGGCTGCGCACCCGCGCCAGGCCCTGCGCCGCGGACATCCGCACCGAGCCATCCGCGTCCGCCAGGAGCTGCACGAGCGCCCGCTCTCCCACCCGAGACCCCAGGCCCGAGAGCAGGGCCGCGAGGTTCCGGCGCGCGCGCTCGTCGACCACCCGGCGCATCTGCTCGGAGATCTCCGCGGCCGCGTAGTCCTCCTCGCGCAGGTAGTGGAGCCGGGACAGCGCCGCGGCCACCGTCCCACCTCGGATGACCTGGGCCACCACCTCGTCGGCCTCCATGCGGTGCTCGGCCTTCTTCACCGCGGTGGACGTGGCGCCCAAGGTGGGAGAGGCCCCCAGCAGCGCGAGCAGGACGAGGATGGAACGGGCGGAGGGGCGCACGGGACGGGGACGATGGCAAGCATGGGGGCATCCGTCAAAGAGTCGGACTCCGCCGAGCCTTCCCGCCTGCTCGGGTCTGCCCGATTCTTGACCCCCCGGGGGGCGATTGATACGACCGACCCTGACTCCTTCTGCGAGGCCCCACCCTATGAAGAGGCTGTCGGTCCTGTTGACGGTAGCGGGTGCGCTGGCCGCATGCGGCCCGGTGAAGACCACCGCGAACCTCCTCGACGCCGAGGTGCAGATTCAAGCCGCGCGCACGGCCGGCGCGGAGAAGGAGGCGCCCTACGAGTGGACCGCCGCCAATCTCTACCTGCAGAAGGCGCGCGAAGAGGTGGGCTACTCGGACTACCAGGCCGGCGTGGACTTCGCGGTGAAGGCCGCCCGCTTCGCCAACGAGGCGCGCGAAAAGTCCATGGCCGCGGCCGGCACCGACGCACCCGCCCGTCCCCAGAACCCGTGACGCCCGAGCGCCCCCCGATGAAGCGTCTGTCCCTTGCAGCGCTGCTCCTCTTGCTGTCCTCCGCGTGTGTCAGCGGAAACAAGATTCGCGCGGACACCCAGGTGCTCCAGGCGGACGTCGAGCGCGCCCGGCGCAGCGGCGCCCTGCGATGCGCCCCCACGGAGCTGGCCACCGCCGAGGCGAACCTCGACTTCGCCCGTGGCGAGCTGAGCCAGGGGGACAGCACCCGCGCCGCCCAGCACGTTCGCACCGCGGACGTGTCCATCAAGCGCGCGCTGGAGCTGTCCAAGAACTGCGGCCCGCGCCAGGTGCTGGTGCGAGACCGCCCCGAGCCGCAGCCCACGCCGCAGGCCCAGCCTCAGCAGCCGCAGGCCCAGCCTCAGCCCCAGCAGCCCTCGCAGGTCGTCGTCATCGAGGAGACGGACCGCGACGGCGACGGCGTGCTGGACAAGGACGACCCCTGCCCCGATCAGCCCGAGGACAAGGACGGCTTCCAGGACGAGGACGGCTGCCCCGAGCTGGACAACGACAACGACGGCATCCCGGACACGGAAGACAAGTGCCCGCTCAACCCCGGCGTCGCCGAGAACCACGGCTGCCCGATGGAAGCCCCGAAGGACCGCGACGGCGACGGCATCTTCGACAACGTCGACAAGTGCCCCGACCAGGCCGAGGACAAGGACGGCTTCCAGGATGAGGACGGCTGCCCGGACCTGGACAACGACGGCGACGGCATCGTCGACAGCTCGGACAAGTGCCCCAACGAGGCCGGTCCGCTCCAGAACCTGGGCTGCCCCATCGTCGACAAGGACGGCGACGGCATCAACGACGACAAGGACAAGTGCCCGGACGAGCCCGAGGACAAGGACGGCTTCCAGGACGAGGACGGCTGTCCGGATCTCGACAATGACAGCGACGGGCTGCCGGACGGCCAGGACAAGTGCCCGAACCAGGCGGGCCCCGCGGAGAATGGCGGCTGCCCGGACACGGACAAGGACAACGACGGCGTGGTGGACCGGCTGGATGCCTGCCCGGATCAGCCCGGCGTGAAGGAGGAGCGCGGCTGCGCCAAGCAGTACAAGCTCGTCGTCGTCACGCGGGACCGCATCGAGATCAAGAAGCAGATCCTCTTCGGCTCCGGGTCCGCGAAGATCATCGGCAAGCAGAGCCTCGCCATCCTGGACGACGTGGCCGCGGCGCTGCGTGACGCGCCCTACATCAAGAAGGTGCGCATCGAGGGCCACACCGACTCCATGGGCAACGACACGGCCAACCTGAAGCTGTCGCAGAAGCGCGCGGACGCGGTCATGGCGCAGCTGCTGCGCCGAGGCATCGACCCGGGTCGCGCGGAGGCCGTGGGCTTCGGCGAGACGAAGCCGATCGCCCCCAACAACACCAAGGCCGGCCGCGCGCAGAACCGCCGCACCGAGTTCAACATCGTCGACCAGTAGCCAGAGTCCGCCCCACGGCGGACCGTCTCACCCGCGCCTCCCGAGAGCCCTCTCTCGCGGAGGCGCTGTCACATCGACAGGTCAGCTGGCCTTCGCAGGCTGAAGAGGGTTCTCGAGGGCGCACGAGCCGCGGGGCGGCTCGAGCGTCGGCCTTCAGCCGTCCTTCAGCAACTCGTGAAGGACCTCGGTGGCGTAGGAGCCGCGGGGCAGCTCGAACGTCAGCCACATGTCTGCGCCCTCGGGCGTGAGCACGGGCGAGCCCAGGCGCACGCGGTAGGGCCGCCGGCTGCCCTCCGTCTCACCACCGCCACGCTGGAAGTCGCTCGCGGTGACGCCCTCCTCCGCGAGCAGGCGCGCCTCCCATTCGGCGACCTCGCCCTGCGCGGCCGTCATCTTCGGACCGAACAGCGGGCCGGCGGGGCTCACCTCGAACGAGGCCACGCGAGGGCCATCCACCTCCGGGGCCTCGCAGACAAACAGACCGCCCGTCTCCTCCTTGCGCAGCACGTCTCCGCGCAGGGCGGTGGCGAACGTCCCAGCCAGCAGGCGCAACACCAGCGCGCGGTTGAAGAGGCGAGACTGGAAGGCGGACAGGAAGAGCTTGCGCTGGAAACGGTCCGGCCGCTTGGGCAGACGCTGTCCCAGGATGAGCAGCTTGCCCTGGTCCGCGTTGTCGCCAGCCCGGCCGAAGCGCTGCTCCCCGAAGTAGTTGGGCACGCCCTGCGAGGACAGCCGCGCGAACGTCTCGCGCGCCGCGTCCAGGTCCTTCACGTCACGCACGCGCAGGCGGAAGCGGTTGCCACGCAGGTGCCCCGTCCTGAGCTTGTTGCCGTGCCGCCGCGCCTCCAACACGCGCACGCCCTCCAGCGAGAACTCGCCCAGCCGTGGCTCGGCGATGGCGGGCACGGACAGCCACTGGCGCGTGACGGCCTGGCGGTCCTTCATTCCCGCCACGCCCACGTCGTCCTCGCGAACGCCGAGCGCCTGGGACAACCCGCGCACCACCTCGCGCGTGTCGCGCCCGCGCTTCTCCACCCAGAGGTACAGGTGCGTGCCCTCTCCGGAGGGGAGGTAGGCGGGAAGCTCCTCCACCTCGAAGTCCTCAGGCGCCAGTTTGAAACCACCACCACAACCGGGAACGTCCGCGGTCAACCGCGGAAGACTGCTGTCCGTCACGATGCCTCAAGGGTCGCGAGAAGCTCTTTCACGCGCCGGGCGAGATCCTCATCCGCGCGGGACTCCAACAGCTCGCCGGCTTGGAAGAGGAGGAAGAACATCACGTCACTGAGGGCCTGCTTGAAGGACGCCAGCGGCTCACTGCCAAGCGCCGCGCGGTGGCGCTCAAACGCCTCCAGGAGCTGGGCCTCGGGCAGGCTGCCGTCCGCGGCGAAGGCCAGGCCTTGCAACACGGGCGAGGACGACAGCGCCTGGCCCGAGAGCGCCGCGTTGGCCGCGGCGATGAACTCGCGGTCCATGCCCTGCCGCGACACCTCGTCGCGAATCTCGCGGAAGATGAAGTTGAAGACCCGCGCCACGGGGCGCGCATCCACCGGAGCGGGCCGAGGCGTGGGCACCGGCCGCGCCGCCGGCACGGGCGCAACGGGGCGCTTCTCCACGGGCGCGGCCGTGGGTGGCGCCCCCGTAGGCTTGTCCGACAGCGCCGCGAAGCCACCTTCCAACAGACGGAAGACGACCTTGGTCGCGTCGAACTCGGACAGCTTCGCGGCGTGGCCCAGCTCCAGGATGGTGCGCCGCCCGTCCAGCAGGGCCAGCACCCGGTCCTCGTCCTCCTCCAGCTTGCCGTCCGAGGGGCGCTTGCGCGTGACGTACAGGCGCCCGTGGGGGATGCGCTTCCGGAAGTGCGCCATCTCGTCAATCTTCCGGATGCTGTCCATCAGCAGGCTCTGCGTGGAGAGCTGGATGGTGTGCCCTGTCTTCTCGTCCATCGGCTGATCGATGAGGAAGAAGGCGCCCTCGCGGCACAGCACGATGGCGTGGAAGATCTCGCTGACCTGATGCGTGACGCACTTGAACAGGTCATGCGCCTGCAGCACGCCCCGCTCCACCAGCGCGCGCCCCACCTTCGAGGGTGGCTGCTCGCGCAGCACCTGCTCGACGACGGCCCGCTCCACGTAGCCCAGGCGCACGAGCACCTCGCCCAGCCGGTCCGCCGGATCATCCGAGCTGGCGCCGCGAACCTCGCCCTCGCGAAACAGGACCGTTCGCTCGCCACCCGGCGTATGCACCCGGATGACGCCGCTCCAGCGCGACTGGCTCAGGAACGCGATGAGGTCCGACAGCGGGAAGCCCCCCGCGTCCCCCGCCAGCACCACGCGCGGCGTGGGGATGGAGCCCCCCTGCGGCGGCGTCCGGGAGAAGACGAGCAGGTCCGGCGTGGTGGGCAACAGCGCATAGGCCCCCGAGCGCCCCGACAACGGCGCCGGCCCCATGCGGTCCTCGGGAACCAGCTGCGAGGCCCCTTCGATGCGGAAGCGTTGCGTCATCCCCGCGTCAGTCAGCGGACCAGGCGTTGTTGTTGGTGCGCCACTCCAGCTCGTCCTCCAGGCTGTGGGCGAGCATCTCCGCCTCGTAGCCCAGGTCATAGAAGCGCCCGTTGAAGAACACGGACGGCGTGCCCGTGATCGCGGCCGAGCGCCCCTGGGCGCGGAACCCCTCCAGCTCCTGCTTGTACTGGTCCGTCTTCAGCACCGCGGCCAGCTTGGCGCCATCCAGGCCCAGCGACTTGGCCAGCGCGGGGAGCGACTCGGGCTTGAGGTTCTCCTGGTGCTCGAAGAGGGCGTCGTGCATCTCCCAGAACTTGCCCTGGTCGCGCGCCCACAGCGCCGCCTGCCCCGCGGGGATGGCGTTGGCGTGCATGGACAAGGGGAACGGCAGGTAGCAGAAGCGCACCTGCCCCGCGTTCTTCTTCGCGAAGCCCTCCAGAATGGGCCGGGCCTTGCCGCAGAACGGGCACTCGAAGTCGGAGAACTCGGCCACCGTCACCGGGGCCTTGGGGTCGCCCTGGCACATGCGCGGATCCACCTTCAGCTGGGCGCGCGGCTCGCGGAACGAGGCGTAGTACTTGGACAACGTGACGATGACCTCGGTGGCCGGACCGCCATCCGCCACCATGCGCGCGGCCAGCCGGGCCATGCGCTTGGCGTGCTTGCAGTTCGTGTGGCCCTTGAGGCAGGCGCCCAGGGTGTGGGGGCAGCCGCAGTAGCAGAACTCGTCGCTCATCACCGTGGCCAGCTCGCGCCTGGCGGCCGGCGACAGCGCCGAGAAGTCCATCCCCGGGATGCCGGTGAGCACCGCAGCGGGATCCGACGACGGAGTGGCCGCGGCGGGCGTGCCCGAAGTGGGCGTGGCGGTGCCGGTCGGAGACGTCGGCAGCGGCACCGAGGTGGCCAGGGACTCGCTCGGGGCGGGAGCGGGCGGCGGCGCGGCGGCGGACGGGGGGTTCTGGGTGCAGGCGGGGCCCGTCAGGACCATGGCGGCCAGCAGAGGAATGACACGCTTCCAGCAGGGGAGGAGCACGCCGCGGGTCTTAGCCATGCGCGCAAAGCTTGTAAAGGAAGGCAGGCTTTGGCAGGGGAGGGTCCCTTGCCCATGCCCAGAGTCCTGCTCCTTCACACCGGTGGAACCTTGGGGATGGCCGGAGGACGCCCGTCTGCCCTGCGTCCCGCGGCCTTCTTCAAGACGCTCCGCAAGCGCGCCCCAGAGCTGTTCCAGCTCGCCGACATCGAGCTGGAGCTGTTCTGCAACGTCGACAGCTCGGAGATGCAGCCCGAGCTGTGGAGCCGCATGGCCGCGCACCTCCACCAGCGCCTGTCCCACTTCGACGGGGCGGTGGTGACCCATGGCACGGACACGCTCGCGCACACGGCCAGCGCGCTGTCGTTCATGCTGCGCAACCCGCCCTGCCCCGTGGTGCTGACGGGCTCGCAGCGACCGCTGGGGGAGATCCGCTCGGACGCGCGGCTCAACCTCATCGACGCGGTCCTCTCCGCGCTCCAGGGTCCGCGCGAGGTGACCATCTGCTTCGACTCGCACCTCTACCGGGGCAACCGCACGCGCAAGGTGAAGGTGGCCGAGTACGACGCCTTCGAGAGCCCCAACTTCCCGGTGCTGGGCACGCTGGGCGTGGACGCCACCTTCGAACCGGGGCTCAAGGCCCGAGGCCCCTTCCGCCTCTTCGAGCGGCTCGACTCGCGCGTCTTCCTCCTCAAGGTGTACCCGGGGCTGGATCCGGCGCTGCCGCTGCAGCTCCTGCCGCACGTGAAGGGGTTCGTGGTGGAGGCGTATGGGGCGGGGAACTTCCCCATCGATCCGGAGCTCGGCCGTTCGCTGCGCCCGCTGTTCACCCAGGCCCGGGAGCGCGGGGTGCCGGTGCTGGTGGTGAGTCAGGCGCACCGCAACGGGGTGGACCTGTCGCTCTACGAGTCCGGCGCGGCGGCGCTGGCCGAGGGCGCGGTGGGGGCCGCGGACATGACCCCCTCGGCGGCCCTGGTGAAGCTGATGCAGGGGCTGGCCTACCACCCGAACTCGCCCGAGGCCCTCACCCGCTTCCTCCAGACGCCGGTGGCGGGCGAACTGACCGTCGGGCGCCTGACAGTTCCCCCACCCTCCCCGGCGCGGCGCCGGAACGCGCGGTCCGCGCGAGCGAAGTGACACGCCGGGTGGCGATCCATGAGGCGGCGAGCTTGCCGCCGCGAAATGGCGGCCCCTAAGATGGGAGACGCGATGTCCGAGGAGAAAACTTCCGTCCATTCCATTTCGGACCTGCTGGGCAGCGCCCAGCAGCAGAGCGCGTATCTGATCGTCATCAGCGCCAAGTCCGCGGCGGGCATTGGACGGATGTTCAAGCTGGATCGCTCGGAAGTGGTGCTTGGCCGCTCGGCCGAGGCCCAGTTCCAGGTCGAAGACGACGGAATCTCGCGCAAGCACGCCAAGGTGGTGGCCATCGGGGATGGCCGCTTCCAGTTGGTGGACCTGGGCAGCACCAACGGCACCTATCTCAACGGGCTGAAGGTCAGCGCGGCGCCGCTCTATGACGGGGACAAGATCCAGATCGGCTCGAACACCGTCCTGAAGTTCTCCATCCAGGACGCGCTGGAGGAGCAGTACCAGCGCAGCATCTACGAGTCCGCCACCCGCGACGGCCTCACCCGCCTCTACAACAAGAAGTACTTCATGGAGACGCTGCGCAAGGAGTTCGCGTACTGCCTGCGCCACCAGGTGCCGCTGTCGCTGGTGCTCTTCGACGTGGACCACTTCAAGCGCATCAACGACGTCTACGGCCACCCCGCCGGCGACTTCGTGCTGACGCGCATCGCGCAGCGGGTCAGCGACACGGTGCGCACCGAGGACCTCCTGGCCCGCTACGGCGGCGAGGAGTTCGCCCTCATGCTGCGCGAGTCCGCCGAGGACGCCGCGCTCGCGTGCGCCGAGCGCTGCCGCGTGGCGGTGGACCGCAGCGACTTCATGTTCAGCGGCACGCCCATCAAGGTGTCCATCAGCCTGGGCGTGGCCACGCTGCTCGACTCGGACT
Source organism: Citreicoccus inhibens (assembly GCF_019039035.1). Taxonomy (GTDB): domain Bacteria; phylum Myxococcota; class Myxococcia; order Myxococcales; family Myxococcaceae; genus Citreicoccus; species Citreicoccus inhibens. The sequence goes on along the minus strand of NZ_JAHNZT010000020.1, from coordinate 98,402 downwards.
TCTCCCAGCCGGAGGACATCATCGGCGCCGCGGACAAGTACCTGTACCGGGCCAAGCACGCGGGCCGTAACCGCGTGGACGGCCGCAGCATCAGCGGCCCCTGAAGCCTCCACGCGCTACCGCGTGAACCCCAACCGGCGCAGCCCTTCGCGAGAGACGTGCTGGACGTGAGTGTCCGCGTCGTGGCTGACCGCCGCGGACAGCGCGGCGACCGCGAGCGGCCCCCCGATGTTGGCCAGCGCCTGCGCCGCGGCCACGCGCACTGCCACCACGGGGTCCTCGCGCAGGCACTCCGCCAGCGCCTTCACGTGAGGAGGGCGGCCAATGCGCTCCAGCGCCCGGGCGGCGGCGGCGCGAACCACCGGATGCTCCGAGCCCAGCAACTCCGCGGCATCATCCCCGTGCGTTGACTGACGAGGATCCGCCACCGCGTCCAGCGCCGCCGCCACCACTTCAGGCGCGGGGTCCTCCAGCGCGTGCGTCGCGGCCTGCGCCCCCTCGGCACTGCGCGGCATGGACGCCAGCGCGCGCACGGCCCCCGCCCGAACCTCGGAGGAGGGATCCGACAGGTAGCTCCCCAGCTTGCGGCTGTCGCGCGCGCTCTCGGGACAATCGCCCAGCAGGGCCACGGCCTCGCCGCGCACCGCCGGCGGCCGGGCCTTGTCCGAGGCCACCCCGTGCAGCAACGCCGCGCAGCCCTTGTCCCGCGCCAGGACCTCCAACCACGGGCGCGCGCTCTCTCCGGTCGTCGCGCCCTGGAGCTGCCTGGCCAGGTAGACCCGTCCCCCACTCCCATCAGACAGCGCGCGCGCCGCCAGCTCACGCGCGCGGCGGTCGTCATCCCCCAGCGCGGCCTCGAGTTCCTTGCGCGCCAGCGGCCCATAGATTCGCAGCGAGGCGAGCGCCCCACGCCGCACGCTCGCGTCCGCCGAGGTGAGCTGCGGCCGGAGCGCATCCAGTTCCTGCGAGTACACCGCGAACAGGCGATTGACGCGGGCCTCGTCCGCGGGCCGCGCCTCGCTCAAGAGCAACTGCCCCACGGAGGTCTGTCGCCGGGTGGCCACGGCCTTGAGGGACGCGGCCACGGTGGCATCCCCCGCCGCGGGCCGCCCCGCCATCGCCTCCAGCACCACTCGCGCGGGCGAGCGACTCAAGAAGACCCCCAGGTGCGCGAGCGCGGCCGGGCGCACGGACTCGTCCGTGGCGTACAACTCCAGCTCCAGCGCCTCGCGGATGGCGTCGCGGCGCGCCCACACCCGCGCGGCGGCGGCCGGCCCTCGCGAGCCCGCCTCTTTGAGGAAGTCCGCGGTGGACTGTCCCTGCTCGGCCGCGGCGCGCGCGGCGGTGAGGCACGCGTCGAGATCCGCTCCCGGAGAGGTGTCCACCACCCAGTCCGCCAACACGCGGCGCTCGGTGACGCCTCGGCTGCGCGCCTCCGCCTTCACCGCGCCCCAGCGCACGCGCCAGTCCGGATCCGTGCGCGCCGACGCCAGCACCCGGCGGTCCTCGCCCTGTGAACCGATGACGGACAGCCACGAGTCCACGCGCCCGCCCGTCATGCAGCGCGCATACGCCTGCGCCCGCAGCGCGCGGTCTGTCACGTGTCGCTGACAGGACACCCAGCAGGCCGCGGCACCCGTGCTGCCACGCTGCTGGCCGGCCGCCAGCAGCACCATCAGGAGGAGGGCGGGACTCACGAAGTGGACAGTGTAGCCCAGTGAACGCAGGGTTTTGGTCGTGCGTCCTTGCGTTTTGCGGGCCGCTGGGTAATACCCCCTGCCCTTTTCAGGAAGTCCTACATTCCAGCATCGGCGGAAGGAGGTGACAGTATGCCCGGTATTCGAGTCAAGGAAGGTGAGTCCATCGAGAGCGCCCTGAAGCGCTTCAAGAAGGCCACCGAGAAGGCCGGAATCCTCTCCGAGATCCGCAAGCGCGAGCACTACGAGAAGCCTTCCGTGAAGCGCAAGAAGAAGGCGCTCGCCGCCAAGAAGCGCGCCGTCAAGAAGGCCCGCAAGTCGTACTAAGCGCGCCTCGCGCCGAGGAGCCGGGGTTTCGTCAGTCGGAACCCTGGCTCCCGTCGCTCGCAGTTCCCGCCGTACCCTTTCCCGCCACCTCCGGGAGTCCCGAACATGGCCACCCTGAAAGAGCGCATCGACGCGGACCTGAAGGACGCGATGCGGTCCAAGAACGAACTGACCACCAGCGTCCTGCGGATGCTGAAGAGCTCCGTGAAGTACAAGGAAGTGGAGCCGGGTGCCTCGGCGCTCGACGACGCGGGCGTGCTCCAGGTCATCGCGGGCCTCATCAAGCAGCGCCGGGACTCCGTCGAGCAGTTCCGCGCCGGTGGCCGCCCCGAGTTGGCTGACAAGGAAGAGGCGGAGATTTCCGTTCTCCAGGGCTACCTGCCCCAGCAGCTCTCCCCCGACGAGCTGATCGCCGCCATCCAGGCCGCCATCGCTGAGGTGGGTGCGAAGGGCCCCAAGGACATGGGCGCCGTCATGAAGAACGTGAACCCCAAGGTCCAGGGTCGCGCCGAGGGCCGGGCCATCTCCGAGGCCGTCAAGGCGCAGCTCGCGAAGCTGTCCTGAGCGGACGCTTCTGTCCCGGGCACTGTGCGGAAACTCACGGTGCCCTCCCACCCGGTGGGGAGCGCCGAGCGGTTTTTTTGATCCGCCGCCCGTGCCCCATTAAGGGCTACCCGCGGGAGCATCGTCCGCCGCCCACCCAGGGGCCGGCGTGGCGGCTCCGCAGGAGTCCGTGAACGTGCCCATCCCCTCCTCCGCGTCCGCCCACCACGGGCCGCCCACCGCCCGAGCGGGGAGCGCCTGTGCGGGTGGAGGCTCTCCGGGGGACGTCAGGCCGGGCTGGAAGGATGCCTCCCAGGCGCCCTGGCCAGCGCGAGCCGCGGGGGGGAAGGCGTGATTCCCGAACACAAGATTCAAGAAGTCCTCGAGCGCGTCGACATCGTCACGCTCATCTCCCGGCACGTGGAGCTGAAGAAGGCCGGCCGCGAGTTCAAGGGCCGCTGCCCCTTCCACCAGGAGAAGACGCCGTCCTTCTACGTGGTGCCGGAGAAGCGGTTCTATTTCTGCCACGGCTGCCGGGCGAGCGGCGACGCGGTCTCCTTCGTCCAGCGCTACCTGGGCAAGACGTTCCTGGACGCGGTGCGCGACCTGGCCCGCGAGGTAGGCATTGACCTCGAGGCGGCGCAGGACCCCGGGATGCGCGAGCGCCAGGAGCTCAAGTCCGCCACGGACATGGCCGCCGAGCACTTCCGCGCGCTGCTCTGGCAGGAGGACGAGGGCCGCGCCGCCCGCGCCTACCTGCACAGCCGCGGCGTCTCCGACGAGGTGGCCCACGCGTTTGGTCTCGGCTGGGCGCCCCACGCCTGGAGTCTTCTGGCGGACCGCTTCCAGAAGCACGGCATGCTCGAGTGGGGCATGAAGGCGGGCCTCGTCCTCAAGCGCAACTCCGGCGACGGCTGCTTCGACTTCTTCCGCAGCCGCCTCATGGTGCCCATCCGCGCGCCAGAGGGCCGCCCCATCGCCTTTGGTGGCCGCGTGGTGGGCGTGGAGGACGGCGGGCCCAAGTACCTCAACTCGCGCGAGTCCCGGCTGTACAACAAGAGCGAGACGCTCTTCGGGATGGACCAGGCGCGTGACGAGCTGCGCAAGCGCAAGGCCGCGGTGCTCGTCGAGGGCTACTTCGACTGCATCGGGCTGCACCAGGTGGGCGTGAAGCACGCGCTGGCCCTGTGCTCCACCAACCTGACCGCGGGCCACCTCCAGGTGCTGCGCCGCGCCGAGGCACGCGACCTCGTGCTGCTCCTGGACGGAGACGCGGCGGGGCTCGCGGCCGTCGAGCGGCTGGCCGGCCCGCTGCTCGCCGCCGGCGCGCCCACCCGCGTCGCCTTGCTGCCCCAGGGAGACGACCCGGACACCTTCGCCCGCCGGGAGGGCGCCGAGGGCGTGGAGCGCCTCCTGGAGGCCGCCCAGCCCCTCACCACCTACCTCTTCGCCACCCTGCTGCCGCAAGGCCGCGCGGCCACCTTCGAGGAGAAGATGGCCGCGCTGGAGCGGCTCAAGCCCGTGGCCGTCCAGGTTCCCCCGGGGCTGGTGCGCTCCGCGCTGTTTGGCTCGCTGGCGGACCACTTCGGCTGGCAGCCGGCCCAGATTGAAACGTCGTTGCGCGCCAAGACACCTCCGCCCGCGCCCCCGGCCCCACCCGCCCACGAGGCCACGGCCCGCCCCGCGCCCCGCCCGGTCGCCGAGCGCCCTCCTCCCGAGAGCGAAGCGCTCTACGTGGCCGCCATCCTGCGCGAGCCTCGCCTGCTCGCCCGCGACACGTTCCGCGTGTGTGACGAACTTTCCCACATGGGGCTGCGCGTGGTGCTGGCTCACGCCACCTCGGGACGCGGGACGAGCGACGCGTTGTTCGAGACCAGTGAGCTGGTGAAGAAGGCCATCGACGCGGCATGGCGGCGGCTCTCCGAGGGAGGACTCGCCCTGGAGAGCGAGTTCATCCTTGTCTGCCGAGACATCATGCTGCGGCGGATCGCCGAGCGGCTCGTTTATATAAAGCGTGCGACAGAGCAGACGCCGGGGGCGTTTGATTTGACGGAGGAGACTCGCCAGCTCCTGGCCGAGCGCATCGAGCTGCTGGCTCTCAAGAAGCGCATCGAGGACGAGTTGCGCCCATCCGGAGCGGGAACAAAGGCCCCAATGCAACCGGTTTGAGTTCGCGTTTGTAAGAAACCTCGACTTTGCGGTAGATCGGCCGGCTCGCCCCAGGCCTCAAGCATCTGATTTTCCTCAAGGAGAAGTACCCGAATGCCGACGCAGAAGCCCTCCAAGGGGTCCGTGAAGCCCACCAAGAAGAAGGTGGATCCGGTGATCCGCAAGAAGAAGGCTCCGGACGCTCCGGCGGCGGCGGTGGCGAAGGGTGCCAAGGCGGGCGCCGAGGAGAAGGAGGCCGTCGCGAAGGAGGCCGCTGCCGCTACCGCTGAGGCCACCGAGAAGACGAAGAAGAAGAAGGGCGTGGCGGCGATCGCCGACGACGTGGACCCCGAGGAGGCCGCCGAGGAGGCCGCCGCCGCCGTCGAGGTGGACCCGGACGCCGTCGAGGACGACGTCGAGGAGGACCCCGTCGCCGAGCGCAAGGAAGTGAAGGACCTCTTGGCCGCTGGGCGCGAGAAGGGGTTCCTCACCTACGACGAGGTCAATGACGCCCTGCCTGCGGACATCGTGTCGTCGGATCAGATCGACGACGTGATGAGCATGTTCGGCGACAACGACATCGAGATTGTCGACGCGCAGAAGGCCGCGCAGTCCAACGAGATCAAGCCCACCGTCGCCGTCGAGGAAGAGAAGGAAGAGGCCGACGAGGACGAGAAGGACGAGGACGACGAGCCGGGTGGCAAGTCCAACGACCCCGTCCGCCTGTACCTGCGCAAGATGGGCAGCGTCAGCCTGCTCACGCGCGAGGGCGAAGTGGAGATCGCCAAGCGCATCGAGGAGGGCGAGAAGGAAGTCCTCCGCGCGCTGCTCGCCTGCCGCGTCGCCGTGGCGGACATCCTCGACATTGGCAACCGGCTGAAGACGGGCAAGCTGCGCGTGCGCGACGTCATCAAGGACGCGCCCGAGGAGACCAACGCCGAGGGTGGCGAGGAGCCGACCGAGGAGGGCGTGGACGGTGAGGGCGCTCCGGCGCAGCTCGCGCAGAGCGAACTGAACAAGATCGAGCAGATCTGCAAGCAGATCGAGCGCTTCCGCAAGTTCGCCAAGGACTGCGAGGTGCTGGAGGAAGAGCTCGCCTCGAAGAAGAAGCTCACCGAGGTGCGCAAGAAGGAGCTGAAGCAGGAGGTGAAGGACCTTCGGACCAAGATGATGGAGGTCCTGGAGGAGATGCGGCTCAACAAGAAGCAGGTGGACCGCATCGTCATCAACCTGAAGGCGCTCATCGAGCGCGTCGACAAGGCCGAGGACGAGATCCGTGACCTGGAGCGCCGCTACGGCGTGTCCGTCAAGGAGCTGCGTCCCCAGCTCAAGGAGTCGCGCGAGAACCCCACCATCGCCAAGAAGCTCCAGAAGCAGCTCAACTTCACCCCTGAGCAGTTGGAGATGCTCGACCGCGACGTGCGCACCGCGGTGCGGAAGATCAAGCGCGTGGAGGAGGAGGCCAACCTTCCCCACGAGGCGCTGCGCCGCAACTACGACGCCATCCGCCTGGGCGAGAAGCGCGCCGAGCGCGCCAAGAGCGAGCTGGTGGAGGCGAACCTGCGCCTCGTGGTGTCCATCGCGAAGAAGTACACGAACCGTGGCCTCCAGTTCCTGGACCTCATCCAGGAGGGCAACATCGGCCTCATGAAGGCCGTGGACAAGTTCGAGTACAAGCGCGGCTACAAGTTCTCGACGTACGCCACCTGGTGGATTCGTCAGGCCATCACCCGCGCCATCGCGGATCAGGCCCGCACCATCCGCATCCCGGTGCACATGATCGAGACCATCAACAAGCTCATCCGCACCAGCCGCTACCTCGTGCAGGAGATTGGCCGCGAGCCGACGCCCGAGGAGATCGCGGAGAAGATGGAGCTGCCGCTCGACAAGGTCCGCAAGGTCCTGAAGATCGCCAAGGAGCCCATCTCCCTCGAGACGCCGATTGGCGAGGAAGAGGACAGCCACCTGGGCGACTTCATCGAGGACAAGAGCCTCGTGTCGCCGGCGGACGCGGTCATCAACATGAACCTGGCGGAGCAGACCCGCAAGGTGCTGGCCACGCTGACGCCGCGCGAGGAGAAGGTCCTGCGCATGCGCTTTGGCATCGGCGAGAAGAGCGACCACACGCTGGAAGAGGTGGGTCAGGACTTCGAAGTGACGCGCGAGCGCATCCGTCAGATTGAGGCCAAGGCGCTGCGCAAGCTGCGCCACCCGAGCCGCTCCAAGCGGCTGCGCTCCTTCGTGGAGAGCTGACGCGCGCCTCCCCGCGTGAAAGCACCAGGCCCCCGTTCCCAAGTCGTGGACCGGGGGCCTTCGTGTTTCTAGAGTCCGCGCGTGGCCCAGAAGAAGACGAAGTCAGCCAAGGCTCCCGCGTCCCCTCCCCTGCCCTTCTCCGAGGCCGTGAGGCGCGCGGTGCGCGCGATTCCGCGTGGACAGGTGCGGACATACGCACAGGTGGCGCTGTACTCGGGCAAGCCCGGCGCGGCGAGGGCGGTGGGGAGGGAGATGCGCATGCTGCCCCCGGAGCTCGCGAAGAAGGACGTGCCCTGGTGGCGGGTGGTCCGCGCGGACGGGACGCTCGCGTCGCCCGTGGGAGACCGGCAGGCGAGCCTGCTGCGCGCCGAGGGGCTCCAGGTGGACGCGCGCGACGGTGGCTATCGCGTGAAGGTGCCGCCGCAGGCCTTGGACTGAAGGGCCCTCTTGCCAGCCCCGCGCGCGGAGCGATACTCAGCCTCGCGCGTGATGAGGGCCCTTAGCTCAGCGGTTAGAGCTGTCGGCTCATAACCGATTGGTCCCTGGTTCGAATCCAGGAGGGCCCATTCCCTCAAAGCCTCGCAGCGCTTCGGCCGGTGGTGGTGGGCGTGTCCATGGGCTCTCTGAGCCCCCCGCGTTGCGCCGAGGCTCGCGGCGCTGACTCGCGGCGCTCAGGCCAGGAAGGCCCTCGGGAAGAACCTCTTGAGGTAGTCGCCGAAGCCGCTCTGGATGTTGAGCAGCGTGTTGTAGGCGAGGTCGATCTCCGACTCGGTGAGCGTTCCCCGGAGCAGGGCGTCCGGGCAGTCGCTCGCGGGCTGATCCTCCTCGAACTTCCCGCGCAACCACGTCCGCACCTTGAACACGTCCCCGCGCGAGGGCGCGCCGTAGAGTCCCACCACGTTCTTCGTGGTCAGCCGGAAGAAGAACGGCAGGCCTCCCTTGGAGTCCTTCGTCATCGGGGAGTGGTCCGTCACGGCGTGCAGGAAGGTGTTGAGCTGGGTGGCCGTGTGCGCCCCACGGTCAGTGCGCAGTTGCTGGAGGTCCTTGTTGCCGTCCTTGATGGACGTGCGGAGCTGGCGGACCCGCTGCTCCCAGAACGCCTTCCCGTCTCCCGCCAGCAGCTTCGCCTTGGCGCTCTCGAGGTCCTCGCGCAGCTTTCCGGAGACGAGCTTGTCCAGCTTGTTGGCGTCCTGCCACCACGTCTTGGCGTGGGCCGAGGGCTCCGCGTCCTTCGCGTATGCACCGCCGACGGTGACGGGCAGCATGCGCGCGCCCGTCTCCGATACCGCCTCCTCGAGGTAGATGGTGGGGACGCCGAGGTAGGCCGCCTTCTCCATCTCGCCCGAGCGGAGGCCGACCTGCACGAGCGGGATGCCCCGCCGTGCGAGCAGCCGGAACAGGTGCCAGAGCAGGAAGAGCTGCCGGATGCGCCGCTCGGGGCCCTTGAACCACTGAAGCCCCTCCCGGTCCCAGAAGTTGATCAGGTTGTGCTCGGTGGTGCCAATGAAGACCTGGCCCTTGGCTTCATCGCTGGCGGCCAGGTACTCGTCGAAGAGCACCTCGTCCCCGATGGGCACGACCGCGTAGTTCATCATCTCCGCCAGGTAGCGGAGCGTCTCGAAGAGCTGCGGGGTCATCAGGTGCTGCGGGTTGCGCTTCTTCGACAGGGTCCAGAAGAGAGCGTCGATCGGCAGCCCCGCCTCGCGGCGCGTCTTGAGCAACATGCGATCGCCCTTGCCCAGGCCCTCCTTGAGCTCGTTGCGCTCGGCCGCGCTCAGGCTGCGGACCCAGAGCAGCATCACGCCCGCTGGCCGCTGTTTGACGAGTCCGTCCACCATCTGGGTGGCGACATTCTGCGCGAGGTTGTTCGTGTCGATCCGATCCGCGCTCGCGGCCACCGACAGCCAGACCTTCTTGAAGACCTTCTTGAGGTCGGCACGGATGTGCTCGGCGGCGAGTCGCGTGCTAGCGCCCACCTCGGCGACGTGGGCTCGATTCTTGGGGTCGAGGTAGGGCAGGTGCGCCGCGCGGTGGCTGTGCTGAAGGAGGCTCTGGTCCGTCCTGCGGCTGCGGTTCTTGTCCCGATCGAAGAGGCCTGGGTTGACCATCATCTGATAGAGCTGATTCGGCTCGCAGGCGCGGACGAGCTGGCCATCCACGAGCTTGGTACCTACCGCGCAGCCGTAGACGGTGGCGATCCGCTGGAGCGCGGCGAGTGCCTGCGGATCCATGTCGTTATCGAGGTTCTCCGTGCACAGCACGAGCACCCCGAGGCGCTCCTTCTCGATACCGAGCCCCGAGTAATAGGCCAGCTTCTCCATGCAGCCCTTGTCCTCGGGCGAGGTGAGGAACAGCAGTTCGCTGGTGGATTCGACGAGCAGCGCCATGCCCACGCCATACGTGTCTCCCGACTGGTGGGAGTTCTGGGCGATGATCCTCCCCTGCGGTGCCATCCACTGCTTGCACTTGTCGCAGGCCAAGCGGGGCTGCTTCCACACCGTGACGGCCTGGCACTGGACACACTTGAGGACTGGCATGGTTCAATCTCGCGGGGGGAACGCTGCGGGTCATCCCGTCACACGGTATACGATGGGAGGTCCCCGTTGAGGAGGCTGGGAGGGCCCTGGGCCGGATCGTCAGGGCGGTGGGGAAGGAAGTGCTACCCCTGCGTCAATCGGGGTTCGAAGGAGGGGGTGCGGGAAGGCTGTGCGCGAGGACGACCCGCCAGTGACCGTCGCGACGCTGGCACACGTCGGTGAAATGCCCCACGTCGGTGACTTCGGTGCCATCGGGGAGACGCACGCGGGCCCGCTGGGTGCCGGTGAGCACGCCGGTGTCGCCGAAGACATGGGCGCGCACCGTGTCTGCTTCGACGGAGACGATGGTGCCGGGGATGGCGGCGATGTTGGCGAGGAAGGCCGTCAGGTCCGTCTCCACGTCGCCCGCGCCGCGAAAGACGAAGTCCTGGGCCATCAATTCCTGGAGGGCCTGGGTGTCGCGGGCCTGGATGGCGCGGACGATGGACGCCTCGAGGGCGAGGAGGGCACGGACATCCTCTGACTCACGGGGGTGTTGGGGGGCCATGGGCGGTGGGCTCCAGCGGGGAGTTGCGTCGCGAACACAGGCAGTCATCAACATCGCGACGGCGGGGATGACAGCAAGGCGAGTGAGCACGTGTTGCGTTTGAGCATGTCCTGAAAGGTGAAGCCAGACAGCGGCGTCTGCTTCTCTCCTTTGCAGCGTCACGCGGCCTCCTCGGCAGCGCTGCCCAGTCCACAGCTCCTGCCTGGCCCCAGCCTGGGGTGCCACCCGCGCCTCCTCATCGCCGGATGGTGGCGCTGCGCATCGCGACGAGCCACTCGGTGTCATGCCCGCCATCGTCACGGCAGGACGCCTCGCCTCACGAGTTCGCGAAAGTAGCGCGCCGCTGGGTCCACGTGGGTTCGCTCGTGCCAGCACATCGAAATCTTGACGGAGCGCGCGGGATAAGGCGCGTCGACCGGATGCACTGCGAGACGTGCCCCCTGCTCCCGCACGAGTGACTCCGGAAACGTCGCGACCAACTCCGTCGCCGCGACGACCGCCGCCGCCGCGGTGAACGTGGGCACCGTCATGACGACCGCACGTGGAATACCTGCCCGCGCATAGGCGGCCCCCACCGCGTCACCGAAGTTCTTCCCTGGAACCATGTCCACGTGGACATGGTGGAGCTCACCCAACGCCCGCGCCGTCAGCCGCTTGCCCGATGTCGAATGCCCTCGGCCCGCCACAAGCACCGTGCGCTCCGTCAGCAACGGCTCGAAGTGCAGCCCCGCCCCCTGCCCCGCCAGCCCCAGATGCAAGTCCACCTGTCCCGCCCCCAAGTCCCCCAACGAGACGAGTGAATCAATCCCTACCACCTTCAGCCGCGCGTCCGGCAGTTCCTCTCGCATCCGCGCCGCGATGCGTGGCACCCACGTGAGCTGCCCCGCATCCGAGACGGCCAAGGTGAAGGTCTGCTTGCACCGGAGCGGCTCGAATGGGACCTCGTGCAGCGCGAGCTCCATCTCACGCAGACCTCGTCCGATCGCAGGCGCCAGCGCGAGCGCCCTCGGCGTGGGGACGATGCCTCGCCCCTTGCGCGTCACGAGCGGGTCCCCGAGCAGGGCTCGGAGTCGCGCCAGGCTGTTGCTGATGGCCGAGGGCGTGACGTGGAGCCGCTCGGACGCACGGACCACGCTGCGCTCGGCCAGCACGGTGTGGAGGACCAGGAGGAGATTGAGGTCGATGGCCCCGATCTGAATGCTCATGAACCGTGATGTTACTCGTCACGAATCATCACTGCCAGGAATGTCTCGTCGGCCGCATATTGCGTCCATGAACAGACTGCTTGGCTGTCTCGTCATCGGCGCGCTCATCGCGTGCCACTCCGCTCCCACCGTCCTCCCCCAACACACGCCCATGTCCACTCTCCGCCAGATTCCTGTCCTCGACTCCTTCATCTCCTATCGCGAGGAAGGCACCGGCTCGCCCATCGTGTTCCTCCACGGCAACCCCACGTCCTCGTACGTGTGGCGCAACGTGACGCCCCAGCTCGCCGACCGGGGCCGCATCCTCGCGCCCGACCTCATCGGGATGGGCAGCTCCGGCAAGCCCGACATCGCCTATCGCTTCGCAGACCATGCGCGCTACCTCGACGCCTGGTTCGATGCGCTCAAGCTCAACGACGTCGTGCTCGTCGGCTATGACTGGGGCGGCGTGCTCGCCTTGGACTGGGCCGCGCGCCACCCGGACCGCGTGCGCGGCGTCGTGGTCTTCGAGACGTTCCTCCGCCCGATGCACTGGAGCGACTGGCCTGCCCAGGGCGAGCAGATGTTCCGCGCGCTGCGCACGCCCGGCGTCGGCGAGAAAATGGTCCTCGAGCAGAACGAGTTTCTCCCTCGCTCCCTCGGCAATGGCGTCAAGACGGGCCTCACCGAGAGCGCCCGCGAGGCCTACTCCGCCCCCTTCCCGACTCCCGAGTCACGCCGCCCCATGCTCCAGTGGCCGCGTGAGATTCCCATCGACGGCGAGCCCGCGGACGTGGTCGCCGTCGTCGAACACAACGCCGCATGGCTTGCCCAACCCTCCCCCAAGCCGGCCCTCTTCCTGACGTTCGGCAATACCGGCCTCAGCGCACCGGGCATCATCGAGTGGGTGCGCACCACCCTGCCAGGCCTCGAAATCGTCCCGCTCAGCCCGGCGGGACACCACGCCCCAGAGGACGTGCCCGACGACATCGCCCGCACCCTCCGAAGCTGGCTCGACCGCCACGGTTGGTGAGTACAGCACACGCTGAATCCATCATGCCCGCCCGTGCCATCACGGGCGGGCATGCACACGTGCAGTCCAGGCAACAGCAAGCAGCATCGGCGCCGTTCTGCGTGGGCGTCTCCGGCGCGACATGGGCCGGCGCGACGAATACCCTCGAGACACCGAAGGATGCCCAAGGCCACGAACAGCAAGCGCCGGCGGCGATTCGCTACGCGCTGGCGCGGCCGTGTGCGCGGCACCTGCGGGCTTTCCTCCAGAGTGGATGAGCCGTGTCTCGAAGCCGCCGGTCACCGTCTCGTTGGAGATGAAGCGCAACAAGGGATCGCGCTCTTGTTGCCCCACGGCGCTTGAACGTCACTTCGCGTCACGCACCGAGTGCGTCATCGACTCCCGTCGATCCTCGCGCGACGCGAGCAAGTGACTGCCCGCAAGCCAGGTGCGCCTCAACCCTGTACACAGTCGTCCTCCGGCGAAGACGACCCGCGACCCGTTCACATCGGAGACGCTGTCCCCTGCCAGGGCGCGACCCGGGACCTGTCCCAATGACAGCGCCCAGGTCATGCATCCCTCGCCGCGAGTGAGCAGCCCGACCTGTCCGAGTTGACGGGGGCACCTCCAACATCCCCGCCCCCACTCCTCACGCAGCAGATTCCACCGCGGCATCGGTGTGCCTGTCCCGCTCAACTGGAACCTCTCAAGCTCCGGCCATTCGGCAAAAGCGCGCATCGGGTCAAGGACAATCTCCTGACTGGTAGAAATAGCCAGACTTCCCCACTGGCGGCGTATAGGCGGGAAGCAGTCATGTCGCGGGGGGGGAGAACTGGAGCGAAGGAATCGACAAGGGGCGCGGACGGGGCAACCCAAACAGTGCGCTCGGCCTGTGCCGACGCAGCACGCGCGGGGCTCCGCCCAAGCGACTCTCAGTAGAAACCTGGCTCAATTCTCCCGGGCGACCTGAATCTCCACACCTCGCAGCCTGGAGGGACTCCTCGCATCGTATCCGTGAGCCAGCCCCACCGTCTGTCTCTACACACACTCATGCGAACACGTCGAAGTCGAACATCGTCGTCCGCGCTCCTCCGCAGGACATATGCACGGTTCTCGCCCTCGCTTGCTCCGCCTCGGCGTCTGTCTGGAGTATCCCCCTCGCCTCCTGGGTTGCCCTGGGCCACAGCCTTGTTCATTCCTCATCCACTGCACGTCGAGCGACAGATAGGCGCAGCGCCTGGGAGCAGCGGGCCGCAGGCGCCCCAGTGTCTTGGGCGGGTATTGCCCATGATCCGAGCGCTGTGCGGGAGCGCCATCTGGGCGGGAATCCTCCTCGTCACACCCGTCTTGGCTTTCGCCGAGGGGCAGCCGGCCCCCACCAGCTCCCGAGCCGCCGCGGCGCTGGGCGAGGCCCTCTTCTTCGACACCGCCTTGAGCGCCGATGGCACGGTGGCTTGCGCGACCTGTCATCGGCCTGATGCCGCGTTCGCCGACAGTCAATCCGTGACGGCTGGCGTGCTTGGTCGTCGGGGGACTCGCAACGCTCCGGGGTTGATGGGCGCGGGGCGGCTTCGCGAGCTGTTCTGGGATGGGCGCCGCGCATCGCTGGAAGAACTGGTCATCGACCCGCTCACCACGCCCGAGGAACATGGCTTCGCAGACATGAACGCCGCTGTCGCGATAGTGCGTGCACGTCATGCGGCCGGCTTTGCGCGTGTCTTTCCCGGCGGAGAAGTGACGCCGGAGCGGGTGGCTCAAGCGCTTGCAAGCTATGTCCGCGGGCTGGTCCCTGCGCCCTCCGCCTTCGACCGTTACCTGGCAGGTGACATCGAGGCCCTCCGTCCCGCTCAACGCCGCGGACTGGCCCTGTTCTCCGGACGTGCCGGCTGTGCTCGCTGCCACCGATTGGAAGAAGGTGCCCTGACGGACGGCGCATACCATGCCGGCGAGGTGCTCCCCGCGCTCGTGCCTCGGCTGGCGGCTGCCGCGCGAGACGCCGCGCGCATGCCCTCCGAGGCTCGACGTGCCGCGGTGCCAGCGCGCGTGGAGGTCGCGGCACTGGGGCGCTACGTGGCCACCCTGCGGACGGCGGACATTGGCCGATTCCGCACGCCCTCTCTGCGCAACGTCGCCGTGACGGCCCCCTACATGCACGACGGCAGCGTCCCCACGCTGGCCCAGGCAGTCGAGCGAGAGCTGTACTACCGCGTCAACGAGGGCCTGCGGGTGGGGGACCTGACCCCTGCCGAGCGTATGGACCTCGTCGAGTTCCTTCAGGCGCTGACGAGTCCCGGAACGCCTCCGGGCAGAACGGCCGCGGCGCCTACCGTTCGTTAACCCGCGTAGACAGAAAAGGAGTTTCCCGTGAAGCGTTCCACCATGGAGCGCCGCCTGGGCATTCGTGTGCTCTGGTGTGCCCTCCTGCTCGCCGCATGCGGCGGCGAGAATCTCTCTCCCCCCTCACCTCAACCCGATCGGGTGGCGCAATCCCTCGGCTCCACGGACGCGGGGCCTCCCATTCAGTATGCCTATGACGAGGCCCGGCGACTGGTGGCTGTCTATGACAGCCAGGGAGCCAGCGCCCAGTATGTCTATGACGAGGGCGGCAACATCCTCGAGATCAAACGCCTTGCAGCCACCGACCTGGGCATCTTCGAGTTCACGCCCAACGTGGGCCCGCCGGGCTCCGTGGTGACCATGACTGGAACGGGCTTCGACCCCACTCCCGCCAACAACACGGTGCGCCTCAACGGCGTGAATGCGACGGTCAACGCGGCGAGCGCACAGAAGCTCGTGGTCACGGTGCCCACGGGAGCCACGACTGGCAAGCTGAGCGTGGAGGCCCATGGAAAGACGGCCACCAGCGACAGCGACTTCGTGGTGATGGCCCCCGCCCCGGCCCCTGTCATCACAGGCTTCACCCCCGTGGGCGGAGCGACGGGAACCAAGGTCACGATCGCAGGGACGGACTTCAATCCTGACCTCATCAACAACCGGGTCTTCATCGGCAACGTGCAAGCGTACGTCGTGTCCGCCACCTCCACGCAGTTGGAGGCGACGGTGTCGAGGCTGGGAGCGACAGGGCGAGTGCGAGTCTCGACCCCCTACGGCAGCGCGACCAGCACGGAGGACTTCATGGTGCTTCCGACGACTGAGCTGCCGAGCGGCTCGGATACGCGGATGCAGCCGGCGGTGGATGGGGCTCCGGTGGACATCACGCTGGCGGATGCGACACGCAAAGCGCTGCTGACCTTCCCGGTGGCGCGTGGGGAACAGGTGAGCCTCGTGGTGACCGCGGTGACCCTTGGAGGCACGGCCTCCGGGAGCCTGCGCATCTATGACTCCACCGGCGCACTCGTCACCAATTTCAGCGTTGCCGCCGCGGGCGGGGTCTTCGATCTCCCGGCGGCGCTCCAGGATGGTGTCTGGACCGCCGTGTTGCGACCTGGAAACCCGACGACGGGCTTCAGCGCGTCGCTCTCGCTGGTTCGCGCCGCGACGGGCACGATGGAGAAGGACGGCGCCCCCACGAGCTTTTCGGGACGGGCGGGACAGAACGCGCGCTACACCTTCTCCGGGATCGCGGGAGAGCGGCTGGGACTGGGCGTCTCGAGCGTCAGCACGGTACCCGCCAGTCAGTACGTCGCCGCCACCGTCCTGAAGCCAGACGGCAGCACGCTCGTGAACTGCGGAAGCTACAACGCGCCGGGCAACTGCAACCTGCCGGTGCTGCCGGTGACGGGCACGTACATCGTCGTGATTGATCCACCGGGGACGGCCACGGCTTCTGCGGGCTTGCTGCTGTCTCACACGCTGGAAGACACCGTGCAGGTAGACGGGGACGCCGTCACCTTCACCACCACGCGAATTGGACAGGACGGCAACTACAGCTTCACGGCGGGGGCCGGTGCCAACCTGACGCTCGTGCTGTCAGGCGGCACGTTCGCCAATAACGCCACCGTGCGCGTCTTCAAACCGGATGGCAACCAACTGACGAACACAACCGCCTATCCCAATCAGAGCTACACGCTGGACTTCACCGCTGCCACCGCGGGCACCTACGCCATCACCATTGACCCGTATAGCGCCAACACGGGTCAACTCAGCCTCCGCTTGGTTCAGGAGGCCAGCGGCAGCGCGGGCACGATTGACGGTGACGCCACGACCGTGAGCCTCGGAGCGGGGCAGAACGGGCGCTACACCTTCACGGGCACCGCCGGAGATCGGCTGGGCCTGGGCATGTCGAGCCTCAGCACGGTGCCCGCCAGCCAGTACATCTCCATCAGCGTCCTGAGGCCCGATGGCAGCTCGCTCGTGAGCTGCGGGAGCTTCAACGCACCCGGCAACTGCAACCTGCCGGTATTGCCCGTGACGGGCACGTACTCCATCACGGTGGACCCGTCCGGAACGGCCACTGCTTCAGTGGGGCTGCTGCTGTCTCGCACGCTGGAGGACACGGTGTTGGTGGACGGAGCCGCCGTCACCTTCAACACCTCACGCATTGGCCAGGACGGCCGCTACAGCTTCACGGCGGCGGTCGGCGCCAATCTGACGCTGGTGGTGTCGAGCAGCACGTTCGCCAACTACGCCAGCGTCCGCGTCCTCAAGCCAGATGGCAACCTGCTGACGAACACCAGCGTCTATCCCAACCAGAGCTACACGCTGGACTTCACCGCCGCCACCGCGGGCACGTACACCATCACCGTTGACCCGAATGCCGCCAACATTGGCCAACTCAGCCTCCGGTTGGTTCAGGAGGCCAGCGGCAGCGCGGGCACGATTGACGCTGACGTCACGACGGTGAGCCTCGGGGCGGGACAGAACGGGCGCTACACCTTCACGGGCACCGCGGGAGATCGGCTGGGCCTCGGCGTGTCGAGCGTCACCACGGTGCCCGCCAGCCAGTACGTCTCCATCAACGTCCTGAAGCCGGACGGCAGCTCGCTGATGAGCTGCGGAGGCTACAACGCGCCGGGCAACTGCAACCTTCCGGTGCTGCCCGTGACGGGCACGTACTCCATCACCATGGACCCGCCCGGAACGGCCACTGCTTCAGTGGGGCTGTTGCTGTCTCGCACGCTGGAGGACACGGTGTTGGTGGATGGAGCCGCCGTCACCTTCAACACCTCGCGCATTGGCCAGGACGGCCGCTACAGCTTCACGGCGGCGGTCGGCGCCAATCTGACGCTGGTGGTGTCGAGCAGCACGTTCGCCAACTACGCCAGCGTCCGCGTCCTCAAGCCGGATGGCACCCAACTGACGAACACCAGCGTCTATCCCAACCAGGGCTACACGCTGGACTTCACCACCGCCACCGCGGGCACGTACACCATCACCGTTGACCCGAATGCCGCCAACATTGGCCAACTCAGCCTCCGATTGGTTCAGGAGGCCAGCGGCAGCGCGGGCACGATTGACGCTGACGTCACGACGGTGAGCCTCGGGGCGGGACAGAACGGGCGCTACACCTTCACGGGCACCGCCGGAGATCGGCTGGGCCTGGGCGTGTCGAGCGTCACCACGGTGCCCGCCAGCCAGTACGTCTCCATCAACGTCCTGAAGCCGGACGGCAGCTCGCTGATGAGCTGCGGAGGCTACAACGCGCCGGGCAACTGCAACCTTCCGGTGCTCCCGGTGACAGGCACGTATGCCATCACCATGGACCCGCCCGGAACGGCCACTGCGTCAGTGGGGCTGTTGCTGTCTCGCACGCTGGAGGACACGGTGTTGGTGGATGGAGCCGCCGTCACCTTCAACACCTCACGCATTGGCCAGGACGGCCGCTACAGCTTCACGGCGGCGGTCGGCGCCAACCTGACGCTGGTGGTGTCGAGCAGCACGTTCGCCAACTACGCCAGCGTCCGCGTCCTCAAGCCAGATGGCAACCTGCTGACGAACACCAGCGTCTATCCCAACCAGGGCTACACGCTGGACTTCACCGCCGCCACCGCGGGCACGTACACCATCACCGTTGACCCGAATGCCGCCAACATTGGCCAACTCAGCCTCCGGTTGGTTCAAGAGGCCAGCGGCAGCGCGGGCACGATTGACGCTGACGTCACGACGGTGAGCCTCGGGGCGGGACAGAACGGGCGCTACACCTTCACGGGTACCGCGGGAGATCGGCTGGGCCTCGGCGTGTCGAGCCTCAACACGGTACCCGCCAGCCAGTACATCTCCATCAGCGTCCTGAAGCCGGACGGCAGCTCGCTCGTGGGCTGCGGGGGCTACAACGCGCCGGGCAACTGCAACCTTCCGGTGCTGCCCGTGACGGGCACGTACTCCATCACCATGGACCCGCCCGGAACGGCCACTGCGTCAGTGGGGCTGTTGCTGTCTCGCACGCTGGAGGACACGGTGTTGGTGGACGGAGCCGCCGTCACCTTCAACACCTCGCGCATTGGCCAGGACGGCCGCTACAGCTTCACAGCGGGAGCGAATGCCAACCTATCGCTGGTGGTGTCGGGCGGAACTTTCGCCAACTACGCCAGCGTCCGCGTCCTCAAGCCGGATGGCACCCAACTGACGAGCGCCACCGCCTATCCCAACCAGACGTCCACGGTGAATTTCACCACGACCACGGCGGGCAGCTACGTCCTCACCGTCGACCCGTACGGAACCAACACTGGTCAATTCTCGATGCGGGTGAATACCCGGACCACGGCACTCGCGCCGGCTCGAGCGGAGGTGAAGCGGTGAGCCCGGTTTCTTCCAAATTCCCCATGGGGAGAGTCATGTCTCGAGTGAAACGTTTCTCAATCACAACATGCAGCCTGGTCCTGGCGGCCATGGTGGGCTGCGCGGACGAGGTGCCCTTCGCAGAAGTCCCCAGCGACGCGGTCCAGGCGCTCATCGCGGGCACACCCGCAACCCTCGGTGGGCAAAGCGCGACGCGACTGTCCGACGGTCGGTGGCTGCTGCTCGGTGGGGGCGACGCGAAGAAGGCCTCGACCTGGGCGGCGCTCCAGCGGGATGGCGCCGCATCCGAACCGCTCGTGCAAGGCCTTGCGCGTGCGCGCTTCGGCCAGACGGCGACGGTGATGCCGGGAGGCCGCGTCCTGGTAGCGGGCGGCCGTGGCGCGGACGGACGACTCGTCACGAACGCGGAATGGTTCGCGCCCGAGGCCCCGGCCTTCACCACCGCCATGGAGGTGCACCTGTCGCCTCGCGCTCGACATACAGCCACCCTGCTGACCGATGGCCGCGTGCTGCTCGCGGGCGGAGAGACCGACGGGGGCGCCGCCAGCGACACGGCGGAGGTCCTCGACTCCCGCACGCTGCAAGTAACGCGGCTGTCGTCCCGCATGCAGACAGCTCGCGCGGGGCACTCGGCCGTGCTGCTGCCGGATGGGCGGGTCCTGCTGACAGGCGGAGACGCGCCGGGCTCGACCCCCACCGCGGAGCTGTTCGACCCGAGCACGCAGCGCTTTGTGCGGCTGGATGCCACCGAGCGCGAGCGTCTGCTGCAAGTGGACCGCGCGCTGACCGTGGCGGGCTCCATCCCGGGCGACAGCGCCCACGCGGTGCCCGTGCAGAGCCTGCTGAGCGTGCGACTGAGCCACCCCGTGCTACCGGGGGACGCGGAGGCGGTCATCCTCTCCGGGCCGCTGGGCGCGGTGGAGGCGAACGTCACCTATGCCGAGAGCGGCCGACTCATCTTCATCCGCCCCGAGCAGGCGCTGCTGCCGGCCACGGCCTACACCCTCTATGTGCAAGGACTGAAGGATGAAGCCGACGCGGCGCTGCCGCTCACCACGGTGGGCTTCACCACGGCCTCGCTGGCCGCTGGGATGGGCGCCCATGATGTCCGGCTGCCCAGGCCAGAGATGGGGCGCGCCGCGGCGAAGGCTCAACCCGTCGCCTCGCTGCGCCCCACGGAGAAGAAGGGAGCGAACGGTCGCTACGACTGGCGCGCACCGGAGCGGCCGCTCTTCGACGATGGGGAGACGTGGCTGCCGGGCCCGGAGAACTTCACTGGCAGCTGGCGCTCGCACGAGCCGAAGGTGACGCCGGTCGAACCGCTGCAGGCGCCGGCGGGAGTCACCGCGCTCTCCGGCCGCGTGCTGCGCCTCAACGGCAAGCCGCTGGCGGGCGTGCGCGTGGTGGTGCGAGGCGTGGCCACCGAGACGGACTCCGAGGGCCGATTCCTCGTGGCGGGCCTCAAGCCCGGCAGTCAGACGCTGGAGGTCAATGGCCAGACCGCCAACCACGGCAACGTCCGCTACGGCCTCTTCTTCATGCATGTAGACGTGGAGGAGGGACACACCAACCCGCTGGGCCACACGGTGTGGATGCCCCGATTGGATCCTCAGGGCACCGTGTCAATGCCCAGCCCCACCACCGAGGAGGTGGCGTTGACCACTCCGGCCATCCCCGGCCTGGAGCTGCGACTGCCGCCGGGCACGGTGGTGCGTGACCGGGCCGGCAACATCCTGACGGAGATCAACATCACCCCCATCCCCATCAACCAGGCGCCCTTCCCGCTGCCAAACCTGGAGATGCCGCTGTACTTCACACTCCAGCCAGGAGACGCGCGCTTCGAAGGCCTGACGCCGGGCTTCAGCGGCGCCAGATTGTACTACGCCAACTATCGCGGCGAGTTGCCCGGAGCGAAGGCCAACTTCTGGAACTACGACGCCAACGGCAGCGGATGGATTGCGTATGGACTGGGCAGCATCAGCGCCGATGCCCGCCAGGTCATTCCCGATGACGGCGTGGCCCTGTATGGCTTCGTCGGCGCCGGCTTCAGCAACCCTGACGCGCCGCCTCCCCCCGTGGGCGGCGGCTGCAACACGGAATGCTGTGGCGGTGGCGGCGGAGGAGGAGGTGGTGGTGGCGGCGGGTGCAACGGCGGATCCGCGGGGGCCCCGGGAAGTCTGACGGGCGGAGACCCTGTCATGCTTTCCTCCGGCCAATTCCTCACTACGGACGTAGACTTGGTCGTTCAGGACATCGTCCCCATCCGGATGGAGCGCACCTATCGCTCCCTGGACCTCACGCGGCGGCAGTTTGGCGTCGGCATGACGTCCAACTACGAGGTGTTCCTCTGGAGGCCCACGAGCGACTTCACGCAGTACGAACTGGTCAATCCCGACGGCACGCGCATTCGCTATGAGCGCATCTCGCCCGGCACGAACTACCCGGACGCGGTGTTCGAGACGACGTACCCGGGCCCCTGGTCTGGCTCGCGCATCACCTACAACTCGCGACTGATGGGTTGGGACCTGACCTTCCGCAATGGCCAGCGCTTGAGCTTCAACCACGCACATCGCCTGGCTGAGGTGGCGGATCCCCATGGCAACGTGGTGCTCATCACACGCCAGAATGGCACCTCGGGCCCCATCACCCGCATCGACGGGCCGTCCGGTCGCTGGGTGGAGTTCACCATCGACACCAACTCGCTGACCACCCAGGCGAAGGACAGCGGCGGCCGTGTCGTGGCCTATGCCTACGACACCCAGGGGCGCCTGCTGCAGGTAACGGACGCCGCGGGCGGCACGCGGAAGTACACCTACAACGCGTCCAACTTCATGGCGACCGTCGTCGACGAGGAGAACCGGCTCGTCATCCAGAACGAGTACGGGAGCCGGGGACGCGTTTCGAAGCAGACGCTCGTGGATGGCAGCACGTTCGAGTTCACCTACACGCCGAACCTCGTCGTGCAGTGCTACCCCAACGGCCCCTGCGATGTCCGCGACGGTGAGCAGGTGATCCGCACGGAAGTGAAGGACCGCGCGGGCCTCGTGCGGCGCGTGGACTTCAACTCGGGCTACATCGTCCGGGATGCGTACCCTGCCGGCAGGCCCGAGGAGCGGGTGACGACGTTCGATGTCGCGCCCACCAATGGGCGGCGCGTGGCCACGACCGACTTCGCGGGGCGCCGGACCGAGTATGTGCATGACGCGCGGGGCAACGTGACCCAGGCGACGCATCTGGCAGGCACGCCCAACGCGGTCACGATGCAGTACACCTATACGGCGGACAACAAGCTCACGAGCGTCCGGGACGAGCTCGGCCACCTGACAGTGTATCGGTATGACGAGGCGGGCAACCTCGCGCGGGTCGAGGACCCAACGGGGCGCGTCTCGGAGTACACGCACGACTCTCAGGGGCGTTTGACTTCCGTGAGGATCGGCACGGACGGGGCCATCACCTATGGCTATGAAGGGGCGGACCTCGTCGCGCTGACAGACGCAGGAGGGCGGACGACGGAGTTCATCCGTGACGCGCTCGGGCGCATGGTGGCCCGCCGCAGCCCCGGCGGACAGGTGGACCGATACCAGTACGATGCCCGGGACCGGCTCACCCGGCACACCAACCCGCTCGGCCACGCCACAGCCTTTACCTATGACAAGACTGGCAAGTTCACGCGGGTGAAGGACCCGCGGGGCAAGGAGACGCTCTACAGCTACAACGCGCTGGGCCAGTTGACGGAGCGGATGGATCCGCTCGGGCGCACGGAGGCGTTCGGCTATGACCTGGCGGGCCGCCTGACGTCCTTCCGAGACCGGAAGGGGCAAGTGAGCGGCTGGAACTACAACGCCGCGGGCCGGCTGACGTCACGCGGGTTCGGTGCCACGGCCACCAGCCCCCAGGCGTTCACCAACTCGCTCAGCTACGCGTACGACAGCGTTCAGCGCCTCAACCGCGTCGAGGACAGCCTGGGGCCGGTCGTCACCTTCACCTACGATCCTCTCGACCGGCTCGTGGAGAACGTGACGCCCAACGGAGCGGTGGGCTACACCTACGACGCCGCCAACCGGTTGACGGGGGTGTCGGCGCCGGGGCAAGCCCTGGGGGTCTATGCCTATGACGACGCGGGCCGGTTGACCACCATCACGCAGGGAAGCCGCACGGTCGCCTTCACATATGACGCCTCTGGCCGCCGCGCCTCCACCACCCTGCCGGGCGGCGTGACCCAACGCTACACCTACGACGCCAGCGGCACGCTCACGCGCATCGAGTACAGCCGGGGCACCACGGTCCTGGGCGACCTGTCCTACGGCTTCGACGCGAACGGTGACCGCGTCTCGACTGGAGGGACCTTCGCGCGAACCGGCCTGCCCCAATCGGTCGCCGGAGCGGTGTACGACGCGGCGAGCCAGTTGACGACCTGGAAGGGCCGCACGCTCACCTACGATGCCAATGGCAACCTCGTCTCCGATGGACTCAAGAACTACACCTGGGACGTGCGCGGCCACCTCGAGCGGGTCAGCGACAGTCTGGCCACGCTCGCGGAGTTCGCCTACGAGCCCATGGGCCGGCGCTCGCGCAAGACGGTGGCGGGCGTCTCCACGGACTACCTCTACAGCGGCGCCAACACCATCGAGGAGCGGAGCAACGGTGTCTCCACCCAGTTGCTCACCGGGCTCGGCATGGACGAGGCGTACAGCCGGCAGAGCCCCTCGGGCACGCATGACTTCCTCACTGACGTGCTCGGCTCGACGGTGGCCCTGTCCGACGACGCAGGGGCGCTGAGCGCCGAGTACAGCTACGAGCCCTACGGTGCGTCCACGCACACGGGGAGCGCCGCTGGCAACACGCGCACGTTCACGGGACGCGAGGAGGACGGCACCGGCCTCCACTACTTCCGGAACCGCTACTACGACGCGGAGACGGGCCGGTTCCTGCAGCCCGAGCCGCTCCTGCGCTCCCCCACGTACGTGGCCCAGATGGCACTACAGGGACGAGCGGTCCCCGCGTATGGCTATGCCCAGAACAACCCCCTGGGGTTCGTGGATCCCGATGGTCTGGCCTCGCGCTGCCCGGGCGGATTCTGGATAGGGGCGCCCATCGCCCTGGGCGAGGTGACCATCGGCGGATTCGGCGGGCTCGGATTCGGAGGCATCTACAACTGCACGTCCGCGCCCTTCACCGTCGCGGTCACGAGTGTCTGTGGATTCGCCGCCGTTCCGCCGGGAGACTGGAAGAAGCCTCACCTGGGATGCGGCGTGGGTTTCGGATGGGTCACGGATACCCATACCCTGGCCGACTTCGAAGGCTGGAGTGCGGGCGGCTTCATCTCCGCGGGAGCAGGCGTGGGCGTCACGGGGTTCGTCGAGGGACACGACATTCTGCACCCTGATACGTACGGCGCCGTGATTGGCCCCGGGGCGGGCTTCAGCATGGGGCCGCTCGGTTGCAAGACGTGGGCGTGGGAGTTGTAACGAATCACTCCGGCTCGACACCGCGTGTCGGGCCTCAACCCCGGGGTGGCGAAATGGATTCGCCGCCCCGGGGTGCTGTGTTTCCATGAGCATGGGCCACGGAGTCAACGGGTTGTCGCCATGAAATCGACGCGCGTCTCCATCTCGATGTTCCCCTCCACCTGGAAGGAGTGGGGGCTGCTGGTGCTGTCCATGCTCGCGATCGTGGCGGTGTTCGCGGTCGTCGCATGCGGCGACGCATTCCGCGGGGTGGTGCTCTTCTGGTACGCGTGGCCGGCGTTCGCGCTGTCGGCCGTTCTCCATCTGGCCCATCGCGCCGTCCTCCTGTGGAGACACAGGTCGGTCGCGGAGTCGTGGGTGGACAGGATCCTGCCCATCGCCTATCAGGTGTCGGGCCTCACGTCGTTCGCGCTGCTCTTCCTGAAACTCTGAGGCCCATGCACGGTGCATCCAGCGGCGTGACGAAGCTCCTCGCGGTGGTGGGCCTCACGGGCGTGGTGGGGTTCCTGCTCCCGCTGGGCCTGCCTCCGCCGGGCCTCCGGATGATGGCCAAGGCACTGCCGATGCTCTGCCTCCTCCTGTGAATTTGGCCGCCTCGGACGCGCTACGCCCGTTGGATTGGGGCCGGCCTGAGCCTGGCACTGCTGGGTGACCTGTTGCTGGAGGCGGGGCCCGAGTTCTTCCTGCCAGGGCTGGGTGCATTCCTGCTCGCTCATCTGGGCTACACCGCGGGATACCTCCACGTGAGCCGCACGCCACGCCTCATGGCGTTGTATTGGGCGGCCCAGGTGAGCATCGCCGTTTCGGCGCGCGAGCCCCCGCGACCCCCAGCCCATCCGCCACGCCCCACCGTGGCGTGAGCCGCGAACCCAGAGACGGTCAAACGAGACTCACCACCGATTATCGGTCCTACGGTGTTCAGCCGTATAATCCTGGATTCATCCCCGAATCATCAGGAGGTTCACCATGTGGCGGACGCTTTGTATCGTGGCGATGTGCACGCTTGGCCTCACGGCCTGCGGGTCCGAGCCCCTGCAAACTGGCGACTCACTCGGGAGTGTCGAACAGGGACTCGCGTGTGAATACCCGTCGGGCGCCTGCCCGGGTTCAACGGTGTGTGCCTGGGCCGTGGATCGCTGTCGGCCCGCGTGCGTCAACGGCACGTGCGGCAACGGCGAAATCTGCTGCTCGCAGCCTACCGGCGAGCCGTATTGCAACACGTACTGCTACTGAGGCTCCTCACCGCGCCTCCGGCGTGGTCCAGGATTCGAGCCCTGGACCACGCTGCGTTCGCACAGCAGCTGCTGCTCCCAGACAGACGCTCAGACACATCTGGGAGGAATCACCCCAGCATGACAACAGGCATCGCATGAAGAAACGCCATAGAAGCCTCGCGCTGAGTCCATCTCGGCCAGGACTCCTGCAAACCAAAGTGCCCCGATGACTGCCCATCCGCTGGCAAGACTTCCCCTGCGATTGCATTGGCATTCCCCGCGCCCTCAACATTGACCCGAGCCGGCCTCGTATCCCTCATCCAGGTGTCACGGCCTCCCTGCGAGACCGTTCAGACCCATGCTGGGTCATGACCACACCGATGGGAATACCACTCCGGAGTGAGGCGCCGCGAATGTCTTTCCCTCACACCCTTGCCTGTATCTCTGTACCCTGCGCCGCGCAGGTAGGGTCAGCCATGAGCGGTAGCCGTCCTTCGGCACCAGGCGGGGAGCGACACAATGGGGGTATGGATACGGGCGCTGCCGACCCTGGTGGCCGCAGCTCAATCAGACGGAGTCGGCGGGACGCTGTGTTGTCTGGTCGTCGTTGGGCTTGGGGCGTGGGGAGGCATTGTCTGGCTCAACAAGCTCAATGCCCGATGGAAGGCCGCGCAGCAGGCCCGTGCCGGCGGTGCCCGCCTTATCGGCTCCGCGTCCTCGGCGCCGGACTCCTCCCCCATCGCCCTGCGATTCGAGACGGCAAGCGCACCGACGATCGCCCCGGGCCTCAGGGCCCACATCCCAGATGATCCCCCACCGGAGTTCAGACGCGCCACGCACGCCTTCACAGGGAGTGCCTCCACACCGACCACGCCCCGTGAGGGACCTGCGAGCCCAATGCGTGCGGCCAGTGTCCCAGCGCCGTCCGCCCCCATCGAGATGCGAGGGGAGTCCGCACCGCCACAGAAGACCGACGGGCGTGTACAGCGCGTCAACGCAGGCCCAACCGCCGTATCCACGCCCATCAAGGAGCCCGCGTCCAGCAGCGCTCCTGCGCGCCCCAGTGAATCCGTCGCGCCCGTGCCAGCCGCCTCTGCGCCCACGGTGTCGCCCACCGCGCCGCAGCCGACGCGCTGGATTCCGCCAGGACAGTCCATCGAGATTGCCGGGTACGCGCTCAAAGGCGGAATGCTCTATGTGGGACCACAGCTGCGCGCCGTGAATGCGCCGGGCACCGAGCCCGCCCTCATCCAGCCCAAACTTCAGGTCGCCTCGCGACCGAATCGCGACGGAGAGGGCATGGGGTACTGGCCCTCGTACTCGGAGGTCTCGCCCGCCTCGCGGGCGGGATACCTCGAATGGCTCGCAGGCGGACGTCGCCAACCCGGTGCCTATGTCGGCTTTGTCTTCCTGTTCTTCTATGGACTGGAACGGCGCGTGATTCACGACCTCGGCACGGACCCCGACGCCCTCGCCGAGGCCCGACTCATCGAAGACGAGGTCCAAGGTCTCCTCGACGTCTACAGGGCGAGCAACTCGTTCCGGAGCTACGCCTCAGCCCTCCTCGACGTCCTCCGCGTGCGTCGCACCGGCGAGAGCGGTCTGTTGAAGGAGGTCCCCCAGTTCACACTGAGGCACGCCGGCGCAGCTTCGTTCGATGTGCGCATGGCCGTGGGCGCCGCCGCCACTCAGGGGCTCGCACTCCCAGCGGACTGGGCCCTGGCATGGGCCGTGGAGGCCAGTGACACCCCACTGCGAACACCCGCCACCCGCTGCCCCGAGGAGTTCCAGGCCCTCTTCCGCGCGCGCTATCAGCGAGACCTCGGCGCGGGCACCGTCCCGCGAGCCAGGAAGGCGAAGGTGGAGGCCCGCTACAGCCCCGCGAGCGCCTCTTTCGGAGGCCCCGTGCGACTGGCATCGACGTCCGTCAACGAGGCCTCGGAGACGTCTCTCAAACCCGTCCGCGCACTCATCGAGGACTGCTGCAATTCGCTTGAGTCCTACAGTCGCTGGGTGGGGAAGAACCCCGACGCGCGCAACAGCATGAGCGCCCTGGCGCTGCTCCCTCCCGAGTTGGCGACCTCCATGGAGGGTGGGTCGGATGTACAGGCGCTCCGCGCGGTCCTACGACAAGCCTTGGGAAGCGGCGGCTCAGCGCCAGTCGCCGCCTCCGAGTTGCTGAAGCACTGGCCCACCGCAACCGCCAACAAACTCTCCAAGTCCGAGGCCGTGGGCCTCGCGCAGGCGCTCGAGAAGCTGGGCTACGGCATGGAGCCTGACCCTCGCATGGGCGGCGCGGTGCTCTCGGCCGACGAGTCCGCCCGCATCTTCGCGCTCCCTCCCGACTCACCGAGCGCGCCTTCCCCGAGCTACCTGTCGACGCTCGCCATGCTCCACCTCGCCGGCGCCGTGGCGACCGCCGATGGAACGGTCTCCCCAGAAGAAGTCACGCGCATGGAAGCGTGGGTGGACATGGCACCAGGGCTGCTCGCCGCGGAGACAGTCCGGCTCCGGGCCCATATCGCGTGGCTGCTCGCGAGGCCTGCCTCCAGCACAGGCCACAAGAAGCGCGTGGAAGCCCTGACACCCGAGGCCCGGACATCACTCGGAAACCTCCTGGTCGACGTCGCCATGGCGGACGGCAACGTATCCCCCCAGGAGATCAAGACCCTGTCGAAGCTCTACGCCATGCTGGGACTGGACGAGAACAGCGTCTACTCGAAGATCCACGCTGCCTCGGCGGCCCGTCCCCCGCCGGCGACCGGGCCCGTCTCCATGCGACTGGCTGGCACGCCGGAACAAGGCTTTACCCTCCCGGCACAGCCTCCCGAGAAAAGCGACCGGCTGGCGCTCGACATGCGGAGTGTCCAGGCCAAGCTGGTGGAGACCGCTGCGGTCTCCAGTCTCCTGGGCAGCATCTTCGCGGATGAGGACACCTCACCTCACGAGGCTCCGGTGAGCCCATCCGCAACCGCGTCAGGGGTCGCGGGTCTGGATGCCCTGCACACCTCCCTCCTGCGCGCGCTCGTCGCGAAGCCGGAGTGGCCGCGCTCGGAGGTGGAGAGGCTCGCCAGCGGACTCGGCCTGCTTCCCGACGGCGCGCTGGACGTCATCAACGATGCGGCGTTCGAGGTATGCGGCGAGCCCATCCTCGAGGGCGACGAAACACTTCAGCTCAATGAGTTGGCGGTCAAGGAGATGATGTCATGACAGACGCGACACCGCAGGGACGCATCAGGCCCAAGGATCGGGACGCCATCGTCCAGTCGCTGCGCGCGGGTGTGGTGCCTCGCGTGGGTCAACAACACATCCAGGTCGGTCGAGTGGAGGAAGTCCGGGCCCTGGTCCGCGACGTCGAGCGAATCGCCGAGGGAGGAAGTGCCATCCGCTTCGTCATCGGCGAGTACGGCTCTGGCAAGACGTTCTTCCTCAATCTCATCCGCTCCATCGCCTTGGAGAAGCGGCTCGTCACCCTGCACGCGGACCTCAATCCCGACCGGCGCATCCACGCAACGGACGGCAAGGCTCGCGGACTCTACGCGGAGCTGATGCGCAATCTGGCCACCCGAGCCCGCCCTGAGGGCGGCGCGCTCGCCAGCGTCGTGGAGCGCTTCGTCTCCAGCGCCCTCACGGACGCGAAGAGCCGCAACCAGAATGCCGAGGTGGTCATCCGGGAGAAGCTCGCCGCACTGTCAGAACTGGTGGGCGGGTACGACTTCGCGGAGGTCATCGCCGCCTACTGGCGCGGCCACGACAGCGGCAACGAGGTGCTCAAGGCGGACGCCGTGAAGTGGCTGCGCGGCGAGTTCTCGACGCGCACCGATGCGCGCAAGGCACTCGGAGTCCGCACCATCATCGACGACGCGGATGTCTACGATCAACTGAAGCTCCTGGCCCGATTCGTCCGTCTGTCTGGCTATGACGGGCTCTTGGTGTGCCTGGATGAGCTGGTCAACCTCTACAAGCTGGCCAATACCAAAGCACGCGCATCCAACTACGAGCAGATCCTCCGCATCCTCAATGATTGTCTCCAGGGGAGCGCCGAAGGTCTGGGCTTCATCCTGGGAGGGACACCGGAGTTCCTCATGGACACACGCCGTGGCCTCTACAGCTACGAGGCGCTCCAGTCCCGACTGGCCCAGAACACTTTCGCGGTGGGCAGCATGGTTGACTACAGCTCCCCGGTCCTCCGGCTGGCCAACCTCACCCCCGAGGACCTGTACGTCCTGCTCACCAAACTGAGGCATGTCTACTCCGCCGGAGACACGTCTGCACAGCGCCTGCCCGACGAGGGACTCCAGGGCTTCATGACCCACTGCTCCGAACGGATCGGCGAGGCCTACTTCCGCACGCCCCGGAGCACCGTCACCGCCTTCATCAATCTCCTGGCCGTGCTCGAACAGAACCCGAGCGCGAACTGGAAGGAGTTGCTCGGCGGCGTGGAATTCGCCGCGGACGTCAATCCCGACCTGGCGCCCCTGACCGAGACCGAGGCGGGGAGCCCTGTGTCCGGAGCAGATGATGAGCTCGCATCCTTCAAGCTCTGACCCGAGCGGCGCCACCTCGAGCGCCTTCCAACGCTTGCACGCCCAGGTGCAGCGCTGGGTATGGACGCAGGGGTGGAAGGAGCTGAGAGGCATTCAAGAGGCAGCCATCGCTCCCATCCTCGAGGGGACGCACGACGTCATCCTCTCGGCATCGACGGCCAGCGGGAAGACGGAGGCCGCCTTCCTGCCCATTTGCAGCCGGCTGGCCGATGCGGCCGGCGGGAGCGTGCGCGCCATCTACGTTGGCCCGCTCAAGGCGCTCATCAATGACCAGTTCGAGCGGCTGGACGGGCTCTGCACGGGGCTTGGCATCCCCGTGCATCGCTGGCACGGTGATGTCTCCCAGGGACACAAGGCGCAGCTGCTCAAGTCGCCCGCGGGCATTCTCCTCATCACGCCGGAGTCGCTCGAGGCACTCTTCATCCGCCAGGGCTCCTCGCTCGTGGGACTGTTCTCGGGACTGGAGGTCATTGTCATCGATGAACTGCATGCCTTCATTGGCACCGAGCGCGGCTGCCAGCTCCAATCGCTCCTGCATCGACTCGAACTGACGCTGCGTCGCACCGTGCCGCGAGTGGGCCTCAGCGCCACGCTGGGCGATATGTCACTGGCCGCGGAATTCATCCGGCCCGGCGGTGGCGCGAAGGTCCAGTTGTGCAACTCCACCGCGGGCGGTGGAGAGCTGCTCCTTCAGCTCAGGGGCTATCGCAGGCGCGCGCCCGATGCGCGGCAGCTCGCCTCCAGCGAAGACGATTCGAATAGGGGGCCAGGTGGCCCTGAGCCCGCTGACGGCAGGCCCGAGGACGAGCACGACGTGGGGGCCCACCTTTTCAAGACGCTGAGGGGGACACACAACCTCGTGTTCGCCAACAGCAGGGCGAACGTCGAACTCTACGCGGACTTGTTGCGCCGCATGTGTGAAGAGGCGCGGCTGCCCAACGAGTTCTTCCCGCACCACGGCAACCTCTCCAAGGAGCTGCGCGAAGAAGCGGAGAGCGCGCTCAAGGCCAAGCAGCGCCCCGTCAGCCTCGTGTGCACCACCACGCTGGAGATGGGCATCGATGTGGGCGCGGTGCAGAGCATCGCGCAGGTGGGAGTCCCTCCCTCAGTGGCCAGCCTCCGTCAGCGCCTGGGGCGAAGTGGCCGGAAGGGCGGACCCGCCGTGCTCCGGATGTATCTGCAGGAAGCCGAGCTGACGAGCACCAGCCCACTGCCGGACCAACTCCGCGTGCGACTGGTCCAATCCGTGGCCATGCTCGACCTGCTCTTGACGAACTGGTTCGAGCCCCCCGCGTCGGGGGCCTACCACTTCTCAACGCTGGTGCAGCAACTGCTCTCGCTCATCGCCCAGCATGGCGGCGTCAAGGCAGGCGAGGCATTCCTGGCGCTGTGTCACCAAGGTCCCTTCGCGAGGGTGGCGCGCCATGACTTCGCGAGCTTCCTGCGGGGTTTGGGACAACGGGAGCTGATCTCGCAGTCCTCGGATGGGACCCTGCTGTTGGGGCGAGTCGGTGAGCGGCTCGTCAACCACTACAGCTTCTATGCGGCCTTCGCCTCGGTGGAGGAGTTCCGGCTGGTGAGCGGAGGACGCACGTTGGGCACGATGCCCATCGACCAGCCGCTCTTCGTCGGCACGTACCTCATCTTCGGCGGACGGCGGTGGCGAGTGCTTGCCGTGCAGGGAGACGAGAAGGTCGTGGAGTTGGAGCCCGCGCCCGCGGGGCGAGTCCCCATGTTCGAGTCGACCGGCGTGGGCGGTGTGCATGACCGGGTCCGGGAACAGATGCGCTCGGTCTATGCCAGCGACACCCTGCCCCGCTACCTGGATGCGCGCGCACAGGAGCTGCTGACGGAAGCTCGCGCGACCTTCCGGCGCTGGAGGCTCAGCGAGCGAGCCATCGTGGCCTCCGGTCGGCAGGTCCATGTCTTCCCGTGGGCTGGCGACGCGGTGGTGCACACGCTGGCGCTCGCGCTCCGGGCGCATGGGTTGGCGGTGGAGACCTTGGGGCCAGTGCTCAGCGTGGAAGGGCAACAATCCGACGTGGAAAGCGCCCTGCGCGCGCTCGTAGCAGCGGGCGAACCTCGAGCTGAGTCCCTCACCCGCTACGTGGCCAACATGGCCCTCGAGAAGCACGACGGCTTCGTGCCGGAGGAGCTGCTCGCTCGCGACTATGCCGCGCGGTACCTGGATGTCCAGGGAGCGCTGCGGGCTGCCCAGCAGGTGTTGCAGTGACGATTCCCCTGATGAGGCCCTGTCTCCCATGAGCCATCCATCTCACGAATCCCAGGCAGTCGACCCGATGCCTCTCGAGGGCGAGGAGGCCATCCAGCACGCCGCCGTCCAGGCCTTCTCGAACTGGACGCGCCGATTGCCCGTCCCCCCGGCGAATCCGACCGACTTCATCCGCACGGTGGAGCCGCAGGTGCGCAGGGCCTGTCGCCTCTACTCCATCATCACCGAGCGGCAAGTGGTGTGGAAGGAAAGCACGGCCCAGGGCTCGCCGCGTGTCACGGGCGTGAGGCGAAGCGCGGACAGCGTGGACCCTTGGGAGGAGACACAAGCGAGCCTCCGCGAGAGCAGCCTCTCCGTCCTCGCGTGCACTCCGTGCGATGGACGAGGCGATGTCGCCTGCGCCGATTGCGGAGGCAGAGCAGAGCTTCGTTGTTCCCACTGCGGAGGCTCCCGGAAGGCCTATGGCCGGGCCTCGAACGGCTCCCGCCGGCTCATGAACTGCAAGGCGTGCGGTGCGACAGGGATGGTGCCTTGTCGTCGCTGTTTTGGAGGCCGGCTGTCTTGCTCGACGTGCAGCGGGTCCGGCCGGGAACAGCGCTGGCTCGAGTTCGTCGAGGCAGTCCGCTTCGACTTCCTGGTGATGACGGAAGACGAGGAACTGCGCCGACTGGAGTGGACGACTGGAGACATGGAGAAGGACGCGAAGCTCGTGGGCCAGATCACCGCGAACGGCGTACTGACCCGGGAGAAGGTCGCACCCCATTTTTCCGCCGATTGGCTCCAGGCGCATTGGGGAAAGACCCAGGTCGGACTCAAGTCGCGAGAGCGCATCACTCGCCAGAGCTTCCAGGTCTTCGACGTCCCCACCGCGCGCGTCTCATACGCCATCACGGACGCGCCCCCGACAGCGATTGGGTTCGAGGGCCAGCGGATGCTCCCGCCCCCCGTCGCCGCAGACCGGCAGTTCGCCGCACGAGCCCGGAAGGTCTTCGCGGCGCGAGCCGCCCTCGTCGCGGTGGCCATCGGGGTGCCACTGCTCTACACCCTGCGTGGCGTCTACTTCTGGAACGGCCTGTTGTTGGCGCTCAGCACCGTCCTCGGTGCATCCGCGATTCTGGCCGAGCGCTTCGTCCAGCACTCGACCCTGGGACGGAAGGAACGGGCGCGACGATGGGGAATCGGCGCAGCGGTCTCCGCGCTCCTGGTCGGCGTCCTCGCGGTGGCATCGGAACCCAGGCTCGACGAGGCCCAACGACACATCTCCGAGGGCCGCCTCGACGACGCCAACCTGGAGCTGATCGCACTGGGCGGCCCTGAGGAGCCTGGGCTCCAACCGGCCTGGACAGCGCTCCATCTCGCCCATGCGCTCCAGGAATTTCATGTGGACGCGGTCGCCAAGGATGCACTCCTGCTGAAGCCCGGCTCATCGGAGCGGTCGAAGGTCGAACAGCATCTCCAGACCCTCGCGCGGAAGCAGGTTCTCGCAGCGCTCGAGCGCAAGGATGTGAACGTCGCATCGGAAGTGCTCGCCTCAGCCCGCCCCGTGCTCGAGCAAGGATTCGCGAAGGACTTTGGTGAGCTGACGGCGCGTCTCCACGACACGGAGTACGCAGGATGCGGGACGGATCTCTGCCGATGGAAGGCCCTGTCCGCCGCGCTTCGCGCCGAGCCCACACCGAGCCGCGAGCAGCAACTCGGACAGGTACGC
This sequence comes from Citreicoccus inhibens, assembly GCF_019039035.1. Lineage (GTDB taxonomy): Bacteria > Myxococcota > Myxococcia > Myxococcales > Myxococcaceae > Citreicoccus > Citreicoccus inhibens. The sequence continues at coordinate 64,285 of NZ_JAHNZT010000020.1, read as the reverse complement.
ACGGCACTCGTGGAGCAATTGACCCCTGCGCCTCGCCCCAAGGTCGCCACCCTGGAGTGGGTCGTGCGCCTCGACAAGACAAGCGCGCTCAGCACCGAGCTGGGGGAAAACCCATCCGATGCGAAGCTGGGAGAGCTTGCGCACCAAGCCTCGGTGTGGGCTCGAGAGGAGCGAGCGCGGATCGCGCTCATCGGCGCCGACGGAGCCATGGCCATCGCGCTGATGGACCTGACGGCGGGGAGCACGCCCAACATCCTGACGAAGACCACCTCAGAAGTTACGCTCTTCTGCGCACTCAAGAACGGGCGCTGCGTGGGCGCATATCTGGTGGGCGCGAACAAGGGCTCGCGAGCCCTCAATGGCAGCGGTTCCGAAACCACGAAGGCACTCCTCGCGCGTGTCCTGGGACACTCGGTCGAACTGCCCTCACCTCCGAAGGCACTCTCCGGCAAGGCTCCCACACAGTCCTCCTGGAGGGATGGCGCGGTGCCTCTCGTGGCGAGATGGAGTGGAACATCCCTGATGGAGCTGCGGATTGGAGACGTGTCGCCATGAACTCGAAACCTCCCCGTCTGCTCTCCGTCAGCGCGGCGCTCATGGGCCTGCTGGGTGGCGCGGCGCCCTCGGGGCTACTCGTCCCCGGCATCACGCTCCAGGTCGCCCAGCCCACCTGGAGGCGTCGCGATGAAGAGGACTCGCGGGGTGAGCTGCTCCTCGTCGTGCCTCCCACGCAGGGCCAGATCCTGCTGGCGGGTCATCGCTCCCATTCTTCTCATCGCAGCCACTACTCTGGGAGCGGCAGCAGGAGTCGAAGCTACAGCGGTGACGACTATGTTGCCCCAGTTGCACCGAAGGCCCCACCACCGCCCGAACCCACCACGTATCCCTCATCCGAGCCGAAGGTGCATCCCGCGTCCGAGCCGAGGACACATCCCGCCCCTCCGCCCAAGGCGGCGTCGGTGTCCTTCATCGCGTACCCCGGAGGCCGAATCTTCGTCGATGAGAAGCCGGCGGGCGTGGACGTGACGGGAGTCATGCGGCTGTCTGCGGGCAAGCACAGGGTCCGTGTCGAGAATCCATTCCTGGGCTCCACCACGGTCGAGGTGGAGCTCGTCGCGGGGCAAACGGGCCAGGTCTCGATTGAATGGTGAGGAGCGATCAGGTGACGAAGACGGACACCGAGACACAATCCCCCTTCATCTTCCGAGACGGGGTGATTCAAACCCTCCTCGATCTGCGCGTCTATCGACTCGCGGCGATTCAGAAGTCCGCCTACCGCTTCGCGGAGCAATTCACTGCGGTGTTCGACTCACCCAAGGAGGAGCGCCTCCCCATTCGCTGCATCTTCGCCCCCACCGTCACTGAGCAAGACGCGCTGGAGACCCTGCGGCTGTTCTTCCAGGAGCTGCTGGACCAGGAGCTCCGGGAACAGGTAGGCGACGAGACGCGAGCCCTGCGTGCCCTGATTGTCGCCCAGGCCTTCTCGCGTACGGACCTGATTCGCCAGGACTGAATTCGACGCACGCCATGTTCCATGACCGCGCCCGGTATCAATCCACGCAGGGCTATCAGCTCGCGCCCGTTCGCTTCAGCCGACTGGACGCCGCCCGGTATGTCGTCACGAACGACGCCGGCGAATACGTCGTGCTCTCCCGGCAGGAGTTGGTCGACTTCATTGGCCATTCGCTGCCACCGGACCGTCCGACATATCAAGCACTCAAGTCGCGCCACTTCCTGTTCGACGCACACTCACGCGTGGCGCTCGAACTGCTTGCCCTGAAGTATCGGACCCGCGCGGAGCAGTTGGCGAACTTCACCGGGCTGCACATCTTCGTGGTCACCCTGCGCTGCGACCACTCGTGCGCCTACTGCCAGGTGTCCCGGCAGGCGGAAGGCCGCCTCGAGTTCGACATGTCGCAGGAACATGCCGACCGGGCGCTCGACTTCATGTTCCGCAGTCCATCTCCCGCCCTCAAGATCGAGTTCCAGGGTGGGGAGCCGCTGCTCCACTTCGAACGCATCCGGTACATCATCGAGCGGGCCAAGGCCATGAACGCCGTGCATGGCCGGGCTCTCCAGTTCGTGATTGCGAGCAACCTCTCCCGACTCACGGACGAGGTGCTGGACTTCTGTCGAGTTCACGGAGTGCTGCTCTCGACCTCTCTGGACGGGCCCGAGGATCTCCACAATGCCCAGCGTCCTGTCCGAGGAGGGGACAGCCATCGACGCACACTCGACGCAATTCAGCGGGCGAGGCAGGCACTCGGGCCAGACGGCGTCTCCGCGCTGATGACGACGACCCACGCGAGCATGGAGCGTGTCGAGGACATCATCGATGAGTACGTGCGGCAGGGCTTCCGCAGCATCTTCCTGAGGAACCTCAGCCCATATGGGTTCGCCGTGCGCCAGCGTGCTTCACGCCAGTACGGCGTCGAGGCATGGGTGGAGTTCTACAAGCGAGGGCTCGCCCATATCCTGCGCATCAACGCGCAGGGCTACCCGCTCCAGGAAGAGTTCGCCGCCATCCTGCTACAGAAGATCTTCTCCCCGAGGGGCTCGACGTATGTCGACCTCCAGTCGCCCGCGGGCATTGGAATCGGCGCGCTGGTCTACAACTACGACGGCGCGGTGTATGCCTCCGACGAGGGTCGGATGCTCGCGGAGATGGGCGATTTCTCCTTCCGACTCGGGCATCTCTCTCGAGACTCCTACGAGTCCATCATGACATCCGAGACGCTGCTGGCCCATCTCAGCGACACGATGCCGGAAGGCGCGCCCATGTGCAGCGACTGCGCCTTTCTCCCCTACTGTGGCGCGGATCCGGTCTTCCACCAGGCGACGAAGAAGGATGCCGTGGGACACAAGGCTTTCAGCGCCTTCTGCAAGAAGCAGATGGGCGTGCTGCGACACCTCATTGGCTTGCTCGAGGACGATGCCCAGGCACGAGACATCCTCATGGGGTGGCGCTGACAGTGCCCGCCCTCGACCTCTCCGCGGCCGGGTTGAAACCCCTGGCGCCGCGCTCTTCTGAGCCGTTCATCGGAGTCCTCCGCGGACTGACGGAGGATTCAGCGACCGCACGCGACAAGGAGATTCTCCTTGTCCGACGCCCCCTCGCGCGCCTCCCTCCGGGCTTCCGTGGATACCTCCTGATGGAAGAGGGGTGGGTGGACCCAAGCCTGAAGGACGTCTACGTCCTGCCTTCCAACCTGGGATACCTCGCGGAAGGGGACGTGGTGCGCATCCATCCCACGCGTGGAGCCCTGACGACGCTGTACCGCCGTACCTCGCCGTCAAACACGTTCTTGGTGACGGAGCGCTGCGACAACAACTGCTTGATGTGCTCCCAGCCCCCCCGCAAGCAGGATGACTCCTGGCTCGTGGACGAATTGATGGAGACACTCCCTCTCATCTCCCCGGAGACCCGCGAGCTTGGAATCACGGGAGGCGAGCCCAGTCTGCTCAAAGGCCGCCTCATCGAGCTGCTGGAGCGGATGAAGCACCATCTGCCTCGGACCTCGGTCCACCTCCTGACCAATGGCCGCGGCTTCGCGAACCCCGAGTTGGCACGCGCCTTGGCGAAGGTCCAACACCCCGACCTCATGCTGGGCGTTCCGCTCTACTCGGACCTGCCCGAGGCGCATGACTACGTCGTGCAGGCCCTCGGCGCGTTCGACGAAACCGTCCGGGGCATCCTTCAGCTCAAGCGCGCCCGGGTCCGCGTGGAATTGCGCTGCGTCATCCATGCACAGACATACTCGCGACTGCCTCAGCTCGCGGACTTCATCACGCGCAACCTGCTCTTCGTCGACCATGTGGCGCTGATGGGACTGGAGCAGATGGGTTTTGCCCGGGCGAACCTTGGCCTGCTCTGGATCGACCCGCTCGACTACCAGGCCCAACTCATCGCCGCGGTCCGAACACTCAGTCGGGCAGGGCTGGACACGTCCATCTACAACCACTCACTCTGCACCCTGCCCACCGAGCTGCATTCGTTCGCGCGCAAGAGCATCTCCGACTGGAAGAACCTCTACGTCGAGGAATGCGAGCGGTGCACTCGCCGGGCGGACTGCGGCGGATTCTTCGCCTCGGGACTCGCGAAGAGAAGCCGGGGCATCCAGCCGTTCCAGGACTGAGCCCAGATGGAGCATCTGCGCGACGGGCGCGGTCCGCCCGATGAACAGGCAGGTTGCCCAGCGTTCGCGGCGCCAAGTGGCCCAGTTCGAAGCAGCACCGGGCTCCTCCTGGAGCCACTCCAGCCTCGTGCTGGTCGCACCGCTGCACGTGATGCATTTGCCTCGCGCGGAATATCCCAGACGCAGTGCGTCTGCGAATGACGCAATCGCATCGGGCAACTACCGCTTTTCGCAAGCAGGAACACTTCTACTCCGCGCCCCGATGGCCGAGGATTCCCTGGCCATCCTTGACTCGCTCGGCGTCGCTCGCGCCCACGGCGTGGGCCTGTCGCTGGGTAGCCTCGATGAGCAGGTGGAGTGGCGAGTCGAGAACTGGCGCAGACTCAACGGCCGCGTGATTCCGTTTGATGCTGACGAGTTCCGTGCACTCGAACGGCGCGTCATCGCGCATGCCGGGCGCCACGACACTTCGACAGCCCATGCCCGCGCCGACCCTTCCGGACTGGCCCGAGGCGCGGGGCTCCCACTGGTGACCATCCCGACGCGCGTCATCGCCGCCCCCGAGGACCCGACCCATCCCGCGTCCTACGCTCGGGTCCTCGCGGAGACCTTGCCACGCTCCACCCTGGTGACCCTTGACGGGACGGGGAACGCACTCCCTCGTGCGGTCGTGCCAGCGCTCTCCACGGCCCGCTTGGGGCACTTCGAAACCATGAGCCCTGGTTGAGGCGCGCATCGATGCCGCGCTGAGCCCGACGAGTCATCCCGGAGCCCACCTCCCGCGCGCAGCCAAGGCGTGGGCGGTGGAGGGCTGCGCCCACGTGCGCGCAAAGGAGAGAAAGGCAGCGACGACGGTGATGGGCGCCGTGCGTCACAGGCGGCTGCGTCGTTCAACGTTTCATTTCGCGCCGAAACATCGGGTGCGGCGACGGCGTCACTCTGCGCGCATCGCTCAGGCGTCACCTGAGGAGTCCCATCGACCTCCGAGCCCGCGCTGAGGCAGACCCCGCCATGTTCCCCGCCGATCCCATCACTGCTGTCACGCATCCGGATCCATACCCGTACTACCGCCACCTCGCCGCGACGCGTGCGTTCCACTGGGACACCACGCTCGGACTTTGGGTGGCGGCCGGGCCGGACGCGGTGGCCGAAGTGCTGCGACATCCCGCCTGCCGTGTGCGCCCACCGGGTCAGCCCGTCCCACCTGGGTTGCTCAACACCGCTGCCGGAGCGCTGTTCGGCCGGCTCGTGCGGATGAATGACGGGCCGGCTCATGCGCACCTCAAGGGCTTGCTGGCCGCCTGGCTTGACGCAGTCGACCTGTTCGCCGCCAGACGTCACGCGCTGGCGCTAACCTCGCGACTGCCCTACGACGCCCCATGGGCAGGCGATTCAGTAGACGCTTGGATGCGCACCGTCCCCGTGCTCACGGTGGGTAAGTTGCTGGGGCTACCAGTGGACACCTCACTGGATGATGACAGCATCGCGGCCCAGGTGGCGACCTATGCGGCGGCCCAGTCGCCACTGGCGAGCGGTGAAGCCACGGCGCGTGGAGCCCACGCCGCACAAGCGCTGATGAACTGGGCCGAACTTCCCGTGCCCGATGACAGGCCGCTCTCCGCACTGCGCCAGGCAGCCGCGACCTTCGGAATCGCGCCAGAAGCGGTCACGGCCAACGCAGTCGGATTGCTCGTGCAAACCTGCGAGGCCACGGCAGGGCTGGCCGGGAACACGCTGCTGCGATTGGCCCGCGAAGACGGGGCCGCATCGGACATTGGCGTCAGTGAAGACGAGCCGCTGGACCACGTGTCCGACAAAGCCCTGGACCGAATCCAAGCCTGGGTCGCCCGCGTGGCCCGTGAAGACCCTTCGTTGCAGAACACGCGGCGCTTCATCGCGCAGGATACGACGTTGTGTGGCGCGCAGGTTGCCGCGGGCGACGGCGTGCTGGTGCTGCTGGCAGCCGCTGGCACGATGCGTCCCGATGTCGAGGGCCGCCCGTGGACTTTCGGCGCCGGTGTGCACGCATGTCCGGGCCACGGACTGGCGCAGGCCCTGGCTTCCGCCACGGTGACCTCGCTGCTGGCGCGCGGGGTGCGCCCGGCCGCACTGGCGCGGCGCTTCGCCTATCGGCCTTCAGTCAATGCGCGCATGCCTCGCTTCGGGTGAAAGCCACCGTCCCCCCCTGATTCACTCAGCCAGGAGCCACCATGATCGCCGTGATCTTCGAAGTCGAACCAGCACCGGGACAGAAGAACTCCTACCTCGACTACCTCGACCTGGGCGCGCAGCTGCTGCCCACGCTGCGGCAGATCGACGGCTTCGTGTCGGTCGAGCGATTCCAGAGCCTGACGAACCCCGACAAGCTTCTGTCGTTGTCGTTCTTTCGCGATGAGGCCGCGGTGCTCGCCTGGCGAAACACGATGGCGCACCGCGAGGCACAGGCCCTCGGTCGTGCCGGCGTGTTCGCCGGCTACCGGCTGCGCGTGGCGCACGTGCTGCGCGACTACGGAATGCACGAGCGCGCCGAAGCGCCGAACGACAGCCGCACCTTCCACGGAGGCAGCGGAGCGCGCTCGACGTGAGGCCCTGAAGCTCGCGCGCCGGCCCGCGTCCGCCTGTCTCTCGGACCTGATTTCTGGCGGGCCGCAAACATCTCGACGCCGCCCCCATTCCCTCCCGAGACCTTCGTTTTTTCGAAGCATCTCCGGTGGTTTTCCTATTGGCGCCAGAAGTCGTCAGCCGACAGAAGAGAGGGGCGGCCCAATGGTGGGCCAAGAGGAGCCGAGGATGCGAATCGAAATCCGAGCCCGACACTTCACCCTCACCGAGACCCTTCGCACCCACGTCGAGCGCCGCGCGCGCTTCGCCATGGGACGACTGTCCGACCGGGTCCGTGAGGTGACGGTGCGCTTGGAAGACATCAACGGCCCACGCGGAGGCGTGGACAAGGTGGCGAAGGTGACCGTGCGCCTGGAGCACGGGGGCCAGCTCGCCTCGGAGGCGATGGACGCCAGCTACGCCTCGGCGGTGGACCGAGCCCTGGAGCGCGCCGGACACGCCGTGAACAAGACCCTGGGGCGCACGCACCGCCAGGACAGCGCGAGCGTGAGAACGGGCCCGTGGGCCGCCGAGGAGCTGCCCCACCCCATCTGACGCCGACTTCCTCCGAGAGCATTCCCCCGGGGTGCCTCGGCCGATGTCAGGATGGGCTCGTGATGCGCGGGCCGTGAGCGCGCACGGGCCCTTCCTGGAGAGACGCCATGCAGACGGCAGGCACTGGAGCGCTGGAGCGAGTACGGGCCGCGTGGGCTCGGGCGCGACAGCGCTGGTGGGTGCGATGGGGCGTGGACCTGGCGCTCGTCGCGCTCGTCCTCACCGCGGTGGCGGCCTGGCAGACACGGCACCTGCCAGGCGCTGGCACCCAAGCGCCGGACTTCACCCTCACGAGCCTTTCGGGCGAGCAGGTATCGCTCGCCTCGCTGCGCGGCAAGCCCGTGGTGCTCGCCTTCTGGGCGCCATGGTGCGGCGTGTGCGGTGCGGAGTCCTCGAACCTCGCGCAGCTGCGACGCCTCGCGGGAGACTCCGCGCACGTCGTGTCCGTCGCGCTGGCCTATGACGACGTGGCCGCCGTGCGGCGCTTCACGCAGGAGCACGCGGTGGACTACCCCGTGCTGCTCGGGAACGACTCGCTCCAGGAGGCGTGGCGCGTGAACATGTTCCCCACGGTCTTCTTCCTGTCCCCCGAGGGGCGCATCGAGCGCTCGGTGGTGGGCTACACCACGCTGCTCGGGCTGTCCTGGCGGTGGATTCTATAGAGTCGGACGCACTTCGGAGTGCATCGGATGGGAACGACCAAATCCGCAGATGAGTGAGCCGCGGCAACACGCCCCTCGTTGCCGCGGCCCTCTTGTCCCAGCTCATCACGTGTCCCGTGGAGAGGCAGATGGCCGCCAGTTGTATCGCTTTGCGCGGATACCATCGTGACTCATTCGAAAGCCGTGTCGTGGACGTACGCCGTGCCAGCAGCGCTGTTGCTGATGGCCCCCCTTCGGCCTCCTGGCCTCGCTGGCCATGGCCATCGACCTGCCCGTCGTTCCGGCGATGACCGGAGTGCTCGGAACTTCATCCTCCGTCATCCAGCTCACGCTGAGCCTCTACCTGGCCACCCTCGGGCTGGGACAAGTCGTGTTCGGCCCCATCTCGGATGTCATCGGCCGACGGCCGGTGTTGCTGGGGGGCGCGCTGCTGTTCGCGCTCACTTCGTTCCTCATCGCCGGTGTCTCGGACGCGTGGCTCTTCGTCGGCCTGCGGCTGTTGCAGGCCCTGGGCGCCTCAGCGGCCCTCGTCGCCACGTTCGCCACGGTTCGTGACATCTACGCCCAACGGCCGGAGAGCGCGGTCATCTACAGCCTCTTCAGCGCCATGCTGGCCTTTGTCCCCGCCGTGGGCCCGATTGCCGGGGCCCTGCTCGCGAGGCAGCTCGGCTGGCGGTCCATCTTCGTCACGCTCGGCGCCCTGGCAACCGCGGCCGTGCTCCAGGCGTGGCCCCGCTGGCACGAGACGAATGGTGCTGCTGTTGGGCGCGGCGTTGCTCACCGCGGGGCAGTTCCTCGCGGCGCCGTCCTTCTGGACATTCGTCGCGCCCATGTGAGTCATCGCTTCCGTCACCGCCAATGGTGCACTCCAGTCCTTTGGTGACAGGGCGGGCACGGCGGTCGCGATCTACTTCTGCATCCAGAGCCTCATCGTGGTGACCGTGGGCACGCGGATGGTCGCCCTGCTCGACGGCGACACGGCGTGGCCGCTGGTGGGCTACGCCACCCTCCTGCCCACCGTGACGCTGAGCGCCCTGGCGAACCTGCGACCCCAGCCCCAGGCGGCCGAACAACAGCCCGAGACGCACGCCTAGGCCCGGGCACCGCCGCGCCGGAAGCATCGTCCGTCTCCCGGCGCGGCACACCTCTCCGTGACTTCGACGACGAGCGCGGCGGGACTACCCGTAGGGCGTCTCCTCGTGCCGCTGGAACGGATAGGCGAGCTGCCCCAGGTAGGTCTCCGGCGGCTGGAACTTCGTCGTCCCATACCGCGAGGGCCAGTGCGCGGGGAGGTGCGAGGTGCCGAAGATGACGTCGATGAACGAGAGGAAGACCGCGAAGTTCTTGTCGATGCCCTCCTCGTCCGAGGTGTGGTGCCAGTGGTGGAACTCAGGCGTCGCGAACACCCAGCGCAAGTAGGGCCAGCGGTGGCTCACGTTGGCGTGAATGTAGACCGCGTGGAACGAGACGAAGACCAGGTACCCATAGATGGCGGAAGGGCTGAACCCCAGGAGGAACGCCGGCACGAACCCCGCCACCCGGTTGATGAGCACGTCCACCAGATGTGAGCGCGAGCTGGCCAGCCAGTCCATCTGCAAGCTGGAGTGGTGGATCGCGTGGAACCTCCACATCCAAGGCACCTGGTGAAAGGCGCGGTGCACCCAGTAGCTCACCAGGTCCACCACGAAGAGAATCTCGAAGACCTGTAGCCACACGGGCTGGGCCGCCACGTGGGCCTGGAAGTCCGCGCGCACGGCCCAGGACAGGAAGACCTGCACGGGGATCAGCACCGCGAAGGAGATGAGCTGCACGCCCACGTGGCTGACGAAGAAGTGCTTGAGGTCCGTCTGCCAGCCCTCGCGGAAGATGCGCTGCGGATGCAAGCCCCAGAGTCGCTCCATGGGGATGAACAACAATCCCAACACGAAGAGTTCGAGCACGAAGTAGTCGAGGCCCGCGCTGAAGGCACGTGGCTCGTGGGTGAGCGGCTCCACTTCGCTTCCACCCAGGAGCAGCGCCACCAGCGCGAGCAGCATCGCGATTCCGCCATGGGCCTTGGAGCGCAGGGTGACCGCGCTGAGGGCTCCGAGCACAAAGGTGGCGACGATGGCGGCCTGGAGGATGCCCCGGAACAGGCCCATGTGCTCCGCGTAGAGGGCCCGGCTATCATTGGACACCAACAGGTGGGGAAACAAGAAACAGAACTCAGCGAATACACACAGCACGCCCAACAGGCCGCCGGTCACACCGGCGCGCTTGCCCAGGTCGGTGCGCAAGGCGGGAGTCAAGGAGAGGTCCAAGAGAGGTATCCAGAGAGAGAACAGGGTCCATTCAACACATGGACGTCAGGAACTGTCCACGGCCTCCACCGTCTCGCGCACGCGTCCCCGCAACCGGCACACCGAGCGCCCGGCGGCCTCCGGCGGGAGCCTCACACGCGTCAGTGTTTGCCATAGAGGCGAATCGCCTCGTCGAAGTCGATGCGACGCGCGCGGAGCGTGCCGTCCTTCCGTCGCTCCGCCCCGTCAATATCCACGTGCTCCATCCTCCAATCGAAGCCGCGGTCCGGTTCGAGCCCGACGACGATGAGATCGAACGTGTACGCCGGTCCCTTCGTCGCTACGAGCCAGTGCACGTTGTCCCGCTGATCCGAGATGCTGGAGAGGTCCCCAGCCCTCGACGTGCGGTCGATGCTGGGCCGGAGGAGCAGATGTCCGGGCTGCTCATCCACGCGCTCGAAGTGCCGCAGATGAAACTCTCCCGCGAGCACCACGTGCATCGAGGCCATGTTCTGGTGCCCATGCGGCACGATGGCGCGCCCCTGCTGCATCCCGAAAATCTTCGTGCCGAACTGCCGGGGCATCCCTTCCACGTGGGGGAACGGCGCGCGCACCGCGTCGGCCCGGTCCTCCGGCAAGGAGATTCCGGGTCGGAGCTGGTTGAAGTCGATGGCCCGGAGCAGGTCCGTCAACGGGACTCGGGCGAAGAGCTCCTCGACCTGTCGCTGCCACTCACGTGGCTCCAGCTTGCGGCCTTTCACATCCGCGCACAGCTGAGCGGTCCGAGCCGCCCAAGCCTGGACCTCCGTCCGCACCGGCGCCGCCAGGGCCTCCTGCGCCAACAGTGTACGGACCAGGGCATGGCTGCCCAACGCCCACATCAAGACCTCTCGACGCGTCGCACCGTGGCTCATGGTGTCTCCTCTCAGGGGGGCACCCCCAGGACCACGCATGTCCAAGGGGCGTCACCCCATTCGCAAGTCCCGCGCCAACCGAGGGAGGGGGCGGCGCGCGGCGTGCGGCATCGGGCCTGTCGCTCTCCGGCGACCCCCTGAGGGCCAGGGGCCGCACATACGTGGCAGCGGAGCCACTCCGCCGGAAGCAGCGATGAAGCCCGCGCCAACCGACCGCGTCGAGTCCCAGCAAGGTCACCTGAGTGTTTAGACAGACATGACGCGTGCGCGAATCCAGCCTCGCGCCCCGCGGCACGAGCCGAGCCACGAGGTCAGACTGGCTGGCTTTGCGTCACCGCGGTGACGGCGCTTCGGGATAGCACCCCACGGGGCTGGGACAGGCATGACCCGCCGGGGTGCAGCGCAATCCCTCCCCTGCCCGCCTTGCCAACCTCGATCGCGGCGGGGAATACTTCTGTCTTCCTTCAACAGAGCGGGGGTCGACGTTGCTGCGGATCCGCGAATCCCAGATGGCATCGTTGCGCCGGGCCACGACAGAGGCGAGGGTTCAACAGCGCGTCGAGGCGCTGCTCGCGGAGCCCCCTTCGGTCGAGACCACCGCCACTCCCGCCTGGACCCACGAGACCCTGGCGCCCGTGGTGCGGCGGGGGGTGGAGCGCGGCATCCTGGAGTTGGGCGATGTGCGGCGGTACGTGGGCCTCGCCTCGGCGTTGGGGGCGGACTTCGAGACGCAGCGCCCCCATGCCTGGATGCGAGCCTGGCTGGATGACACCGCGGTCTCAGACCCGGTGGCGCGGCTGCACCGCGTGCTGACCGAGCGTCGCCGCCGAGAGGACGTCGCGCGGATGAACCGACAGAGAGCGGAGGCGTTCCGGCTCCGCCATGCACCGCCGCCCACCTCCACCTGAATGCCTGACGCCCTATGACGGCACAGAACGACCCAGCGGTTGCGCCCTGCCCACTCCAGAAGCGCCCGGGACAGGTAGAGGTCGTCGTCGTCGACGACCAGGAGACCCCGCTTGCCAACGTGGCGCTGGAGTTGGCCAAGCGCACCGAGGACGAGGCCGTGTGCCTGCGCACGGATGAGCACGGCGTCGCCGTGTTCAAGGGACTGGATGAGGGCCGCTACCGGCTGCGCCTGCTCGACGTGGAGCCCGCGCTGTGGCGCGTGCTCGGGCAGTTGCCCCTCCCGAAGCGCGAGGGGAGCAAGGCGCCCGCGTGGGGGGCACTCTCGAAGCCGCCCTCCCTCACCTGGACCTGCGATGGAACGGAGTCAGTGAGCGTGCTGGCCGCCCGCCTGGGGGTGCAGCCTTCGCGTCTGCGGGATGCGCAGAGCGGCCAGTCCCTCGCGGCGGAGGTCCCTCCCCTCTCGGGCACACGCGTCGCCGTGAGCGCCTTCACCCGGGAGTGGAGGGAGGTGGACACCGGCTACCGGCAGGTGGTCCACCGCATCGGAATTCCCCTGGCCCTGGTGTTGACGCTGCGTGACGGCACGCACCGGCCTCGCGTGCATCAACCCTACCTGTTGAAGGTGTGGCTGGACGACGAGGAGGAGCTGCCCGCGCGCGAGGGCATGACCGACGCCGCGGGCCGTGTCGCGGAGGTCTTGTCAGAGCGCGCCGTGCGCGGCGAGCTGACCGTGTCGCCGGGGAAGCAAGACGAGCGCAAGGTGACGTTGCGCTTCGCGGCCCTGCGCCCCACGACGGAGCCCGACGGCTTGCAGGAGCGGTTGGAGAACCTGGGCTTCTCCTGTGGTGGAGAGCGCGGCGAGCTGGGGTCGAAGACCCGCCGCGCGGTCGAGTGGTTCCAGTACGCGCTCGGGATTCCCCCGAGCGGCGACGCGGACGATGCGACGTGCGCCGCGTTGGGTCTGCTGCATCGCTCGTAATCGGCGAGGACGCTCTCCATGCGGTGCCCCAATTGCGGCAACGACTTCATGATCGACGAGTCCTCGGGCTCGCCGAAGTGCACCACCTGCAACGCCGACCTCATCCCGACGAGCGGGGACGAGGCGGACACGTCCCAGGGTGACCTGACCTTCGAGGAGGCATTGAGGGACGACGACGAGCTGCGCCCGGAGGAGGTCGCCCGTGAACTCAGGGCCGGCAGCTATGACGCCACCCTGGAGGAGCTGCTCGAACCCGAGCTGCATCGTCTGTCGTCGACGGAGATGAGCGCGGAGATTCACCGAGCCACCTCCAGTCCCTCGCTCGTGGCGTCCATGGAGTTCCCCACGGAGGAGCTGGAGGACAAGCTCGTCGAGGAGCGACGCGCCCCGCTGGGCGAGGAGACCGTCGTCGCCGACAAGCCCGTGGTGCCCAAGTCCTTCCCGCTCCGAGTGCTCCTGTGGAACATCGCGGACCTGGGCGGAGGACCCAGCGGGACACTTCCCGTCCGCAAGGATTGGACCATCTCCGCGCTGGCCCACATCATCCGCACGGCCAGCCCCGACGTGGCCACCATCCTCGAGCTGAAGAAGAAGGGGGGCATGCGGCTGACCGAACCCAAGCCTCCTCAGCCCATGCAACAGAGCCTGGGGCGACGGGGCAAGAACCTCATCCTGGATGCGGTCGTCACGAAGTACGTCGCGCCATTGAAGCTGAACAGCGTCTCCGCGCAGGCGGTGGAAGGCGCACTCCTCACTGACCTCGCGAGGTTCTTTGCCGCGCGCGTGAGGTGGGCCTTCTGGCCTGGGGCACAGGACCCGGACGGCGACGATGCCGCGAAGCAGGCACCCGATCCGCAATGGAGCCCGGCCCTCTCGGCCCTCGGCCAGGAGCGGACCCAGGCGCTCGAGGCAGATGTCGCCGCGGCGTGGAAGCGGTGTGAGCCCGGCGTCATGGCCGAGTTCGCGAGTTCGGGCCCCCTGGACGTGGCCACATTGGACGTCAAGGGGAAGACGGCGGACAAGCTCGCCCGGTTCCGCAAGCAGTGTGTCGCACTCCTGAAGCAGCAGCGATACGTGGACTGGCTCGAGCCCTACATGGCCCGCTATCCCACGAATCAGAAGTCAGCCAAGAAGGACGCAACGGACGACCAGAAGAAGGACGCGGAGGAGAAGAAGCGACTGGATGAGCTGTCGGATCTCGCGACCGACGAGCTGTGGAACTACGGAGGGCGATACTTCCGCCAGTTCCTGGAGACGCTCATGAGCTCGGGGCCGTCCAAGGCCGGGCTCTCCGCGGCACGCGAGAATGCCTTCGAGCTCATCCTCCAACGCTCGAACCACGAGCACCGCCAGCGTGTCTACGAGAAGAAGCACGCCGAGTACCTCAAGCAGAAGAACGAGCTGGAAGACAGCGCGGACCTGCCCCACGCTGGCCTGCGCGAGTTCCTGCGCATCCGCGATGCGTTGAACAACCAGTGTCGTGAGCGCGGCGAAGAGCCCTACCTGTCCTGGCCCGACGCGGTCCCCGACAAGCCGCGCAAGGGGCTCTATACCCAGGACGAGGCTTACGGCGTCCTGTGGCGCAAATCCAAGGTGGAGGTGGACGAAGCAGGCGTCGTCTATCTCAGCACCTACCTGGCGAAGCGGTCACGGACCGAGGAGGACACCTCCTCGAAGATGGAGCTTCAGGACATCGAAGACGAGGAGACCGCGCAGGACGATGACGAACGCGACGTCCACAGTCACTTCATCAAGAGAGAGCCCATCCGCGTTCCGGTGAAGCTGGCCCAGGTGAAGGGCGCCCCATCGGTGGGGATTGTCGCGTGGCACCCCCCAGCCCCAGGGGTTCGCAACCAGGAGGCCCGCGGCAAGGACTTCCCCTCCTTCCTTCGCTACTGCCAGGAAGAGCGCAAGGCGAAGGCGTTGGGGGTGCTCCTGTCGGACCTCAACATCGACACCGCGAGACCCAAGAACACCACCGCCCCCGATGGCACGCCGCTCATCGACACGTGCGTGCCGAACCTGTCGTTCAACCAGTTCTTCGGGACGCTGCTCGGGCCCAGCGTGGATCCACGCCACCTGTACGAGCTGGCCGACCAACAATCCACCATCGCCAAGAGCAAGTTCAACTCCTGGCGGGTCGACGAGGCGCGGGACTTCGGCAACGGGACACAGCAGACGCTCCGCTCGCTGTTCAACAAGGCCGTGCGGCCCGAGATGTTCGCGACCCAGACGACGGCCCAAGGGAACAAGCTGGGGCCCCGGTTGGCCGCGGACGAGTTGCTGGGCTACATCGAGAGCTTCGCTACTCCGCCACAGCAGCGATATGGCGCCAGTGGATACGACAAGATTCTCGTGTACTCACCGTCAACGGATGGGTGGACGCTCGAGCAACAATCGGTGTCCGTCATCCCGTTCCCCATGGCCATCGCCAGCGAGGAGGAGAAGGACCTCTTCCTCATCCATGGGAACAGCCTCCCCGAGCACCTGAAGCCGTTCTGGACACTCATCCAACGCGAGGACGCCCAGAAGCCCGAGTCGCAGCGCATCTTCGCTTCGCTGCGGCCCAATGACGTGTCGAAGTCGAACTCAGCCGACGCGCGGTGGGAAGTGATCATGGCCGCCGCGAAGAAGCTGAGCGACCACATGCCCCTCGTCTCGAACCTGCGCCTCGTCTACAGCGGGAAGGATGCGCTGGTCCTCGAGGAGCCCGCCCTGATTCCCGTCGCGTCCACGGAGCTGAGCCAGCTGCGGTCGCTGTGCGCGAAATACCAGGCCGCCTCCTTCGCCACGAATGAGGAGGCCGCCCAGCACCTCGGCGCCATCCTGGATGCGGCGCAAAAGGTCCCGGAGGCGGAGCATGGACTTTCCGCGGTGCTGGTGGCGGAGGCCATGCAGCTGCGGGAGACGCTCGACGTCCTGCGAGCCGAGGGCTTCGAGGATGGTGCGCACTGGGCGAAGCGGCCGACCCTGAAAAAGGTCGGCACCGGAGGAGCATCCTCGACCAGCACCTCGCTGGAGAGTCACCTGAAGGGTTTGCCAACTCCGATGGGGCTCGTGAAGAACGAAGGGGGCGGGGACTGCATGTTCCTCGCGCTCTCCCAACTCCTCTTCGGCACCGAGGAACACCACGGAGTCATCCGGCAGGCGGTGGTCAATCATCTGGAGGATCTTCTTCAGGGAACGGTCCAGGACGCGGGCGGACGGGTGGGCCCCGTGTCCGTGGCGGAGTTCCAACAGCACATGGGGCTCCTGCTCGACTGGCACCGCGAGGGCTGGCCCAACGAGCATGCGTACCGACGCGTCCCAGGCATGGCGCCGTGGGGTCAGTATCTCCGGGCCATGAGCAGGGACCACGCCTGGGGAGACCTGGTGGCGCTCTCTGCGGCCTCCCACTTGTTCGAGGTCCGCATCCAGCTCTACGTCCGCACGGGCGCCAACACCTTCCGAACCGACCTCGTGGACTTCGTGCCGCGCGCCGAGGGCCATGAGCACGCGCCGATGCTGCAACTGGCGAACCTGGACCAAACCCACTTCGTCGCGGTGCAACCCTCGGGCGAGCTGCCACCCGTCGCGGTGGAGTTTCCGCCTCGGTTCGAGTCGCTGAGTGAGCGCCGCCGGCGAGACGAGGGGAAGTCCTCCGCGCCGCCTTCCGACAGCAAGCCCCAAGAGACAGCTCCGCCCAAGACCGCCGGCACGGATCCGTTCACGGGGGGGCCGGTGTGCCTCTGGAACAACACGGTGTACTTCACCGCGCAGACCCCGGGCCGTCACCCGGACGCGCTCTTTCTGTTTGGAGAGAACGACCAGTCCAAGAAGAACCCCCAGTTCCAAGCCAACACACAAGCGGTCATCCGCATGTGCCCGAACGCCCACGGAATCCGCACGTGTTGGGTGCCCGGCGTCGGTATGACGGACAAGGACCTGGCCAAGAACACGGCGGCCATCGACGAGGACCTCGAAGAGGCGAAGACGAAGCTGCTCCACGGCCCCTACACGGCGCTCGTCGTGCCGTGGGATTACGGGGCCAAGACCGTGGGTATCGGCACCGGGGTCGCGGGCCTGAACAACCCCGCGAACTCCGCCCAGCAGACGTGGGCACACCTGAAGAAGGGCATCGACGGCCTCATCACGTGGGCGCAGACGAACGTGGGGAAGGTCCACATGGTCCCCCAGAAGACGGGGCTCCTACCGCCCGTGGCGAAGCACCGCCCCACCGACCTCTACGTGCAGGAGGTCTCGCAATCCATGAGTGACGCCTGGTCCGTGGACGCGAGCTCCAGCACCAGCCTCCGGGCCGCGGACAACGTCGTGGAATTGCGGACGTCGTGGCACCCCGGCGCCACGAGCGCCGACACGGGGCTGATGACAGACGCCGAGTACGAGAAGAACAAGGCCGCGATCGACAAGGGCCTGGCGGTGCTCCGCCAGAAAGTCGAGAGCGGGAAGTTCCAGCGGCTCGTCCTGCCCCTGGACTCGGATGGCAAGCACTTGATGGGGACCCAGAAGGGGCTGCTCGGCCAGCATGCCCCCAAGACGCTGAAGTACCTGCACGATCAGCTCGATCAGCTCGTCAAACGCTGTGGGGAGATTCAGTTCGAGAAGTCCTTGCCCATGGACACGGACGACAGCTTCGGCGCCACGCTGCGGCCCGACTACAAACGCAAGCATCGCCTTGACTCGGATGATGAGGACGACGCCCAGCCGCACGCCAGGTCAGAGCAGCCACCGCGAGTCATCAAGAAGGTGAGGACCCTCACCCCTCCGAACAGTTCTCAGCAGGACAATGCGAAACCGGAGCTTGTGGTCGAGGTCATGGACGACGAGGACTCGGACGCCTTCGACCCGGTCTCCGTCAAGGACGACGGGCCCCATAAGAAGCAGCACATGGAGGACCGGCGGGATTGACGTCGGAGCGGGCCCGCTGTCGCGGATGGCTGGGCTTAGCGTCCAGCGAGCTGCTCGGTCTGCTCACGCATCTCGGCATGCTCCCCGAGGCTGTAGCGCAGCAATGCGGTCCCTCCAGGCCCCTCCATGCTCCAGGCCTGGAGCGGGCCGAAGATGAACTCGCGTTCGTCCTCGTTGCAGGTGGGGAGGTACACCCGCATGACGCGCGGATCGTAGTAGCGGAAGTACAGGCGCCGCCCCTGCTCGTCCTTCACCTTGAGGAAGCGGCGCAAGTGCCGGCGCACCGTGGGAACATCCTCCGAGGTCATCAAGAACAGGCCCCAGGACTGTCCCCAGGCGCGCTCCAGCAATTCGCGCGTGAACGGCGACTCGCGCTGAAGCGGAACCAGATAGGGAGCGACGTCCAGAAGCTCCCGTGGCACGGGGCCCTCGTAAAGACATTCATGGCGGACGCCCTTCCCCACCACGAACGGCAGGATGCCTGGATCCCGAGCCGCATCCAGGATGGCGTAGACCTCCGAGGGCGCGCGGGGGTCGAGCGGCTGCCACAAGGCTTCGATGATGGCCTCGACCTGCACGCGGGCCTCGCTCACGCGGCGGCCCGCTGGGGCTGCTGGCTCTGGCGCAGCTTCTCGCACTCCTCGCAGAAGGGCACGCCTGACTGGGCGGCATCGCGCAGGGCCTTGGCCTGGGCCGCGGCGTCCACCTGGGGCTCGGGCCTCGGGGGCGGCGCGCGGATGGGTCTGGGCTGCGCCGCCGGCTGAACCTCCGGGAGCGCCTCTGGCCAACGCCAGCTGCCCACGGGCTGTTCTTCCATCAGCGCGACCAGCGCCCCGGACTCGAAGGCGTCCGCCAGACGCTTCACGAGCCGGACTTCGTGGGACGTGCGCTCCAGGCGGGTCAGGCCCGAAGGCCAGACGCCGCCCAACGCTTCGTAGAGCGAGCGAAGCGTCGAGGGGGCGCTGCGCACGCCCTCCTCCAGCGTCCAGCGCATGAGCGTCGGTGCTACCCGAACGACCGCCTCGTCCGGCGGCACATCCATGCCTCGGTAGATGCGGATGTGCGCGTTACGACCGAACCGAAGCGACCATGATTCCCTTCCGCGTGAGGTACGGATTGTCATGGGGGCTCCTGGCTGTGGCCGGAAGTGACCCCGGGATGCTGACCGTCGGGCCCTGTCGCGTCAAGCCCAGCCCTGGACGACACGCGGGGCAGTCCTTGTCAGCCAAGGGTGTCACGCATTGCCCAGCCCAGGGGTATTGACCCACCCGAAGGGCAGCCATCGGCCGCTTGCCCTTGCATGAAGGTCCGCGTGGGCACACCGATGCAAGGGGATGGCATCGGCGTACCCGGGCATCTCGTTTCCCCCGAAGCGAGCGCGCGCAACCGCGCTCCCTTTGCAGCACAGCGGCACCGGGCAAGTCACCCGGTGCCGCCGGAGCCTACGAGGCTCAGTCCTTCGTGCAGACCACGTCGTCGATCTGGAGGTGATCGCGATCGGCGACGCTGCGGCTCGGGTAGAGAATCAGGCGCCAGTCCCGCACGTTTCCGGTGAAGCGGAAGAACACCGGCGTCCACGCGTCGCTGTCCACGGTGATGAAGTCCGTCTGCGGGCTCCAGCCACCCGTGGAGTAGCTGCGGTGACGAATGGTGCCGTGGCCGCGCACCCGGTACGAGCAGGAGTAGTTGCCGCTGGGCACGTTGAACTTCTCGCTCGTGAACCGCTCGGCCACCTGGATGGGCACCACGAACTGGAGCGCCTTGGCGCCGCCATTCACCGAGTTCGTGTAGGGCATCAGCCGCGAGGGCTTGATCTCCGTGCCCGGGTCCGTGATGCCATTGTCGAGGCCGTACCAGTAGTCCGGCAGGTAGAAGTCCCCGTAGTAGGGCACGGAGTACGTGTGCCAGGACTCGAAGCTCCCGTTCCGGATGATGTTCGCGGGGTGGTCCGCCGAGACGCAGCGACGCGTCGACGGATCGCAAGCGGGCAGCGCCCCGACGCAGTCATAGGTCGTGAAGCAAGCGCCCGGGGCCAGCTCGCACACGCCCGACTTCGGGTTGCAGGTCGTCGCGGCGTTGCTGCAGGTGACGCCCGCGCACGGGTCACCCTCGATGCACGCGTGCGTGGCGGTGTCGCAGACCGGCGTCTCCGGGGTCCCCGCGCAATCCGCGTGGCGGACGCAGCGGTTGGCGGCGACCACGCAGGTGTGGTTCGCGTCGCAGGTCTGCCACTCGGTGCAGCTCGAGGCGTCGTTGCAGCGGCCCGAGAGCGGCTCGCAGGTGGCGGTGGTGTTCACGCACCGCTCCCAGGAGCCACAGGTGACCTGATCACACGGCTCGGCGGCGCGCGTGCAGCGCACATCATCCAAGAGCAGATGCTCGCCCGTGGTGTTGCGGATGCTGAAGATGAGCTCGAAGGTATCGAAGACGTCCGCGGCCAGGTTGAAGGAGTACGACACCTGGGTCCACTCTTGGGGCCTGGCGGTGGTGTAGCCCGAGTAGCTGGAGTAGTCGGTGCTGAAGAAGGCGTTGCGAATCTCGCCCGAGCCCCGCACCTGGTACGAGCAGGTATAGCGCCCCTTCTGCATCGACTTCGCCAGGGTGCTGAAGCGCCGGTGCGTGCCCGACGTGTTGACCAGCCGAGCAGCGTTCACGCCCTCGTAGGCGCCCGTCGTCACCTTCTGCACATCGCTGCTGAGGATGTTCGACGTGCTGCCGAACCACTGTGCAGGCAACGCACCGGGCCAGATTTCAAAGCCACCATTGTCGATGGCGTTCACCACCTGAGGCCCACCCGCGTCCGGCGTCCCCGTGCCGGCATCCGGCGTCTCGGAGCCCGCGTCCGGCGTCCCCGTGCCGGAGTCAGGCGTCTCGACGCCCGCGTCCGGAACCTCCGTGCCGGAGTCAGGCGTCTCGACGCCCGCGTCCGGCGTCACCGTACCGGAGTCGGGAGACTCGGTGCCGGAGTCGGGCGTGCTGACGCCCGAGTCGGGGGTCTCGGTGCCGGAGTCCGGCGTGCTGATGCCCGAGTCGGGCGTCTCGGAGCCCGCGTCCGGCGTCACCGTGCCGGAGTCAGGCGTCTCGGAGCCCGCGTCCTTCACTTCCGAGCCGGAGTCGGGCGTCTCGGAGCCTGCGTCCTTCACTTCCGAGCCGGAGTCGGGCGTCTCGGAGCCTGCGTCCTGGATCTCCGTACCGGAGTCGCGAATCTCGATGCTCGCGTCTGGCCGGGGGCTGCCGGCGTCTGGGGTGACTCCGGGCGATGAGTCATCACCACAGGCGGCCAACACCACCAACAACGACGTCAGACATACTCGAAACAACTTCAAAGCGAGCCTCCGGGTCTCGGTAAAAATCCCTTCGTATCACAATTTCTCCAGGACCACCTCCGACCCCGAGCCTCTCGGG
The DNA here is from genome assembly GCF_019039035.1 of Citreicoccus inhibens. GTDB lineage: Bacteria > Myxococcota > Myxococcia > Myxococcales > Myxococcaceae > Citreicoccus > Citreicoccus inhibens. Next base: position 42,937 of record NZ_JAHNZT010000020.1, on the reverse strand, counting down.
CGGCCTTCACGGATCGCAAGAAACTGGAACCACCATGGGTGTGGCAGAGACCCAGGGGCGACCCGCTGTCGTGAGCTTGTGACAAACATTCTCCTCTCGCCCATGAAAGGAATTGGCGAGAAGGGGCCCCCAGCCTCCGTCAATGCTCTCGGCGCGCGGCACCGGGGCGAGCGGCCGGACCCTTCGGGAGTGACGCGTGTCAGTGAGCCAGCGCCGAGCGCCTCACTCGCGCCACAGCGGCTGGGTGGAGCAACGGAACGCCCCACCGAATGCGCGTGAGATGGTGAAGTCCACGTACTCGACCTTCACGCCGCGCCGGGCGATGGCATCGCCGATGCGCTGGAACGCGGGGTCGGTGACATAGACGTCCGGCGAGATGGGTAGGCCGTTGGTTCCAAGCCGCGTGGCCTCATCCTCGGAGACCTCGATGCAGTCCCAGTCACGGAGGACTTCGGGGAGGCCATCGACGAGCGCCTCGCGGCACGCGACCAGGAGCCCCTGGCGCACCAGCCCCAGCGCGCAATCGAGGTGGAGGAAGTTCTTCTTCAGCCGCACCGGCTCAACCACGTAGCCCCGCGGCGACAACAGCTTGCGCAGGAACGCCACCCCGGACTCCGACGAGGCGAGCCCGGATTGCCCCACGAACACGTGCTTGCCCCACACCAACGTGTCACCGCCCTCCAGGAACGGACCCACTTGAGGCCCCTTCGCGTCGATGGGCGCGGCATCGGGCTGCGGCACGGCGACATAGGTGCAGTCCGACGGAAGGACCTCCTGCGCGAACAGTTCGCGACACGGGAGCACTTCGCGCCGGCGGTGCAGGCTCCGCAGGCTGCCCTCGATGACCACATCGCCCACGGTGAACCACGGGTCGCGCACATACGAGTTGCTGTAGCCGAACTTGCCGCCTGCCTCCTTCTGCGACTCCGTCAGCAGCGACGGCAGCAGCACGCGCACGCCGTGCTTCTCCAGGACGGACTGCAACGCGAGGCGCTCTGCCTCCCAGGCCTTCTGCCGCTCGGGCATCGCCTCGGCATGGTCTCGCCCCACCAGGCGACGCGCGATCACGCGCTCGGACTCCGGCAGGATGGCCAATCGCGCTTCGAGCTGCGCCTCCGACATGACGCCCGCATCCGAGATGCGAATCTGGCTGCGCGCGACCACCACGGTGCGCAGGGGAGCGAACTCGCTGGCCACGAAGACTCGTTTCGTCATTCGAGATTCCCTTCCTCACGACACAGCGGGCGCTTGATGCTCACACGCACTGCATGTCACCACCGACGGCCGCCGCGCCCCTCCGCGGGCGGCCCTCAACGGGACCTCATCACGAGTTGGAAGCCTCGTCTCGCTTCGCCACGGCATCCATGTGCTTCTGGATGCGCCCATTCCGGAAATCCTCCACCATCAGCACATGGGTGCGCTTGCCCTTCCACGCGCTGTCGACCTCCTCCTGATTGTTGCGGTCCTTGCCTGCCGCCTGGAAGTGCTTGATCGCCTGGGTCAACTGGACCCGCGTCGCCTCCAGTTCGATCAGCTGGTTCTCACGTTTCGGCATGTCATGAGCGAGCGTGCCCTCTGGCTTCTTGATGGCGAATGCCGTGATCAACTGCTTCAGGTTCGGCGGCAAGGACTGCTTGTTCTCCTCACCGAGCGTAAAGGCATGCAGAAGGTCCGGATCCAAACGGAGCCGGTAACCATGGCTGGCCAGCTCCGAGTAGATGGAGAACAGCGCCGTTCGGCCGTTCCCATCTCGGAACAGATGCTCCTCGACAATCTTTGACGCAATGAAGACCGCGCGGTCGGCCACCTGATCGAGGTGGGTCGAGGGCATTGCATTCAGCGTCTTCAGATGGTCCTCCAGACGACGCTCGGTATTCGAGACCCCGCCCTGGCTCGACTCCCCCGGGCCAAAGAATCGCTGCTCCCCCGCAGTATCGCTGTAGGTCTTCTTCAACTTGTCGTGGAACGCGAGGAGGGACTCCTTGCTGTTCGCCTGCGGTGGCGGCAGTGGACGCGACGCCCCATAGACCTGTTTCGATTGGGCAGCGGTTGCCACGACGGTCTTGGCATGCGCCTGAGCCGCCCCCTGGCTCAGCATCGGGTCCGAGTTCGAGGCGGCACCGTGGCTGTCGTAATGACTGGGCACGTCCTTGGATGGATTCGCCCCCGAGGTCTGCTTTGGGCTTGCCGCGGTGGGAGCCGCGTTTGAACCGGTCGCGGTTCCTGATTTCTGAGAGCCTTGGGAACCGGTCAAAGAATTGCTCGACGCGCCCTTACCGACTTTGCTCAGCATCGTGCTCCCTATAGGTCAGACAAAGAAGAGAGCCTCGACCATGCCCCACCGCTGACTGGGTTGCCAGCCGATAGTGCGGGCGGACCGCCCACGTCAGACTGTGAGTACTGGCTTCACCAGCCCTCTCGCTCAAGGGCGTTGAACTCACCGCCACGGAGCGCATCGGGTACGAGCACGTGCGCCCCGCCCCCTACGTGCACGTACCCCGCCGGGTTCTGCCGGGCACGCTCGGCGCGGGCGGGGCGTTACGGCTTCGCCTTCTCGGCCTCGGCCAGTTGCCGCGACTTCGCATACATCTCGGCGGCAGTGGCCGCATCGCCTGGCGCCGCGTGGCACTCAGCCAGGCTGGCCCAGGCATTGGCCGATTGGGGATGGAGCTGGGTATTGAGCGTGAACACACGCAGCGCCGGGCGATTGCCGAGGTTTTCACGGATGGCATAGCCGGCGCCGTTGATCTCCCGCTCCAGGTCCGCCACGGCGATGCCGCTGCTGTCACGCAGCCAGGCCGTCAACACAGCATCGTCGCTGCCATCTTCGCCGAGGGCATGGGCAATCAAGCGTTCGGACAGCGTCTCGCGCGGAAACAACTGCGGCGCGATCTACGCCATGGTGCTGTCCACCAACGTACGCGACCAGACATTGTGCGCGCTGCCGTTGGTGAAATAGACAAACATCCAGGTGTCCCCGGCCAGGGTGTCCTTGCCAATGGAGGCCGTGGCCAAGCGCGCGGCCGGCACACCCGAGGGCCCCAACCAGGTACTGCGCAGGCGCAAGGGCTGAAGGATGCGTTGGCGCACGATGGCCGCATAGGGTTGACGGCCTGGGCGGGCCGTTGGAATCAGTCAGCCCCTGGCCACGACAGGGCCCCGCCAGCACGAATGCTGGCGAGGGCCCTCACGCATCAATGCATCACAGTCCTGTCAGACTTCGCCATCGATGGCGAAGGCCTGGATGAAGTCCAGCGAGGTTCCACCCACCGAGAGGGTCTCCCCACTCGTCTGGGAGAACAGCAGGGAGTAGGTCTTGAGCACGTCGGTGACGACCACCATGCCCTCCAGTTGGATGTACCCTGGCAGCCGCGCGCTCAGGTTCCCCGTCGGGCAGATGTGGGTCGCCAGCAGGGGCGTATCAGGCGAGCCCGGAGCGTTCTCCTGGTGCAGCTCCAACTGGGCCATGAACAACGGGCCGCTCGTCACGGGGATCCCGAGCGAGACCACCACCCAGTACTTCCCTGGGAGATTGAACTGAAGGGAGGCCCCCCGCTCCGTCTCCACCACCGTGAAGCAGCGATTCTTCCCCAGCGGCAAGCTCAACTGTTTCGCGTGATCGCTGGTGATGTTGTTGGTGTACGGCAGAAACGTCGTGCCATTCATCGTCGTCAGGTCGTAGCGCGCCACCTGCAACGGATCCGGGTCGTCGAGCTTGAAGATGTCCAGCCGGTCCGGCGTGTCCCCGCCCACGCCGAACGACTCCCCGCTCCCGAGCGGATAGAGGCCCAGGCGAAGGAAGTAGACGTCTTCGGTGGTGACGTCGACGAATCCCGAGAAGTGCACGTAGCCAATGATGCTGTTGTTCGCGGTCGCGACTCGCTTCATGAGGACCGGGGTATTGGCCACCTTGTGCCCGTCCCAATACGCCCGGACGAGCTGAAGCATCGCAGCGGCCTGATTGCTTCCCGTCGACCGGTGATACGACGTCCCGAGCGCGGCATGGATGAAGTACCGCCCGGGGCTCAGGAACCTGAACTGCCTCAGCGCGCCGCTGATCTGCACGGCCCGATTCGCCGAGGAGTCCGACAACAGGATGAGGAAGCCACCATCCTTCCCCTGCCTCGAAGCCCACAGCCGTTGGGCCGGAATGAAGGACTGGTAGTGGCGGGCGCTCAGCGGCGACAACGCGAGGTCCGAGACGGGCGCCCCTTGAATCTGGACGACGTGCACGAAACAGCGCGTGTCGGCCGCGAGGTCATAGGAGCTTCCCGAGTCCTGGGCAAAGCGAACCCTGTACGACTCGCCGGTGTCTGACACCGTGACGAGGCCGCTCACCTGGATGATTCCGACATCGCCCTTCCCCGTGGCCACGCTCTCGTGGATCTCGACCTTGCCCGTCGTGACGTTCTTGAGCGCGACCTGCGCCGTAAAGGGGTCCTCGGATTGAGCCACCCACGGCGTCATGACCTGGATGGTGACGTAGTAGACCCCGGGTGACAGGAATTGGAATCCGTTGCCCTGGGCCGTCAGCGCAACGCAGCGGTGGTTCGACGTCGGCTCCGACAACGCCAGGCTGGTGTTCAACGAGCTGCTCGAGGCAATGCCGCGCGTTTCCCCCAGCGGGATGATGGCGTGGGTCTGCGTCACCGGCGCGTCGAGGGGCGGGAACCCCTGGGTCTTGATGGAGGACCCCTGCGGCATGCGCTGGTTCTCGAGCGGAACACCGTCACGCCCGATCACCGTCATGTCCGGAATGTTGCCCGGCAACTGCCGCCCCAAGGTGTAGACCGGCGGGAGCGCATCTTGCGTGGGGGGGTAGTCGGGGTTCGACGCGATGGCGATGGCGTAGCGCCCCAGCGCGTCCGTGTAATAGCCCTCCGAGCCTGGGACGATGCTCGCGAACAGGTCCGGCTTGCCCGTGTAGATGTTGACCGCGGAGAAGGTGCCGGATTGATACTTTGCCACGGTCTGACAACCGATGGCGACGACGTCCTGTGGGTACACCGCCTTGCCAGGGAAGTCGTCAAAGGAGCGAGCACGGGTCCGCTCGACATCCTTCCACATCAGCATCGGGAACCAGTCACGGAACAGCGCCAGGAGGAACCCCGCGCACCCCTGGATGGCTGAGACCAGGACCCGCTCGAAGACGGGCACACAGGCCGCCTGCCAGGTCGCGTAGCCCGCGGGCTTGGGATGGCCCGGAGGTGGAATGGGGAGCTTCTGATCTCGGTAGAACGCGTCGAGGGTGTAGCCCGCTTTGATGTTCGGCGGGAGCGGATCCGCCTTCGACTCGAACGGGAGCACGCGCGACAAGGCCCAGTCATGCTGGTTGGCATCCGTCAGCGCCAGATTGTAGTTGGGGTGGCCAATCCTGGCGGCCGCGGCGATGATCCACGCGGCGACGCCTGCATCCGGCGTCTGCTTCGACGGGTCCCCGCCGAACGCGAAGCAGTTGTCCTGCGTCAGTGACCCGGGGCGCACCTTGAGCGCCTCGGGGAGCGTGTTGACGTAGGTCTGTGCCGCCGCCTCGAAGTCCTTGTGGAACACGTCCTCCGCCCCAGCAATGACGTTGGGGAAGTTGTGGGCGTGCATCGGCTGCGTCAGGTCCTCGAAGTAGTGGAGCGCGATGCCGAGGTAATAGAAGAACTGGAGCAGGTCTCGGATGTCTGGATTCTCGACGGCGAGCCGCTCGTATTGCCCCAGTTGAATGGCACGGACGGCGTAGTTCGGGGCGACCTTCCCGGTTGGATTGTTGCCATTGAGGTACGTGTCGACGCTCTTCTTCGTGACGGGATTGTAGAAGTGGCTCTGCCACGTGCAGGTGCTGATCCACGGGTTGGACCAGTCGCAGTCATAGAGGCCCTTCACCATGGCGTCGTGGAAGATGGTGTTATCGGTCCAGGGTCGCTTGGAATTGCGGTCCGGGGTCACGCTGAATTTCAAGAACCCGGCGATGCGTCTGGCATCCGCCACCACTCGCGGGTCGGCTCCCGAGGGGCCAAGGTTCTCCAACAGCTCCAGGGCACGGTGGAAGAGCCACAAATGGGTGGCGCTCCGCTCATCCAGAACGCTCTCCTCCGACCACATCCGGTGATGATGGCAGGCATAGTGAAGGGACGCATCGAGTGCGTCTGGGTTTGACTCCGTCAGGGATTCGGGCGCGAGGTGCGAGGCGAGGGTCGTCATCAATCGCCGCAAGTGCAACGGACGTACCGCCTTCGCGCACCAGGGGAGCCGAGCGCACGGCGTCTCGTGACACGTGAGAACGCGTCGAGGCCGGGCGCACATGCGTCGTGACGGAACGCGAAGGGCCGAAGGAATTGCGACTCCGGAGCGCAGCCCGGCCCTGCTAGCGTCTGGCCTTGGAGGGCGGGCTCGACTCGAAGCGAGCGCCCTGCTCCGCGACCTCCAGCGCGCGGCCCACGAGCTTCATGAGGTCTGTCTTGCCGCCAGACTCGGTCCAGGATTCCAGCGCGGCGGAGATGGCGCTGACGAGGATGGCGCTGGTCACCTTGAGCTCGAAGTCATGGGCCTTGCGCTTGGATCGCTTGGCGAGCAGTTCCTGGAGGAGGCGGGCACTGCTCTCGCGCTCCAACAGGGACGCGGCGCGCAAGGCGGGGACCTCGAGTGTGAGCTTCGCTCGGGCCATGAGGAAGCCCCGGTCCTCCTCCGCCAGGATGGAGCGGAGCATCGCCTCGAGGGCCTGACGAATGGCCGTGAAGATGGGTTCGTCGGGGGGCCTCGACTCCAGGAGTTGGATGAAGAGCGGATCGTACTCGTCACCGACGAGGGCTTCTTTGCTCGGGAAGTAGTTGAAGAGCGTACCGAGCGACACGTCCGCCGCGCGAGCGATCTCCTCGGTCGTCGTCCGGTCATACCCTTGCTTCGTGAAGAGCTGGAGGGCCGCGCGTTGGATGGCCGCGCGCGTGGCCCGCTTCTTCCGCTCACGTAGACCTTCCCCGGGAGGCGTCTTCGGCGTGGAAGGGCTCAGGAGTCTCTCCGCATGGGCCAGACTCTACCCTGGGCACTCCTGCGCACGAGCGCGAACCTCGGAGAGGTTGTGGCGCAGCCATCCGGCGACCGCGGCCACGGGCCACAAGCGCGTGGCGAGGTTCCGCGCCCGGATTCCATGCCGCGTGGCCGGGACGAGGAGCGAGGCCGCCAGCGCGCTGTTGCGCTGCCTGGGCTCCACCCAGGTCCGGTGCTCCGCTTCGTACTGGCGGAAGGCCGCGCGGGGGTCACCCGGGTGGGCGGCCAGCGCGTGGGCCAGCGTGAATGCGCCCGCCATGGCCAGCGAGGAGCCGTCGCCAAACAACGAGATGCAGGAGGCGGCGTCTCCGAGCAGCGCGACTCGACCTTGCGCCCACTGGGACAAGCGCACCTGACTGACGGAATCGAAGTAGAGCTCGGAGGTGGCGTGGATGGAGCGCCGCAGTTCGGGGACTCGCCACGCGTCATCCGAGAACGCGTCCGTCAGCAGTCGCTTGTGCCGCTCGGTGTCGCGGTGGTCGAAGCCCTCCTCCAGCGGGCCGCGGAACATGAACGCCGCCAACGCCTTGGCTCGGGACGGATGGAGCGAGATGGCCCTGCCTGGCGTGTTGTACAGGATGACCTCTCGCGCATCACCGAGCGGTCGTTCCAACGGCAGGGTCGCGATGAAGATCCCCATGTGCCGCACGAAGTCCGACTCAGGGCCGAAGGCCAGACGACGCACGGTCGAGTGCAAACCGTCCGCGCCAACCACCAGATCGAATCGGCGCGGAGCGGCGCGTCCGAACGTGACATCCACGCCATGCGCGTCCTGGCTCAGCGCGGTGATGGAGTCGCCAAACAGGAACTCGGCCGAGTCCTGGCTCGCCTGATACAGGATGGACGCGAGATCGCCCCGAGGCAGCTCCACCTCGCGGCTGCCGCTCGCACGTTGGAGGGCGCGCAGGTTGACCCGGCCGACTTCACGCCCCGACTCCTCGATGAAGCTCAGGGCCGAGACCTGCGTGGCCGCGTCGCGCAGGCGCGCCATGAGTCCCATCTGCTCGGCCACCACCACCGCGGGCCCGCGGACGTCCACGGGACTTCCGCTGGAGCGCAGTGCCGCGCCGCGCTCCACGACGGTGGGACGAAACCCACGCCGTGCCAGCCAGTAGGCCAACGTGGGTCCAGCGATGCCTGCTCCGGAGACCAATACGGTCGGCTGGCTCATGACGCGCTCCTGTCGGTGCTGCAGCCACCTGCCCGGCGGCGGGTAAATTTGTAGCGACTTCAAAAATTAAGTCACTACAATTTCAGACCGCTTCGCCGCGTTCCGGAGCAAGGCATCCCTTCCGCCCATCAAGATCCAACCGGGCGCTCCCGATGCCCTGGACACCAGACACACCAGGAGTAACATCCGCGACGCCACTCAACCCAAGGAGTCCCAGATGCTGCGCAAGCTCGTTTGCGGAATCGCCGTGAGTTTCGCCTTCGCGGTGGGAATGGCTGACGTTTCTTCCTCGCAGCGCAATGCGAGTGAAGTCTCGTCGAATGACGCAGCGGCGCTCGTTTCGAGTGCCCCTCGCAGCGCGACCTCGGACGAGAGCGGAGTCGAGCCCGCGCGCCGGCTCGGCTGCTGAACGGGAGATGGATTGCTCTGCCTCAGCAACGCGGCCTGTCAGGCTCGCGGCGCCGGGCTCTACGGCGCGCCTTGTAACTAGACACCTTCTCCAGGCCCCAGGGCTCTGGCGGCACGCGCGTGTGTCCACCTGTCTGGCAGCCTTGCGAGGCTGCCTGCGGCGCATGCCCTATCTGTGCAGTTCGCGCAATACCTCCAGGGAGTTAGGGCGAATTCTTCAGCACAGACCTATGAAGAGGGTCCCACATGCGAACCACTGGGGTTGCTTGACCAGGAGAAGCGGATGCTCCGTTCCATGACGCTCACTTCCCAGGAGATCATGCTCCGGGAGAGGGTCATCACGACCCTCCACAGCTCACTGTCCCTCACGGACGTGCTCGAAGCGGCGCGAGCGCCCCTCCTGGAGCTCGTTCCGGCCGACGCCGTCGCCATGTGCCTCATGCGGGTCACACCGGAGCTGAGCTTTCAGTGGCTCGTCCCGGGCTCTCCCATCCCCCTCATGGCGGAGTACACCCACCTGTCTGACCACGACTTCGTCCGGCCACCCATCTTCGCCCGGCCCGGCGTGGTCCTCCGCGATCCAGAGATGCTGTCGCGCAAGGAGTACGACCACAACCTCCTCTATCAGCGCAGCCGCGAGCTGGGACTGGGCCTGGAGCACGTCATGGCCGTCCTCCTCCCCCTTCGTCCGGGCTTCGTCTGCGCGCTCGCGCTCTACCGGACACGACGCCGCGCGTTCGCCGCGCAGTGCGCCAACAAGCTCGCCCATGTCACCGAGACCATTGGGGATGCGGTGCGCAACTGCACGGACTTCGAGTCCTACACCACCGGCGCGCGCCTCCTGGAAGGGCTCTATGACCGCCCCGACAAGGCGTTCGTCATCGTGACTCGCCACGCGCATGAGGTGGCGCGGTCCCAGTACGCGACCACCCTGCTGGAGCGGTGGTTCACCCCGTCTGATTTCTCCTCCTCGGGCCTCCCTCACGTGCTCGAAGAGCAACTGGCGGCCCTGGTTCGCATGCCCCCGGAGTCACGCCATGGCCGAGACCATTGGGTCACCCTCCACGGCGATGTCTACCGCTCGGTCCGATTCATCGAGTTGCCCGCGTCCGAGGGCCCCCGGCAGTGGGCCCTCTTGATGGACGAGCTCTCCATCTCCATCCCGCTCCCCGTGGCGATGCGGCGCAAGCTGACGCCCCAGCAGGCCAAGATCGCGGAGTACGCGCTGCGCAACTGGAGCAACGCGCAGATCGCCGAGGAGCTGCGCATCTCCGAGAACACCGTGGAGACCCACATGCGAGAGGTACGCAACCGATTGGGTGTCGACGGCCGCCCGGACCTCATCTATCAGGCCGCGCGCCTCAACCGGCCCGTCTGAGCCCCGAGGCCAGCATCCGCGCGAGGCCACGGCGCGGATGCGTGGGATTGGCGCTATCCCGCGAGCCGATAGCGGATGGGCGCCTCCCCGCGGAAGATGTTCGGGTAGAGGTTGCGGACGACTCGTGCCGACAGGAGGATTGCCTCCCGGTCCTCCGGCTCCGTCAGCCCTCCGAGCACTCGCGCCATCTCGTCCACGTGGTCGCCGTCGAGTTCGCCGTGGCTGCGCAGGAACGTGACCGACTTGTGGATGTTGGGAATGGCCGCGACCTCCAGCAAGCGCGCGGCCCCCACTCCCGCCCGCGTCTGTGAGAGGTACTCCAACACATACGCGGTCCCCAGGACCGCGGTCGGCACGCCCGAGCGCGACGTGAAGAAGTTCCATCCGGTGTAGGCATCCACCGCGGAGCTGCGCGTCGCCGATTCCACCTGCGCTCGCGAGCACCCCAGGTTCTTCAGGTCGGACAGCAACCACCGCTCGTGGCCCCGCTCCTCTCCCGCCTTCTGGATGAGCAGCTCCGCCAGCTCCGGGTTGCGCCCCGAGCGCTTCAGCCGCACACCCGCATCGCCGAGGATTGGCGTGCTCCAGCGGGCATAGTGATACGTCTGGATGAGGTAGTGGATGTAGCCCGCGGTGTCGATGGTGCCATTGAAGAGGCGGCTGGCATCGGGGTGCGCATCCACCGCCGCCACCAGGCCTCGCGCCTCTTCGTCCAGCACCGCCACCCACTGCGTCCCCGTCTGATTCTGCGTCTGAGTGTGCACGTACGTCTCCTGTCCTGGCGCGGCTGGCGCCTGGCTGTTGCGGGTTGAAAGTGAAAGGAAGGAAGGTGTGTTGCCCCGGGCCTAGACGGCGGGGCTCACGCTTGGGTCCAGCGCCTGGAAGCGAGCCAGGGTCGCGGCCGGCATCTCATCGAGCGTGACGACGAGCGGCAGCGTGAACCAATCGAAGTAGGCGTCGTAGAGCGGCTCCGCGATGAAGCGTGCGCCCAGCTTCTTGGCGAAGAGCAGCGGCGCCTTGGGCAGTCGCAGCCCTTCCAGCCGCCCCTGCTCCGCCTGCGCGCGCTCCGCGGCCGAGTAGAAAGGGCTGCGAGGATGGGCCGACGCCTGCGACGGGTGAGGCACCTCCACCCGCCAGCGCGGGCTCACCCAGCCCTTGGACGCAGCCACCCGCGAGGACAGCCGCGCGTCGTCATGCGAGTCCGTCTCCAGGTTGGCGGACCCAACCCAGTGTGTCACGCCGCGCCGCCGGCTCTCGGCATAGAGCCCTGCTTGAAGCCACGCGAGGGCCTCCGAGCGCCGCCACTGCGGAAGCACACAGAAGCGTGAGGGCTCGGCGAACACGCGCTCCGGCCCGAACAGGCCGGAGAGGTCCAGGCGCTGCTCCATGTCGAGCCCGGTCGTCCCGCCCGCGTTCGCCGCCACCTCCGCGTTGGGCAACAGCAGCCGGACGGTCGCCACGGCCTCGGAGCCAGCGTAGACGTTGACATGCAGCGTGGTGTCGAGCGTGTCGAAGCACGTCACCTCACGCCTCGAGGGGGACGCCTTTCCGGACAGCAACCCCAGCTCTCCTCCGAACACCGACCAGCGGATACGGGCCGCGTCATCCATCTCGCGCTGGGTGGTGGCAACCCGCCAGCGCCATTGTCTGCACGACATAGGACTCTCCTGGTAGCGAAACGAGGTCGGTGTCTTGCCGCCTCTGCACCTTCTTTCGGGGCCACAGGCTGAAGTTCGAGCCGGCCGTGTGTATCTGGCGCGAAACGAACATCCGGACACGCTGAGGTGCTCGTTCGGCGTCGGCAGGCCGCCTGTGCTTTCGCCTCAGCCAAGGAGCACGAGCACCGCCTGGAGTTTGTTCGTGAGGCCCTGCGTTCGACGAGCCTTCACCCGGCTCGCCGAGGCCGCCGAGTTCCGCACGTCGCTGGCGATTCAAGACGAGGAGCGGAATGCGCGGGGCGAGCTGGCCGCGTGAGCACGAGCCCGCGGGCTCAGGTCGACTCGGACGCTTCCACCAAGGCGCGCAGGTCGAACTCCTTCGACCCGCGCAGGCTCCGGTAGCGCTCCGGAAACGCCGTCAGGATGAGCACCTGAAGCGACTCCCCCGCCGCCTCGATGAGTTCCAGCGCGCGCTGGTGGCGACCCGCATCCGTATTCACCAACGCATCGTCCAACACCACCAACTGCGGCTCCGCGCGGCGCCCCTGCCTGGCCAGCACCTCGCCCAGGGCCAACCGCAGCGCGAACAAGGTCTGCTCCTGCATGCCCCAGGAGAAGCTCCCCAGGGCCCTGTCTCCACCGAGGGTCTGCATTGACGCCCCACTGAGCCCCGCCTCCAAGACGAACGGCTCCGCCCGAACCGAGGGCCGCAGGTACGCCAGACGTGCTCGAACCGCCTCCTGGATGGGGGCCACGAACGTCCGGTCCACCTGCTCCAACCAGTGGCGAACCACCATGCGCAGCCGCTCCGCGGCCTCGGCCCGAGTCTTGAGTCGTGCGTGCACCTCGGTCGCCATGGCGAGCCGCTCCTCCAGCTCCGCCCACTGCGAGTACACCCCATCCTCCGCCGCCTGCCCGAGGAGCGCTTCCTCGCGAACGATTCGCTCCCGCTCCAAGGTCTCCGCTCGTTGGACTCGCGCCAACGTCTCCTGGACATGCCGATGTTGCGTGGCGGCGCGAGCCTCGGGACGGGGGAGCTGCGACAGCAACTCCTTCCGTCCGTTCTCCAAGCGCGCCAGCCGTTCGCCCGCCTGATTGAGCCGAGCCGAGCACTGCGCCAGAGACATCCCCGCGACCTCGAGTTGGGCCTCCAGCCGCACCATCAAGGCTCGAGCCGTCTGGCGCGCGCCATCGCGGGCTTGCGTGAGAGCCTGAAGCCGCCCCTCCGCCTGTCGAGCCGAGGCCTCCGCCTCGTCCTTCACCTTCGCCCTCACCCGGGCCTCTTGCTTGCGCGCCTTCAGCTCCTCCGCGAGCGCGGTGGGTTCCGGATACACATACGTCCGCAGCGACTCCACACCGAGGTCGAGCTGCCCCGCCAGGGCTCCCACTTGCCCTGCCAGGGCTCGCTGTTGCGCCCGAAGCACCTCCACGCTCTCGACGTCAGCGGCCTCCAGGAGTGCGGTGAGCGCCCCCGTGTGCTTCTCCTGCTCCTGGAGCAGCGCCTGGCGTGACTCCCACCGGGCGCGGAGTTCCTCCAAGGTGCTCGCGTCGTGCTCCCGAAGCCGGCGCGACACTTCCTTGCGGTGCTTCTCCACCTCGGCCTGGAGCTTCCCAATCTCCTCGGCCCCCGTGCGCACCCGCACCTCGCCCACGCCCTCGATGCGCAGGCTGGCCGCGCTCACTCCCGCGAAGCGCTTCTGCTCCCCCTTGGCCACCGTGTGATGTTGCGCATGTCCCTGCGTCTCCCATTCGATGCGCTGCGAGCCTTTTGGAACGAAGAGCACCTCGATGCCCTGGGCCTCCAGGCGGTCCTGCGCCTGTCGCTGTTGCCGCTCGGCGTCCTCCACCCTCCTCACATCGGCCTCGGACACGGACTTCGACGTCGCGGCCTTTCTCCGCAGCGTCTCCACGACGCCCTCCAGGCGCTCGGCCTGGATGAGCAGTCCCTCCAACCGCTGCTGCTCCGCCAGCGCTTGGCGCGCCTTCGCCAGGAGTCGCCCGCGCGCCTCCCGCTGCTCGCACGCCTCCTGAGCATCGACCGCATCTCGGCAGGACTCGCGTGCCGCGCGACACGCGGCCTCCGCCTTTCCCCACGCCTCCCTCGCCTGGCCGAGCTCCGGCTCCTTCGCCGCCGCGATGGCCTCATGCCGAGCCACGTCTGCTTTCAACGCAAGCCAGTCCTCTTGCGTTCGAGACAAGGCCGCGCACTCCTGCCGCTGTCGCTCGACATCCTTGTCCCAGAGCGCGAGCTGCTGCTCCAACTTCGCCTCTTGCGCCACGCGCTCATGAAGCTGGGCCCCCTGGGCCTCCAGAGCATCCCGCTCCTTCGCCAGCCGGGTCCGCGCATCCCCTGCATCCTCGATGGCGCGGGCATGCCTCGCGGCGGCCTCCTGGCGGGCCTGTAGCGCCCTCGCCTGCGCTTCGAGTGAGGCCACCTCCGCCGCGGCCTTCTCGAGCGCGCTGTCCGCGACCGGCTTCCGCGCCTTCAGCGTGTAGAACTGGTGATAGGCGGCGTCCACCGCCGCCAACAACCGCTGCTCCGGCTCGCTCGTCGCGACGACACCCACGGCCTCCATGAGCCGCGATTTGAGCGAGGAGTCCAACGTGGGCAGTTCGTAGCGCTCGGGGGACTGATTCAGCCAGAGCAACCGCGCCAGTCCCCAGTGCCCCAGCTTCGTCGCCCCCACGGTCGCCCCGCTCGCCAGGAGAAACTTCCGCACCTGCTCGTCCGCGGCCTGCGAGTCCGCGAGCCGCTCGAAGCGCGCCCCTGTCCACTCATCCAGGCAACTCGAGGCGCCGTCCAGAAAGCCTTTCTCCAACCGGTAGCGCTTGCCCTCCGCCTCGAACTCCACCGTCACGCGGGGGGACAGCTCTGTCCCCCATGGCCGCAGGTTCTGAACCTCTCGGTCCTTCGTGGAGTACTTGTCGAACAGTGCGCGTGCCAGCGCGAGGACGAGGCTCGACTTCCCCATCTCGTTCGGACCGTGGACGACATGAACCCCCACCCCCAGCCCCGCAAGCTCCACCGGGTTGCGAAAGCAACGGAAGTGCTGAACCCGCAGGCGGCGGACGATCATCGCCACGCCTCCAGCACCAATTCCGACAGCAGCCGGCGGGCCGCGAGCCGTCCCGCCTCCGTTTCACCCGTGAGCCCAGGTGTCAGGGGCTGGGCCAGTCCCTCCAGAAGCGCCCCCACCAGCGGGCTCGATGCCGCGATCTCCGCGAGCCGCCCCTCCACCTCCGCCCTCGGCGCATCCCGTCTCTCGACGACGACGGACAAGACGCCTCGCCCCAGCAGCTCCTCACGAAGCCCCTCCAACTGCGACGTGGCTTCCTCGGGCGCGACTCCATGGGTCCGGATGCGCAGCAACAGCGTCTCGGGCGGGCCCTCTTTCGCCACCCACGCACGGGCCCGCTGCGCCTCCGACTCCATCCCCTCCCCCAGGTCCAGGTCGAGGGCCCCCCAGCGCAGCGTTCCAGTCGGTACGGGCGTCAGGTCTGGACACGCCCCCCTCGCGGCGATCTCCACCAGCAGCGCCCGCCCCGCTCCTGGCTCGTCGAACTTCGTCGTCTCGTGGGCCCCCGCGTAGGCAGCGCGCTCCTCGTGGATGTATTGGCCATGCCAGTGTCCGAGCGCGAGATAGTCGAGCCCCGCTCGGGTCACCACGTCGGGGCCGATGGGGAAGTCATCCGCCGAGTGTTTCCCGGGAATGCGCAGCGAGCCATGCGCCACTCCGATGCGGATGCCTTCGGCCCTCGGCTGTTCACACCAGACCGAGGTCGGGTCCTTCATCCCCTTCTTCTGCCGCAAGGGCGCGGCGAGCAACACGGCCGGAGTCCCTGGAATGGGGACCGGCGCATCGGTATCCAACACACGAACGTGAGCGGGGCGCTGCTTCCACGACGCGCGCCGGTAGACGGCATCCGGCGTCAACGCATCATGGTTGCCCGGGAGGATGAACACAGGCGAACGACACTCCGCCAGGATGCCCAGGACCGCGTGGACGAGCCGGTCTTCAACGAGGTTGTCCTCAAAGATGTCGCCCGCGAGCACCACCGCGTCCACGCGCTTCGCATTCGCCGCCTGGATGACATTGCGCGCCGCCGCCAGTCTCGCCTCGCGCACGGCCGCGGCCACGTCCGCCACGTGGCGAGCCCGCAACCCCATCTGCCAGTCCGCGGAATGAAGAATCTTGACCATGCCTCACCGGTGGGCCGCGAACACCCAACGCGGCGACGTGAAGGCCGGCGAATACACAGGCGCCAGCATCCCGCGGACCGTATCGGTAGCGGGCGACCCGGGACATACCTCGCAAGGGGTAGAGACATTCCGTTGCGCTCCGACCCACCGAGTGACGACGCACCCATCCCATGGCCAACACATGCAAGCGCACGGGGGGGCTGGTCACTGTCCATTGCACATGGATAGGATCGACTACGGGCCTGGGGTGCAGGAGCAGGCGGGGAACCCAGGCCGTCCAATCCCCTCCCTACCCTCAGAGTGGTAGGGACAGCTTCAGCGCAGGCGCCTTAAGAGGGATGGCAGTCTTGAACCGGCCGCGGAATGAACCACCGCGAGATGGGGACGGAGGCACGCATCCATGGAGTTCGATACTCGCGAGTTCGCCCTGAGGAATCGAGTCATCGCCGCGCTGAACAGCACGCCGCAGATTCTCTCCGTCGTCCTGGAGAAGGTCCGAGTCCTCCTCCTGGAATTGATTCCCGCGGACGCCGTGGGACCGCACATCACCTTGCCCAGACAGCTCCCCGAGCCCTCCTGGGAGGGGCCGGTCCAGTTGGAACACGCGATGGCGGTCCTGGTGGATGTCCAGCCGGAGGCTCCGGGAGACACCTCGCTCGCCCGCGACCATTGGCACTCCTTCGTGGAGCGAGCCAAGGCCCTCCTCACCAGTCTGCTGCCGCACCTGACGCAGACGGTGCGCAACTGCCGCGCGATGGAAGGCGCGTTCGCGCGGTCCCAGCTCGCGGAGAAGCTTCACGAACCTCCCGATGCGGCCTATCTCGTGGTCGAGCCGCCTGCTCGCGAGCGGCTCCGGTCTCCCAACGCCGCCGCCCTGCTGGGCAAATGGTTCGAGCGCTCCGAGCTTCATGGCTCCGGACTTCCGCTGGTGCTCGTGGAGCGCTTGGACGCGCTCACCCGAATGAGCGGGGAGCAGCGGCTGGAGAACGCGGTCTGGGCCCGGACGTACGACGACACCTGCCGCGTGGTGAAGTTCATCGAGCTGCCCCAATCCGGAGGCCCTCCCGTGTGGGCCCTGCTGCTCCATGAGCTGCCCAGCGCGCTCCCCCTCCCCGATGAGATGCGGCGGCGCCTGACCAAGTCACAGGTCCGGATTGCCCAAGCCATCCTCCGGAACTGGAACAACGAGCAGATTGCCTCGGAGTTCCAGCTCACCCGGGAGACCGTGAAGACCCACGTCAAGAACATCTTCAGCAAGGACCGGCTGAACTGTGACAACCGAACCGACTTCCTCTATCAAGCGGCGAAGTTGATGCGACCGATTTGAGCCTTCTCTGCGTCGGCTGATTTCGCGTCCAGTTCCACGCGCTCCACCCGGGAGGTGCAGCCCGCGAGCGCGCTCCTCCCAGACCGTGGAGGCACGACACCTGCCCACCTCCGTCGAACTTATCGGGACGGGTACGAAGGAACACACATCACGCAGTCCAACCGCGAGCGGGCATGAGGATCCCGGCGAGGAGTGGGGATGAGCTTTCCATCGCAACCGGAGGAGCAGGCACTTCACGAGCGCGTCCTCGCACGCGACTCACTGGCCTGGGAGGACGTCTTCAAGGTCTTCATGGACCCCATCATCGCGGGGCTCAGCAAGCGGCCGGGGCAATCTCAGGAGGATGCGCGCGACGCGACCATCGACGTCATCTACGAGTACCTGAACGACCCGGAGCGGTACGTCCCCGACAAGGCACGCCTGCACATCTACCTGGCGCAGGCCGCCCGCAAGCGCACCGTGGACCGGTACCGCTCCAACGCGGCGCGCCACCGCCGAGAACAGGAATACGGGGGAGTTTTCGAACTTCGCGCGATGCCTCCGAAGGACAGCTTGGAGATCACCGTGGAGGCGCGACGCATGGCGGACCGACTGGCACAGCAACCGCTCACGGAGACGGACCATCACGTCATCAAACTCGTCATGGAGGGCGAGCGCTCCACCCACGTCCTGGCGGAAGCCATGGGCCTCCCTGAGTCCGAGGAGACCGTCCGCCGGCGCGAGGTGAAGCGGAACCGAGACCGCCTCATGAAGGTGCTGGGGCGACTCCGAAAGGAGGACTCCGATGTCTAACCCCGACTGGCTCGAACACGCCGCGCGGCGTGGCCAAAGCGAGACCTGGACCCTGGCCTTCGTCTTCGAGCAATACCGCCAACTGGAGGGCCTGAGCCCAGACGACCTCGCCCGTGAGCTGAACTGCTCTCGCGACACACTCCTGTGGATGTCCCTGTGCCGCAAGCCCGAGGGCGACACCCGCAGGGAGCAGGTGACCGCCATCGCCGAGCGCCACGGCGTGACGCCCCTCTCGCTCGCCAGGATTCTCCGCCACGTGGAGATCATGGCGACCCTGGCGATGTCCACCCGCGACGAGCAGACCGGAACCAGCAGGATTCAGCTCGCGGCAAGGGACCGCATCGACCGCGGCGACGATGACGAGCCCACGCCATGACCGGGGACTGGCTGGAGGAGGCCACGCGTGAATGCGGCCTGGCGGCCCCCACCCAGTTTCCCCGCGACCTCCTGCTCGAGTTGGACTGGTCACCTCTGCTCGTCGAGGCGGTCGCGCTGCCGAAGCTCACCCCGGGGCGCATGCGCGAGTGGCTCCGTCGCCGGGGCATCCACCACCCTGTCGCTGAGGACTCTCACGGGATGAAAGGCTGCATGGTCGCGAATCGCGGCCACGGCGTCCTCTTCTATGACAGCACGTTGGAGCGGCCCGAGACGCGCTTCACCGTCGCGCACGAGCTTTCGCACTTCGTGCTGGAGCAGTGGCTGCCTCGACGCAAGGCGGTTCGCGTCTTCGGAGAGTCCATCCTGCCGGTCCTCGATGGGGACCGCGCGCCGACCGACGATGAGGTCGTGACGGCGCTGTTCGAGCGGATTCCGCTGAGCAAGCCCCAGAGCCTGATGACCCGTGACACCTCGGGACTCCTCACCCGGCGAGCCGTGATGGAGGCGGAGCACCACGCGGACCTGCTGGCGCTGGAGTTGCTCGCGCCCGCCGCGCTGGCCGCACCGCTCGTGAGCGATGACCTGCCCGACAACGAGGTCCGGGGTCGGCTGGTGTTCCGCTTCGGGCTCCCCTGGGAAATGGCTGCGCCCTACGTCCTGTGGCTGCGCAGACGCCTGGGCATTCCACGCTTCTCCATCGATCAATTCCTGGGAGTGGAGGGAGAGTAGACATGTCGCGAGGGGCTCCGCCTGAAGTGCCGGACACGATGTTTGGGGATGACGATTACCGGGAAGCATTTGGCGAGGAGATCTCCTCCACGCTGGACCTCGACCGCTGGTCCACCGGGCTAGACCTGGACCGGGTCATGGAGCGCTTCCGCCAGGAGATCGCGACGGCGGTCCAGAAGGAGGGGCGCCTGCGCGCGGCCGTGCGGTCCGAGATCTTCCCCAAGCTGGGGACTCGCACCCGCGCCCTGCCCGAGGCGGGCGTCTACAAGGTCACCCCCGAGGAGATCTCCCTCATCCACGAGCGGCTGTTGTTCCGAGGCAAGGTCGACGCGGTGGCGGGAAGCCATGCGGCGCATGACAGTCTGCCCATCGGCATCTCCCAGCTCGGGGTCGGCATCGTGGGTTACCAGGGCACCACGGGGGCCTTCTCGCAGCGGCTGTTCCGCAAGGAGATGTCCTCGCGCGCCGCCAGCCCGCTGCAGGAGGCAAAGGACTTCATCGAGATGCGGCAGAACCGCTACAAGGGGCCCAAGGACTCCATGTCGCGCATGGCGTGTCGGGGCATCCGGACCTATGCCGAACGGCTCGCGCTCCTGACCAAGTCCTCCGCGGAGTGGCGGATGGGATTGGGGAACCCGTGTGCACACGAGCTGCTCTCGGGCTCGGGCTACGCCAGCTTGCTGCGCTGCTCGCTGTCGGTGTTGCAGCGCCTCATTCACGAGCACAAGAAGTTCGTCTTCGTCTCCGGCGCGCTCCATGACCGGGGATTCCTGACCATGGGGTTCGCGCTCGACGCGGGCGAGTACTGTCTGTTGGAGACGCTCCAGAGCGACAGCGAGGACATCGTCGAGGGTTGGGAGTACGGCTCGCAGGGCAAGCGGATGGCCTGGCAGTTCGTTCGCGACTCGACCCCCAGCATCGTGAAGGGGCTCTATCGCGTCTCGGATTACTCCGCGCCGCGGCTGTTCTACGCCCACCGCGAGCACGTCCACGAGGCCGCGTGGGTTGCCATGGCGGACAGCATGCTGCGCCCCGAGCGGGGCTTCCCGATGCTGCTCGACGTCGCGGAGATGACGTGCCGCAGCGCCTTTGGCGACGACGGGTTCCTCGGGCTGGTCCATGACGCCTATGCCCAGGCCGGAGCCAACCTTCAATTCTTCAGCGAGCGCACGACGCGCCGGTAACGGGGGAGCGACATGAACACGGATGGGAAGGGGCCGAGGCCGCCCAGCAATGGAGTGTTCGAGTTCGAGACCGGGAGAGGCGCACCCCATTCAGGTCTGAACGGTCGTGCGCCGTCGTTCCAGGTAGTGGGGGGACCTCGTAGCGAGTCACCTCGGACTGTCGCGGAGGGGCCCGGGAGCGCGCCCCGGAACGTGCCGCAGACGCCGCCGCCCGTGGTGCCCCCCACCGCGAGAGCCCCCCGCCCGGACGTCATCCGCACCACGCCGCCCGAGGCCCGCGCCGTCCTTGATGAGATGCGGAACGACACGACCACGCCGCGGCTCGATCCCGAGTTGGAGCAGGCCGCGGGCTTCACGCACTTCGACACGTCCTCGAGCGCGGACAATCTCCTGACCGTCCTGCTCACGCGCGATGACCTCCACCTGCTCGCGTCGCAAACGCTCGTGCGGGTGAAGTCGCGGGAGGACGGCAGGGCCTATCTCGGCGTCGTGGTCCGAGGGCCCTTCGCGGAACCCAACGCGGTCCCCGCCAACTCGACGATGGCCATTGGCGTGGTCACCCACGGGAAGAAGCTCACCTATACGTTCGACTATCACGGTCGCGCCGAGGTGGAGCTGCTGGGCGAGGAGGTCGAAGGAACGCTGAAGCCGCCTCGCTTCCGGCCGCGCCCCCAGAGCCCTGTGTTCGTCCTGGACGACGCGGAGAGCGAGCGCGTGCTCGGCGTGGGTGGCGACCTCTGCCTCGGCGTCGTGGTGGGCTATGAGCGGATGGAGGCGCGGCTCAACGCACGCGACAAGGGCATCCTGCCGCGGCATACCGGAATCCTCGGCACCACGGGCGGCGGCAAGTCCACCACCGTGGCCACGCTCATCCACCGCGCGCAGGAGGAAGGCATCGCCATCGTCGTGTTCGACGTGGAAGGTGAGTACACGCGCGTGGACGAGCCCACGGAGAACGCGGCCATGCTGGAGGCCCTCAAACGGAGGAGCCTGCGGCCCCAGGGCGTTCGCGACCTGCACATCCACCACCTCGCCGGCCGCTCCAGCCGCAATCCCCAACACAAGAACCTGCACCGGTTCTCGCTGAACTTCTCCAGCCTCTCGCCCTACGCCCTGGCGGAGATCCTGGACATGTCGGACGCGCAGCAGGAGCGCTTCCTCAAGGCCTACGACGTCACGAAGCTGCTCCTGGAGGACTTCGGCATCTATCCCCAGAGCGAGCAGGACCGCCGCGAGGCGCTCGACGTGGACGAGCTGTCGACGGGCTATCCTCGGATGACCATCCAGCATGTGCTGGATGTCGTCAGCGCTTACATCTACAGCCTCAGCGACGAGGGCCGCGCCGAATCCAAGAGTCGCTCGCGCTCCACGTCGAAGCGAAAGGAGTCCTTGCTCGACGGACTCGGAGATTTGGACGGAGCCGCTCCGGATGACGGCTTCGTCGCGGCGGCGCACGGCCCTACACTCTTCAGTGAGTTCAAGGCCAGCCCCGGCCGCGTCATGAGCCGGGTGATGGCTCAGAGCAGCAAGCACGAAATCAGCTGGAAGGCCCTCGCCAGCAAGCTCCACCGGCTCCGGCGGCTCAACATCTTCGACGTGGGCAACATCCCAGGGGTCGCCTATGGCGCCATGCTCGCGCCAGGCCGAGTGTCCGTCGTCGACCTGTCGGACACGGACTCGCCCCAGCTCAACAACCTGGTCATCGCGGACATCCTGCGAGGAATCCAGGACGCGCAGGAGGCGCGCTACGAGAAGGCGAACGCCCGCGAGCAGGCCGTCACGCCCGTGCTCATCATCATCGAGGAGGCACACGAGTTCCTGTCCGCCAGCCGCATCAGCCAGATGCCCGTGTTGTTCGAGCAGGTGGCGCGCATCGCCAAGCGTGGCCGCAAGCGTTGGCTGGGATTGGTCTTCGTCACCCAGCTCCCCCAGCACCTGCCCAACGAGGTGCTCGGCCTGCTCAACAACTTCATCATCCACAAGATGACCGACAGCGCGGTCATCTCCCGGATGCAGCGCACGGTGGGCAATATCGACGAGAGCCTCTGGAACCGAGTCACCCGGCTCGCCCCCGGTCAGGCCCTCGTCTCCTTCAGCAACTTCACGCGGCCCTTGATGGTGGCCATCGACCCCGCGCCCGTGAAGCGACTGCTCGTTGATTGAGGATGCCCCGCACGCAGAGTAGGCATCGACGGGCTCCCAGGGCCGCGCGCCTTGACCCACGACGGTGAACACACGAGCATCGATTTTCGTGTTTCACGCCCCGCGGTAGGAGCCCGTCGATGCGCAAGGCGCAGTGCCCGTTCAATCAGACCCAGGTCGCCTTCTTCGAGAAACAGGCGAGCATCATCGAGAAGTACAAGTTCCGCGGCATCTGCTTCATCTTGTCGCTCCAGTGGCTGGAGCTGCGGAGCGCGGGCAACACGAACGCGGGGAGCATCTCCAAGCTCTTGCACGGCGGGAAGTTTCGCGAGCTCTGGGTGGACTTCGAAACCCAGACACAGATGGCAAGCCGTCTCCAGAAGGAGCTGCGCACCGAGGTTGACCAAGCGCGCATCGCCGCGGAGAGCTTCGTCCCCGCCATCTCGGGCCTCCAGGGGATGATCAATCAGCTGACCACCGACGAAACCGACTTGCACATCCAGTTGCTCGCGCGGCTCCAGGAACTCCGTGCGCAGCGGCGCGAGCAGGTCCTGCGCGAGCGCGGCGCCAAGGGCCAGCTCCAGCGGATGTTCGCTTCCGAGGACGAGCAGCTCCACGGCGATACGGGAACGTTCTCGGAGCAGATCATGCGCAAGGTCTTCGCCATGACGCTCAAGCTGGTCGTCGTCGATGACCTCAAGGTCGAGAAGAAGCGCACCCTCTTCGCCGACACCCTGAACTGGTCACACGCGGGTACGATTGCGAGTCAGCTCGTGATGCTGACAGGAGACGCTCCCGCGATGTTCGAGATTGGCTTCTATGGGGATGGCGCGCACTCCATCGCCCTGTACACGGAGGGCAAAGGGACCTATTCGCTCTTCGACCCCAACTACGGCGTCTTCGAGGGCAATGGCAATCTCAACACGCTGAGTCAGGACCTCTCCAAGCTGATGGAGGACAAGTACCCCAAGATGAACAAGTTCGTCATCTCCTGGCTCACGGCGGATTGAGCATCCCTCATGCCACGCCGAACTACAGGGTCCCCGAGGACGGATCGGATCGCCGCTTCTTGAGCGGCTGCGTGGGCGCCTCGTCCTCGGCGCCTCCCCCGATAGGATTCCAACGGATGGACAGGGGTTGGCGAGGACAGGTCACGTGCTTGCGCGCGATCTTATCCAGAGCAGTCAACACCTGCCGACAGTCCGGGCAGTGCGCCGCGACAATCTCCGCGCGGCGCTTCTTTTCGCGCAGCGCCAGCTCACGCTTCCTCCAGCGCAGCACCTCTACGATGACGCCATTGTGGTCGCTGTAGGCATAGGCCTTGCCCTTGAGCTCCGTGTGCTTGTCCGTCAACCCATGGAACACGAACACGGGCTCGACGTTGGGGTCGCCCTCGTCAAACGCATGGGCCTTGCCATCCTTGATGACCGCGGTCACCTGACGAGAGCACGCGATGTCGAAGTGGGTCGTGTAGTTGCTGTTTGTCCCCGAGATGCTGAACGTATCGTGCCCGCCGAACCCCACGAGTTCCTGTTTTTCATCCAGCACGCTCGTCACCCAGTCCCCGCCACCCAGGTGGTTCTTCAGCGTGGCTGAAACGAAGTCACTCTTCTTCTGGTTGGTGTCGCCCATCACCAGGTCGAGTTCCTCCGTTTCCGTAGCCTCCCTGGCATTGTTCTTCAAGTAGCGGAGGACTCGGAGACCGTCATTGCAGATGCTGTTCGGCGTGTGCACGAACGCCATGACCCAGCCCATGACCTTCAGGATGACGCAGCGAGCGTTCTCGTCCTTGTTATCGTCGGAGGTGAGCAAGTAGGGGAAGAACTCCACGTCGCCCAGACTGGTGCGGGAGTGCTCGTTCCTCAAGACGACGAACCGGTGGCGCGAATCCCCCGTGGGGTTCATGCCCGTGACGATCTCGTAGCCGCCCACGGACTTCACGCCCAGGTCCTCCTCGATGTCCGTCGTGAAAGCCTCGCCCAACACGATGAGGTCTGGCACCCGCGCACTGGGAAGGTCGCCCCGCGACTGGGTCCGGTTCATCGTGCTCTTCTTGATGGTGTCAATCACGCCTTCCAGGAAAGCACGCAGTTCCGCCTTGCTCTGAGTCGTGGGTTGGCCCTCCGGCCCCAGGAGCCCCAAATAGGCACTCGATAGGTTCTTGGATTCCTGCTGGGTCGCGAACTGGATGGTCGACGTGGGATAGGTGATCTTCTTCAGGTCGCGCTGGTAGACGGGCCTCTTGTAGTCACGCTTGCGGTCCGTCCCCAGGGAGAAGACCGCGCCCGCGTTGGCTTGGGTCTGGTGCTTGAAGGAGTTGCCCATCAGCGCTGTCCCGAATGAGTCTTCCTTCTTCCCGGTCGATTCCAGCGATTGGTAGACGATGATCATCCTGGGCCCCTGCTGCGTGCGGTGTCACCCCGGACTCTAGCAGTCTACTGGGCAACCCCAAGTCGTCCCTGAGCGTCCGCGACCAGGAGCCGTCGCGAGGGCCCCGGGCGAGGCTTGGGTGGTCCCAACCTGGACGCGTCCGTGTATGGTCGAGGCTGGAGGTGCAGCTCATGGCACGAATCGCGCGTGGCACGCAGCCTCACAGCTCCTGGGCCCCCCGAATCCTGATGGCCGCCTTGGGAGTCCCTTTGCTCTGCGGAGGTTGCGGCCTCGCGGGCTTCCTCTATATCCGCAGCGAGAGTCCTTACGAACAGGCCGTCGAGCGCGTACGGAATCACCGACAAGTCACCGCGGCCTTGGGCAGCCCTGTCAGTTCAGACTTCATGTTCAAGGCGAACATGAAGTCCCAGGGCAACAATGGCGTCGCGGTGATGGAGATTGGCCTCTCGGGCCCCAGACAAGACGCTGTCTTGTATGTGAATGGCGTCCAGACCAGTGGCCTGTGGGGCTTCAATCGGCTCCGCGTCGTCGCGCACGACGGCACGGTCATCAACGTCGTCGGGGAGTAGGCCCCTCCGCGCCCATCAGAGCGGGCACTTCATGCCTTCGTGGCTCGCCGTGAAGCCCAGCCGCGCATAGAAGCGGTGGGCCTCCACGCGGCGCTTGTCCGTGGTGAGCTGCATCATTCCGCAGCCCCGCGCACGCGCACGCGCCATCGCGTCGTGCATCAGCGCCTCACCGATGCGGCGGCCTCGCAGGTCGGAGCGCACGCGCACCGCCTCCACCAGCGCCCGCCGCATCCCGCCCCGACTCAGGCCCGGAATGTACGTGAGCTGCAACGTGGCGATGACCTCGCCATCCAGCTCTCCCACGATGAGTTCGTTGTTTGGATCCGCGGAGATCTCATCGAACGCCGCTTGCACGGACGGCAACAGTGCTTCGGTGTAGCCCGTCCGTGCGCGCGCGATGGCATCGTCCGCGAGCAGCGCGAGGATGCTGGGCAGGTCGGCGGCAGTGGCGATTCGGAAAGTCACGGGGGGCATGCCCGGAGACTACGGGATGTGTCGCCGCCACTCACCGTTCCTCGCGGCCGCGCACCGCGCTGCCCCGTCGCTCGCGGAAGGCCTCCGAAGCCTGACGGACGCCCTCGTCGGGATAGGAGCTACAGCGGCACCAGCGTGCGCGACGGGTGCCAGGAGCATCGCGTGCAGGTGGGCCTCCCCACTCGCTCCCATCAGCCGCGCCTTCGCTCCTCATCGTCGCTGTTCGCGGCTGGCTCTCGGTTGCGGACACGCCCTAGCCGCCCCACGGGTCACCTGCACATCCACGACGAGCCAGCGCCCTTGACCCAGGCAGCACCACTCGACAGACCGCAGGCTGCGGCGGGCCTTCCCTTTCCCGTCGCGGGATACGCGTCCCACCTCGGAATGAAGCGGACCTCCTCCCCTGCCTCCGCGCGCTGGCCCCTTCAGGCCAGCGCGCCCCACCGAGCAGCTGTGCGCGTCGTCCATCAACCCGCAGAGCACGCTGCCGCCCCCTCAGGGACGAGCACGGCCGAGTCAGCGTGCGTCGAACCTCGCCACCTGCGCCACGAACGAACTGCCATTGCTCAAGGCGGCATACCAGCGCCCCAACGAAGTCCGCTCGCGGGCGATGAGGTCCGCTTTTCCGTCCCCGTCGACGTCTGCGACAAAGAGGCGGAAATCGCTACTGTTCACGGCCCAGCCTGAGAGCCAAGGCGTGGTTTGAGCCTGGAACTCCAGTCCGGTGCTGAGGGCCACCTTCCAATTCTTGTCGCCAGTGCGCTCCTTGGCGATGAGGTCAGCGCGGTGGTCACCATTCACGTCCGCCACGAACAAGTCATGATCCGCACTGCTGACCGCCCAGTTCGAAAGCGCGGTGGGCTGAGCCAGGAAACCCGTTCCGGTATTGCGCGCGACGTACCAATTTCCGGGCGAGTTCTTCTCCTTGGCGATGAGGTCCGCCCGACCGTCGCCGTCCACATCCGCGACGAAGAGGTCATACGCGCTGCTGACCACTGCCCATCCGGAGAGCCAATCGCCGGTCACGGGAACGAACTGAGTCCCGGTATTGAAGGCCACCTCCCAGGTGCCTGGAGAAGTCCGCCGCTTTGCCACCAGGTCAGCCTTGCCATCCGCGTTCAGGTCCGCGGCGAAGACGTCATAATCACTGCCAACAGCCCACCCCGGAGTGGCGGCAAGCCAGGGAGAGCCGGTCGGCACGAAGCGGGTTCCGTCGCTGAGGGCGACGTCCCACTCTCCGTTGACGCGGCTCTGCGCGACCAGGTCCTTCCTGCCGTCATTGTTCACGTCCACCAGGAACAGGTTGTAGGCGTCACTGACGACAGCCCAGCCCGTCAGCTTGGCGACCTCCGTGAAGGTCGGAACCAGCTTCACGTCGCCCGACTGCTTCGCGATGGCAACGCTCCCCCAGCGGCCTGGGTACTCGCGTTCCTTGATGATCATCTCCACGGGGCTGCCATCCCCACCCGGAAGGGCGGAGCCGTCGGGCTTCGTGTCCGTGAAGGCATCTCCGAAGAAGACGTCGAAGTCGGCCCCCTTGTCGCAATCCGTGCCAAAGCCAGCGCCGTCACTTGACGCCAGCAAGTTGCGGGTGAACTGCTGGAGCCGCGAGTCGACCCGCGAGATGAGGGGACCGCCCAGGTTTCGCAGCGTGGACCAGTCATCCAGGCCCCAACTCCAGAGCATGCTCATGCCGGCGACGACATGGCCACTCGTTGCTGAAGGGCGATACATCACGAGGTGAGTAAACTCATTGCCATAGGGAGTGGGGAATTGCGACGCCCAGGACGGGGCGTCGGAGAAACGCCCCTGTCCCAGTGGAAGCAGGCAGCCGGTGGGGCTCATTCGGAACAACAGGTTCGGATGGATGGAATCCGCCTCCCATCCGAGAATGCCCACGCGTTCGGTCGACGAGGGAAGCGTGGGGCCGATGACCACGTCTCCGGCCGCGGTGATGCCGCTCCCGAGGCTCGGGCGAGCGGCGACGGTGTTCGTGAAGAACGTGAGGGGGAGTTCAAACGTGTTGCCCGCGGGGTCGATGGGGTACTGGACGCCCAACAACTCTTGCTCGGGCTTGTTCACGGGAGGAGCCCGGAAGTAGGTCGTCGTGAGCTGGGGCGAGACCGAAAGGAGCGGGTCGGAGCAGTTCGGCGCTGCTGCTGGGACGAGGATGTCGCTCCGGCAGGCGGTCGTCGGGGTCGCAGTGTCCGTGGCGCTCTGCTTATAGCCCACGATAATGGGCCCCGGATTACCCGTCGTGGATGCCTCATAGCGGATCTGCCAGTAGCCGGTGTTCGCAGCCATTGCGATGAGATTGCCGCCCCGCGCGACAAAGGCATCCAGACTGTTGCGGGTCGCCATGTCCCAGTATTCGCCATGGCCGGAGATGATGGCAGAGCGGCGAGCGGCCATGAGGCTGGGGAAGCGCGAGACGTCATAGTCTGTGGCTACCGAGTACGGCAGGTTGTTCATCTCCAGGAAGCGGAGCAAGGGGACGTCCGTCTTGAAATGGTCCGGAATGTTCCAGGACGGCCGCGCCATGGAGACCTTGGTGGCCCTCGGCGTCGAGTACATGCTGAGGCGAGGGCACTTCGGCCAAGCCTCGCAGGTCGTCGAGGTGTACAGCGTTTCCCCCCAGGGGTTGTAGACCTCATTCGTCGTCGGGTTGACGATGACCAGACGCTCCGTGGACGCGTCATTGCGGACGACGAACGTCGCGAGGGTCTCCTTGATGGGCTCATCGGGGGACGGGTTGGGAGACGGGATCTCCGGAGTGATTCTCACGAAGTACAGACCCGACGTGAGCGCGGAGACGGGGGGCCGCACGGGCTGCGTCCACGCACACTCCACCAGTCCGTAGTCCGTCTCTTGTTGCCGAAGGGCCTGGTAGCCGGTGACGGTGGTCGGCGTCGCGATGCCGCATCGGGGTTGGGCAATCGGGCCATAGGTGGTTGATGGCGCGTTGCTCGAGTCGTAGACCACCAGCGCGCCCGCTCCGCCATACCAGCCAAGGCGATAGATGCGCAGCCGGAAGGCCTCGGGACTCTGGACGTAGATGCTGGGGAGCTCTCCCGCGTTGATCGAATAGGGCGCGACGTACACGCCTCGGGGCGCAACCAGGGGCTTGGCAGGGTCGTAGTGCCCCTGCCGGAACGTCGCGGGGGTGATGAGAGCTTCCCAATCATCGGACTGGGCCTGGCTGGTCACGGGGACTGCGACGAGCAAGCCCAACAAAAACAGCACAACCTTGTGTCTATTCACATTCTCTCCGACATCATTTTTCAAAGATGCCCGACGCGTATGACTCGAGGCTCCAGCAGTCAGGAACTGCTTTCGTCTCATGCCCCCGGGGGCCCGACGAGGACCGTAACAGGCTTTGATGGGAACGGGCCCATTCATTCCCCAGGTCGCAATGAGCAGCGGGGCAGGAGCACCGCATCTCCCGCGGGACTCGCGACAGACAGCTCCCTGGGTCAGGGAAGATGTCGCCTCGGCCCAGATGCCGGGCTGATGACGCCATGGGGGAGAGAGCAACCAAGACGCGGTTGACAGATCGGCCCCTTCCCCCGGAACAGGGCCTCGGTGCTCAACGGTCCTGGCTGTTGACCCACGGGGCAAAGGCTCGCAACGCGCGTCGAATGGGGCGCCGCTCTCTCCGAACAACACCATCACGAGCCCGCTGGCGGCGAGGAGCCAGAGCCCCGGTTGCCAGCTCTTCACGCGGCGACCTCGTGCGCGCCGAGCCTCGTTCAGCGACTCTTCGCACCCGGCATCGCGGGCGCGATGGCGAGCGAACGAGCAACTCCCGGTCAGCTCTCGCGAGCGCTGCGGACCAGATGGGTGGCGGGGAGCTCCGCAAGCAGGTGGTCGATGCAGGTACGTACCGCCGCCGTCAGCGACCGATGGGCGCGGTAGAGCAGATAGACACCGGCAGCCTCCCCTTCCCAGCCGTCTAGGACTCGAGCCATGTGCCGCTGCTTCACATCCTGGGCGCACAGCGACTCGGGGAGCATCGCGATGCCGACGCCTGCGAGCACCGCGCGATAAGCAGCGGAGAACTCACTCACGTAGAGGCGCGGCGCGAAGGTGAAACGGCGCTTCGTGCGACCTTGGGTGAGCGTCCACGTTGCGTGGCCGTCCGTGGCGCGCGTCGCGATGCAATCGTGAACGGCGAGGTCCTCGACGCCGCGAGGCGTGCCGTGCTCCTTCAGGTAATGCGGACTCGCGAACAGCAACTTTCGGGTCATTGGCCGGACCTCGCGCGCGACGAAGTCGTCGGTGTCGTTCAATCTCTCCGTCACGATCGCGATGTCGAAGCCGCTGTCGGGGTCGGGGCGACGCCCGTCGGTCTCCAGATCGATCGACACCCCCGGGTGCTTGGCGAGGTACAGGCAGACCGCGTTGGCGACGGCGGGTCCGAAGGCGTTCGGCGCGGCGATGCGAACGCGTCCGCGAGGTTCATCTTGGAGTTCGCGAACCTGCCCGGTGCCTTGCGCCAGGTCGTCCATCGCGCGGTCGGCATGGTCGAAGTACTTACGCCCCGCGTCCGTCAGTCGAAGCGTCCTCGTCGTGCGCTCGAGGAGCCGCAGGCCGAGCGATGACTCGAGCCGGGCGATGCGGCGGCTCACCGTCGAGACGGGAACCCCGCGCTCACGGGCAGCGGCAGAGAAGCTCCGCCGTTGCACCACGCGAACGAACAGGGCGACATCGTTGAGGTCCAGATCGATTTTTGCGCGCATGATAAGAGTTCGTTTCTAATCAGCATACTAGTGCGTTCTCGTCCCGCCCGGTATCTCGTTGCGCATGACATTGACGACTGACCAGACGCGCTGGCTCATGAAGGTGCTTCAACCCGAACAAACCGTGGCCTCGCTTCCCGGGGGCGCGGCGCTCACCGAGCCGATGCGCGCGGCCCTGCTTGGCCTCGCTCCGGACGTCTACTCCGCCGAGTTCGGGCGCCTGCGAGCAGGCGCGAAGGAGGCCGCGCGCGAGCTGCTCGCGGATCCCGCGGTGGGCGCGATGGTGGACCGCCTTCCCTTGCGGCCCGGGGCGAGGGTTATCGCGTTCGGAGATAGCCACACCTCGGATCCGCAGTCGTGGGCGGTGATCCTGAACGAGATGTTGGCCGCGCGCCGTCCCGCGGATGGAATCTCGTTCGACGTCAGCGCCGTCGCCGGTGAGACGACAACGCACGGCCTGATTCGAATCGGCGGGGTCATCGCGAGGAAGCCAGACTGGATCTTGTTCTTCATCGGCGTGAACGACGCTCGAACGCAAGGCCCGACGCCGAGCAAGACGCTCGTCGCTCCCGAGGAGACGGCGCGCAACCTCGCGGAGCTCCGCCAGCGCGTCGCCCGGGAGACGAAGGCGCAGTGTCTGTGGGTAACGCCGGCCCCGGTGCGCGAAGAGCGCGTGTCGCAGCATGGAGGGTTGTCCCGCTTCGGGGTTCGCTTCCGCAACGAGGACATCGCCCGCGTCGCCGAGGTCATTGCCACTTTCGACGAGCCCGCGATCGAACTGTTCGCGAGGCTCGGGCTGCCACCTCCGCAGGAGCTGCTCATGGAGGACGGCCTTCACTTCACGCTGGAGGGGCAGAAGCGAATCGCGCTCGAAGTCGTGCGCGGCTGGGCCGACGCGAGGGCGCGATGAAGTATCTGGTCACGGGCGCGACCGGTAACATCGGCGCGGGGGTCACCCGGTGCCTCCTTGCACGGGGCGTTCGCCCGTGTGTGTTCGTGCGCGACGCGAACAAGGCGCGAGCGCTTTTCGGAGATCGGGTCGACGTCCGGGTCGGCGATCTGGCCGGTTCGCGCGCCTCTCTCTCCACCGCCCTCGCCGGAATCGATGCGGTGTTTCTCCTGAGCAGCGGTCCCAAGCTCGGTGTCTGGGATCGCGCGTTCGCGCTCGCCGCCAGGGCTGCCGGGGTCAAGCACCTGGTCAAGCTCTCGACGCTGGATGTGAGCACGGGCGTGGGGACCGGCCCATGGCATGCGCGCGGCGAGACCGCCATTCGAGAGAGCGGCCTCTCGTTCACGTTCATCCAGTCGGCGGCGTTCATGTCGAACGTGCTCGGCTGGGCCGATTCGATCGCCTCCGAGGGCGTGCTCCGGTCCTCCACCGGCGAGGGGGAGATCGCCTTCATCCATCCGGACGACATCGCCGAGGTGGTCACCAAGGCCCTGACGACGCGCGAGTACGTCGGGGAGTCTTTGGTGATCACAGGGCCGGAGGCGCTGAGCTACGGCGAGATGGCCTCCCGGGTCGGCGCCGCCATCGGAAAGTCGGTTCGCTTCGAGCCAATCTCCGATGAGCA
Source organism: Citreicoccus inhibens (assembly GCF_019039035.1). Taxonomy (GTDB): domain Bacteria; phylum Myxococcota; class Myxococcia; order Myxococcales; family Myxococcaceae; genus Citreicoccus; species Citreicoccus inhibens. The sequence continues at coordinate 10,790 of NZ_JAHNZT010000020.1, read as the reverse complement.
AGCCCAGTCGAGCGTTGGCAGAGGCCCGTACGCCGCGGCGCTCGTCGATATCTGGCGCGCGGTCCGCGAAGGGCGGATGGCGCTCGTCAACGAAGGAGTGGAGCGCGTCCTCGGGCGAAGGCCGCTCTCCTTCGACCACTGGGTCCAGCAGCACGCCGACGCGTTTCGCTGATCGATCCGCTTCGGTAGGCCCCCCAGAGGAGCAGCCGGGAAGGTGCCCAGGCGGCGCCCCCTCGTTCCCCAACTCTCGGGGCAACCCACTGGAGGACGCCCTCGCGTCCCTCGAAGCCATCACAGGTGCGCGTGGCCGGCCCGGTTCCGTGAGGCGGACGTCATGAGTCGAGCGCCCCGCAAGCGCCTCATCCCCATCCGCAGAGCCAAGAAGCGAGACTTCACATCCGGAACCGGACCGAGCTGCTCGCCTCGAAGGTGCATCAAGGTGTCGCGGACGGAGGGCGCCACGCCCCAATCCCCCTGGAAGACCGGGGGCTGGTCCAGGAGGGCACGCGGAGCGCCTTGGTGCGCGGGCATCGCGCACGGGGTTGGACGTGGCGCGACTGGAGCGAGCAACGACACTTGGAGCCTTCACGGGTGCGGGCTCGCCGCGCCGCTGGCGATGAGCCGGCGCCATGCCGTGCGCGTGCGGGAGCTGTTGGCGTGACGTCCCCAGCGCGCTCAGGCCTGGGCCTGGGTGCGCGTGCCCTCATCGCGGCCGTGCACCGCGGCCGAAGGGCTGGTGGCCTCCACGGCGGTGAACGTCTCCAGGATTCGGTAGGTGTGGCGCGCCCCTCGGGGCACGAGCCATGAGTCCCCGGGATTGAGCACCAACACCTGCCCCTCCAGGTGCAGCTCCGCGCGTCCCTTGAGCACGAAGCCCACGGTCTCGTAATCGCGGGGCAGCGCCGGGGCGGGCTCGCCCGGCGGCTCGTCCTCCCACATCCGCATGGACAGCCGGACCCCGGAGGCGAGGTATTTCTGTCCCATCTCTCCGCGAGGAGAGTGCCGGCTCTCGACCTTCTTCACGCTGGTGTCACCCATGCCTGTCTCCTGATGGCGGAGCGTGGCCACGCCCCTGACCTCAAGGTAGGCAAGGTGTCGGATGTTGGCGGGCGGACAGCCACGGGCTGGCTGTCCGCCCACGGACGGGAGCGCCGAGGGCCCAGTCCTCCGAGGGGAGACTGACCCACCCGGCGCGGAGTCCCGGGTGAGGCTCAGCTCTGGACGGCGCGCACGTTCTGGGCCTGGAGCCCCTTGGGACCGCGCGTCACGTCGAACTCCACCTTCTGGCCCTCTTGGAGGGTACGGAAGCCATCCATGTTGATGGCGGAGTGGTGGCAGAAGACATCCTCACCATTCTCCTGGGCAATAAAGCCAAACCCCTTCGCGTCGTTGAACCACTTCACAGTTCCAATTGCCATGTGACCTTCTTCTTTCTGCTCTGACTGGGGGCCTGGCATCACCAGCCCCCCCGTGACGGGACGGACATCGCTCCGGCACGCAGGGAATTCTACTCACTTGCCAGCAGGAGCCAGGAGCCCACCCGACCACCGGGCCACCGAGCGTCGGCCAATCGACAATCGGGCCTTCAGAAGTGTTCTCCGGCCCCTTCACACTTCTTCACCCGTCCCGGGCGCGGGCTTCACACCGGCTCTCTACTTTCTGCTCCGTCAAAAACGCCCGAGCCCTTCGCAGACCGCTCGGGTCCACCCAGGAGCAGCACATGTTTGGATTTGTCTTTGGAACCGCGTGCCTCGCCGGCCTGTTCGCCACCGTGCGCCGGGGCTTCCACCACCGCTGGCACTCGCATCACCCCTTCGGCCACGGCGACCGCCGGGGCTTCGGTTGGCGTCTCCGCCTGCGCTGGCTGTTCGAGCGGCTGGACGCGACGCCCGGCCAGGAGAAGGTCATCGCGCAGGCCGCGGATGACGTGTTCGAGGCGTTCGGCAAGGCGCGCACGGTGCTCGGCGACAGCCGCTCCACCGTGGCCCAGGCCATGCGGGGCGAGCAGTTCGACGGCGCCGCGGTGCGCGAGTTGTTCAGCCGCCAGGACATCGCGCTGGAGGAAGTCCGCCGCACCGTTCAGGGCGCGCTCGCGCAGGTGCACGAGGCCCTGGAGCCGCACCAGCGCCGCGAGCTGGCGGACCTCATGGAGCGCGGCTGGCACCACGGCTGGCGGGGCCACCCCCCCGGGCGCTGCGGTTGGCGCGGGCGCGGTCATCACCCCGGCTCGCACTTCGATGACGCCCGTCCCCCCATGTACTGAGCCTCGTTCCCTCCGGCACACGCAAGGAGCACACCCATGCCTCGCCGTCTGTTGATCATCCTCCTCGCCGCGGGAACCGTCGGCGGCTACGCCTCGGGCTTCGCGAGCCTCGCCCATCGTCACCGGGCCTGCCATGCAGGTGCGGCGTGGGACGGCCCCTCGCCCCGCACGCCCCAACCCGCGCCGACCACCAGCGCGCCGCCGCCCGCCGCCGCGAGCAGTGGCCCGGTCATCGTCTCCGTCACCCCGCCGCCCGCCTTCGCTCCGCTCCCGGTCGCCGCGACGGCGATGCCCACCCTGATGCCGTCCCCGCAGGGCCTCCAGGCCCTCTATGTCGCGACCCCCATGGGCCTGCAGCCCGTCATCGTCACCACCGCGGCGGGAGCGCAGCCGGTGTATGTCGCCGCCGCCCCCATGGCGGCCGGTGTCACGGGGTTCGCCCTCTCCACGGGAAACCTGGCGACGCTCGACGCCAGCCCGGCCGTCCGGCCGTCCCCCACCCTGGCCCTGCCCGTTTCCATGGGCAGCGCGCCCGCCGCGACGACCGGGGCGCGTTAGAGTCCCGGCCCTCCATGTCCACACGCGTCCTGCTCATCGACGACGACACCCGGATGTATGAACTGCTCGCCGAGTACCTCGGGAAGAACGGCCTCACCGTCAGCCACGCGGTCGACGGAGGACGTGGGCTGGCGGCGTTGGAGGCCGGGGCCTACGACGCCGTGCTCCTGGACGTGATGATGCCGGGCATGGATGGCCTGGAGGTGTGCAAGCGCATCCGGGCCAAGAGCCGCATCCCGGTGCTCATGCTCACCGCCAAGGGTGATGAGACGGACCGCGTGGTGGGCCTGGAGTTGGGCGCGGACGACTATCTGCCCAAGCCCTTCAGTCCGCGCGAGCTGCTCGCGCGGTTGCGCGCGGTGCTGCGGCGCTCGCAGCCCTCGGCGGTGGCGGACCGCCTGGAGGCCGCGGGCGTCTCCATCGACGTGGCCGGGCGCGAGGTCCAGGTGGATGGCAAGCCGGTGGACCTCACCGGCCTGGAGTTCGACCTCCTGGTGGCGCTGGTCCGCCGCGCGGGGCGCGTCATCCCCCGCGACGCGCTGCTGGGTGAGGCCGGCCGCACGGACACCGTCGTGGGCGAGCGCACCGTGGACGTGCACATCTCCCATCTGAGACAGAAGCTCGGCGACGTGGGCACCCGGCTCATCAAGACCGTGCGCGGCGTGGGCTACGTCTTCGCCAAAGAGGGCGTATGAGGCCCCGCCCTCCACCCCGGCCCCATCCCCGCTCGCAGGGTCGGGGCCGTCATCCGCCGCCCTTCCCTCATCCCCCCCCCTGGCATCAGTGGCACCACTGGCATCACTGGCGAATGGGGCGCCTGGGCCACTACGTGCGCGCCCGCCTGCACCGCCGGCTCTTCATGTGGTTCGGCGCGAGCATCCTCGTCACCAGCATGATCGTCGGCGCGGTGATGAACCTGGTGGGCGGCACGCTGTGGAGCCAGGAAGCGGAGCGCATGCGCCACTACGTCGGCAATCGCTTCGCCGAGGCCTGGGACGTCCCGGCGCAGCGGCAGGCGCTGATGGAGGGCATCTCGCGCGACTTGAACGTGTCCGTGGAGCTGCTGGACACGGGCGGGGCCGTCATCGCGCACGCAGGGGAGCCATGCCACGGGCCCGACATCTCCGTGCCCGTGGAGCGCGGCGGCACGCGCCTGGGCCAGGCGCGCGCCTGCTATGGCAACACGCGCAACCGGCCCATCTGGCGCTTCATCCTGCCACTGGCCTTGTCGGCGATCGTGCTGTGGGCCGCCTCCGGAAGCATCGCCCGGAAGCTGGCGCGCCCGGTGGACATCCTGGTGCGCACGACCCAAGCGCTCGGCGCGGGCAAGCTGGATGCCCGCGCGAGCCTGGACTGGCACGCCACGGGCGAGTTCGCCGAGCTGGCCGAGGCCTTCAATGACATGGCCGCGCGCATCGAGAAGCAGGTGGTGGACCAACGCGAGCTGCTCGCCGCCGTCTCACATGAGCTGCGCACGCCCCTGGCTCGCATGCGCGTCCTCACGGAGCTTTTGCGCGACAGCGGCGGCAGTCCCCGCACGCTCGACCAGATGGACCGCGAGGTGGTGGAGCTGGACGCGCTGGTGGGCGAACTCCTGGCCAGCTCGCGGCTGGACTTCGGGCAGCTCACGCCCAAGGTGCTGGATGGCCGGGAGCTGGCGTGTCGAGCGCTGGAGCGCGCGGGCCTCCCCACGGAGAGACTCGACGTCACCGCCGAGGAGCCGGGGCTGGTGGCGGATGCGACGCTGCTGGGGCGCGCCCTGGTGAACCTGCTGGACAACGCGCGCAAGCACGGCGGCGGCGCGGAGTCGCTGCGGATGATGCCGCGCGGCGATGCCGAGGTGGCCTTCTGCGTGGATGACCGAGGTCCAGGCCTCCTCCCCGGCGAAGAGACGCGCATCTTCCAGCCGTTCTACCGCAAGGACCGCGGCGGAGAGGCGCGCGAGGCGGGCTCCCTGGGCCTGGGGCTCGCGCTCGTGCAGCGCATCGCCCGAGCCCATGGGGGTGAGACCTTCGCGGAGAACCGCCCGGGTGGCGGCGCGCGGGTGGGCTTCACCGTCCGCCGGCAGGGCCCCCCGGGGCGCGCGGAAGCCTGACGCGGAAGCGACTCCGGGGCCTGAAGCCTCACGGCCCCGGAGCGCGGCGCACGCCTACTTCTTCGCCGTGGCGTCCGCGGCGGAGAAGTCGAAGGTGGCCTCGGCGGGCGCGTCGTCCTTGACCGTCACCTCGGCCGTCTTCGTGCCGAGCGTCTCGTGCCACGCCTCCAGCGTGTACGTGCCCGCCGGCAGGCCCGTGAGCGTGAAGGCGCCGTCCTCGCCCGTGGTCGCGAAGAACGGGTTCGCGTTGGAGACGACGAAGGCCGCCATCCACGGGTGCACGTCGCACTTGAGCTTGAGCACGTCCGCATCCGCGGGCAGCGCCTTCTCCACCGGAGCGGCCGACGGCGGCTGCGCGACGTTGAACACGGGCTTGGTGCCCACCACGCCGCGGACGTTGTGGAGCGTGCCGTCGCTGTTCTTGAACATCACCTGCTGGCCCGGCATCGCGCCCTGCACGCGCGGCAGGTACGTGCACTTGGACTGGTCCACGAGCACCGGCGTGGTCGGCGCGGGCGGAGCACCGGCCACGGGCCCCTTCACGCGCACCAGCACGTTCTGCAGTCGCCCGTCCTTCACCAGCACCGACTGCTCCTTCGCCGGCCGTCCCTCGCAGGCCGAGTCGAGGCTCGCGGGCAGGTCCGCCATCACGGGCGCCTCGCCCGCGAACTTCACCACGCCCTTCACCACGCCCTTGCCCGCGGGCGCGGCGGCCACCGGCGCGGCGGGCCTGGCGGCCGAAGGCGCGGGCGTCTCCGTCGAGGGTGCGGGCGCGGGCGGCGCCTCGTCCTTCTTGCAAGCCGGCAGGGCCATCAGGCCCGCGGCACCCACCACCGCCAGGCCGAGCGAACGCAGCGTCATGAGGCAGTCTCCTTGATGAGCTTCAGGGTTCCAACGTGGGTCCCCTCGTAGTGGAAGGGAGACCCCAAGTCCAACCGGCGGGGCGGGCTCGGCGGGGCTACTCGCGGCGGCTCACGCTGAAGGCCGCCAGCCCGAGGAACACCACCGCGAACGCGAGCAGCACCGGGACTTCCAGCCCCAGGCCGCTCTGAGCGGAGCCCACCGCCGCGGACGCCTCGACGCCATAGAGCGCCCGGCGCACGCCTTCGACCGAGAAGCGCATGGGGTTGAGCCGCATCACCCACGCCATCACCGGCCCCGCGCCCTTCAGCGGGAACATGGCGCCGGACAGCACCCACATGGGCAGGAGCACGATGCTCATCACCGCGTGGTAGCCCGCGCTGGAGCGCACCCACCACGCCAGCGACATGCCCATGCCCGTCAGCGCGAGCGCCGACAGCACCATCACCGCGGCCAACAGCGGCAGGTTCACCGTGTCCCCCCGCACGCCGGCCAACGGGGCCAGCAGGAGGAACAGCGACGCCTGCATCAGCGCGATGGTGGACGAGCCGAGCGCCTTGCCCAACACCACCGCGAGCCGAGAACCCGGCCCGGCGAGCACCGCCTGGAGGAAGCCCTCCTTGCGGTCCTCGATGACGGTGATGGTGGCGAAGATGGCGCTGAAGAGCACCACCATGGTGACGACGCCGGGGAAGAAGAACTGCTGGTAGCCCAGCCCCTGCGCGCCCTCCACGCGGAACGAGCCCGCGAAGCCCGAGCCGATGACGAACCAGAACAGGATGGGCTGCGCGAGCGCGCCCACCACGCGGCTCGGCTGCCGGAAGAAGCGCACCACGTCACGCGCCAGCAGCACGCGCACCGTCGCCCATTGCAGCGCCAGCGCCCCGGGCTCGGGACGCGTGGCCGCGGGGGCCTCCAGCGCGGGCTGACCCGCGGATACCTCGGCGCTCATCGACGACCCCTCTTCGCGACGGGCTGCGGGGCCGGAGCGTCCGCTCCGAGCGCGCGCCCGGTGAGCTGGAGGAACACGTCCGCCAGCGTGGGCCGGCGCAGCGACACGGAGGCGAACCGCCCCGGAGGGAAGGCCTCCACCAGTCGCGGCACCAGCGCGTGTCCTTGCGCGACCTCCACGCGCACCTGCCCCTCCACCACGCTCGCCTCCAGCCCCAGGCGCTCGCGCACCTGCGTGGCCAGGGCCTCGGGCTCCGGCGCCTCCAGGGTCAGGATGTCCCCGCCCATGCGCGCCGCGAGCGCCGCCGGCGTGTCGCACGCCACCAGCTTCCCGCCGTCCAGGACCGCGAGCCGATCGCACACCTCCGCCTCGTCCGCGCGGTGGGTGGTGAGCAGCACCGTGATGCCCTCCGCGTCGCGCAGGCGCTTGAGGTGCGCCCAGAAGGTGCGGAACGAGCCCTCGTCCAAGCCCTGGGTGGGCTCGTCCATCAGGAGCACGCGGGGCTGGTGCACCAGCGCGCGCGCCAGCTCCAGCCGCCGCCGCATGCCGCCCGACCACGTCCCCACCCGCTCGTCGCCCCGGTCGCTCAGACCGATGAGCGTCAGCATGGTCTCCACCCGCTCACGCGCCCGCGCGCCGGACAGGCCGTACAGCCGAGCCCCCAGGAGCAGGTTCTCGCGCGCGGACAGCAGGTCATCCAGGCTGCCGCGCTGGAAGATGATGCCCATGCGGCGGCGCAGCGACGGGTCGCTCAGGGACAACGACTGCCCCGCGAAGCGCACATGCCCCGCGTCCGGAGCCAGCAGCCCCGCCAGGAGCTGGAACGTGGTGGACTTGCCCGCGCCGTTGGGACCGAGCAGGCCCAGGATCTCGCCCTGCCGCACGGACAGCGTCAGGCCATCCACCGCGGTGCGGCCAGCGAAACGGCGCGTGAGCCCCTCCAGTTGCAGCAAGGGGGGCGGAAGCGAGGGGACCGGGCTTTCAAGCATGGGCGTCTGCTCCCCGGCCTGCGCCCGCGCGCGCTAGCCGCGAGGGACGCGGTCGAGCATCAACGCGGCGAACAGGCCGGTCAGGTACAGCAGCGAATAGAAGAACGTCTGGCGCGCCCACGGCTTCCCGAGCTGCTTGAAGAAGCCCCACGCGCCCATGGCCAGGAAGGCGAGCCCCAGCCCGGCCGCCGCGGCCAGGTACCACACGCCCGCGATGTTCAGCTGGAAGGGCAGGAGCGTCATCGGGACGAGCGCCACCACGTAGAGCACGAGCTGCGCGCGGCTGGACTCGTCTCCTCGCTCCAGCGGCACGGACTTGAGGCCCGCGGCGGCGTACTCCTCCTTGCGGAAGAGCGCGATGGCGAGGAAGTGCGGCATCTGCCAGAGGAACAGGATGGCGAACAGCGCGAAGCCGCCCGAGTCCACCACGTTCGTCACCGCGGTCCACCCCATCAGCGGGGGCAGCGCGCCGGGAACGGCGCCCACCAGCATCGCCGCGGACGTGCGGGCCTTGAGCGGCGTGTACGCGAGCACGTAGCTCAACAGCGCCAGGAGCCCCAGGCCCGCGGTCAGCAGGTTGGCGCCCAGGGCCAGCGCGGGCAACGACACGGCCGCCAGCGAGATGCCGAACCAGAGCGCGACCGCGGGGTCCATGCGCCCGGCGGGCAGCGGCCGGTTGCGGGTGCGCGCCATGAACTGGTCGCTGTGGCGCTCCAGGTAGCAGTTGAGCGCGTTGGCCGCGCCCACGGTGCCGGAGGTGGCCAGCAAGGTCACCAGCGCGCGCCCGGGGCTCAGCGCGCCCGGCGCCAGCCACATGCCGCCGGCCGTCGTGATGATGACGAGGCTGGAGAGGCTGGGCTTGGTGAGGGAGACCAGGTCGGACGCGGTGGACGACAAGGACACAGCACGCGCGCTCACGCAGACTCCCGGGATGTGGCTCAGGCAGCCCTCGCTGCCGGCGCGGGTGGAAGACGGGACGCCGCTCCCGTCCAGGTGCGCCCTCCCATACAAGCACCGGGAGGGGGTGGCAAGGCCGCCGCTTCCAGGCTGGGAACGCGCGGGGCGGGCATATCGGCCGCCCGGCCGGGCATCAACCCGGCCTCCAGGACGAGCCCCGTGTCCAACTGGCGGCGCGCATCAGCGGCGCTTGTCCTGAAAGCACGACGCCGCGAGCCCTGGGGCCCGCGGCGTCGGGATGAAGCCAGCCGTGGACGGCTCGGGCTAGTTGCCCGCCATCCGCTGGGCCTCGGAGGCGTACTCGCCCTTCGGATCGCGCTTCATGTACTCCTGCGCCAGCATCTTGGCCTTGGAGCCCTGCTTGGAGTCCTTCGCCAGGAGCGAGGCGTAGAAGTAGTACGCCGGGGCGTAGTTCTCGTCGGAGGTGAGCGCGCGCTGGTAGGTCTCGTCCGCCTTCGCGGCGTCGCCCTTGCCCTGGTAGACGCGGCCCATCTCGGTGAGCGCCAGGGCCGCGCGGTCGGTCTGACCGACGAACTCCTGGTTGGCCTTCTCGAGCTGCTCCAGCGCCTTGTCCCACTCGGAGCGCTCCCGGAAGATGGCGCCCATGGCCAGCCGCGCCTCCGGGTTCTTGGCCTTCGGGTCCTTCACCGCGCGCTGATACTGCGCCAGCGCCTCGGGGAGCTTGCCCTGCCGGCGGTAGGCGTTGCCCAGCATCACGACCAGCTTGGGGCTGTCCCCCATGGTCTTGAGGGCGGTGTTGAGCGCGTCCGCGGCTTCCTTCTCGCCGCCGGGCTTGCCCATGAGCGCCTTGGCCAGCTCCACGTAGAACTGGGCGCGCGAGCCATCCAGGCGGATGGCCTTGCGGATCTCCTCGGCGGCGGCGTCGAAGTTGCCCTCGACGAGCAGGCGGCGGCCCTTGATGAGGCTGAGCTCCGGGTTCTGCTTGTCCAGCGCGAAGCCCGTCTCCTCGGCCTTGAGCACCTCGGCGCGAGCCTTGTCCTTGTCCACCGGCACGCCGGTGACCTCGGAGAGCTTCTGCTGCATCTCGGGCTTGAGCGAGGGCATGGCCAGCGACACGCGGCTGATGAGCAGCGAGCGCGCCAGGTGCGCCGTGGCCAGCTGCCGCGGGCTCGGCGGAGGATCCACCTCCAGCAGCGCCTTGAGCAGCCGGTTGGCCAGCTCGTAGTTGGGCTCGTCCTGCTCCAGCATCAGCAGCGAGCGCCCGAGCAGGGACTCCGGGTGGTTCTTCTCGTAGCGCAGCGCGAAGTCGTAGTTCTTCCAGGCCGTGGCGTCCTGGCCCATGCGCCGGTACACCGCGCCCAGACCGGCATAGACGCGCGGGTCGTCCGGAGACAGCGCCTGCGCGCGCTCCAGGCTGTCGCGGGCGCGCTCCATGTCTCCTGCGTTCATCTGGATGAGGCCCAGCGTCAGGTACAGGAGCGAGGACGCCTTGCCCTCCGCGTCGAACTTCTTCACCCGCTCCTCCAGCTGGCCCAGGGCCTCCTTGCCCTTGCCGCTGTAGGTGAGGATGAGCGCCTCGGCCGCATAGAGGTGGCTCGACAGCTCCTTGCCACTCTTGGCCGCGGCCAGATGCTCCTCGGCCTGCTTGCGGGCGTCGTCGCCGCCGCCGTGCTCACCCCAGCGGATGGCGTAGGCGTAGGCGAGGTAGCCGTGGGCCGCGGTGGAATCGGAGTCCACCTCGAGCGCCTGGTTGGCCGCGTCGCACGCCTTCTTGTAGCTGGCGAACGAGTCGTGCTTCAGCTCGGCGGTGGCCGCATCCAGCGCCTTCTTCAGCGAGTGGGCCCGGGCCTTCGCGCGCGACGCGTAGAACTGATAGCCGCCGGCGAACAGCGGGATGAGCACGATGAGCGCCAGCGTGACGAACTTGCTGCCACGTCCCGCCGGAGCGGCGACCCGACGCGGCGGGGCGTCATCCTCGTCGTCGTCCACCTCCTGCACCACCACCGGCGCGCGGCGCACGGGCGCCGGACGGGCCACCGGCTCCGCGCGAGCCGCCGCGGAACGCGCCGGCGACGCGGCCGGCTGAGGCTGGGCAGCCGGAGCCGCGCGAGCGGCGGCATTCGAGCGGGGCTCCAAAACAAACAACAACACAAC
>NZ_JAHNZT010000001.1 GCF_019039035.1 Citreicoccus inhibens | reverse complement strand
TTTATTTTTAGGTGGGTTGTGGGGTGGTGTAGGTGGTGGATTTTGTTATGTTGTGTGATTGGGACCTCGCGGTGCGGCGCACGCAGTGGCGCACCAATGGCGGCGCCAGCGGCCCGGGGTTCGGGGGCGCGCGGGTGGCGGACGCGGCGGAGGTCTCGGCGGTGCAGCGTGCGCCCACCGTGGGCTACGTGCAGGACGTGGTGGTGACGTCGCCGGGGCCCACGGGGGACACGTCTCCGGGCAACGCGGTGTTGGGGGACTGGTACGACTACGACGTGAATACGCATGCGGTGTCGCCCAAGGCGCGCGTGTTCCTGGTGCGCACGGCTTCGGGCGGCTACGCGCGGCTGCTCATCACCGCGTATGCCTCGGGCCGTTACGCGGTGCAGCTCGCGGCGGTGCCCGTGGAGGTGGCGGTGACGAAGCTCACCGTGGACGCCTCCGATGCGCAGCGGGTGGTGGGCGTGCGGTTCGGGCTGGGGGCGGTGGCCGCGTTGACGGCGGACGCGCCGGGCTCGGATTGGGACATCTCCTTCAGCCGCACGTGGGTGCGCACCAACAGCGGCACGAGCGGCACGGGGAGCGCGGGCGCGGTCGTCACCGAGGTCACCTCCCTGGGTGAAGTGACGGTGGCTCCCGAGGGGCCCTACACGCAGGACAGCATGATGCCCGTGGCGGGGCCTCCGGGCAGCGGCGAGGCCTCGGGCAATGCCGTGTTGGGCGCCTGGTACGACTACGACATGACGACGCACGTGGTGACTCCCAAGTCCCAGGTGTTCGTGGTGCGCACCGTCGACGGCGGCTTCGCGAAGCTGCGCTTCCTCACCTACGCGTCGGGCGCGTTCACGCTCGAGTACGCGTGGACCGGTCCTGGCTCGACCCACTTCTGATTCTTCCTTTTCGACGAGGTGACACCATGCAGTCCGTTTCCCTTTCGGGAGAGCACCGAGACCCTGTCCAGTTGCGCCAGCGCTGGCGCGCCCTGCGCGAGGAGCAGCCCCGCCTGCGCGTGCGCGACGCCGCCGAGCATCTGGGCGTCAGCGAGGCCGAGCTCATCGCCACCGGCATCGGAGAAGACGTCATCGTCCTCCAGCCGCGCCTGGATGTGATTCTGCCGCGCCTCGAATCGCTGGGGCCGGTCATGGCCCTCACGCGCAACGCGCACGCGGTCCATGAGAAGCGTGGCGTGTATCGCAACGTGGAGCTGAGCGGCGCGCGCGCGCTGGTGTTGGACCCCGACATTGACCTGCGCCTGTTCCTGTCGCATTGGCGCTTCGCCTTCGCGGTGCGCGAGAGCGGTGCGGGCGCGGTGAAGCGGAGCCTCCAGTTCTTCGACGCGGCTGGGACGGCCGTGCACAAGGTGCACCTCCAGGAGGGCAGCGACGTGGGGGCCTTCGAGGCGCTCGTGTCGGAGCTGGCCGCGGGCTCGGGATACACGCTGCCGCCCGTGGAGGCTCGGAAGGCCGCGCCAACGCCGCGCCCCGACGCGGAGGTGGATGCGGAGGGGCTGCGCGCCGCGTGGCGAGCGCTCCAGGACACGCATGAGTTCTTCGGCATGCTCCAGCGGTTCAACGCGGGCCGCGTGCAAGCGCTGCGGCTGGCGGGGCCGGAGCTGGCGCAGCCCGTGAGCACCGAGGCCCTGGGGTGGACGCTGACGCGGGCCGCCACGTCGGGACAGTCCATCATGGTGTTCGTGGGCAACCCGGGGGCCATCCAGATTCACACCGGGCCGGTGCACACGGTGCGACCGCTGGGGCCCTGGATGAACGTCATGGACCCGGGCTTCAACCTGCACGTGCGTGCCGACCACGTCCACAGCGCTTGGGTGGTGCGCAAGCCCACGCGCGACGGCGTGGTGACGTCCGTGGAGCTGTTCGACGCGGAGGGCGAGAACATCGCGCTGCTCTTCGGCGCGCGGAAGCCGGGCATTCCCGAGGATGCGTCGTGGCGCGCGCTCGCGGAGGAACTGGCGCGGACGCAGCCCATCGCGGGAGGGGTGTCGTGAGCCGCGCGACGTTGGGGCGGGGGTTGGCGCTGTGTCTCGTCGCAATGGCTCCGCTGGCGCTGGGCGCGGAGCCTGCCGAACAGCGTTGGGTGGCGGTGGGGCCCGCCATCACGGAGACCGTCATCGCGTTGGGGCAGGGGGCGCGGCTCGTGGGCGTGGATGACACGAGCATGGCGGTCCCGGGCGCCGCGAGCGCTCGGCGCGTGGGCTATCAGCGCGCGCTGTCGGCCGAGGGGCTGCTGTCGCTGCGTCCGACGAAGGTGGTGGCCACCGAGGAGGCGGGGCCTCCGGCGGTGCTCGAACAACTGCGCGGTGCGGGCGTGGACGTGGTCATCGTGCCCAACACGCCGACCGTGGAGGCGGCGCGTCGGCGCATCCGCGAGGTGGCTCGGCTGTTGGGGCGCGTCGAGCAGGGCGAGGCGCTCGTCACCGCGATGAACCGTGAGCTGGAGCAGGCCGCGACGCGGAGCAAGAGCGCGGCTCCGCGTCCGCGCGTGCTGGCGCTCTATGCACGCGGTGCCGGCAACTGGATGGTCGCCGGTGCTGGAACCGCGGCGGATCAGCTCATCCAACTGGCGGGCGGCGTGAACACTGTCGCCGCGTGGACGGGGACTCGGCCGCTGACGCAAGAGGCGGTGATCGAGGCCGCGCCCGACTTCATCCTGTTGCCCGAAGGTTCGTTGCCTCTCGCGGGTGGAGTCGAAGGTCTGTCGCGCGTGCCGGGCCTGGCGCTGGTGAAGGGCTGGCGCGTGGTGACGGTGGAGGACGTTCACTTCATGGGCCTGGGGCCTCGGCTGGGCACGGCGGTGAACCAGTTGGGTGAGCGGCTGCACGCTCCGGCTCCCGCTCGGCGCGCGCCATGAGTGTTCCGGACGTGGCACCCGCCCCGTCCTGGGGGCGCCGTGCGCGAGGCACCCTCGGGCCAGGTCTCTCATGGGCTGTGCTCGGGGGACTGCTGGTCGGTGTGTTCCTTCTGGCCATCGCGGTGGGCGCGGTGCCCGTGCCCCCTGCGTCGCTGGGAGGCTCGGTGTTGGCGGCGTTGGGCGTGGACACCGCGCATCGCTTGGAGCCCGTGCAGGAGGCGGTGCTGCTCTCCATCCGGCTGCCCCGCGCGCTGCTGGGGATGTTGGTGGGGGCGGTCCTGGCGCTCAGCGGGGCCGCTCTTCAGGCGCTGTTCCGCAACCCGCTGGTCGACGCGGGGCTCTTGGGGACGACGGGTGGCGCGGCGGTCGGCGCGGTGTCCGCCATCCTCCTGGACGTGGCCCTGGCCTCGCGCTTGGGGCCGCTGCGCGCGCTGGCCGTCCCCGGGGTGGCATTCCTGGGGGCGCTGGTCGCCACCCTGCTCGCGTACCGGCTCGGGGTGCGAGGGGGGCGCGCCGAGGGGCCGCGCGTGCTGCTCGCGGGCATCGCCATCTCGGCGGGCGCCAGTGCGTGCGTGGGGTTGCTCATCTCCGTGGCGAGCGACGCGCAGCTGCGCTCCATCACCTTCTGGAACCTGGGCAGTCTGGGCGGGGCCTCGTGGGAGGCGGTGCGCGTGGCGGTGGTTCCCCTCGGCATCGCGCTCGTCCTGCTTCTGCGCGAGGGCTCGCGCCTCAACCTGTTGATGCTGGGCGAGCGCGAAGCGCGTCATCTGGGCGTGGATGTGGAGCGGCTTCAGCGCCGACTCATTCTCGGGACGGCCCTGGGCGTGGGGGCGGCGGTGGCCTTCACGGGCACCATCGGGTTCGTGGGGCTCGTGGTGCCGTCGCTGCTGCGACTCGTGTTGGGACCGGACAACCGACGACTCCTCGGCGCCACGGCCTTGATGGGCGCCGCGCTGCTCGTGGGCGCGGACGTGGTGTCCCGCACGGTGGTGGCGCCGTTGGAGCTGCCCATCGGGGCGCTGACGTCGGCGCTGGGCGCTCCGGCCTTCATCGCGCTGCTCGCGCGGGGCCGAGGTCGCGCATGAGCCTCGTTGCGAAAGACGTGGATGTCCGCCGAGGCGCCCGTGTCACCTTGCGCCGCGTATCGCTGGCGCTGCACCCCGGTGAACTCGTCGCGGTGGTGGGCCCCAACGGCGCGGGCAAGTCCACGCTGTTGTCGGTGCTGGCCGGAGAGCAGGCCACGTCGTTGGGCGAGGTGCTGATGGACGGTCGCCCCCTGGCGTCGTGGCTCCCTCGCGAGCGCGCGCGGCGACTGGCGGTCCTGCCCCAAGAGGCATCGCTGGGCTTCGGCTTCCTCGCGCGCGAGGTCGTGCTGCTCGGCCGCAGTCCGCACCTCGGCGGCGGCACGAGCGGGGAGGACACGCGCGTGGCGCTGGCCGCGCTGGATGCCACGGGCACTCGCCACCTCGCGGAGCGCTCGTACCTCACGCTGTCGGGAGGCGAGCGCCAGCGCGTGCAGTTGGCCCGCGTGCTGGCCCAGCTCTGGGACGCGCCCGCGCGAGGCCCGTGCTACCTCTTGTTGGACGAGCCGACGGCGAGCCTGGACCTGGCGCACCAGCACCTGGTGTTGGAAGAGGCGCTGCGCTTCGCTCAGTCGGGAGGCTCGGTGCTGGCCATCCTCCATGACTTGAACCTCGCCGCTCGCTACGCGCACCGGCTGGCGGTCCTGGCCGGGGGGCGGCTCGTCGCCTCGGGGTCGCCGGCCGAGGTGCTCCAGCCCGCGCTCATCGCCGAGACCTTCGGTGTCCGAGTCGAGGTCCTCGACCGCCCCGGCGCTCCCGGGCCGCTCGTCGTGCCCGCTGCTGCCGCCGTCCGCAGCCCTCGCTGACGGGGGCAACCGCTGTCTTCCCCGGGCCGCTCGGTCCTCCAAGGCGAGAGGCCCGGGGAGGGACGCGGGATTGTCTGCGCCCGAGTCGCTCGCGGGCTACAAAGGCGCATCGTCTCGCGAGGAGTGGCGGTGGAGCCCGTTGCGCTGGTGCTGGTGCTGTCGTCCGCGTTCTTCCATGCCGCGTGGAACGCGATGCTCAAGCGTCATCCGAACCCCGAAGTGGGCGTGGTGAGCGTCATCACCGTGTCCCTGGTGGGCGGCGCGGTGTGGGCGCTCGGGCTGCACGGGCCCGCGTTCGCGTCCTCGCGCGGCGTGGCCTGGACGCTGGCCGCGGGAGTCTTCGAGACCGTCTACCTCGCGTCGCTCGCGCGAGCGCTGCGCCACGCGCCGCTGGGCATCGCGTACACGGTGTCTCGCGGTGGGGCCATGTTGTGGGTGTGGCCCGTGTCCGTGCTGTGGCTGGGGGAAGCCGTCTCGGTGTGGACGGTGTCGGGCGCCGTCACCATTGGCCTGGGGTTGTTGCTCATGCACCTCGCCCGGCCCACGGGGCCCGTGGGCCGGGGCGTGGCGTGGGCCGCGGTGGCCGCGGTGTGCATCGCCAGCTATCACCTGTCCTACAAGCTGGCGTTGGGCGAAGGCACGCAGCCGCCCGCGCTCTTCACCCTCTCCATGTGCGTGGCCCTACCGATGCTCGTGGCCGAGCGCGTCCACCGGCTGGGCTGGCGTGTCTTCCGTCAAGAAGCGCTGGAGCGCCCCGTGCGCGTGGTGAGCGCCGGGCTCGTGTGCACGCTGTCCTTCGCCTTCATGTTGATGGCGCTCGCGCGCACGGGGGCGGGCGCGGTGATGACCCTGCGCAACACCTCCATCGCCTTCGCGTTGGGGCTCGCGGCGTTGCAGGGCGAGCGCCTCGGGCGCCGGCAGCTGGCCGGCGCGGGGCTCGTCGCGGCGGGCACGGTGCTGCTCGGCTGGCCCGGGTGAGGCGTGGTCTCAGGGCGGCGTGGCCGCGCCCAGCTTCTTGAGCGCCAGCTTCGCGTCGGCGTGGTTCGCTTGGATGAGCAGGGTGGCCTCGTACTCCTTGCGCGCCTCGTCCGTCTTGCCAGTGGCCTCCAGGAGCTGGCCCAGCGCGAAGTGCGCCTCGCCCAGTCCCGGGTCCACCTGCACGGCGCCCCGGAAGGACTTCTCCGCGTCCTTGGCTTTGCCCTGCCGGTACAGCGCGTGGCCCAGGTACAAGAGGCCCAGCGCGTTGCGAGGCTCCACGGCCAGCACGTCGCTCAGCACGCGCACGGCCTTCTGCTCATCGCCGCCGCGGAAGTAGAGGAAGCCCAGCTCCGCGCGCGCCTCCAACTGCGCGGGGTCCTTGGCCACCACGGCCTCCAGCTCGGGCAGCGCGAGGTCGGGACGCTGGCGCCGAGAGTGCAAGATGCCCAGCCGCGAGAGCGCCGCGGTGTCCGGCTCCTCGCCGTCCTTGACCTTCAGCAGCGTCTCGACGGCGTTGTAGTCGCCCATGGCCAGCAGCAGGTCCGCCAGCCCCAGCTTCGCCGCGCGCTGGTTTGGATCTTCCGCGAGCAGCGCCTCGTAGAGCGGCCGTGCCTTGGCCGCCACGTGCTTGCGCGAGTACGCCTCCGCCAGCGCCAGCCGATTCTCCGGGGTGGGGGACAGCTTCACGCCCGCCTCGTACTGCGCGATGGCGCCGTCCAGGTCGCCCTTGGCCTTCAGCGCGTCGCCGTAGGCGGAGTGCGCCCCGGCCTCGTTCGGGAAGGCATCCACGGCCGTCTTGAGCGTGGCCACCGCGTCATCCACCTTGCCCAGCGACAAGTAGGAGCGCGCCAGGCCCTGGTACGCCTCGGGCGTCTTCTTCCCGTCCTCGGTGCTCTTCTCGATGGCCTTCTTGAAGGCCTCCACGGCCTGCGTCTTCTTGCCCTGCGCGAGATAGAGCTGGCCGAGCTGCGTGTACGGGCCGCTGGAGCGCCGGGGCTCCAAGAGCAGCGCCTTCTCGAACGCCTTGGTGGCGCGCGCGTTCTCTCCCAACTGGAAGTACGCGAGCCCCAGGTTGAAGTGCGCCTCGGCGTACTTGGGGTCCAGCGCGATGGCGCGCGAGAACGACTCGGTGGCCTTGCGGTGGTTGCCTTGCTCGTCCAGCACCACGCCCAGGTTGTTGTGGGCGCGCGCGTGCTTGGGGTCGGCCGCGAGCGCGGCCTGGTACTCGGCCACCGCGCCCGCGAGGTCGTTGTCCCGCATGAGCAGCGTGCCCAGGTTGTAGTGGGCCTCGGCGTCCGTGGCCTTCTGGCGCAGGGCCTCGCGCAGCACCTCCTTGGCCTCCCCTGTCAGGCCCTTGTCGGCCAGGGCCTTGCCCAGGTTGATGCGCGCCACGTTGAGCGCGCCGTCCAGCTTGAGGGCCTCGCGGTACGCCTCGATGGCGTCGTCGGTGCGGCCCGCGCTCTCCAGGGACTCGCCCAGGTTGAATCTCAGCTCGGCGTCCTTGGGGGACAGCTCGGTGGCCACCGCGTACTGCGCGATGGCCACGTCCTTCTCGTCCAGCAGTCGGGCCAAGAGGCCGCGCTCGGCGCGCAGCGTGGCTTCCTCGGGGAAGGTCGCGATGGCCGAGTCCAGCACCGCGCGAGACCTCTCCGCGTCGCCCGACAAGCGCAGCGCGCGCGCGAGCGCCACGCGCGCGGGCACGCCGTCCGGCGTCAGTCCCACCAGCTTGGTGAAGGGCGCCACCGCGCGGCGCGGCTGGTTCTGCGCCAGGAACGCCGTGCCCAGCTTGTAGAGCGCGTCCGGGTCATCCGGCAGCTTGTCCGGACGAGCGGGCTCCGCCGCGGGACGCTCCGGCGGAGGAGCCTCGGGGGCAGGGGCCTGGGCGGTGAGCAGCTGGAGGACTAGGACGCCGGCTCTCGTCATCACAGGTTCTCCACGTAGGGACTTGCTCGTGCGTCGAAGGTCTTCTTCGCCAGTGCGGCCTTCTTCGTCTCCCACGCCCCCCGCGCCGTCTGCTCTTCCTTGGTGTCCTCGGCGAGGTCGGCGCGCTTGGACTTCACGGCGCCGTCGCACTCGGTCACCTGCTGCTCGAACTCCTTCGGGTCCAGCTTCTCGCTGCCCGGCACCTTCGCCTTGCGCGCGGCGGTGAGGCGCGCCAGCTCGAACTTCGCGAAGGCGCACTGCCGCGCCAGCTTCTCCACGTCGCGCAGGCCCACGTTGAGGCGCTGGTGCGCGCGCAGGAACGTCACGCGGGCCTCGGCCTCCTCGATGGCGAGCTTCGCCACCTCGCGAGACACCTCGTCCGTGGCGCGGTCGACCTCGTCCTCGGCGGCGGCCTGGCGGGACTTGGCGCGGCGGATGTTGTCCCGCGCGCGGCTGATTTCGTTGTCTGCCTCGTCCACGCGGTCGATGGCCAGGGCCAGGTCGTTCTCCGCCTCCAGCAGCTCGATGCGGGACTCGTACGGCAGCTTCTTCACCAGCCCGTCCGGCACGCGCATGCCGTAGCGGGGGCCGCACGCGACGGCCAGGAGGGACAGGGTGAGCAGGAAGGAGAACTTCATGGAACGGTCGCCTCGAAGCGGCCGAAGATGGTGCGGCCGGAGTAGACGTCGGTGCCGTTGACGAAGGTGACGTTGAACTCGCCGGACACGCGACTGCCCGGCTGGGGAATGGTGCGCACGAAGAGGTTGCCGCGCGCGAGCTTCGGGAAGGCGCGCACCGGCTCGTCCAGCACGCTGCGGCCCACCGTGCCTCGCTGGGCGCCGTTGTCCAACACCTGCGCCAGGTCGATGTCGAGCGAGTCGGTGTAGCCCTCGGGGAGCATGTCGTCCACGCGGGCGCTCACCTTGAGCACGGTGTCGGCGCCCGCGCCCTGGTCCTGGAGGAAGCTGACGGACAGCTCGCCCTCGCCCACCCGCGCCTCGCTGCGCTGGTAGCGCAGGTCGAGCAGCGGGGTGACGCTGCCCTCCAGCGCGCCGCTGTCCTTGTCGCCGCACGCGGTGAGGCCCAGGAGCGCTCCCAGGGCCGCCGCGATGTGAGAGGGGCTCACTTGCACGCCTTCCACCCCGCGTCCACGTCCGGACCGTTGAGGTTGGCCACGTCCTTGAGGACGGCCAGCTCGCGGCGCGCGCCGTCCGTGTCGCCGAAGCGGCAGCGCAGGGCCGCCAGGTTGATGCGGGCCTTGTCGTAGGTGGGGTCCGCCTCCAGCGCCTTGGCGTACGCGGCGCGAGCGCCCATGGCGTCGCCCGTGTTGAGCAGCGCCCAGCCCAGCGCGCTGTGCGCCGAGGCCCGCGTGTCCTGCAGCTCCGTCACCCGACCGAGCGTGAGCTGAGCCATGCCGTACTGACGCGCGTCCAGGTAGCCCATGCCCAGGGCCTCCAGCGCCTCGGCGGACAGCACCTTCTCCGCCTTCTTGCGCAGGTCCTCCAGCGCCGCGGGCTGCGTGGGCGTGCCCGGCTGCGGCAGCGGCAGCGAGGCCACGTCCGTGTGGTTGCGGCAGCCCAGCACCGCGGTGCTGTAGACCTCGAGCGACTCCGCGCGAGACAGACACGCCTTGAACGCCTCCTCGGAGCGCGTCTTCAGCGGGCCCACCTGCTGCTTCACTGCGTCCTGGAACTGGCGCGCCTCGGCGGCGGACAAGCCCCCGGGCACCGGCGTCTGCTCGACGACGTCCGCGATGTGGCCGTACGCCAGCGCCAGCTTCCACAACGAGGCCACCGCCCACTCGGGATACCCGAGCGACGCGGCCTGGGTGTACACGCCCTCCATGGCCTGGAGCGCGGAGACCTTCTCCTCCACCTTGTCCGCCGGCAGGTCCTTGAACTGGCGGTAGAGAATCTCGCCCAGGAACCACAGGCCCTTGGCGGCCTCCTCCGTCTGGCCGTTGGGGCCCTGCACCGCGGTGGTGAGGGTGGAGATGAGCGCGTCCGGAGCCGCGCTCGCCGCCGTGGTGGCCTGCACCTCGGCGAGCACCGCCGCCGCGGCCACGTTGCCCTTGTCGAGCTTCAGCGCGGCCTCGGCCGCCGTCTTCGCGCGGCCCATGTCCTTCTGCTTCAGGCGCGTGTCGGCCAAGAGCGCCAGCACCTCGCCCTTGCGCGCGCCGGCCACCTCGGCCGCCATCTCCAGGTTGCGAGCGGCGTCCTTGTAGTCCCCCAGCCCCATGCGCAGCCGCGCCGCGGCCAGCCAGCCATCCACCGCCGCGAAGTCCGCGCCGAGCTTCTGGCCCACCTGCTCGAACCAGCCCGCGGCCTCCGGGAAGGCCGCGGCCTCGGCGGCGTGGCGGCCCAGCGTGAGCAGCACGTCCGAGAGGTACTGGCTCTTGGGGTAGTCCTGCACCAGCTTGGCGCCCAGCTCGCGCTCGCGCGACATGTCGCGCTTCTCGCGCGCCGCGGTGAACGCGCCGTACAGCGCCTTCTCGCCGATGTCCGAGTTCTTGTTCTCGTCCGCCACCTTGACGAGTCCCTCGACCACGTCGCCCGTCTCCTGGGCGCTCTGCAAGGCCAGCTCGTCCAGCGCCTCGGCCTTGCTCTGGTTGAGGATCTTCTGCACCTCGCCGCGGAAGTTGGAGGGCAGGGCGGACGCGAGGAACTTGCGGCCCGTCTCGTCCAGCTTCTTGAAGTCGTTCACCTGCCGCAGGCTGTCCAGGGCCAGGTTGCCGGCCACCGGCGCGTCCTTGTAGGCCGGGTGCGCCAGCGCGAACGCGGTGAACAGCTCCGCCGCCTTCGGGTACTCGCCGTCCTCGTAGTAGGCGCGCGCGATGTTGAACTTCACGTCCAACACGTTGGGGCTCTGCGGGTAGCGCGCCACGTAGTCGGCGCCCAGGAGCTTCAGGGCCTGCCGCGCGTCCGCCACCTCGAAGGCGCTGCGCTTGAGGGCCTCCTCGGGCTTGAGCGTGGAGAAGTGGGCGAGCAGCGCGCCGTACATGGCCGCCTCCACCGCCTTGCCGTCCTTGGCCTTCTCCTCGTAGCGGGCCAGCTCCTCGAACTGGCGGGCCGCCTCGGGGAACTCCTTGGCCGCGAAGAGCGCGTCCGCGCGGTTCTTCATGATGGGCCGCACGTACTGGTCCGGCCGGAACAGGCCCAGGTACTCGCGGTAGGCGGCGGCCGCCTTCACGTAGAGGTCCTTCTCGTCCTTCTTCTGCGCGGCCAGGTGCACCTGGGTGGCGAGGTCGCGGCCCATCTCCTCCAGTTCGGCGAGCTGCTTCTTGCGCTCACCCTCGGCCAGCTCGGGGTCCGTCTTGCTCTGCACCGCGGCGCGCACGAGGAAGCGGATGTCCTCGGGGTCGGGCAGCACCTTGCCCTTGGCGGCCTTGAGCGAGTCATACAGCTTCTGGCTGCGCTCCAGGTCCAGCTCGGGGTCCGGTTGGATCTCCATCAGCTTGCGCAGCGCGGGGATGGCCCACTCGTACTGCTGCTTGATGAAGTAGCGGTTGCTGAGCTTGTCGAGCGCGAGCGAGTACGTGGCGCGGCTCTCGCTGAGCTTCTCGAAGTAGTTGAGCGCGCCCTTGGGCGGACGGGCCTCGGTGTAGCTGTACACGAGGTCCAGCAGCGCCTCGCGCTTCACGTTGAGGGCCTTCTTCACGTCCACGCCGGGCAAAGGCGCGCTGGCGGCGGCGGCCTCGAAGAACGTCACGGCCTCGGCGTGCTTGGCCTGGTTCACGCGGATCCAGCCCATCTTGTAGCGGGCCAGGTCGTGCACCGGCGAGGGCGGCGCCTCCAGGATGGCCTGGTAGTGCTTCTCCGCCTCGACGAGGTCCGCCTTGTCGAAGAAGTGGTCGCCGAGGATCTGCTCGGCCTCCAGGCGCAGCGGGCTGTTGGGGAACTTGTGCGTCAGGTCCCCGAGCGTCTTGAGCATCTCGTCGAACTGACCGAGCTCTCGCTGCTCGTGCGCCAGATAGAACGTCACCTGGTCGCCGTCCTTGAAGTCCGGGTACTCGCGCAGCAGGCGGAAGTAGAGCTGCACCGCCTTCTGCTTGAGCAGGCGCGTCTCCGGAGAGACGAGCGCGCCGCTGGCACCCTCGGGCCGGGACTCGGCCTGGAGGTAATAGACGTAGCGGCTCTTCTCCACGTACAGCTCGGCCAGCCGGAACTGCAGGTCCGGCAGGTACGGCGCGTTGCGGCTCTTGGAGATGAGCTTCTCCGTCTCGCCGAGCGCGCGGTCCACCTTGAAGATGTCGCGCTTGAGCTTGGCGATGAGCTCCTCGCGCTCCTTCGCCTTGGAGACGATGGGGTTGAGGTTGGGGCCGGGGCGGGCAGCGCCGCTGGGGGGCGTGGCGGTCAGCAGCGCGGCGGCGATGAGGCCGGTGAGCGTGCCGGTCATGGGTTTTCCTCGATGCAGCGGCTCTCGATGCGGACCCGGTACGACTTGAGCTCGTCGTTCCAGTACTCCCCGTCGAAGTGGAAGGCGACCTGAGCGGGCGACAGGAGTTCTTCGTCTTGTGGCGACACGACCTTCGCGCCTTTCTTCACGCGCTCGTACAGCTTGAGGCCCACCTCGTACTCCATGAGGCGCACCTGCTCGGACGCACGCAGGAGCGTGTCCGCCTCCTGGCGCACGGCCTCGGCCAGTCGCGCTTCGTACACGCGCACGCCCTCGGCGTGGGCCAGGTCATACAGCTTGGTGAGGTGCGCGAAGAGCCGGTCGCCGAAGCTGCCGGCGTAGCGGCCCAGTCGCTCGCCCTCCAGGTCCAGCACCTCCACGAAGCGCGCGGCGCGGCGCGTGCCGCCGTGGGCGTTGGCGGCGCGGCGCAGGCGCACGTCCTGCGTCAGGTCCTCGCGCCCGCGCACGGACTCCAGCGAGTCCGCGTAGCGCCGCGTCAGCTCCTTGGCGGCGCGCTTGGCGGGCAGGTACTGGCACAGGTCGCGGAAGATGAGCGCGCGCAGGAGGTACTTGTCCGGGAGGAACTCGTCGCGGAAGGACGGCGCGTCCAGCGTGGTGAGGATGCCCAGCGCGGCGCGCACCTCGCCCAGCTTGTAGCGGGTCCACGCCTCTTCCAGGTAGAGGCTGGCGCGGCCGGGATCCAACTCCGGCAGCTTCACCTTGCCGTAGGCCTCCAGCGCGCCGGGGTAGTCCTTGCGCTCATAGCGCAGGCGCGCCACGGCGAGCGCCGCTTCGTTGCGCGCGTCGCGGGTGAGCTTGTCGTCCTCGGACAGTCCGAGGAAGTCCTTCACCATCTCGTCCGAGGGCTCCTTCACCTGCTTGAGCCGGGTCACGAGCAGCGCGAACTTGGCGCGGCTGGCCTCGGACGAGGACTCGGGCAGCTTGGAGAAGTGCGTGTTGGCCCAGCGCTCGTTGCCCACGCGCAGGTCCACCATGCCCTGTTGATAGTGGGCGTAGGCGCCGGTCTCGTCCGGGAGGAAGCCCAGGTCGAGCGCGCCGAACACCTGCTCGTCGATCATCACCTCGTCGTGCGGCCGGTCGGTGAGGTCCTTGAGCGCGTCGAGCGCGCGGGGCAGCACGTTGGGGTTGGTGCGCTCGCGCGCGATGCGCGCCAGATAGGACGCGCCCGCGTGGGTGAGGCCCAGGTCGATGAGGCTCTTGGCGAGGAAGTACTGGCCCCAGGCGTAGTTCTCGTCCGTGCGAGGCGTGGCCTGGAGCCACGCGTACAGCGGGCCCGCGGCGGCGCGCGGCTTGCCGGCGAAGTAGTCCTGCAGCGCCTGGTCAAA
Source organism: Citreicoccus inhibens (assembly GCF_019039035.1). Lineage (GTDB taxonomy): Bacteria > Myxococcota > Myxococcia > Myxococcales > Myxococcaceae > Citreicoccus > Citreicoccus inhibens. The sequence continues at coordinate 645,251 of NZ_JAHNZT010000001.1, read as the reverse complement.
GACGCCGGCCTCCACCTTCTTGGGCGGAGGGGGAGGCGGCTCGGCGGCGGCCGCGGTGGTGCCGCCATCGGCGGGCAGGGGCGTGCCTGCGTCCGCGGGGGAGGCGTTGGCGCGCGTGGTGGTGCCCGTCGGGGGCGGGGGCATGGCCAGCCCCCCGTCCGGGACAGCGGCGGAGGCGGCCGGTGGGAACACGAGCAGCGCGGCGCTCGCAAGCGCGGCGGCGATGAAGGGGCGGGGTGTCATTCCGTGGCGCCGAAGTTGAACGCGGTGCCCAGCTGAACAGTGGGGACGTTGATGATGCGGGAGGTGCCCGCGAACACGACGTTGTTGGTCACGTCGAGCCGGAACGAGACCGTCTTGCCGGAGAACATGCGCAGGCCCACGCCCAGGTTGATGGCGGGGCGGAAGCCATCCGAGCGGTGCACCTTCACCACGGTGCCGCCGCCCAGGAGGAACGCCTCGAAGTGCACCACGCTGCTGTTGAGGATGGACGTCTTGCCGTACAGCGGGCTCCACACGAGGTCCGAACCCACCATCCACTGCACCTGGTCCTCGAACGCGGTCGCGGTGGGCGCCACGTCGAAGTCGCGCTCCAACTGGCGGCGCAGCCCCGTCTGCACGTTGTAGCTGTACATGCCACGGCCCACCTGCCACGCGAACGTGTCGCTGAAGTGGTACGTGTAGCCGAGCGCGCCGACGAAGCCCTTGTAGAAGGCGTCAGCGGGCAGCACGCCCACGCCGAGCGTCAGCTCGTGGTGCATGCGGTAGAGCCGGTCCTGCACCGCGGAGACGGTGCCGGGATTCTCGAGCGCCTCGGCCTGCGCGCGCGCGAAGCCGGGCACCAGGCACAGGAGGATGAGCAGAACGGATCGCACGGTGGGGTGTTTCCTGGCGGGTGGCGGGCCGTGGCGAGGGGAGGGGGACCCCGCGTCAGTAGCCAACCGAGTTGAAGAGGAAGGGATACGTGATGATGACAATGCCGCCCTTCGGGGCGGGGAAGGTCCACGTCTTCAAGCTGCTGAGGATGCAGGCCTCGACGGAGGCATTGCGGAGGGTGGAGGACTTGGTCTTCGCGGACGTCACGCTGCCGTTGAGGCCAATGCTCCACTCCAGGACGACCTTGCCGGCCAGCCCCGGGTCCTTGAGCAGCGCGCGCTCGTAGCAGGAGTGCACGTCCTGCAGGTGGCTGTTGATGACCTTGGCCACGGCCTCGCGATCCACGGTGCCCTGGGTGGACGAGATGCTGCGCGCGGTGGCGCGCGTGACGGTGCCGCCCACCGCGCCCTTGCCCACGCTGCCCGCGCCGAGCGCGCCGATTCCGCCGCCACCCTTGCCGCGCAGCAGCTCCGCGCCGAGCGTGGCGCCGCCGCCCTTGCCGCCACCGCCGAGCCCGAAGATGCCGGTGCCGGCGTTGGCGATGGGCGCCTTCCCGATGAGTCCGGACAGCTTGTAGTTGGAGGTCTTGACGTTCTTGCTGCCCGGGCCGCTGCCCAGCTTGTCCACCGCGGCGAGCAGGTCATTGGCGGGAGGTCCCGCGGCGGACAGCTTCGCCAGCGCCTTGAGGGCCTTGTTCTCCACCTGCGGGGGAGGCTTCACCGGCGGAGCCACTTCCTTGACCGGCTTGGGCGGCGCCTTCTCGACGACCTTCTCCTTGACGGGCTCGGCCTTCTTCTTGATGGCCTCCAGCTTCTTCTTCGCCTCTTCCTTCTTCTTGGGCTCGGGAGCGATGAGGCGCAGCGCCACGGGCGGCAGGTTCTTCTGCGTGAAGTCCGCGGTGTCCGAGCGCTTGGGGCGCGTGACGATGAATGCGCCGAGCCCTCCGCCGAAGAGGGCGAGGAGCGCGAGCGTCAGCCACGGCAGGCCCTTGAGCGGGTTGACGAAGACGCGCTCGGGCACGAGGGCGGAGTAGGCCACCAGCGACATCTGGCCCTGGGTGAGTCGCGCGGCGGCGCCCTGGCGCAGGGTGATGAAGCGTCGGCTGCCATCGGACTCGAGGGCCGCGGTGGTGATGGGCGCGAAGCGACCATCCGAGCTGGCCTTCTCGATGTCCGTTCCGGGCGGGACGTAGAGGCGGAAGGCGCCGTTGCGCGACTCGGCGAGGACGAAGGCGGCGTCCTGCTGGGGCAGGGTGAAGCCCCACAGCGGCATGGGCGCGGTCTCGTCCTGCGAGGCCAGCACGGGCTTCTTCGCGTCCGGCGCGAAGCGGCGCGCGTCGCGACGCACGGCGCCCCAGTACAGATCCAGGTAGAGCTGCGGCGCGCCCTTGCCGCCCTCGATGCGAGGCGCATGCGTGGGCCGAGTGGGGAGCGCGGTCTCGCGCAGCAGCGGCCCGTCATCCTGGGCCACCGGCATGGGCGGCATGTCCGCCAGCAGATCGTCCGCGAGGAGCAGCCCCGACTCGGTGGCCTCGGGCTCCGGCGACGAGCGCCGGCGCACGGACGGCACGGTGTTGGGAGGAACCGGAGCGATGGGCTGCTGCGCGTGCATCGGCTGCGCATGCGCGGGCTGCTGCGCGTGCATCGCCTGCTGCTGTGCGTGCATCGCCTGCTGCGGATGCATGGGCTGCTGTGCATGCATCGCCTGCTGCTGCGCGTGCATGGGCTGCTGCGGATGCATGGGCTGCTGCGCGTGCATCGGCTGCTGCGGGGGGACTGGCTGCGGCGCGGCGCGCACGGGCGCCATGGCGGGCGGTGCGGCGACGGGCGCTTGGGGCGCCTCCGTGGGCGGGCGAATCGAAAGGGGCACGCGCGCGGCGGGAACGGTGGCGGCCAGCGGCTGCGAAGTGGGCGGCACCGGGCTTGGCGTGGGGCGAATCTGCCGCGCAGCAGCGGGCGGCTGGGGTGCACCGGGCGCGGGCGCGGGACTGCCGAGGAGCGCGGCGACCTCGGGCGGCGGCTGGGGCTTCGCTTCGGGCGGGCGCTGCGCGAGCACGCGCGTCTTCAGCACGAAGGGGCCGCACAGCACCTCGTCCACGGAGCGGATCTCACACGCGGACACCCGGTGGCCGTTGACGAAGACGCCCGTGGCGGAGCCCGCGTCCTGGATGGCGGTGCGCCCGTTCTGGAAATAGAGCACCGCGTGGCGCGGCCCCACCGTGGGGTCGTCCAATCGCAAATCAGACGACGGGTCGGAGCCCAGCGCGTACGTGCCGGGGATGAACACCTCCGTGCCCACGAGGAGGCCGTCGCGGAGGATAACGACTTGCAGGACAGTGGGCTGACCGCTCAACGGTGACGCTCCCTTCGAGGGCTGGTGGGCGCCGCCGCCCTACTGGTCGTACACCGTGGCGAGCGTCTCCGAGCGGAAGCTCTCGCGCTCGCGGATCATCGACCGGGTCTTCAGCTCCTTGCGGTCATACAGATACACGGCACCGGACTTGTTTGTCTGGCCTTGGATGAGCCGGTCATCGAAGTCGATGCGAGCCGGTCCGCGCTGCGGAGGCGCCGCCGAGGCGGTGGCCGCGTCGCCCGTCACCGGGTCATTCACAGCGGCACCCGCGCGCGGCTCGATGCGCGGCGGCGTCTTGCTGCCACCCTTCTTGGGGGCCTTGCCGGACACGGGCTTGGCGGCCTTCGCGGTTCGAGGTGAGCGAGTCCGTCCCTGGGCCCAAGATTCGCTGGCGGTGGGGAGCGGTCCGAGGCCGAGCGCAACGGCGACGGCGGAGAAGAGAAGGAAGCGTCGCATCATCGGCAGGTTAAGCGATGCTCGCCCCAAGCTGTCAACGCACAGTCCCGTGCCGCGTGACGTGTGCGTGGGATCAAGTGTGGGGGGCACTCCACCCCAGTGTGGCGGACGCTCCACGCCGAGCGGTCGGGATTGCCAGCCGACTGGAAAGGTGGCGTGAGAATCCTCATGCGCCGCTTGCAATTCATGTGAGCAGATGCAACCGAAGTCATCGCGGCGGCACGAGGGATGTTGGATGCTGTCGCGCGGAGGCTCCGAGTCATCTTGATGGGTGGGATTCGCAACGGAGTGGTGCTCTGCGCGCTCGCGCTGGTGCTCTGCGCCACGGGCTTCTTCATGCTGCGCGGCGGCACGCCCGCGTCGGGGGTGTCTTCCGCGCCCCCCGTGGTGGGGCCTCGGCCGCGGCTCGTGTCGGTGGGCCCCAAGCTCACCAGCAATCAGACCTCCCAGCCGTTGGCGGTGTACGGCGAGAACCTGGTGCCGGGGTTGAAGCTGGCCCTGGGGGCTCCGCTTTCGCGCCAGCTTCCGCTCTCGGTCGTCGATGCGCGTCATGCCTATGCGCGCCTGCCGGCGGATGTCGCGCTGGATGCCGATCTGCCCCAGGCCGTGGTGGACGTGACGCTCGCGGTGGATGCGGGCCTCACGCCGGAAGGCTCGGCACGGCTCACCGTGGTGAACGACGCGGCGTTCGCGGACCTCGCGGCGATGGTGTCCTCGCCGGATGGGCGCACGCTGTTCATCGCCTCGCCACCCACCGATACCGTGTACGCGCTGGATGTGGCGCAGGGGGGCGTGGTGTCGCTCGCGACAGGGGATGGTCCCAGCGCGCTCGCGACCTGGAAGGACGCTGCGGGCCGCGCGTGGCTGGGGGTGGCGCATCGCTTCGCCCCGGAGCTGCGGCTGTATGCGTTGGACGCGCTGGACCAGCCGCCCCGCCTCCTCCCCGCGCCCGAGGGCGCCGAGGGCCTGGAGGTGGACGGCGCGCGCGGCGTGGCCTTCGTGGCCGAGCACATCCGCGACACGGTGCGCGCCCTGGGCCTGGACGACGGTCGCGAGCGCTGGGCGACGCCGGTGGACCCCAACCCTCGCGCGCTCGCGCGGCTTCAGGGGCTGTTGTCGGTGGGCAGTCTCCAGACCGGGCAAGTGCTGTTGCTGCGTGAGGAGGACGGCGCGGAGGTGGGCACGGTGGTGCCGCGGCCCGGCGTGTCCATCGTGGGCGGTAACACGGAGCCGTTTCGCGCGCAGGTGATGGGCGGCAAGGCACCGCGCGCGCTCGTGGCCAGCGCGAGGTGGGCGCGCATCTTCATGGCGAGCCTGGGGCCGAACGTGGGGCCCAACGCCCAGCGCATGGAGGTGAGCGCGAACAGCGGCGTGGCGGTGCTGGACCCCGCGCGGCGCCAGCTGGTGCGGCACCGAGGCTTCGGCGCGGGCATCACGGAGGGGCTCGCGCTGGACGACGCGGCGGGGCTCCTCTACGCGGCGGACGTGGCCCTGGGGCGCGTGCGCGTGCTCGACGTGAAGGCCCTGGTGACGGGCGACGAGGCGGCGCGTGGCGCGGTGCTCCAGGAGCTGGCCATCGCCCCTCCGGACGGCACGCCGCGGATCCGTCCCGCGAGCGACCTGGCGACGAAGGGCCGAGCAGGAGACGAGCTGCACTCCGGCCCGCGCTCGCTCGCGCTGTCTCCGGATGGGCGCACGCTCTATGTGCTCAACCGCTTCACGCACACGGTGGCGGTCGTGGATGTGAGCGAGGCCCGCAAGGGTGGGGCGCGCGTGCTGCGCCAGCTCCCCGTGGGAACGTCGCGCGCGCAGGCCCGGCGTCGGTTGGGGCAGGTGCTCTACTACGCGGACCTGGGGCGCACGGGCATGAGCTGTGACGCGTGCCATCTGGAGGGGCACACCGGAGGCGTCTTCTACGAGAAGACGCGGCCCATGCGCGTCTACCGCTCCACCACGGCGCTGGGCAGCCGCGACACCCCGCCGTACTTCACGCCCGCGAGCACGCACAGCATCGCGGAGACGGTGCGCACGGTGGGCGGACGCAACCGCTTCCACAACCCCAACCCCACCGAGGAGGAGGTGGAGGCGCTCACGCTCTTCACCTCGCTCATGAGCACGCCGCCCAATCCCTACCGGGACGCGGCCGGCGCTCCGCGCACCGAGGTGGCGCTGCCGGATGGTCACCTGGGTCATCCCGCGCGCGGGCGCGAGCTGTTCGAGGGCAAGGGCGGGTGTGTCGCCTGTCACCCTGCACCGCTCTACACTCTGGACGAGTCACCCGAGACGCGGGGCCAGTACCTGGACGTGGGCACGCCCGTGGCGCTGCCCCTGCGCCTGGAGATGCAGGACCTGGTGGCCGGCGCGGCGCCGCCCTCGTTGGTGGGCGCGTGGGACATCTGGCCCATGCTCACCAGCGGCGCCGCGGGGTACGCGGTGGAGGGGGACCATTTGACGGTGGGCTCGCGCTTCGCGCTGCGCGCCGTGCTCGACATGTCGGGGCCGCGTCACGGAAACGCCTCGGCACTGACTCCGGAGGAGCGGGATGATCTGCTCGGATTCCTGCTCACGCTGTAACCCCGAGCATGTGTCGCGGTCCGCCCGCGCCACCTTGTTCCACGACCGGCCGAATTCCCGGGCCCCGCTGCGTGCCGGTCATGGGTTTCCACGGCGTGACTTGCGTCACCTCGGGGGCCTGAGGTCTACAATCCTTGTGATGCGCGCACTCTTGCGGGCGGCTCCGCTCTTCGTTCCAGTCCTGTGCCTGTTGTCCTGCTCCGACGCGGGGCTGTACGCGCTCGAGGGCCGCGCGGGCGGCGCCAAGGACCGCGCCGCGTTCGAGGGCGACATCTGCGTCCCGGTGGCCGGAGGCGATGCGTTCCCCGTCAAGGCGCTCTTCGCGTTGCAGGGCGGCGCGGGCGTGGAGACGGAGATGGTGGGCTACGCGACGGATGGGCTCGCCTCGCTCACCAGCCGCTTCGCCGGCCCGTACATCACCTTCGGGCTCGTCGCGTACCACACGTTCGCCACGGGCATTCAAGGCAGCTTCACGGATGCCTCCAGCTTCCAGGAGGTGCTGCCGCGCTACTCCAGCTATCAGGAGTCGGGCCCCAACAGCATCCGCTCCGCGCTGAAGCTCTCCAAGAGCCTGATGTCCGGCGACATGCAGACCGCGTGTCGCGGCGCGGTGGCGCGCACGCGTTACGTCGTGGGGCTGGTCGTGCGCAGCGAGGACCTGAGCTGCGCCAACCCTGGCTTCAACGAGGGCATCGACTCGCGCTGCAAGGCCCTGCGCAGCGGCGCCACCTGCAGTGAGAGCGCCGCCGCGCAGCGCTTGTGTGATGCCGAGTGCAGCAAGTGCGAACTCACCGCGGCCACGGGCGAGCTCAAGGCGCTCGCCGAGCAGTACAGCGCGGGCGAGGTCTCCGTGCAGCCCATCTACGTGCGCGGCGCCACGGCGGATCCGGTGACGCGCGCGGAGGTGGCGGCCATCGCCAAGGCCAGCGGCAGCGAGCCCATCGAGACGGACATCGCGGGCCTGCCCTCCGCGCTGAGCTCGCTCAACTACGCGCCGCTCAACAACGCGCTGAAGCTCAAGCGCTTCTTCGCCTTCAACCGCAACGTGCAGGTGCGCGACGGCAAGCTGATGCCGGACAGCGACGGCGACGGCGTGTCGGACGACGACGAGCGCGCCATGGGGTTGGACCCCACGCAGCCGGACACGGACCAGGACGGCCTCATGGACGGCATCGAGCTGCGCATGGGGTTGGATCCGTTGAAGGCGGATGTCATCAGCGGCTGCAACGTGAACCTGGACGAGGACGGCGACCGGCTCAACAGCTGCGAGGAGCGCGTGCTGGGCACCAACCCCTGCATGGGCGACACGGACGGTGACGGCCTGCCGGACCTGGTGGAGGCGCTGTCTCACACGAACCCGCTCGTCCCCGAGGACCTCCAGGACAGCGATCGCGACGGCCTCACCAACGTGCAGGAGGTGGAGTCGCACTCGGATCCGCTCAGCGCCGACCTCGACTTCCACCGCGACCGCGGCTACGGCTACTCGCTGAAGGAGGCCCCGCCCTCGGTGGATAATCGCCCGTGCTACCGGGCCCGCGTGGAGAACGTCTCGCTGGTCCCCACGCTGGAGCGCCCCAACCCCGTCATCCCCGGGGTGCGCATCCCCGCGGGCACGAACGAGGTCTACCTGTACCTGCAAGTCGGCCGGGACAATGATCCGCGCGGCGCGGGCATCGGCTCGCTCTTCATCCAGGACTTCCACTACAGCCCCCAGGACGGCCGCACGCCGGCGGGCACCGTTCGCTTCGTTCCCGAGGACTTCGTGCTCGGAATCTGATGCCGCGAAGGTGTGGGGTCTCCCCCTCGCTCTCACTGGGGAGCGCCCCCCACACACCGGCCTTGCAACGCCCTTGGCGTCATCCAAGGGCCTGAAACTGCTGAACTCGATGCATCACCGGGCGACGGATCGCCTCTTGCTAAGAGTCCCGCGCTGAAAGGAGTCAACATGACACTCGCACGCATCGCTCCCGCGCTGGCGCTTGGCGCATTCCTGGTCCTCACCCCCAATGTTTCTCAGGCGCAGGATGCGCCTGACAATCCGGAGTGCTTGGGCGACGAGTGCGGCCGTCCGAAGGAGGAGGGTGGCGGGTGTGGTTGCGGCTGCGGCTGCTCCGTCTGGGTGGCCTACACCGACGACGGCAAGACGCTCTCGTACACCGACGACGCGGACGGCGATGGCAAGGCCGACGACAAGGACAACTGCCCGTTCGCCAGCAACCGCGATCAGCTCGACAGCGACGGCGACGGCGTGGGCGATGCCTGCGACAACTGCGCGGCGCAGTCCAACGTCCGCCAACTCGACACGGACGGCGACGGCATCGGCGATGACTGCGATCCGGACGACGACAACGACGGCATCGTGGACGGCAAGGACAACTGCCCCCTTGTCTACAACACGAACCAGACGGACACGGACGGCGACGGCATGGGCGACGTCTGCGATCCGGACGACGACAACGACGGCGTGCCGGACGGCCAGGACAACTGCCCGCTCATCGCCAACCCGCTGCAGGGCCCGCCGGAGAACCCGGCGCTGTGCCGCACGGACGATGACAAGGACGGCATCGCGGACAGCTTCGACAACTGCCCGGGCGTGGCCAACACGGACCAGAAGGACACGGACGACGACGGCCAGGGCGACGCCTGCGACATGGACGACGACAACGACGGCGTGCTCGACAGGGCCGACAACTGCCCGCTCGTCCCCAACCGCGACCAGTCGGACGATGACGGCGACGGCAAGGGCGACGCCTGCGACGACTACTACTGCCTCGTGCTGGACAAGAACAACGTCGAGGCCTGCCTGGATCCGAAGGCGCCGTTCACCGTGGGCACCGGCGGCACCCTGACGCTGGACAAGACGGGCGACGCCATCCGCCCGCCGCTCTTCGCCAACCGCAACGGCGCGGCCATCGAGTACACCTGGACCGTGGTGAAGCGTCCGTCCGGCTCCAACTCCGTGGTGGAGAACCCCAAGGGCGCCGTCACCTACAGCCGTCACTGGGAATACGCCTACGTGGACGGCAGCGTGCCCAACTTCAAGCCGGACAAGGAGGGTGAGTACGAGTTGCAGCTCACCGCCAACCTGGCGTTCGCCGACCGCGTGTTCCCCGCGCAGCGCAGCTCCATCGCCAGCCTGAAGCTGAAGGTGGGCAAGGACGACGCGGGCTCGGGCTGCACGTCGTTGCCGGCGGGCACCAGCGCCGCCGCGCTCGGCGCCGCGCTGCTCGGCCTGCTGCTGCGCCGCCGCCGGACGGAGTAATCTCATCGCCATGACAGGAGGCTCGTTTCGCATGCGCCGTATCACCGCTTCACCGCTCTGGGTGACGGGCCTCCTGGCCGCAACCCTCCTGTCCTGCTCCGACACGCTGCTGGAGCCCAAGGCTCAGGAGAAGACGAACCTCGATGACCGCCTGACCCTCACCGGCCGGGTGTGCACCCGCCCACCCAACCCCTCGGGGTTCCCGGTGAAGGTCGTGGTGGTCGTCGACGAGTCCGGCAGCATGTGCGTGTCGGATCCGCCGGGCTCGCAGGAGGGCAGCGGCTTCTGCGAGCGCGCCGAGGTGCAGGCCATCATCCCGCCCGGCGTCACCGAGCCCGCGCGCGTGCGCGCCCTCAAGAAGTTGGTGAAGCAGTTCCGCGACATCAACGACAACCGCGGCGGCAACATCACGGTGTCCGTCGCGCCGTTCGAGACCAACGTGAAGAACGTCTGGCCCGCGAACGTGACAGGGGACCGGTTCGCCAAGCCGGACGCGAACATCGACAGCTACATCAGCGGCCTGCAGTCCCAGCTCGGCAAGGGCACGGACTACCAGGGGGCGCTCAGCTACGCGTATGGCGTCATCGCGAGCGACATCGAGAAGACCTCCGTGAGCAACCCGGAGCTGCTGCCTCGCACGCGCTACGTGGTGGTGTTCCTCACGGACGGCACGCCGTACCCGCGCTGCTCGGCCAACGACAACCTCACGGCCTACGCGAGCCCGGACTCCCCGGACCTCACGTGGCGCGACTCGTTGACCAGCTTCTGCAACGCCACCAGCACCACGGACGCCATCACCGGCTTCGAGGTGGGGACGGACCGCAACCAGAACTACCAGCTCTTCAGCTACGTGCGCCGGCTGATGGAGTTGAAGGACCAGTACAACGTGGGCGACGTGCGCATGCACACCGTGCTGCTCTTCAACGAAGAGGCCGTGCGCGCGTGTGGCCCCATCTGTCAGGACATCTATGGCACGTATCCCGGCGTGCCCGAGGCGCAGTACCCGCAGGCGGCGAAGAAGATCGCCTCGTGGCTGCTCAAGCGGTTCGCGGACATGGGCAACGGCGTCTACCAGGAGTTCAACGACACGGCGGAGATCTCCAACCTGGGCCTGGGCGCGCTGGACTACTCGTCCTTCGCCTCGCCCAACGTGATGAAGACGCTCTTCGTGGAGTCGCTCAGCTCCGCGCCCGGCGTGGACAAGCGGGTGCTGGACAGCGATGGCGACGGCGTCCCGGACGACCTGGACAACAGCGTCGAGCTGAAGACGAACCCCTTCAACACCGACAGCGACGGCGACTGCCTGGATGACGGCTTCGAGTGGCGGCGGTGGGACCAGGGCTTCCGGCCGGCCAACGACCTGGACGCGCGCGGCTGCAACCCCGCGTCCCCGCTGACGCCCAAGTGCTCGTGCAGCGACACGGACGGCGATTCGCTGTCGCAGTTCGCCGAGCAGTACCTCAAGACGCGCGAGGGCATCGTGGACAGCGATGGCGACGGCGCGCCGGATGGGCTCGAGGCCAAGTGGGGCCTCAATCCGTTGCAGCCCACCGTGGCCGGGCTGGACACGGATGGAGACGGCATCCCGGATGACGCGGAGCTGCGCGCCGGGAGCGACCCCACGCGCCGCGACCGCGCCTTCTACGAGCGCTTCGGCTACCAGTACGAGACGAAGATCGCCGAGGTGCGGCCCGACCAGAGCATCTGCTACGACTTCACGGTGACGAACCTCCAGCTCGTCACCACGCAGGACAGCACGGACGAGTCCAAGAAGCCGAAGCCCTCGCGGCCCGGCGTGAAGCAGGGCTTCAACCTCTTCAAGGTCTGGTTCGCGGAGGCCCCGGAGAGTGGCGTGGCCACCGACTACGGCGTGTGGCACACGGCCTGTGCCTGGGCGCAGTACGCTCCCCCCAGCATCCGTGTTCCGCTGGGGCCCGAGCTGGCCTTCGAGAGCAGTGACTTCCGTGAGCCCCGGCAGATGACGGACCCGTGGAAGGACCAGGGACAGTGTGTCGGCGTGACGCCGACGCAGGGGAGCAAATAGACGTGAGTCGCACCGGACGTCTGCTCGTGGCCAGCCTGGCGGCGCTCGCCGTGGTGGTGGCCTGTACCGACAGCTACCTCTACGACCCGCGCCGCGAGACGGAGGTGCCCGCGGATCGCGCCGTCGCGTTCGAGGGGCGCTTCTGCACCCTCGGCGCCAACGAGGTCCGCCGGCCCATCAAGATTGTCATCGCCATGGACGCCAGCCAGTCCATGCGCGTGAGCGATCCCGATGGCACGCGCGCCACCGCGCTCGTGGACCTCATCGAGAACCTGCCGCAGGACGACGAGGTGGCCATCGCGGTGATGCTGTTCGCCGGCAGCACCACGGCGTTCCTCACCCAGAACCCCGGCCCGCCGCCCGAGGATGGCTTCGTGCAGGTGTCCAAGCTGGACGCCGCCGCGCGCAACAAGCTCACCGAGCAGCTGCTCACCTTCCGCAATCAGGACACCTCGCCGAACCGGGACTCGACGGACTTCGTCAAGCCGCTGGCGGACATCTACTCGCTCATCAACACGGACATCTCGCGCGCGCGCCAGAACCCGGATGGCGCGCAGGCGCTGGCCCTCGCGCGCTACTCGGTCATCTTCCTGTCGGACGGTCACCCGACGAATGACCAGCGCGACGAGCTGGTGGGCGGCGACGCGGTGGTGCGCATCCGCCAGCTTCGCGACCTGGTGGAGGACGTGAAGGTCAACACCGTGCACGTCTTCAATCCCACGCAGCCGGTCACCACGCGCTGCGATGTCACGGACACGGGAGAGGTGGGTGACGGGGGCTGCCCCTTGCGCATCATCAACCAGGACGCGCAGCTCCTGGAGGACATGGCGGGGCGGGGCGGCGGCAACTTCCGAGACTTCCGCAACAACGAGCCCATCAACTTCCTCAACTTCCAGTTCGGTCAGGTGCGCCGCGCCTTCACGCTGAAGGAGCTGGTGGCCTCCAACTTCTCCGCGCCGCCGGGCAGCCCGCTGGGCGAGGCGGACACGGATGGAGACGGCCTCAGCGACGCGCGCGAGGCGGAGCTGGGCACGAACCCCAACCTCAAGGACACGGACGGGGACGGCTTCAGCGACGGCGTGGAGGTCTACTACCGAGAGCGCGGCGTGGACTTCAACCCCACGCAGGTGGCGCTGCCGGACGGCGGTGGCCTGGACAAGGGCTGCCCGCCCGCGCTGCGCGCGCAGGACACTGACTGCGACGGCTTGCTGGACTGCGATGAGCAGTTCATTGGCACCAACGCCTCGTTGGTGGACAGCGACCGCGATGGCGTCCCGGATGGCGTCGAGTGGCGGGGCGGCACGCAGGGCTCCAGCGATGACCTGGACGAGGACCCGGACAACGACGGGCTGACGAGCCGCGCGGAGCTGCGCATGCACATGCGCCCGCTCACGGCGGACACCGCGCACCTGGCGTCGGACGGCTACCGTTACAACGTGGTCGCGGATGGCCCGCCGGACGTCAACGGGCGGCAGTGCTACCGCTTCCGCGTGGACAACGTGCTCCTGGCGCCCACGCAGGACTTCGTGTCCGACGGCGGCGTGGCCGGTGGCCCGGACGCGGGCGTGGTGCTGCGCGGCGCGGGCTACAACGACCTGTACCTGTCCATCGCCATGGTGCCCGCGGATGAACCTTCCTCGCGCACGCTGGTGCGCACCTTCCGCGTGGACAACGTGCGCTACCCGGTGGCCGGCATCAAGTCCCCGCCGGACGGTGTCATCCGCGTCAACCCCGAGGACTTCGTGGACGGCTGCTTCGGCCGGCCCACCCCCTAGAGCGAGAGCCCCATGCGCACCCACGCCCGACTCCTGCCCGTCGCCCTGCTCCTCGCCGCCGCCTGCTCCTCGGAGGGCGAGAAGCCGCCCCCTACCGACAACCCCACGGTGGTGGACCTGTGCAACACCCGCGAGGAGGCGCTGACGCTGCCCGACTGCGAGCTGAAGCCCGGCCAGCCCCTGGACCGCTTCCTGGCGCTGGAAGGGGACGTGAAGGGGGGAGATCAGGACTGGTACAGCATCTCCATCCCGGCCAACGCCAACGCGCGGACGCTGGTGCACGTCACCGGCGCGTACCTCGCGTCGAGCACCGCGGTGAACCTGACGCTGAACCTGTTGGAGACGGGCGCGGACGGCAAGGACCGCAGCCTGGTGATGAAGAAGGACGTGCCGGGCCAGGGCCAGCCCCAGCCGGTGGACATCATCCTGCCGTACTCCAAGGGCGGCACGCGCCTCCTGCTGCTCGTGCAGGACTCCCCGAGCAACCCCTCGCGGCCCAACTTCGACGCGCGCAATCCGTACCGCCTCACGGTGGAGGTGGTGGAAGACCCCGACGTGAACGAGCCCAATGACACCACGCCCACGGCCATCCCGCTGGCGGCGCAGGGCGCGGTGATGGTGGGCACGCAGCACGGCTACCTGTCCACCCAGGGGGACGTGGACCAGTACTCCTTCCCGCTGACCGCGGGGAAGATTGCCTACGTGCGCGTCACCGCGCCGGACCAGGGCTTCATGCCCAACTACCGCCTGTCCTATGAGCTGCGCCGTCCAGGCACCGCGGGCAAGGAGTCCGAGGACCAGGTGGCGCCCAAGGTTCATCCGGGCGTGCTCGCCACGGCGCGCAAGGTGAAGGACACGGGCACGTGGACGCTGGTGGTGAAGGGGTATCAGGCGGGGACGGACAAGGAGGCGCCGTCAGGTGACCTGCGCCAACCCTATGACGTGGAGGTGCGCGTCATGGACGAGGAGGACAAGCAGGACCAGAACAGCGACAACGACGTGGCGGAGCGCGCCACGCTGCTCACCATGGACGGCACGACGCCGGGGAGCGTGGGCGCGACGCTGACGTTCACCGGGCGCCTGGGCTACACGGCGGACTCGGACTGGTATGCGGTGCGACTGCCGGCGGCGTCCGCGCCCTCGGTGCTGCGCTACCGCGTGGTGCCGCAGTCGGGCGGAGCCAACAGCGGCCGGTTTGAGCCGCTGCCCCTGCCGCTGGGCGTGTTCCCGGACCGCGAGGTGCTGGTCCTGTCCCAGGTGGTCACGGGCACGGGCCTGCCGGCGCAGCGCACGGCCTGCGTCACGGACCCCGTGGCGTGCCCCAAGGGCTACTCGGAGAACCCGGGTGCCCGCTCGCTGGTGGAGAGCTACTGCAACGCGTCCACCCAGGCGATGTGCGTGCACTCCTCGCGCTCGGAGGCGGACCCCGCGCGCTTCCCGAACCTGAGCAACTTCCAGGGCGCCCTTCCGGTGCCCGGCCACGGTGGCTCCATCACGTATGTCTTCGTGGTGCGCGAGACGAAGCGGTGGGCCGAGGATCGCGATTACAAGCTGGAGGTGGTCTGGGACGCGGAGGACGCCGACGAGGTGGCGGCCTACAGCGGCGGCGTCGAGCAGCCGCACTCCCTCACCCTCGCGAGCGTGGGCGCGGGCAGCCTGCCGCCGCCGGGCAGTGACAGCGCCTTCGCCGTGTCGGGCGAGCTGTCGCATGGCTACGGCCGGCTGCGCCCCAATGACCGCGCCACCGGCCTGGGCGTGCGCGGACCGAACGACTACGACGCCGTGCCGTCCGACGTGGACACGTACATCTACCAGCTCCCCGCGCTGCCCGAGCCCGAGGACTCCGCGTGGCTGGTGCAGTGGCAGGTGCAGAACCTGGCGGATGGTGGCACGCCGCACGGGCTGGCCTTGGACGTGACGTTCTGCGACGGCGACATGAAGGGCGGCGCGCCGGACGGTGGCACCGTGCCCGACGCGGGCATGGGCCCCAATTGCTACCC
Organism: Citreicoccus inhibens; assembly: GCF_019039035.1. Classification (GTDB taxonomy): domain Bacteria; phylum Myxococcota; class Myxococcia; order Myxococcales; family Myxococcaceae; genus Citreicoccus; species Citreicoccus inhibens. The sequence continues at coordinate 629,912 of NZ_JAHNZT010000001.1, read as the reverse complement.
CGTCTCCACGGTGAGCACGGGAGACCCGCTGACGCTGGCCTTCCGCGGGGACGCGATGCGCGCGTGGCACACCACCAACTCCGCGCCGCTCAGCAGCTACCAGCCGCTCTACAAGATGGACAAGACGCCGACGACCACCACCGTCACGCTGGCGCCCTACGCCTGCGCCTGTCTGGAGCGGCGCTTCATCCGGGGCGGGCAGATGAAGCTGGCGGTGTCCGCCACGGAGCGCACGGATTACGCGCACGTGAACTACACGCTGCGCACCGGCTACGGGACGTATCCGCGCTCGTATGTGACGGCGGATGGGAAGAATGAGTACCAGTGCCCGGTGGTGACCCAGGACGGTGGCACGGCGCTGCCGGATGGCGGCGCGGGTTCGAAGTGGGCGGGAGGCTGCCAGTTCACCCGCCAGTGAGCGCGGTGGCGGCAATGCCAGACATTCCGCCCGGCGATGCGCGCGGGCGGGAGCCATCGCTCCCGCCCGGGTGTTCCGTGTTACGGATTGATGCCCTTGGCCGTCAGCGGAATCTCCAGCGACGGTGTATTGGCGGCGTTGGACTGCACGGTGAGCTTGCCCGTGAAGTCACCCGCCTTCTTGGGCGAGAACGTCACCTGGATGAACGTCTTCGCGTTCGTCTCCAGCTTCAGCGGCTGTCCGGCCACCCAGCCCTCGGGCGGCGTGAGCTTGAACTCGCTCGGTCCCGAGACGGCGATGTCGGTGATTTCCAGCGTCTGGAGGCCCCCGTTGCGGATGTAGAGGGTGTTGTAGGTGGAGCGCCCGACGTAGGTGCCGCTGTTGTACTCGGTGTCGAACTGCATGGCATTGCGGTCGATGACCAACTGGGGCGAGTTGGGCAGGTTCTCGTCATCGTTTCCACAGCCCGCAGCGGCAATGAGGATGATGGGCAGCCACAAGGTCTTCAGGCGCATGGACATCCACTCCTTGGATGAGGTTGAGAAGATGGTTTCACTTGTAACAGTGTTTGGCCGACGGGCCCAGATGGTGATGAGTGTTTTGTCGTTGGCGCTGCTGTCTGCCTGTGGCGGCTCGCGTGAGCAGTTCATCGGGCCGCGCGTGTTGGATGCCTGCAACGCTTCGTGGCCCGTGTGCAGTCAGATTGCGGGCTGCATCCTCGGGCCGGAGAGCTACGCGGAGGGCCGCTTCCCGGGCTCCACGCAGCTCATCGTCCAGGTGCCCGAGGCCTCCACCATCACGGTGCACTTCTATCTGGAGGAGGTGACGGCGGCCGGAGAGGAGACCGCCATCGTCTTCCAGGAGGAGGGCTGCCGCTCGCGCAAGCGCGTGGCCATCACCGGCAAGCTCGCCATCGACAGCATGGAGAAGTTCGGCGAGTTCACCCGCGAGGCGGACGTGACGGGCGTGGGCGACCACCTCATCCAGATTCAGTCCGACATGCAGGCGCGCTACGTGGTGAAGGTGGACGTGACGCCGCTGCGCAACCGGTAGCGCGAGCGCGGTGGGGCGCTCGCGCCGTCGCGGCTTCAGCCCTTGAGCGTGCGCACCAGGTGGTCCGCCACGCGGAAGCTGTTGGCGGCGATGGTCAGCGTGGAGGGCACGCTGCCGCCGGTGGGCATGAAGCTGCCGTCCACGACGTAGAGGTTGGGCACCTCGTGCGCGCGGCAGTTCTTGTCCAGCACCGACGTGGCCGGGTCATCGCCGAAGCGACACGTGCCGTGCTGGAGGATGGTGGTCTCGCCCGCGATGCCCACGCGCTGCACGTCGTCTGGGTCCAACCGCATGAGGACCTCCTCGCCGCGGTCCACGAGGAAGCGCGTGGCGGCGAAGTCCATGGGGTGGCGGTCCAGCGTGATGGCGGCCACGGGGATGCCGTACTTGTCCTTCACCCCGGACTCGACGGTGACCGACGTCCCCGGCGTGGGGAGGAACTCCGCGTAGACCTCGAACTGGAGGATGCGCGAGTCGCGGTAGGCGCGCATGCGGTCCTTCAGCTCCTTGCCGAAGACGCCGCTCTTGCCCGAGCCCGCCATCCCCACCGCCGCGAAGATGGGGTTGGGGTGCGTCCACATGAAGCCGAGCGTGCCTCCCTTGCGGAAGCCGAAGCGCGTGTCCGGCATCAGGTAGAAGTCCTGGAGGCTGCGGTTCACGAAGGGCGAGGGGTCCGCCAGCCAGGGCCGCGCGGCCTTCTGCTTGGACACGCGGAAGGTGGCGCGCGACTCACCAAAGGAGCTGAACAGGAGGTTCTTGCCCACCAGCCCGCTGCCGTTGGCGAGCCCCTTGGGGAAGCGGTTGGACGTGGAGTTGAGCAGCAGTCGCGCGCTCTCCACCGCGGTGCACGACGACACGATGATGCGCGCGGGTTGCTCCTGCGCGACGCCGTCGGGGTCCAGGTAGACGACGCTGCGGGCTCGGCCCCGCGTGTCCACCTCGATGGAGCGCGCCATGCAGCCGGGCCGCAGCTCCACGTTGCCGGTGGCGAGCGCGGCGGGGATGAGGCTCGCGTTGGTGCCGCTCTTGGCGCCCATCTCGCAGCCGTAGCTGCCGCACAGCGCGCAGTACGCGCAGGCGGAGCGGCCTTTGTACGGACGGCTGATGATGCCGCGCGCGGTGGGCAGCGAGTGCCAGCCGAGCGCCGAGCACACCTTGTCGATTTCCCCCGAGATGGGGTGCGTGTCGAGCGGCGGGAGGGGATAGGGACCGGAGCGCGGCTCGAGGAAGGGGTGGGCCACGGCCTGCCCGGATACGCCCATCTCGGCCTCGGCCTTGTCGTAGAAGGGCGCCAGGTCCTCGTAGGCGATGGGCCAGTCCGCCAGCGTGCTGCCGGGGATGGGGCCGAGCGTGGAGCGCAGGCGGAAGTCCACCGGCTTGAGCCGGTAGAAGTAGCCGCTCATGTGCACGGTGCCGCCGCCCACGCAGTTGGCGGTCCACGCGGAGTTGCTGCGCTCGTAGCGCTCCTTGGGGCCGCGGCGCACCAGGTGCGGCTCCTCCCACGGGAGCGGCATGAAGAAGTTGCGGCGGCTGTTGAGAATCTCGTCGTGGACGAAGTCGCGCGGCTGGTAGTGCGCGCCCTTCTCCAGCACCACGACCTTGAAGCCCGCGCGGCCCAACTCCAGCGCCAGGGGCGCGCCGCCCGCGCCGCTGCCGACGATGCAGACATCCACCTCGGGCTTGCTCACCGGTGGCTCCCGCACTCGCGCAGGCACTTCGGTCCGTCGTAGCCCTCGGGCGGCGCCATGGCCACGGTGCCCACCATGTCGAAGCCCATGAGGCGCCAGCCCACCTTGCCTTGGTTGCCGCCGTAGGACGGGTCTCCGAGGAAGCCCTCCAGCGAGAGCACCATCAAGAGCTCGTAGAAGTGCGCCTCGCCGCTGCCCTGTGGGCTGTCCTTGAAGATGGCGAGCAGCTCGTCCTGCTGCGCGGGCGTGGCCTGCGCGAAGCCCGTCTGGAACATGCGCTGGGCGCGGCGCTCCAGCGCGGCGAGGCCCGTGACGAAGTCCTGGTGCATCTGCTTCAGCTCGGGCGTCTGGAGCATGCGGTCGATGTAGAGCGGCACGTCCGCGTCCAGCGCGCCGGGGTCCTCGTCGCGCGGGAGCAGGCGCTCGGTGGCGGCGGCCACGGCGGCGTACTCGAAGCGCGAGAAGGTGTGCAGCGCCTGCCCCTTCGCCGTGGTGCCGGTGGTCGCGGGAGCGGCGGGGGCGGGCGGCGCCTCCGAGCCGCGCTTGCACGCGATGCCTCCCAGCAGCACCACGCCGCCTCCGAGGAATGTCAGGCGTTGGATGAAAGAGCGCCGGGACAGCCGCTTCGAGGACGAACGCGCGCGAGCCATAGGGCGCGGAGCCTAGCGCGTGCGCGGCGCGCTGTATTGCATCGCCACGCGAGCACGAAGTGGGGGTGGGAGTCCACGTCATGTGGGGTGCAGCCACCACTCCCTCCCGCGACATGTCAGTGACGAGCAGGCATGCAATCGCGCGAGGTGCACGCATGGGGCGCTGGAATAGGATGGCGTCCCGATGCGGCAGACAACCAAGGAGACGATGCACATGAGACGGCACGCCTATGCGCTGTGCCTGGCGCTCGCGCTGGGGTGTGGCAACGACAAGCCGGCCAACCCGGATGGGGGGCCGAAGCCCGGGGAGGACCCGAACGCGGGCTCTCCCTTCGTGCGGCTCACCGTCGACTCCGACCCCAGCGAGCTGCACCGCATCTCGTCCATCGCGCTGGCGGTGGGGCCCGAGAACCGCATCGGCGTGGCGTACTTCGCCAAGCTGAACGACAAGGACTTCCAGCTGCGCTACCGCGAGGTGCGTGACGGCCAGGTGCAGAGCACCTTCGAGCCCATCGCCACGGTGCAGCGCGTGTTCGGCGTGTCGCTGTCGTTCGGGCCGGATGGTCAGCCCGTCGTGGCGTACCTGGGCGGCGGGAGCGACGGGTCCGTGCTCTGGCTGCAGAGCGACATGGCGCTGTCGTACCGCGGCGCCCAGGGCACGTGGACGGAGCGCATCGCGGTGCGCCGGGGCGACGAAGCCAAGGTGAACAGCCCCGTCAGCGACACGGGCCTGCTGGTGGGGCTCAACCCCGCGCTCGTGTTCTCGGGCTCGGAGGCCATCGTGGCGTACCGCGATGGACACGACGGCCAGTTCCCGCAGCAGGACTGGGCGGGCAGTGACCTGGAGGTGGCCACCGGTGGCCCCACCACGTGGCAGCACCGCGTGGTCGCCGCGGGCGGTGACACCAAGAAGGCCTACGGTGGCCACATCAACATGGTCATGGCGGGCGGCCAGCCGGCGCTCGTGAGCGACCAGGCCTATGGTGGACCGGACGCCACGGGCCAGAACGTGTTGTTCCAGCGGCGCAACGCGGATGGCGCCACGTGGTCCGCGCCGCTGCAGGTCCAGACGGTGGGCAACACGCAGCTCGGCGCCTCGCTGGCGTATGACGCGCAGGAGGGCTTTGGCATCGCGGTGGTGGACCGCAACTCGGACCGCCTCACGTATACGGAGTGCGCCGGCACCACGGCGACGAAGTGCACGGTGCCGGGAGACTGGTCGCTGCCGTTCCCCGTGTACCAGGCGGGCTCGGGCGGCTGGTACCCGTCGCTCGCGTTCGACCCCACCACGCACGAGCCGGCCATCGCGTTCCACGTCTGCTCGCAGGAGGCGGGCCGCAACGAGACGAGCTGCACGCCCGCGGATGATCAGCTCCTCATCTCCACGCGCATCTCGGGCACGTGGCGCGAGGTGCTGGTGGACAGCGCGGGCGGCTGGTCTCCCAAGCTGGCGTTCCTGTCGTCGGGCAAGCGCGTGGTGCTCTATCGCGTGCCGTCCTCGGGCACCCTCACGCTCGCGGTGGAGCGATGACGCGCGGAGGCCGGGGGCTTTTGTCCCTGGGGCTCGCGGGCCTGGCGTGCGCGGCGGGCATCCTCGCGTGTGGACGCGGGGACAACTCCTTGTCGGGCAGCGTGTCGGAGCTGTTCCCCACGGGCGACGTGTCGCGCGTGGAGGTGCGCCGCAACGCCGAGGCCTTCCAGGTCAGCTACTTCCGCAACAACGGCATGGATGTGGACCTGGTGGCGCGCCTCACGGTGGACACCGAGGGCCTGGACCTCAAGCCGGGCGCCAAGCTCCCACTGGGCGGGATGACGCCCTCGGGCAAGGACCGCGCGTCGGTGGTGCACGTGGCGGCGGGCGAGCCCGCGCGCGCGTTCGGCCCCGTGGAGCGCGGCGACCTGGTGCTGGACAGGGGCGGCAACCCGGGCGAGGCCACCTCGGGTGACTTCTCCCTGTCGTTCCGCAAGGGAGATGCCTACGGCGCGGGACGCAGCCTGGAGGGCACCTTCTCCGCCACCGCGCTCGACGCGGGCTTCGGCCCCGAGACGGGCGAGGTGAAGACGCCTCCCGCACAACCCTGAGCCGCGGGGCGACGCGCGGAGCCCCTCTCACGGGGCTCCGCGGTCGGTCTGCGCGGCGGGGCTTTCAGCGCGCCGTGCAGGTGTTGAGCGCCACGGCCTGCGAGGCCAGCGGGGCCTGGTGCGTGGCGTACTGGGCCAGGGCCTCGGCGCCGCCCTGGAGGAAGAGCTGTCGCGCGGTGTCCACGGCGTCGCGCGCGTGCACGGTGAGCGCGGTGCCCTCGGCGTTGGTCACCACCACCGCGCCATCCTGCTGCTCCTGTGCGCGGATGAGCAGGGCGCCACTGTCGTCGCGCGCGACCATGCCGTCCTCGAGCGGCTCGAAGTAGCGCACCACCGGCGCTTGTCCCTCGCGGCGCAGCTCCATGCGCATCACGCCCGTGTCCACGTCGCGCGACATCTCCAGCGTGTCCGTGTCGTTGAGCCGCACGATGCGCGTGTTGCCGTCCGGGCTGTCCGCGCTGCCCACGACCTTGTCACCGGACCAGAACTCGATGCTGTTGACGACGAGCGCGTCCGCGAGCGTGCCCAGCTCGTAGACCGGGACGATGACGAAGACGAGGAAGATGAGCCACTGGACGAACTTGTTCCCGGACACGTCCTTGTTGAACTGCCAGATCTTCCGGGTCAGGCCGAACGACCCAAAGCATCCCGTGGCCTGCAGCGCCAGGAAGCCCGCAACCGTCACTCCGAGCCAGCGAGATCGACGCATCTTCATCCTCCTTGGATGGGGGGCTGACAGCGAATCCCGTCTCACCATGCCACGAGGGTTCAGCCGACTGGGCGGGTTTTGAAGAGATGTCCGATGCCTGCCATTGGGTCCCCCTCCGCGCCTGGGGGTGAGAAGATGCCGCCCGTGCCCATCCCCCTTCGGCTTCCGCGTCTCGCGCTGCTCGTCCTCGCCGCCTCCTCGTCCGCTGCCTGGGCCTCCGAGCCCGACGCGGGGAGCGCCGCCCCGCCGCCTGGGCTCGCGTGCCTGGCGAAGTGGTACCCGGGGGTGCGGCCCGTTCAAGAGGAAGGCGGGCGCTGGGGCTTCCAGCTCGCGGCGGGGGGGCCCACGTATGCGTTCGACGACGGGCGGGTGAAGTCGTTCGACGAGCGCCTGGAGTCACCGGACCTGGAGGACGCGCTGTCGCTGCCGTACCGCGCCGGGCCGGTGGTGCCGGTGACGGGCGTGAATGAGGACCCGGGCCGCATCCGGTTCGATCCGCTGTTCCATGCCACCTACGGCGCCTCGGCCGAGCAGGTGCGCGCGGCGCTGGTGCCGGTGGTCTTCGCGGGCACGACGCTCAAGGTCCACGCGAAGGTGGCGCCCGCGTTCCGCCGCGTGGCCGAGCGCGTGGAGGCGCTGCTCGCGGCCGACGCGTCGCTGCGCCCGTTCGTGAGCAAGGTGGGCGGCACGTTCAACTGGCGGACCATCGCCAACACGAAGCGCCAGAGCGCGCATTCCTACGGCGTGTCGCTCGACCTGAACGTGGCGCGCTCGCACTACTGGGAATGGCAGAAGCCCAAGGAGCCGGTGCGCTGGGCCAACGCCATTCCCCAGGTGCTCGTGGACGCCTTCGAGGCGGAGGGCTTCATCTGGGGTGGGCGCTGGTACCACTACGACACGATGCACTTCGAGTACCGGCCGGAGCTGTTGGATCCGGCGTGCCGCGCGCCCTGAGGCCTGCGTCAGTCGCTCTCGCTCTGCACCAGCCCGTACTTGTGCAGGAGCGAGTACAGGTGCTTGCGATCCAACTCGGCCTCGCGCGCGGCGCGGGCGATGTTGCCCCGGGCGCGGCCCAGCAGGCGCGTGAGGTACTCGCGCTCGAAGGCGCGCACCAGGTCGTCCTTGCAGACCTTGAAGGGGCCGGTGAACTCCACCGCGAGCGAGTCGCCCTCCGCGGCCGGCACGTCGCGGGTGAACTCGCGCAGCAGGCTGTCTCCCGCCAGCTCCGGGATGTCCACCATGTGACGGGCGCGCTCCAGGGCGTTGCGCAGCTCGCGCACGTTGCCCGGCCACGTGTGCCCGAGGAACTGCTCGCGAATCTTCTCCGGCAGCCGCGCCCAGAGGCCCTCGCCGGCGAAGGCCTCCACCAGCAGCGGGATGTCCTCCTTGCGGTCGCGCAGGGATGGCAGCACGACGGTGAAGACGGACAGGCGGAAGTAGAGGTCCTCGCGGAAGCGGCCGGCCTGCGTCTCCGCCCACAGGTCCTTCTTGCTGGCCACGACGATGCGCGCGTTGAAGGAGATGGGAGACGAGGCGCCCAGGCGGCGGAACTCGCGGTCCTCGATGGCGCGCAGCAGCTTGGGCTGCAGGTCCAGCGCGAGGTCGTCGATTTCATCCAGGAACAGCGTGCCGCCGTTGGCGCGCTCCAGGCATCCGATGCGCTGGCTCACCGCGCCGGTGAACGCGCCCTTCTCGTGGCCGAACAGCTCGCTCTCGATGAGCGAGTCGGAGACGCTGGCGCAGTCGAAGACGACGAGCGGCCCGGAGGCGCGCGGGCTCAACTTGTGGATGGCCTTGGCGCCCGCGCCCTTGCCCGAGCCCGTCTCGCCCACCAGCAGCACGGTGGAGTCCGTGGGCGCGATGCGCTGGAGCAGCGCGAAAATCTGCCGCATGGGAACGCTGCGGCCCACCAGGTCGCCCAGCCGGTCCTCCACCGTGGGCTCCACCTGCACGGGCGCCATCTGCGGGCTGAAGCGCAGGCGCACGTCACCCACCTCCAACAGCGCGCCGGGGCGCAGGTACGCCTCGCGCACCTGGGCGCCGTCGAGGAACGTGCCGTTGGTGGACCCGAGGTCCTGCACGAGGAAGCGGTCTCCCTGGCGCTGCACGACGAGGTGATTGCGGCTCACCGTGGGGTGGTCGATGACGACGTCGTTGTCGGACGACTTGCCCACGCGCAGCGCTTCATTCGCGAGCGGATAGACAGTGCCGGCGCGCTCGGTGTCGAGGAGCACGAGGTGGAACTGCTGTGCGGACAGCCGCTCCCCCTGTGCCCGTGTGCCGACGACCGTGTGCGTGGGGATGGGGGACGGAGGAAGGGGGGGCATGAACGGGTTCGCATTCTAGACGGCTTCGCGCCGCGTGGTGATTTCCTGCGCCCCTGCGTCGTGGTCGCCCCGTTGCCAGGCAGGCGCGGGCCGTGGCCTGGGTGCTCGTGCTACGACCGACCGCCATGATGAAGCGCTCCTGCCTGCTGCTCCTCGTGACGGCCTGCGCGACCGTCCCGCCCACGCTCCCGGACTCCAAGGAACTGCGCGAACCCGCCGCGCCCCTCCGGACGTGGACGCAACCTCGGGCCGTGGTGGTGCGTCACGCCACGGTGATGCCGGCCTCGGGGCCAGCCATCGCGGATGGCGCGGTGGCGTTCGTGGCGGGGAGGCTCGTCGCGGTGGGCCCGAACGCCGAGGTGCGCTCGCCGCCCGGCGCCGAGGAGGTGGATGGCACGGGGATGTACGTCACCCCGGGCATCATCGACGCGCACAGCCACCTGGGCGTCTACTCCATGCCGACCACCTTCGGCACCGATGACGGCAACGAGGCCACCGCCCCCGTCACCGCCGAGGTCTCCGCCGAGCACTCCTTCTGGCCGCAGGATCCAGGCCTGCGCCGGGCCGCGGCGGGCGGAATCACCTCCCTGCTGGTGCTGCCCGGCAGCGCCAACCTGATTGGCGGGCGCGGCTTCCCGGTGAAGTTGCACTTCGGGCGCTCCGCCGCCGAGATGCGCTTCCCGGGCGCGCGCGACGCGCTGAAGATGGCGTGCGGCGAGAATCCTCGGAACACATACGGTCTGGAGCGGAAGGTGGCGCCCTCGACCCGGATGGGGAACGTGGCGGGCTACCGGCAGGCCTTCGCGCAGGCGCGCGAGTACCTGGACAAGTGGGACGACTGGCGCCGCAAGCATGAGAAGCAGGGCGAGGACGCGGGGCCCGCGCCGCTGCGAGACCTCAAGTTGGAGACGCTGGCGGAGGTCTTGCGCGGCCACATCCTGGTGCAGAACCACTGCTACCGCGCGGACGAGATGGCCGTGATGCTCCAGGTGGCGAAGGAGGCGGGCTTCCAGATTCGCGCCTTCCACCACGGCTTGGAGGCCTACAAGCTGCGAGACACGCTGGCGCGCGAGCAGGTGGCGGTGGCCACCTGGGCGGACTGGTGGGGCTACAAGATGGAGGCGTGGGACGGCATCCCGGAGAACGCGGGGCTGGTGTCCCAGGCGGGGGGCCGGGCCGTCATCCACTCGGACTCGGGCCTGGGCATCCAGCGGCTCAATCAAGAGGCCGCCAAGGCCCTGTGGCGCGCGCGCGAGTCGGGCATCCCCGTCTCCGAGGAAGAGGCGCTGCGCTGGGTGACGCTCCACCCCGCGTGGGTGATGGGCGTGGATGACGTCACCGGCTCGCTGGAGCCCGGGAAGATGGCGGACGTGGTGCTGTGGCGAGGACACCCGCTGAGTGTCTACGCGCGGGCGGAGCGCGTCTGGGCGGACGGCGTCGTCACGTTTGACGCCGCCACGGGCCCGGTGGACGACAGCGACTTCGAGGTGGGCGCGCTGTCCGAGGCCATCGGTCACCTGGTGGCGCGGCCCGCGTCCGCGCCCACGCTCGCGGCGCTGGGGCTGACGGCGCGCTGCGAGGCGGGCCAGGACGCCCCGTGCTCGCGGCCGCTGGCGGTGGAGTCGGGGGCCTGCACGGTGTTCCGCGGCGTGACGGCCTTCACGGGCGCGGAGTGGCTGCGCGACACCACGGTGGTGGTGGACGGCGGCAAGGTGGCGCGCGTGGGCGCGGGCGTCTCGGTGCCGGCGGGATGCCGCGAGGTGGAGGGGAAGGGCCGGGTGCTGACACCGGGCTTCGTGGAGCCGTTCACCGGGCTGGGCCTGGTGGAGGTGCTGAACGAGGAGTCGACGCAGGACGTGAGCCCGCGCGGCGACGCGGCGAAGAAGGACCTGCGCGCGGCGCTCCAGGTGAGCGACAGCCTCAACCCCGCCTCGGCGGCGTTCCCGGTGGCGCGCCTGGGAGGCGTGACGAGCGTGGTGTCGGTGCCCGCGGGCGGACTGGTGGCGGGGCAGAGCGCCGCGGTGGACACGGACGGGCGGCTGCGCCGCGCGTCGCTGGCCCTGCACGTGAACCTGGGCCTGTCGGGGCGCAACGCGGTCTCGGGCTCGCGCGCCATGGTCCTGGAGCGGCTGCGCGAAGTCTTGTTCGACGCGCGCGAGTACGGTCGGCGCAAGGCGGAGTTCGACGCGCGCCGACTGCGCGAGCTGGCGGCGAGCCGGTTGGACCTGGAGGCGTTGCAGCCGGTGCTCGCGGGCTCGATGCCGGTGGTGGTGCGCGCCGACCGTGAGTCGGACATCCGCGCGGCGCTGTCACTCGCGCGCGAGTACAACCTGAAGCTCGTGCTGGCCGGAGGCGGCGAGGCGTGGCGGGTGGCGCCGGAGCTGGCCGCGGCCAGGGTCTCCGTCATCCTCCATCCCACGCAGAACCTGCCCGAGGACTTCGATCGGCTGAGCAGCCGGCAGGACGCGGCGGCGCTGCTGACCCAGGCCGGGGTGAAGGTCCTCGTCTCGGGGATGGGCGAGCCCGGCATGGTGCGCACGCTGGCGCAGGAGGCGGGCAACGCGGTGGCCTGGGGCCTGCCGCACACCGAGGCCCTGCGCGCGATGACGGCCAACGTGGCCGACGCGTTCAACCTGGACGTCGGCCGGATTGCGCCGGGCACCACGGCGGACGTGGTGCTCTGGAACGGAGATCCGCTGGAGGTGTCCAGCCGCCCGCTGGGCATGTGGCTCGCGGGGCGGCAGGTGTCGCTGGTGAGCCGGCAGCAGGCCTTGCTGGAGAAGTACCGGACCTTGCCCCGGTAGCGCTCACTCGCCGGTGTAGATGCCGAGGGCGCCGGGGACCACGCGCCCATCGGTGCCCACGTAGCCCGCGAAGCCCACGAGCACCTTCCGGTTGGAACTGGAGCGGTCCATCTGGATGTCCGCCACGCTGCCGAAGACGAACTGCCGCCCCAGCGTGGCGTCTCCATACGGAATCGCCGAGCCGCCCTTCAGGCGGGTGATGCCGCCCCACCAGTTGCCACCGGCCCACACGCTGCCGTCCCAGGGGTCCACCGCGACGGCGGACGTGGGGGCCATGGAGGGTTTGCCTCGGGCCGCGGGCGTGTAGTTGATGAGCTGGCTCGTCACGGTGCCTTGGAGCTGGCCGCTCGGGCTGAGCCGCGCGAGGCCGTGGACGAACGAGGCCACCCAGACGTCGCCGTTGTCGGCCATGGACATCGCGGAGACGTGGTCGTCCACGCGGTCCGCCTCGGTGGGGTAGGGCCAGCTCTCGCCCTGGACGTGGTCCTGCCAGATGTCGATGCGGTTGGACACGTAGGGCGCGTTCTCGGTCTGCTTCTGCGCCTCCCAGTAATTGTTCGCGTTGGAGCCGTAATAGAAGCGCGTCGAGCGGATCTGCCCGCCGAAGAACACGTCGCTGTTCGCGGTGATGGCCACGCCGAAGTAGCGGTCCGTCAAGAGCACGTCGCCGCCGTTGGCGGTGCTGCCGTTGATGGCCGGGTGCACGTGCTCCAGCACGCCCGTGCAGACGTAGTCCCAGCGGAAGCCCGGCTGGGTGTACGGGCGCGGATCGAAGCACCACGAAGGCACATGCCCGTCGAACTCGGCGTCGCCCCGCGCGAAGCCGTGGTTGCCGCCGAACCACACGCTGCTCGTCTTGGGGTCATACGCGATGCGGTAGATGGTGCAGAGCTTCTCGCGCCCGCGCATCTCCACCGCGATTCGATTGGGCCCCGTGTGGATGTCGTAGTGCACCACGCGCAGCGTGCCGTCCTGCTGGAGCGAGACCTTGTCCGCGTCGCCGCTCTTGTAGACGCTCGCGTCGGGTGGGCGGCCCTCGTTGTCCGCCTGGTCCCATTCGTCCTCGCACGTGGGCTTGCCCTTCGCCACGGGCTTGCCCTCGTAGCCCACGAACACCGTGCCCGACTTGCCGCCCGCCACGGAGATGACCTTGAGGTACTTGTCCCCTGGCGGCGGTCCGCCCTTGCCGTCGCGCATGAGGCCGTAGGGGTGCAGTCCGTCCGCCATCGTGAAGTGGCGGAGGGTGGTCTCGCCCCTCTTCAGCAGGAAGAGCCCCTCCTCGCCGCCCGCCACCCAGATGTTGCCGCCCTGGTCGGAGGACACCGCGAAGACGAAGCGCGGCCCGCCTTGCTGCGGCCCGTAGAACTGCCAGCCCGGCGTCGTGGGGAGGGTGAGCACCACGTCGGGAGGCCCCGCGTCTGGAGTGCCCGCATCCGTCCCCGCGTCGGGAGGGCCGGCATCTGGAGTGCCCGCGTCGTCCCCCGCGTCCGGAATCGAGTCGCCGCCGTCCCCAAGGTCGGTCCCCGAGTCCGGAGGCCCGGGTTCTCCCGTGGGGTCCGTGGAAGCGTCATCCGCTCCCTGCGCCGGATGGCCTCCGCTCGAACCGCACCCCGCCAGCCACATCGCGCTCGCCATGACGAGCGCATGGGTCGCTCTCCATCCCCGCTTCATAGGCCGCCCATCCCCCAGGAGGAAAAGTCGGGCACTCGTAGGGAGGCCCGCTTCCGCATCCGTGGCCTCGCAAGCCCGATGCCAGGGAATCCGGGAGTCCGGGCCGCGCGGGGCGTCCGCTCCCGGACAGGGCGTGGGCAGCCACCTTCCCATGGTGGGTACGGGAGGTCCCGGCCCGAGCCCGAACCGTGCTAGTGCCTGAGCAAATGTCTGGGAACGATGCGCGCGGGCGGACCCCGCTGTCCCTGGTGGGACAGGAGCCGGACCTTCTCTTCTATACGCGACAGGCCGCCGAGCATGGCGGGCCGGTGTTGGTGCTGGGCTCGGCCAACGGCCGGGTGCCATGGGCGCTCGCGGGGCACGGCTTCACGGTGGTGGGCGTGGACCCTTCCGAGGTGATGGTCCGCCTGTCCGAGGAGCGCCGCGGCGTCGAGTCCGACGACGTCTCCGCGCGCGCGCGCTTCCTCTCGGTGGACCCACGCGCGCTGCGCCTGGAGGAGCGCTTCCCGCTGGTGCTCGCGCCGCAGCATGCGCTCGGCCTGATGTCCACGCGCGACGACCTGGATGGCTTCCTCGCGACGGTGCGCCACCACCTGTCGCCCGGCGGGACGTTCGTCTTCGACGTGCTCAACGCGCCCCGGGAGCCGGTGCTCGCGCGCGACGAAGATGCGCCGGGCGGCGCGGTGGAACCGAAGCGTCCATTGTTCGCGCGGCATCTGCGCGAGCGGCGCGTGCCCGGCGGCGCCAGCCCCATCCGAAGGCTCAAGCTGCGCCACTTCACGCCGGACGAACTGGAGGCCGCGCTCACCGCCATCGGGCTCATCCCGCGCGAGCGCTACGGCCGCTTCGACGGCAAACCGTTCGATCTGGAAGACAGCCGCTACCTCGGTGTCGCGGGGCTGTGAGCCCCACGGCCCTTCGATGCCTCGCGGCTGCGCCCATCCCCAGACACTGCGGCTCCTTGCTGCCTTCGAGGAGGCAACCTCCTCGGAGTCCGTCTGGGCTCCCTGTGCAGTGTTTGGGAATTGACGAATGCTGGCTCCTCCCTGCCAAGTCCTCTCAGCGTCGGTCGCGCAAGCCTTCCTGAGCAGTCTTTGACAGTGGCGGTGGCGCTCCCTAACGTCACCTTCATGTGGGGGGTAAAGAATCGCACGGCCCTCGCGGTCGAGCGCAATTGGACTCGTGACAAGCACGGAGTCCACTGGTGGCTTGTCGCGGTCCGGGCCACGTTTGCCATTTCGCCGGAGGGAAGGCTACTGCTCGCAGATGCGCAGCGGCCGCCGGTCTTGGCGCCCGAGTACTTTGGCGAGCCAGGTCAATCGAGCTTGCGCTACGACTCCGAGCTGCTCGCGGCAAAGCCAGGAACGGACATCCTGGTCAACGCGCATGCGCATGCCCCGCGCGGGGCTCCTGCCCGAATGGTGCCGGTCTCGCTTCGTGTGGGGCGGCTCTGCAAGGAACTGCTTGTTCATGGCGAGCGCCGGTATGAGGCGGGCTGGCGTGGCGTGAGCATGACACCGCCGCGGCCCTTCACCACGCAGCCGATTCGTTATGAATTCGCCTTCGGGGGAAGGGATGGCGCCGCGCGTGATCCGCGAGAGCATCGGCTTGATGAGCGGAACCCGATCGGTCGTGGCTTCTGTGTCCGGGTGGCGCATGTGGACGGAAAGCCTGCCCACTCCATTGAGTATCCCCGTGGCGCGCCCTCGGAAATGGGACCGGCTGGATTTGGCCCCATCGACGCGGCCTGGCTGCCGCGACGCAAGCTCGCGGGGACGTATGACGCGCGGTGGGCGCAATCGAAGAAACCGTTGCTACCGGATGACTTCGATGCGGCGTTCGCGCTGAGTGCCCCCACGGACCAGCGACTCGGGACCTCCCTGGTGGGGGCTGAGCGTGTCGAGCTCCTGAACATGACGCCCGATGGCGCCCTGTGCTTCGAGCTTCCGCGCATCTCGCTCGGATTCGAGACCCGCATCGGGACGAGACGCGAGCAGCACGGCGCTCGCCTGGTCACGGTCCTGGTGGAGCCTGAAGACAGACGCCTCTCGTTGGTATGGCAGAGCGCTCTGCGCGTCCGTGCGTCGGAGGCGGACTATCTCGACGAGACGGTGGTCGTTGAGGAGGGGAGTCCATGATGAGCGCCCCTGTCGACATTGTGGCCGTTGCCGCACGGACACCCGTGGAGCTCTCGACGGAGAGCAGTGCGGCGGCCGTGCGGGCTGGCATCTCTCGCTACGCTGAGTATCTGGGCGGAAGGCTGGATGTGTTGTTTTCGCTCCCGGAGACCCGTCCGGGGTTCTCGGAGGCGGACGCGGTCTGGCTCGCGGCCTCCGTGGCCGCGCGAATTCAGCGAAAGGCGCCCCACGCGCGTGTCGAGAGCACGGGGCGAGGGAATGCTGGCGTCATTCGCGCCGTCGAGCGAGTCCTGCGGGTGCTCGCTGAGCGCGGGGACGGCCTGGTGAGCGCTCGGGAGCATCCTGGCGATTCGTGCGTTCGCGCGCGGGTATGCGCGAGGGCCGCGTGCGCTGGTGATGGGAGGTTCTGATTCCGGGCTGCGGGGCGCCATGCTCCTGCAAGCGCCGCAGGTGTCATGAGGAGTCACTTCGATGCCGAAGGTCTCAGTGAATGCGCCCAAGACTCCGGTGACAGAAGGGTCCGACGGGCTCGCCGCGGCCACGTTGCCGAACATGTGCAAGATGCCAGGACCGCCGGCTCCGTTCGTGCCGACGCCACTGCCCAATATTGGCAAGAGCGGGACGGAGCCGAAGAACTACTCAAAGAGCGTCACGATTGAAGGCAAGAAGGTCGCGATTCGTGGCGCCACCTTCGGCTCCGTGGGGGACGTGGCCAGCAAGGGGACTGGAGGAGGAGTGGTCTCCGCGAACGTGGAAGGCCCCACGCGCTTCGCGGGCCCTGGGTCCATGGATGTGAAGATTGAGGGGAAGAACGTCCAGTTGCTAGGCGACCCGATGTTGAACAACTGTGGACCGAGCGGGAGTCCGGCGAACTCGGCGACGATGATGGGAGTGCTCCAGACGAGCGGTCGGGTCACGGTGGTCGACGGGAAAGAGCCGTGCCCGCTGTGTGAGGGGCAGCACGGCGCATTGGAGGAGACGCAGGAAACGAAGGTGGATGCCTCGGCCCTGGCCGCGAAGCTCGAGGCGATGGTCAACGCCAGGAAGGGGCGCCGCCTGGTCACGATGCTGGGCGTGGTCCAGTGCAAGTGTGGAAAGAAATACGCGGACCAATCCGCCGTGACACTGCGGGAGTTCAGCGAAGCCGTGACGCAGCTGGGGTGGCATGCGCCCGAGGGTTCTCTCTCAATCGATGTCCCGGATGTAGAGGGCGCGGTCTACGCCGCGACGCGTGCTCAGGTGCTGTCCTTCCTGGTGACCCATTGGGGGGAAACGCAGGTGGGCCCCATTTGGGACCTGGCGGAGGCCCGTGCGAAGAAGAGCGACAACGATCGCTCGAGGCCTGCTGCCTACCCACCGGGGACCTGTGCTGCCCAGAAGACCCTCGCGCTCGTTCTTGAGGCGGGTGCCTACCCAGGTGGACTCACGGAACGGTGGTTTCATAGCAAGAGAAAGCCAACAGCCGCCCCTATAGAGTTCTTTGATGAGGGAAAAGGGAAGGTGGACGAGAAACGCTTCGAGCATGACTCGACGGTTCCTCCGTGTCGGTCCTGCGAGCTCATCATTCCGTTGATGCTTTGTCCTGGCGACAAGAAGGAGGAGACGTGCTCGCACAAGATTTAGAGCCTGAAATGGAGGCGTTGCTCCTGCGAGTCGTACCTGGGCTCTCGGAGCAGTGGCATGGAGCCTCATCCGACGAGGTTGACCGAATCGAGCGGATTGCAGGCCGGCCACTCCCCGCCTTCTATCGCTGGTTCCTGTCTCGGATGGGGCAAAGCATGGGGCCACTGACCTACCCGAGGCTCGACTTCTCCGCGCGGCGCGTATTGGCCTGTTACTCGGATCGGTTGATTGCAGCGCATCCTCGGTTCCTGTTTATCGCGGAGTCGTCTGATGAGTTGATGCCGCTCCACCTCTTCTTCGACCTCGACGCGCCAGCCCGAGCAGATGCGCGGGTCACGAAGCGACATGCCCGAGGCGGTGAGCTTCACGACCAGTTCGAGACATTGCGAGAGATGTTGGCGTGGGGGGCCCTCTCACGCTTCAGGGTTGAGAGGATGCCGCAACAGTGCGAGGGCACCTTCGTTAGCAACGAGCCCGATGTGCTGTCTCAGCTCGCGCCCCTCTTGAGTGATCTGGGATTCGCGGAACCGGTTCCCGTAGGGCCGTTCTGCGGGCTGTACGAGCGGTCCGATGCGGTCATGATCTGCAGCAGCGCTTTGCGGGACAGCCCCGGTGGTTCTCAGTCCTTCATGATTGGAGGTAGCGACGCAGGGGCTCTCAGGAAGCTCCTCGGAGCCATTGCTACGGAGGCGTCACTGAAGGTCAAAGTCTATGAATGGACTCCGGCCCTTCGGTGAGTGCCAGATGCCTGGCCCTCACCTGGAGGGTGAGCCCCGCGGCTCAGCGCTCGAAGCGGTAGCCCAGGCCGCGCACGGTGAGGAAGTAGCGGGGTGCCTCGGGGTCTGGCTCGAACTTGAGGCGCAGCTGGCGCATGAAGTTGTCCACCGTGCGCGCGCTGCCCTCGTAGTTGTAGCCCCACGCGCCGGACAGCAGCTCCTCGCGAGTGAAGGTGCGGCCCGGGTGCGCCAGGAAGTGGGCCAGCAGCTCGAACTCCCGCGCGGTGAGCTCCACGGGCTGGCCATCACGCGCCACCGTGCGCAGGCCGAGGTCCACCTTCACGTCTCCGAACGTCACGCTCTGCGCGTTCGTGCGTCGGAGGCGGACTACCTCGACGAGACAGTGGTCGTTGAGGAGGGGAGTCCATGATGAGCGCCCCTGTCGACATCGTGGCCGTTGCCGCACGGACACCCGTGGGACTCTCGGCGGAGAGCAGTGCGGCGGCCGTGCGGGCTGGCATCTCTCGCTACGCTGAGTATCCCTTCGTGGATGTGCGCGGAACCCCTGTCATCGTTGCCGCCGACTCACTTCTCGGGCGCGGACTTGAAGGACGCGAGCGCCTGTTGCCCATGGTCGAGGGCGTCCTGGAGGAACTCGAGGCCAAGCTCGAGCCGAAGGTCTTCTTGGGGGGCAGGCTCGAGGTATTGCTCTCGCTTCCGGAAACCCGCCCGGGTTTTTCGGAGGAGGACGCCGTCTGGCTCGCTGACGCTGTGGCTGCGCGCTTCCGGGAAAAGACGCGCCATGCGCGTGTCGAGATCGCGGGGCGTGGACACGCTGGCGCCATTCGCGCCGTCGAGCGAGTGCTGCAAGTGGGCTCCGAGCGCGGAAATGGTCTGTTTCTGGTGCTGGGTGCCGATAGCTATCTCCACGCGGAGACGTTTGCGTGGTTGGAGCGCAACCGCCGCTTCGCACAGCCCGGAGTCCGCAGTGGATTCACGCCCGGCGAGGGCGTGGGGGCCCTGGAGCTGATGAGCCCAGGGCTGCGCCGTCGCCTGCATCTCCCGCGGTTGGCCGCAGTGCGAGGAGCGAGCACGGCGCAGGAGCAGCTCCTGCGCGACAGTGACACGGGCTCGCTGGGCGTGGGGATGACCCGCGCTGTTCAAGGCGCGGTCTCGGGGCTCGAGCTTCCTCGCGAGGGCGCCGACGTCGTGTATGCGGACCTCAATGGCGAGCGCTACCGGAGTGAGGAGTGGGGGTTCGTCGCGCTGCGTGCCCCGTCGGCGTGGAAGTCAGCGGGGTACAAGGCCCCCAGTGATTGCTGGGGGGATGTGGGCGCCGCGTTCGGAGCGCTCGGGAGCATCCTGGCGATTCGTGCGTTCGCGCGCGGGTATGCGCGAGGGCCGCGTGCGCTGGTGATGGCAGGTTCTGATTCCGGGCTGCGGGGCGCCATGGTGCTGCAAGCGCCGCAGGTGTCATGAGGAGACATTCCGATGCCGAAGGTCTCAGTGAATGCGCCCAAGACTCCGGTGACAGAAGAGTCCGACGGGCTCGCCGCGGCCACGTTGCCGAACATGTGCAAGATGCCAGGACCGCCGGCTCCGTTCGTGCCGACGCCACTGCCCAATATTGGCAAGAGCGGGACGGAGCCGAAGAACTACTCAAAGAGCGTCACGATTGAAGGCAAGAAGGTCGCGATTCGTGGCGCCACCTTCGGCTCCGTGGGGGACGTGGCCAGCAAGGGGACTGGAGGAGGAGTGGTCTCCGCGAACGTGGAAGGCCCCACGCGCTTCGCGGGCCCTGGGTCCATGGATGTGAAGATTGAGGGGAAGAACGTCCAGTTGCTAGGCGACCCGATGTTGAACAACTGTGGACCGAGCGGGAGTCCGGCGAACTCGGCGACGATGATGGGAGTGCTCCAGACGAGCGGTCGGGTCACGGTGGTCGACGGGAAAGAGCCGTGCCCGCTGTGTGAGGGGCAGCACGGCGCATTGGAGGAGACGCAGGAAACGAAGGTGGATGCCTCGGCCCTGGCCGCGAAGCTCGAGGTCATGGTCAACGCCAGGAAGGGGCGCCGCCTGGTAACGATGCTGGGCGTGGTCCAGTGCAAGTGTGGAAAGAAGAGAAAATATGCGGATCAGTCGGGTGTGACACTTCTGGAGTTCAGCGAAGCCGTTGCCGACCTGGAATGGGTCGCGCCTGATGGTGCCCTCTCAATCGATGTCCGGGACGTGGGGGACGAGGTCTACACCGCGACGCGTGCACGGTTGCTGGCCTTCCTTCGCGCGCGTTGCGGGGAGTCCCCGGTGAAGTCAATTTGGGACTTGGCGGATGCCCGTGCTGAAAAGAGCGACCGCAATCGCTCTGGACCTGCTGCCTATCCGCCGGGAACCTGTGCTGCCCAGAAGGCCCTCATGCTCGCTCTGGTTGATGGTGCCTACCCAGGTGGACTCACGGAGCGGTGGTTTCATAGCGCGAGAAAACCCACGGCCGCCCCGATACGGTTCTTCGATGAGAGCCTGGGGAAGGTGGCTGTGAGGCCCTTTGACGAGGGCAAGACGGTTCCTCCGTGTCAGTCTTGCGAACTCATCGTCCCATTGATGCTGTGCCCCGGTGACAAGGAGGAGAAATGCCAGCACAAGATTTAGAGCCTGAGATGGAGGCGTTTCTCCTTCGAGTCGTACCAGGCCTCGCGGAACAGTGGTTTGGGGCCGAACCCGAAGCGATTGACCAGATTGAGCGGATTGCGGGCCGGCCCTTGCCTCCCTTCTATCGCTGGTTCCTGTCTCGAATGGGGCAAAGCATGGGGCAGTTGGCCTATCCGCGGCTCGACTTCTCCTCGCGGCGCGTGCTGGCCTGTTACTCGGATCGACTCATTGCAGTGCATCCCCGGTTCTTGTTTGTCGCGGAGTCGTCCGATGAGTTGATGCCGTTGCATCTCTTCTACGACCTCGATGCACCAGCCCGAGAAGATGCGCGAGTCACGATGCGATATGCGCACGGCGGTGAACCGCATGACCGGTTCGAGACGCTGCGAGAAATGTTGGCGTGGGGGGCTCTCTTGAGCTTCGGGGTTGAGAAGATGCCTCAACAGTGTGAGGGCACCTTCTCTTGCAACACTCCGGATGTGCCGTCTCAGCTTGCACCTCTCTTACGCCGCCTTGGGTTCACGGAACCGGTTCCCGTAGGGCCGTTCTGCGGGCTGTACGAGCGACCCGATGCGGTCATGGTCTGCAAGAGCGCATTGCGAGACGGGCCCGTCGACACTCAAGCCTTCATGTTCGGAGGCAGCGACGCAGGGGCTCTCAGGAAGCTCCTCGGGGCCATCGCAATGGAGACCTCAGTGGAGGTCAAAGTCTATGAATGGACTCCGGCCCTTCGGTGAGTGCCAGATGCCTGGCCCTCACCTGGAGGGTGAGCCCCGCGGTTCAACTCAGCGCTCGAAGCGGTAGCCCAGGCCGCGCACGGTGAGGAAGTAGCGGGGTGCCTCGGGGTCTGGCTCGAACTTGAGGCGCAGCTGGCGCATGAAGTTGTCCACCGTGCGCGCGCTGCCTTCGTAGTTGTAGCCCCACGCGCCGGACAGCAGCTCCTCGCGAGTGAAGGTGCGGCCCGGGTGCGCCAGGAAGTGGGCCAGCAGTTTGAACTCCTGCGCGGTGAGCTCCACGGGCTGGCCATCACGGGCCACCGTGCGCAGGCCGAGGTCCACCTTCACGTCTCCGAACGTCACGCTCGGAGCGGCGGGCGTACCTCCATAGCGGCGGCGCAGCACGGCCTTGATGCGCGCCAGCAGCTCCTGCAACCCGAACGGCTTCACCACGTAGTCGTCCGCGCCCAGGTTGAGCCCGAGAATCTTGTCCGTCTCCATGCTCCGAGCGGACAGCACCACCACGGGCGTGTCCCGGCCGCGCTGGCGCAGCTCGCGGATGACCTCGTAGCCGTTCAACTCCGGCAACATCAGGTCCAACACCATCAGGTCCGGCGCCTCGTCCAGCGCGCGAGCCAGGCCCGTGCGCCCGTCCTGGGCCTGGAGGACCTCGTAGCCCTCGAAGCGCAGGTTCATGGACAGGCCGGTGAGGATGGACAGGTCGTCCTCCACCACCAGGATGCGCTGTGTCTTCTCCTCGCTCATGCCTTGCTCACCGGCAGGTGAATGGTGAAGCGGCTGCCCTTGCCCACCTCGCTGCGCACGGTGATGCGGCCGCCGTGCGCCTCCACGATGCGCTTGGAGATGGCGAGTCCCAGGCCACTGCCCTCGGTCTTTCGCGTCAGCAGGTTATCCACCCGGTAGAAGCGCTCGAAGATGCGGCGGCGCTCCTTGGAAGCGATTCCCACGCCATTGTCCTCCACGGACAGCTCCACCCACTTGCGGCTCTGGTGCACCGTGAGCCGGATGCGCCGGTCCGAGGGGCCACTGTACTTGTAGGCGTTCTGAAGCAGGTTGAGCAGCGCGCCCGCCACCGCGTCGCGGTCCATCTCCACGCGGGGCAGCGACACCGGCGCATCCACGCGCAGGTCCATGCCGCCCTCCAGCCGCTGCGCGCGAAACGCTTGCAGCGCCATGTCCATCGCCTCGGACACGGGCCGAGGCTCGCGCTGGTACACCTTGCGCCCGCTCTCGATGCGCGCCCAGTCGAGCACCCGCTCGATGAGGTTGGACAGGCGCTCGGTCTCTTGCGTGAGCAGGTTCAACACCTCCTGCGTCTGCTTCGGGTCCTTCACTCGACCTTGGGCGAGCGTCTCGATGAACATCCGGATGGACGTGAGCGGCGTGCGCAGCTCGTGGCTCACCAGCGACACGAAGTCCGTCTTCATGCGCGACAGCCGGGCCTCGCGGTACAACACGCGCGCCGTGTAGACGACGCCGAAGGTGAGCGTCAGATAGAACAGGCCCAGGAGCACGCCGTACACCGCTCGGTTGCGCGTGGAGGCGCGCGCCACGGGGTCCTCGCCGGTGGGCAGCACCACCAGGCGGAAGTCCTGCAGCGGCGAGGGCAGCACCCGCTCGGCGAGCACCGGCGGCCCCAGCGCGTTCTGCCGCGCCTGCGCCACCTCGGACATGAGCCGGTTCACCAGCCCGCCTTCGCCCGCGTCACGCGGCACCGGCAACAGCGCGAAGCGCACTGGCTCCGAGTTGCTCACCCGCCGGTCCGCCTTGTCCGACAGCAGCTCCTCCACGGCTCGCCCGGACAGCCGCACGCCGCGCGCCCCGTTGCCCTCGCGCTCGGCGGCCAGCAGCACCGCCCGGCCTCCGGCCGACAGCGAGAAGACCGTGGGGCGAGTGGGCAGCGCGCCCACCTCGGGCACCAGGGTGATCAGGGACTCGGCGAGCTGAGGGTCCAGCGTGCTCACCTTGCCATCCACCACGTGGAAGGTGCTGTCCGGGTCGGAGAGGACTTCTCCGTTGGGGAGCGCGAAGCGCAAGAGGCCGCCGCCCAGCTCCTCCAAGCGCCCGGACTCCATGGCGAGCGGTAACTCCTGGGAGAGCGTCTCGAGGGTGCCCCGCCACGCGGCCTCCAGACGCTTCTCCACCGCGGCGCGCTCGTTGATGATGGCCACCACGCCGAAGCCGGACAGGCCGGCGGACGGCAGGACGACCAGCAGGAGCAGCAGCGCGAAGGTGCGCCGGAAGCTGAGGATGACGGGCGCTTGGCGGGACACGACTCCCCTCCTTTACACGGCCCGGCCGTCCCATGCTCGCGACGTTTCACCCAGCGGACGCGTGGCACTGTCCGCCACCCGGACGCTCGGTGTGGAAGAAATCGACTTTCGGAGCCGGGATGAGCGAGCATGGGGGGCCTCGGGAGGGTGAGCGATCAGGGCCGGCCGCCTCTCCTCGGCAGGACAGCAGCCATGCGTCGGGCAGGGAGGCACCCCCCGCGCCGCGCGAGGCCGCGAAGGAGCGTCACATGAAGCGTCACCTGCGGACCGCGGCGATGGTGGCGGTGCTGGGCCTGGCGGGATGTGGAGAGCGGCGGGTGGAGGCCACGTGGAGCAATGCCTCTGGCTCCGTGGCGCTCAGCCGGGATGACTCGCTCGTCTACGTGGTGGACGCGGACAACGGCATCCTCGCCGTGGTGGACGCCGCGCGCCGCGAGAAGGTGGGCGAGGTGAAGGTCGGCCTTCGCCCCGAGCGCGTGGTGGTGGGGCCGGATGACACGGTCTACGTCTCCAACCGCGCCGAGCGCAGCGTCTCCGTCGTCCGCCGAGGCGAGTGGACGGAGGCCGCGCGCATCCCGGTGTCCGTGGAGCCCACGGGCCTCTCGGTGTCTCCCGACGGCGACACGCTCTACGTGGTGAACAGCACCGCGCTGGACTCCACCGCGCACGGCACGCTCACCGCCATCGACACGCGCTCGCTGGCGACGCGCTGGGAGCTTCCCGTGGGTGAGGAGCCGCGGGGCATCGCGCTCCTGGACGAGGGCCGGCGCGCGGTCCTCTCGCTGTTCCGCCAGGGCGACGTGGTGTCCGTGGACCTGTCGGACGCGGAGCGCCCCCGCCTGACGCGCGAGGGGACGGACCTGCTGGCGCGCGCCAATCGGGTTCGCGCGAACGCCTCTGACCCGGGCTCGGACACGACCATGCCGGGAGGGGTGGGCTCCGTGCCGCACTCCTTCCGCGCGCGTGGCATGGCGGACGTGGTCTCCACGCCGGACGGGCGGCGCCTCTTTGCTCCGATGATGTGGGCGCGCGCGGACCCCCTGGTGTCGGCCACGCCCACGCCCAATCAGGGCGGTGGCTCGCTGTATGGCGGCGGCACTCCGTGCAATGCCACGGGCGGCGGCGTCGTCACCCCGGGCCTCATCACCTTCGAGTCGGATGACGCGCGGCCGGTGGTGGATGAGCTGAACCACTGCGGCCCGCCGCCGGGCGAGACCCCGGACTTCCCGCCGACGATGGTGACCTCCCCGCAGTTCGGCAATCCCATCCAGGGCCCGGCGGCCGCGGTGGTGGACCCCTCGGGCTCGTGGCTGTTCCTGGTGAACCGCGAGACGGACAACGTCGCCATCCTCCCCACGAACCGGCGGACGGGCGACGACCTGTCGACGAACTCGAACAGCTCGGTGCGGCAGCTGCTCCCGGTAGGCTCGGGGCCCACGGGCATCGCCATCACCCGGGACGGCAAGCGGGCCTACGTCTACAACGCGTTTGACCACACGCTCAGCACGCTGGTGAGCGGCGGCACGGAGAGCGACGCCAACGTGCGCGAGGAGGGGCCTCGGCTGGCGCTCGCGGGCGAGCTGCTGGCGCCGGAGGTGGTCGCGGGTCGTCGCCTGTTCTTCTCCGCGCTGGACTCGCGGATGACCAGCCCCACGGTGAGCGTGTCGTGCGGCTCGTGTCACCTGGAGGGGCGCGAGGACGGCCACGTGTGGGGCTTCCCGGATGGGCCGCGGCAGACGCCCAGCCTCGCGGGCCGCATGACCACGTCCACCAGCCCGTTCCACTGGAGCGGCGAGTTCCCCACGCTGCGCGAGTTCATGAACGCCACCGTGCGCCAGCGCATGGGCGGCAGCTCGCTGGACGCCACGCTGGTGGCGCAGCTCGGTGGATTCATCGACACGATTCCCGCGGCGGACAACCCCTACAAGCACGCGGCGCCCAGCGCGGCGCAGGCGCGAGGGGCCCAAGTGTTCCTCAAGGCGGGCTGCGGCACGTGCCACGAGGGCGCCGCGTTGACCAACAACAAGAACGCCAACGTGGGCACGTTCGTGACGGTGGGGCTCGTCCGTGACGACGCGAAGGTCATCAGCGCCGGACTCAACACGCCCTCGCTGTTGGGCCTGGCACGCACGGCGCCGTACCTGCACGACGGCAGCGCGGCGACGCTCCGCGAGCGTCTGGAGCAGGGCCGCACGACCAACGCGCACGGACAGACGGCGGACCTCAACTCCGCCGAGCTGGACGACCTCGTGGAGTACTTGCAGACGCTTTAGGCTGGGGCGGCGCGGAGCGCTTCTCCGCGCCGAACCGCACGTCCTGAGCCGGAGCGTCCCCGGCGAGGAACGCGAGCAGCTTCGCGCCCTCGTCCGCGAGGGCCGTTCGGTCCGAAGCCGTCAAGGGACGGAACGGCAGGATGTGCAGCGTGGCGGCGGTGCGTTGGCGCTCCAGCTTCCAGGTCCCCTCGACGAAGCCGTCCACCAGGATGAGTCCGGGCACGATGCCGTTGAGGGTCGCGATGCGCGAGCGGTCCTCCGCGGAGATGACCCGCGAGCGGTCCTCGTGCGAGAGCGTCAGGTTGTCGAACTCGGCGATGAATCGCACCGGAGCAGGGGTGTCCTCATCGGGGCGGGGCGCATCGGGGAGGTCGAGCAGCTCGTCGCCGTGCTCGTCGTGAAAGACACGGAGCTGGGGTTTGAGCCGCTCGGTGACCTCGCGCAGTCGCGTCAACCCGGACCAGAGCTGGACGTCCTTGACGGTCGCGGGCCCGAAGGCGGCCAGATAGCGCAGCACCAGGGCGTCCGGCGCGGTGTCCGTGCCCAGGGGCTGTCCGAGCCACGCCTCGACGGACGTGACCTGGGCCTGTCCGCTGCCGCCCCAGAGTCCTCGGGGGGGCACCTGCACGGAGGGGACCCAGGTGCGGATGGCCTGGGCGAGCGCCGTGGGCTCCGCGTTCGGCCAGCGCTCCGCCAGCTTCGCGCCCTGCTCGGCGAGGGTGAGCGGGCGCTCCTCGATGAGCGCGCGTCCGGCCGCCATGAGCTCGGCGGCGTCGATGCCCGCGATGCCCTTGCCGTGGCGGCTCCCAAGCATGGCCCGCTCCAGGAAGCCCTGGAGCACGGGGCGCAGCGCCAGGCAGTCCCGCGAGGAGACCAGGTGGATGGTGCTGCGCATCATCACGATGCGCACCACCTGCCGCGCGAGGACGAGCTGTGACAGCTCGTCCTGCGTGAAGCGCTCCAGCCGTGTCCACAGCCCCACGTAGGGAGGATTGGGTACCTGGGCCTGCATGCCCACGAGGTGCTCGATGGTCTCCAGCGCGGAGCGCCGCGCACGCCGCAACAGCAACTGCCGAGCGAGCAGCGCGCGATTGAGCGCGCGGGGGCCCATCACTCCGGAGTTCCGCTTCACCATTCCCGTTCCCAGTCCCCGTCACTGACGCACACCGCCGCCAGCGACGGAGACATATCCGTATCGCCCTCTTCCTGACAGCAGGCTGTCAGCATTCCGTCGGGACGTGGGCGGGAAGGGCGCTTCAGCAGTCGAAGCGGGCGTCGGTGCAGTTCTCGCAGGTGTTCAAGGCGCACTGGCGCGCGTCGTAGTCACTGAACGCGCGGATGTTGCGCCGCTGCACTCCCATGGTCGTGGTGGACAAGCACATCGAGAACGTCTGGAGCACGGCCGGGGCGGGGATGAGCGTGCCGCCCGGTGGCAGGGGCATGGTGCGCGCGCACTCCAACGCCTGCTCGGGCGTATCGGCGTTGATGTCCAGGGTGCTCTGGCCGCAGAGCTGACTGTCCCTCACGCCAATCACGTAGTGGTTGGCACCACCGGTGCAGTGGACCGAGGCCGCGCTGATGCAGCGATTCGTGTCCGTGTTGCACGTGAAGGTGTTCTCGCAGCGGTTGCCCTGGCAGCAGCGCTCGTTGAGTCCGCCGCAGTCGTTGCAGGTGTGCAGGCCGCTCGACTGGAGTTCACAGCTCAGGCCCGCCGCGCACGTCTCCGTCACGCCGGTGTTGCAGCACTGCTGCCCCGCGGCGCCGCAGGGCGTGCACGCGCCATTGTTGCAGGTGAGCGAGCCATCGCAGGGCGTGGCGCTGTCGGTGCGGCAGCATCCACCCTGCTGCGCGATGCGGGAGTTGTCACAGGTGGAGCCGCCACCGCAGCCGTTGCAGCCCGATGCAATCACCGCGCTGGCCGCCACCAAGAGAATGCAGTTCAGAAGAGAGTTCTTCATGGAAGGAGTACCGGGAAGGTGTCAGGGAGCGAGCAGGTAGAAGCCGACTTGGCCATCGCGCTGGGCACGGACGAGCACTTGTCCGGCGTCATCGAGGTCGAGCGCCTCCAGCACGGTCAGCTTCGCGTCGGGCCAGACGCGCGAGGTGAGGTCGATGAGGCCCTCGGCGGGGGTGTAGAGGAACGCGCGGCGCGTGCCGTCGGGCTTGCCGTCGTGCGAGGTGCCCACCACCCAGCCCGCCGAGTTGATGGCGGTCGCCACGCTGAACGGAAGCTTCGACAGCGAGCCCAGGTCCTTGAGGCCCTCCTTGGGCCGCGACAGGAAGGCGGTCCACGTTCCCTTCTCGGTCTTCGCGGTGCCCACCACCACACCCTGCTCATTGAGGGCGCGCGCCTCGCTCTCTCCGCCGCCCAGGTCGCCCAGGTCCTCGGCGGTGTCGAGGTACGCGCGGAACGCGCGGTGCCCCTTGCCGTTGTCATAGCTGCCCGCCACGACGCCGCGGTTGTTCACCGCGACCGCGGTGCTCCACTCGGCCTGGAGCGGCAGCGACCGCACCTCTTGCCCATCGAAGAGGAAGGCTCGCGTCGTCTTGCCCTCCGTCAGCGAACCCACCACGGTGCCCACGTCGTTGAGCCCGAGCGCCGTGCCCGGCTTCAACACGGTGGGCTTCGTCTTGAGGTTCGAGGTGTCGAGGAGGAACGACTGTGCCGTGCCGTTGATGAGGGCAGTGCCCGTCACCTGACCCCAGGCATTGAGCCGCGAGCCATCCACGCGCTCCGCGCCCATGAGCTTGGCGAGGCTGAGGGTCGTCCCCTGCGCGGTCACCACGACGTCCGAGCCGGCCTGCTGGCCCAGCACGTCGCCGCGCGCGTTGACACCGCGCACGAGCAGACACTTCTCGCACAGCACCGCCTTGATGTTCAGCCAGTCGGGGGACTTGAAGCAGAGGGGGCTCTGCTTCATCTCCACCAGTTCGGAGGCCATCGCGCCGCCGGACGAGGCGGTCAGTCGCGCGCTCCCCTCGAAGCCCGGTGCCACGCGCACGTCGAAGCGGCCACGCGTCAGCCCCTGGGCCAGGTACAGGCCCGCCACGGAGACCCCCGCGCCATAGCTGCTGGTGAAGTCCACCCAGGCTCCGCCCGTGGGCGCCGGAGTGCTGAGCGTCACCTCGCCGGAGAAGTACGTGGGCGCGCTGCCCAGGCAATAGCGCGTGGGGCGCAGCAGGGTGAGTCCGGACAGGCGAGGGCGCGGCAGCCCTCCGAACGCGGTGAAGGTGGAGACGGAGACGGCCTCGTCGAAGCTGGGGTGCCAGAACGGCCCGCTCCCCGCCACGCGCAGCCACGTCCCCCCGCCGAGCCGCAGCCGCACGTTGTAGGGGCACAGCGCGGTGCCGCAGGAGGGCGCGTCGGTGCCGTGCACCAGCTCCACGTTCGCCACGAGGTGCCCGTAGACACGCTTCAAGGAGTAGAAGCCGCCCAGGTCATAGGGCGTGGGCAGCCAGTCGTCGAAGTCCCACGTCACGGTGTCGCCGGAGCGCGCGCCCGTCATGTGAACCACGAGGTCGGACGCGAAGCCGAAGTCCTGTGCCTTCAGGACCAAGTTCAGCGTGCCGGCCGGCTTGGCAATCACATAGTCCGTCGCGCTGTACGCGTGGTTGTCAAAGGTCACCGTGGCGTGATTGACGCGCAGGCCGGCGCCACGGATGAGGTCATCGGCTGGGCTCGCGCGCGAGGTGCTGGAGAGCACCAGCGCCGAGAGCAACAGGCCAGGGAGGAGCGAGAGAGGTCTAGGTTTCATGCGAGGTCCGTCATGAGGCGGGAGTGGGACTGCGGACTCAGCGCGAGGCCACCAGGGCCGCCCGCGCGAGGAGCTGGAGCACGCGGGCGCGCAGGACGGGGTCCTGGCGCGCGCGCAGGGACAGGGCCTGGAGGGCCTGGACGACGACGGGGCCGCCGTCGAGCCGGCGCTCCAGCAGCGTCGCCACGAGCGACTCGGAGCCGGGGCGCAGCGCGCCGCCCACCACGACGTCGCGCAGCATCGTGAGCGAGGTCGCATCGAGCGGATGCTCCCGCAGCGAGTCGAGCGCCGCGGCCTGCACGCGCTGCTCGGGCGCGCGCGCCAGTTGCAGGAGCGTGGCGGTGGCGTCGGGGCTGGGCGTCTTGCGCAGGGCCGCGGCGGTGGACTCGCGCACGCCCGGGTCGGCCGCGTCGGCGAAGGGGAGCACGCGCGCGATGTTCTCGGCGAGGCCCGCGTTGCCCAGGGCTCGCAGATACGTGCGCTGCGCGTCGGGCGTCGCCGCGCTGGCGAGCCCCTCCGTCAGCACCTGGTTGTAGCGCGCCACCACGGTTGGATCCGCGTCCACGCTCAGATGCCCCACCACCGCGCCGAGCGAATGAGCGCTGGCGTCGCGCAGGCCCGTGTCGCTCTGCGCGATGGCCGCGGCGAGGTGGTGGGCGATGAAGTCCGCGGTCTCGGGAGTCGGGTGCGCAACGAGCCCCAGGCGCTGGAAGAGCAGCCCATGGGCCTCGGGCGTGCGGCGCGCGGCGGGGTCATCCACGAGGCGGCGCAGCTCGGCCTGGGCCTCGGCGTGGCCCGCGCCCACGAGCAGGTCGAGCACCAGCGCTTGTCCCGAGGGCTCGGTCCCCGGGTCCTGGAAGTAGACCGCCAATTCCTTGCATCGCTCGGGATGGAGCATCAGCAAGCCCGTGGCGCGCCACAGCCAGCGGCCATTCTCGGGCATCTCTCCCGCGTTGCCGTGGGTGAACAGGTCGTTGAGCAGCGTGTCGAAGGTCAACCCGTCCGCGCGCTGGGTCAGCAGCTTCTGCTCGGCGTCCGCGGACGTGTACAGCGCGCCGGGTTGGCGCACCTCGGAGCGCGACGCGAGGTCCAACTTGCCCGTGGGCTCGAAGCGCGTCACCGCGCGCAGGTGGAGCTGGAAGACCTCGCGCGTATCCAGGCCGTCTTCCTCCTCGGCGCGCACCGCCTCGTGATGGATGACGTCGGTCAGGTGCCCTTCGGGCGCGAAGGTGAAGCGGGCCTCGGAGGTCACCGCGTGCGGCGGTACTCCGGCGGGCGCGCTGTGGAACTGGGTGTAGAGGCCTCGCGTGCGGCGCAGCGTCAGCGACGCATCAGGAGCCACCGCGTAATGCGCGGACACATGGCCCAGGGCCGTGGCCTCGGCCGAGTCCCATGCTCCGGCGCGCGCTTGCTCCGGGGTGGTGGGGAGCGAGGGAAACGTCTCGGTGATGAGCCATTGGAGTGATTGCTTGAAGAGCTCCGGTGCGTCCGGGGCGAAGCGAATGGCGCGGAGCGTGCCCTGCGGGCTCAGCTCCACCCACGCCTCGTGCCCGTGGAAGGCCGCGGCGACGGAGGCATCGTCCGGCAAGACCTCCTGGCCCTGGAACTCCAGCGCGTGCTCCGTCAGGTCCTCGAGCGAGGCACCGAGGACGAAGCCGTCGTCATTGCGCTCGAGGGCGCTCAGCACGAGCGTGCCGGAGAGCCGCAGCTGGGCCTCCATCAGCGAGGGATTCCCTTGGCCCTGAGGCAGCAGGCTGGGGACGCGCTGGAGGCTCTGCCAATGCAGCGCATAGGCATAGCGCGTGCCGGGCACCCAGTCTGGTTTCACCGCGAAGCCTGTCGGCGCGCGAGCGGAGTCCAGGCCCAGGCGGGGGAAGAAGACAATCCCCAGGGCGAACAGCACGGTGGCCGCCACGAGGGCGACAAGAGAGGAATTGCGGAGCATGGGAGGTCCTCGGGCGATGCGGTGGGGCAGGGGCCCCGGAGCGCGAGGGAGCGCTCCGGGGCCAGGGACTGCGACTGCGGAGCAGCCGCTAGCGGAGCGAGGCCAGCGGCGTCTCGAACGAGTCGTTGAACAGCGTCGTGTGGTAGGCGAGGCCCGCCCACGAGGCCAGCTCGAGCTCACCGTAGTAGGGGCCGAGCGTGGCGAAGACGACGACCCGGCCCGACAGCGCCTCCAGGTTCAGCCCCATGGACGTGCCCGTGTGCAGCACGAGCATGGACGGGAACGTGGGGTGCGACGGCGAGGTGACGTACAGGCCCAACTGGCCCGTGAGCGGGATGTCCGCGCGCACCAGGTTCAGGGTGCCCATGATGCCCGCGGCGGCGATCCCCGGCAGCCCCACGGTCACGGAGGCGAGCGCATCCAGTCGCGCGAACGGCGTGACGTTTCCATTGAGGTCCACGCCCACGGTGTCATTGACGCAGTCGCGCGCCACGCCACCGTTGAGGCCGAGCTGCAGGCCCACGGCGCCGTTCAGGCCCGCGGTCACCGTGACCGGGATGAAGACGACGACGTAGGTGCCGCTGGCCGAGAAGATGGTGCCAGCGCGGGACGGGCTCGCCGAGACGTTGAAGCGCGCGGGGAAGTGCTGATCGTACGGGAAGGGCGCGATGTCCATGCCCAGCACGCGCAGGTTGGCCTGCAGGTGCACGCTGGCGGTCTCGGTCTCCCCCAGGGCGCTCGCGTTGATGACCTCGGCACGGCCGCCGAAGACGACGGCGTTCGCGGTGAAGCGTCCATACAGGCGCAGGTTCGCGTCACACATCCGCGGACCGGCTGAGTTGATGCCCAGGGGCGCGGCGCCGAAGTCCAGCCCCCAGCCTCCGGCATAGTCATACGCGAGCCCGAAGGTGTCGTTGCCCAGGAGGCTGTTGCCGCTGCGCTCGGCGCCAGCGCGGCGCAGGCCGGTGGAGGGATCGACCGGCGTGAGCATGCCCACGAGCTGGGCGGCATAGCGCGTGAGGTAGTCATCCAGCAGGGCCACGTTGAGGGTGCGGTCACCCTTCAGTCCATCGATGCCCAGCTTGTCCGAGTTGCGAACGAAGCTGTCCGGCCCGAAGTCATTGGCGGTGAGCGTCAGGCAGCGCTGATAGTCCGCCTGCCGGCGCGGGAACATCGCCGCGTCGAGCATCTTCTTGTAGCGGCGCGGAGACCAGTCGCACTTCGTGTTGGCGGCGAGGTTGAGGCAGCCCTGCTTGGCGCCGTCCTCGAGGCCGCGCTCGATGGCGGCGTCCATCTCATACAGGCTCTTGGCGGTGAGCTGGTTGAGCTCCTTGGGGTCCTGGTCCGCGGCCTTCATGCGCGCCAGCTCGGCCTGGTAGAAGCTCCACGCCTGGGCCCGGCGATCGAGCAGCGCGGAGAAGTCCTCCTGCTGCGCCTGGAGTCCGTTCAGCTCGTCCACGTGATAGTTGGCGAGCGCGGTGGCCAGGGTCTGGTGCCACTTGTCCGTGGCGACGAACCACGTGCGGCCCTTCGGGCTGACCTGCTTCACGAGGCTGTCGCTGAAGACATACGCCGTGGTCCCGTCGGGGTAGGGCCCGGGGGCGAACAGGTAGTACGCGTTCTTCTCCAGCCGCTGCGTCGTCCAGATGGGCGCGAGCGTGTTGCCCGAGCGGTCATACAGCTTGCGGTCCGAGATGCCGCCTTCCGCGGCATTGGCCGCGTTGAACACGGCGAGGTAGTCCGTACCGAACTGGCCCACGCGCGCTTCGAAGCGGCTGTAGTCGTTGTATTTCTCGTCGACGTATTCCTGGCACGAGGCGACGGCCTCGCCATTCCCAGCCCACTTGGTGAGCAGCTCCTGCTGGAGCTTGTCTCCCTCGTTGAGGTTCTTGAACTGCTTGCGATAGAGCTGCTGGTTCTTGAGGACGGTGCCCGCGAAGGTGTCCTCCAGGCCGGAGAGCTGATCCTTGGATGGATCGCGCGCCAGGTAGCTGGTGGTCACGACCTGGCCGCCCATGGACGCCGGGAGCTGGGACGAGCGCTTGGGGAAGGTCGAGAGCTTCTTCTTCCATTCCGCGGAGAGGATGTCGCCGCACTTCGTCTGGCTTTGCTGTCCGCAGGTGCTCTGCAGGAAGTCCATCTGCTGGCAGAGGGCCACCGTGGGGGTGGGGCACGTCTGGGCCAGCGCGGTGGCGCTGTGGAGCAGGGCCATCACGGAGGCGCCCGCCCACCAGACGCGGTGCGGTCGTGCCTTCAAGAGAGAGGCGAGGGTCGTATGCATGTGTCGTCCTGTTTGGGTCCGCGGCTCATCGAGCCGTGGCCGGACCCAAAGCAGGGCGCGTGCCGAATCACCGCGTGGTGCCTTCTCCCTCTAGGACCGCCAGCAGGACAGGCATGGCGTGTTGCCGTGAGGGCAACCCCTCGACGAGCCCATGTTGTCTCGCGAGCAACAGGGCCACGAAGGAGGCCCCATGGCGCGAGGTCTCGACGTCGCGACTACTCGTGCGCGCCGATGGACGCAGGCGCTCCCGCGTCGGCAGCCAGATGGGGGGCGACCTGTGCGTGGGGCGGTGTTGCGTCCAGATGCGAGCCCGCGTCGTGAGCACTCACGGCATGAGGTGATGCAGCCAACCCGCCCGCGTCACGCCCCGTCTCCTCTGTCGGGCGCACAGGGTGCGTCACGGGATGCGGTGCCGGCACGCCGCTGGGAACTCCGAGAACCGTCCCCGCATCCAGGCCGAGCGCACGTCCTCCGGTGGGCACGGCCCCTCCGCGCGAAGGCGTCACGGGCGCCGAGGGGACGGCGTTCGAGGGAGCGCCTGCGTCAACGAGACTCGGGCGCACCGCGGGCGCCGAAGTCGCGGGCGTGGTCGGACGGCGTGCGGGCGCGGGCGGCGAGAGGGCGGCGGACGGAGTCGGAACGTCGGGAGGCAGAAGCGTGTCCTCGCGCGAGCCCAGCGCGGTCGGTGCGCCAGGGAGCGGAGTGCCGCCTGTGCCCGTGAGCGCGGTGTCCTCCGCGGCGGACGCGGGGTGCGCGGCGCGCCCGGGATCCGAATGAACTTGCAGGGCGAGCCGCGTCACATCGAGCGCCCGCTCCGTGTCTCCTCCGAGCCACGTGACGACGACGGCGCAGGGCGAGTCATCATCCCAGGCCACCACCTGCGTCATGCCCTGCACTGGATTGCGGCGCGCCGCGGCGCGTCCCAGGGCGGGCACCTCGATGCCTCCCGCGTTCAGCGTGGGCTCGAGCAGCGCATGGAGGTCCGCGGTGGCGTAGTGCTCCTGGCAGTCATAGACGATGGACACCGTGGTCTCGGGCTCCGCCGCCGAGCGGAAGGTGCACACCGGTCCGCACGTCGGACACGCGCGAGACTCCTTCACGGTGAAGCCGTTGAGGGTCAGCTCGCGCACGTCGGCGGGGAACAGGGTCTCGCAGCCGGGCAGCGTCACGGTCCCGGGCCGGCCAGGCACCGAAGCCGCGCCCGCATCCGCCTCCGTGCCAGCGCGCGGCTTGCACGCGCTCAGCGCCAATGCGAACAACAGTGCGCCCCGTCCAACCCTCATCCCGTCGTCTCTCCTCGGTTTCGCACCGAACGCGGGCGCGGATGGTAGACCGGGGAGGGTGCCGCGTGGCCACCCATTGGTGGGGACTCGTGGCGGTTTCCGGAAGGCCGACGCACGGCCGGCTGGCCCACGGGCGAGCCGCCCTCGTTTCCCTGGCGCGCCGTGGACTAAGCTGCCGGCCGCGTTCCCATGCGTGCCTCCCGACTCCTCCTCCTGCCGGCCCTCCTCCTCGGACCGCTCGCCCGCGCGCAGACGCCCGCGTCGCCGAGTGCCTCGGGAAGCCGCGCTCCCGCGGAGTCGTCTCCGTCCAGCGCCGTCGTCGATGACGACTCGTGGCAGGCCTATCCCGGCCCTGTCTCGCCGCTCCCCGAGGCGCAGGTCACTTCGTCGGCCCCGCCCACCCCCCCACCCGAGGGCCCGTCCCCATCGACCTTCGTCCTCCCCGCGCCGCCCCCGTCCGCCTCGGACGAGGTGCTGGCCGCCGGCCCGCCGCTGGAGCCCAATCGGCTCGGACTCCTCGGGGCTCGCTCTTCGGGAACGGGGCGGGTCCTGGTGGGGCTGCTGGTGGGCTTTCCCTTCTTGTCCGCGCGCGCGGTGGTGGGCGTGCTCCCCCAGCTCGACGTGGCGCTGGGCGTCGACAGCGTCTACGGAATGATGAACGAGGGCCGGTTGGGCGCGCGCCTCACGCTGCTGGACGGCGTGGACAACGGTCGCGCGGCGCTGGGGTTCGTGGTGGAGGGCGGCCGTGCGCTGTTCCTCCGCCCGGCCGAGGCCGAGGAGCGGGGCGCGCGCTACTTGAGCGGGCGCCGCAACTGGAACCTCCAGTCCGGCGTGGTGGCGTCATGGCAGGGGCAGTCGCCGCGCGCGAAGCGCCTCTTCCTGGACCTGCGCTACCAACTCGCCTGGGACACCGAGCCCCTTCAGCGCACGCCGCTGGGGGGCCTGCCTCCCGCGTCGACGACGACGGGCGCCTTCCTCGCGCGCGCGGGCTTCGAGTCGCCCATCACCGCGAGAACTTCCTACGTGCTGTCCTTCGGCGGCGACTTCCACCGTCGCGCGGCGGGCAGCGCTTCGTTCATGCCGGCGATATCCGTCGGCGTGGTCTCGGCCCTCTGGTGAGGCCCGCTTTCTCCACGACAAGAGGTCATCCATGCGCGGCAGTGTGATTGGCTCTGGCTCATTCGGTACGGCGCTCGCGAACGTCCTCGCGGTCAACTGCGAGCGCGTCCAGCTCTGGGGGCGCGAGCCAGGCACCGTCGAGGCCATCAACACCCGGCACGAGAACGCCACCTACCTTCCCGGCATCCCCATCTCCGAGCGCGTGCACGCCACGACGAACCTCGAAGAGGCGCTGACCGGCTCGGAGCTGGTCGTGCTGGCCACGCCCAGCCACGCCACGCGCGAGGTGATGGCGCGCGCCAAGGCGTTCCTGCCGCGCCACGTGCCCATCATCACGGTGTCCAAGGGCATCGAGAACGAGTCGCTCCTCACGATGACGGAGCTGCTCGAGGACTGCCTGCCCGAGGAGTTCCACCCGTACCTCGCGGTGCTCTCGGGCCCCAGCTTCGCCAAGGAGCTGGCGCGCCGCATGCCCACGGTGGTGACCATCGCGTCGCACTGGGACAAGGTGGCGCTGCGCTGTCAGAAGGCCCTGCAGACCGAGACGTTCCGTTCGTACACGTCCAACGACGTGGTGGGCGTGCAGTATGGCGGCGCCCTGAAGAACGTGATTGCCATCGCGGCCGGCATGGCGGACGGCCTGGGCATGGGCCACAACGCGCGCGCGGCCATCATCACGCGTGGCCTGGCGGAGATCACCCGGCTCGCGGTGCGCAAGGGCGCCAACCCGCTCACGCTCTCGGGCCTCTCGGGCATGGGCGACCTGGTGCTCACCTGCACGGGTGAACTCAGCCGCAACCGCCACGTGGGCATGGAGCTGGGCAAGGGCCGCAAGCTCCCGGACATCCTCTCGCAGATGAAGGAAGTGGCCGAGGGCGTGAAGACGGCCAAGAGCGCGCGCGACCTGTCGGTGAAGACGGGCGTGGAGCTGCCCATCTGCCATCAGGTGTACTTGATTGCCTACGAGGACAAGAACGCCCGCACGGCCGTGGTGGACCTGATGACGCGCCAGCCGAAGTCGGAGCTGGCGGGCGTCTGAGCGGGGAGGGCGCGGACCTCAGGCCCGGCGCACGTTCGCGTCGGGCGCCGCGCCGCGCACGCGCCACACGGTGAGCCGCTGGGAGTTGGTGTGGCTCAGCACCATGCCCTCCTGCTGCATCTGCTCCAGCAGGCGGTTCGTCTTCAGGCGGTCCAACCCCACGGCCTTGGCCAGCACGTCGCCGGGCAGGCCGCTGATGTTGCGCCGCAGCTCGTTGACGATGGCCTTCTTGAACTGGTTCTTCTGGAGGCCGTCCAGGTCCTGCGTCCTCCACGCCTGGAGGATGCCGGCGGCGATGATGACGAGCGTCAACACCGCGATGGCGGGGTAGATGATGTGGCTGTTCTGCTCCAGGAACTCGAAGTACTTCGGGGACAGGGACGAGACCGGCTTCACGTACTGCGGTCCCGGGTCCTGCCCCGGCAGCCCTTCAATCTGAAGCGTCAGCAGCGGGACGAGCAGGCTGAGCGGATTGGACACGGCTCCCCGACTCTAGGGGAGCCCTCCGCCGCTCGCAACCCGCCCGCCGTCAGACGACGCCAATGGCCTCGGAGGCGCCTTCCGCGAAGAGCGTGGTGTCCGCCTTGGCCAGCAAGGACTCCAACCCTTCGCGTCGAGCCGCGCTGATGGCCACGCCACCGCGTGAGCGCAGCAGCGCCTCCAGGTCCTCGGCGCCCACGAGGTCCGCCTTGTTCCAGACCATGAGGCGCGGCTTGTCCATCAGCCCCAGCGACTCGAGGATGGCCTCGACGGCCTCCACCTGCTCGTCGCGCGCCGGGTCTCCCGCGTCCACCACGTGCAACAGGAGGCTCGCGTCGTACAGCTCCTCCAGCGTGGCGCGGAAGGCGGCGACGAGGTCCTTGGGCAGGTCCCGGATGAAGCCCACCGTGTCGGTGATGATGACCTCGCGCTCCGTGGGGAAGCGCAGGCGGCGGCTGGTGGGGTCCAACGTGGCGAACAGCTTGTTCTCCGCCAGCACCTCGGACTGGGTGATGGCGTTGAGCAGCGTGGACTTGCCCGCGTTGGTGTAGCCGACGATGGAGATGACGGGCAGCTCGCGCCGGTTGCGCTGGGCTCGGCGCACGCTGCGCTCGCGGCTGACCTGGTCGATTCGCTTCTCCAGGTGGGTGATGCGGTCGCGCACGCGGCGGCGATCGATCTCCAGCTTCGTCTCGCCAGGGCCGCGGCCGCCAATACCACCCGCGAGCCGGCTGAGCGAGTCGTCGCTCTGCACCAGTCGAGGCAGGCGGTACTTGAGCTGCGCCAGCTCGACCTGGAGCTTGCCCTCGGCGCTCTGCGCGCGCTGCGCGAAGATGTCGAGGATGAGCTGCGAGCGGTCCAGCACCTTGAGGCTGGTCGCCTCTCCGATGTGGCGGCCCTGCGACGGGGTGAGGTCCTTGTCGAAGATGAGCAGGTCCACCATGGACTGCATCGAGCGCAGGTTGAGGTCCTCCAGCTTGCCGCGCCCGATGAGATAGCGCGGGTCCGCCTCGCGGCGAACCTGGAGCATGCTGTCGATGACCTCCACGCCCGCCGTGCGCGCCAGCTCCTTCAGCTCCGCGAGGCTCGCCTCGGCGCGCGCCCGGTTTCCATCCAGACACACCGCCACGAGGATGGCCTTCTCCCGACCGCTCACCGCGCGCGCGGCGGCCTTGCGGCTGAACTCGTCCTCGAGCGCATTGAGCGTGGCCGCGAGGTCGGGCTGCTCGACGTGCACGCTCGGCAGGGTGGTGACCTGCCAGAACTCGCCGGTGCCGTTCTCCGGCACGAGGTGGGCGTAGTGCAGCACGCCCGGCAGTCCCTCGTCGCCCACGCCGATGGCGGCCACGCAGTCCAGGCGCAAGAGCGCGAGGTCCGTGAGGTCGTCCTTGGTGAGGGGCTCGCTCTTCAGGTGGGTGTGGACCAACCGGAGGCCACGCAGACGCACCTGCCCAGCGCGCGCGCGGCCAATGTCCGGAAGCTCCAACTTGTGGGCGTTGCCCACGACGACGTCCTCGATGTCTCCCTTGCGGTTGATGAGCACGCCAATCTGCCGGTTCGTCTCACGCGACAGCTCGGTGAGGTGGCGGGCGAGCTCGGGCGACACGATTTCATGCGGCGACACGCGGCGCCGGTAGGTGTTGCGCAGCCGGTGCTGCTCGTTCGCCTTGAGACCCAGGGTGTTGCCGAAGATTTCCTTCAAACGTTCGCTCTCCTGGCCGGGGCGAGTGGCCCGAGCCCCTTCCGGAACTTCCGATGGACCGCGGCCCGGCGGGTTTCATGACGGCCCCCCACCGGAATACCCGTGACCGCTGACAACACACGGGGCGCGCGCGTCCTTTCCGTTTCCGTCCTACGCTGCGCGACGTGAGCGTATCCGGACGCAAGGCCCTGCGTGGGGCTCGTCGCGTGGTGGTGAAGATTGGAACCAATGCCCTGACGTCCACGACGGGCCGGTTCAACCGTGAACACTTCGAGGCCCTGGGGCACGACCTCCTCTGGGCCGCGCAGGGCCGTGAGCTGGTGGTGGTGTCCAGCGGCGCCATCGCCTTGGGCGTCGAGCGGCTGGCGCTTCCCTCCCGCCCCAAGGACATCCCCGGCAAGCAGGCGTGCGCGGCGGTGGGGCAGAGCCGCTTGATGCAGGCCTACGAGGAGACGTTCGGTCGCGAGGGACGGGCCGTGGCCCAGGTCCTCCTCACCCACGAGGACGTCCAGGAGCGCCGCCGCTATCTCAACGTGAAGCACACGCTGGCGCGGCTGCTGGATGCTGGCGTGGTGCCCGTCATCAACGAGAACGACACCGTGTCGGTGGACGAGCTGAAGTTCGGCGACAACGACACCCTGGCCGGTCTGGTGGCGGGCGTGGTGGAGGCGGATGCCCTGGTCCTGTTGTCGGACGTGGAGGGCTTGTTCACCGCGGATCCCCGCCGTGATGACACCGCGCGTTTGATGGAATCCGTGGAGTCGGTGACGCCCGAGGTGCTCGCGCTGGCGGGTGGCACTTCCAGCGGCGTGGGGACCGGCGGAATGACGACCAAGGTGCGCGCGGCCGGGCAGGTCTCCGAGTTGGGCATCCCGTGCGTCATCACCTCGGGAGCGGTGCCCGGCCGGCTGAGGGCCGTGTTGGAGGGCGAGCCCGTGGGCACGCTGTTCGAGCCGTCTGGAGGTCGCCGCAGCGCGCGCACCGCCTGGATTGCCCATGCGCTGCGTCCCCGAGGCCGCATCCAGGTGGACGCGGGCGCGCGTGAGGCCATCGTCCAGCACAAGCGCAGCCTCCTGCCGAGCGGCGTGCGCGGCGTGGACGGCGACTTTGGCAGAGGGGACCCCGTGGACCTGGTGGACGGCACGGGGCAGGCGTTCGCGCGGGGCCTCAGCGCCTACGACGCCAACGAGCTTCGCCGCATCGCGGGCCACCACAGCTCGGACATTGAAGGGGTTCTGGGCTACCGCTACTTGGACGAGGCGGTGCACCGCGATGACCTGGCGGTGCTCTAGGCCCGATGGCCGCAGGGGGCCTCCTACATCGAGCAGGAGGCCGAGGTGACCGTGCCGTTGTCCTCGCCCAGGTCCATGAGCGCGCGGAACTCCGGCGAGTCCACCTTCATGAGCAGCAGCGAGACTTCCAACTCGCCCGGCACCCGGCCGAGCTGAAGCTTGCGCTCCTGGCCGTGCAGCAGGGCCAGCTCGGAGTGCCCGTGGGCCTCCGGCAGCGTGAGGTCCAACTCCAGGCGGAAGGAATTTCCCTCGCCCTTGGGTGTCAGTACCAGGCTGTAATCGGGGACGAGCGCACCCGGGATGCGGCGCTCGGCGCGCAGGATGCGGCCGGACTCGCCCAGCAGCTTGGGCTGCGCGATGAGCCGACCGTCTCGCCGGACCTCGAGGGCGAAATAGAGGGGCTCGTTGCGCGCGAGCGCGGGCGTGCCGACGAAGGCCAGCACCACCAGCACCAAGCCGGCGGCCCACTTCAGGAAGAGGGGGGTGTGATTCACGGTGGTCCCTCGGGAAGCAACCGTCCGTCGCGTCGGCCTCGTGACGGGCAGCCAGTGTGCGCCTGCCTCCTGGCGCTTCTCAAATCGAATATCGCTAAGGAATATCCCAGTCGCAGGCCGATCGCGAGCCCCACGTCCAAGGTCGTCCGATGCTTGCCGAACGAACGGCCTCGCACCTTGCGTTACCTGCTTGCTTGTTCAGGTGTTGGGGGCTACGGATCGCCCCGTGCAAACCCGCGCCCCAGGTTTTTCCCCGTCCTCACGCCCGGCTACTCGCGGGTCCCTTGATCTCCCGGGTCCTGTCCGTCATCGTCGCCGGTCTTCTCGAATGGACCGCACGGAACGCATCCTCGACCTCGTGGCCCTGCTGCTCGACGCCCGTGAACCCACCTCGTGGGCCGAGCTTCGGGAGCACTTCCCGTCCGACTATGGCGGCTCGGATGACGCTGCCGAGCGCAAGTTCGAGCGCGACAAGGCGGAACTCGTCGAACTGGGCTTCCCGCTGACCTACGTCCAGGGCGATGACGAGCGCCGCGACGGCTACATCGTCGACCGCGACGCCTACTACCTGCCCGAGGCGGACCTCTCCAAGGAGGAGCTGGCCGTCCTCTATGCGGCGGGTTCTGCCGCGCTGGCCTCTGGCGCGTTCCCGGGCCGGGACGACCTGGCGCACGCGCTGCGCAAGATTGGCTTCTTCGCTGGCGAGTCGCTGCCCACCCCTCGTGTGCGCATGGAGCTGGGCGCGGTCCAGGAGGGCCAGGAGAAGGAAGTCTCGGCCCGCCTGGAGCTGCTCTGGGATGCCTGCGCCACGCACAAGTGGGTGCAGCTCGTCTACGCGAGCCCCAAGCACCCGAGCGTCACCGAGCGCCGCGTGGACCCTTACGGACTCGCGCTGCGCCGTGGCGTCTGGACGCTCGTGGGGCACTGCCACCTGCGCGGCGGTCTGCGCGCCTTCCAGGTCCACCGCATCCGCGAGCTGAAGGTGAACACCGCCAAGCCACGCACGGCGGACTTCGAGGTGCCGGCGGACTTCTCGCTCGACGCGCACGTGGCGTACTTCCCGTGGCAGCACCGCATCCATGCGGTGGAGGAGGTCGTGCTGCGGCTGTCCGGCGCCCTGGCGTCTCGCGCGGCGGGGCTGTTCCCCGGCGCGGTGCTCGAGGCCGCTGAAGGTGGCGTCGTGCGGGCCCGCCTGCCCGTCACCTACCTGGATGGCCTCATCCGCTTCTGCCTGTCCCTCGGCGCGGACTGCCGGGTCGAGTCACCCGAGGGCGCCCGGTCTCGGCTGCACGACATGGCCACGCGGATTGTGGAGAAGCACGCCCCCGAGGTCGGGGACAAGGTGAGCGCATGAGCAACGTCCACGAGCGGCTGCGCCGCCTCTTGTTCCTCGTCCCGTACGTGTCCAAGCACCCCGGCGTGACGGTGGAGGCGCTCGCCCGCGCCCTCAACGTGAGCCGCGAGGACC
This sequence comes from Citreicoccus inhibens, assembly GCF_019039035.1. Lineage (GTDB taxonomy): Bacteria > Myxococcota > Myxococcia > Myxococcales > Myxococcaceae > Citreicoccus > Citreicoccus inhibens. The sequence goes on along the minus strand of NZ_JAHNZT010000001.1, from coordinate 587,246 downwards.
TCCTGGAGGAGCTGGACCTGCTCACGTGCGTGGGCCGCCCGCCCTTCAACCCGGACGACTACATCGACATCTACGTGGACAATGACCGCGTCTACGTGGACCTCGACCAGCGCCTCTTCGCGCCGCCTCGGCTGACCGCGGGTGAGGCAGCGGCCCTGGCCGCCTCGGCGGAGTTGCTCCGCCCGGCCACGGGGGACGCGCTGCGCAGCGCGCTCCAGAAGTTGGAGGGCATCATCCCGCCCGCCGCGCTGGAGCGCTTCCGCGGCATGTACCGGAAGATTGACGCCTCCGCCGAGGCCCCCGAGGCGCTCGGGCCCCTCACTCGGGCCATCCTGGAGCGACGCGAGGTGATGTTCGACTACGCCAGCCCGGGACGCCCGTCGGAACCGCGCCGGGTGCGGCCGTACGAACTGCTCAGCCACCGAGGCCAGTGGTACCTCCAAGGCTTCTGCCACACGCGCCAGGACGCGCGCCTGTTCCGGCTGGACCGCATGGAGGCCCTCGCCGTCACGGACACGGCGTTCGAGCCGCCCCCCAACGCCCGGGCGGACGTCCCCAACCCCGCCCGCAGCCGGACCGAGGCGTCCGTGCGGGTGCGCTTCTCGCCCATCGCCGCTCCGTACGTGAAGGAGCGCTTTGGCCGTGACGCCCGCCCGCTCTCGGACGGGGGCGTGGAGGTGCTGGTCGCTGGCGACAGCGAGCGCTGGCTCACGCAGTGGGTGTTGTCATTCGGCGGCGAGGCGGAGGTGGTGGAGCCTCAGGCCGCCCGTGCCGCTGTTGCCCGCGCGGCACGTGCCTCTCTTGGATAAATTCGCTAGGCTTATCGAAAGCTCATGGCCTTCCAGCTGACGATCTCCGAAGGAAAAGATGCTGGCAAGGAGTTCGTCTTCGATCAGGACTCCGTGCTCATCGGTCGCACTTCCGAGTGCGATGTCGTGCTCTACGATCCGGGTGTGTCCCGTCGCCACTGTCGCATCTTCCTCGATGGAGATAGCTACATCGTGGAGGACGCGGGCAGCTCGAACGGCACCGTCGTCAACGGTTCGCAGGCGACGAGCCATCCGCTCGCGGACGGCGACACGCTGACGCTCGGTCCGGTGACCTTCGTCTTCGCGCTGGCGCAGGAGTCCACGACCGGCGAGGAAGAGGTCCCTGCCCAGGACGAAGCGAACAGCACGCGCATCGTCTCCGTGGACGCGCTGAAGCAGAAGCGCAACCGGGGCGGCTCGGCGCTCGCGCCCGCGGGGGCCGAGGAGCGGGAGCTGTCGAGCATCCGCGAGCAGTCCACGCGCATGGACCTGGCCGCCGTTCGGCCTTCTCGCGCTGCGCCATCCCAGTCGGGTGGGAGCGGGAGCCGCGCCGCGCTGGCGAAGGCCGCCCCCTCGGGGCCTCCGGCGACGCGTCGGCCCGCGGGTCCGGCGGCGGTGGCTCGGCCGGCGCCCGCGGCCAAGGGGGGCGGGTTGTCCGCGGCGGATCGCGCACGCATCCGTCGTGAGTCTCCGGGCCTCGTGGCCAACCTTCGGCTGTTCTGGGCGGAGGCTAGCTCGACGGTCCGCACGTCCATCATGGGCGGTGGCGTGGCCGTGGTGCTCGCGCTGTTCGGCGTGGCGTACTGGTTGGTGCTCGGCGGCAACGGCGACAAGCAGGCCAAGGGCGAAGAGCCCGTGCGCCTGAGTCAGCAGCCCATCACCGACTCGTTCGGCCTGGGGCCCGACGTGACGTGGAACCGCCCGGACATGAAGGTGTTCGAGTGGGAGTACACCGCCGCGACGCGCGCGGTCGTCATCCTCCACTACCAGGCCCAGAACATCTCCAAGGACGAGGTCGTGGTGAGCGTGAACGGCGTGGACGTGGGCAAGGTGCTCCCGGACACGCTGGGCAGCATGGACCGCTCGCTGGAGCTGATGATTCCGCCGCAGCAGCTCAAGAAGGGCGAGCCCAACCGCATCATCTTCGACAACACGAAGAATCCCCCGGGCGAGGACACCTGGCGCATCTGGAACGTGTGGGTCGAGAAGGCGCTGCTGCCGGAGCTGCCTCCCGCGCAGCTCGTGCAGGCGGCCTCGGACTCGTACAAGCGCGGGCGCAAGAACTTCGACACGCCGGACATCGGCGCGCGCAACCGCTACGAGGCTTGGAAGTCCTTCCGTGAGGCGTGGCTGATGCTGGAGGCCCACCCGGATCCGAAGCCCGACCTCTACTTCGAGGCGCAGGAGCGGATGAAGGCGGCCCAGCAGGAGCTGGACCGCACCTGCTCCAAGCTGCTGCTGGAGGTGGAGGGCTACTACAACCAGGGCAACTACAAGGCCGCCGCCTCCACGCTGGACCACATGAAGGAGTACTTCCCCGAGTACGACCAGCCCTGCGCCACCCGCGCGGAGAACAAGCGCATCGAGTACGGGCTGTAGTCCGGTCCAGGACAGCGCAACGGCCCTGGGGTCGTTGACGCGACGGTCGCGGGGTTGCCGCGCCGTCGCGTCATCCGCACCGTTGCCGCACCATGCGCGAGCTGGAGGTGCGGCACGAGACAGCCCCGGCGGTGGATGCAGACGCACCCCGTCCGGAGTGGAGCCCGGGCGTCTCCAGTCGGTTGCTGGCCCGGCACTACCTGCCTCGCGGCCACGCCATCCTCGGCGGCAACGCGTGCCAGCTCCTGCGCGACGGGGTGGAGGCGTACCCGGCGATGCTCGCGGCCATCCGCCGCGCGCGCCGGTACGTGCGGCTGGAGACGTACATGTTCATGGCCGACGCGGTGGGCGAGTTGTTCGGCCAGGCGCTCATCGAGGCTGCCGAGCGCGGCGTCCATGTGAAGGTGCTCTACGACGCGGTCGGCTCATGGACGAGTCGGCGCGGTTTCTTCGAGTCCCTGCGCCAGCGGGGCGTGGACATCCGCCCGTTCAAACCGTTCAGCCTGTCTCGCGGCCTGCGCCACCTGCTGACGCGAGACCACCGGAAGATTCTCGTGGTGGACGGGGAGTTGGCCTTCACCGGGGGCGTGAACATCGCGGAGCACTGGGCGCCCGAGGGCGAGTGCGCGCCCTGGCGCGACGACGTGCTGCGAATCGAGGGGCCCGCGGTGCACGAGTTGGAGCGCTGCTTCCTGGCCACGTGGCGCATGATGTTCCAGGACCGCTTCCAGCGCTGGGCCGGAGGACGCCGCCGTCGGCGGGCCGCGCCTCGGGCGGGCAACGTGAGCATGGCGGTGCTCTCCAGTCGCCGCAGCATCCACCGCGCCTATCTGCACGCCATCCACCGCGCGCGCCGCAGTGTCCTCATCGCGGCGGCCTACTTCGTGCCGGACCGTCGCATGGTCTCGGCGCTGCGGGACGCGGCGAGGCGCGGCGTGGAGGTGCGCTTGCTGCTCAACGCGCGCAGTGACCATCCCCTGCTGGAGCACGCCACCCGGGCCTTCTACGAGTCGCTCCTGTCCGCGGGCATCCACATCTTCGAGTGGACGCGCGGCGTGCTCCACGCGAAGACGGCCGTGGTGGATGGGGCCTGGGGGACCATCGGGTCGTTCAACCTGGAGCGGCTGAGCCTCGCCTTCAACCACGAGGTCAACGCGGTGTTCGCGGACGCCCGGCTGGGGCAGGAGCTGGAGGGAGCGTTTCGCACCGACTGTGAAGCCTGCCGCGAGGTCCGCCTGAGCGAATTCCGCCGCCGCCCGCTGTGGCGCAAGCTGCTGGAGCGCGTGCTCCAATTCATTCACGGATTGCTGTGAGTCGGCTGGCCTTGGATACGTGTTTTTCGCTATTTTCCTAAGTTGGCAAGAGGGCCATCCTCGGCACGAAATCCCGATGACCGGGCTTTCTGAGTCCCCGAGGTGCAGCCATGTCCGTGAAGCTTGTGAAGGGTCTCGTGGCCGTTGCGGCGCTGGTCCTCCCCGCTGGCAGCGCATTCGCGTACTGCCAGGAGGGGAATGTCTTTACGTGCACCTGTCCGGATGGCTCCGAGGGCATCGCGTATTGCGTGAACGCCCACGTGGGGCCCTGCCATTGTCGCGGCGGCATTGCGCCCGTGACCGAGGCGACGCCCGCGGAGGCCCCGGCCCAGGCGGACGAGGCGCTCGTCTGCGAGGCGCCCACCCCGCAGCCCGCCCCCGCGTCGGCGAGCACCCAGAGCTGATGGCCAGACGGGCCGTGGGCGGGGAAATCCACCCTGCCCGCGGTCCTCGCGCCGCCCTCGCCGGGACGGAGCGTCCGCTCACTGTCGGGGCTCGCAGGAACCCTTTGCAAGAGCGGGAAGAGGGGCCTAGAAGTCGCGGCATCCCGGCACGGAAGGACGGCAAGGAACATGACGGATAGCTTCGGCACGAAGGCCCAGCTCAAGGTGGGCGCGGCCACTTACGACTTCTTCAGCCTGGCCAAGCTGGCCAAGGCGAACCCCTCGGTGAACCGGCTCCCGTTCTCCCTGAAGGTGCTGCTGGAGAACCTGCTGCGCAACGAGGACGGGCGCGTGGTCAAGCGCGAGCACATCGAGAAGATGCTCGCCTGGGACCCCAAGGCCCAGCCCGACGTGGAGATTTCCTTCCACCCCGCGCGCGTGCTCCTCCAGGACTTCACGGGCGTGCCCGCCGTCGTGGACATGGCCGCCATGCGTGAGGCGCTCGCCTCCATGGGCGGTGACCCCGCGAAGATCAACCCGCGCAACCCGGCCGACCTGGTCATCGACCACTCGGTGCAGATCGACTCCTTCGCCACCACCGCGGCCTTCAAGGAGAACGCGGAGCTGGAGTTCGAGCGCAACCGCGAGCGCTACGCGTTCCTGCGCTGGGGCCAGAGCGCGTTCAAGGGCTTTGGCGTCGTTCCTCCGGACATCGGCATCTGCCATCAGGTCAACCTCGAGTACCTGGCCCAGGTGACGTTCCGTCAGGGCACCACAGTGTACCCGGACACGCTGGTGGGCACGGACAGCCACACCACGATGATCAACGGCCTGGGCGTGGTGGGCTGGGGCGTGGGCGGCATCGAGGCCGAGGCCGCGCTGCTCGGTCAGCCCATCACCATGCTGATTCCGCAGGTCGTGGGCTTCAAGCTCACCGGCCAGCTGCCCGCCGGCGCCACCGCCACGGACCTGGTGCTCACCGTCACGCAGATGCTTCGCAAGAAGGGCGTGGTGGGCAAGTTCGTGGAGTTCTACGGCGCGGGGCTCAAGAGCCTGTCGCTGCCGGACCGCGCGACCATCGCGAACATGGCGCCCGAGTACGGCGCCACCATCGGCTTCTTCCCGGTGGACGAGGAGAGCCTCAACTACCTGCGCTTCACGGGGCGCCCGGACGACGTGGTCGCCCTCACCGAGTCCTACGCCAAGGAGCAGGGCCTGTGGCGCAAGGATGACGCGCAGGACCCCGTGTTCAGCGACACGCTGGAGCTGGACCTGGCCTCCATCGTGCCCAGCCTCGCGGGCCCCAAGCGTCCGCAGGACCGCGTGCCCCTGAAGGACATGAAGGCCGGCTACGAGAAGTCGCTCGTGGAGATGCTGGCCGCCGGCAAGAGCAAGGGCGAGGACGACGAGGGCGGCGGCAAGGCCAAGGCGCCCGCGGCCCCCGTGCCCCCGGAGCGGCTGGCCCAGTCGGTCACCGTGAAGAACGGCCGGGAGAGCTACCAGCTCGGCCACGGCGCGGTCGTCATCGCGGCCATCACGTCCTGCACCAACACGTCCAATCCGGCCGTGCTGGTGGCCGCGGGCATCCTGGCGAAGAACGCCGTGGAGCGCGGCCTCAAGCCGAAGCCGTGGGTGAAGACGAGCCTGGCCCCGGGCAGCCGCGTGGTGACCGAGTACCTGCGCGACGCCGGCCTCCTGCCGTACCTGGAGGGCGTGGGCTTCCATGTCGTGGGCTACGGCTGCACCACGTGCATCGGGAACTCGGGCCCGCTGCCCGAGACGGTGTCCAACGCCGTCACCGAGGGCGACCTCGTGGTGGCCGCGGTGCTCTCCGGCAACCGCAACTTCGAGGGCCGCATCAACCCGCACGTGCGCATGAACTACCTGGCCAGCCCGCCGCTGGTGGTGGCCTACGCGCTCGCCGGTGAGGTGGGGCTGGACCTGGACACGCAGCCCTTGGGCATCGACCCGAACGGCCGCCCCGTGTTCCTCAAGGACATCTGGCCGAAGGACGAGGAGATCCGCGCGGCCATCAAGTCCGCCGTGAAGCCCGAGCAGTTCCGCCACCAGTACGCCAACGCGATGGAGGGCGACACGCTCTGGAAGCAGCTCCAGGTGAGCAAGGGCTCCACGTTCCAGTGGGAGCCCAAGTCCACCTACGTGCGCAAGCCGCCCTTCTTCGAGAACCTCCCGAAGGAGCCCAAGGCCACGCAGGACATCAAGGGCGCTCAGGTGCTGGCGCTCCTGGGGGACTCCGTGACGACGGACCACATCTCGCCCGCCGGCAACATCGCCAAGGCGAGCCCCGCGGCCAAGTACCTCATGGCCGAGGGCGTGGAGCCCAAGGACTTCAACTCCTACGGCGCGCGCCGCGGCAACCACGAGGTGATGGTGCGCGGCACCTTCGCCAACATCCGCCTGAAGAACCTGCTCGTCCCGGGCGTGGAGGGTGGCGTCACCGTCCACATCCCCACCGGCGAGCAGATGAGCATCTACGACGCCTCCATGAAGTACCAGGCGGATGGCAAGGCGCTGGTGGTGCTGGCCGGCGCCGAGTACGGCACGGGCTCCAGCCGTGACTGGGCCGCCAAGGGCACGCAGCTGTTGGGCGTCAAGGCGGTCATCGCCAAGAGCTTCGAGCGCATCCACCGCTCGAACCTCGTGGGCATGGGCGTGCTGCCCCTCCAGTTCGAGGCGGGTCAGGACGCGCAGTCGCTCGGCCTCACGGGCCGTGAGACGTTCGAGATCACCGGCATCGCGGACAACCTCGCTCCGCAGAAGAAGCTGACCGTGAAGGCGACGGGCGCGAACGGCACCAAGGAGTTCACCGCCGTGTGCCGCATCGACACGCCGAACGAGCTCGACTACTACCGCCACGGCGGCATCCTGCAGTTCGTGCTGCGCCAGCTCGCCAAGGCGTAACGCACGGACGCCTCGAGGCGTCTCATCCGCGGCCCGGTGTGCCTTCGTGGCGCGCCGGGCCGTGGTGTTTCAGGGCCCGACTTCCGCGTCCATGCGCCGCGAAGATGTCGCCGGACGCGGCGTGAGGAGTGGTTCGTCAGGTCTCCAGCAGTCGCGACCACGCGGCGCGGTAGCGTGCGAGCCGCTCCAGGTCTCGCTCGGTGACGGCGCTCAAGCGGCGCACGTCCATGTTGTCCTCCAGGTCCGCCAGCTTCACGCGACGCGCGAGCGGGTGGGGCCGCAGCCGTTCGATGAAGGCCTCGTAGGTTTCGCCCTTGCGGCGCGTGAGGCAGTCCAGCGCGCTGAGCACCTCCTCGCCATAGCCCAGCTGGCGGAGCTTCTCGGGCGTGTAGGGCGTGTCCTCGACGACGTCGTGCAGCACCGCGACGGTGCGCTCCAGGTCGGAGTGCACGCGGAACATCACCCGCAGCGGGTGGAGGATGTAGGGCTGGCCCGCCTTGTCGCGCTGGCCTTGGTGCGCCGCCGTGGCGAGCGCGATGGCATCTTCGAGTGAGGGCATGGGCGAAGTATGCCGCGCCCCGCGCACGAAGGGGGGCGGCGAAACGACACGGCCCGGCGCGCCGCGAGGGCGCACCGGGCCGCGAGACATCCTGTTCAATCAGCGCCGCGGACTCAGGGCGCCGCCGCGCAGCGAGACGGATCCACGTGACGGCACTCGTGTTGATCTCGCGTCAGCGGCAGCTCGTAGATGTTCTGGAGCACGTCGCTGCTCTGGCTCACATCCACCGTGGTGGCCTGCTTCTTCCCGGGCTCCTGGAGGACCGTGCTGTACTTCACCTTGCCGCCCGGAGAGACCATGACCGCCGTGGCGGGCTCCGGAGGCGGCGCGAGCACCGTGCGCTCCTGGTAGCGGGTGTAGCCGCCCGCCTGCTTGAAGGACGCGGCGCAGTTGGGCGCGCCCGTGATGAAGTCCGCCTGGAAGAAGCGGCTCTTGGCCGCGGAGCTGCTGCACACCGCGGTGTCGTTGGACGGGAACAGCGAGTTCCACAGCGTGCAGCTCGCCACGGTGGACGCGCCGCCCGCTGTCTTGTGCGCCAGGCCATCCGTGTACTCGACGAACCAGCCCGCCCCCGAGCGCGTGGCCATGGCACCCGTACACGCGCCAGACGTGCCGCAGGTGGTGTTCGTCACGTCCACCAGGTCTCCCTCGGTGGGCTTTGAACTGTTGCGGTCCGTGAGGCGCCGGTCATCGAAGACGCTGGCCGTCAGCGGGCCGCCCGGCGAGTAGGTGCCGAGCCCCTCATCGAACGTCTGGTTGGGGCCGCCGTAGACGCGCACACCGTAGAAGCGGTTCTTGCCCAGGCCCGTCAGCGCGGCTCCGGGGATGGTGAGGTCCAGGTCCGAGTACATGGTGTCGGACGTCGAGGTGACCTCGCAGCGGAAGTACCCCTCGGGCGTGCGGCCGCAGGCCGCGGACTTCGGGCGCAGGTTCACGTAGCCGCCCGCGGGTCCGCCCGGGCAGCCCAGCACCTGCTCCTTGGTGAAGGAGGCCGTCACCACCGTGTCGCCTGGGTTGCCGCAGTCCGGCTGCGAGGACGTGTTCGTCGAGAGGTCGACCGTGTTGAGCTCGCCCGACTGCCAGAGGTGCCGCGAGTGGAGGACGTTGAGTCCCTTGCGGTTGATGGCGTAGTCCGTCTCCACCTGCGTGCACTGGTACTTCGCGCAGGCCTGCGGATTGTCGAAGCGGCAGCCGCCCGCGTTCGCGTCGAGCAGCGAGTAGCGGTCACCCGTGCCCACGAGGGCGCGCATCACGCCCTCGTCCGCCTGGATGCCAATGGAGGGCACGTAGAAGAAGGGCGACACGTTGCGGATGCTGGTGCTGCCTGCACCGCTCGATGCATCGCGGTCCTGTTGGAAGGCTCGGGCCGCGCTCCAGTTGCCGATGAGCTTCGTGGACGAGTCCACCGTGCCCACGGTGGACATGCGCGCTACCCAGAGTTGGCCGCGCATGTCTCCGAAGACGGCGGTGTCGAAGAAGCCGTCCGCCTCCACGCGGCCATTCGCTCCGAAGTCCACCAGCGCGACAGGGGCCACCACGCCATCGGTGAGCGCTCGGCTCGGGCTCTTCTGCTGACCGGAGGCGGTCGGGTTGAACTCGAACTTCCACCAGAGGTTGTCGTCTCGGCCGTTCACCTGCGGCTCCCACGCGTCCACCATGTACACGCCGCGGCCCTTCTCCTGCGAAGGAGACCAGCCGCCAGACAGCGCCACCATCCAGCGCTCCTGGGCGGGGCTGCCATAGCGGGTTGGATCCGATGAGGTGCCCTGCACCAGCAGCGGCCCCACGGGCGGCGGCTTGGGGCTGAGGGCGAACAGCGTCTTGCCGAACAGCGCGGCCTCGGCCGAGTCCGGCTGCGGATACATCCACCGCAGCTTCGGGGCCTGGAACTGGTTGGACGCGTCCGCCGTCAGCTCCAGCGCGAGGTAGTGAACGCCGCCGCGCCCCTCGGACAAGATGGCCAGCGTGTGGAACTCGTTCGACTGCTTCTTGCTGTCGCTCGGCGTGCCGCCCGAGCCGTCCGCCCAGATGTCGCGGACCATGATGTCGCCGTCCACGTAGTAGTTGTGGCCGGACGCCAGCTCGTGCAGTCGCGACAAGAGGTCGGGAGGAATGAAGGCCCAGACCTCATCGCCGTTGCTGGGGGCATAGGACACCATGGGGAGGCCGCCCACGCAGGTCTCCGAGGCCGTGCTGTCCCGGAAGGCATGCAGCATGCCGTCGTTGGCGCCCACCAGCACCAGCTTGTCTCGCAGACGGTTGCGGCTCAGGTACGCATCGTAGGCATCCACCATGAGCGTGTTGCCGCAGCGGGTGATGGTCTCGTTCACGAGCGGCGTGGCGACCACGCCCAGCTGCTGGCTGTAGAGCGTGCGCGCGCACTGGTTGTGCAGACCCATGTCGCAAATGAACTTGTCCACCGGCGGATCCACCACGACGGGAGACGAGTGGAAGATGTCGCCCAGCACGGAGATGCGGGGCTCGGTGCGGTTGCCGTCCTCGTCCTCATCGGCCAGGTCCTTGCCGCGCACGTACTCGATGAGCGTGCGAACACAGAGCGAGTCGAGCCAGGCCTGGTTCATCACCGGGGGCGCGGTGAGGCCCACGGCGGTCGCCGCATCCGTGAGGCTGATCTTGAGGCTGCCGAGCAGGCTGCCGTCATCGATGTCCAACGGCGACAGCGTCAGGAGCTTCGGGCAGACGCCCGTGCCCAGCACGCCCAGGTAGTCCTGGAGGGTGGCCGCGTTGGCCTTGGAGAACTCGATGACGGAGTCGTCGGAGGTGATGCGACCGTCGTGGTTCGAGTCCGTCACCGTGTAGATTTTTCGCCAGTCCGTGGGGTGCGCCAGCAAGCCGCGACGGGCCTCCCAGTACTGACGCGCGGGCGTGCTGGTTCCGTCCTTCACGAACGCGCCGTTGTTGTCCTCCACGACGACGTCCTGGTCCTGGTCCACGACGAAGATGTCCGCCTTGTCGCCGTCGCCGTTCTTGTCCACGTCCTGCACGAACTCGTTGAACTGGTTGAAGCGCCAGAGGTCGCCCTTCCACGCGGCGTTGGACTGGCCCGGGGCCAGGCGCGGCATCAGCGCGCTGAGCGTGGAGTTTCCCGTCTGGAACGAGGAGATGGCGGCCGAGGCGAACGAGATGTTGCGGCTCTGCACGTCATCGACGATGGACTGGAGCGCCGTCTTGAGCTGGCTGGAGTTGGTGGCCGCGTAGAACTTGCCGGTGCCGGCCTGCGCTGTCGTCCGCAGCAGGTTGAGGGCCTGCGTGTTCGTCAGCGCGAAGCCGACGGTGTACGTGGCGACGGGCTGCGAGCCGGGCAGCTCGGGGCGCATGTCGTGGGTGGCCATCCACTTGGCAATGCGGTGGATGTGGCTGGCGCTGCCGCCGCTGTTGGCGCCTTGGGCCGCCGCGGAGCAGTTCACGCACGGCACATCCAGGTTGCGGATGGCCGCGGGGGGCTGCGCGCTGTCGTCGCCCGGCTCGTTGGGCTCGCCGTCCGTGAGGAGGATGATGGAGTTGAAGCCGCAGGTGAAGCAGATGGAGGACTGTCCCGCGGGGTTCGAGTCATTGAAGCCGCTGTCCGAGGGATAGGAGCCGAACCATCCGGGGAACGGATCCGTCCCGCTGGAGCGCATGTAGTAGCTGGCGCCCCAGAGCACCTGCGTGAGGGGCGTGTTGGTGTTGAACCGCAGGCCCGCGTTCATCTTGGTCAGCAGGTTGCCCCGATAGGTGGTGCGTGCCACCAGGCTGGTGGAGTCCGTGCACGACGGCCCGAAGGGCGCGAAGCGCACCACATCCCAGCCGGCCCACTGCACCGTGCCAGTGGCGCCGCTGCCCGCGGAGAAGGTCATGATGCCGAAGCGCGCGTTGGGCGAATCGTTGATGACCTGGGAGATGACGTTGACGGCCGAGTGGCCGCGCGGCGAGTAGAAGTTGAGGAAGTTGCCCGTGGCCAGCCGGCGATCCGTCCGGTACTGGAAGTAGCCGCGTGTCTGGAGGCACGCGCGGCACGCGGACAGCGCGCTGGCGGAGTTGCCCGTGACATCGTTGCACGCGGTGGTGATGTTGGTGTTGATGGTCGTGCCGGTGGGCGGCTGGTCGAAGCGCATGGGATTGTTGTTCATCCCAAAGCTGACCTGTCCCGCGCTGCCCGTGCCGTCGAAGCGATAGAAGGTCGAGGGCTCGAACCAGTTCGAGGTCTTCGTGTTCAGCGACGTCCACATGCGTGGGTACGTGACGCTGGGGTCGTAGTTGAGCGCGTTGATGTTTTCCTGGCGGCAGCCCGGGTCGGTGCCGGTGGACGACTTGTTGTACGTGTACGTGTCGTCGTTCTTCCAGGCGATGGGCCACTGCGCCATCGAGCCGGACGTGTCCAGGATGATGAGGATGTTGGGCGGGCCGCTGGGCGCGGTGAAGAAGCGCTCATCGCTTCCACGCGCGGGGTTGAGCAGGCCGTCCAGGCGAGAGGTGGACTGGAGGGTGCACGCCGCCGGGTCGAGCGCGTGCGCGGGGGACGCGAGCAGGATGACCGCCAGCGCCGAGAGGGCAGACAGGAGAACCTTCATGGTGGCTCCGGTGGAAGGCGAAGGGGGTTACAGCCCGAATCGGAAGAGGAACTCGGTCTCGGCCTGGCGACCGCCGGGCTCGTCACACATGACGACCACGCGGTAGTAGGCGCCGCCGAGCGGACCGGCGCGCAGCGTGTTGGCCGCGTCGCTCACCTGGTTGGAAGAGCTGCTGACCGTGCTGGAGGGGATGTCCGTGGCCGTGGCGATGCTGCCCACGGCGCCCAGGTGGCCCGTGCGCAGCGTGCTGCGGTCCGAGGCCGTCGCATCATCCGGGAGCACCTGCTCCAGCTTGAGGTCCGTGATGCGGACGGCCGAGCCGAAGACGCGCAGCCGTGACAGCAGGTAGCGCCTCGCCGTCTCCGAGCAGGCGCTCGTGCGGTCGCCGCGGGCCTTGGCCATGGCGGCGGACTGGTTGCGGCCCGTGAAGGCGATGGCGCCCACCACGAGCAGCAGCAGCACGGCGATGGCGATGAGCGTGAATGCCAGGGCGCTGCCCCGGCGGGAGGGAAGTCGTCGGTGCATGGCCATCATCCTCCCCAGAGGTTCTTCTGGTCCTGGGGATTGTCGGGGTTGCGGAGCGCGGGGATGAAGAAGGCGCGAGACGTCATGTTGGGCACGCGCACGGACGACTCGAGCGTGGTGCGGAAGTACGCGTCCGGCGCGCCCGGCGCGGGGGAGTTGCCCAGCAGTCGTGCCGCGCTCAGCGCCCGGGTGGGCATCAGCCGCGACGAGCGCACGGTGATGCCCACGCGCACGGCGCGGATGTTGGCGGGATTCCCGTTGAAGCGCGTCGCGCTGTCATACGGCGTGTCATAGGTGGGGGCCGCGTCTCCGGGGCGAGGCAGCGCGTCAGCGCCCGTCGTGTCGCCGAACACCCAGTTGCCGTTGCCATCCGATGGCGCCTGCGCGGCGCAGCACGTCGAGTCCGAGGGCGGGCGGTTCATGATGTAGCTGACCTGGAAGTTCTCCACGTCCACGGCGAGCGGATCCGAGTCCGCGTCGGCCTGCCAGCCGTGCTGCACGACGAGGTAGGGCCTGCCGCCGAAGGGAAGGACGCGCAGCCGTCGCTCGTGCACGAGCATGACGAAGGGCGCGTCACCGCCGGCGGCGCCCAGGCACGCCGGCGGCGCCTGGCCCGCGATGGCCGCGGTCAGCGTGGCGGTGTTGGCGGTCGCGGCGACGTCCGCGTCCAGGCGGCCCAGGAAGTTCATCGCGCCGCCCGGGCAGGCCAGCATCAAGGCCTGGCCCGCGCGCAGCGACTCGTCGAAGTGCGTGGCCGCATCGAGCGTGAGCGTGAAGGGCGGACCCCCGCCGCCGAGGCGCCCTCGCCGGAGGTACGCCGGGTCCCGGTAGCGGAAGGCCAGGTCGTCCGTGATGAAGGTGCCCCAAGCGGAAGGGCCCGCCAGCGTCTCGGAGTAGTTGTCCTTGGTGGAGCCAGGGATGGTCGCGGTGGTGAAGTCGAACGCGAGCGACGGATCCAATCCGTAGCCCGCGAGCCGCACCGTGCGCTCGACGTAGTCCATGGCCACGCGCCCGTTCTCCACCGCCTGCTTGGAGACGCTGTGGCCATTGAAGGTGTTGTTGACCGCGATGACGGTGGCGGCCACCGCGAGCAACACCAGCGAGCTGACGGTGATGCCCACGAGGATTTCGACGAGCGTGAAGCCCGTGCGACGCGAAGCCCGCCTCACAGCTCCACCCCCGCGCCGTTCACCGCTGGGTTGTAGAGGGCCACGAACTGCTTCACGAAGCGCCGCGAGCCACCGCTGCGGAACGACACCACCACGGCCACCGTGTCGATGTCTGTCAGGGTGGTCCACACGAGCACGCGTCGGTAGAGCTCGCGCTCCTCCGGGGCATAGCCGGGGACGAGGTCGCTCACGTCGGGCGCGGCGTCCTCGAAGGCATCCAGGTCGATGACGCAAGCGCCTGGGAGCGTTTCAAGCCCGTCCGCGAGCTCCCGCACGGTGGCGACCGAACTGCACCGCGAGGCGTGCATCGGCCCGGTGGTGGCGAGGAGCCGGGCCCGGCCCTGCATCTGCAGTCCCGCGCGGACCTGCTGCGCGATGGCGCTGGCCTGCGAGAGACGGCCCGCGCTCGTGTTCTGCTGGCTGGCGAGGACGAGCCCGCCGAACGCGCCGGAGATACCAAGAGCGAGGATGGCGGAGGCCGCCAGGCCCTCGATGAGCGTGACGCCACGGCGCGCCGCCGAGCGTCGGAGGAGGGAGGAGGACGCGGGCTTCATCAGCGGAACCTCGTTTCGATGAATCCAACCGGGCCGGAGATGGCGAAGAGGAACTCGCTCGAGCTGTCCGCGGCGACGATTCCCAGCGCGGCGGCTCGGCCCGCGGCGCCCGCGCCGATGGGCACGACGGCGGCGCCCATTCCGTCCACGAAGCGCGCCGAGCCATCGGGCCGGAAGATGATGGCGCCGCGGCGAGGCGTGCCGCTGCAGAAGCTGCACGGCGAGGCGGGGAGCGCGGCGAAGATGCCGTCGAACGCGATGCCGCCCGCGACACCGAAGCGCACGCTGCGACGCGTGTACTTGTCCAGGTAGTTGGCTTCGATCAGCCGGCCCTGACTCGCGGCGGGCTGGATGGCGTTGGGCGGAAGGAAGGAAGAGAAGCGCAGCTCGCCCGGAACCGCGGCGGCGGAGCCGAAGTTCATCTGCCGGTCCTCCAGCATGAACCAGGCACCCGAGCCCGTGCCGCTCGTGCCCTCGGGATCAATGTCCGGATAGATGATGACCCAGACATCCTCGGTGCGCGCCACCGCGCGGGCGCGAGCCTCGGAGAGCGCGCTGGTCAGGTCGTTGGAGGCGCGCGTGGGGCCGCTGCGTGCGCCCATGCCCTCGACCGTGGCGTAGGAGCCCGCGGCCAGCAGCGCGATGATGGCGACGACGATGACCAGCTCCAGCAGCGTCATGCCGCGAGCGCCGGCACCCCTCACCGCGTCACCTCGACGGTCATGCGCAGGGGCCGTGTGCCCTTGCGCCACACGAGCAGCGTCGTCGTGCCCGGGCTCAGGCCATTGATGCCAATCTGGTCCGGCTCGGTGATGCCGGCCTGCGCGGTCTCAGGGGCGCTGACCTGCACGCGCTCGGCGCCGCGCACCGTGAGGGCCACGTCGTGGTCCTTCTGCACGTGGACCGTTTCGGAGGCGACCTCTGCCGTCGCGGCGGCCTGGGTGAACTCAGCGGGTTCTGCCCACGCGACAGGCGCCAGCAAGGCCAGGCAGAGCGGAGCCCAGCGCCACGCTCGCGACGACACCGACCGTGCGTGCGCGTGACAGGGCGTGCAGGGAGAGGAGACGGAATGGAGGGGGGCCATGGGTGGCGCCCTGGTTTGCACGCACCGTGCCCATCGCGCCGGGCTGACAACCCCCCGTCATTCTTTGCAGGAGCAACAGCTCGCGTGGTGGGCGCGCAAGCGGTTGCGGTACGCAATCTCTGCGGGGTCGCAAAGTTTACAAACCCTTGATGTGCAGAAGTGAGACTCGGAGTGAAATCTGGTGCCCGCGTCTCACCATCCGTCTTTTCCGCCACGCGCGGACTTCTTCTCCGAGGTGCGACGCTTGGCATCCAGCCGGCGTCGCTTGGAGCCCGCGGTGGGCCGTGTGGCCTTGCGGACCTTGGGCACGAAGGTGAGCGCCTGGAGGCCCTCGCGCAGGCGTCGCACGGCGGTGTCCTTGTTCTGCGATTGGCTGCGCCGCTCGGTGGCGGTGACGGAGAGTTCCGTGGGGGCGTGCGTGAGCCGCACGCCACTGGCCGTGGTGTTGCGATGCTGCCCGCCCGGGCCCGAGGCGATGAAGTAGTCCACCTCGCAGGCCTTCAGCAGCGCCTCGTCGTCGAGCGTGAGCGCCGCGCGCGCGGCCTGCCGTCTGGTTGGGTCGATGTTCATGGCTGTCCTCAACGTAGCGCCGCGCCGACGCCTCCGGTACCGCCCGGCTGACGCCCCGGGGCGAGCGGCGGGCCTGCCGCCCGACCTCTCTCCAAACGACAGTTGAATGCTATCGAAATGAGACGGCTTCGGTGGGGTTTCGCGGGCCTGCGACGTGATTCCAGGGGGTTGTACATGGCCCGACGGTTGCTTTGGAGCCCAGCGGACAGGAACACGAAATCCGAGGAGGGGCCCATGGCCATCCAGACCTGGCAGCTCGATACGACTCACACGACGGTGGGCTTCACGGTGCGGCACATGGTGGTGGCCAAGGTGCACGGCCGCTTCACGCGCTTCGCCGGGAAGCTGGTGCTGAACGGAGACGACCTCACGCGCGCGTCGGTGGAAGTGAAGCTGGAGGCCGCGAGCATTGATACGGGCGTGGAGGCGCGGGACAACCACCTGCGCTCGCAAGACTTCTTCGATGTGGCCGCGTTCCCCAAACTCATCTTCCGCAGCACGCGCGTCGAGGCCGCGGGCGGCGCGCGCTACCGCATCGTGGGCGAGCTCACCGTGCGGGATGTCACGCGCGAGGTGGTGCTGGACGCGGAGCTGCTCGGACGCGTGAAGGACCCGTTCGGCACCGAGCGCCTCGCCTTCCAGGCGAGCACGCACCTGGACCGCAAGGCGTTTGGCCTGACCTGGAACCAGGCCATGGAGACCGGCGGCGTGCTCGTGGGGGAGCGCGTGGACATCTCCCTGGATGTGCAGGCGGTGCCCGCACAGCCCGCCGCCTCCGACAAGGCGGCCTGAGCGCTCGGCGGGTCGCCGCCCGCACGAATCGCCCGGCGGCTTCATGCATCTGAGTTGCAACAAGAAAGAAGGAGTCCGAGATGCTCTACCTGCGAACCGCTGAGTCCCGAGGCCACGCTGACCATGGCTGGCTGGACACGCACCACACCTTCTCCTTCGCGGACTACTACGATCCGAGCTTCATGGGCTTCCGCTCGTTGCGCGTCATCAACGACGACTGGGTGGCGCCGCGCCGGGGCTTCGGGACGCATCCGCACCGCGACATGGAGATCATCACCTACGTGCTCGATGGCCAGGTGGAGCACCGCGACAGCATGGGCACGCACGGCGTCATCGGCCCGGGCGAGGTGCAGCGCATGACGGCGGGGACGGGCGTGCGGCACAGCGAGCAGAACACGTCTGATGAGCCGCTGCGTTTGTTGCAGATCTGGATCCTCCCGGAGCGTCCCGGCCTGGAGCCCAGCTACGAGCAGAAGCGCTTTGCTCCCGAAGAGCGTCAGGGGCGCTTCCGCCTGTTGGCTTCGCCTGACGGGCGCGAGGGCGCGGTGACGGTGCACCAGGACGTGGCGCTGTACGGCACGTTGCTCGGGACGGGGGACGAGGCGCGCTTCACGCTCGCGCCGGGCCGCCATGCCTGGCTTCAGGTGGCGCGCGGCTCGGGAACGTTCAACGGCGTCCGCGTGAAGGAAGGGGACGGCGTGGCGGTGTCCGAGGAGCAGGCGCTGACGCTCATCGCGGAGACGCCCCTGGAGGCGCTGCTGTTCGACCTCGCGTGAGGTCTCGCGACGGGGCCCGTGAGAGGAGTGCTCACGGGCCTCGTGTCGTCAGTTCACCTGTCGGACGTTGAACGTCATTCCGGTGCTGGCCTTCGCGCCGGCCTCGGAGGTGACGACGAGGCGGGCGGGCACCGGGATGGGGCTGACGCCGGCCTCCACGCGCACGGACACGGTGGCGGTCGTCTGGTCCGGCGAGAAGGTGAGCGGATCCACGGTGATGCGCTTGACCGGCGTGTCGAGCGACACGGTGAGCGGCCCGGTGAAGCCCTCCGCGCGCGTGACGGTGAGGGTCACCTCCTTGCGCTGGCCGGGGCTGAAGTCCACCTGACGGGGCTCCACCGAGACGGAGAACTCCGGCTGCGGCGCGGGCGGCGCCAGCACGGACAGGTAGATGCGGCTGCCTGATGCGAAGTCGTTGGCGGGGTCCTCGGCCACGAGCAGCATCTGGCTGACGCTCTGGAGGCTCACGCCCGTGCCGGTGGCGACCGAGAGCGTGGGCGTCGCGGAGACCGAGTCCTGTCCCTCGGGGATGGTGACGTCGGGGGCGAGTGTCACGCCGTCGGGGGCGTTCTGGAGCGTGATGTGCGTCTCGCCCTGCACGCTGGCCACGCGCCGCACGGTCACGGGAATCGTCGCGGACTCTCCGGGTACGAGCGTCACCGTGTCGGGGAGACTCCAGTCGAGTCGATAATAGGGTCCGCCACCGCATCCCATCCCCGTGACGAGCATGGCGGTGAGGACGACGAGGCGCCGGAAGGGGTTCGACATGGCTGAGCCTCCTGGGGGGTTGGAGCGCTGCCAGCATGGGCCGCGCGTCGCGGTGCGGCAAGCCCTCGTTGCAGGGGGCCGTGCGCCCCGAGACACCCAGGCTCGCTCGGAAAGTATCTCTCACGCGGCGTAGACCTTTCGGCAGGCCCGGCCGTTCCAGGGGGAGGCGCCCGAGCAGGGCCGTTTCCGGGCGCCCGCCTGCTGGAGATCGCCCCATGAACCTGAAGTCCTTCTCGCGCGCCGCGTGGACGGCCGCGCTCGCCACCGCCCTGTCCGCTGTTCCCCTCCTCGCGCAGTCCACGCCTCCGCCTCTGGAAGCGCGCGGGTTCATCGCGGACCCGAAGCCGAAGCCCCAGGTCTCGCAGACGGATTCTCGGCAGACCCAGGCGCCTCGGCCTGAAATCGAGGTCGCGTTCGTGCTCGACACGACGGGCTCCATGGGCGGGCTGCTGGAGGGCGCCAAGCAGAAGATTTTCTCCATCGCGTCGCGCATCTCCGAGGGCAAGCCGACGCCGCACCTCAAGGTGGCGCTGGTGGCGTACCGCGACGTGGGCGACGCCTATGTGACGAAGCGGTTCGACCTGACCGATGACCTCGACTCGGTGTTCGCGCAGCTGCGCAAGCTGGACGCGGACGGCGGAGGTGACACGCCCGAGCACGTGGGCCGCGGGTTGGGCGAGGCGGTGTCGCTCCTGCAATGGAGCCAGCAGCGCGAGGTGATGAAGGTCATCTTCCTCGTGGGCGACGCGCCCCCGGCTGACCGTCACGACGCGTGGAACTTCAAGAAGTGGGCGGGAGCGGCCCGCGAGCGACACATCGTGGTGAACACCGTTCGCTGTGGTGAGGACCCTTCCACCGAGGAGTCCTGGCGCTACGTGGCCAAGCTGACCGACGGCACGTTCGACACCATCGCGCAGTCCGGCGGCATGGTGGCCGTGGCGACCCCGTATGACGCCGAGCTGTCCAAGGTGAGCGCCGCGCTGGCCACCAAGACGCTGTACGCCGGCAAGCACGAGGCCCAGGTCGCGAACCGCGCCCGCGCGGACGCCATGAAGGAGATGGCCCCCGAGGCGGCGGCGGAGCGCATCAGCTTCATGAAGAAGTCGCGGGGTGCGAGCTCCGGCGCCGCGCCCGCTGCCGTGAGCAGCGCCCCCATCGCCGTGGGCGGCGCGGTGGACCTGGTGGACAAGCCCACGGCGCTGGCGACGCTGCGCGATGACGAACTGCCCATGGAGCTTCAGGGCATGCCGAAGGAGGCCCAGGCCGCGAAGGTGAAGCAGCTCGGTGTCGAGCGGAAGGTCCTGGAGGAGAAGGCCGCGAAGCTGTCCGCGGACCGCGACGCGTGGCTGGTTCGCAACGCGTCATCCAAGAAGGACGCCTTCGATACCAACGTCATGGACAGCGTGAAGAAGCAGGCCAGCAAGTTCGGCGTGGCCTACTGAGTACCCGCCGCGCGCGGTGCCTACTCTCGGGTCACCGCGCGCAGGACAATCTCCTTCCGCGCGTCGAGTAGTCGCATGGCCCAGGGCAGCACCGCGCGGTACAGCAGCCCGTAGAGGCCGGCGCACAGGGCAATCATCACCCAGGACTGCCACGTGGGGCCCGACTTGCCGGCCAGCCGCAGCGCCCAGCCAAAGGGCATGCAGCCGAGGCTCGCCGCGAAGATGCCGAGCAGCGACGCGGTGAGCGGCACCTTGTCGCGCCGCTTGAGGTTCGCGTGGAACTTCACCGGGAAGTACAGCGACAGGAAGTTGCCCGCGGCCAGCAGCACGGGCACCACCGCCACCACCGCGCCCATGGCGCACAGGAAGTCCACCGGCGTGCCGAACCCGAAGTACAGCCGGTAGAACACGCCCACCAGTACCGCCATCAGCACGGCGGTCAGTCCCTGCACGCGGTTCTTCGCGCGCAGCACGTCCGCGAGGTCGAGCGGCGCGGCCAGGAAGGCGGCGAAGCCCTGCCCGTCATACGCGAAGGTGTTCTGCGAGAACGTGGAGGCGATGACCACCGCGCCGTAGATGCACAAGCCGCCCATCACCCACGCATCCGCGCTGCGGCCCAGCAGGTACACGAAGAGGTCCCGGCCCGACAGCAGCTTGAGCAGGATGCCGAGGATGAACGGCACCGCGGCCAGGAGGCGTGCGCGCGGGTTGCGCCACAGGTCCAGCACCTCGCGCGCCACCAGCGTGTCGTAGCGCGTGCGCGTGCGCGAGAATGGATCTCGGTCCTGGGACTCCTTGAGCTGCGGGCCCGCGCGGCCTGCTTGCTTGTGGAAGCGCATGAGCAGCGCGTAGGCCACGGCCATGCCCATCACGGTGAAGAAGAGCAGGCCGCCCGCTTCGATGAGCGCCGTGCCGGGCCGTCCCCACGCGAGCTGACCCAACCCATCGCCGAAGAACCCAGGGGGCACGCGCCCGAGCGCCACCGCCGCGTTGATGATGAGCGTCATGTCCAGCGCGCCCACGCCGGCCTCGCCCACCGCCGTCAGCCACGAGGTGTCGATGGGCGGGATGAACGACGCGGCCACGAGGAAGGCCACCAGCCCGCCGCCCATGATCTCCGCGCTGTGCTTCTCCCTCAGCACGTTGATGACCGCGTACAGGCCCACGCGGCTCCACGCCGCGCACAGGAGCGCGAAGAGCACGTACAGCACCACCGCGAGCCAGGGCGCCGCCAGCCGGTACACCGACGCGTAGCCCAGCGCCGCGCCCGTGAGCGGGGCGTAGAACACGAGGGCGCGCGGCTCGAAGAGGCTCGCCACGGTGGAGGCGATGATCAGCCGGAACGGTGAGATGGGGAACGCCGCGTAGCGGCTCAGCTCCGAGTGGTCATCCACGCCGGCGGACAAGAGCGGCCACGTCACCCACGTCGCCGCGGTGACGAAGCACAGCAGGTTGAGGATGAAGTACGGCCACACGTTGCTGTGCGCGATGGGCCCCAGCCGCATCAGCTTGAAGAAGAACAGCCCCAGGAACACGCCCGGCGCGCTGGACCCGAGGAACGCTCCCACGGCGAGCAGCCGGCTGCGCCCCGGACCCCGGTTCAGGCCGATGCGCAGGCGCAGGTCCCAGAGCAGCAGCAGGTGCTGGAAGAACCCCGGAACGGGAGGGCGGTTCACGCGGACTCCCGATGCAGGGCGCCCACGGGAGCGGGCGCCTCCGCGTAGAAAGACAACCGCGCGTTGCGCGCCGCCGGCACCGCGATGAGCTTCTCGAACACCGCCTCCAGCGACTTCGCTCCGTGGCGCTCCAGCAGCGCGCCCACCGGCCCCTGGTCGAGCATCTGCCCGCCGCGAATGACTCCGGCGTGCGTGGCCAGTCGGTCGGCGATCTCCAGCACGTGCGTCGTCAAGAGCAGCGTCACCCCGCGCCGGCTCAGCTCCCGCAGCAACTCGCGGATGACGCCCGCGGCGAGCACGTCGATGCCCTCGAAGGGCTCATCGAGCAGCACCAACTCGGGGGCGTGGATGAGCGCCGCCGCGATGGCCAGCCGCCGCCGCATGCCCTTGGAGTACTCGGCCACCAGCGAGCCGGCCTTGTACGTGAGCTCGGTCAGCTCCAGCAGCTCCGTGGCGCGCGCGGCGGCCTCGTCTCCGCCCAGGCCGTACATGCGTGCGCAGAAGGTGAGGTACTGGCGACCCGTGAGGCGCTCGAAGAGGCTCAGCTCCTCGGGGACCACGCCCACCCGCCGCTTCACCTCCATGGGCTGGCGCACGGCGTCCATGCCCAGCATCTGGATGGTGCCCGCGTCCGGGCCGTACACGCCCGTCAGGAGCGCGATGGAGGTGGACTTGCCGGCGCCGTTGGGCCCCAGGTACGCGTAGAAGGCACCACGGGGAATCTGGAGGTCCAGGCCCTGGAGCGCGGTGAAGCCACCGAAGCGCTTCACGAGTCCGCGGGCGTCGACGGCCAGGTCAGCAGGAGAGGGGGGCGTCATGGAGAGTGCCCACCATCTCACCCGAGCCAGGGTGGGGCGAACAATCCCCCGGATGACGGACGCCTCAGTGCACCAGGGCGACCTCGGGCGGACCGACGATCTGCTGCACCGTCACCCGCACCTTGTCCAGGTCCACGGGCTTGGAGATGTAGCCCGCGGCGCCCACCAGCTCCGCCTCCCATTCGAAGCCGTAGCCGGAGATGATGATGATGGGCAGCGCGCGCGCGCGCGGCATCTTCTTCAGCGCGTCCAGCAGACCCCAGCCGCTCATCACCGGCATGCGCAGGTCCAGCAGCACCGCGCCCGGCATGTCTCCCTCCAACTGGTCCAACGCCTCGCGGCCGTTTCCCGCCTGCTCCGTGCGGTAGCCCATCTCCTCGAGGGCATCGCAGATGAGCGTGCGGTGGCTCGCATCGTCATCGACGACCAGGATGTGAGACATGGCAGGGCCTCAAGGAGGGCAACAACTGCGGGAACGGCGGATTCTATGGGCACGAAGATGGGAACGCCCCTGTCATTGCGGAAGGGGCGTCGCCACTTTTCAACACCCCGTCGCGTTCACCCGCGGGCGTCTTCTTCGCTCAGCTTTCGCCATAAAGCCGCAGGGCATTGGCGCCCAACACGCCCTCCAACACCGCGTCGCTCAGGCCCATGGAGGCGAGCGCCTTCACCTCGCGATCCCACGCGTAGGGCAGGTTGGGGAAGTCCGTGCCGTACAGGATGCGCTCGGGCCGCACCGTCAACGCCTCGCGCGACAGGGGGACCGGGAAGTAGCCGGCCACCGCCATCGTCGTGTCCAGCCAGAGGTTGTCGTAGCGCTCCAGCAGCTTCGCGTAGGCCGTGAACTCGTCCGCGCCCAGGTGCGGCACGCAGAGCTGGAGCGTGGGATGCTCGCGCAGCACCCGCTCCACCCGCTCGGCGGCGCACAGCGCATGGGGGTCGCAAGGGTATTGGGGGCTGGAAGGCTCGCGCCCCGCGTGCATGACGAGCGGTCGCCCCGCCCGCGCGCAGGCGGCGTACACCTCGTGGAGCTGGGGGGCGTCCGGCGCGAAGGCCTGGACGTGGCAGTGCAGCTTCACGCCCCGCAGCCCCGCCGCGAAGGCCTCCGTCAGAATCTCCGCGGCGCCTTCCTCGCCCGGGAAGACGGTCGCCAGGCCCACCACGCGAGGCTCGGCCCGTGACACCTCCGCGACGTAGGCGTTGAGCGCGCGCGCCATGCCGGGCTTGTGCGCGTAGTGGAGAGCCACCACGCGGCTCACGCCTCGCTCCAGCAGGAACGAGAGCACCCGAGGCGTGTGCAGCTTGTAGCGGATGGGCCACCCGTACCGGTCGAACCAGCGCCACACCGCCTCGAAGACGCGGTCGGGGAACAGGTGCACGTGGGCATCCACCACGCGCGGGAGCCCCGAGGGGAGGCGCTCGCTCTCGGCGTCGTCCACGGCGGGCATGGGCATGGCGATGCCCTGCTCGCGCCACGTGGGCGCGTGGGCCAGGCAGGGCTCGGGGACGTCGGGGGGAAGGGACATCGTCGCCGGCAGACTACTCCGGCTTCTTCTCGTCACCGGGGCGAGGGCGATCCAACCGCTCCAGGTACGTGTTGTGTGCGTAGCCCTGGCGCTCCAAGCGCTGGGCCTCGATGGCGTCGGCGACCTTCGCGCAGACCTGCCCGAGCATGCGCAAGGACTCCGCGAGCAGTCGCTCGGCATGGTCCTTCGCGTCCACGGACTGGATGGTCGCGCGCTCTTTGCGGAACGGCAGGGGCCACTTCATTCCCCGCAACTTAAGGGATGCGGGGGCCTTGTGCCACGCGTCATGCCCGGCCGCCGCGCGCGGCTCGCTCGGCCGCAGTGCGTCGGAGCCGCGCCCCCTCCGGCTGATCGCCCCCAAGTCTCGGGGCGCTGTCCGGGGCTGAGCGACCCCGCCCTTCGGGGCAGGTTAACCGCATTGACCAGTCGGCAAATTTACAATTTTGGGCCCGCATCGCTGGCTTTGCCCCCGAACGCCGCCCGAAGCGTCCGCTAACCAACG
Organism: Citreicoccus inhibens; assembly: GCF_019039035.1. Taxonomy (GTDB): domain Bacteria; phylum Myxococcota; class Myxococcia; order Myxococcales; family Myxococcaceae; genus Citreicoccus; species Citreicoccus inhibens. Next base: position 562,888 of record NZ_JAHNZT010000001.1, on the reverse strand, counting down.
AGATTCCGGGCGCTTTCACGAATTTTCAAGGCAGGGGGTGACAGCGAGTTAATTGCCCCCTATGTTGGGTCGGTCGGATTTTCCGAGAGGAGCGACGCATGGCTTACGACGGCGAGCTGGTGAAGATGGAGAACGGTCGCTGGGCGCGTTTCCAGCGTTGCCAGGTGCATCGGCCCGGAGTCGCGGACGCCGGTGAGACCATGCTGCTCATCGCGGTGGAGTTGGAGGAGCGCTTCCAGCGCCTGCTCGACGAGGCGGCGGACTCGCTGGCCCACTACCGCTACCAGGGCGTTCCCGTGCAGGTCCGGCTGGATCCGGACGCGCGCGGCATCTCGCTGCACCCCGAGAGCTCCTTCGTACCCGTCGTGCACTGAGCGGCGCACTCCGCGTCGCTCGGACGGCGCGATTTGACGAATTCACAACACTCGGGGCTCCCCGCTTCACAGCCGGGAGCCCTTCGTCTTTACAGGCTCGGCGCGCCCGTGCTCAGCCGTTGTCCAGCCAGCGCAGGAAGGCAGCGTCGTTGGCGTCGCGCCCGAGGAAGTCATGGAGCAGCGCGGCGGCGTCTCGCGTCGCTCCGGGCGCCAATACGGTGCGTCGGTAACGCAGCGCGGTGGCGGGGTTCATCAGCCCTTCCTGCTCGAAGGGTGTGAAGAGGTCCTTCGCGAGCAGGAGCGACCACAGGTACGTGTAGTAGGTGGCGCCGTAACCCTCGAGGTGCTCGAAGGACAGGTGGAAGTACGTCCCCTCGGCGTAGGTGAAGGGCGTGTACTTCTCCTGCATCTGCTGCTCCAGGGCGACGACGTCCAGGTCGCGTGGATCTCGCTCGTGCAGCCGCAGGCTGAGGGCCGTGCAGAACAGCTGCGTGCGCACCCAGAGGCCCTTGCCGAAGCCGGTGGCCTGATTCATTCGCGCCACCAGCGGAATGGGGATGGGCTCGCCCGTCTGATAGTGGCGCGCGAACGTGCGCAGCGACTCGGGACGCCAGAGCCACTCCTCCAGGAGCTGGGAGGGCGCCTCCACGAAGTCGCGTTCCGTATACGTGCTGGAGAGGCCGGCCCAGCGCGAGTGATTGCCCAGCACATGGTGGAGCAGGTGGCCGAACTCGTGGAGGAAGGCCTTCACCTCTCCGAGCCGCAGCAAGGTGGGCTCGCTGCCAGCGCGCGCGAAGTTGAAGGTCAGCACGGCCTCGGGCAGTGAGCGGCCCTCTCGCCCCGCCGCCATGTCCCACTCCGCCGAGCCCGGGTACTTGTCCGGTCGCTCGCGCATGTCCAGATAGAAGCGGCCCAGGCGCTCGGCGCCTTCGTACACGTCGTAGGCCTCGACGTCGGGATGCCACACGGGCGCGTCCGGGATGCGGCGGTACGACAGGCCGAACAGCTGCGCGGTGAGGTCCAACACGCCTTGCTTCACGCGCGTGTACTCGAAGTAGGGCAGCAGGGTCCGCGAGTCGAAGTCGTACAGCCGCGCGCGGACCTGGTCGTTCAAGTAGCGCTCGTCCCACGGGTCCACGCGCGTGGCGTCGGGCGTGTCGAGTCGCTTGATGGCCAGCAGCGCGGCGGTGTCCGCGCGGGCCTGCTCCTGGGTGGAGGCCGCGAGCCGGTCGATGAAGTCCGCCACGGCCTCGGGCGTGCGCATCATCATCGGCTCGATGGTGTAGGCGGCCCAGTGGGGATAGCCCAGCGTGGTGGCCAGCTCATGGCGGGCGGTGAGCAGCCGCTTCAGCGTGTCCACGTTGGCTGGATGGCCGCGCTGGAGCCCCGCGCGCCACACGGCCTCTCGCGCTCGGGCGCTGCGCGAGTAGGTGAGCACGGGGATGGAGTCCGCGGTCTCGGAGGTGATGCGCACGCGGCCATCGGGGCCCGGCGGATGCGCGCGCACGTAGTCCTCGGGCAGTCCATCCAGCTCCTCGGGCGACAGCAGCACTCCGCGGGTGTCCTCGCGGATGTGCTGGACGAACTCCTGTCCCCAGCGCACCAGCTCCGCTTGGAGCACGCGGACCGCCTGTCGCGTGCCCTCGTCGCGGTCCACGCCCGCGCGGCGGAAGTCCTTGAGCTGCAGCGCCACCCAGCGGCGCGCGCCCTCCGCCTGCCCCGACATGTCGAGCGAGGCGAGCACGTCATGCAGGCCTCGGTCGAGCGACAGGTCCGTGAGCTCCCGCTCCGCGCGTTGTTCGCACTCGGTGGCGGCCTTTCGAAACGCCGCGTCGGGGTGGACGTTGGTGCCGATGGTCGCGCGCGACACGGCGTCGTTGAGCAGGGTCAGCGCGTCGTCATACGTCGTCAGCGTGGCGAGCGGCTCGCGCGGCGCGGGCTGGCGTTGGAGCTGCGCGAGCAAGGCGCGCGCGCGCTGGATGTCCTGCTGGCAGCCCGCCAGGAAGGCAGCCGGGGGCTCGGAGAGCGTGCGTCCCGCGTTCGGGACGGGAGCCCGCGTCGGGCTCGGGAGAGACACCGTCGAGGCGTGGGTGCAGGCCACGAGCGCGGAGGCCGTGACGGCGGCGAGGGTGAAACGCATGGAGACTCGTCGAGGGGCGCCGGAAAGTTGGGGGGCGGACGCGCGGTCCGCACCTCTAAGGGGACGCGGAGCGGGCGTTTCCTTGGGTTGCGGGCACGTTCCGCGTCAGTCGTGAACCTGCAGGAAGCGCTCGGCGTTCTCGCGCGCGACGCGGCGGACGATGCGCTCGGAGAGCCTGGCCTTGGCGAGCAGGTTCGCCACGCGCGCCAGCCCGAGGATGTCCCCCGCGCCATCGCCCGCGTCGGAGTTCAACACCAGACGTTCGCTGCCCAGCCGCCGCACCACGGACACCGCGCGCTCGGCGCGAAGCTCATCGGGGTGCAGCGTGAGGCCCGCCCAGTGCCCCACCTCGAGGATGGTGCGCACGGTGCGCGCGTTGGCGTGGTCCACCAACACCCGCGAGGCCAGCACGCCGGACTGGCGCAGCAACGTGAGGATGCGGCGCGTGGTGCGCTCCTTGTCCTGCGTGGGGGTGTGCACGAGCACGCGCAGCTTGAGGCGCCGCGCCAGCGCGAGCTGTTCGAGGAAGGCTTCCTCCTCTTCCTCGCCCCCGTTGTGCAGCCCTGTCTCGCCCAGCGCCACCACGCGACCGCCCTGGAAGTAGTCCGGCAGGTGCCCGAGCACCTCGGACAGCCCGCGCCGAGGGATGCAGCGCGGATGGACGCCGAGCGCCGCGTAGGCGCGGATGCCCAGGCGCTCCAGGCGGGGGAGCTGGCGCTCGACGAGCTGGTCGAAGTGCTCGCGGAGCCCCTTGGGCGTGGGCTCCGGGAAGTGGTGGGCCACGACGAGCGCCCGCTCCACGCCGAAGAAGCGCATCGACTCCAGGTCCTGATCGCTCAGGCCCTCGGGGTGCAGGTGCGCATCGAAGAGCGGCAGGGGCTCGGGCACGGGCGCGTCCTCCAGGCGTCGCGGGCGGGGGGGACTTCAATCCTGCCCCAGCGCGGCGCCCTCGTTGCGGGGATCGCTCGCGGGGTAGCGCAGGTTCGTGCGGGGGTCGCTGTAGACCGCCTCGGCATCACCCCAGGCGTCCACGCGGCGGATGTGGTGACCCTTGGCCTCCAGCGCGGCCAGCGTCGCGGGCTCCAGGCCCCACTTGTCCACCCACAGCTCGTCCGGGAGGTATTGGTGATGGAGTCGGCCGGCGGCCACCGCGCGCGTCACGTCCATGCCCTGGTCCACCACGTTGCCAATGACCTGGATGACGGTGGTGGGGATGGTGGAGCCACCGGGGCTGCCCACCGCGAGCAGGATGCGCTTCGGGTCGTCCTTGGCGAACACGAACGTGGGGGACATGGAGGACAGCGGCACCTTGCCGGGCTGGATGGCGTTGGGTTCGCCCGTCACCAGTCCGTAGGCGTTGGGCACGCCGGGCTGCGCGGCGAAGTCGTCCATCTCGTCGTTGAGCAGCACGCCGGTGCCCTTGGCCACCAGGCACGAGCCGAAGCTGTAGTTGACGGTGGTCGTCATCGCCACGGCGTTGCCGTCCTTGTCCACGACGGAGATGTGCGTGGTGTTCTTCCGCTCGGGCTCGGGCGTCATCCGGCCGGCGTCCTGGGCGGGGAGGGTGGAGGTGGCGGCGCCCGCCACGGGAGGCAGGAGCGACGCGCTCGGCGTGGCCTTCTTCGGGTCGATGCTCCCCGCGAGGTCCGCGATGTGGCCCGGCGACACGAGCCGCGCCAGGGGCACCTCCACGAAGGCCGGGTCGCCCAGGTACTTCGCGCGGTCCACGTACGCGCGCCTCACGGCCTCGGTGTAGAGGTGCAGCGAGTCCGCGTCTCGGTAGGGGACGCCCTGGGGCCGCAGCTGCTCCATCATGCCCAGCACCTGGAGCACCGCCAGCCCGCCAGCGCTGGGCGGCGGCATGGTGAGCACGCGGTGGCCTCGGTACGCGGCCTCCAGTGGCGTGGCCTGACGCGTCTGATAGCCGGCCAGGTCCTCGGCCGTGAGCACGCCGCCGTTGTCCTTCACCGTCTTCACCAGGGCCTGCGCCACGGGGCCCGTGTAGAATGCCTTCGCGCCCGCCTTGGTCAGCTGGGTCAGGGTGCGCGCCAGGTCCGGCTGCTTCACGAGGTAGCCGATGGGCGGCACGTCCAGTTCGCCCTGGGCGTTGGGCGCGAGGAAGATGCGCGCGGCCTCGGGGTCCTTGCGCAGACACTGGAGCCGGCCGGTGGCCATCTGCTGGTACTTGGGCGTCACCCAGAAGCCCTCGCGCGCCAACCGGATGGCGGGTGCGAGCACCACGGAGGGCTTCAACTTCCCGTGCGCCGAGAGCAGCTCCAGGTAGCCGGCCACCGCGCCCGGGACGGCCACGCTCAGCGCTCCATCCGTGGAGAGGCCCGGCACCAGCCGCCCATCCTTCACGTACATGTCGCGCGAGGCCCCCTTGGGCGCCACCTCGCGGAAGTCGAGCGCGCGCGTCTGGCCGGACTTCGCGTCGTGCACGAGGGCGAACCCGCCACCGCCCACGCCCGAGTGGTAGGGGCCCACCACGGCCGCCACGAAGGCCGCCGCCACCGCCGCGTCCACCGCGTTGCCGCCGCGCTCCAGCATCTGCAAGGCCGCGGCGCTCGCGGGGGGGTAGGCCGTGGCCACCGCGCCGCCGCGATAGGGCCGAGCCGCCCAGGCCGCGGCGGACACGAGCACCACCGCCAGCGCCAGCCCCCGTGCCCAGGTCCCGCTTCCACGTCCTACGCGCTCGTGCCTCACTGTGCCTCCTCCTGGCGGTGGGTGATTTCGGGCCCCAGCCCCCGGATTTCGGGGTGGCGTGTTACCCGGTGAACGGAAGTCCCACCCTGAAGGCGGGAAATGGGTCGCCCCGGTAGAACTTCGGCCCCTTCCCTATGTACGAAGTGTGCGGTGCCCACCACGGTTTCAGTGGGACGACACTATTCCTCTTGGAACGTTTTCTGGGAGGGTGCATCATAACACCCGTATGCGCCGCGAACGGAGGAGTGCATGAGCACGCCGTCCATACCGGAAAAGCCGAAGGCACCGGCAGCTTCCGGAGCATCACGGGTGACGACGTTCCTGCGGCCTTGCTTTGGAATCACCATCCTGTGCAACGCGCTGAGCGTGGCCGTTCGCGCGCAGACACATGAGGGGGGCAAGACTCGCTCCCCTCCCCCAGCGCGCGGTTGACGGGGTGATCGGCTGTCCCTAATCCTGCGCCGCATGACAGCTCTGGCGGCGGTGGTGTTGTGCGCGGGCAAGGGCACCCGGATGAAGTCGGAGAAGGCGAAGGTCCTTCATCCCATCCTGGGCCTGCCCCTCTGCGCTTATCCCTTGAAGCGAGCCCTGGACCTGGGCGCCTCTCCCGTGGTGCCCGTGGTCGGCCATCAGGCGGCCGAGGTGGAGAAGTCCATCCGCGCCCACTTCCCGGACGCGCCCCTGCGCTTCGCGCTCCAGAAGGAGCAGCGGGGCACGGCGGACGCGGTCAAGTCGGCGCAGGGGGCGATGACGGGCCACTCCGGCCGCGTCCTCATCCTCTACGGCGACGTGCCGCTCCTGCGCCGCGAGACGCTGGAGGCGCTGCTCGCCGCGCATGACCGCGCGGGGGGCGTGCTGGCCATGGTGTCCACCACGCTGGAGGACCCCACGGGCTACGGCCGGGTCATCCGCGAGGGCGGCAAGGTCGCGCGCATCGTGGAGCACAAGGACTGCACTCCGGCGCAGCGGCAGGTGCGCGAGTGCAACGCGGGCATCTACTCGGTGGACGCGGACTTCCTGTGGACCGCGCTGGCGGACATCCAGCCGGTGAACGCGCAGGGCGAGTACTACCTCACGGACCTGGTGGAGATGGCCGCGAAGCGCGGGCCGGTGGGCACCGTGGACGTGGACGCCACCGAGACCGCGGGCGTCAACGACCGCGTGGAGCTGGCAGCTCGGGCGCGCGTGCTCCAGCAGCGCATCAACGAGCAGCACATGCGCGCGGGCGTGACGCTGATGGACCCCGCCTCGACCTTCATCGAGGAGGGCGTGCGCATCGGGCCGGACACGGAGCTGGGGCCGCAGGTGACGCTCGCCGCGGGCACCGTGGTGGGGCGCGACGTCACCATCGGGCAGGGCTGCGTGCTGACGGCCTCGCAGGTGGCGGACGGCACGACGCTCAAGCCCTACTCGGTGCTGGAGGATGCGGTGGTGGGCGGCCGGTGCATCATCGGCCCGTTCGCTCGCCTGCGTCCGGGCACGGAGCTGGCCGAGGACGTGCATCTGGGCAACTTCGTGGAGACGAAGAAGGCGCGCATCGGCCGAGGCTCCAAGGCCAACCACCTGGCGTACCTGGGCGATGCGAACATCGGCTCGGGATGCAACGTCGGGGCGGGAACCATCACCTGCAACTACGACGGCGTGAACAAGCACCTCACCGAATTGGGTGACGGCGTGTTCATCGGCTCGGACAGCCAGCTCGTCGCGCCGGTGAAGGTGGGTGACGGGGCCTACGTGGGGGCGGGCACCACCGTGACGAAAAATGTGCCACCGGGGAGCCTCGCTGTGTCACGCGCGCCGCAGGTCGTGAAGGAAGGTTGGGTAGCGGCCAAGAAGGCGCGGCAGTCCAAGTCCGCGAAGCCAGGAGGGGAGACCCCCCCGACGGCGAAGACGGGCTGACGCGGCGCGGCTCTTGCTTGGGGGGCAGGCACTGAACTGCCCCCGGGATGAACGGGAACCCCGCGCATTGCTCCGGCGGGTAAGGGCGTGAGAGAGAGGACTGACCATGTGCGGGATTGTTGGATACGTCGGTGACAAGGAGTCGGCCCCCATCCTCGTTTCCGGGCTGAAGAAGCTCGAATATCGCGGGTATGACTCGGCGGGCGTGGCGGTGGTGAGCGGCAAGCAGCTCAACGTCGTCCGCGCCATGGGCAAGCTGAAGAACCTGGAGAATCGCGTCGGGCAGGACCTGCCCCAGGGCACGACGGGCATTGGCCACACCCGGTGGGCGACGCACGGGCGCCCCTCCGACGAGAACGCGCACCCGCACACGTACAAGAACGTGGCGGTGGTCCACAACGGCATCATCGAGAACCACCTGGCGCTCAAGGAGCAGCTGCGCGCGCGCGGGCACGTCTTCTCCTCGGAGACGGACACCGAGGTGTTCGCGCACCTCATCTCCGAGGCGCAGGAGCAGGGCAAGGACCTGCCGGACGCGGTGCGCGCGGCCATCGCGCAGGTGAAGGGCACGTACGCGCTGGCGGTGGTGTCCTCGGCGGATCCGCACCGGCTGGTGTGCACGAAGAACGCGTCGCCGATGGTGCTGGGCTTGGGCGAGGGGCAGAACTTCGTCGCCAGCGACGTGCCGGCGGTGCTCGAGCACACCCGCGACTTCGTCTACATGGAGGAGGGGGACCTGGCCATCGTCTCCGCCACGGGCGTGGAGATCTTCAACCGCCAGGGCCAGAAGGCGAACCGCTCCACCAAGCGCATCGACTGGACGCCGATGATGGCGGAGAAGGGCGGCCACAAGCACTTCATGCACAAGGAGATCTGGGAGCAGCCCCGCGCCATCGCGGACACGCTGCGCGGCCGGATGCTCCTGACCGAGGGCGACGTCCACTTCGAGGGCTGGAACCTGACCCCCGAGAAGGTCCGCTCGCTCACCAAGGTGACCATCCTGGCGTGCGGCACGTCCTGGCACTCGGGCGTCGCCGGCAAGCACATGATCGAGTCGCTGGCGCGCCTGCCGGTGGAGGTGGAGCTGGCCAGCGAGTTCCGCTACCGCGACCCCATCGTGGACAGCACGCACCTGGCCATCGCCATCAGCCAGTCCGGCGAGACGGCGGACACGCTGGCGGCCTTCAAGGAGGCCAAGGGCCTGGGCGCCACCGCGATGGCCATCTGCAACGTGATGGGCAGCGCGATGACCCGCGAGGCGGACATCTCCGTGCTCACCAACGCGGGCCCGGAGATTGGCGTGGCCTCCACCAAGGCCTTCACCACGCAGCTGGTGATGCTCTACATGCTGGCCGTCAAGCTGGGCCGGCTGCGCAACACCCTCACGGTGAAGGCGGCGCAGGAGCACCTGACGCACCTGGCTGAGATTCCGAAGATGGTGGAGGACGTCCTCAAGTGCGAGCCCGCGGTGAAGAAGGTCGCGCGTGAGTTCATGACCGCCCAGGACTTCCTCTTCCTCGGCCGCGGGCCCATGCACCCGGTGGCGCTGGAGGGCGCGCTCAAGCTCAAGGAGATCTCCTACATCCACGCGGAGGGCTACGCGGGCGGCGAGATGAAGCACGGCCCCATCGCGCTCATCGATGAGAAGATGCCCGTGGTCGTCATCGCGCCCAAGCAGCCGCATGTGGCGTACGAGAAGATCATCGGCAACATCGAGGAAGTGCGCGCGCGCGGCGGCAAGGTCATCGCCATCATCGACGAGGACGACGCGCAGGCGGGCACGCTCGCCGACCACGTCATCCGGATTCCGCCGGCCAGCGCGCTGCTCGCGCCGGTGGTGGCCACCATCCCGCTCCAGTTGCTCGCGTACCACGTGGCGGAGATGCGCGGGAACGACGTGGACCAGCCGCGCAACCTCGCCAAGAGCGTGACGGTGGAGTAGCGGCGCGCCGGGTCGCTTCGGTGTCCTGGGGCCCGGGCCTCCTCGCGAGGGGAGCCCGGGCTTCGTCGTTCTTCAACCGATGAGGCCCAGCACCGCCATCAGCCAGTGGCGCACGTCGAGCCGCGAGGGGCTCTGGTCGGTGTCCAGGGCCCAGGTGAAGAGGGCTCCGGCCAGCTCCCCCGCGGTGCGGTAGCGGCCCCCGAGGTCCGGCGCGAGCGCCTTGCGGAGGATGGCGGCCATGGGCTTGTCCAGCCAGTCTGGCGCGGTGAAGCGCGCGGCGCGGATGGCGGCCATCACCGCCTCCGGGTCGCTCTCCCCGGGTTGGCGGAAGGGGTTGGCGCCGATGATCAGCTCATGGAGCATGATGCCCACGGCGAAGACGTCCGAGGCGGGCGTGAGGCGCTCGCCTCGCGTCTGCTCGGGCGAGAGGTAATGCAGCTTGCCCGCGGCGACGCCATCCGCCGGGCCCACGGCCTCCACTCCGTGCGCCTTCGCCACGCCGAAGTCGCCCAGCTTCACCTCGCCCTCGGCGGAGAAGAAGACGTTGGCGGGGTTGATGTCGCCGTGCACCAGCTCCAAGGGCCGGCCGCTGCGCGTGCGCGCCAGATGAAAGTAGGCCAGCCCGCGCAGCACCTCGATGGCCACGTGCACCGCCATGGCTCGGGGCAGGGGACGGCTCTGGCGCTGGAGCGCTCGCAGCAGCCCGCCCAGGTCGCCTCCCACCAGGAACTCCATGGCGATGAACGGCCGGCCAAAGGCCTCGCCCACCTCCAGGCGCTGCACCAGGTTGGGGTGCTGCAACAGGCCCATCAGGTCCGCCTCGTCCGCGAACGCCTCGGGCGACACGTCCTTGCGCATCAGCTTGAGCGCCACGCTGAAGGGCTCACCCCGGGCGTTCTGCGCGTCCGCGAGGAACACCTCCGCCATGCCTCCGCCGCCCAGCCGCGCCCGCAGCACATAGCGCCCGAACCGGCGCGAGGGCACCTCCACGGACCTGAAGGAGCTGGAATCCACGGTAAATCAGTTTAAGCCCCGACCATTCCCTGGGCCATTCCGATGCCATCGGGGTGTTCAAGGGGCGGCTGTGGGCTTTGAACCCCTGCCAGGGGCGTGCGTACAGTGCCCGCGTGCCAGACGGCTCGCGCATACAGCCTCCCGTGTCGCCTTGGGAGCGTGGGGAAGGGGCTCCGCTCTCGGACGGTGCGGCCTCGGAGAGCGCGGCCCCAGAGGTCGTGCCCTGGGCGCCATCCGAGCGGGCTCAGATGCCCGCGCCGGTTCCCCTGGGGACGCGACCCCTGGAGGCGAGGGCGCTGGCGGAAGAGGCCCACCATGCCGAGTCGTCTCGGCGCCCGGCGCTCTGTTCACAGCTCAACCAGCTCATGGGAGACGTGGTGAAGCAGGCGGAGGGGCGCGAGGCAGCGGACCTTCTCCATGGGCTGTTGGAGGGAGGGGGGCTGGCGGGCCTCGAGGATGAGAAGGGGCGGACGTGCCGCGCCGCCGCCGTCGAGGGGCTCCTGTCGCTGGGCTTCCCCTACGCCCTGGAGGTGAGCCCCGAGGACCTGGCCCACCTGAGAGCCCAGGGCGGGGGACGCAATCGCCTGGGGCTGGCTGGACTGCTGCTGCTGGGGCTGGGCGCGACGGCCCAGATGGCGTCCCAGCTCTTCATCGTGGACACGCCCTCGGAGTGGGCGCTGCTCCAGGGGGGAGTGTCGCTGGTCCTCCTGGCGTTGCTCAGCAAGGCCCCACCCAAGGCCCTCCTCTACCGGATGGCGCAGGCCCTCCTGGTCCTCGTGGCTGGGTTGGGGGTTTCGGTGTCGCTGATGACCCCAGTGGATGCCGGGTGGTTGTCCGGGCTGGCGGGGTTGGCGGCCGTTGTCCTGCTTGCCCACCGCGAGAGCTGATGAACAGGACGCAGAACGGATGTCAGAGGGGTGGACTAGGGTCTACCCATCGCGTAACTAAAAGCGCGTTCAGGTGGGCCGGGGTGGCCCGCCGTTACCAAGCCGAAGGAGCGACGAAATGTCTGTGAATCAGGAGAAGGAAAAGGCGATCGAGCTGGCGATGTCCGCGGTGGAGCGGCAGTTCGGTAAGGGCTCCATCATGCGGCTGGGCAAGGACGAGCCGCTGCTGCGCGACGTCCAGGCCGTCTCCACGGGTTCGATCTCCCTGGACATCGCTCTGGGCGTGGGCGGCGTGCCCAAGGGCCGCATCGTCGAGATCTTCGGTCCGGAGTCCTCCGGCAAGACGACGCTGTGTCTGCACATCGTCGCGGAGGCCCAGAAGCGCGGAGGCATCTGCGGCTACGTGGACGCCGAGCACGCGCTGGACGTGGGCTACGCGCGCAAGCTGGGGGTGCGCACGGATGACCTGCTGCTCAGCCAGCCGGACACCGGTGAGCAGGGGTTGGAGATCGCCGAGATGCTGGTGCGCTCGGGCGCCATCGACGTGCTGGTGGTGGACTCGGTGGCCGCGCTCGTGCCGAAGGCGGAGCTCGAGGGTGAGATGGGCGATGCGCACATGGGCGTGCAGGCCCGTCTGATGAGCCAGGCCCTGCGCAAGCTCACGGGCACCATCGCCAAGAGCCAGACGTGCGTCATCTTCATCAACCAGATCCGCATGAAGATTGGCGTGATGTTCGGCAACCCCGAGACGACCACGGGCGGCAACGCGCTGAAGTTCTACGCGTCGCAGCGCCTGGACATCCGCCGCGTGGGCGCCATCAAGAATGGCGAGAACGTGGTGGGCAGCCGCACCCGCGTGAAGGTGGTGAAGAACAAGGTGGCGCCTCCCTTCAAGGAAGTGGAGTTCGACATCATGTACGGCTCGGGCATCTCGCGTGAGGGCGACCTCATCGACCTGGCCTCGAACGACAACATCATCGAGAAGAGCGGCAGCTGGTTCTCCTTCAAGGGCGAGCGCATCGGGCAGGGGCGTGAGAACGCGAAGGACTACCTGCGCGAGCACCCCGAGATTCAGCGCGAGATCGAGGCGCGGGTCTTGGAGAAGTACGGCATCACCAAGGGCGGTCCCGCCGCCACGCCGGCCGAGGCCGCGGAGCCCGCCGCCGACGGCGAGAAGCGTCCCCGCGTGAAGGCCGTGAAGTAGCCACCGCGCTCGCTCGCTTTTCGGGCGCGCGGGAAGCACCGCAGGGGCTGTCCGTCCTCGGATGGACAGCCCCTTTCCTTTCGGTACTCCCCTCGTGAGACGCGGTCTGCGGCTCGGCGTATCTGACGCGTCCAGTCAGTGACAGGGACAGCACTGCGCTGTTTCTTGCGGGAGCGTGGGCGGCCATAGACTCCGCGGGTCTGTCACCCCACACCCCCAAGTGAAGCGGAGCCTTGCCGTGTTCGACACCCTCAAACGCCGAACGTTCTTGCAGGCCGTGGTCGCGGTTGCCGCGAGCACGACCTTTGGTTGCTCTGACGAAGACACGCCCACGGACCAGGGCGGGCGCTACTTCCCACAGTCGGTGTGCTCGGGAGATCCTCGCCCGGACAGCGTGGTGCTGTGGGTGCGCGCGGTGGATCCGGACAAGGTGGGTGCGGACCTGACGGTGCGCCTGGAGGTGTCCACGCGCGACGACTTCAGCGCGCTGGTGTTGGACAAGAAGGACCTGACGGCGCGGGCCGCGACGGACAACACCCTCAGCGTCAAGGTGACGAACCTGTCGGCGCGCACCCCGTACTATTACCGCTTCACCTACGAGAAGGACGGCAAGCGGTACACCACCAACACGGGCCGGACCAAGACGGCGCCCGCGGCGGGCGACGACGTGGCGGTGAAGTTCGCCTTCGCCAGCTGCCAGGACTTCATTGGCCGCTACTACAACACCTGGCAGCGCCTGGTTCAGCTCAACGAGGACCTGGACTTCGTCGTCTTCCTCGGGGACTACATCTACGAGACGACGGGCGACCAGTCGTTCCAGTCCGGGGCAGGGCGCTCGGTCATCTTCAGCGAGCCCGCGAGCGCGCTGCCGCAGGGCTCCGGGGTCACGGCGTTCCTCGCGGCCAACTCGGTGTCCAACTACCGGGACCTGTACAAGACGTTCCGCTCGGACAAGCAGCTGCAGGCGGTGCATGAGCGCTATCCGTTCATCGTCATCTGGGACGACCACGAGTTCTCTGACGACAGCTGGGGTTCCCACGCCACGTACGAGGACGGCAAGACGGACGAGAACTCGGAGGCGCGCAAGCGCAACTCGGAGCAGGCCTTCTTCGAGTACATCCCGCTGGACCTGTCCACGGGCAACGACGGCGCCATCGACGTGGGCGCCATTCCCCGCTACCCGGACACGCACATCTACCGCTCGTTCGACTACGGCCGGAACGTGAAGCTGGTGGTGCTCGACTACCGCACCTTCCGCCCGGACCACATCATCCCCGAGGACGCGTACCCGGCGGCGGTGGCGGTGGACCAGGCGACGCTGACGGCGGTGCTGGCCTCGCAGCCGGATCCGGTGAAGCAGGCCTTCCAGTCGGACACGTTCGCGTACGTGAACATCGATGACGCGGGCTACGCGCAGCAGAAGACGGTGCTCCAGCAGGTCTATGTGGCCCAAGCTCAGAAGGCGGGCCTGAGCCAGGCCGCCGCCAGCGAGAAGGCCGTGACGTGGGTGAAGGGCAATGTGTCGCTCTTCTACGTCAACCAGGTGCTGCAGCAGGCGGGGGCCTCGGCGCTGGTGGTGTCGCCGGTGGGCAAGCCGCGCGGCGTGGCGTTCGTGCACATGGGCAAGAGCTCGCTCTTCAACATCCAGGGCTCGCGCTACGTGGTGGTGAAGGACACGTTCGACCTGTACTCGGCGGTGAAGTTCCAGGCCTCCCAGGGAGCCAGCGAGAACGTCCTCGGCGCCGCGCAGGAGACGTGGTTCCAGCAGACGGTGCGCGAGGCGTCGCAGACCTGGAAGATTGTCGTCAGCTCCACGTCGCTGTCGGCGCTCATCTGGGACCTGCGCGACAAGGCGGACGTGGCGGACCCGACGCTGCGCCAGCGCTTCTACTTCTGCGCGGACCAGTGGGACGGCTTCCCCACCAAGAAGAAGATGCTGCTCGGCAGCCTCAAGCAGAGCGTCAACAACGCGCTGTTCATCTCCGGCGACATCCACGCCTCGTTCGCGTCGGTGGAGGAGGGCGTCCCCACGCTGACGACGCCGGCCATCACCTCCAGCTCCATCAAGGGGCTGGCGGGCCTGGCGGTCATGGCCGCGGGCTACAGCGAGGGCTCGTCCGTGTACCGCTACGTCATCACGGAGATGGAGAAGACGCTCCAGAGCGCCAACCCCAACCTGCGCTTCGCCGAGGGCGACGCCAACGGCTTCGTGGTGTTGGAGGTGAAGGGCGACGAGGCGCTCGCCACGTTCCACCTCATCCCGGGCTCCGAGGTGAACAAGGACTACTCCAAGCGGTCCCCGGAGGAGCTGTCCACCAAGGCCTTCAGCAAGACGTTCCGCGTGAAGGCGGGCGACATCCAGGCCGTCTGAGTCGCGGCGCGCCCTCTCGGGTGGAGTGAACGTGAGGGCCGCGTGGGGAGGTGGCAGGATGCCTCCCGGCGCGGCCCTCGCCTGTACGCGCGGGTCTATTCCGTGGGGACGTCATGCCTCCTGCCGACATCCGCTTGGTCCGAGTGCTGCCCGAGCATCTGGACTTCTGGTTGGCCCTGCGCGCCGAGCCCACCTCGCGGCGCTTCGTCTCTTCCGAGGAGGACTCGCGCGAGTCGCTGCTCAAGCGGCTCATGGAGGCGAGCGGCGAGGTGACGCAGCCCCAGGCGAAGAGCTTCCGTTGGATGGTGGAGGTGCAGGGCCAGCTGGCCGGCACCGTGTCCGCGCGCGAGCTGTCCCGGACCCATGGCCGCGTGGTCATCGGGTACATGATTTCGGAGGCGCACCAGGGGCAGGGCGTCTGCACGCGCGCGGTGGGGCTGATGTTGGAGCGGCTGTTCGCGCTGCCCTTCTTGCAGCGCGTGTGGTTGCACACGCTCTCGCACAACGCGGCCTCCCAGGCCGTGGCGCGCAAGTTGGGGTTCACCCACGAGGGCACGCTGCGCGCCCACGTGGTGCACGATGGCGAGCGGTTCGACCAACAGCACTGGGGCCTCCTGCGGTCCGAGTGGCGCGGTGTCCCCGCGCGCTGAGGCGGGGCGTTGGCTGGCGGGCGCGCGCAACGACGGGGCTCTGGGCGGTGTGGGAGGCCCGGGGTATAGAACGCGACGCCATGCATCCCTACGCCGCAGAGCTGTCCCGAGAGCTGGGCATCGCGCCCGAGCAGGTTGACCGCACCCTCGCGCTGAGCGCCGAGGGGGCCACCGTTCCGTTCATCGCGCGTTACCGCAAGGAGGCCACCGGCGGACTGGACGAGGTGCAGATTCAGACCCTGCTCGATCGCGCCTCGGAGCGCGCGGAGTTGGACGCGCGGCGCGAGACCATCCTGCGGACCATCGAGGAGCAGGGGAAGCTGACGCCCGAGCTGACCCGGGCGCTCCAGCAGGCGCGCACGCGCACCGAGTTGGAGGACCTGTATCTGCCGTACAAGCCCAAGCGGCGCACGCGCGCGGCCATCGCGCGGGAGAAGGGGCTGGAGCCGCTGGCGGATCTGCTGTGGAAGCAGGAGGGCCGGCGCGGAGAGGACCGGGACTCGCGCGTGCGCCCGTTCGTGGATGCGGGCAAGGGCGTGGAGGACCTGTCGGCGGCGCTGGCGGGCGCGCGCGACATCTGCGCCGAGCGCGTCACCGAGGACGCCGTCCTTCGCCGCGAGGCCCGCGAGGTGTGCGCGCGCAAAGGCTCGCTGTGCTCGGACGTGGTGTCCGCGAAGAAGGGCGAGACGACCAAGTTCGAGAACTACTACGGCCACGAGGAGCCGCTGTCCCAGGCCCCCTCGCACCGCGTGCTGGCGCTCCTGCGAGGCGAGGAGGAGGGCGTGCTCAAGGTGAAGCTCGCCCTGCCGGACGACGAGGTGAAGGGCCTCTTGTCCGGGCGCGTGGTGACGCGGCCCCAGTCCCTCTTCGCGGACGAGCTGCGCGCGGCGGTGGAGGACGGATGGGAGCGGCTCATGGGCCCCTCGCTGGAGTCTGAGCTGCGCGCCGAACTCAAGGCCCGCGCGGACAAGGGCGCCATCGGCGTGTTCGGGGACAACCTGCGCCATCTGTTGTTGGCTGCTCCGGCGGGGGCTCGCGCGGTGCTCGCGTTGGACCCGGGCCTGCGCACCGGCATCAAGCTGGTGATGTTGGACAACACGGGCGGCGTGGCGGAGGTGGCCACGCTCTACAGCGAGCGCTCGGCGGATGAGCGCGCGCGGGCCGCGAAGGTGCTGGCGGCGGTGGTGCAGAAGCACAAGCCCGAGCTCATCGCGGTGGGCAACGGCACCGGCAGTCGCGAGGCGGAGGGCTTCGTGCGCGACACGCTCAAGGCGATGGGTTCGCAAGTCTCCGTGGTGTCGGTGAGTGAGCAGGGCGCGTCCATCTACTCGGCCTCCGAGGTGGCGCGTGAGGAGTTCCCGGAGATGGACGTGTCGCTGCGCGGC
This sequence comes from Citreicoccus inhibens, assembly GCF_019039035.1. Taxonomy (GTDB): domain Bacteria; phylum Myxococcota; class Myxococcia; order Myxococcales; family Myxococcaceae; genus Citreicoccus; species Citreicoccus inhibens. The sequence goes on along the minus strand of NZ_JAHNZT010000001.1, from coordinate 546,316 downwards.
GCGGTGTCCATCGGGCGGCGACTCCAAGACCCGCTGGCCGAGCTGGTGAAGATTGATCCAAAGAGCATCGGGGTGGGCCAGTACCAGCACGATGTGGATCAGGGCCTCTTGAAGAAGAAGTTGGGCGAGGTGGTGGACTCGTGCGTGAACGCGGTGGGCGTGGACGTGAACACCGCGTCGCCGCAGTTGTTGGAGCACGTGTCCGGCGTGGGCCCCTCGCTGGCCAAGAAGCTGGTGGCGCATCGGGTGGCGAAGGGCCGCTTCACCACGCGCCGGGAGCTGCTCAAGGTGAGCGGCATGGGCCCCAAGACGTTCGAGCAGGCCGCGGGCTTCCTGCGCGTGCGGGGCCCCGAGCCCCTGGATTCGAGCGCCGTGCATCCAGAGCGCTATCCCGTGGTGGAGCGCATGGCGAAGGACCTGGGCGTGGACGTGGCCGCGCTCGTAGGCAACGCGGGGCTCGTGCGCCAGGTGGACCTCAAGCGCTACCTGAGCGCGGACCTGGGCGCGCCGACGCTCCAGGACATCCTCGCTGAGCTGGAGAAGCCGAGCCGGGACCCTCGCGGTGACTTCACGGCGCCGGTGATGCGCGATGACCTGCGCACGCTGGAGGACGTGAAGGAGGGCATGGTGCTCCAGGGCGTGGTGACCAACGTCACGGCCTTTGGTGCCTTCGTGGACGTGGGCGTGCACCAGGATGGGCTCGTGCACGTGTCGCAGATCTCCACGCGCTTCGTGAAGGACCCGTCCGAGGTCGTGAAGGTGGGCGATCGGCTCACGGTGAAGGTCCTCACCGTGGACCTGGCGCGCAAGCGATTGGCGCTGTCCGTGCGCGCGGTGCAGGAGGGCGGAACGCCTGGGCCCTCGGGCAAGCCCGCGGTGGGTGGGGCGCACGGGACGCGGGGCGTGACGACGGAGCGTCCGGCCGCGCGCGGTGCGCCCCCCTCGCGCCCGAACGCGCCGGGTCCTGGCCGGCCCGCGCCGATTGCCTCCGGAGGCAATCCAGACGCCAAGAAGAAGCCGGAGCCCTTCAACAATCCGTTTTCCAAGCTGAAGCGCTGATGCGACTTCAGGGAGGGGCGCCTCGGGGGAGGTCTTCGAGGCGTCCTGCGCTATGGTGAGCGGACATGCGCTGCGACTCCTGCTTGCTCCCCGAACCGGCGGCCCCCGTTCGGCTCTCTCACAACGTGGGCATGCTGTTCATGCGCCGCGAGTATTCGACTGAGGGAGAGCTGTGCCGGAGCTGTCTCAATCGCGCCCTGTTTCACCACACCCTGCGCAACGTCACGCTGGGCTGGTGGGGGACCATCTCGTTCTGCATGACGTGGTACTTCCTCTTCTCGAACCTCGTGAACTACTTCCGCGCGAGGAGCGAGCTGGGGCAGATGAAGCCGCGCGAAGCCCCGCGTCCGCCCGCCTCCGGTGAGGAGGCGGCCCGCGTGCTCCAGCCGTTCGAGCACAACATCCGCATGCAGCTGCGCATGGGCGACAGCCCCGGTGACATCGCGCGCGAGATGGCGCGCATTCATCGCGTGGATGCCGCGAGCGCCGAGCGCTTCGTGGCGAGCGTTCAGGCGTCGGAGGCCGAAGCGGTCAGCGAGGCGTGAAAGCTCGCGTGCGCGGCTTCAGGACTCCTGGCGGTGCAACCGAAGGGGGGAAGCCGGGTCCGCGCATGGCGTGGCGCGGCTCAGGGGGCCGCGCAGTCAGCCCGCGGTGAGGCGTTCGCGCGAGGTGGCGCGCCTCGCGTGTCTCGGCCTTTGCTGTCTGGGGCGTGCGAGGGGCGTGTCGGGCGTCAGCCTTCGAGGGCGAATGGACGGACTTCGGTGCGGAGTGCTTCGGTGCGCTGGCGCAGTCGGGCGAAGCGGTCCGTTCCGTTTCGCGCGTCGAACTGGAGCGCGAGGTCCCTGGACTGCGCGTCCATCCAGGCAGCCAGGGCTCGCGTCTCGTAGGTGCTGTTGGATTGATACAGCTCGAAGTCCCGGGGCAGCCGCAGCGTCGCCGTGGCTCGGCCCGCGGACACCACTCGCCCTAGCAGGAAGCCTGCCGCGGTGTAGAAGGTGAAGCGGTCGCGGCGGCTCGCGTGCTCCAGCGCCCAACCGAGGTGCCGCTCGAACAGCGCCAGCCCTCGTTCCAGGTTGTCTGTCAGCCCGAGGAACTCCAGGTGCTCACCCACCGTGGCGAGGAACTCGCGGTTCTTCGCGATGAGCGCATAGCCGCGCTGGTGGCAGTCCCGGGCCTCTTCCATCCGCCCCAGTCGGAAGAGGGGATACAGCAGCGTTCCGAAGGTCTGATGCGGGACCTCGGTGCAGAACTGCCGCCCGTCCAAAAGCGGGCGAGCCTTGCGCAACGCCAGCTCCCACTCGCCGCGGCGCACGTGATGATCCAACTCGTCATCCAGCTCGCACACGCGACAGTCGGTGAGGTGGTCTCTGGGCGTCTGAATCCAGGCGGCCCACAGGCGCTCGGCCTCGTCGACCTCGCCCATGTCCATGGCGGTGAGGTAGCGCAGCTTGAGCATCGCGCGCTTCCCCGCGTTCACCCGTGCGAAGCCCTGCTCCAGGTCATCCAGGGCCGCGGCGATTTGCTGGCGCGAGATGCTCGGGAACTCATCCATGAGCCCGACCACCCACTTCTGCTTCCAGAGCATCTCCTCGGGGTCGAAGCGCTTCGGGTCCTTCTTCTGCTGGCCCCGGCACCACGCGAACGCCACCAGGACCTTGTCCGCCGCGCCGCCAAACGTGGCCGCGTCGATGAGTTCCCCGCGCAGCGCGTAGCCTCGGTCGATGTCCCCGTGGAGATCCGCCAGCCGCACGGCCTCCTCGAGGATGCGCGTCTTGGTGTCACCGTAGGGCAGGTGCTCGGCGCGCTCCAGGAGCGCATCCGCCTCGTCGTTCCAGTCACCCGCCATCAGTGCACCTCCCGCGAGCCCGGTCCGCCATCGTTCTCCGGCCCCTCGTCGTCATCGCCGAGCCGCGCGTCGATGAGCCCCAGCAACCCCTGGTTGAGCAGCGTCATCTCCCGCGCGCTCAGCGGGTGCTGCCCCAAGAGCAGCGATTGGACATAGAGCATCTCCACCGAGAGCTTCATCACCTCCCGGTCCGGCACCCGCGCCATCCGCCGTACCACGGGGTTCAGGTAGTTGAAGCACAGCTTCGCGTGGAGCTGGCCCGGCGCGCCTTCCAGCACGCCCGCCACCACGCCGGCGTACAGGTCGTCCGCTCCCTCTCGCGCTCGCTCCGCTTCTCGGCGGAAGGCGCCTTCTTCGTCCGTGCTGTAGAGCGTGGGCACCTCCGCGGGGAGGAACTTCCGCACCTCCACGCCGCAGCGGAAGGGGAGCAGGGCCCGGTCCGCCACGCGCACCAGCGAGCGGACCGCGTGCCGCTCGTCATCCGTCAGCTCCTCGAAGCTCTGGGGCAGCTCCGCCGAGGAGAAGGGCTCCGCGCGGACCTCGGGGAAGAGCTGAGGCAGTCGCTCCAGGAGCGCGGTGTCGTGGGTATAGGCCGCGTTGATGATGCACAGGCCCTGGGCCGCCGCCACGCGCGCCACCTGACGGAAGCCATCCAGCGTGGGGGTGTAGCGGACCAGGGAGTACGCCCGACGGTAGTCCCCCAGCGTCATCATCCCCAGCGAGGTCTCGAAGGGGAGCCAGTCGATGACGAGCCGGAAGAAGTCGTCGTCATCCAGGGCCAGGGCCTTCATGGACAGGCCGTGCAGCGCGATGAGGCGCTGGAGCGCGCGCGGCTCCTCCCGGGCCAGGTCCATCAGGTATCTGCGCAGCGCGACGCCCAGCGAGCCCCGGGCCCGCTCCAGCACCGCGTCCTCGTAGAAGGATTCGCGGCTGGCGGTGGGCCGCAGCGCGTTGGCGTTCACCACGCACTTCACGAAGAAGGCCCAGTCCGGCAGCAGGTTGTCCGCGCTCTCCGACAAGAGCATCGACTTGAGGTACACGCGGTGCTTCTGCTTCGCGTTGAAGTGCGGCGAGGCCGGCAGCACGAAGGCCACGCCCTGCACGTCCCCGGACGTGGCCCGCAGCGGGATGTAGTCCAGGAAGTCCATGTCGAAGACCTGCCGTCCGTAGGCGAGCAGGGCCTCCCGGCGCTCCGAGGGGGACTCGTAGCTCGCGCTCCAGGGCGCGCCGTCCCGGTTGAGGTGCTCGGTCTGGCCCCCCACGGTCAGGTGGATGGGGAAGGGCAGGAGCCCGCCGTAGTGCAGGACGAGGCTTCGCACGCGCTCGGGGGTGAACCACTCGGCCATGTCCGCGCGGGCCGTGAGGAAGACCTGGGTGCCGGGACGCTCCAGCGGGTGCGCGGCGGGGCGGACGTCGTAGGTGCCGTCGTGGCGACCGCGCCACTCCAGCGTCGGGTGAGTGCCCCGCGCCGAGCGCGTCACCACGAGCAGCTCGTCGCACACCATGAAGCACGACAAGAGGCCGATGCCGAACTGGCCGATGAAGTCGTTGCGCCGGGCCTCCAGGGCCTCGCGCTTGGAGGACTCGCCGATGGTGGCCAGGAAGCGGTGGACCTCCTCCTCCGTCAGCCCCACGCCGTCATCGGTGAAGACGAGGGTGGTGGCGCCGCCGTCCTGCTTCTCCATCAGCTCCAGCCGGAGGGTGCCGGGGTGCTGGGACTCCAGGTGCTGGCGGGCCCGGATGGCGTCCGTGGCGTTCTGGAGCAGCTCCCGCACGTAGACGCCCGGCGAGCTGTACAGGTGGTGGGAGAGGAGGTCGATGACCCCCCGGAGGCTGACTTGGAATCGATGGTCCACGTGGAGCGGCAGCGTAGCGCGCGGTCCCCACGGAATGTCGAAACAAGCTTGAGCCCAGGCGGCGCTCCAGGCATCTGTCTGCTCCGAGGCAGCCGGGGGCCCGTGCCCCCCTCGTCCCGCCTGGGGAGTGGTATTCGGCGGGCCGGCCTTTCTCGTCGTTCCAACCCAGGAGCAGACAGCGATGCGGACGAACTTCAAGGCGGCAGTGATGGGCGCGGTACTGGCCCTGTCGGGGACCGCGCTGGCCCAGGGCGCTCCGGCGCAGAAGCCTCCGGCGGCGGCCAAGGCGGCCAGGCCCGCCGGTGAGGCGAAGGGCGCGAAGGCCCCCGCGGCCACCCACGGCAAGACGGAGGTGACGTGGTGGGGCCACGCGGCGTTCGTGGTGCGCACCCCGGGCGGCGCGGTGCTGGCGCTGGACCCGTGGCTCACCAACCCCAAGGCTCCGCAGGGCGCGCCGTGGCCCGAGGCGGTGGACGCCATCCTCGTGACGCACGGCCACTTCGACCACGTGGGCGAGACGCAGGCCCTGGCGCAGAAGACGGGCGCCAAGGTGTTCGGCTCGTTCGAGCTGGTGAACCTGCTGGGGTTGCCCGAGGCCCAGGCGATGGGCGCCAACGCGGGCGGGACGTTCCGGGTGAAGGACGCGACCATCCACCTGGTGCAGGCGGTGCACTCCAGCAGCTACCAGGCGGATCCCAAGGCGCCGGCCCAGTACGCGGGCGCGCCGCTGGGCTACGTCATCCAGATTGATGACGGCCCCACGCTGTATCACGCGGGGGACACCGGGGCGTTCGAGTCCATGGAGCTCATCGCCGAGGAGTTCAAGCCCAACGTGGCGCTGCTGCCCATTGGCGGGCACTTCACCATGGATCCGCAGGAGGCGGCCCACGCGGCGCGGCTCTTGAAGGCGCAGACCATCGTGCCCATGCACTTCGGCACGTTCCCGGCGCTCAGCGGCACGCCCGAGGAGCTGCGCGGTGCGTTGAAGAAGCTGCGCGGCGGCGCCAAGGTGCAGGAGCTGGAGGTCGGCAAGGCCACGGCGCTGTAGTCCCCCGGGCCGGGCCCCCGTTGGAAAGAAGCGGGGGTGTCCGGCCCCGCTTCTCCGCCTGATGAACGGTTGGAAGCCGGGTGGAAACGCGGAGGCGGCTGGGTTATCTCCCGCCACCCGCCGGGAATTGGGAACCGTGGCGGGCCCGGGGGTGTACCGGTGTCGGTGTTGCACTTCGGCAAGGCGGGTTGGTTGACCGTGCTCCTCGATGAGGCGGTCTCCTCGCACGCGCGCGCGCCCGCTCCGGAGGCTCCCGAGGGCTTCCCCAGCCCCGGTCGAGCCCAGGCGCGGGCGTATCTGCAACGCACGCTGCGGGCCTCGGGGCTCTTGTACGGGACGCCCGCCGAGTCCGCGCTGGCCGAGGGCGCCGAGGCCCCTTCCCCGGACGCGATGGCGGGGCAGCTCTTCCAGGCCGTGGTGCGCACCCTGGCGCGCATGGCGCTGGACGTGGCGCGGCTCGTGGGCGCGCCTCCGGTGACGGGCCGAGAGCCGCTGCTCGTGTTGTTCGCGGTGCTCGCGGGCGAGTTGGAGCTGGCGCGCGACATCGACGCGCGGCTGGCCACGGGGCAGCCGGTGTCCAAGCGGCTGGCGGGCAAGGTGGAGAGCGCCCTGGACAAGCGGGCCCCGTCGCTGGCGGGAGACCCGGTCTACGGGCTGGTGCTGCACAACGGCGCGCAGTACGCGGACGCGCAGCTCTTCTGCCGGCAGGCCATCGACCTGTTCTCGCGAGGCCGGTTGCAGCCCATCATGGCGCGGCGGCGCATCGCCTTCGCGGCGAAGCAGAAGGCGCTGCTGGTGGACGTGCTCACGGCGCTGGCGTGCGTGGACCGGCAGCCGGCGCTCCCCGCGCGGCGGGCGATTCTGCGGCAGGTGGAAGGGCTGCGGCTGCCGCACGCGATGGAGTCCGAGCTGAAGGCGGCGGTGCGCCAGTCCTTCGAGCGCAAGCGCGGCGTCCGGGACGTGGTGCGTCAGGTGCGCGGCGTGGACGTGCGCCACTTCCTGCTGGAGCAGACGTTGCTCGCGGCGCTGGTGGACGGGCGCCGCACCCGGCGCGAGCGCTTCTTCATCGACGAGCTGGCGGACGCGCTCCGCGTGCCGAAGGAGGAGCTGCGCCGGCTGGAGCTGGAGATGGCCGAGTTCTACGCGCGCCATCGCTCGCTCGTGGATGTCTTCACCGTGTCCGACGCGGCGGGCGCCATGGGCGAGGACCTCATGGCGGGCATGCAGGAGACGCTGGAGAAGAACTTCCACCGGCTCATGCAGGAGGCGCGCGAGACGGGCGACCTGGCGGTGCTGCTCACGAAGATGGCGCGGCGCCAGAAGCTCACGCCGGACGAGCGCCAGCGCATGCGCGCGCAGCTCATCGACGTGGCCAAGGCCATCCCCGCGCTGGCCATCTTCGCGGCGCCCGGGGGCATCCTCCTGTTGGCGGCGCTGGCCAAGGTGCTGCCCTTCAGCCTGCTCCCCAGCGCCTTCCAGGATGGCCCGTCCGAGGAGGACGAGGAGCTGGGCCCCGAGCGCGAAGCGAGCTGAAGCGGGCCTGTCCTCTCGCCCGCCGCCAGACGGAGCGAGAGCCCCCGTCTGGCCGGCTCCACGCGCGCGACCCAGCTTTGCCCGAGGCCCTCGGGCGTCACCGCCTTCCCGAAGGAGCGAGCGGGGTCGTCCACGAGAGGAGCGGGGATGCGCGTGCACGAGCGGGGCGTGGAGATTGCCGTCGCGGGGCGCTTGCTGTCGGGGCGCCTCCAAGTACCCGAGCGGGCCTCCGGGCTCGTGCTGCTCGCGGGCGAGCCGGAGGACGGGCGCGCGGTGGGCGTGGCCGAGCGCGTGGCGGGGACGCTGCACGCCGGGGGGCTGGCCACGCTGGGGCTGGCTTTGCGCACGGCGGACGAGTCCGAGGCGGATGCCTGGCGTCTGCGCCACGACGCCACGGTGACGGTGTTGGCGCACCGGCTGGAGGTGGCGCGCGATTGGCTCCAGCGCGACGCGGCCCTGTCGCTGCTCCCGGTGGGCTACCTGGGCTTGGGGCTGGGCGCGGCGGCGGTGCTCGTGGCGTCCACCTATCAACCCTTTGGCGTGCAGGCGGTCGTCACCCTGGGCGGGCGGCCGGACCTGGCGGGGGACGCGCTGGCGCAGGTGCGCGTGCCCACGCTCCTGCTCGCGGGGCAGGAGGATGAGGACGGCCGCGCGCTCGTCCTCGGCGCGTTCGAGGCGCTGCGCGGACGCAAGGCCCTGCGCCCGGTGCCAGGGCTGTCTCGCTTCTTGGAGGAGCGGCTGCCGTTGGAGGGCGCGGCGCGCATGGCGGGGGCCTGGCTCCATGACTGCTTCCGAGCGGTCGCGGGGCCGGGCGTCCTCGCGTGGTCGGGTGAGCAGGCCTGAGCGAACGCGCATGCGCCACGTGCTGCCTCGCCACGTCACGCACCTGTTCCACCTGGAGGCGGGGCGGCCCGCGGTGCAGGCGGGGCTCCGGGCCGCGCTGGCGTTGGGCGTTCCGCTGCTGGTGTCCGCGCTGCTTCACCGGCCGGCGGCGGCGTGGTCCGGCATGGCCGGGCTCTTCGTGACGCTGGTGGACCGAGGCGGGCCCTACCGCTCGCGCGCCTTGGCCATGGGCGCCCTGACGCTGTTGGGCGCGCTGGGCGGCCTCATCAGCGCCATCCCGAGCCCGCTGTGGGTGGACGTGGCGCTCACGTGCTGCTGGGTGACGGCGTGCGGCTTCGCGCGCTGCTACGGCGACACCGCGGGCGTCGTGGGCATCCTCCTGGCCAACCTCTTCGTGGTGTCCCTGGCGCTGCCCGCGCACGGCTTCGCGGGGGCGCTCGCGCAGGCGGCCTTCTTCGTGCTGGGCGGCGCGTGGGCCATGGTGCTCGCGTTGGTGCTGTGGCCGCTGCGGCCCTATCTGCCCATCCGCCGCGTCATCGCCCGGTGCTATCGCGAGCTGGCCGGCTACGCGACCGCGGTGAGCCGCTGGCCGCCGGAGGGCGTGAAGCCCCCGTCCTGGACGCGCGAGTCCGCGTTGCGCAGCGCCGCCATCCGTCAGGCGCTGGAGGCCGCGCGCGCGGCCCTGGGCGCCATCCGCCGACGGAGCCAGGAGCAGAGCGGGCGAGGGGAGCACCTGCTCGTGTTGCTCGAGGCCGCGGATGCCTTGTTCCTGCGCCTGACGGCCTTCGCCGAAGCCCTCGACGCCGCGCCGCACGAGGCCCGCTTCCTCGCCATCCGCGCCGAGGCCCAGGGCGCCCTCGCGGCCTTCGCGGCGGATGCGCAGCGGCTCGCCGTCGTGCTGGAGGAAGGCGTCGTGCCCGAGCCCGAAGGTGGAGCCTGGGACGCGGAGCGGGTGGCGCAGGCCCTGCGCGCAAGAGAGGAGTCGGGGCCGATGACCGAGTCCGAGCGCGCGCACGGGCAACACCTCGTGGCGCTGCTCGAGCGGCTGCGCGAGTACGTCGCCGTGGCGCTGGACGTGGCCACGCGCCTGACGCGCGCAGAGCCCCTGCCCGAGCGGGCCGCGCTGCCGTTCGCTCGCCGCCGCATCGCGGGGCCGTCCTGGCTCACCCCGTTGCGCGACAACCTGTCGCCCGAGTCGGTCATCTTCCGGCACGCCCTCCGCCTGGGATTGACCGCCGCGGTGGCCACCGGCCTGTGTGAGTGGCTGGGGCTCAATCACTGGTACTGGGTGACCATCACCGTCATCGTGATTCTCCAGCCGTACTCGGGCCTCACGCTCCAGAAGGGGCTGCAACGCCTCGCCGGCACGCTGGTGGGGTGCGCGCTGGCGGCGGGGCTCGCGTACACCGTGCACGACCGCGTGGGGCTCCTGGCCGCCGTGGTGTGTCTCATCGCCGTGTCCGTCAGCCTGCGCCCGCTGAACTTCACGGCGTACCAGGTGCTGCTCGCGCCCGCGCTGGTGCTGCTGGCGGAGATTCAGACCGGGGACTGGCGGCTCGCGGGCGTGCGGCTCGTCAACACGCTGTTCGGCGGCGCGCTGGCGCTCGTGAGCATGCGGCTGCTGTGGCCCAGCCCGGAGCATCAGCGCTTCCCGGAGCGCGTGGCGCGTGTGCTGCGCGCGGACCGGGACTATCTGCGCCAGGTGTCCTCGCCCCGGCCGGCACAAGGAGAGGTCAGCCTTCGCGAGGCGCGCCGCCGCGTGGGGCTGGCGTTGCTGGCCGCGGAGGACTCGTTCCAGCGGCTCCTGGGCGAATGGCACGGCCCCCCCGAGCAATTGGAACCGGCGATGGCGCTGCTCACCTACGCACGGCGCTTCGGCGCGGCGGTGACGGCGCTGGCCGCCCGCCGCGACTGGCATTCGGACGCGGACCTCGCGCCGCTGACCCGCTACGCCAGCGGCGCCTTGGAGGACCTGGCGGAGTCGCTGGAGGACCGCCGCGAGCCCCGCCCGCTGCCGCCGGCCCACGCTCCCCCCGAGGGCACGGACGCGCTGTCCCGCACCCAGGAGGAGCGACTGGTGCGCCAGCTCAGCGTCCTGCACCGGGCCGTCGAGCGCGTGCCCCCGTCGCTCATGGCGCCGGGCGAGGGCCTCAGGTCCGCTCGAGCTTGACCACGAGCCGCCGCAGGTCCTCGTTCACGCCGACGAGGTGCGTGTTGCCGCGCTCGTCATCCAGTTGCTTGCGCAGCGCGGGCAGCGTGGAGCGGGCCTGCTTCGCCGTGGCGGGCGTCTCCACCAGCCAGTCCACCGCCTGGATGACCGCGGAGCGGGCCTCGGTGTCGCGCTCCCCCAGCCGCGAGGCCAGGGGCGTCACGCTCGCCGGGGCGCCCGAGCGACCCAGCTCCAGCGCGGTGCGCTCCAGCAGCGCGCCGTTCGCCTTCTCCAGCCGCTGCGTCCAGCAGCCCGCGTCCTGGGTACAGGCCTGCCCGGCCTCCAGGAGCTGCGCATAGCCCACCAGCGCGTCGCTGCGCTTCTTCCCCAGCGCGGCCGGGTTGTCGCAGCCCGTCTCCTCCGCCTGCTTGCACTCGGTGGCGGTGCGCGCGGCCTCGCCCGCGGCGAGTTTGTCCAGCAGTGGACGTTCGCGGGCATCGCCCAGCATGGCCAGCCCCTTCACCGCCACCTCGCGGGCGTACCAGTCGCCGGTGCTCGCGGCCTTCTCCAGCGCGGGCAGCGCATCCCGGCCGCCCAGCAGCGTGAGCGCGCGCACGTAGGTGCGGCGCACCGTCGGGTCGGGCTCGAGGACCAGCGCGGCCAGGGGCTTCACGGCCTCCGTGGCGCGCATGCGGCCCAGCGCGTCCGCCGCCTGCATGCGCACCATGGCCTGGATGCGCGGATCCGCGTGGGTGTAGCCGAGCTGGCGCACCAGCGGCTCCACCGCCCTGTGGTCGCGCAGGTCCCCCAGCACCTGCGCGGCCTTCATCGCGTAGCTGGCTGGGTTGATGCCCTGGCCCTGCGCCCAGCTCACCAGCTCCGCGTCCTTGCCCTCCAGCGCGGGGAGCAGCGCGTCCGCGGCGGGCGCGCCCAGCTGGAACAGCGCGAAGCTGCTCTCCACGTAGAAGGACACGCCGTGGCGCTCCTTCGTCAGCATGCGCAGGAGGACCGGCACCGCGCGCGCGTCGCCAATCTGCCCGAGCGCCTCGATGGCCTTGCGGTTGAGGAAGGGCTCCGTGGCCTCATCCGTGGCGAGCTGGATGAGCGGCTCCACCGCCTCGGGGGACTTCATCGCGCCAAGCACCTGCACGGCCTCGATGCGCGTGTAGTTGTCCTTCGAGCGCAGGAACGGGATGAGCGCCGGCACCGCGCTCCGGTCCCCGATGCGGCCCAGCGCCGCCACCAGCTCCTTGTTGGCCAGCTGCGCGGAGGCGTCCGTCGCGCTCGGGTCCAGCGCGGCCTTCAGCGGCTCCACGGACGACACGTCGTGCACGTCCGCCAGCGCGCGCGCCAGCGCTCCTTTCACCTCGGGCTTGTGCTCCGCCGCGAGCTGCGCGTGCAGCATGGGCAGGAAGCTCGCGTTCGCCTTGCCCGAGCTGCGCATCGACTCGATGAGGCGGACCCGGTCATCCGCCCGCCGGATGCGTGCAAGGTATTCTTCCCAATAGTCCGGAGTGGCCGGGTCTTTCTTGCACCCGACCAATGCGAGAAAGGACACACTGAGGCACAGCGCGACGAACGAGCGAGACATGCGAGCTCCTTTGCGTACGCGGGGTTGGCGTGTCTTTGGGTGTAGACCTGTCTTGACGAAGGAAGCAAACCACCCGAGGTACCTGGGGTACGCTGGTCAACGACATGTCCGAAGCCACTCGCAACGCGGCGCGTCCGGGCATCGCGCGCCGGACGTACCTGCTCGACCGAGAATTTCAGCTCAAGTACATCCTGCTGCTCTCGGGCCTGGGCGCGGTGAGCATGGGTGTCTTTGGGGCGCTCGCCTGGCGCGTGCAGGTGGCCGCCGAGGCGGGGACCTCGGGCGCGGGGACGCTGCTCGCGCTGACCTTGGTGGGCGTGGTGGGGCTGGGCGGCGTGCTGGGCCTGTTTGGATTGCTCTTCACGCATCGGGTCGCGGGCCCCGTGCACGTGATGAGCCTTTACGTGGCGGCACTGGCGGCGGGGCGCTATCCCCGGCTGCGGCCGCTGCGGCGCGGAGACGAGCTGCGCACCTTCTTCGCGCGCTTCTCGGACGCGGTGGACCGCATCCGTCAGCGCGAGGCGGACGAGGCGCACGTGCTGGCGCAGGCGTTGGGCGCGCTGCGGCCCGTGGCGACCACGCCCGAGGCGCGCGCCGCGCTGGAGTCCTTGGAGGCCCTGGAGCTGCGCAAGCGCCAGGCGGTGGAGCCGTCCTCGAGCACCTTGAAGACCGTGGCCTGAGCGGCCGCGGCGACCGGAGATACGCACCATCATGAGTCGACCCCGCATCATCTTCATGGGCACGCCGCAGTTCGCCGTGGCGTCGCTCGAGGCCTGCTTCGAGTTGGGTGACGTGGTGGCGGTCGTCACGCAGCCGGACAAGCCCAAGGGCCGCGGCAACGCGGTGACGGCGCCGCCGGTGAAGGAGCTGGCGCTGTCTCGCGGCGTCCCGGTGCTCCAGCCCACCAAGCTGCGCACGCCGCCGTTCGTCGAGACGCTGCGCCCCTACGCGCCGGACATCTGCGTGGTGACGGCGTACGGCCGCATCCTGCCCAAGGACGTGCTGGATTTGCCCACGCGCGGCTGCGTCAACGTGCACGCGTCGCTCCTGCCGCGCTTCCGGGGCGCCGCGCCCATCCAGTGGGCCGTGGCCCATGGCGACGCCGAGACGGGCGTGGCGCTGATGGTGATGGACGAGGGGCTGGACACCGGGCCGGTGCTGGCCGTGAAGCGGCAGCCCATCGCGCCGGACGAGACGAGCGCCACGCTGCACACGACGCTGTCCCGGCTGGGCGGAGACCTGCTGCGCGAGGCGCTGCCCGCGTACCTCCGAGGCGAGCTGAAGCCCGTGCCCCAGCCCTCGGAGGGCATGGTGCTGGCGCCCCTCATCGACAAGGAGGAGGGGAAGCTGGACTTCACCCGCCCCGCCGTGGTGCTGGAGCGGCGGCTGCGCGCCTTCACGCCGTGGCCGGGGGCCTTCACCACGCTGGGCGGCAAGGTGCTCAAGGTGCACCGCGTGAAGGTGGGCGCGGGGCAGGGCGCTCCCGGCACGGTGCTGGCGGCGGGGCCGGGTGGGGTGGAGGTGGCGACCTCGGAGGGCTCGCTCGTGCTGCTGGAGCTGCAACTCGAAGGCAAGCGGGCGATGGGCGCGGCGGACTTCCTGTCCGGGCACAAGCTGGCGCCGGGCACTCAGCCGTTCGGGCCGTGACGGGGCGCGGACATGTCGAGGAGTGAGACGCGGATGGCGATGACCTTGCTGGTGTTGCTCGGGCCGAACCTCCCCCTCCAGGGCGAGCGGGAGGACGTGGCGGGGGGACGGCTGTCGGACCTGGAGGCGGCGCTGCGCGAGAAGGCCCGGGCGCTGGGCCAGACGCTGAAGGTCGTCCAGTCGAACCACGAGGGCGTGCTGCTCGACACGCTCCACGCCGAGCGCCAGGCCGTGGCGGGCATCGTCATCAACCCCACGAGCCTCGTGGGCTCCTATCCGCTGAAGGAGGCGCTGGAGCTGGTGGGCGTGCCCGCCATCGCGGTGCAGCTCAAGCCCCCGGCGCGCGAGTCCGTGGTCGCCGAGGCGTGCGCGATGGTGGTCGAGGGCTCGCGCGGCTTCGAGCCCTACCTCCAGGCCTTGGAGACGTTCGCGAGCGGCGTCTTCACCCCGACGGGCGCGACGGACGAGGCCGCCGCTGCTCCCTCGGGCAAGACGCTGGGCCGCAAGGCGGGCGCCACGGGGACCAAGGCCCCGCCGGCCCATCCCGCCGACGTGGCGAAGGGCAAGACGCTGGGCCGTAAGGCCGCCACGGAGAGCGCTCCGGTGGGGCCCCGGGCGGGCAAGACGCTCGGGCGCGGGGGGAAGGGCGCCGAGGTGCCGCCGGGCTTCCTGACCCGAGCAGAGGTGCGCCGGAAGATCGCCGACCGGCTGTCGGGCATGCTGAGTGCCGCGGAGCTGGCCACCTGGGCGCGGACGCAGTATCAACAGCTCCAGCGCGGCGCCCCCGCCGAGAGTGGCCACCGCGAGCTGCTGGAGGACGTTCTTCAGAGCCTCACCCTCTCTACGATTGCGGCGACGCGCCTGAGGGATGAGCAACTCGTGGACCTGATGACCCGGCTGGAAGAAGGATGAACGCACGCACCCTGGCGATCTCGGTGCTCGCGCGCGTGCGCGCGACGGACGCGTACCTCAACGTGGTGCTGGACACGCTGCTGTCCGAGTCGCCGCCCAAGGACCCGCGCGACGCCGCCCTCGCGACGGAGCTGTGCTACGGCACCACGCGCCGGCAGATGGCGCTGGACTACGCCATCGCGCGCTTCGCGGACCGCAAGCTGGACGCGCTGGAGGACAAGGTCCTCGCGGCCCTGCGCGTGGGGGCCTACCAGCTCTTCCACACCCGCGTGCCCGCGCGCGCGGCGGTGGCGGAGACGGTGCAGGCCCTCAAGGACGTGGGCCTCTCACGCGCGGCGGGCTTCACCAACGCCATCCTCCGCAAGCTGGCGGAGCTGCCCTCCGCGCCCCTGCCGTCCCAGTCGGACCCCGTGCAGTACCTGTCCGTGCGCGAGAGCCACCCGCGCTGGCTGGTGGAGCGCTGGGTGCGGCAGTTCGGCCGTGAGCGCGCCGAGGCCATGCTGGTGGCCGACAATCAGGCCCCCGCGGTGGTGGTGCGCGCCAACACCTCCAAGGTGACCCGCGACGCGCTGCTGGCCCAGATTCGCGAACAGGGCGTGGAGGCGCGCGCCACGGACATGTCCCCCGTGGGCATCGTGCTGCCGCCCGTGGGCCGCATCGAGGACGTGTATGGCTACGCGGAGGGCCTCTGGCAGGTGCAGGACGAGGCCGCGCAGCTCGTGGGCGTCTATGGCGCCCTCCCCGAGTCCGCCCGCGTGCTGGACGCGTGCGCGGCGCCCGGGGGCAAGGCCTGTCATCAGGCCGAGTCCCACGACGTGGTGGCGGTGGACCTGCACGCCCACAAGCTGCGCAAGATTGAGTCCGAGGCGAAGCGCCTGGGCCTCTTGTCGCGCCTGAAGGCCCACGCGCACGACGCCTCCGAGCCGTTCCCCGAAGCGTGGGGCACGTTCGACGCGGTGATGGTGGACGCGCCGTGCTCGGGTCTGGGCACGCTGCGCCGTCACCCGGAGCTGCGCTACCGCCGGCAGGAGTCGGACGTGGCGCGGCTGGCCACCCTCCAGCGTCGCATCCTGGAGAACTGCCAGGAGGCGGTGCCTCCCGGGGGCCTGCTCGTGTACGCGGTGTGCACCCCCGAGCCGCAGGAGGGGCAGGACCAGGTGGACATGTTCCTGCGCAGCCATCCGGAGTGGACGGCGGAGCCGCCGGTGCTCCCAGGGCTCAAGCTGCCGCTGGCCCAGGCGTGGCTGCGGACCCTGCCCGGCCCCGAGGGATTCGATGGATTCTTCGCCGCGCGTCTGCGCAAGCTCTACTGACCTGTCTTTCCGCGAGAGGCCGTCTCCATGAGTGTCGCGCGCTCCCTCGTCGTGCCCGCGCTGGCGCTGGCGCTTTGGGCCCCGTCCGCGTGGGCTCAGAAGAACAAGCCGGCCCCGGATGCCTATGTGCCGGCGCCCGCGGCCAGCATCCCGGGCTACTCCGAGACGGTGATGCCCTGTGAGATCATCCCGGTGGACACCGCGCCGCGAGTCTCGTGCAAGGGCGAGCTGCTGGAGGGCAAGTCGCTGCGGGAGCTGGCCATCCTGCGCAACACCATCTTCGCCCGCTACGGCTGGGCGGGTTACCGCAAGCCCTGGCTGAAGGAGCACTTCTTCCAGCAGCCGTGGTTCAAGGCCGACCCGAAGTTCTCGTACAAGCGCCTGTCCGACGCGGACCGCAAGAACGTGCACTTCATCGCCGTGCGCGAGCAGTCCTTCTCCGAGCGCGAGCTGCGCTGGATGCAGAACGACGTCTACGCCCGCGCCGGCAAGTCCTGGGATGACGTCTACGAGTGGCACCTCAAGGACGGCCGGCGGGTGAAGGGGTGTGACGAGCCCGAGGCGCCGCTGGACGAGGCGCAGCCTTGTACTGGCCTGAGCTGCCGGATGGACGAGTCGATGGCGTGTCACTACAAGGTCGAGCCCTGGTACCGCCCGGATCCGAAGTACACGGACGCCAAGCTGACGGCGGAGGCGCGCATCGAGCTGGGCCTGCTGAGCCGCGCGCTGGGGGGCTACGCGAGCGACTCGGGCAAGCTGGAGTCCTCGCAGCAGTCGCTGGAGCGGGTGCTGAGCGTCAATGAATTGCGCCAGCTGTCGCTGCGCGACCTGCGCCTCTTGCGCAACACCATCTACGCGCGGCGCGGACGGCCCTTCAAGAGCAAGGTCCTGCAGGCGCACTTCGCGCAGCTGGGTTGGTACAAGCTGGACCCGACGTACACCGACGCGCGGCTGACCGAGAATGATCAGCGCAACGTCAACCTCATCCGCTCGGTGGAGAACGAGTTCGGTGGGCCCCTCAAGGACGAGGATTGGCTCATCGACCCAGCCACCGACGTGGCCTGATAAGGCCACCGCCGCCCCGTGAGGGCGGCACTCAGGACAGCGAAGAAGTCAGTCTTCCACGGGGAGCTGCGCGGCCTGCTTGAAGGCCTCCAGCACCGCCGCGGAGGCGCGATCCAGGTACTTGCCCTTGCGGATGAGCAATCCGATGGGGCGGGACACGGGGCCCTCCGCGAACGGCTTGGCCACCAGGGTGCCCTGCTTGATCTCCGCCTGCGCGGTGGAGACCGGGAGGATGGCCACGCCCAGGCCCATCTCCACGGCCCGCTTGATGGTCTCCACGTTGTCCATCTCCATCACCGGCGTGATGTCGATGTTCTTCTCGCGGAACAGGCGATCCAACGCCTTGCGCGTGGGGGCTTCTCGGTCGAACGCGATGAAGGGCACGCCCGACAACGCCGTGACGCTCACCTTGGCCTTGCTGGCGAAGGCGTGGTTGGGCGCGCACACCACCGCGAGCTTGTCGTCGCGGAACGGGTGGATGTCCACGCCCGCGCGCGGCTGCGGATACGCGACGATGCCAATCTCCGCCGCGCCCAGAATCACGTCGTCGTAGACCTGATCATTGCGCCGGTAGTTCAGGCGCATGTTGACCTTGGGGTGCGTCTTCAAGAGCTGCTTCTGCACCTGGTTCAGCTCGTGCAGACCCACCGAGTAGATGGTGGACACGGTGGTCGCGCCCTGAACCTCGGTGGCCTGCTCCCGAATCTCCTGCTCCACCTCCGCGAAGCGCGCGAGGATCTCCTTGCAGCCGCGGAACAGTCGCTCGCCCGCCGGCGTCGGCGTCACCTGCCGAGCGCTGCGTGACAGCAGCTTCTGCTCGTACCGGTTCTCCAGCGCGCGGATCTGCTGGCTCACCGCGGACTGCGTCACGTGGTTGAGCTGCGCCGCGCGAGAGAACGAGCCGGTCTCCACGACGTCACAGAACATCTTCAGGGATTCGAGCTGCATAAGGCCGTCTCCTACCCTCAAACCTAATGACTGGGCCACAAGTAATTAGTGAACCTTCCTCGCGCTGAAAATCCGACAGCGGGGTGCCTGGCCTGTCCGGCCGTTCAGCACCCGAAGGACGGTTCACGTGGGCGTCACGCTGGATGGGGGTTCATGCGGGGGAAGGGGGGCCCGGCCGCGGGCCAGGACGAAGAGGGCGGCGCCGAGCGCGACGAGCGCTCCGCCACAGAGCGTCTGGAGCCGGCCCAGGTCGCGGGCGGACTCGCTGAGGAGCCGGCACTCGGGAGCGGTGAGGTCCGTGCAGTCGGGCGAGCCGAAGACGCCGTGCACGCCCACCCAGAGCAGGCCCACGCCGCCGAGCATCAGGCCCGCCGCGAGGCCGAAGAGGGCCGCGCGCAGGACACCGGAGACCCTGGAAGTGGCCGGGGGCATGGACGCGCGCGCTATAGCCGGGCGGCGAGGCAAGGGCAACGGGGCAGGTGTCCCGCGTATGCTCCGCGACCATGCGAATCCTGTATGGAGTCGTCGGCGAGGGGATGGGCCATGCGACGCGCTCGCGTGTGCTGCTCGAGGAGCTGACGAAGGAGCACGAGGTCCACATCGTCGTGTCCGGCCGGGCGCAGGACTATCTGGCCAGGCGCTTCCAGAACGTGCACGGCATCTGGGGCCTCACCATTGCCTACGAAGGCAACTCGGTGAAGAAGTGGCAGACGGTGCTGCAGAACCTGTCCGGCGCGGTGAAGGGCTGGCCGCAGAACGTGCGCCAGTACTTCGAACTGGTGGAGGAGTTCCGCCCCGACGTCGTGGTGAGCGACTTCGAGACGTTCAGCTACCTGGTGGCGAAGAACCACCGGCTGCCCGTCATCAGCGTGGACAACATGCAGGTCATCAACCGCTGCAAGCATGACCCCATGCTCCTGGCGGGTCACGAGGACAGCTTCGAGGCGACGCGCGCCATCGTGAAGGCGAAGCTGCCCGGGGCCTTCCACTACCTGGTGACGACGTTCTTCTACCCAGAGCTGCGCAAGCGCCGCACCACGCTGGCGCCCTCCATCCTCCGGCCGGAAATCCTGGCGGCGAAGTCCGAGCCCGGCGAGCACCTGCTCGTGTACCAGACGGCGACCACCAACACGGCGCTGCCGGAGATCCTCAAACAGTCTGGCGTCCCGTGCCGCGTGTATGGTTTGCGGCGCGACCTCACCGGGGACGTGGTGGACGGCAACCTCACCTACCGGCCCTTCAGCGAGGCGGGCTTCATCAACGACCTGCGCACGGCTCGGGCGGTGGTGGCGGGCGGGGGCTACACCCTCATGAGCGAGGCGGTGTACCTGCGCAAGCCCATGCTGAGCCTGCCGGTGGGCGGCCAGTTCGAGCAGGTGCTCAATGCCCTGTACCTGGAGCGGCTGGGCTACGGCATGTATGTGAAAGCCCTCACCGTGGACGCGCTGAATGAGTTCCTCCGCCGCGTGCCGAAGTGCCAGGAGGCGCTCGCTGGCTACGAGCAGGATGGCAACACGCGAATGATTGCCGCCCTGCGCGAGCAGTTGGAGCGCGCTTACGAGCACCGCGGCCACTGGCGCATGGAGATGGCCGAGCTGGACGGCCAGGACTGAGCCGCCCGGTCTTCAGTGGGGGGACGCGCCGGCCTCGTTGTTTCGCTGGGCGGCGCGTCGGCTCAGCCGCGTGAGCCAGGAGCGGGTGAGGCGCGTCTCGCTCTGGCTGCCTTTGAATCGGTCGGGGCTGCTGCCCTGGGGCAGCAAGTGATTGACGGCCTCCAGCACGCGGGCCGTGGCCTGGGGCGAGAGCGCGGAGGCAAGCACCGCCACCTTCGCGGGGAGCCCCAGCCGCACTTCCGCGTCGCCGCGCCGACAGGCCTCGACGATGAGCCGAGCCGCGCGCTCCGCACGAAGCGAGAGGCCCGCGAGCGCGTCGCCCACGGCGAACCAGGCGTACTCGCGCGAGTGGTCTCCCTTGAACGCGGCGTTGCGCGGGCTCCCGGTGCGCATCAGGCCCGGGCACACCGTCGTCACCGCGATGCCATCCTGCGCCAGCTCCGCGCGCAGCGCCTCGGACAGGCCCACCTGGGCGAACTTGCTCGCGCAGTAGGATGCGAGGTGGGGCACCGCCACCTTGCCGCCAATCGAGGCGATGTTGACGATGCGCCCTCGGCCTCGGCGCTTCATGTCGTTGAGCACGGCGAGCGTCGTGTACAGCGATGCCCACAGGTGCGTGTCCAGGGCCTCGCGGAAGTCCTCCAGGGACAGGGACTCCAGCGGGCCCACCTGGATGATGCCCGCGTTGTTCACCAGCACGTCCACCGCGCCGAACCGCTCGTGCACGCGCGACACCATGGCCTCCACTTGGACCTGGTCTCGCACGTCACACGTCACGGCGAGCACCTCGCCCCCGGCGCGCGTGAGCGCCTCGCGCGCCCGCTCCAACGTCGCGGCGTCTCGGCCGCAGAGGGCCACCTTCGCGCCCTCGCGGAGGAACTGGCGCGCGAGCACGAACCCCAGGCCCCGCGTGCCCCCGGTGATGAGCACCGTGCGCCCCTGGAAGTCGAAGCGCAGGCGCGCGGCTCGCCGCAGGCGCAGGAGCCATCCCAGGCCCACCGCGGCCACGGCCACGAGGGCCTGTCGAGAACTGAGCGAGCGACGTCGCGAGGTCATGTCGAACTCCGTCGGAGGCGAGGTGAGGATGCGCCGCCTTCGCGCGAACTCAGGGAGGCGGGGCCGCGGCCGAGCGGTCGTATTGCGTGGAGCGCTCGAGCACGGGCCGGATCTGCTGGAGCGCGGAGGGCCCGATGAAGACGTGACGCAGCCGGCGAGACTCCGCGTCGAACACGAGGAACGTGGGGTGCACGCGGACGTCGTAGGCGCGAGCCATGGAGCCGTCGTCCACCGCGATGGGGTAGCGCAGGCCGTGCTTGCGCGCGAAGGCCTCCACGGCGTTGGTGTCACGCAGCTCGCGGGCGGAGTGGGTGACGTCCACGCCAATGACGCGCAGGCCCCGCGGACCGAACTCCTTCATCCACTGACTCACCGTGTCGAACTGCGCGGCGCAGTCGGCGCAGTCCATGGACCAGAAGTGGAGCAGGACGGGCAGCCCGTCGAGCTCCGAGACATGGACCGGGGCATTCACCCATCCGCCATCCGGGTCGAGCAGCGTGAGGGGGATGTTGAGCGTGGGCATGCGGACTCCGCCGAAAGGGCTTCAGGAGGACGCGACTCAAGCTATGCATGGGGGGCGCAGGCTTCCCGGGCACGTCCACCCGCCGCTCGCCCGTCCGGCCGTCGCCACATCCAAGCAGCCCCTCCCCCGGCGGGAGGGCCGACCCCAAGAGAGCTGGCCGCGTCATGCACATCCCCGACTTCAAGCTGGAGCGATACTTCGCGCGCTGGGAGTTCGCCGCGCCCTACCTGCTGTGCTCGTCGGACATCGAAGGCTGGCGGCAGAAGGACCTGCTGGCGCTCGCGGACGCGGACTCGCTGGCCCGATGGGAAGGCTTGACGCTCGGCTACACCGAGTCCACCGGACTGCCCGCCCTGCGCGAGGCCATCGCCGGGCTCTACCCCGGTCTGTCTCCGGGAGACGTGCTCACCTTCGCCGGCGCGCAAGAGGCGGTCTTCGTCTTGATGAACGTGCTGCTCGGACCGGGCAGCCACGTGGTCGTCACGTGGCCGGGCTATCAGTCCTTGCACGAGGTGGCGCGCGCCACCGGCGCCGAGGTCACCCTGCACGCGCTGCGCGAGGAGGACGGCTGGGCCTTGGACGTCGAGGCGCTGCGCCGCGAGCTGCGCCCGAACACGCGGCTCATCGTCGTCAACTTCCCCCACAACCCCACGGGCGCGCTGCCGGACGCGGCCACGTTCGAGGCGCTGTGCGCGCTCGCGGAGGAGCGCGGCATCTACCTGCTGTCGGATGAGGTCTACCGGCTGCTGGAGTACGAGCCGCGCGACCTGCTGCCCGCCGCCGCTTCGCGCTTCACGCGCGGACTCAGCCTGGGCGTCATGTCCAAGGCGTTCGGCCTCGCGGGGCTGCGCGTCGGCTGGCTTGCGTCCAAGGACGCGGCGCTGCTCCAGCGCTGCATGGCCTACAAGGACTACACGACCATCTGCAACGGCGCCCCCAGCGAGGTGCTCGCGTTGATGGCGCTGCGCGCGAAGGAGCAGGTCCTCGCGCGCAGCCGCGCGTTGCTCACCCGCAACCTCGCGCTGTTGGATGGCTTCTTCGCGCGCCACTCGCAGACCTTCCACTGGGTGCGTCCGCGCGCGGGCAGCGTCGCGTTCCCGCGCCTGCTGGGACGCGAGCCCGTGGCGCGTTTCATCGAGCGGCTCGTCGAGCGCGAGGGCGTCCTGCTCCTGCCGGGCGAGGTGTATGACTTTCCTGGCAACCACTTCCGACTGGGCCTGGGCCGCGACAACCTCCCGGCAGCGCTGGAGCGACTGGAGCGCTTCGTCCAGCAGTCGCCCCGCCCCTGAACCGACGTTTGCCGCACTGCGTCGGTTCTTCCACGGGCAGCAAGTTTTCCCTGTTATCGATTTCTTTGAGCGCGAGACCTAGACTGCGGGCCCCCTTGCCCGGAGGGCAACCGGGCGGATTGTCCTCTCTCCCCCTGAGAGGCTGTGCAGGAGGCACTCGCATGAAGACGCTGTTCGGTGCGGCCGTGGCTGCCGCGATGATGCTCGTGGGCACGGAAGCCGCTGCTACCAACTACACGCTCTGGATTCATGGTCGAAACGGTGGCGGGACTCAGGCCGGCAACTACAACGACTTCAGCTATTGGGGTCCGGCCAGCACGGCAGCGGGTGTGAACAAGAAGGCGGTGAACTGGAACGGCACGCAGCGCGTCGGCAATGAGAACGGCCGCATCCGCGACGCGCTGGACTGCTTCTGCACCGGCGACAACTGGTGCTACATCGCCGCGCACTCGGCGGGAGACCTGCAGATTGGCTACGCGTTGTCGCTCTACGGCGGCTCCACGCGCACGAAGAAGAACGCGTCTCCCAACTCCAGCGGCGTATGCGGCAACCTGGATGGCACCACGCAGACGGGCTGGAACATCCGGTGGGTGGACGTGGCCTCGGGCGCCGGTGGCGGCAGCGAGCTGGCGGACGTGGGCGAGTGGGCGGTGAGCGAGCCGCTGGTGAGCGACCTGGTCACCACCACGGCGCGCGCCATGTACAACCACAACACCACGCGCAACGTGTGGCTCTACATGTTCGCGGCGGCGAAGGGCACGCTCTACTCGGGCATCCTCCCCGGGCAGGATGACGAGGCCGTGGCGTACCACTCGACGGGTGGCGTGTCCGGCAGCTCGGGCGGCTCGTACTGCAACCCGGGTGACTGGTTCTGCGGCGGCACGCTCAACACGGGCACGGCCGCGTGCAGCGATGGCCGCGCCAAGTGGACCAACCACAGCGTGGACTTCCGCGACGACGGCGAGACGGTCAACCACTACGCCAACGGCAACTGGGGTGGCATTGTCTCCAAGGTCCGCGCGGACATGGTGACGTACGCCTACTAGCGCGCGGGCATGAAGGACTCCATGGCTCCCGATGGCACCGTTTCCGCGTCGTCGCGGTCGCGAGGTAGCGGCTGGCGGCTCGTGTTCCTCCCACTGGCGCTCGCAATCCTGGGGGCCGTGGTGTGGTGGAGCCGCGGAGTCGGCGCCGTCGCGGAGTCCGAGTCCTCGCCGCCCGTTGATGCGGCCCCTTTCGCGCAAGACGAGCACCCCTCCCCGGGCGCTCCGACGCGAGGGGGGCCGCCCTCATCGAAGGGGCCCGTGGCGAGCGTGGCCGCGATGAGTCCCGAGGAGCAGGAGCGCGAGGAGCGGCGCGCGCTCTGGGAGACGCGGCTGGAGCGCGCTCAGCGAACGCTGGAGTCCTATGTCGTCGCCACGCGCTATCCCCCCGACTCGCGTCCGAGCCGCGAGCATCCGGACCAGATGGAGCTGCCCGAGCCCGAGCGCACGCGGCGGTTGGTGAGCCGCACCGGTTCGGGGGACAGCGCCTCGGATGTGCAGATGCGGCTCAAGCAGGACAAGGTCTTCGTCGTCGGCGAGGAGTCGGTGCTCTTCAGCGTGGCGTGCGAGGACGAGCGCCACACGCCGCGCCCCTGTGAAGTGGTGTCCGCCGTCGCGCACGAAGCCGAGCATGTGCCGGGCGCGGGCGGCGTGAAGGGTGTGCCGCTCGCGTTCGCGGATGATGGCGCGGAGGGCGATGCGCGGGCGGGCGACGGCATCATCACCGGGCGCTTCCAGCCTTCTCGCCAGGGCTTCCCGCTGTACTCGGGCACGCTGCGCGTGGACGTGCACGTGCGCTCGGGGCAGGTGGAGGACTCCAGCTTCTTCGACATTCTCTACACGCCCGCAGCTCCGGCCACCTTCACCCGCAAGGTGCGCGAGGTGGTCGAGAACGGCTCACTCCAGCTCTATCTCGGCATCCAGGTCCGGAAGGCAGGACGGTATGTCGTGTCGGGGAGACTGGATGACGAGAGCGGTGTGGCCTTTGCCTACGTGTCCTTCAACGAGGAGCTGCCTGAAGGGGCGCACGAGGTGAAGCTGACGGTCTTTGGAAAGCTCATCATCGACGAGGCGCCCACGTTCCCGCTGTTGTTGCGAGACGTGGATGGCTTCTTGCTCAAGGAGTCGGGGGATCCGGATCGCGAGCTGATGGCCACGCTGCGCGGGCCCGTGCACACCACGCGCGAGTATGCCCCTACGGCCTTCTCGCCCGCCGAGTGGCAGAGCGAGGAGCGCACGCGGTACATCAACCGGCTGACCCAGGATGTCGACGAGGCGAAGCAACAGCGCGACTCCACGGGGACGCCATCGCCCGCACCGAAGAAGGAAGCGCCGGCCCAGAAGGACCTCCCCGCGCGGCAGGACTCCGACACGAAGCGCGAGCCCTCTCCGAGGAAAGAAGCCCCGGCTCGCGGAGACACGTCCGAGCCCCAAGGCGCCGATACCCCGCGCAAGCCCTGAGGTCGCCCAGACGCTGCTTCACGGAGCGGATGCCGTGAGGACCGCGGACATCCGTCGCGCGAGGAGGACCCCGCGCAGCCCATCACGCGACTTCATGGCGCGGTGATGGGACGGATGCGCGCGACGCTTCGTTCACAGGACGAGGGCCGCGGGTGCTGATGTCTCAAGGCTCGCGCGTCGTGAGCTCGTCGCCTGCGCCCGTGGACACGGGATGAGAGTTCGCGTCAGGCGGTGTCTCCGCGACCGAGGCGGCGTGGGCCTCTTCCGGCAGGGGTGATGGCATGACGGCCACGGCCTGCTCCGTTGCGGTCTCTGGCGCGGACTCCACCGAGACGGGGGGCTCCATCGGCGCGGCTGCTTCGCGCGCGGCCTCGGCCGCGATGGGCTCGTGCTCGGGCGCGGCCACGTCGGTGGCGGTCGCGAGGAACTCGGACTCCGGCGCGGACACGTCGTTCACGTCCGCGAGGAAGTCGGGCGTCTCGCCGCTCGCATCGAGCGTCCCCCCGGTGTCGAACCCGGAGTCTGCATCGAGGTCGTCGAACCCCAGCTCCATGGGCAGGCTGTCCAGGTCGCTGGTGCCGGGCGGCTCCAGCATGAAGAGCAGATCCTCGGGCTCGTCCACGGTGGGCGTGGAGGTGTCCAGGTTCTGCAGTTCCCAGGCAGCGGCCTCGGGGGACAGGATGTCGAGCGGGTTCAGCTCGCTCGCGAAGGCCTCGCGCGGAGGCATGGCCGAGGGCCGGAAGCTCGGAAGGGGAGAGGGCGTCGCCGTTGAAGGTTGGGGGCTGCCCAGGATCTGCGCGTAGCGAGGACGCGCGGATTCGAAGTCGCTGATTCCCGCCAGCGTTCGCAGCTGCGCGTGCCCCATCAGGTGCGAGGCCGTGGGGGGTGGACCCATGCCGTCTGCGCCTGGGCCCGCGTCCGTCGCGCCCGCCACGTCGTGGCCCTCCAGCAGCGGCGCCACGTCATCCTCGCCGGCCTGGAAGTCGCTGGTGTCGGAGAAGCCGTGGCGGACCGCGGGCACGGGCGCGGGTGGCTCGTGGCGGATGGGGGTCGTGACCTCGTACTCCGCGATGGACCGCGTCGCGGGCGAGGCGATACCGGAGGGCAGTCGGCGGACGGAGCTCATTCGGTCACCTCGATGGCGGCGCGCGGGACGGGCCGCATCGGATTGTCGTCGTGGGCCTGGGGAAGTTGCTAGGCGCGACGCGTGATGGCGCGCCCGGGACCCGGCGTGTGGTGGGAGTGGCGGCCCTGGGTTCGCGACGCGGTGCGAGAAGTGTCGGGTGGTGAACACATGATGGGGGGCAACCCCCACGCATGGGGGCGAGTGTAGACGCCCGAGCGCCGCCATCGTCCGACTCCTGACAGGTGGGGCGCGCGTGTCGGAGGAACGTGGCATCGGTGCGTCTTGGAGGGCAGGAACAGGGACCGTGTCCCCGGGCCGGGGGAAAGAGGTCGGTGGCCTCCCGCTTGCTGGGTGGGAGTGCAACGAGGAGGCAGCAGTCATGCAAATCGACAGCGCGGGACAGACCCATGTCGGCCGGCGGCCCCACAACGAGGATGCCTACTGTGTCCTGCCGGAGCTGGGGCTGTTCGTCGTGGCGGACGGGTTGGGAGGCCAAGAGGGCGGCGAGGTGGCGAGCCGCTGCGTGGTGGACACCTTCGCGGGACTCGGGCTGCGTCTGGAGAAGGACCGAGACGCGACGTGGCCGGACGCGGTGGACCCCCGCAGGAGTCGCGAAGAGAACATGTTGGCCGCGTGCGCCGCGCTGGCTCAACGCAACTTGATTGCACAACGGGTGGGGCGCCTCCGGGAGATGGCCTCCACGGTGGTGGCGCTGGCGGTGGGCGAGCATGGCGCGGCGGTGGTGCACGTCGGAGACAGTCGGTTGTATCGCCTGCGAGACGGGAAGTTGGAGGCCCTCACGCGGGACCACTCGCTCATCGAGGAGCTGCGCGCGGCGGGCATGGAGCCCCCCGGCGGACCCGCGAACCTCCGTCACCTCATCACGCGCGCCCTGGGCACGGACAACGCCGAGCCCACGGTCCAACGGCTGGATGCGCGCACAGGGGACGTGTTCCTGCTCTGCTCGGATGGGCTCTATGAGCCTCTGGGGTTGGATGGGCTGGTGCCGCGCCTCCACGCCGCCACCGCGCAGGAAGCCTGTGATGCGCTGGTGAGCGCGGCCTTCGAGGCGGGCGGACGCGACAACATCACCGCGGTCGTGCTGCGCGTGCCGGAGGCCTGAGACCCAGGGAGGAGGCTGCGGGGTCGTCGTCCTGGACCCTCCCGGGTGACGAGGGCCCGTGGGCTGACGGGGTGCTCGGGGACTGCGCGCATCCCTCAACATTTCGCCGCTTCCGGGATAGTCTTCGCTTCCCCCCTCCTCTGGCGTCTCACTTCCTGCCCGAGCACCGTCGCATATGACGCTCAGCCTCGCCGCGCGCTTGACCGCGGCTTTCATCCTCGTCTTCCTGGTCCTCACCGCGGGCAGCGTCGTGCTCACGGGCATGTCGTTGCGCTCGCGGATGACCGCGGGGCTGGCCTCCAGCCTCGAGCAGGACGAGGCGGCGTGGAACGCCTTGCAGGAGCAGGAGGAGCGAGCGCTCGTGGCGGTGGCCCGCGCCGCGTCCGCGGGGCCGGTGTTGCGCGCGGAGCTGACGCGCGGCGTGGCCGAGGTGAAGGCTCTCCAGGCGCAAGCGCGAGCACAGCGAGACCTGCTGGGCGTGGACGTGCTGCTCCTGGCGGGCGCGGATGGCGCGTTGCTGGCGGGCAGCCGGGACGGGGCGGTGACGGGGCTCGGACAGCTGCTGCGTCGCGAGGGGCTCGCGCTCATCACGTTCGCGGGCGAGCCCTACCAGGCGGTGTCCCAGGCGGTGGAGGAGGGTGGGCGCACGGTGGGGCACGTCGTGGTGGGGACCCAGCTCGGGAGCGCGCTGTTGCGCCGGCTGCATCAGCAGCGCGCGGGCGTGGAGCCCGTGCTGCACCTGGGGCCCAGGTTGGTGGCCCATGCCTTCACATCCGGCGCGCCCGAGGCGCTGCTGGGCACCCTGCCCGCGCAGGCGAGCGCCTCCGTGAGCGAGCTGGAGCTGGCCGGCGTGCCCCTGCGGGTGTCTCGGGTGGCGGTGGGCGACGGCATCGAGTTGGTGTTGGCGCGCAGCGCGAAGCTGGAGCTGACTCGACTGCGCTCGACGCTGGGGCTCATTGTCCTGCTGGGCTGTGTGACGGCGGCCATCGCGGGCGTGGTCATCTTCCTGCTGGTGCGCCGGGTGATGGCGCCGCTGAGCGCCCTGCGAGAGGCCGCCGCGCGCGTGGTCGCGGAAGGGGACTTCAGCCGCACGTTGGACGTTCGCTCGACGGGCGAGATTGGACAACTCGCGGCTTCCTTCGCGGAGATGATGGCTCGGCTGCGGGCGGTGCTGTTGGCGCTGCGAGGCTCGGCGCAGGAGCTGGAGGCCACGGCTCTGGAGTTGGCCACGTCCGCGTCGGAGCAGAACCTCGCCGTGACTCGGCAGGCGGCGGCGCTCCACCAGACGCAGATCGCCGCGAAGAACCTTCAGCAGAGTTCTCGCGCGGCCGCGCAGCGCGCCACGGGTGTGCTGCGCGAGGCCGAGCAGGCGGGGGCGCTGGGGCAAGCGGGTGAGTCCGCGCTGGCGGGCAGCGTGGGCGGGCTCACGCACATCCGCTCGCATGTGGATCGCATCTTCAACACGGTGACGGGGCTTCAGCAGCGCACCCGGCAGGTGGGCGATATCACCGGGACGGTGAAGGACCTGGCGGACCAGTCGAACGTGCTCGCGCTCAACGCGGCCATCGAAGCGGCGCGCAGCGGTGAGTCGGGTCGCGCCTTCGCGGTGGTGGCGCGGCAGATGCGGTCACTCGCGGACCAATCCGCCAGCGCCACGGCGCGCGTGCAGACCATCCTCGCGGACATCGGCAAGGCCATCTCGGAGACGGTGCGGACGAGCGAGGGCGGCTCGCGTGAGGTCGAGGGTGGACTGGAGCAGGTTCGCGCCGCGGGGGAGAGCCTTCGTGCGCTCGCGACCCTCATCCAGAACAACAGTCAGGCGGTGCGCAGCATCGCGGAGACGGTGAGCCAGCAGGACGCCGGCATCGCGGAGCTCTTCGCCGCCCTCAGCGACCTGACGACCCTCGCGGATGAGACGGTCGAGCGCGTGGCCACGAGCGCTGTCGCCGCCGCGCGCCTGACCTCCGCGTCGCATGACGTCAGCTCCATCGTGAATCAGTACAGACTGTGAGCGCCGCGCTGGGCTTCTGACCCCGGCGGGTGGTCGCGGACGAGCCTCGCGCCTTCAGCAGGGGCCGCTCGCCCCTCGCTCCCTCATCGACTGCATGCGAGTGGGCAGGGGGGCTCGGGCGCGCGCGGTCCGCCCGCTGCCCCCTCGTTTGAGGCGCGCCGCGGCGAAGGCGGCGGGCGCCAATGCGGCCCGGTCGGGAGGCGCGACGCGCGGGCCTCGCGCCACCGGAGGGGTCGTTAGCCGACCTCTCCCCCGTCGATGGCGTAGGCCGCGCCAGTGATTCCGGCCGCCGCGTCCGAGGCGAGGAACAGGCAGAGTGCCGCGACCTCCTCGGGCTGGATGATGCGTCCCATGGCGTTCATTGACGCGAGCGCCTCGCGGGCCTGCTCGGGCGAGCGGCCCGTGGACTGGGTGATGGCCGAGGTCGCCGAGGCGAACATGTCCGTCTCTACCCAGCCTGGATTGACGTTGTTCACCGTCACCTGCTTGCGCGCGTACTCCACCGCGAGTGCCCGCGTGAGGCCCAGCAGCGCGTGCTTGGATGCGCAGTAGGCGGACGTGTACTTGGCCCCGCGCACGGCCGCGATGGAGCCGATGTTGATGACGCGGCCTCCACCGGCTGAAGCCATCGCGGGCATCAGCTCGCGGCAGAGGATGAAGGGCGCCGTCACGTTCACGGCCATCACCTTCGCCAGGTCCTCGGTCCGCGTCTTGGTCAGCGGCGCCGACACCGTGATGCCCGCGTTGTTCACCAGGACACGCGGCGTGCCCGTGGCCAGGATGGCCTGACAGGCGGACAGCAGCGCGGACTCATCCGCCACGTCCACGGCCCGCGTGCGGATGGCCTCGCCGCCTTCGGCGCGCAAGGACTCCAGCGCCTCCTCGGAGCGGGCGAGCGCCCACACGCCGTATCCCGCGCGTGCGAAGGTGAGCGCCACCGCGCGGCCGATGCCTCGGCTGGCGCCCGTCACCACCACCGTCTTCATCGTCTCTGGAGCCATGGGCGCGCAGCATACCCGGGCGTTTGACGACGCCGGAGCGCGACGTTAAGCACCGCACTCATGCCCCGCGCCGACATCACCGACCTGTTTCGGATCGACGACCTGCTGTCCGATGAGGAGAAGGCCGCGCGTGACACCGTGGCCCGTTTCGTGGACGCCGAGGTCCTGCCCATCATCGGCAAGCACTTCCGAGAGGGCACCTTCCCCGCGCACCTCGTGCCGCGCCTGGCGGAGCTCGGCGTGCTGGGTGCCAACCTCCAGGGCTACGGCTGCGCGGGCATGAACACCGTCACCTACGGCCTCATCCTCCAGGAACTGGAGCGCGGGGACTCGGGGCTGCGCTCGTTCGCGTCCGTGCAGGGCTCGCTGTGCATGTTCCCCATCCACGCGTATGGCAGCGAGGAGCAGAAGCAGCGCTTCCTCCCCTCCATGGCGCGAGGCGAGCGCATCGGTTGCTTCGGCCTCACCGAGTCCGACTTCGGCTCGAACCCGGGCGGCATGCGCACCCGCGCGCGCAAGGAGGGCGACCACTACGTCCTCAATGGCTCGAAGGCGTGGATCACCAACGGCGCCATCGCCGACGTGGCCATCGTCTGGGCCAAGACGGATGACGGAGGCCCGGAGTCCGTGCGCGGCTTCCTGGTGGAGAAGGGTATGCCAGGATTCAGCGCTCGGGAGATCCCCGGCAAGTTCTCCCTGCGCGCTTCCGTTACCAGCGAGCTGTCCTTCCAAGACGTGCGCGTCCCCGCGAGCAACGTGCTGCCCGGCGTGGTGGGCCTGAAGGGGCCGCTGTCGTGTCTCAACAACGCGCGGCTGGGCATCGCGTTCGCCGTCACCGGCGCCGCCATCGCGTGCTTCGAGGGCGCGCGCGAGTACGCGCAGTCTCGCGTCCAGTTCGACGGCCGCTCCATCGCCAGCTACCAGCTCACGCAGGAGAAGCTGGCGGACATGCTCCAGGAGATCGTCAAGGCGCAGCTCGTGGGCCTGCGGCTCGCGCGGCTCAAGGACGAGGGCAAGAGCACGCCCGTCATGGTGAGCCTGGCCAAGCGCAACAACGTGAAGAGCGCGTTGGACATCGCGCGCGTGGCCCGCGGCATCTATGGCGCCAACGGCATCACGGATGACTATCCGCCCATCCGGCACATGCTCAACCTGGAGAGCGTCTTCACCTACGAGGGCACCCACGAGGTGCACACGCTGGTGCTCGGCAAGGCCATCACCGGCATCGACGCGTTCAACTGACGCGGACGCGGGAGGCCCGCCCCCCGCGCCGAGCGTCCGTCATGCGGGCTCGGGGTGCGGGGGGCAGGGGTGGGTTTACGGGGTGCTGCCGCCGGAGGTGTCCTCGGCGGGCGCGGGCGACTCACTGGGCTCGTCAGCGGACTCGGGCTCGTCGGGAATCTCCGGGGCGGTTCCAGCCGCCTCGGCGTCCTGCCGGGCCTTGAGCTCCTCGTCGTTCATGAAGCCGACGGGGTCTTCCTTGCGGTTGAGGAAGCGCACCGACTTCTTCGACAGCGCGTACATCTGCGTCGCCGACGACGCGGGCACGAGCGAGTGCTCGATCTGCGCGGGCTCCGGGCGCTCGACGACGCCCAGCTCGCCGTCCTCGAGCTGCTTGGCCTGGGTGGGGCTCAGCTCCAGCCGGCGCAGCTTGCCCTTGCGGGTCATGAAGTAGAACGCCGTCTCGCCCGGCTCCAGCGGCACCTGGTTGCCGAGCACCAGCTCCCGAAGGGCGCGGTCCAGCTCCACCTGCTTCTTGGACTCGGCGCGCTGGTAGGCCTTGGAGCCCGGCATGGGCGGCAGCTTGGGAATGGGCTTCTCGGACGCCGTCGTCGCGGCGGCGGGACGACCTCCCGAGCCGCCGTGGTACGGGGGACGGCCTCCGTCGCGGCGCGGCGGTCCACCGCCACCCTCGCGGCGGGGCGGGCCGCCGGCTGTCCGGTTCTCATCACGGTCGCGGCGGGCCGGGGGGCGGCCCGAGGGCGCCCCGTGGCTCTCCGAGGAAGGCGCCGGGCGACGGCTCGTCTGGGACGGCGCGTCGCTCTTCTTGGCCTGCTCCTCGGAGACAAGGCCCGCCTTCAACAACTTGTCGCGCAGGTTCTGCATGGGTTGGGCGTTCTATCCCTTGCACGGCCGCATGCAAGCCATCGCTTGCCGCACCTGTATGCGCCACGTAACTTGCCGCTCCCGCCGTCCGTCCCGCTGTGGAGGAGTCGTGAGTCGGTTCACCCAGTCCACCGTCACCCTTGCCCTGGCGCTGGCCGCCGTGGGCTGCACCGACCCGGTCGACAAGGCTGCCAAGGCCCGCATCTTCTCGCCGGAAGACCCCCCCAAGGTGGTCGCGTCCGCCCAGCAGAGCCTTCCTCCGGAAGATGTCGCGGAAAACCCCAAGGTGGCGCGCCGCATCCTCGGCATGGACGCCGCCGAGGTCACCGAGCGCATCGGGCCCCATCGCTACCAGGCCACCGTCAGCTACGAGTGGGGCGGTCCCAACAGCGCCAACCCGGTGAAGCTCACCGAGACGCGCACCTTCCGCGCTGGCCGTGGGGGCGTCAGCGGTGACTTCGATGGTGTCCTGGAGAACTCGCGCGACCAGGGCCTCGAGGTCATGCGAGTGGGCGGGCAGGTCTTCGCCAAGAACCGCTACGGCCCGTTTCGTCAGCGCCTGCGCGACCGCGGCATGGCGGAGCGCACGCGCACCGAGCTGACGGGCGCCATCCGCGACTTCGACAGCCTCTTCCAGGGCCGCCTGAAGCTCACCCCCGAGGGCACCGTCTCGTACGAGGGACGCACGGCCTGGAAGTACGCCGTGTCCCTGGGGCCCGCCGTGGATTCCGGCCCCGCGCAGAAGCTGCCGGCCCTGTTCGCGCCCAAGAATGGCGGCGCGGACGAGACCTCGAAGCGCCGCGCCAACTTCTTCGCCCACCGCCTGCCGCGCTCGCTGGATGGAGAGGTGCTGGTGGACAAGGACACCTCGGTCGTCCTGAAGGCCCGCCTGGATGGCCGCATCGGCGTGCCCTCCGAGAAGACGCCCGAGGCCGCCGAACTGCGCATGACGCTGGAGTCCACCCTGTCGGAACTGGGACAGGACCCCCGCCTCCAGCCGCCCCAGGACTTCCTCCCGGACGCGGACAAGCCGCAGGGCATCGCGGACGCGCTGGACCACTTCGGCATGCCGCGCTCCAAGCCCGGGGACACCACGGGGACGCCCGCCCCGGGTGGCGAAGGGGCCGAGCAGCCCGACGAGGACGACGGAAACTGAGCCGCGTGCCCGCCTGGCTGCCCTGACGTGGCGGTCCGGCGCGCGCCGCGAATCGGCGGGCCCGTGGCGCGAGTCTCCTCGGAGACCCGCCCTGGCCTCGTGCTTGCTCTCTGCGGGGGCATGTCCTGGCGCCTTGGCTTGCTGCTCTGCGGTGGTGTGCTGCTGGCGCTCCCCGCGAGCGCGGCCTCGGACCGGGGCGTGGACCTCACCCTGGCGCCCGTTGGGGGCTTCGTGCTCCGCGGCCCCGCCAAGACCCGCCTCTCAGGGCTCAGCGCGGGGCTGGGCTGGGCCTACCGTCGGTCCGGTTCCCTGCTGGAGGTGGGAGGTCACGTGTCCTCCTGCCAGTGGCTCACCGAGGCGACGCCCCTGTCCCTGCGCTGGGCGCCGCTGGGGGATGCGCCGGTGCGGCCCTACCTGGGGCTGGGGGCGACCCTGCTCGTCGCACACGCCCGGTCCGAGCCAGACGCGCCCCGCGTGCTCCAGGTGGGAGCCGAGCTGAGCGCGGGGGTGGGCCTGGAGCTGGGCGGGCAACTCTTCCTGTCCGCCGAGGCGCGCTACCAGAACGTCTCCGCGCGGGGAGAGCCGTTTTCAGGGGAACGTCAGGTGCTGGGCTCCCTGTACCTGGGACTGGGTCTGCACTTGTAGTGTGCGAGACCTGTCGCTACAGCGTGGCTTCGACCTGTTGGAAGAAAATTTGACCGTCCTCTTGCGTCCTCTACAATCCTCGACGGTTGCGGCTCGGACGCATCCGACATGCTCGGGTGTTCAGGCGCGAACAAGCAAGGGAGCGGAGATGGAGCGCAAGGTCGGAAGTAGCACGGTGACGGCCAAGGAGGTCAAGGCAGCGCTGGAGAAGTCGACCACGCTGACGGCCGAGGAGGAGAAGGCCCTGCGCATGCGGCATGGCGCTGGTGCCTCCAGCACCCGCGCGCCGCTCCCGCGTGCCGCTGGCAACAACGAGGAGTTGGCGGACGAGCTGCTCGTCATCGAGATGCAGCTCATGAAGGCGATGCGCGCGCGCGCCGCACAGGCTCGCGCCACCGCCCCGAAGGCGACGGTGGCCGTGCCCAAGGCGGCCGCCAACCCCACCAAGGACAAGATTGTCCGCGCGCTGCGCGGCAAGAAGAAGTAGTCCCCGGGGGCGCGACCCCCTACCTGTTGAGGATGGCCACGAGGCGTGCTCCCGCCTCGGGCAGGGCCAGCGGCGTGCCCGAGATTTCCGTGGCCAGGCCTTCTGCGTCGGTCTGGCCACCGCGCTTGAACAACCCCTGGAGCCAGCTTCGTGCCGAGGGGTTGCGCCAGAAGTCGTCGTCGAAGCGCTCGGTCATCGAGGCGGTGAGCCGGGTCTCCAAGGCCCAGGCCCGCAGGTAGCGCGCGACGTAGAGCTGCGGATCCACGTCATGCAGGAAGAAGCCACGGTGCGCCTCGGCGAAGAGCGCGCGGCGCTGGCCGACCACGTACTCATCCGCGAGGTCGGGTGAGGGGCCTCGCGTGGCGAGTGACAGCTCATAGCCGAGCTTCGCGCAGTGGCGGCGCAGGACGGCCAGGGCCTGGAAGGCGGCCATCCGCGCGGCGTCCTGCGCGGTGGAGGACGGCAGGCCCAGGTAGCGTTTGAGCCAGCCGGGGGACAGCAGGAGTCTCTCGAAGGTCGTCGCGTAGGCCTCGGTGACGGAAGCATCCGCCAGCCGGCGCAGCTCCACGGGCGCGTCGTCGTCCACATGGGCCAGGTGCTGCGCGTGCCCCATCTCGTGCAGGAAGCTGCCCAAGGGCTCCATTCCGCCCTGTCGCTGGAGGACCAGCCGCAGCTCGCTCGGGACGCGGACCGCGACGACGAAGGGGCGGGCGGCCTTGCCCGGACGCTCCTCGTCGTCGATGAGGATTCGGCCCGCGGCGTTGGGGTGGAAGCCCCAGTCCCCGAGCCAGCGGGTCACGGCGGGGAAGGTGTCCTCGCGGCGGAAGTGGGGCTCCATCCACGGGACGCGCATCGTGGCCTGCACGTCGTGGCGGCGTGCATCCCCGCCGGGCAGGGCGCGCAGGTTGGGCTCCAGCTTCCGCAGCGCGTAGCCGAGCACGTCGCGATAGGCGTCCTCCGTGCGGCGGAGCGTCTCCTCGGCGGCCTCCGCGAGCTTGGCCGTGTCGATGCCGGTGACGTCCTGGCGCAGGGCGAGGTAGTTGCTCGCGCCCAGGCGTTCCGCCACGCGGAGGGCGGCTTCGTGGCGGTCGCCGTAACGGCCGCGGTTCTCCCAGAGGAAGTTCCCGGCGGCGCGCTCCATCAGGCCGCGGCGGACGCGGTCGGACTCGCGCGGAAGCTGGGCCAGGATGGACCCGAGCCCGAGCGTCTGGTCATCCACCGGGATGGCCGAGCGAGCTTCCAGCGAGGCGATGGCCTCGCGGGCGCGCGCGGCGAGACCGTCCTCGACCTGGGTGGCGATGAGCTCACGCAGCAGCTCGGTGCGGCGGATGGCGAGTGGTTCGGCTCGGGTCTTCGCCTTGGCGAGGGCCTCGGAGGCGGCGGCGAACGTGTCGGGGGCGGACAGTTCGGGGAAGTCTGCGTACAGGCGCGTGACGGGGAGGTCCGCGGTGAATCCCGCGCCGTGCCGGTACTGAAGGGTGGCGAGCTCGGCGAGAAAATCGTCCAGCCGCGTACGCACGGAGTGCAGGGGACGGTCCATGGCGGGGCGCAAGGTAACAGGAAGCCCGAGGCGTGGCAGTCCTCCGGACATAGAGTGCGCCGCATGCGTTTCATGCCCGATGGGATGTCTCCTTCACCCGTGCGCGTCGCCGAGGAGCGACCGCGTGCCCGGTCTCCACTCCCTGGGGACCGGCGGTGCGGCTCCTTGTTGGGGCGTGGCGCGTGTCAGGGCGGGACGGTTGGACGTGGAGCCCTGCGGTGCGGCCCGTCTCCGAGAGGTGATGCCCGACTGGGTGGCCATGAGGGATGTGGAGGCCACGCGTGAAGCGGCGGACCTTCAAGGCCGAGCAGGCGGGGCTCGCGGTGGGCGCCGCCTTGGCCTCCGAGTTGGGGATATCCCCCGAGGAGGCGCGGCGACTCGTCGAGGTCGGGGCGGTGTACGTGGCCGGCAAGCGGGCCCGTGACGCGGGGGCGCGGCTGGGAGTGGGGCAGGTGGTGACGGTGGTGCTGGAGGAGGCGGGGACGAGCTCCCTCGCGGCGCCCGTGCCCGCGCTCGCGCTGCGCGTGTTGTTCGAGGACGCGGAGATCATCGCGGTGGACAAGCCCGCGGGCATCAACGCCCAGCCCTCGGAGGGTCGGGTGGGCGAGAGCCTCGTGGACCGCGTGAGCGCGTACCTCGGGAGCGAAGCGGGGCTGGTGCACCGGCTCGATCGCGAGACCTCCGGGGTGACGGTGTTCGGCAAGACGGCGCGAGCGACCTCGGCGCTGGCGGCGGAGTTCCGCGAGGGCCAGGCGCGCAAGCGGTACGTGGCGGCGACCGGTCCGGGGCTCCCCGAGCGTGGCACGGTGGACCTGCCCCTTTCGAAGGACCCGTCGCGCCCGGGGCGCTGGCGGGCGACTCGCGCGGCGAATGGCGTGCCGGCCGAGACGGACTTCCAGACGCTCCACGCAGGGCCGGAGTTCTGCCTCGTGGAGCTGTGGCCGCGCACGGGGCGCACGCATCAGCTCCGGGCCCACCTCACGGCGCTCGGCGCCCCGATTCTGGGGGACTCGCGATATGGCGGGGCCAAACAGGCTGCGGGCCTCGCGGCGCCTCGGTGTCTGCTGCACGCCCAGGCGCTGCAACTGCGCCATCCTCGGACGGGAAAGCCGTGGCTCGTGGAAGCCCCGGTGCCCGAGGACCTGCGCCGCTTCTTCTTGGCGGCCGAGGTCGAGCCTCCGAGTGGCCCAGTGGCTCCGGTTCCGGGACCTGTCGCCGGGGGCACCTGACACCTCGGGAGGATGGCGCTCACAGCCCTGGCGCGGGGGCTTGAAGTCGCTCGGCTGTCAATCGACGTGCGCGTGGGGCAGGGGCTTGATGAGGGCCCCACGGGGCCATGCATCGTGTGTAGACTGCCGCACCCATGGGTGGCGGGAGAAACGGCAATGGCGCTGGCATGCCGGAGTCTGCGGCTGCGGAGCAGCCAGCACTCCGGGCCGGCGCATACGCAGGAGGCTTCGCGCGCGAGGTCGACGCCGCGGTGGCCAGGTTGTGCAATGACGCCGCGAGCCTGCTTCGAGAAGGGCATGCCGCGCGGGCCTTTGGGGAGCTCGCGCGGGCCAGCCGCACCCTTCCGATGACCCCGCGTCTGGCCGCCGCGCTCGTGCGTTTCTCGTTGCGAGCGGGGACCGAGGCCGCCGCCATCACCCTGTTGGAAACCGCGGCGCGCACGGGAAGTGAGGCCGTGAGGCCGGAGGCTCGGCGACAGCTCGCGCGTGTGCTGCGTCGCGTGGACCAGCCGTCGCGGGCGGTGTCCGCGCTCGAGGCACTGCTCTCCGAATCGCCCGACGATGATCGGGCTCGGTTCGTCCTCATGACCGTGCGAGAGCGCATGGAGGGGACACCGCAGAGGGTGTCGCGCAAGGAGCGGCTCGGCGATGAGGGCTCGGACGAAGGCGAGCCCGCGGGTTCCCTGCCGGGTGGCTCGACCGTGGAGGTGGTGGGTACCCCGACCACGGTGCTCCCACGCGAAGGTCTGGAGCCGATCATCCTCAACGCGGAAGAGTCCGCGCTGCGCCGTGAGAGCGAATCCCGCTCTGAGCCCTCGAGCATCGAGGCCCTGCCTCCGGCTCCGCGTGAGGGCATGGTGCTCGTGCCGTCGTCGGCGCAGGGCGAGCCCGATGCGCCGCAATTGGCCGCGACAGAGGATGCAGGCATCGAGCGCATGGCGCGAGTCGGAGCGGATCCGAACGCTTCGACAAGCGCCGAGGTTCCTCCGGCTGAAGCCGGGCTTGAGGCGCGCGGAGACTCCGAGCCGCGAGCGACCCTCGTGATGCCCGCCGTGGGCTTTGCGCCTGCGGAGTTGGTTTCGCACCAGGTGGATCCGTCTGGCGAGGTCACACCGGAGCCCTCCGGGCATGAGCCCGCGGTAGATGGACGCGTGGAGGCACGCGAGCCGGCGTCGGCTTCGGTGGCCGAGTCACAGGAGGCCTCATTCGAGCCGCGCGCGGATGTGGCCTCCGTGCTTTCGGCGCCAGCGGCAGACCTGACACAGGCGCCCTCGCTCGGGACGTCAGACACCGCGCAGGCGATTCCTGCTGAGGGAGTTGGAGAAGCCCTCCTTCCGCGAACGAAGTCGTCGGTCGAACCTTCCTCGCGCAGTCCTTTGCGAGCCGTGCCTCCGGACGGGGGCGCACCGTCTGAGGGCACTGCAAGGGGGGCCGAGGCTTCGGCCCCTTCACCCAGTGCATCCCCCGTCGAGACTGTCGCGAGCACTCCAGCGCAAGCTGTGCCTGTGGCAGCTGCCGTATCGCCCGAGGGTGATGCGGGGAGCGTCGGCGCGTCTGCCTCGCCGCGCGCGGCGTCCGTGGTCACCCCTGCTGTCGACGCTGCGACTTCGGCGCGTGGAGACGGTGCCACGTCGTCCACGCGCCCCACGGGCGCGGCGGCGAAGGCACCTCTCGCTCGCACGGCTTCTTCGTCCGCGATTCCGCAGTCCACTGCGTCGCGTGCGACGCCACTCGCACCTTCGTCGGTGCCCACGGGTCGTGCCGCGGCTCGCTCCACTACGTCGTCGGACTCACGTCCGACGATCATGATGCCGGCAGTGAGCTTCGAAGCGCTGGAGGGGGCGAAGACTCGCTCGTCTTCCGCCGCGCAAGACACGGGGACGAGCCCTGAGTCCACGACCTCTGCGTCTTGGGACCGTGCTCGCGCTGAAACTGTGGAGGTGCCGCTCGTCGGCCTGCCGCTGGAAGCCACCAAGGTCGATGCGCCGAAGTTCCCGTGGGAAGACGACGGGCCAGGAAAGGCCGCGCCGGCGTCCGGGCGAGAGCGCTCACCCGCGGAGACGAGTCCTGTCGCAACGAGTGGGCCGCGGCGTTCGGACACCGTGCTCGTTCCGGCGCTCGGCGGAGATGCGCTCGCATTCGAACCTGCTGCGAAGCGCGCGGAGGAGGATTCGTCCAGCAGCGCGCGTCCTGCCGCGAAGCGCCCGGAAGACGCGGGGAGTCCAGGTGTCTCCACGAAGCGCTCGGAGGATGTGAGTTCCTCAGGCGCTGTACCGAAGCGCTCGGACACGGTCCTGGTGCCGGCGCTCGGCGCGGAGTCGCCGGTCAGCGGTTCGGGGGCTTCACCGAAGCGCTCGGACACGGTGCTGGTGCCCGCGCTGAGCCTCGAGGCGCTCTTGGGGACGGCCACGGCTGGGCCGAAGCGCACGGATACGGTCCAGCCCCCAGCGTCGGGTGACGCCGCAGGGGCATCGCCCCCGGCGACGAACAAGTCGAAGCGCTCCGAGGCGGTGTGGGGCCCGGCGACTGTCCGTGGCGCGCCGCCCGATGACGAACTTCCGACCGCGGAGTCCATTCCACCTGTTCCGATGGAGACGGGTGCCTCGGTCGCGCGAAGCCCCGGGGGGGGCCCGCCGCGAGGTGAGCCCAGCCGCGAGCGACCATCCCCTGCTTCGGGTCTCGCCCAAGGCGAGGGCCAGCGCAGCACCGAACCACCCGAAGCCAGCCACGTGCCGCGCCCGGTGTCCGCGGAGGACGCCGCGGAGCTGGCTCGCTCTCAGCGCATGGAGGCTCAGCTCATCGCCAAGCGCTCCTGGCGTGAGCTGGCGCAGCTCTACCTCAAGCGGTCGGAGCAAGCGAAAGAGCCCCAGGCGCGGGCCGAGGTCCTCACCCGGCTCGCGGAGGTGATGGAGACCGAGCTGAAGGATTCGGTCGGCGCCGCCCGTGTCTATCGGGAGATCGTCGAGCTGACCGGCGATCGCGATGCGCTTCGTGAACAGATTCGGTTGCTGACCCAGCGTGGCGACGCCAGTGTCGTGCGGCGCGCGTTGGATGAAGCCATCCTGAATGCGCGGACGCCTCGGGCTCGTGCGAGCGCGCTCCTGACGCGAGGCGAGCGGTGGCTCCACCTCGCGGAGTTGGGCAAGGCGCGCCGAGACTTCCACGCGGCCGAGGCGATTGCGCCGGGCTTGCTGCCCGTGCTCGCGGGGCTCGTGCGCTGTGTTGCGGACTCGGAGCGCCCCGCCGTCGCGGAGCGGTTGAAGCAGGCCTGCATCGGCGCGCCTCGTCGCACGGTGGATCGGCTCGATGCGCTCAAGGTGCTCGCGAGCACGGCCGAGAACGTGCTCGGAGACCTGCGGCTCGCGCAGTGGGCCTGGGCGGAGGCTCTTTCGGAGAGCCCTGAGCACGCGCAGGCCCGGGAACGCCTCGTTGTTCTTGCCCGTCGCCTGGGGGACTTGGCTTCGTTGGGCTATCTCCTGCGCTCGCAGCTCACGCGAGAGCCCCGTGGGCTCGCCGCGCGCGAGGCACGCTTGGAGTTGGTGTCCACGCTGGAGTCCGCGGGGGACTCCGAGGCCGCGCTCACGGAGCTGCGCCAGGCCGTGCGCTTCGAGCCGGGGCACAAGGACGCCTGGTTGATGCTCTCGGATCGCCTCAGCGCGCGCGGCCAGTTGGGCGAGGCCGCATGGGCGCTGGAGAACGCCGCGACCGCGATGGAGGACGAGGAGGAGCGGGAGCGCGCGTGGCAGCGGCTCGCGGTCTTCTGCCGCGAAGTTCTCCGCAATCCCGAGCGTGCCGAGCAGTACGCACGCCGCGCGGAGAACATGCGACTCGCGCGAGAGGAGAGTGCGCCTCCTCCCCCCGAGCCACCGCGGAGCGCGACACCGAAGCGCGAGCCCAGTGGTTCGCGCTCGGTCCTGGTGGCGCCTCCCGTGACGGTGAGCCTCACGCCCGCGGGCAGCACGGACTTGTCCGACGAGACGACGTCCAACACGGACTTCGACCTGGAAGGCGTGCCCGGAGGCGTGAGCGGCCGAGGCACGTCCTCCGAGAGCGCACCGCCGGCGAAGGGGGCCGCGCGAAGTGCCCCCTCCGCGCCCAAGTCCGCATCGAAGTCCGCGCCAGTAGAAGCCGCTCCGTCCAAGGGCGTCCCAGCGCCGAAGTCCGCAGTGGAACCCGCGGCCTCCAAGAGCGCACCGGGAGCGAAGCCCGCGCCCGCAGAGGCTGCTGCATCCAAGAGTGCGCCCGCAGATGGTGCTGCGGCGAAGAGCACGCCTGCCTCGAAGAGCGCGCCAGTGGATGCTGCTGCGTCGAAGAGCACGCCAGCCTCGAAGAGCGCGCCAGCATCGAAGGCCGCGCCAGTGGAGTCCGCAGCATCCAAGAACGTCCCGGTGCTCCCGGACTCCGCATCGCCCAAGTCCGCGAAGGGCGCGGACGCTGCTGTCTCCAGCGCGAAGGGCGTGAAGGATGCCTCCGCCGCGCCGAAGTCTGAGCCCGCGGTCGCGCAGAACCGCGGGGCGAAGTCTCGCTCGCTCATCGACGATGGCGAGGACTTGCGCCCGGACGCCATCAACGCCACGCAGGTCATCGGCTGGGAGGCGCCTCCTGGCCGGATGGATCCGGTTCGCCGGCTGCATCGGCCGCGCTCGGAGGGCACGGTCGCTGGCCCCGCGCCGAGTCGTCCGCCCGAGCCCGCCGCGAAGCCCCCCGTGGGCACGGCCGAGACGCGAGAGTCCGTCGCCACCGCCGAGCCCGAGCCCGCCACGTCGGAGCCCGCGGTCTTCCGACTCGTGCGAGAGCAGCCGCTCGATCCGAAGCCTTACCGTGGCCTCGTCGAGCACTTCGAATCCCGAGGCGACGTCGCGCGCGCCTCGCTCATGCAGGAGACCGCGGACGCGCTCGAAGGCAAGGAGTCACCGGCACCGCGTGGCCTGCGCGCGCCGCTCTCCGGTGATGAGCGAGCCGGCCTGCGCCATCCCGGCCTGCGCACGCCTTCGGGCGAACTGCTCGCCTGTGCTGGCCTCGCGCTGTGCCGTCTGTTCCCCACACAGGGCCGCACGGCCGGCGTCACCGAACCCCTCCGCTCCAGCTCCGGCCCTGGCGCACCCGCCATCCTCGACACGCTCCACACCGTCGCCCGGATGATGGACGTGCCCCTCCCGGAGCTCGTGCTCGCGGAGGACGACGGACCGCCCTTCACCGTGGTCTACACCACCGCTCCGCGACTCGTGGTGGGCCGAGAAGGTGTGCGCCAGGCCATGCCCGCGGCCGAGCTGCGCTTCCACGCGGGCCGCGCACTGTTCTCGCTGTCGCCGGATCTCCTCGCGCTGCGCACCCTCAAGGAGATGCAGCTGCTGCGCGCCCTGGCCCTGTTGTCCTCGGTGCTCAAGGACCCGCGCGCCACCAGCGACGAGGCCCGCATCGTGCGCGAGGCCCTGTCACCCCGCGCGCTGGAGCGAGCCGCCGCGCTCATGGACGCCGGCACGCGTGACTTCAAGGCCTCCACGTTGATGGACGCCGCGCGTGACTCGGTGAACCGCGCGGGACTCGTGGCCTGTGGAGGCGTGGGACCCGCGCTCGCCGCGCTCCGGGCCCGTCGCGTTCGGGAGCCCGAACTCACCGAGCTGCTGCGCTTCGCCGCCTCCGAGCGCTACCTCTCACTGCGCTCCTCGCCCGAACGTTCCGGGCGCTGAGGGAACTCACCCGCCGCCGCCTCCCACGTTGAGGCGGAAGGTGAGGATGAGCAGCCGGCCCTTCGCTCCGCCGAACTCGTGCTGGTAGCCCAGGTCGATTCCTCCGCCGCCCGGTGACATGAAGCCCAGGCCCAGGCCCAACTTCGAGGAGCGGCTGAAGCCGTCGTACGTGTAGCCCGCGCGCAGCGGAATCACCTGGTCCAGCACGTACTCCAGGCCGCCGTTGTACGTGAACACGGACGACTCTCGCGTCGTGAAGTCACCGCGCACGTCGAACGCCGCGGTGACGGTGCCGGCCAGGATGCCCAGGTGCCCGGAGTAGTAGCGCGTC
The DNA here is from genome assembly GCF_019039035.1 of Citreicoccus inhibens. Lineage (GTDB taxonomy): Bacteria > Myxococcota > Myxococcia > Myxococcales > Myxococcaceae > Citreicoccus > Citreicoccus inhibens. Next base: position 503,076 of record NZ_JAHNZT010000001.1, on the reverse strand, counting down.
AGCTCGGCGTTGTGCGTGTCGATGAGGTTGTGCGCGGAGAAGCCCACCACGATGGCCTCGCTCAATCGCAAGAGCGCGCCCACATCCAACGTGGTGGAGTTGGCGTAACGGTCCTGTCCCGACAACCGCAGGTAGCGACCAATCACGCCCACCATCACGCCCTGGGTCAGCGGCACCGCGGCGCCCAGCGAACTCAAGTGCGCGCTGGCGCGGCTCCCGGCACCACGCAGGCTGACCCAGTGATAGTCCACGCCGAGCGCCAACTTGCTGGTGCTCGAGTCCATCAATCCAATGCCAAGGTATCCGTCCTTGGTGTGGGTATCCCATGAACCAGTCGCTTCGACCCGGTAGGCGGGGAACAAGGCCATGGCGGCGGGGTTGCCCTGGAGTGCTTCCGTACCCTGACCCAATGCGCGGTAGGCATTGCCCATGCCTACTGCGCGGGCACTTGAAATGGTTCGCAGCTCCTCGGCGGGCTCGGCGGCGAATGCCGCGGGACAAACAGACACCACACTGAGCAGGGCGAGGACGGCGGAACGAAGCGACATGGCTGGATGACTCTATCCGGCTTGCTGGGGTGCAACGCCATCAATAGATTCCCTGGCCCATGTCCTCCACTCCATCGAAGGCAGCGCCGCTGATCCGCAAGTGCGTCATTCCCGCCGCCGGTCTGGGCACCCGTTTCCTTCCGGCGACGAAGGCGGTCCCGAAGGAGATGCTGCCCATCGTGGACACACCCACGCTCCAGTACATCGTGGAAGAGGCGGTGTCCGCTGGCATCGAGGACGTCATCCTCATCAACGGCCGCGGCAAGGGCGCCATCGAGGACCACTTCGACATCGGCTTCGAGATTGAGACCACGCTGCGCGCGCGCGGCAAGACGAGCGAGGCTGACAAGCTGCGCGCCATCGCGGACATGGTGCGCGTCGTCAGCATCCGCCAGAAGGAGCCCAAGGGGCTCGGACACGCGGTGCTGTGCGCCAAGAGCGCGGTGGGCAATGAGCCCTTCGGTGTGCTGCTCGGCGACGACATGATTGACGCCGAGGAGCCGGGCATCCGCCAGCTCGCGCGCGTCTACCGCCAGTACAACCAGGCGGTCATCGCGCTCATGGAAGTGCCGGACGATGAGACGCACATGTACGGCATCGCCGCGGGCACGGACCTGGGCAACGGCGTCATCCGCATCGAGCGCGTGGTGGAGAAGCCCAAGAAGGGCACCGCGCCGTCGAACCTCGCCGTCATCGGCCGCTACGTGCTGCCGCCGGACATCTTCCCCATCCTGGAGCAGCAGACCCCCGGTGTGGGCGGTGAAATCCAGCTCACCGATGGTCTGGCCACCCTCCAGAAGTCCCACGGCCTGCTTGGCTACAAGTTCCAGGGACAGCGCTATGACGCGGGGGACAAGGTGGGCTACTTGAAGGCGAACATTGCCTACGGCCTCAAGCGCCCCGAGCTGCGAGAAGGGCTGCTCGCGTACCTGCGAGAGGTCGTCAAGACGGAGAAGTCGTGAAGCGTTCGTTGGCCCTGCTGGGCATCCTGGTCTCGCTCGCCGCTGGCGCCTATGTGCTGCCCGGTGGCTCCATCCTCCGCCGCACCGTGGCCGCGCGCGCGGAGAAGAACCTGTCTGCCCTGCGCGTGGAAGGCTCGCTCATCTTCTCGGGCCCGGCGGTGAAGGAGGCGGGCTCGGCCCTGGGCGCGCCCACGGAGCGGCCCGAGTTGCAGGGGGACGGCGTCCTGTTCGTGAAGATGCCGGGGCGCTGCCGCTTCGAGGCCACCACGCCCGACGGCGGTGGCAAGGCCGCGGCGGTGCTCGCCAACGGCCGCAAGCGCGCCGAGGGCCCCGAGGTCCCGGCCATGACCGCGCTCGTCGCGCAGGTGTGCGGCGTGCTCGCCACGGACCTGGGCTCCGCGCAGGAGTCCCGCGAGGCGCTGGAGCAGCACCTGGCCAGCCTCGGCGTGGACACCAAGCGCACCTCGCTGGCGCGCTTCGGCGGCGAGGTCGCCTACGTGCTCGGAGACCCCGACGAAGGACGGCCCCAGTTCTGGGTGTACAAGGACACCTTCCGCGCGGCGCGCGTGCGCTACCGCGACGCGGCGGGCAACGCCTGGGATGTGCGCTTCGTGGACTACACGTCGCCGGCCACGGGTGACTGGATGCCTCGCACCATCGAGGTGTGGAAGGGCAACCAGCGCGCGCTGCGCTTCACCGCGCTCAAGGGCGAGTCGCGCGCCGCCGTGCCGGACAAGCTCTTTACGCCGTAGCCGCGCGAAGGGGTTGCGGAGCGAGGGGCCTGCGGGAAACCATCCGGGCGCATCCGGTCGGGCTGGGCCCGGCCGTTGCTCGGAGGTTCCCGCACATGAAGGTCTATGGTCATCCAGCGAGCACGTGTACCCGCGCGGTCCTGACGGTCCTGGCAGAGAAGGGGCACGAGGCCGAGTTCGTGCTCGTGGACCTCGGCAAGGGTGAGCAGAAGCTGCCCGCGCACGTGGCACGTCAGCCCTTTGGCGTGGTGCCGGTGCTGGAGACGGATGATGGCTTCCAGATGTACGAGTCGCGCGCCATCATCCGCTTTCTGGACCGCACCCTGCCGGGCGTGGCGCTGACGCCGGCGGACCCCAAGGCCTACGCGCGAATGGAGCAGTTCATCAGCGTGGAGCACTGTTACTTCAGCCCCGCGGCGATGAAGATCATCTACGAGCGGCTGCTCAAGCCCATGCGGGGCCAAGCCACGGATGAAGCCAACGTGCAGGCCGGCCGCGAGGGCCTGCGCCGGCCGTTCGAGGTCGTCGACGCCGTGCTGGCCAAGCAGCCGTTCCTCGCGGGAGAGGCCTTCTCGCTCGCGGACGTCTGCTGGGCGCCCTACATGGAGTACCTGTTCGCGGTGGGCCAGGCGGACCTCGTCGCGCAGTACCCGAACCTCTCCGCGTGGTGGACCCGCGTGAGCACGCGCCCGTCGTGGAAGCGCGCCACGGGGCGCTGATCCCCATCGTTCATCGCGGGGTTCGCGGGGCTCCTCCGCGCCTTCGGGCGTCGAGGGGCCCCGTTGCGTTGGGCCCCCGGAGCGCGGGCATGTCAGAGGGGCCGGGCACAGTGGGCCCTGGGTGATGGGGGAGGGGCTGGGGCCACGCGTGCCGAGGGTGCCATGGAGCAGCAGCACTTCGAGCTGAAGCCGCTGGATTTCCGCGACGACCCATCTCCCACTCCGGGTTCGATGCCCCTGCGTACCTTGCGTGCGAACCTCCGCCGGGAACTTCCGGGCGCGGGACGTACCGCTACAGTGCGGCCCGTCGTGAGTCCCACCCCCGCCCTTCTTGCGTCCGTCGCCGTCGGTCGCCCCGTTCGCGGGGAGTTCACCTACCTTGTCCCGGAGGCGCTCGCGGGCAACCTGGCTCCGGGCCAGCGCGTGCTGGTGCCCTTCGGGCGCGGCATGGCGCTCGGCTTCTACCTGGGGCCCGCCACGCCGCCCGTGGAGGGAGGCGTTCGGCTCAAGGCCATCCAGCGCGTGCTGGAGGACTCGCCGTCACTGCCCAAGGACCTCATCGCGCTCCTGCGCTTCGCGGCCGAGCACTATCGCTATCCGTTGGGCGAGGTCATCCGTGGCGCGCTGCCGCCGGGCCTCTCCACCGCCGTGGACGAGAAGGCCGCGAAGGCGGACGTGCAGCACTTCGCGGTGGCGCTCGTCACGGAAGCGCCTCGCCAGCTCTCGCGAGCCCCCGCTCAGTCCGCGGCGATGGCGTACCTGCTCGCGGTGGGCGGCCGAGCCCCGCTGGAGGAGGTGGCGCACGCCATCCCCGGCGCGCGCGAGACGCTGAAGAAGCTGGCGGAGAAGGGGCTCGTGCGCATGGAGGAGGTGGAGCTCAAGCCCGGCGTGCGCGAAGGGCTCCAGCAGGGGCGCCCCGCGCAGCTCACGCCCGAGCAGGACGTGGCGGTGCGCGAGCTTCAGGGCGCTGTCGACGCGGCCGGCTTCCAGCCGTATCTCCTCCACGGCGTCACCGGCAGCGGCAAGACGGAGGTGTACCTGCGCGCGGTGGAGCACGCCCTGTCGCGAGGGCGGGGCAGCCTGGTGTTGGTGCCGGAGATCGCGCTCACGCCGCAGCTCGTGGGGCGCTTCCGCAGCCGCTTCGGTGGCGACGTGGCGGTGCTGCACTCGGGGCTGAAGGACCGCGAGCGGCTCTTTCATTGGCAGGCGCTGCGCAAGGGCACGGTGAAGATCGCCGTGGGCGTGCGCTCGGCGGTGTTCGCCCCCGTGGAGAACCTGGGGCTCATCGTGGTGGACGAGGAGCACGACCCCTCGTTCAAGCAGGACGAGAAGCTGCGCTATCAGGCGCGCGACCTCGCGGTGGTTCGAGGGAAGCAGGCGGGCGCGGTGGTGGTGCTCGGCTCGGCCACGCCCGCCCTGGAGACGCTGCACAACGCGCGCAGCGGTCGCTACAAGTTGTTGGAGTTGAAGCGCCGCGTGGATGACCGGCCCATGCCCACCATCGAAATGGTGGACCTGCGCGTGGAGCGTCCGCGCGATGGCGTGGTGACGGAGGAGGCGCCCATCCTCAGCCCGCCGCTGCTTCAGGCCATGGAGGAGACGGTGGCCAAGGGCCAGCAGGTCATCCTCTTCCTGAACCGCCGCGGGCACAGCACCATCCTGCTGTGCGAGGTGTGCGGCCTGTCCCTCAAGTGCCAGGACTGCGACGTGTGCCTGACGCACCACCGCTCGCAGAACCGCGTGGTGTGCCACTACTGCGGCGTGGCGTTCCCGGTGCCGGACCGTTGCCGCGAGTGCACGGGGCCGATGTTGAAGCTGGGCATCGGCACCGAGCGCGTGGAGGCGGAGGTCGCCGAGCGATTGCCGCAGGCCCGGGTGGCGCGGCTGGACCGCGACTCGGCCACCAGTGCCGAGAAGTTGACGGAGCTGCTGGCCTCGTTCGCGCGTCGGGAAATCGACATCCTGGTGGGCACGCAGATGGTGGCCAAGGGACATGACTTCCCGGGCGTGACGCTGGTGTGCGTGGTGATGGCGGACACGTCGTTGGCCATCCCGGACTTTCGCGCCTCCGAGCGCACCTTCCATTTGCTCACCCAGGTGGCGGGCCGGGCCGGGCGCGGCAAGGACCCGGGGCGCGTGCTGGTGCAGACGTACAACCCGGAGGCCGAGCCCGTGAAGCGCGTGCTGGCCCACGACTTCGATGGATTCGCGCACCAGGAATTGGAGTGGCGCAAGGCGCTGGCCTACCCTCCGTACGCGCGCATGGCCTCGGTGCGGCTGGAAGGGGAGCATCCCGAGCAGACCGCCAGCGTCGCGCGCTACCTGGGCAACCTCGTGGGACGGCACATGCCGCCGGCCTCGGCCGGGGTGCGACTGCTGGGGCCCGCGCTGGCGCCCATCGCCCGCATCCGGGGCAAGACGCGCTGGCAGCTCCTGGTCAAAGGGCCGACCCATGCCTCGCTCGCCCCGCTGCTCGCCCGGCTGGAGGCGGCGCTCGCGGAGGTTCCTTCGGGAGTGAAGGTCGTCCTCGACGTGGATCCAGGGGCCATGCTGTAGACTTGGCGCCCCCCCATGGGCGCCTCGGTCCTTCTCGTACACGACGACATCGCCACCATCGCCGCGGTGCGGCGCTTGCTCTCGCGCGAAGGGCACGAGGTCATCCTCGCGACCTCCGCCGCGGACGCGCTCATCGCGTTCGGTCACCACTTGCCCGAGCTCATCGTGCTCGCGCCCGGAGTGGAGAGCGGCCGAGGCCGCGTCGTGTTGGAGGAGTTGGTGCAGCACCCGGAAGGCCACCGGGCGCGCGTGTTGCTCCTGTCCGAGTCCATCGAGGGCTTCAGCGCTCCGGTGGCGCCGCTCCCGTTGGATGGGCCGAGCTTCGTGGCGCTGGTGGATTCGCTGATCCACTCGCCCGCGGAGGCGGATGGGTGGCGCGTGATGGAGAACCGCACGCTCACGCCTCCCGCCGAGGGGGGTGGAACGGAATCCTCGGGGGAAGAGACGTGGCACGCCACGGCGCCGCGAGCCGTGGGGGGCGACCCCGCGCTGGCCAACGCGCTCTTCGGAGACCTGGCGCCGCTGTCCCAGACGGACTGGGAGCTGGCGGCGATGACGGACGAAGAGCGCATTGCGCTGGAGCAGAACCAGCAGCGCGAGCAGCAAACCGCGCTCGCGATGGACGCTGCCTTCGAGCAGACGCATCAGGAGGTCGAGGCGGAGGCGATGGCCTCCATCGACTCGGTTCTGGCGGGAAGTGGCACGGCGGGGGGCGGGGGAGAGTGGGCGGAGTCGGCGATGGTGGATGGCGCGCCGCCGGACTGGGAAGGACCCACGGAGTCCGAAGGTGCCAGCGCGGAGCCGGATTGGGGCGACGCCGCGACCGCCACGGGGGCGGAGTCGGACTGGGGCACCGAGGCCACCGGCGCGCAGCAAGACTTGAGCGCGACCGCGTCCGAAGATGCGACTTCGGAGACGAGCTGGGGCGCGCTCGCCTCGAATACGGATGCACCGTCGGACGCGAGTGGGGCATCGCCCGAAGGCGTCAGCGCGGAGACCGACTGGAGCGCGACCGCGCCCGAAGGTGCGAGCGCGGAGACGGATTGGAGCGCGATAGCTCCTGACGCTGCGAGCGCTGAGCCGGACTGGAACTCGACGGCGCCTGAAGGTGCGAGCGCCGAGTCCGATGGGGGCACGACTCCCGACGGCGAGCGCGCGAGCGCAGCGTCAGACTGGCCCGCGGATTCACCCGAGCGCGCGAGTACCCAGACGTCTGAGAACGGCGCGAGCGCAACGGATACTGACCCCAGCGCGGGCTGGTTCAGCGACAACGATGGGGCCGAGCACGACGAGGCTTCGTCGCTCCCGTCGAGGTGGAGTGGAGAGGGCGCCCCCATCTCCGCGCGAGCCTCGGGGAGCGCGACGGCGACGGAGTCCGCGCCACCGCCGGGGAATCTCGCGTTTCGCGAGGAACACCTGCGGCCTCCCGGCCTGCGCCCCGCGAAGCCCGCGCCCAAGTTGGGGGACGAAGGCTTCTTCGACGTCGATACCCCGGATGCAGCGGGGAGCGCGGATCCGCTCTCCGCCGCGGAGGCCGAGCTTCGGACGCTGCGAGGGGCCGCGGATGGCGGCACCTGGACCGAGCTGCCACCTGATCCCGAATTGGAATCGGGCACCGGCGGAGACGGCGCGAACTGGGACGAACTGGAAGCGCAGCTTCGCGCCGAGGACTCCGAGCGAGACGGCTCCGGGAACACCCTCGTGACCCACGCGCAAGCGGATGCGCTCGCCTCCGAGCCCTCCGCGCCAGCGCACGAAGACGCTCAAGAGGCGCATTCGAACTGGGACGAACTGGAAGCGCAGCTTCGCGCGGAGGCCGCCGAGCGAGAGGGCGCCACCTCGCAAGAAGACACGCCAACTCCAACGCAGGCCTCAACCGCCTCCGAGTCGGATGATGCCGAGGAGACGGACGCCTCCCAGTCGAACTGGGACGAACTGGAAGCGCAGCTTCGCGCGGAGGCCGCCGAGCGCCTCGATGCCACGGGCGGGGAGGGCGCGGAGGAGATGTCCCAGTCGAACTGGGACGAACTGGACGCGCAGCTCCAGGCCGAGGCCCGCGCGCGTGCCACCGAGGACACCGAAGCGCCCAGCGTGGGCGATGCGCCGGCGCCCACGGTGGGCTCCGATTGGTTCGACACCGAGACCGATTCCGCGACGAGCACCGCGCCACCGGCCGCGGTGGCGCCGCTGTCAGAGACCGACTTCTCGCGCCTGAGCGAAGAGGGCGAAGGGAGGGCTGTCTCAGCCCCGACCGAGCGCTTCGCGATGCCCACGCCGAGCGAGGAGGAGCCCGCCCCAGAGCCGGTGCCTCCAGAGCTCGCGGAGCAGGAGGCCGTCGAGCACCAGTTCGAAGAGGCGCATCAGCGGGTGCGTCACGTCCTCGCGGAACTGGAGCGCGAGCGAGGCCAGCGGACCCACTTCGAGCAGGCCTTCCATGAGGAGGCCGCGCGAGCCGAGGCCGCGATCGCGCAAGCAGACGCGGCGCGGAGCGAGGCCGAAGCCGCGGTGTCCCTCATCGAGCGGCTCCAGGCTGGAGCCCAGCAGTCCCAAGTCCAGGTCGCTGAACTCCAAGCCCTCCTCTCTGCGGCGAACGCGCGCGCGACGGAGGCCAGCGCGGCGCTCGAACTGGCGCGAACGCACACCGAGCAAGCGCAGGCCGAGACCACCCTCGCGAAGGCCCGAGTCGCGGAGGAGCGTGCACGCGCGGATGCGGAGTCCGCGCGCTCCGAGTCGCTTGTGGGCGCAAGCGAGAGGGAGGTCGCGCTCACGGCGGACCTCCAGGCGCTGCGTGAGCAGAATGCTCATCAAGCCGAGGCGCTCGGTGCTCGCGACGCGGAACTGGCCCGGCTGGCCCGTGATTCAGAACAGCGAATCGCTGAACTCGAAGCGCAGCACTCCCGGTTGAACGAAGCGCTGGAACGCGAGTCCTCGCTGCGGGCTGACACGCAGGCCCATTCCGCGGCGCAGACCACCGCGTTGCAGGCACAGCTCGACAAGGCGCGTGCGCGCCTCGACGCGGAGTCGACCGCCCGCGCTTCGGTGGATGCGACAGCCAAGGCCGCGCTCGCGCGAGTGGAGAGCCGTGAGCAGGACGTCACCGCGCTCCAGGCACGACTGGCGGATCTTGACCGTGCCCTCGCGGAACAGACCCGAACGCGGGCCACCGCGGAGGCTCGTGCCGAGTCGGAGTCCCAGGCACACGAGGACCTGGAGGCGCGGCTGCGCGAGTCGCAGGCGGAGCGAGAGCGGCTGGACGCGCGAATCCTCGAGGCCGAGGCGCGAGCAGAATCCGAGGCGCGCGGGCGTGCATCGCTTGTGGAGAGCCTCGCGAAGGAGCACGAAGCGCGCCTCGAAGCGGAGTCCCGAGGGGCCGAGACGCTCGGTGCATTGAAGGACATCGAGTCCCGGCTCGCGTCTGAATCCGGTGGTCGCGTGGACGCGGAAGCACGCGTTGCGGCGGAGGGCAAAGCCCATCGCGAGGCCGAGGCCCGCGCGGAAGTGACGCGGCTGGAACTCGATGCCGCCGAGGCTCGGCTGACGCAAGAGACAGTCGCTCATGAACAGGCGCGAGCCGCCGCCGAGGCCCAGCTGACAAGCGAGGTCGCGGCGCACGCGGAGACACGCGCCGCCGCCGAGCGCCAACTCGCCAGCGCGGTCGAGGCCCGCGAAGAGGCCCAAGCCCAAGCGGCCGCAGGAGAGCGCGCCCGCGTGGCGGCAGAACTCCGCGCGGAGCAGGCGATGAAGGCCCGCGCCGAGATGGAGTCGCGCGCCGAGGCGGAGATTCGGGCTCGCGAGGCAGCGGAGGCTCGGGCCGAAGCAGAGGCGGAGGCTCGCGCGGAAGCCGATGCCCGCGCCGAAGCCGCAGCCAAGAGCCGCGCGGAGGCGATGGAGCGAGCGGAGTCGGAGGGCCGCCATCGGACCGCGTTGGAAGTCCGCATGGAGGTCGAGTCGCGAGGCCGTGCGGATGCCGAGGCACGCCTCGAAGCGGAGTCACGAGCCCGCGCTGAAGCTGAAGCCGAGGCCCGTCGCCATCACGAGGAGCTGCTCCAGGAGCGCGCCGCCCGAGCGAAGCTGGAGGCCGACGCCATCGAGCAACGTGCCCATGCCGAGCGAGAGCGGCTGGCACTGGAAGAGCGCGCGCATCGAGATGCCGAGGAGGCCGCGGCCCAGGCTCGCGCGTCCTTGCTCCCACTGGAGGCCCCCGGCCGTCCCGAACTCGCCGTGGCGCGCAGTGGCAGCGTGACGCAAGAGGGCCTGTCCCGACTGCTGCTGCGCATGTGCGACGCGCGCATGGAAGTGCGGCTGGAGCTGAAGGTCGTCAACGCCCTGCGCATCCTCTGGCTGCGGGATGGAACCCTCGTCGGCGCGGCCTCGTCCGCCGCGGGCGAGTCCCTCATCGACCGGGCGCGCGCGGATGGCCTCATCGACGCGCGACAGGAGGCCGAGCTGCGGCTCGTGCGCAGCGCCACCACGGGCGCGCTCTTGGAGGCCCTCCGTGGACGCGGTTATCTGCGTGAGACCGAGGCCGTGCCGCTCGTGCAGCGCTACACCGAGCAGGTCTTCCTGGACGCCCTGGCGGAGCCCTCCACGCTCTATCGCCTCGTCCAGGAGCCCGCGCCGCACGAGGTGGCCCTGGCCGCCGCCACGCGTCCACCGCTGCACCTGTTGGCGGAGGCCCTGCGCAACACGCTCACCTCCGAGTCCCTGCTGGAGACCGCGGGCTCCCTGCGAGCCCGCGTGACGCGCGGCGATGCCCACGTCGCACCCAGCGAGTTCGGCTTCCCCTCGCGCGAACTCCACCTGTTGGAAGGGGTGGATGGCGAGCGCACCTTGGAGGCCCTCCTCCTGAGCGCGGGGATGCCGCAGGACGTCACGCTGAAGGCCCTGTCGGTGGCGCGCACCTTGGGCCTCGTCGCGTTGCAGCCCGACACGTTGGACGGCATGGGCGACCATCCGCCGGAACTCGACGTGCGGCGTCTCGAAGCGAAGTTCGAGGAAGTGCAGGACGCGGACTACTTCACCGTGCTGGGGCTCGCGCGTTCGGCGGGAGGCGAGGAGGTCAAGCGCGCCTACGAGCTGCTGTCCGCCGAGTTCCACCCGTTGCGCTTCGCCGGCCACCCGGATGCCGCCCTCCAGCATCGAGCGCAGCAGGTCCGCGTCATCCTCTCCGAGGCGGCCCGCGCGTTGGGCGATGACCGGCTGCGCGCGGAGTACGCGAGGAACCTGCTCGACTGACGACGGGTGGACGCCCTCGCGCTTGGGCGGGGACGGAGCGGGCTCCAGTGGTTGCCCGTCCCGCGCTGCGGGGTTAAGACGGCAGCCATGGTCCGCGACATCCTCATCTGGCCTGACCCCATCCTGAAGCAGAAGGCCAAGCCCGTGGCGAAGGTGGACGACTCCGTCCGCGCCCTGGTGAAGGACATGTTCGAGACGATGTACGCCGCCGACGGTGTGGGCCTCGCGGCCCCGCAGGTGGGGGTGCTCCAGCGCATCGTCGTCATCGACGCCTCACCCCGCCAGCCTGAATCCCAGCCCCTGGCGATGATCAACCCCCGCATCATCGCGACCGAGGGCGAGACCACCTACACCGAGGGATGTCTGTCCATCCCCGGCGAGGCCGAGGACGTCGACCGCGCGGCCATCGTCACCGTCACCTTCCTGGACGTCGAAGGCCAGGAGCAGACGCTGCGCTGCGACGGGCTGCTCTCCATCGCGGTGCAGCACGAGACGGACCACTTGGATGGCACCGTCTACGTGGACCACCTCTCCACGCTGAAGCGAGAGATCATCCGCAGGAAGATGAAGCGGCTCAAGACTTCGCGCGCGGAGGACGCTGCGTCGTCGGCCTAGTCTTCGGGGCGGGCTCGGCCTTCGCGGCGCTCACGCCGCGCTTCGGGCACAGGTCCGCCACGGGGCAATGCTCGCAATCGGGTGAGCGCGCGAAGCAGGTGCGCCGCCCGTGCCACACCAGCAACTGGTGCCCGAGCGTCCACCGCTCCTTCGGCACGATGGCCTGCATGTCCGCTTCGATCGGGTCCGGGTCCTCGCGGGACGTGAAGCCGAGCCGGTACGCGAGCCGCTTCACATGCGTATCCACCGGGAAGGCCAGGTCTCCGCCCAGGTGGATGCACACGACGCCGGCGGTCTTTCGCCCCACGCCCGGCAGCTTCTCCAGCACCTCGCGAACGAGCGGCACCTGCCCGCCGTGCTCCTCCATCAGCACTCGGGCCGCGGCGACGATGTTCTTCGCCTTGGCGCGATACAACCCGCACGTGCGGATGAAGGGCTCCACGTCTGAGGGCTCGGCGCGCGCATACGCGGCGGCGTCCGGGAAGCGCTGGAAGAGCGCGGGCGTGACCATGTTCACGCGCTTGTCCGTGCATTGGGCGGAAAGAACGACGGCGACCAGGAGTTCCAATGGGGTGCGGTAGTCCAACTCGATGCGGGCATCCGGCATGGTCGCCTCGAGCCTGTCCAGGACCGTCACCGCGCGCTGTCGCTTCTCTGCTGCCGTTTCTCGCCGAGCCACGCCGCCGTTGTATGTCACCCCTGCTGCGCGCCCAAGCCCCGGCCGCAGCCCCTGGAGACCCATGAAGCCCATCGACTTTCGCTCCGACACCGTCACGAAGCCCACCCCCGCCATGCGTCGTCTCATCGCCGAGGCGGACGTGGGTGATGACGTCTACGGCGAGGACCCCACCGTGCGCCGGTTGGAGGAACAGGTGGCCGAGCGCCTCGGGCTGGAGGCGGCGGTCTTCGTCCCCTCGGGCACGCAGGCGAATCAGATCGCCATCGGCGCGCACTGCCGCACGGGCGACGAGGTGCTCACCGAAGCGGGCAGCCACATCATCCAGTACGAGGGGGGCGCCGTCCCCGCGCTGTGGGGCGTTCAGCCCGGGCCCATCGCGGGCGAGCGCGGCCTCATGTCACCCGAGCAGGTGACGGCGGCCGTCCGCGAGGACAACATCCACAACCCGCGCACGCGCCTGCTCTCCTTGGAGAACACCCACAACCGAGGGGGCGGCACGGTGTGGCCCGTGGAGCGCTTCCGCGCGGTGGTGGCGGCGGGCCGAGCCGCGGGACTCGCGGTGCACCTGGATGGCGCGCGGCTGTTCAACGCGGAGGTGGCGTTGGGAGTGCCGGCCTCCACCTGGGCGAAGCTGACGGACTCGACGTCGGTGTGCTTCTCCAAGGGATTGGGCGCGCCGGTGGGCTCCGCGCTCGCGGGCCGCGCGGACGTCATTCGCGAGGCGCGGCGGCTGCGCAAGCGCTTGGGCGGCGGCATGCGGCAGGCGGGCCTCCTGGCGGCCGCCGCCCTGTACGCCTTGGAGAACCACGTCACGCGGCTCGCGGAGGACCATGCGAACGCACGCCGGCTGGGGGAGGGGCTCGCGAGGATTCCCGGGGTGCGCGTGGACCTGGGGCTGGTGGAGACGAACATGGTCTTCGCCGAGTTCTCCAAGCCCGCGTCCGAGGTGGCCCGTGTGCTCGCCGCGCGCGGGGTGCTCGCCAACGGGATGGGGGCGAGCGCGGTGCGCTTCGTCTGCCACCTGGATGTGTCCGTGGCGGACATCGACGACGCGGTGTCGCGCGTACGAAGCGCGGTGGAGGACGGAGCACTCCGGCCGTAAACGTGAGTGCCCGCGACGGCATGGTAGGCTCCCGCCGTCGTGCGCCGACCCGCCGTCCTCTCCCTGATGCTCCTCTCCGCGTGCGCTACGCCGCGCGCCGAGAAGATGAGCTTCGACGAGCTGTATGCCACCGCGCGTGGCCGGCCCGATGACGCGACGGTCATGCCCGAGGCTCGGGTGCAAACGAACGCGCTGTCCGGAAACGGGCGCTCCACCCTCCTCGCGCCCGAGCCCGCGCTGGAGCTTCAGCGCACGCTGACCGACTTCGCCGAGCAGGCGAAGTCACTCCGCAAGCAGGTGAAGCGCGGGAGCGCGATGCCCGCGGACGAGGCTCGGAACTGGGAGCGGATGAACGCCGCGCTGGACGCGTTCCTCGCGCGTCCGGTGGAGCGCACGGACTCTCGGGACGTCGCGCGCGCCCGCACCGTGTTGGAGGCCGAACTGGAGCAGGACGCGCGCCTGTACGGCGACATGTCCTCGGCGCTGGCGGAAGGGGTCGTGTTGCGCGTAGGCGGGCTCGCGGTGCGCATGGCCGAGCTGCGGCGCCTGGAGCACCCGCCCGAGCCCGTGGGAGGCCCGCCCACGCTCGTCTGGCCCGTGGAGCCAGTGACGGTCACCAGCCTCTACGGCGAGCGCTGGCACCCCATCATCAACGAGCGCCGGCGCCACCTGGGCGTGGACCTGGCCGCGCGGCCGGGACAGGCCATCTACACGGCGGCGAAGGGCGTGGTGCTGCGCGCGGGCTGGAACGGCGACCACGGCTTGCAGGTGGAGGTCCAGCACGCGGGGCCGTGGGTGACGCGCTACAGCCACATGTCCCAGGTGTTGGTGCAGCCCGGCGAAGTCGTCGAGCGAGGGGACGCGCTCGGCCTCGCGGGTGACACGGGGCTCGCCACGGGCGTGCACCTGCACTTCGAGCTGTGGCACGACGGCGAGTCCATGGATCCGCTGGACGCGCTGGGGACGCCAGACGCGGCGGGCTCGGAGCCCGTGGCGCATGGCGGAAATGCGTGGCCCGCAACGCATCAGGGGCGCCACCCGACGACCTCGGGTCAGCGCCCCTGATGGGCACATCCGCCACACGCACCGCCGCGGCTCAGAGCGAGTTCTTCAGTTCCTTCGCCGGCCGGAAGCCGATGGTCTTCGACGCCTTGAGCTTCATCATCTCATTCGTCTGAGGGTTGCGGATCTTCCGGGCCTTGCGTGAGCGCATGGACCAGGTGCCGAACCCGGGGTAGCTGAAGCGCGAGTCCTTCTTCACCGCCTTGCCGATATTGGTGAAGACGATGTCGAGAATCTCGGCTGCCGACTTCTTGGTCAGCCGCGTCTGCGCCGCCACCACCTCCACGAGCTCTGCCTTGGTCATTACGCCCCTCCGTCTGTGCGTTGTCTGGCGTTGAACGAGCGGAAAGCGGAGGTAACAAATCGCGCTTTCGACTGTCAATGCAGCAGGCGCTCCCGAGCCGGAAAATCGGCCTCTGGACGAAAATTTGGCCGCTTGAAACACAAAGCGTAGACAGGAGTCTGATCGCATCTTTTGACACACCGGCGCACCCTGAACTGGCTGGAGATGGTTTGGGAATGATCGCGCTGGGGTGAATGTCTTTGGAAAATCGATCACTTGGCGAGTGGGTCTGATCGCATGGGGTGACGCCCTGTCGGGTAGACTGCGGCGCCATGTTCCGGTGGTTCTTCGTCTCCGTGTCCCTCGTGCTGACGGCCTGCCGAGGGCCGGGGTCGGCGAGCGCGGGCCCGCTGGCCGAGGTTGGTCCGCAAGGGGAGGTGTGGGTGGACGTGGCGGGTCCGGGAACCGGGGACGGCTCGCGCGAGCACCCCCTGCGCTCGTTGGCCGAGGCCCTGGCCTTGCCGGGGCGTCCACGGGTTCACCTGGCGCCAGGGCGGTACGCAGGCCCGCTCCAGGTGCCAGACGGAGCGAGGCTCACGGGTGGGGGCGCCGGCACGGTGGTGTGGGCGGAGGACGGCGCCGAGGCGCTGCTGCGCCTGGAGGGAGGCGCCGAGCTGACGGGCCTGGAGTTCCAAGGTGGACAGTGGGGGCTGAGCCTGGGCACGGGCTCCGAGGTGCGGCTGAAGGAGGTGCGCTTCAGTGGCCAGCGCCAGGGCGCGATCCACCTGACGGCAGGCTCGCTGTGGGTGGAGCGGAGCCACTTCGATGCCGCGGAAGCGCAGTCCGCCAATCAGCACGCCGAGGCCCAGGATGAAGTCCGGACCGAGCCCCGCGCCGAGGCGCGAAGTCCGCGGGCCGAAGCGCGCGAGGAAACCCGGGGCGGGTCCAGGGGCGATGTTCGAAGTTCGCACGTCATCGCCCGGCACGCAGAGGCACGAGAGAAGTTTCAAAGCACGTCTCAGGCGGATGAGGGGGAGACGCAGCGCTCAGGGCCGCGCGTTGAGTTCCAATCGAGGCGTCAAGCCGCGAGCCGCGTCGAAGTTCAGGACACGGCCCCCGCGGGGCTTCACGTCGCTGCGAGAGAGGTAGAGCAACGCGGCGCTCAAGTGAGCGAGGGGACGCCGGGTTTCGGCATGCTTCGCGTTGATGCCCAGTTGGAACTCGGGGTGGCGCGTCGCGTGGCTGCGGGCGGGATGCAGCTCGCGGCGCCTCTCGTTGAGGCCGAGGCAGGGCGTCGTAGTGACTCACAGGGAAGCCGCCCGGGAACGAACATCGTGGGGATTGATGTCGAGGCCCGGGAGGGAACCGGAAGTACGACTCGGTTGGAGGTGCGGGAATCGGAGTTCGTGGGGCCCTATCGCCGTGCGGTGCGCCTGCGAGGCGGAGGCCGCGCGCGACTGCAAGACGTCCGCTTCGAAGGGCCCGAGACCGCGGTTGGCCAAGCTGGCGGACGGGTCGATTTGGAGGACGCAGTGGCGGAGGGTGGGCGCGGCCCAGCGTTCAATGTCGTCGAAGGAGCCCTGTCGCTGAATCGGGTGCGAGTGCTCGGCCACGAGTACGGCCTCACGTCGATGCGCGCGAAGGTCGAGGTTCACGACTTCACTTCCGTGCGAGCAGCGCGTGCTGGCCTCGGCCTGTCTGCATCGGAAGCCGTGCTGGACGACGTGATGGTTCTGTCGAGTGGAAACCTGGGAGGTGTGCAGCTCACGGACTCGCGGGTGTCGATTCGTGGCCTGCGAGTGGACGGGGCCGCGGAGTACGGCCTCGTGGCGGTGCGAGGCACCCTGCGACTTCGCGAGGGTGCTGTGTCACGGGTCCACTCCGCGGCTGGAGACACAGGCGAAGGGCTGCACCTGCGAGAAGTGGCGGCGGACGTGGCGGGGCTCGAAGTGCGTGACGTGGAGGGCGCGTGCGTCTGGGCGGCACAGGCGGCGCGAGTGCTACTGCGAGACGCCGTGCTTCGCGGCTGCCATCAGGCGGGGCTCAGTGTGGACACCGAGGCTCGCCTGGAGGCCAACGGCGTCTCGGTCAGCGGCAAGGGACATGCGCTGACGGCCATGAACAGGGGCGTGTTGTCCGTCGATGGGCTCCGAGTCGAGGACCCCACCGAGCCCCTCCTCTGGGCGGAATGCGGGAGTGGGACGAAGGTCGTCCTCGGTCGGATCCACGCGTCGAATCACGAAGGGGCGCAGGTCACGTGCGCGGAATCCCTGCGCAAGGACCCGCCTGGGAGTCCCCATCCCTGAACAGCGCAGAAGACTGCGTCACGCTCGCCCGAGCGCACCGAACGAAGCAAGCCGAGTGCAACGCTCCGAGTTCAAGTCCATCGCGGACAGGTGCGCATCGGTGCCTGCGTGTTGGGGACGTTGCAGGCCCGAAGACGTGAATCGTTCGCTGCCGCACACGGAGCTGCCCCACAGCGCACCTGAAGCACGTGTCTCCCGCGAGTCCTCGTCTGGAGGTCACCGCGCAGAAGCCTCATCCGGAGAGCGCCGTCTCAGTTCGTCACGGCAGCCGCATGGGTTGGTTCACGCGCTCCGATCCGAGGCGGCATCGGCGACGAGCGGAGTGGCATGTCGCTCGAGCCAATCCCGGATGACGGGGTACACCTCCGTGGGAGCGCCCTGTCCGAAGATGAGGTCTCCGTGTCCGTAGTCCTGCTGGTCGCCATGGTCGCGACCAAAGACGTGCAGGGACTTGTCGGGAGCGGTGAGGAGCGCGTACTGCGACTCGACGTTCTGCGCGGTGGCGAGGCGGTCCGCGCTCCCGCCCATGACGAGCACGGGGAGCTGGAGCCGAGCGATGCCCGCGCGCCAGTCCGTGCGCCGGTCATATGAGCGGAACGCGTCGTGCTCGATCCAATCCTGGAACTGGAGCAGGACCTTGCGGCTCATCGACGACATCATGTTGGCGTAGACCTGTCGCTGGATGCGCGGCGGGATGTGCTTCGGGTTCACGACGAGGTCCGACAGGGGAAGGGTGATGTATCCGAGGAAGGGCGCGAGGCTGGCGCTCATCCATTCTTGTCGGAGCTGACCGGGCCAGGCGGCGCGAACGCCGAGGGAGATGAGCGTGCGGAGGAAGGGCTCTGACTTGAAGTGCACCGGTGAGCCGAGCACGAGGAGTCCCGCGAGCTGCGCGGCCTCAGGCCCTTGCGCCACCGCGTAGCCCACGAGCCCGCCCAGCGAGTGCCCCAACCAGAACGCACTCGCCGCACCGGTCTCCTTCAGCGCGAGCGCGAGGAGGGCGGGGGCATCTTGCAGGACGTGATCATCAATGGAGAAGTCGGTGTAGCGCCGACCCGGGGGCGGGCGCCGGGAGTGGCCGGTGCCGCGCCACTCGACGCTGAAGCAGTCGAAGCCGGCCTCGGTGAGCGCATGGGCGACGGAGTAGGGGGGCTCGAAGTCGAACGTGAAGCGATTGGCGGCCAGCCCGTGGCACAGGAGGACGGGTTCCTGGAAGCGCCGCACGGGGGCCCGGCGGACATGGACGGCCAGCTCCCACCCGTCCGAACAGCGCGCGCGCAAGGTCTGGGGGGGAGGTGTGCGGAGTCGGTACCAGCGCCTCACCAGCGCCACCCAGGCGACGTTCCCCAACACCAGGGCCACCACCGCGACCAACCCCCACATGGCCCACTGCACGGCGCCCATTTCGTCTCCTTACCGACCCGGGTCGGACGACGCAGCGAATAAAACCCTGCTAAGGTCCGTTCCCTCGCCGTTTCTGTCGCCGGGACTCACGGCCATCAGGGGAAGTCGAGGGAACGATGAAGCTGCGGAAACTGATGTTCGTGCTCCCGAACCTGTTTACCGTCACGTCGATCTTCTGTGGGTTCTACGCCATCACCCTGTGCACGGGCGAGGCGGGTCCTGTGCAGTTCTACCAGTCGGCGCTGGCCATCTTCTTCGCGATGTTCTTCGACGGGTTCGATGGTCGCGTGGCGCGGCTGACGAAGACGCAGAGCGACTTCGGGATGCAGCTCGACAGCCTGGCGGACGTGACCTCGTTCGGAGCGGCGCCTGCCCTGCTTGTGTACAAGTGGGCGCTTGCGCCGATGGGGTTCCTGGGGCTGTTCATCTCCTTCGCGTTCGCGGCGTGTGGAGCGATGCGGCTGGCGCGCTTCAACGTGCTGGCGCAGCGTGATCCGCATGGGGGCGGGGGTGGCCACTTCGTGGGGTTGCCCATTCCGTTGGCGGCGGGTGTGTTGGTGTCGTTGATCATCTCGCACCACGTGGCGGCGGCGGGTGAGCCGTTGACGGTGGGGGCGCGGGTGCCGGTGGCCGTGGCGGTGGTGGCCCTGTCGCTGTTGATGGTGTCGACGGTGCGCTATCGAACGTTCAAGGACGCTCGGCCGTCGCGGAAGACAGCCCTGGTCTGCGGAGTGATGGCGGTGGCGGGAGGGGTCATCGCAAGGCAGTTCCATCCCGCCTGGGTCCTGGTCGCCTACAGCTTCGCGTACTTGCTGCTGGGGTTGGTGGAGTCGGCGGCGCAGGTGGGCAATCGCCTGGTGGCGCGCAAGGTCGGAGGCGGTGCCGCGGTGGTCGCAGCGGTCATTGACGATGACGAAGACGAGGACGAAGGTCCCGGAAGCGACGGCCCGGCCTACCTCTGAATCCCAAGGCCCCAATCATCCCGTGAGCCAAAGGGCCCACGAGGGATGAGCGAGAGGCCGCAGTCCATCCAATCGCGAACGAGCAAGGCCCGCAGGCTTCGGTTCCCCACGGAATCCAGCGGGCCCTCTGCTGCGGTGTGGCAGAGCCCAAGTCGGTCCGCGGCGAGCTGGGCTCCCAAGACCCACAGCGCCATCACCTCCCGAGGCCAACGACTCCACTGCGCTCTGACCGCTGCCCCATTCAGCGGGTCACCATGTCTGGGTCCAAGGTCTCCGCGCGCCAGCCACTTCCGTCGCAAGCAAAGCCGCTGCGCGAACTGCCCCGACCAGCAGGTCACCTTGCCGAAGCCCAACGCGCCTCGCGCCGGTACACCGGCAAGTGAACGTGCCGGGCTGCATTCGTCGCAAGAACTGGCTGGTCGCCTGGACGGAGGTTGCGGCACAGCGTGCTGGCATCTGCCGGCACCGCTTCAAGCAACCGGGCCCTCCATGCTGTGAGTAGTGCCAGAGTTTTCGGGGCCCGTAGCCAGAGACCCCGTGCACAGCGCGCCGGAAACTCCCGAAGCAATGGGACCGCAGCGCCGTGAGTGGTTCCCGAGTTGGCGGGGCCCGTTGCTGGAGAGCAAGGTTCATCGCTCCGGCACCTCGCGACACAAATGAACCCGCCGCATTGTGAGTGATGCCCTATCGAGTCGGCCTCCATGCCGGGGCCCAAGGCAATGAGACCGCTCAATGCCTGCGCAAGCAGTGTGCAGAGACAGTCACCCTCGTTGTCTGGTCATGAGCTTGAACTCTACCGTGTCGTTACGTCGGAGACGTCTCGGCTTCTGCTCTTTCGTCATGTCGGACACCGTACTTGCCTCTTCTTTGGTGTCCCTGAGGCGGCTCAAGCCCAGCTGGTGTCACAGCATCGCGAGTAGATTCACCGCATGCAGACACCCTCATTCATGGTCAAGCGCCTGGGTCCGTCCGACGTCGACCTGATGCACGGCATGCTGACCGTATTGGGCGAGGCCTTCGAAGAGG
Source organism: Citreicoccus inhibens (assembly GCF_019039035.1). Classification (GTDB taxonomy): domain Bacteria; phylum Myxococcota; class Myxococcia; order Myxococcales; family Myxococcaceae; genus Citreicoccus; species Citreicoccus inhibens. Next base: position 482,865 of record NZ_JAHNZT010000001.1, on the reverse strand, counting down.
TCGAGACATACGGCCGAGCGCGTCCGAGTGCCGCCTACTTTGGACGCCTGCTCTCGGGGGACTCATTCATCGCGCTCGTGGCAATGGACGACGGGAAGGTTGTGGGCGGGCTTGCGGCATACGAGTTGAGGAAGTTTGAGCAGGAGCGCAGCGAACTCTATATCTACGACCTCGCGGTGGCTTCAGCGCATCGTCGTCGAGGAATCGCGACCGGGCTGATTCGAGAACTCCAGCGTCTCGGTGCGGAGCGGGGAGCCTACGTCATGTTCGTCCAGGCGGACCACGGAGACGACCCTGCCATTGCGCTCTACACGAGCCTGGGTACTCGAGAAGACGTGTTGCACTTCGACATCCCGGTGGATCGACAAGCGCGCTAGCGTTTGAGCTGTCGGGCCCCAATCCCGAACGGCCAGAGTCTGTACCGGCAAGGATGTGCCAGCAGCATCCCGCGTCGTGACCCAGTCGGTTCCATTCCAGCGGGACGCGGTAGGGGAAGTCATCACTCGACGGAGGGTCCACGGGGGAGATGTCGTAAAGGGTCCACGGCCGCCTGCGCGAATGCCGACGAGCAATTGCTTGATTGTAGAGGTCGGTCGAGTGTGCGGCGACTGCCGAAGCCCCACAGACATGCAGGCACCAACTTGGACGCAGAGGAGCTACCCGAGTTGGTCGCTCGGAGCGCGTGGCGGCCCGCCTCAGACGCCCCCTGTGGGAACAGACCCCGCGCCGAGAACCAGGGACACTGAATTCCCATGTGGGCACCTGGATGCCGACTTCCCGCGGGCATCCAGATGCAGAAGTCCGCGGACCAAGGCCCATGGGGAGAGTTCCCCTGAGCCCCCGGGATGCAGAGGCGCAGGTCCCAGCGGCCAGACCTCCCACCAGGACACCTGAACGCAGCCAGCGGCCGCTCGCCAGCGCGGCTGCGAAAGCATGCGTGCAGGTGAAGGAGCAGCCCTGTCGAGTGCTCGCCCGGTGGGGTGGTGGGGGCGCGTCGTCCGTGCCCTGGGCCCGCGCAGCCGGTAGGATGCCGCACCCATGCGCGTCGAACTTCTGTGCACAGGTGACGAACTGGTCACTGGCCTCGTCACGGATACGAACAGCAGCTACCTGGAGGCCCGGCTCTTCGAACTGGGCGTGAAGGTGGGGCGAGTCGTCTTGGTGGGCGACGTGAGGTCGGACATCCGAGATCGGCTGCTGGAGGCCGCCGACCGTGCAGACGTGGTCATCGTCTCCGGTGGACTGGGACCGACCGCGGATGACTTCACCTTGGAGTGCGCGGCTGAGGCAGCGGGGGTACCGCTGCAGAAGGATCCCCAGGTTGTTCTGTGGCTGGAGGCGCGATTCGCCGCACGGGGAGTCCCCATGAATCCGAGCGCCCTGCGAATGGCGAGGATTCCTGAAGGGGCACAGGCCATCCAGAATCCCGTAGGCTCGGCACCGCTGGTCCACCAGCGGATCCGGAACTGTGAGTTCTTCTTTCTCCCCGGTGTTCCTCGCGAGTATCGAGCCCTGGTCGATGGCGAGATCCTCCCGCGCATCCGCGCGACCTTGGAGTCTGGTCCAGCGCGCACCTTTCGCGCCTTCCGCTTGCTGCGCACCGTCTCCCTGTCCGAGTCGATGTTGGATCAGACCGTGATGCCGCTGGCGCCGGGGCATCCGCATGTCGTCTTCGGCTTCCGTACCCATGCACCGGAGAACCACCTGAAGCTGATGTCGGAGGGGGCTTCGCAGCGCGAAGCGGATGCGGCGCTGGATGCCGCGGAGGCAGCCTCTCGACACGTGCTCGGGGCGCATGTTTTTGGAGTGGACGGTGACGAGTACGCCGCGGTCCTCGTGCGGATGCTGGCTCAAACGGGGGCGACCCTGGCAGTGGCCGAGAGCTGCACGGGGGGACTCATCGCGCAGCAGCTCACTGGCGTTCCGGGGGCAAGCAACGTCTTTCTTGGTGGTGCTGTCGTGTACTCGGAGAAGATGAAGTCCGCCTGGGTGGGCGTTCCCCCCGAGGTCCTCGCGCGACACTCCGCAGTGTCGAAGGAGACGGCGCTGGCCATGGCCGAGGGAGTTCGTGCCGTGACTGGGGCCACCTATGGCCTGTCGGTGACAGGGTATGCGGGGCCGGGCGGTGGAACCCAAGAAGACCCGGTCGGCACGGTGTACTGCGGGATGGCTGGACCCGGGATTCCGGCGCGATATGAACGCATCTTCATTCATGGCGATCGCGAGCGTGTGCGCCTCTTCGCTGCTTCTCACTCTCTGGAATTGCTGCGTCGGCATCTGCTGACCGCGTCTGCCACCCCATGAGCCGCTCCAAATCCAAACAGCATGGCCCTTCCGGGGCTGAGCCCGCGGGTCCTCTCTCCTCGGAACCGCCCATCGCACCATTGTCGTCGGCCGAGCCCCTGTCGCGGGCAGTTGGAACCTCCGCCATTCGCATCTGGCTCGGCGCGTACCGTGTCGAGGTTCTCCTCTTCCTCGTGTCGTTCGCGGTGCTCGCCAGCTTCAGCTCCCAGCGTTTTCTCCGGCAGAGCGCGGCGCCACACTTCATCTACCAGGCGCAGTCGTGGTTGGAGGGGCGCCTGGATGTGGACCCGCAGGTGTTGCCCAACCTGGAGGACTGGGCCTGCGTGCGTCAGGTGGATGGCGCGAAGGTCCGCTGTGAAGGCAGGCCCCTCGCGGACGATCGCTGGTACGTCAGCTTCCCCTCGTTCCCAGCCGTGGTGATGCTGCCGTTTGTCGCGCTGCACGGATACCAGTTCAACGACACCAGCTTTGGCGTTGTCGTTGGCGCGTTGGCAGTGGCGCTCTTCTATTCGCTGCTGCGCTTCCTGGCGAAGGAGGGCGAGACGTCGCGTGAACGCAATGACAACATCGCCTTGTCGCTCGTTCTCGCGTTCGGAACGCTTTTCTTTTATTGCGCCATCCGGGGCGAGGTCTGGTTCAGTGCCGAGGTCATGGGGGTCGCCTGGACCTGTCTGTATGTACGCAACGCGGTCCGTGCGCGTCGCCCGGTTCTGGCAGGGCTGTTCTTCTCGATGGCAGTGCTCACACGCACACCGCTGTTGTTCGCGGGCCTCTTCTTCGTCCTCGAAGCTCTGTGTCCTGGCCCTGATCGCCGCGCTCAGCTCAAGTCGCTCGGAGTGAACTGGAGGGCTGCGGCGCGCAAGCTGGGGCTGTTTGCCGCGGGAGCCGCACCCCTGGGGCTGCTCGCTGCTGCGTACAACGTCTATCGCTTCGGGCGTCCGGGGGAGTTCGGACACGCGTTCCTCTTCAACAACCGCGTCAACGCAGACATCGACCGTTGGGGGTTGTTCAACGTCAGCTATCTGGCACGCAACCTCCAGGCTGCGTTCCTCAATCTCCCGAAAATCTCCTGGGAGCCGCTGCGTCTTGCGTACGACCCGTACGGGTTGACGCTGCTGCTGACCCTGCCTCTGATTGTCTTCCTGCTGGTTCCGAAGGAGCGGCCTCGCCTGCACTGGCCCATGTGGCTGACCGTGGCAGTGTGCGCGCTGCCGGGCCTGTTCTACCAGAACACCGGGTACATGCAGTTCGGCTTCCGATTCAGCCTGGACTACACGCCGTATCTGCTCGTGCTGTTCGCTCTGGGGGGATGGTCGCTGCGCAACCGAGCAGTGATGGGCGTGGTCGCATTGGGCTTCTTGGTGAACTTCTGGGGCGCGGTGGCTTTCCGTGGTTACACGGAACTCGTTCGGAACTGGTAGGGCGAGGACTCCAGGCCACGAGGAGTTGCTCCATCCAGCGCGCAGGCGCAGATAAGGAAGGTCATGGAACCACCCAGCGGTCCGCCGCCCCCAGGCAAGCGTTGGCACACCCGCGAGGACAGCGGCATTCGCCTCGACCCCACCCTGCGTTGGTGGCACGACGACGAGCCCATCCTCCATCCGCGCATCATCGAGTTGTTCGATGCCTCGCTCGTCTTGGACGACCAGGGGCGTTACCAGCTCCGCATCGGGAATGACTGGTGCTACGTCCAGGTGGAGGACGCGGCCTACGAGGTCCGGACCGTGGATGTGTCTCCGTCGGACCTTGTCTCCATCCGACTGAGTGATCGCACCGCCGAAGCCCTCGATGTTGCGACCTTGCATGTCGAGTCGGACGGGGTGGTGGGCTGCCAAGTCAAGCAGGGACGTGCCAAGGCTCGCTTCTCGCGCGATGCGCAGTACCAATTGGGCCAGCTCCTGGAAGAGGGGCCAGAGGGCGCATTGCATTTGTGTGCGGGACAGCGTCGGGTGCCCGTCCCCTTGTCGTTGGCAGCCGTCCAAGGCTAGGCGGCCTCGGCCGCTGCAGGAGGGCAGGGGAGGGCAGCGGCGCCGACCAGCTCACGGGCGAGCGCCTCCAAGGCCTCGGGATGTTCGCGCAGCCACTCGATGGCACGCTCGCGGCCCTGCCCGATGCGCTCCCCGCGAAGACTGAAGTGGCTGCCGGACTTCTCCACCTGTCCACCGGCGACCGCCATGTCGAGGACCTCGGCCGGACGATGAATGCCTGAGCCGTACATCACATCGAACTCGGCTTCTTGGAATGGGGGCGCGACCTTGTTCTTGACGACCTTCACCCGCGCCTTGGACCCCACCACGGAGTCGCCCTCTTTGATGCTCCCTGTTCGGCGGATCTCCAGGCGCACCGAGGAATAGAACTTCAGTGCATTTCCTCCCGTCGTGGTCTCGGGATTTCCAAACATCACACCAATCTTCATTCGAATCTGATTGATGAAGATGATGCAGGTGCCGGACCGGCTGACGGCCCCCGTGAGCTTGCGGAGGGCCTGGCTCATCAGTCGTGCTTGCACGCCCATGTGAGCATCTCCCATCTCGCCTTCAATTTCCGCGCGGGGAACCAAGGCCGCGACAGAGTCCACGATGATGAGGTCCACGGCGCCAGAGCGCACGAGGTGTTCGGTTATCTCGAGCGCCTGTTCTCCCGTATCGGGTTGAGAGACCAGCAGCTCTTCCACGCGGACGCCCAGCTTGCGTGCGTAGGTAACGTCCAGCGCATGCTCTGCATCAATGAAGGCCGCGACACCCCCAGCGGCCTGCACTTGGGCAATCGCATGCAGGGTCAGCGTGGTCTTCCCGGACGATTCATGTCCGAACAGTTCCACGACGCGGCCGCGAGGATACCCACCCACTCCGAGAGCTCGATCCAATCCCACGGAGCCTGTGGGAATCACCGCGACCTTCTGGACCATTGCCTCAGCTCCCAGTGGCATCACGGCCCCTCGGCCAAACTGCTTTTCGATCGCCGCCACCGCAGCCGCCACTGCCTTCAGCTTCTCCGTCAGCTTGCTCATTGCGTCCGACTCCCTTGCCGCCTTGATGGGTGATGTGCGACGCGCGCACGGATGCGCCGAGGCCGAGCCGGTCGCGCGTTACTTGCCCTACCGAGCAATGGGCATGCCGCTGTGCGTACTCGGGCGGAGACTCGTGAATCGTCCAGAGTGACTCCAAGCGTCCGACCATCCGGAGTGACTGGCCCCCGGAGCTGCTGCCTGCTTTCCAGGTGAGCAAGGAGCCGAGGTGCCCTGCGCACAGCCGACTCCACCGAGCAGCCAGGCTGCTTGCGTTGAAATTCGAGGAGCGCTGCCTCACCTTTCCAGACGTGACCAAGAACCGCGCAGACCTGCCGCACGTGGTCATCCTCGGTGGAGGTTTTGGTGGCCTCTATGCTGCCCGGCAGCTCCGGAAGGCCCCGGTGCGGGTGACCCTGGTGGATCGACACAACCACCATCTCTTCCAGCCATTGCTCTACCAGGTGGCCACGGCGACGCTGAGTCCCAGTGAGATTGCGGCCCCCCTTCGAGGCATCCTGGGACGACATCGCATCCAAGTGCTGCTGGCGGAGGCGACTGGCATCGACCTGGAGCACAAGCGGTTGCTGCTCGCGGACGGTGAGCTGAGCTACGACTTTCTCATCGTGGCTACGGGCGCAACGCACTCCTACTTCGGTCATGACGAGTGGGCGCGACACGCGATGGGGCTGAAGACTATTGAGGACGCGGTCGAGATCCGTCGCCGCGTCCTGCTCGCCTTCGAGATGGCCGAGCGAGAGTCTGACCCGGACGTTCGGCGAGCGCTGATGACATTCGTCATCATTGGCGCGGGTCCTACGGGGGTGGAACTCGCGGGAGCGCTCGCGGAGATCAGTCGCAACTCACTGCCAGGTGAGTTTCAGAACATCGACCCGAATCAAGCGCGAATCCTGCTCATCGAGGGGCTGGGCCATGTTCTCCCCAGCTACCCTGAAGCGCTCTCGGTTCGTGCGCGCAAGGCGTTGGAGCGTCTCGGGGTCGAGGTCATGACGGGGGCTCGGGTGACGAGCATCGATGCGACCGGCGTCTTCATGGGGTCCGAGCATTTGCCGGCACGGACGGTGCTTTGGGCTGCAGGGGTTTCAGCTTCCCCGGTGGCGCGCTCCCTGGGGGCGCCGATGGATCGCGCCGGACGGGTCATGGTGTCCCCGGAGCTGACGGTGCCCGGCAGAACGGATGTCTTTGTTGTTGGCGACCTGTCATTCGTCAAGCAAGGCGATGGAACGTCAGTTCCCGGAGTGGCGCCTGCGGCCATGCAGGAAGGGAAGCATGCGGCGCTCAGCATCCTGAGACAGATCCAAGGGCAGCCGATGATGCCCTTCCGCTACTGGGACCGAGGCACCTACGCGGTGATTGGCCGCGGACAAGCGGTAGGAGTGGCCTTCCGTCGCGTGCAACAGTCAGGTGTCGCTGCTTGGTTTGCGTGGTTGTTCATTCACATCACCTTCCTCATTGGCTTTCGAAGCAAGCTGGCGGTGCTGCTCAACTGGGCGTACTCGTATCTGACGTTTGGCCGTTCAGCGCGCATCATTACGGGCGCCGTGCCGCGTCTGGATAAGCTTGAGGAGCGGTTTCATCCGACGGTGCTGCCCGCACCGCAGGAACACCAATCACTCCCAGCGCCGTCGGAGCCGCATCCCTCGCCTCGCTGAACGAGCTGTTCAAGATGGCTCGATGAGGCGGGAGAACGGGTCGCTTCGTGAGGAGCGGCTACCCTGCACGTTCGCGTGCAGCCAACTCCGCCGGTCCAACATCCGGCAGTCGACCGCAAGTTGCATATCGACATCCTCGATGCGGGCATGTCCCTCCAAGTCCGAGCGCGTCAGGGCCAGCTTGAGGATGCGGTCATGCGCGCGAGCGGAGAGCCCATGGTGGCGCACCGCGAGTTCGAGCGTTCGTTCTGCCCGTGGCGCGAGGACACAGTATCGCCGTAGCAAGTGAACTGGCATCTGGGCGTTGCAGTGCACTCCCGGTTCGGCCTTGAACCGTTCTCGCTGGCGCTCCCGTGCAATGGCGACGCGCTGCCGATAGTGATGGCTGGGGAGCTCCGGCGGCGCTGTCGAGGAGAGTTGATGGTACTCCACGGCGCGGGTCTGCACGGTGATGTCAATGCGATCGAGAAGGGGGCCGCTCACCTTGGAGTGGTAGTCGAAGACGCGGTGCTCCGAGCAGGTACATGTCCGGCCGGGGACGTTGAAGTACCCACAGGGACACGGATTCATCGCGGCAACCAGCATGACGCGGCACGGATAGGTGATGTGCTGATTTGCACGCGCGAGATGGATGGCCCCCTCCTCAAGTGGCTGCCGGAGTACTTCCAAGACATTCTTTCGGAACTCTGGCAGCTCATCGAGAAACAGGACCCCGTGATGGGCGAGAGACAACTCACCTGGTCGCGCAGTGGGGCCTCCTCCGACGAGTCCCGCGTCCGAGAGGGTGTGGTGCGGCGCGCGGAACGGGCGCTCACACATCAATGCCTGCTCCTCTCCAAGGAGCCCCAGGACTGAGTATATTTTTGTGACCTCGAGGGCCTCGCTGAACGCCATCTCGGGAAGAATGCCTGGCAGCCTTCGCGCAAGCATGGTCTTGCCAGAGCCAGGTGGCCCGCACATGAGCAGGTTGTGTCCGCCTGCCGCGGCGAGTTCCATCGCGAGCTTCAGTTCGGGTTGCCCACGGACATCCGCCATGTCGGGCATGGCTGCCCGCTCCACCACCTGCGGTCTCGCGGCCCTGACGTAAGCTGGGAGGACAGCGCTGCCAGTGAGGTGTTCAACCGCGCTGCGCAGATGAGAAATGGGAAGGATTTGAATCCCCTCGACCAGCGCGGCCTCGGCGGCATTTGCCGTGGGCACCATGACGCCCGAGTAGCCGTTGTCGCGTGCGGCTGCCGCGAGCGCGAGGACTCCCTTGATGGGTTTGACGGTCCCGTCGAGGGAGAGTTCACCTCCAAACAGGAATGGCTCCAGGTTCTGAGCCTCGATGAGGCGTGCGGCGGCGAGCACCCCCAATGCAATGGGGAGTTCGAAGGCCGCTCCTTCCTTCCGCAACTCTGCGGGGGCCAGGTTCACTGTGATGCGCTTCTGAGGGAGCTCGAACCCTGCGTTCTTCAGGGCGGAGATGACTCGAACCTTGGATTCGCGGACCGCGCCTTCCGGAAGCCCTACGACGTTGAAGTAGGGCAGGCCGAGCGCCATGTCGACCTCGCACTCCACTACGACCGCGTCGACGCCCATCAGGGCTCCCGACCTCACCCTTGCCAGCATTTCTCACTCCCTTCCGCTGTCGTGAGGAAAGGAGAGCAAACGTCGTACCTGGGATGCCTCGGGTGAACACCTCTCTCGGGGCGTCCATCGGCGGAGATGCTGGTCCGGCGCAACGGGACGCCCTGAACGGCGTTATGGCGCGCGCTGAATCGCGGAACAGGAGAACTCTCTGGGAGGCCGTCTCGTTGCCCAGCGCGGCCGTCAGAGGCCACAAAAGCGAACGCCCGCCGGCCATATGGAGGAGAACTCCGGCCGACGGGCGTTCTGTTTATCGAGAGCTCGCTGGTCCGCGAGCCCTCGATGCTTTGGACTACGGGGTGGCGGGGGGGGCTTCAGGCGCCCCCGGCTGACCGGTGCCCTGGACGACCGCGTTCTCGGGCAGCTCCGTCGCCATGCCGAGGATCTTGGCTCCTGCGGCACGGGCGCCATCCAGCGCGCCAACGAGCTTCCCATAGTTGGTTGAGTCATCCGCCATGAAGAAGACGATGCGGTCATCCGGCTTCTTGGCGTTCAGCATTCGCTTGAGACGCGCAACGTAGTCCGCGGCGGGAATCTGCTCCGTGTTGATGGAGTAGCCGCCGTTCTTGTCGACCTGAACGACGAGCTGATCGTCGCTGGGATCCGGAGGCGTATTGTCCTGCATCTCCGTATCAGGGACGCGGACAACGATGTCCTTCTCCATCAGCGGAGTCACCACCATGAAGATGATGAGGAGCACCAACACCACGTCCACGAGCGGCGTGACGTTGATGTCCGAGTTGGGGGCGCTCTGCGGTTGCACCCATTGGCGCGACTTGTGTCCGCGGGCCATTACTTCTTCTCCTCGACGCCGAGCGCGATCTGCTTCGCCTTCGCCTTGCGGGCGATGTCCAGCACCTTGCGCACGTCGCCCACGTTGAGCGCGTTGTCGCCCTTGAGCAGGATCTTCTTGCCCGGATCCTTCACGAGCTCCGCGGCGAGCTTCTCCTGCAACCCCTGCTCATTCACCTCGTCGTTCTCGACGAAGACCTTCTTGTCAGGGGTGATGGACAGGATGATCGGCTCGGATGTGTCTTTTACCCCGTTCTTGTCAATCTCCGTGGCCTTGGGCAGCTCCACGGACTTTCCGCGCTGGAGCATGGGGGTAATGACCATGAAGATGATGAGGAGCACCAGCACCACGTCGACAAGGGGCGTGACGTTGATCTCGCTCTTGATGCCCCCTTTGGGGCCTGCTGACATTCCCATGCGTGCACCTGGATCTGGATGGAGAGGCCCGCCTCTCGGAGATTCCGTCGAGGCGGGCCCTGACTCCCCCGCGTGCGCGGGGAACTAGGCCGCGTGCGAGGACTGCGTCCCGCCGCCGGCCATGTGCCGTGCGACCACGTCCAGGAACTCGTTGGAGGACTCAGAGATGTCCACCGCACGAGCGTCCACCCAGCCCTGCAGGAAGTTGTACGCCATCACCGCGGGGATGGCCACGAGCAGACCGAACGCGGTGGTGATGAGCGCCTCCGAGATACCGCCAGAGATGGTGCCCAGACCGCCGGCGCCGGACTCGGCCATCATCGAGAAGGCGTTGATGATGCCCATCGTGGTGCCAAGCAGACCCACGAAGGGGGCCGTGGAGCCGACCGTCGCCAGCACGCCCAGACCGCGCTTGAGGCTCTGCACCTCACGCTGCGCCTGGCGCTCGAGCGCACGGGCCACCGACTCAACCGCGACTTCCTTGTTGCCCGGGCTGATGCGGTAGGCCGTCAGACCCGAGTTGATGACGCGGCCCAGGTGACCCACATCCTTGCCCAGGTTGGTGTTCGCGGCGGTGGTCAGGTCGCCCTTCGCGAGGATGGCGCCCATCTTGGACGCGAAGTTGCGGCTGTCGGAACGCGTCTTGCGGAAGACGAAGATGCGCTCCGCCATCACGACCAGCGAAGAGACAGACATGATCGCCAGGGTGATGATGATAAGGCGGGCAAAGAGGCCCGTCTGCGCCCAGATTTCAGAAAGAGTAAAGTGCATGGCTTTCGAGCGCTCCTCCTCACGAGCGCGGGGGAAAATCGTCGCTGCTACCTATTTTCGTGACGCGTTCTTCAACGCGGCATGGCAAGCTTGATATTGAAGGTGTAATCAACCTGGACAGCGCGACCCTGGAACATGACCGGCTTGTAGCGTGAGGCCGCCAGCGCGTCCAGGACCGCCTTCTCCATGTGAGGGAGCGGCTTGATGACTCGGCAGCGCTCGACCTTTCCCTCGGTCGTGATGACGCACTTGACGATCATCAGACCTTGGACGTGGGCCTCGAGCGCTTCACGCGTGTAAGAGATTTCCGGGCCGCCGACTTTCTCCGGCCGCGACATGCCAGAACCGAACGGGAGGACGTCTGTTCCCGTGCTGCCCAACTGGCCGCCCACCACGCCGCCAATCACACCACCGACGACGCCACCCACCACACCACCCGCGACGCCTCCCTCGACGCCTCCCTCAACCTCGTCCTCTGCAGCGGCCTGCTCGGGTTCAGCCTCCTGCTGAGGCTCGGCCTCGGGCGGCTTCTCCTTGGGAATCTCCTTGGGCTGCACGATCACGTCCTTGGGCTTCTTGGGCGTGACCTTCTTCTCCGTCTTGGGCTTTGACGCAGGAGGAGGAGGTGGCGGGGGGGGAGGTGGCGGGGCCATGGTGGCCTTCAGCGTCACCTCGACCTCCTTCTCCTCAACAGGAGGCGGCCGAGTTGACAGGTAGACCGCCAGGACAAACAGGCCGAGGTGGAGCAACGCCGAGACGACGGCTCCGACGCCGAAGCGCGACCTGGGTCCTTGCCCGCGGTCAAGGACTGAATCGAACATGCACTTTACTCCTCTTCACCAGTGGACACCCGTCACGCCCTGCCCGGATTGAAGGGCGTGCTACCATACAGAAACGTGGACCGGGTTCAAGCGACCCTGCCGGGAAGCCTCCAGCGTGATCGCGCAATGCCCCACTGGTCACCAAAAAGCAACGGTCTATTGACAACTGCCCGACCTCAGATATTTTCCGCAGTCATTTTCGGTTGCAGCCCACCTTGGAGGGGTTTGGTATGCAAGTGAGCCGAGTGCTCCGGGAAACCGGAGTTGTCCTGGCTGCAGGTCTGCTTTATGGATCTGCGGCTTTCGCACAGTCCAGCGTCATCATCGGTACGGTCATCAATACCGAAAGCAAGCAGCCTGCTGCTGATGTCGTTGTGACCGCTACCTCGCCCAATCTTCAGGGCGAGCAGACCGTGGTTACTGACGCTCAGGGTAACTATCGTATTCCCCAGCTGCCGCCGGGTACGTACACCCTGCGGTTCGAGAAGGAATCGTTCAAGCCGTTCGCCCGGTCGGATGTTCAGCTGCGGCTCAACCGCACGATCCGTGTGAACGTGGAGTTGCTGCCGGACTCCTTCTCAGGTGACGTGACGGTTGTTGGCACGCCGCCGACCATCGACGTCGGCTCGACGAACACGGGCGTGAACGTCGATCAGGAGTTCATCAACCGCATCGCGGTGGCCCGTCCGGGTGGCAAGGGTGGCGCGGCGCGCTCCTTCGAGTCCCTGGCCGAGCTGGCGCCTGGTGCGCAGGCGGACGCCTACGGTGTCTCGATCAACGGCACGACCTCGCCTGAGAACGGCTACGTGGTGGACGGTCTGTCCACGAACGACCCGGCCTACGGCGTGAACGCGAGCCCGATGAGCATCGAGTTCGTGCAGGACGTGAACATCATCACCGGCGGCTACATGCCGGAGTTCGGTCGCTCCACGGGCGGTGTCGTCAACGCGGTGACCCGCTCGGGCTCGAACGAGTTCCACGGTTCCGTGTTCGGCAACTGGACCCCGGGTGCCTTCGAGGGTAACCGGAAGCTGGTCGTCGAGGACGGCACCACAGTCACGGGCAACAACGCCCTGAAGCACATGGGCGACTTCGGCGCCACCCTCGGTGGTCCGATCCTGAAGGACAAGCTGTGGTTCTTCGCCGGCTTCGCGCCGTCGTTCACCCGCTACACCCACACCCGCGCTCTGAACTCGTTCGAGCTGGATGACACGGGTGCGGTGAAGAAGGACACGAACGGCTTCAGCGTCGTCAACGAGATCCCTGGGTCCCAGAGCAAGTACTTCGCCGATGCTCGGACGATCCAGTACATGGGTAAGTTGACGTACCTCATCAACCAGGACCACAACGTGTCGCTGTCCCTCAACGGGACGCCGTCGACGACGGGTGGTCTGGGCAAGCTGCAGATCAACCCCCAGACGGGTGGTCTGCCGGCGGCTCAGGTTGCGCGTCCTGGGAGCTTCGGCCTCATCTCGCGTGACACCAACACGACGGCGCTCGGCCTGAAGTACGCCGGTGCCTTCATGGAGAAGAAGGTCCTGGTTGACGCGAACCTCGGCTGGTTCCACCAGACCGACTCGCGCCTCCCGGCGGACGGCTCCAAGATCGGTTCCGATCAGGGTCTGGCCGGTCTGTCCCAGGCGCAGTACGTGGCCGAGCGTCCGCTGTCCCTCTTCGAGAACGTGCCGAACGCGGAGCAGTACTGCGGCAGCACGCCCGAGGAGCAGTTGCTGCGCTGCCCGGTGACGAACTACGTGGTGGGTGGCCCTGCGTTCCTCTCGGACGCGAAGCTGGATCGCTACCAGATCAACGCCAAGGCCACGTACCTCCTGAACAACGCGCTGGGTAACCACGTGTTCAAGGGCGGCGTGGACACCGAGTTCCTCGTCTATGATCAGACGAAGGCCTACGGTGGTGGCGTGTTCTGGCAGGAGAACTCGCTGGGTAACTGGAGCGACTCGCGTCGCTACGGCTACCAGACGGCGCCGGACAGCCCGGTGACCGAGCTGACCCAGCAGTCGCACACCAAGAGCAACACGGTGGGCGGCTTCCTGCAGGACAGCTGGTCCATCGCGAACATGGTCACGCTGAACCTGGGCGTGCGCTATGACATGCAGATGATGTACGGCGGCAACGGCCAGAAGGCCCTCGTGCTTGGCAACCAGTGGTCGCCTCGCCTGGGTGCCATCGTGGACCCGCTCCGTAACGGCCGTGCGAAGCTGTTCGTGAACTTCGCTCGCTACTACGAGCAGGTCGCGCTGGACATGATGGACCGCGCCTTCCCGGGCGAGCGCCGCTACAGCGCTCAGCGCCGTCTGGCGGAGCCGGGGCAGTCCGGTGGTTGTGATCCGACGACGCGTGAGGGGCAGCGCAACGAGTGCGCCGATCCTGCGTACCTGGTTCCGCGCGCTGAGAGCAGCCTGAACGCGAACCAGCTCTACTCCGGTGGTAAGGTGGAGAGCGAGCCGGTTGACCCGAACATCAAGCCGCAGTCGTCGGATGAGTTCGTGGTTGGCGGCGAGTACGAGCTCCTCGCGAACACCCGCGCGGGCGCCACGTACACCCACCGCGACATGAACTCGGTCATCGAGGACATGAGCCGCGATGAGGGCAACACGTACTTCCTCGGCAACCCGGGCTCGGGCTTCGCCAAGGAGTTCCCGAAGCCGGTTCGTAACTACGACGCCGTCACCGTCTACCTGAACCGCACGTTCTCCGACGGCTGGCTGGCCCAGGCGAGCTACACGTGGTCGCGTCTGTACGGTAACTACCCCGGTCTGTTCCGCCCGGAGAACAACCAGCTCGATCCGAACATCCTGTCGGACTTCGACCTGATTCGCCTCCTGGACAACCGCACGGGTCTGCTCCCGTTCGACCGTACGCATGCCATCAAGGTGTTCGGCGCGAAGGAGTTCAGCCTCACCAACGCGCTCACCGCGAACATCGGTCTGTCGTACCGTGGCAACTCCGGTACGCCGATCAACTACATGGGCGCCTACCCGGGTTACGGTCAGGATGAGACGTTCATCCTCCCGCGTGGCTCCGGCGGCCGCACCCCGTGGATCAACAGCATCGACTCCAACCTGGGTGTGAACTACCGCGTCAGCAAGGACAGCGTGTTGTCCGTGACCCTCGATGTCTTCAACCTGTTCAACTTCCAGGGTGTTGACAGCGTCGACGAGTCCTACACGTTCGCCGAGGTTCTCCCGGTCAAGGGCGGCAAGGCCAGCGACCTGCCGACCAAGGACAACCCGACCGGTGGTTCGGTCACGCTTGCCGAGGATGGCAGCAACCTGACCTACGACGACGTGAACAAGAACTACAAGAACCCGGATCGTTACCAGCCGCCGCGTCAGATTCGTCTCGGTGTGCGGTACACGTTCTAGTCACCAGACCACGTGAGGAAGATGAGTAACATGCGCAAGAACATTCTTTCGACAGTGGTCATGCTCGGTATCGGAATGGGCGTGTCCGCTTGTGACTCGGACCAGCCGACGCCGGGTTGCGTGGTGCAGGACTCGGGCTCTTTGCCCTGGTTCGGGAAGTACGACCTGGTGGAAGGGCCGACCCCGACTGCCGCGGGCATCACCTGCGATGCGTCTTCGCAGGCCCCTGCAGGAGAGGACCTGGGCGTCTGGAAGTTCTACGACGTCGCCACGAACAAGGCCTCGCTGACGATTCGTCCGCGTGGTCTTGCCTCGCTGGGTTCCAAGGACCCGAACAACAAGTACTCGGATCTGCAGGGCACGGGCGGCATCACCAATGACGTCGACGCGAACCAGTTCTGCAACGCGAACGACTTCAACCTGGCGAAGGTGAACGCCATTGATGGGGCGACGACCACGTCGATCTCGTACCAGTTCAGCAACGTGCGGGTTTACTCCGCTCCGAGCGCCCCTGGTACGCAGTTGACGGGCGAGCTGACCTACATCAAGAACGGATGCAAGTCGACGTACGTCGTGCGCGCCATCTGGCCCTCGACGCCTTGCAACCCGACGCTGGACGCGTCTGACCCGGCGAACGCGGCGGATACGTGCGGCGAAGGCTCTGGCGTCAACCCGGACTTCGACGTGGTCTGCGATGCGACCGTGAAGAAGTGCGCGGCTGGGAAGGCGATCCCGTCGTTCAAGAAGTGAGCTGAACGGCATTGCTTGCCTGCTGCGGCCCCGGCGGCCCTCCCTCATGGGAGTGGCGGTCCGGGGCCGCAGTGTTTATGGAGCCTCGGGTCGACCTGGCTGGGAGGAGCATTGGAGGGCCGCTACGCGCTGATTGAACGTGTCCGCTCGCTGCTTGCGGATGAGCAAGGCACGCTTCACAAGGAGGCGCCCTACCGGGTGGCTCTCTGCTACCCAAGTCCCTACCACGTGGGGATGAGCTCCCTGGGCTACCAGGCGATCTACCGAGAGATTCATTCTCGGCCTGGTGCCACGGCTGAGCGGGTCTTCCTCCCAGATGATGTGGAGGCGTTCCGTCGAACGCGAACGCCGCTGTTCACGTGGGAGTCGCAGGCGTCGGTGTCGGAGTTCCCGATGCTGGCGTTCTCGGTGGCCTATGAGTTGGAGCTCACGGGACTGTTCTCGATGTTGGAGCTGTCGGGGATCCCGCTGCTCCGAGAGCAGCGAGGTGCTCGCCATCCACTGGTGGTCGCGGGCGGCCCGCTGACCTTCTCCAATCCAGATCCGCTTGAGCCCTTCGTGGATGTCTTGGTTCAGGGGGAGGCGGACGACCTCATCCACGTGCTGCTGGATGCGGCGCAGTCGATGGATCGCGAGCCGCTGTTGGATGTCTTGGCGCGCACCCCTGGCTTCCTGGTCCCCGGGCGAGGCGGCGCTCGGTATCACGTCGCGAAGGCGACGGATGCTCGGCTTCCCGCTCGTACGCAGATCATCACTCCGCACACCGAGCTGCGCTCGATGTTCCTCATCGAGCCGGAGCGGGGGTGTTCGCGTGGGTGCCATTACTGCGTCATGCGGCGCACCACGAATGGGGGGATGCGGACCGTGCCTCCCGAGCGTGTGCTGTCGCTGATTCCCGACCATGCTCGCCGGGTGGGGCTCGTGGGCGCGGCGGTGACGGACCACCCGAGGATTGTCGAGTTGCTGCGGACGCTGGCGGACTCGGGGCGCGAGGTGGGTGTCTCGTCATTGCGAGCAGACCGGTTGACCCAGGAGTTGGTGGATCAACTGCGTCGCGGCGGAGCGACGAACCTCACCGTTGCTGCTGATGGTGCGTCTCAGCGCATGCGGGACCTTGTGGACCGGAAGCACTCGGAGGAGCAGATCGTCCGGGCTGCTCAGTTCGCTCGCACGGCGGGGATGCGGCAGCTCAAGGTCTACAACGTCGTGGGTCTGCCTTACGAAGAGGACGTGGATGTGGACGAGCTGATCCGTTTCACGACGGAACTCTCGCGCATCCTTCCCGTGGCCTTGGGTGTGGCGCCCTTTGTCGCGAAGCGCAACACGCCCCTGGATGGGGCTCCCTTCGCCGGGGTTCGTGAGGTGGAGAATCGGCTGGAGCGCTTGCGGCGCGGATTGCGCGGGCGTGCCGAGGTTCGTCCGACCTCCGCCCGCTGGGCCTGGGTGGAGTACATGCTGGCCCAGTGCGGCCCCGAGGCGGGGCTCGCCGCGATGGATGCCTGGCGGGCGGGGGGGAGCTTCTCGGCCTGGAAGAAGGCCTTCGAGGCGCGAGGCTGTGTCCCCTACCTTGCCCGGCGAGTGGAGGACGGACGGCGCAACCCGACGCAGTGGCCCGTCGTGCCGGCTTCCGGTCCGCCCGCGTCCGCCGCTTGACGGGGACGTTCACCCCGTCCGTGCATGCTGGCCCCGTCTTCCGCTAGAAGGCGCCCTGCGGCGCCGATGGCGGCGTCCCTGGCATCGGAGAGCGAGCGGTGAGCACGCAACGCGTGGACAAGGGCTGGCAGCAGAAGGGCCTGGGGGGCTACTCGACGGAGGCCCTGCAGGGCACGCTCGGGCACTACGGCATCCCCATGAGCGAGGCTGACTTTCGCAAGCTGGCGGAGTCGGCCTATCCCCTGGGCATCGCCCAGCAGTGGAGTTCTCAGTGGAAGGGGACCGGTCCCTTCAAGGATTTCGTGGTGGCCGCGGCCGTGGAGCTGTGGCGTCGGTGGACCCCGGATCTGGTTTCGCCGGTGGAGTTGACCGAGAGCATCGCGGGGCTCATGGCGGTGTTGAGCCAGCGGCTCGCGGGTGTTGCCGATGCGCCGGTCGCGCCCGCTTTCGAGCGGATGAAGGCGCTGCGGTCCAAGCTCCCCGTGGACGAGAAGGGAGCCCTGAAGGGGGGCTTCCTCCAGGAGGCCCTGGCTCCGTTCACCGAGCGGGACGCGGAGCTGTTTGATGGGCTCGCGGAGTCGCTTGCGGCGAAGGGCCATGTGGAGGACGCGGAGTCCTTTGCCGACCTCGAGGAGTTCCTCCTCCCGGACCGGAAGGGCATCTCCCGCGCGGTGGCTCGTGCGGCTCGGGGAGAGCGCGAGCCCGCGGTGCAGGACCTCGTGAACATCACGCGCGATACTGCTCGCGCGCCCATCACCCGTTTGCTCGCGGTGGATGGGCTCATCCATCTCCAGGCCAACGAGCAGGCTGCTGCTCGGGCGAAGGACTTGTTGGAGACGGCTGAGAAGGAGGGCGAGCTGCACCTCGCCCTGGACCTGATTCCTCGCCTGGAGCACGTCTTCAAGCAGCAGAATGATCGCGCTGCGCTCCTGGAGTTGGTCCGCACCGCGGATCGCCTGGAAGCGGCCCACGACAAGATGCACCCTGGGCATCGACGCCACCGTCACTCGCACTGAGCGAGGCGAGGCGTCGCGGCGCTAAGCGAGGCGCCGCGATGTCTCGGCTGTGCCTGGGATGGAGCTCCGCGGCGTGCTCTGTCGCTACTCGGCGCGGCGGGGCTTTTCGACCGGCTCGGGCTCCGTTGGGACGGAGGGCTCCGCGGCGGTCGCGGTGGCTTCGTCACTCGCCGGGGTGGCTCGCTTGAGGGGCACGTGCTTGACGCCGCTGACTCCCTCGGCGACGTCTCGCACGGGCACCACGGCGCCTACCGTGGTGTACCGGATGGCGCCTGTCTGGGTGAAGGCGTGCTTGAGGGCGTAGTCCTTCGCCCGCGGGAGGAACCACTCGCGCACGGCACGCAGAGGCAGGGCGTGGAGTACTCCCTGGGTCAGGAAGACGTACACCATCAGGTCCGCGCCGCTGTAGAGGAAGCACCCCGGCGTGTCCTTCTCCAGGTTGGACACCAACTCGAAGAAGTAGCGGCGGCGGTTCGCGTTGCGGTCGCCCTTCACCTCGATGCCGCGGACCTCTCCGGTGGGCAGTTCCCAGAGCAGGTCCACGCCTCGGTGCTGGAAGCGTGGATCGAGCTGGACGTCGTGAACCCGTGAGCCGGGTTCTGTCTCCAACAACCAGGCGCGGGCGTGCTGCACGGCGCGATCCGCCGCGCCTTGCACGCCGCGCATACTGAAGCTGCGGGCCATGGGTTACCGGCGCAGCTCGACGCCCGTCGCCACGAGCTGGATTTCGCGGGGCTTGCCGTCCGCGCCACGCGGGACGACAGCGCCTTCCTCCTCGTAGTGCTTCGCGCGGGCGTCGGTGAGGTCCGCCACCTTCACCACGCCCTCCACGCGGGCCTGTGCGCCCGCCGAGTCCAGCGGAACGAAGAAGCCGTAGTCCTTGAACGTCACCCGCACGCCCGGGTTCTTGTCGTTCGCGGAGGCCAGCTCCATCCAGCAGCCCTTGCGCTCGCACGCCTTGCGGACGAGCCCCTCGACGCGGACCGTCTTGCCGTCATGCGCCTGGGGCTTGGAGAGAAGGTCCGCCAGCTTCACGACCGGCGCGCCCTTGAGGGCCTCGCCACGGGTGAGCGTCCAGCCTGCTGCCGCCGGGGCGGGCGCAGGGGCCGCGGCTGCTTGCGCGGGGTGGTGGCAGTCAGGCTCTGCGGAGGCGGCCTTGGCGGGCGCCTTGTCTTCCGCGAGCGCGACCAGGGGGACCACGGCCAGGGCCAGCAGGGCAGTGCGGAGCGTTCTCATGGGCTGTTCGCTTAGCCCAATCGTCTCGGCCACGGCAAGGCACCCTTCCATCCGAGCGGCGCATCCCGCACACTTCCCGCCCGGCGCGCATGAAGGTCACCCTGTCTCCTCCGAATCGGCGTTTCGGCAACCTGGATTGGATCGGGCTCACCGGTCTGCTGGGGCTGCTCATCGCCCGGTACATCCCGGTCGCGAAGCTCATTCCGTTCTGGGGCTGTGTGCTGCGTCAGCGGACCGGATGGCCGTGCCTGGGATGTGGGTTGACCCGGGTCGCGGACCGCGTGGCCCACCTGAACTTCTCCGGCGCGTGGGAGGCCAACCCACTCGGGACGGTGTGTGCCGTGCTGTTCGGGCTCGCGGCCGTGGCGATGCTGCTGCACCTGGTCTTCAAGCTGCCCATCCCGGAGGTCCGGCTGACCGAGCGCGAGTGGACCGCCGTGCGCATCGCGCTTCCTGTCGTCGTCCTCGTCAACTACGCGTATGTGGTGGTGCACACTCGCTTCCCCCACTGGTTGATGTAGAGCCTTCTCGTGACTCTCGCGCTCGTCCTGCTGGGCTATCTCGCCGGCTCCATTCCCTTTGGCGTGCTGCTCACGCGCTGGTTCCGCGGCGTGGACGTGCGCGACAGCGGGAGCGGCAACATCGGGGCTACCAACGTCACTCGCGTGGCCGGCAAGAAGCTGGGCCTGGTGGTGTTGCTGCTCGACGCGATCAAGGGGGCATTGCCCGTGGTGCTCGCGTGGGTCCTGTTGCCGGGCGAGCCGCTCGTGCACGCGGGTGTGGGATTGGCCGCGGTGCTGGGCCATGTCTATCCCGTGTGGCTCAAGCTGCGCGGTGGCAAGGGCGTGGCCACCGCGCTCGGCGTGCTGTGTGTGCTGATTCCAACCGCGGCGCTCGCGGGCGCGGCCGTCTACGTGCTCGTCGTGGCGAAGTGGCGAGTCAGCTCGCTGGGGTCCCTCACCGCGGGCATCGTCGCCATCCTGACGGCGGTGCTCACCGCGCGCGCGCAGGAGTACGCCATCCTCTCAGGCGTCCTCTTCACCCTCATGTTGTGGACGCATCGGAGCAACATCGGACGGCTCATGCGCCGGACCGAGCGTCGTTTCTGAGCGCGCGGGGCGCGGCCCCGAGTTCCGCGTGGGGTTGGCGTGCGGTCTCGACTCCTCCCGCTCCATGGCCCACTGCGGGCCCTGGGCGCGGTAGCCGAGCAACTCGCACTCGATGGGGCCGTTCCACAAGTCTCTCCGCGCGATGGGGCGCAGGTGGAACGCGCTCTCGAACGCGGGGTTGCCCGAGAGGACCCACAGGCGCCACCCCTGGAGCGAGCGCAGGGACTCGCCGAGCTTGAAGTAGAAGGTCTTCATGCCCTTCTGTCCGCCGGAGCCCAGGCGATCTCCGTACGGCGGGTTCGTGACGAGCAGGCCGCCTCCCTCGGGCACGGGGAGGGGATGGGTGGCATCGCCCTCGGACAGGCGAATCTCCTCGAAGAGCTTCGCGGCTTTGACGTTGCGGCTGGCGGCCTCCAGGGCCTCGTCGCTCTTGTCGAAGCCCAAGAGGGGGACCTCGACCTTGCGCTCGTTGCGGCGAGCATCCGCGCGCATGTCCGCGAGCAGTTCGCGTGCGCGAGGGCCCATTCCGGGCCACCGCTCGACGGCGAAGCTGCGCGCGATGCCGGGGGCCCGGCGGCGTGCGATGAGGCCCGCTTCAATCAGCAGCGTGCCCGAGCCGCACATTGGGTCCACCACGGCCTCTTCGCCCGTGTAGTTGGCCGCGCGCAGGATGGCGGCCGCGAGGGTTTCCTTCAGCGGCGCGGCGGTGGGGCGCACGCGATAGCCGCGGCGGTGGAGGGGATCGCCGCACAGGTCGAGCGAGAGCGATAGCTTGTCTCGGACGAGGTGCGCCACCACGCTCACGTCCGGGTCGCGCGTGTTCACGTCGGGACGGGCCCCGAGCTTCTCGCGAAGGCGGTCCACGATGGCGTCCTTGACCTTGAGCGCCACGAAGCCCGAGTGCGCGTGCGTGGTGTCCTTCAGCGTCGCGTCCACCGCGAAGGTGTGGTGCGTGGTGAGGTGCTCCTCCCATGGCACGCTCGCGGCGGCTTCGTAGAGGCCCTCCGCGCCCGGGGCGTCGAACTCGCCCAGGGGGTAGAGGACTCGCATGGCGATGCGCGACCACAGACAGACTTGCAGCGCCTCATCGAGGGACGCGAGGAATCGGACACCGCCGCGGTCCTGACGGATGCGTTTCGCGCCGAGGTCTTTGAGCTCGGCGGCCAGCAGGTCCTCGGTGCCGCGGGCGGTGGTGGCGAAAAGAAGGAGGCGTTCAGCCATGATTCCTCGCCCTTACGCGACCCTGGGCCGCTTGGGAACCTGCAAGGTGGGCGCGACCGTTCGTCCGGTTGCGCGGCGCCACGGTCGAGGTGGCCAGGGCAGGGGCCTGGAGCCTGGTTCCTGGGTTGTCGTCAGCCTGCGCGGTCCCACTGGGGGTTGGGCTCTCCACGGCGAGCCACTTGCCTTCAGCGTGTCCACCCAATGAAACGGGGGTGCTCCAGACTTGCGTCTGGAGCACCCCCGTGGGGACGACCGTTGCCTGATGGCTACATCGCTCCCGCGCCCGGCATGTCGCCCAGTCCTCGGATGAGAACCTCTCGCGGCTTGGCTCCGTCCGCGGCTCCGACGATTCCGTCTCGCTCCATCCGTTCGATCATCCGCGCTGCTCGGTTGTAGCCGATGCGCATCTTGCGCTGGAGCATGGAGATGGACACCGAGCGCATCTCGCTGACGGCCGCGAGCGCCTGGTCGTAGAGCTCGTCGGACAGCTCGTCCTCCTCGCCTCCGCCCTCCACGTCCTCGTCGCGCGGCTTGAGGATGGACTCGTCGTACACCGGCTTGCCCTGCGCACGGAGGTGGTCCACCGCCTTCTTGATTTCGTTCTCCGACACGAAGGCGCCGTGGACGCGCTGCAGGTGCGCGCTCGTGGGCGGCATGATGAGCATGTCGCCCATGCCGAGCAGCGCCTCGGCGCCCACCGTTCCGAGAATCGTCATCGAGTCCGGCTTCGAGCGCAGCATGAAGCTGATGCGCGTGGGGAAGTTGGCCTTGATGATGCCGGTGACGACGTCCGTGGACGGGCGCTGCGTTGCGACCATCAGGTGGATGCCGGCCGCGCGCGCCATCTGCGCGAGCCGCGCCACGTAGGTCTCCACCTCGCGGCTGGCGACCATCATCAGGTCCGCCAGCTCGTCGATGATGACCACGATGTACGGCAGCTTCTTGAGCTCCTTCTTCTCCGGCGCCGAGGCGGCTTCCGACGCGGGCGCGACGTCCAGCGCTCCGTCCTCCTCGAACTCCGCGTCGACCTCGGACGGGTCGGCGGACATCACCGCCTCGCGCAGATCTTCCTCATCCTCGCGCGGTGCCGCCACGCCCATGCCCTCGCTGGAGATGCCCGCGGAGACGGGCTGCTCTGCGCCCTCCACGTCGAGCACCAGCATCTTCTTGGGCTTGCCCTTCTTCGCGGGCTCGGGCGACAGCGCGGCCTTCACGTCCGAGGCGCTGCTCTCCACCAGCTTGTTGTAGCCGGCGATGTTGCGCACGCCTGCCTCGGACAGGAGCTGGTAGCGGCGCTCCATCTCCTCCACGGCCCAGCGCAGCGCGAGCGCCGCCTTCTTCGGATCCGTCACCACCGGCAGGAGCAGGTGGGGGATGCCTTCGTAGACGGACAACTCCAACATCTTCGGGTCCACCATGATGAAGCGGACCTCCTCGGGCGTGGCCTTGAGGAGGATGCTCATGATCATGGAGTTCACCGCCACGGACTTACCCGAGCCGGTGGTGCCTGCGATGAGCAGGTGGGGCGCCTTCGCGAGATCGAAGACGTAGGGCATGCCCTCGATGTCCTTGCCCACGCACATGGTGAGCTTGCTCGACCCCTTCTGGAACGTGTCCTGCTCGGCGATCTCCTTGAGGAAGACCGTCTCTCGGTCGCGGTTGGGGACCTCGATGCCCACCACGCCCTTGCCGGGAATGGGCGCGACGATGCGCACGCGCATGGCTTCCATCGCCATCGCGAGGTCGTCCTGGAGCGCGGCGATCTTGCTGACCTTGATGCCCGGGCCCGGCAAGAACTCGTACATGGTGACGACGGGGCCGGGGCGGATCTCCACCACCTCGCCCACGATGCCGAAGTCCGCCAGCTTCGCGCGCAGCTTCTCCGCGGTGACGAGGAACGCGTCCTTGTCGAGCGCCGAGCGCTCCTTCTTGTCGCACTCGAGCACGTCGAGCGGCGGCAGCGAGAAGCTCTTGCGGTCTCCGATGAACTCGAACTGGTCCTGGTTCTTGCGCGGCGCCGTGGGCTTGGGCGGGGCCTTGGGCTCCACGATGAGCGGCATGCGCGCCAGCTCCGACTTCGGCGCAGGCACGATGGCACCCGCCGTGGGCGCGGCGGCCTGCGGCTGCACCGGCTCCGCGACCACGGGCGCGAGCGGCGCAGGGGCGGACGGCGGAGGCGTGGTGGCGGCCGTGGGCGCGGTGACGATCTGCGGACCCTTGCGTCCCTTGCGAGGCGGCTCGGTGGCGTCGGGCGCGACGGGGTTCGGCTGCGGCGCGAGGAACGACGCGGCCCAGGCCGGGTCGGCGCCCGGGGCGGGGCGCTTCTCCGCGGGACGTGCCTCGACCGGGGGCGAGGACACTTCGGCGTCCGTCTCCTCGGGCGAGTCCTCGCCTCGGCCGAGCTTCTTCTCCAGCTTCGCGCGCTCGCGGCCCTCCTTGAGTGCCTGCTTCGCGGCGGCGGCCTGCTCCTTCTCGGACTGACGCGCGAGCCGCACGGCCTCCTCGGCCATGGCCTCCGCCTCGGCGGCCTCTGCCTCCTCGACCAGGCGCTCGGCTTCGGCGAGCTCCTCCTCGTCCGCTTCAATCTGCGCGAGGAAGGCGGCCTCCTCGAGCTTCTCCGCCGCCACGCGCTCCTGGCGCTCCTTGTACGCGACCTTCTGGGCCTCCCAGAAGACGTGGCTGGACTCGGCGATGCGGCGGCCCAGGACGCACATCCCGGCCCACACGAGCGAGCACAGCTTGAAGAACGTGTACTGCGTGCCGACGATGAGGGCCGCGGCGCTGACCGCCGTCACGAGGATGACGGTGCCCACCGTGGAGAACAGTCCCTCCATCACGCCGCCCAGGCCCGCGCCCAGCGCGCCGCCCGGGGGGTGCGCCCAGCCCGGGTCCTTGGCGAAGAGGAGCTGCGCGAGCACCGCCACGCTGCAGGTGAGCAGCGCCAGCGAGATGATTTGCGGCAGGCGCTTGCGGTCCCGATTGCCGACGAAGAGCACGACGGCCGCGTAGAGGCCGGCCAAGGGAACCAGATAGGCGCAAACGCCCAGCATGCCGCGGAGCGTCTCGGCGATGAGGTGCCCCATGGGGCCCACCGCGTTGCGGAAGCCGGGGCCCACGCGGTCGTGCGCGTCGAACGTCGCGACCGACAGGAGGGAGAGCAGCGAGCCGGTCAGGAGGACGACTCCCAGCAGGGCGCGCCTGGCCGGACTTGCGCCCCCGGAAGCCTTCATCCGCTTGTCTTGCAGCGCGCGTTTGCGCGTCGCGATTTCCTGGCGGGACAGGACCGCCTTCTCCGCCCGTCCGCCCTTCTTGGCCGCAGTCATGTCCCCGTTCCCTCTGCGCGATTCCAGCCGCGTAGCGGGCTGTAGCAATGCCCGCAGCGAGTGTAGGGAGAGAGGGGGGGCGGTCAATTTTCCAGCAGTTGCCGCGCGCGCCTTCCCAGGAGCCTACATTTCGGCTGCGCCCTCCGGGGGAGAGGGTATGGTGCCGCTCGCAAGGAGAATGCCTACATGTCCAACCACCTGGACAAGCCGTCGAACACCGAAGACGAGTACTTCGCCCGCGAGGAGATCGAGGCCAAGCGCAAGCTGGCGCTCCAGCAGGCCACGGCGCTCGCCGCCCGTCAGCGCGAGGAGCTCAAGGCGCTGCACTACATGAAGTGCCCCAAGTGCGGCATGGACCTGCAGACGCTGAAGCAGGGCAATGTGGAGCTGGAGAGCTGCTTCAACTGCCACGGCATCTGGCTGGACGCTGGCGAACTGGACCAGCTCATCGAGCAGCATGGGCATGAGGGAAGTGGCAAGGTGATGGGCGCCATCCTCAACCTCTTCAAGAAGAAGTAGTCGCCCCAGGGGACGCGAGTCATGGCCCTCACGCTCGAGCAGGTGCGCCACGTGGCCACGCTGGCGCGGTTGTCGCTGACGCCGGAGGAGGAGCAGCGTTACGCCACGCAGCTGTCCGCCGTGCTGGACGCGGTGGCGCAGTTGCAGTCGCTCGACGTGAGTCAGGTGGAGCCCACCTCGCATGCCACGCTCGCGTCCTCGCTCTTGCGCGAGGACGTGATGCGGCCGTCGCTGCCGCCCGAGAAGGCGCTGGCGAACGCGCCGGCCAGCGTGGGGACCTGCTTCTCCGTTCCGAAGATTCTGGAGTAGCCCGCCATGTCGCAGCCGCTCACGGACCTGACGATGCTGGAGCTGGCGGCGGCGCTGGCGGCCGGGAAGGTCTCCTCGGTGGAGGCCACCCGCGCCAGTCTGGCGCGCATCGCCCAGGTGGACCCGAAGGTGCGCGCGTTCCTGCGCGTGGACGAGGAGGGCGCGCTGCGCGCGGCCGAGGCCAGCGACGCGCGTCGCCGGGCCTCG
Organism: Citreicoccus inhibens; assembly: GCF_019039035.1. Lineage (GTDB taxonomy): Bacteria > Myxococcota > Myxococcia > Myxococcales > Myxococcaceae > Citreicoccus > Citreicoccus inhibens. Next base: position 456,722 of record NZ_JAHNZT010000001.1, on the reverse strand, counting down.
GGGCCCGCCAGCCCGCTGGAGGGTGTGCCGCTCGGCCTCAAGGACATCTTCCTCACGGAGGGGCTGGAGACGACGTGCGGCTCGCGCATCTTGCAGGGCTTCGTCCCGCCGTATGACGCCACCGTCGTGCGGCTGTTGCGCGAGGCGGGGCTGCCGCTGCTCGGCAAGCTGAACATGGATGAGTTCGCGATGGGCTCGTCCAACGAGTCCAGCGCCTACTTTCCGACGCACAACCCTTGGGACCTGTCGCGCACGCCGGGCGGCTCGTCGGGGGGCTCGGCCGCGGCGGTGGCGGCGCGCGAGGTGTTTGGCGCGCTGGGCACGGACACGGGCGGATCCATCCGGCAGCCCGCCGCGCACACGAACACCGTGGGGTTGAAGCCCACGTACGGCCGGGTGTCGCGCTTCGGTGTCATCGCCTTCGCGTCGTCGTTGGACCAAGTGGGGCCGATGACGCGCACCGTGGCGGACGCCGCGGCGCTGCTGCAAGTGATTGCACGCCACGACCCGCGAGACTCCACGTCCGCTCCCTTGGAGACGCCAGACTATCTGGCGGACCTGGAGGGCGGGGTGCATGGCCTCAAGCTGGGCGTGCCGCGCGAGTACTTCACCGACGGCATGGACCCCGAGGTGGAGGCGAGCGTGCGCGCCGCGCTGAAGGAGTACGAGCGCCTGGGCGCGACGCTGGTGGACGTGTCGCTGCCACACACGTCCCACGCTCTGGCCACGTACTACCTGCTGGCGCCCGCCGAGGCGTCCAGCAACCTGGCTCGCTACGACGGCGTGCGCTACGGCCTGCGCGCCCGGGACGTGCGCGGCCTCCAGGAGTTGTACGGACAGACGCGAGGGCAGGGCTTCGGCGCCGAGGTGAAGCGCCGCATCATGCTGGGGACGTACGCGCTGTCCGCCGGCTACTACGACGCCTACTACCTGCGCGCGCAGAAGGTCCGCACGCTCATCCGCGAGGACTTCACGCGCGCCTTCCAGCAGGTGGACGCCATCCTGTCCCCGACCTCGCCCGTGCCGGCCTTCCGGTTGGGAGAGAAGGTGGATGACCCGCTGTCGATGTACCTCACGGACATCCTCACCCTGCCGTGCAACCTCGCGGGCCTGCCCGGCCTGTCGGTGCCCTGTGGCTTCACGAAGGCGGGGCTGCCGGTGGGACTCCAGGTGCTCGGCCGGCCCTTCGACGAAGCGGGGGTGCTGCGAATCGGCCGCGCCTTCGAGCGCGAGCACGACTTCTTCCGCCGGACTCCGCCATGCCCCTGAGTGACTTCCAGCCGGTGATTGGCCTCGAGGTGCACGCGCAGCTGCTGACGCACTCGAAGATTTTCTGCGGCTGCTCCACCGCGTTCGGCGCCGAGCCCAACCACCACACGTGTCCCGTCTGTCTGGGCCTGCCCGGCGTGTTGCCGGTGCTGAACCAGCGCGTGGTCGAGTTCGCGGTGCGCACGGGGCTCGCGCTCGAGTGCACGGTGAAGGGCACGAGCGTGTGGAGCCGGAAGAACTACTTCTATCCGGACCTGCCCAAGGGCTATCAGATTACGCAGTACGACCAGCCCATCTGCGAGTGGGGCCGTCTGGTCATTGATACGCCCGCGGGTGAGAAGGTGGTGCGCGTGCGGCGCATCCACATGGAGGAGGACGCGGGCAAGAGCGTGCACGACGCGACGGCGTCCGCGGGCCAGAGCCTGGTGGACCTGAACCGCGCGGGTGTGCCCCTGTTGGAGATTGTCAGCGAGCCGGACCTGCGCGACTCCGATGAAGCGGTGGAGTACCTCAAGTCGCTGCGCGACGTGCTGATGTACCTGGGCGTCAACGACGGCAACTTGGAGGAGGGAAGCTTCCGCTGTGACGCCAACGTGTCGGTGATGCCCAAGGGCTCCACCGTCTATGGCCAGCGCTGCGAGCTGAAGAACCTCAACTCGTTCCGCTTCCTCAAGCAGGCCATCGAGTACGAGGTCGCGCGGCAGGTGGACGTCCTCGAGTCCGGCGGCAAGGTCTTGCAAGAGACGCGGCTGTGGGACGTGAACAAGGGCGTCACGCGCTCGATGCGCTCGAAGGAGGAGGCGCACGACTACCGCTACTTCCCGGAGCCGGATCTGCCGCCGTTGCACGTGGCGGACGCGCTCATCGAGGAGACGCGCGGCGCGCTGCCGGAGTTGCCCCGGGCGAAGCGCCAGCGCTTCATGTCGCAGTACGGCCTGCCCGCCTATGACGCGAAGCTGCTCACCGCCGAGCGCCCGCTGGCGGACTTCTTCGAGGCCTGCGCGCCGCATGCGCCGGACGCCAAGAAGCTCTCCAACTGGTTCCTCGGGGAGCTGAGCCGGTTGTTGAAGGAGGAGGGGACGACCGTGTCCTCGGTGCGCTTCACGCCCACGCAGCTCGGGGAGCTGCTGGGCGCGGTGGAGCAGGGGACGGTGTCCATCAACGCCGCGAAGGATGTCTTGGGCGAGATGTTCCGCACCGGCGCGGCCCCTGCGAACATCATCGCGAGCAAGGGCCTTGCCCAGGTGAGCGACGTGGGCGCGGTGGAGGCGGTGGTGGACGAGGTGCTCGCGAAGAGCGCGTCCGAGGTGGAGAAGTACCGGGCGGGGAAGAAGAACCTGTATGGCTTCTTCGTGGGCCAGGTGATGAAGGCCATGAAGGGCAAGGGAAACCCCACCCTCGTCAACGAGCTGCTCAAGAAGAAGCTCGGAGACTAGCGCCCCGAGGCAGACTCCCTCGGGGCACGGGCGCGCGGGCTTACTTCAGGAAGCCCAGCTCGCGCAGGCGCTGCTTGAGGAACGCGTCCGCGGTGATGGGCGGGTGGCGCGCGGGGTTGTCCGGCGTCTCCATGCTGGGCAGCGGCTTGAGGCTACAGTCCGAGTACGGGTGCACGAAGAAGGGCATCGAGTAGCGCACGGTGTCCTCCGCGGGGCTCGGCGGATTGACGACCCGGTGCGTGGTGGCGGGGATGACGTTGTTCGTCACGCGGCTGAGCATGTCGCCCGAGTCCACGACAATCTGCCCGCGCAGCGTGTCCACGGGGAGCCACTCGCCATCGCGGGTGAGCAGCTCCAGTCCGCCCGAGGTCCCCTCGCACAGCAGGGTGATGAAGTTGATGTCCTCGTGCTCGGCGGCGCGCACGGCCCCGGGGATGAAGCGCTCCTTGAGCGGCGGATAGTGGATGACTCGCAGCACCGAGTTTCCGTCCACGGTCATGTCGCTGAAGGTGGTGCGCGGCAGCTCGAAGTACTCGGCCAGGGCCTGGAGCATGACCGTCGCGGCGCCATCCAGCTCGCGGTAGAGGTTGAGGGTGTGCTCGCGGAAGGAGGGCACTTCCTTCGGCCACACGTTGGCGCCGTAATCCGCCAGGTACGGGTGGCCCGCGTCGAGCTCCCGGCCCACGTGCCAGAACTCCTTCAGGTCACCCACCTTGCGGTTCTTGGCGTGCTCCTGGCCAAAGGCCATGAAGCCGCGCTGGCCGGGCCGCTCGGGGACGGCGTAGCGGGACTTCACGTCCTCGGGGAGCTGGAAGAACTTCTCCACGTCCGAGTAGGTGCGGCGGATGAGCCCGTCCTCGATGCCGTGGCCTTCCACGGTGACGAAGCCGAACTCCTTGATGGCGTCGCCGAAGACCTGGACGAAGCGCGCCCGCTCCTGCGGCATTCCGGAGCGGTAGTGGGACAGGTTCACGGTAGGGATGCGTCGTGCGGAGCGGGACATGGCCGCACACTCTAGCCTCGTGACACCTTCCCGACACAGGCCCGTCTTGTGCCGGACCCCCACCCGGGACTTGGGGCCCGGGCTCGGCCGCACTTTGCGACACCTGCCCTGCCCGCCCAGTGGCCCTTGGTCCCGCCGCTCCCCAGATTGAACGGAGAGGCCGGGGGACAGACATGGCCGACGAGGTGGTGAGCAGCGACCGCGCGTGTGCGGCGTGCGGCTGGCAACACGGGTTGGACACGTCATGTGACACCCTGGTGCGGCCAGAGGGCGAGCGAGGCGCAGGGACGCCCCGGGAGCCCGTGCTCCCCGAGGCGGATCCGTTGTTGGGCACCCAGCTTGGGAGCTTCCGGCTGACACGTCGCGTTGGACGCGGCGGGATGGGGTCCGTGTACCTGGGGGAGCACGTCTCCATTGGTAGCCGGGTGGCGGTGAAGGTGCTGCACGAGCACCTGGCCCGTTACCCGGAGCTGGTGTCGCGCTTCCACGCGGAGGCGCGGGCCGTGAATCTGATTGGCCATGAGAACATCGTCAGCATCTTCGACCTGAACGCGCAGCCACCGCGCCCGTACCTCATCATGGAGTACCTGGAGGGGGCGCCCCTGTCCGCGTGGGTGGGCACGCCCTTGCCCTGCGCGGCCGTGGTGCCGGTGCTGGCGCAGGTCTGTGATGCGCTGAACGCGGCCCACGCGCGGGGAATCGTCCACCGCGACCTCAAGCCGGACAACGTCTTCATGGCCCGGCGCGGGCGGGGGACGCCGTTCGTGAAGGTGCTGGACTTCGGCATCGCCAAGCTGGCGGACGCGGGCGGTCCGGAGACGCACGCGGGCATCATCGTGGGCACTCCGGAGTACATGGCGCCAGAGCAGGCCTCCAGCCGGCGGTTGGATGGGCGCGCGGACCTGTATTCGCTGGGGGTCATCGCGTACCAGCTCGTCACGGGGCAGTTGCCCTTTCCGGACGAGGGCCTCGCCGCCCAGCTGGTGGCGCATCAGGTGCGGTCTCCTCCGTCTCCGCGCGAGCTGTGTCCGAGCGTCCCTGTCGCGCTGGAGCGGGTCATCCTGCGCACGCTGGCCAAGGCCCCCGAGGATCGCTATCCCACGGCCTCGGCCTTGCGCGCGGCCTTGCAACAGGCGCTCTCCGACGCGGGGCCGCCCGCCGCGAGGCCGTCTCAGCCGGCTCCATCCGCGCCGCCCCGTTCCGCGGGAGCCAATGCCTCCGGAGCGTCCTCCGATGGCCCTGCGCGAGCGCGCCCGCCGTTGCCCGTGTTGCGCGGCGTGTCCGGCCCGGCGTCGCCGCTGGCGGGCTTGATGGCGGCGCGAGATGCCTCCCTGGTGCCTTGGAACAAGCCGGAGGACACCCAGGCACTGGCCTCCACGCCCGCGCGGGCCCGGGCGACGGAGATGTCGCTGCGGGTGCTGCTGCGGCCCGGGGAGACGCCCGTGGTGCTGACGGGCTCGGACCTGTCGCGGGGGGGGCTCTTCCTCCACACGGGTGGAGCGCTGCCGCCGATGTTCTCACGGGTGGAGGTGCTGCTTCCGTTGGGGGGCGAGCCGGTGCCCGTGCTGTGCGAGGTGGTGCGCCACGTGTCCTCGGAGCAGGCGCGAGCGTGGAGCATGCCGCCGGGGTTCGGGGTCCAGTTCACCGCGCCCTCACCGGGGCTCCGCGCTGGGGTGGAGCGGCTCCTGAAGGGAGACGAGGCCTGGCCCGCGCCCGCGCTCCAGATGCCTGGGGATGACGGCGACGCGGACCGGGTGCTGGCGATCCACGAGCGGCGGCTGTCGGGCGACCACTACACCGTGCTGGGGCTCGCGCCGGATGCGGACATGGACGCCACGCGGGCCCGGGCGCGAGGGGCCTGGGCTTCCCTGGAGGCCCTGCGCCACCGGCCGTTGTCCCGCACGCAGCTCACCCGGTTGGTGGCCATCCAGACGCGGGTCCGAGAGGCTGGGGAGACGCTGGGGCTGCCCGTGCGTCGGGCGCTGTACGACGCGCGGCTGGGGAACCCTCGGGGCGTGGCGCGCTGCCTGGAGGCGGGCCTGACCGCCACGCAGCTGGAGGCCCTGCGGCGCGAGCATCTGGCTCAGTATCCCCACGCGGCGGGGGCGGCCCGGGTCCACTTCCTGATCGGGAGCGCGCTGGAGCGCGACGGGCAGCTGGCTCGGGCGCAGGAGGCCTACGAGCGGGGGCTGGCGCGTGATCCGCTCGAGCTGGAGCTGCACCAGCGCTATCGCGTCGTCCGCCGGGCCCTGGCCGCGAAGAAGGACGCGCAGGCCGAAAAAGAAGAAGCCCGACCCCCTGGACCGGGAGCCGGGCTTCGCAAGCCCACTGGGTGAGCTTGAGGCGAAACTAGCTGCCGCTGTCGACGATGCCCTGGCAGGCGGCGCTCAGGTCCTTGACCTTGGTCAGGCAGGCCACCAGCTTCAGGGTGTAGGCGTCCTGCTCGGAGGCCTTGCACACGCCCAGGTCGCTGGTGCAGTCGATGAAGGCCTGGAGCTTGTCCTTGTCGGAGTCCGAGCACTTATCGAGGTTCGTCTTGCAGGTGTCCTTCTCCGCCTGGGTGGGCTCCTTGTAGTCGGAGTGGAGCATGCTGCACTCCTTGGTGTTGTCGGAGAAGTCCTTGCTCGCGTCCTCGGACTTGTCGCAGAGGTTTCCGCCACAGCCCACGAGCATCGCCGCCGCAGCCAGACCCATCAGGATGTTCTTCATGATGTAATGTTCCCCCTCGTTTCGAGGTGCAGGTGTTAAACGGGGGAACATCCTACTGATCGGGCGGACGGTTTCCAGCTTCCTTTCCTTTCCAGGATCACGGAATGCGGGTGTCGGGGCGGGATGATCCGCCATCTGTCTTGACTCCCCACCTTGTTTCTCGTAAGTCCCGCCGTCCTTTAGCGCGCCGGGCGGTCCGCCGTCCGAAATGCGCGTTGGAATCCACGGGTTGAGGCAAACCCGAAGCTGACAGGGGTTCGACGATGTACGCAGTCATTCGCACGGGCGGAAAGCAGTACCGCGTCGCCGAGGGCGATGTGCTCCGGATCGAGAAGATCGCGGGCGACATCGGCGCCGAGGTCACCTTCAACGAGATCCTCATGCTGGGCGGCTCCGAGTCCCCCAAGGTGGGGAAGCCGACGGTGTCGGGCGCCAAGGTCGTGGGCAAGGTCCTTGCCCAGGACAAGCACCGCCGCGTCCTCCACTTCCGCAAGGAGAAGGAGGGCTGGACGCGCCGCCGCGGCCACCGTCAGCCGTACACCGAGGTGAAGGTCACCTCCATCTCCGGCTAGTCCGGTCCACTTTCGCTGTAAGCATTTTCAGGAGCAGGTGTCATGGCCCATAAAAAGGGACAGGGTTCTTCGCGCAACGGGCGTGATTCCAACCCGCAGTACCGTGGCGTGAAGGTGTATGGCGGCGAGGCTGTTTCCGCCGGCAGCATCCTGGTTCGCCAGGTCGGCACGGTCATCCACGCTGGCACGAACGTGAAGCTCGGTCGCGACTTCACGCTCTACTCGGTGGTGGACGGCGTCGTGAAGTACGAGCGCCTCGGCCGCGACAAGAAGAAGGTCTCGGTCTACCCGGCCGAGCAGCCGAGCGCCTAGGTGGTTGCTCCGGGGCCTCGGCTCCGGACTCACCAGACCGTCATGAGCGGGTCGCTCCCAGTCCAACCGTCCTGAATGGCGGTTGGATTCGAGGGCGGCCCGCTTTGCGTTTCTCAGGAGGATTCTCCCGCCATGAAGTTCGTCGATGAGGTTCGCATCTTTGTGAAGGCGGGGGACGGCGGCAATGGCTCCGTCTCCTTCCGGCGGGAGAAGTACATCGAGCGCGGAGGGCCCAATGGGGGCGACGGCGGCAATGGTGGCTCCGTCATCTTCGTGGGGGATCCACAGCTCACCACGCTGCTCGACTACCGGTACCAGCAGCACCACCGGGCGAAGAACGGCGAGCACGGGATGGGCAACGACTGCAACGGCCGGGCCTCCGAGGACATGATCCTCAAGGTCCCCGTGGGCACGCTGATCCGCGACGAGCACACCGGGGAGTTGCTCAAGGACCTGAGCGAGCCCGGTGAGCGGTTCATCGCGGCGCAGGGCGGTCGAGGTGGCTTGGGCAACATGAACTTCGCCACCTCCACCCGGCAGACGCCGCGCTTCGCCCAGGAAGGCACGAAGGGCGAGGAGCACACCCTGCGGCTGGAGCTGAAGCTGCTGGCGGACGTGGGACTCCTGGGGTTCCCCAACGCGGGCAAGAGCACGTTCATCTCGCGTGTGAGCCGCGCTCGGCCGAAGATCGCGGACTATCCCTTCACCACGCTCGTGCCGAACCTGGGCATGGTCCAGTACAAGGATCACCTGTCCTTCGTGATGGCGGACATCCCCGGAATCATCGAGGGCGCCAGCGAGGGCGTGGGCCTGGGGCACCAGTTCCTGCGACACGTGGAGCGATGCAAGGTGCTGGTGCACCTCATCGACATGGGCGCGGAGGGTGAGGGCCGCGAGCCGCTGCACGACTTCGAGATCCTCAACGCGGAGCTGGCGAAGTACAGCTCGGAACTGGCCTCGAAGCCGCAGGTCGTGGCCGCCAACAAGTTGGATCTCCCGGACGCGCAAGCGCGACTGGCAGGCTTCACCGAGGCCCTCCGCGAGCGCGGCATCCGCGTGTATCCCGTGTCGTGCGCCACCGGTGAGGGGATGCAAGCCCTGATGGACTCGGTGGCCGAGGTGCTCTTCACGGGACGGACGGACAAGCTCCACGTCGAGCCGCCGCCTCAGGCCAAGTCCGCGCGCAAGCCCGGCTCGAGCGCGAAGCCCGCGGCGAAGAAGGCGGGCGACGTGTCCGAGGCGAAGAAGGCTGCCTCGAAGGCCCCTGCCGCGAAGAAGTCTGCCGCGAAGCAGGCGCCGGTGAAGAAGCCCGCGGCGAAGAAGTCCGTGAGCAAGGCTCCGGCGAAGAAGACCCCTGCAAAGAAGACCTCGGCCAAGGCTCCGGTGAAGAAGTCCGCGGTGAAGAAGTCACCCGCGAAGAAGCCCGCCGCGAAGAAGGCCGTGCGCAAGGCGCCGGTGAAGAGGGCCGTGGCGAAGAAGTCGCCCGCGAAGAAGGCCGCCGCGAAGAAGGCCGCCGCGAAGAAGGCCGCCGCGAAGAAGGCCGCCGCGAAGAAGTCTCCTGTGAAGAAGGCCGCCGCGAAGAAGCCCGCTCGGTCTGGCGGGAGGCGCTGAGACGATGTCGGGTGGTGGTTCTCGATACGAGCGCTTCGAGCGTGAGCCCCTCGCCGCCGAGCAGTTCTTGCTCGACGTGCGCAAGGAGAAGATCGATCGCGTGGTCAGTCAGCGCACGCGCAACTTCACCGTGGTGCTCGACCGGCTCGAGGACAGCTTCAACATGGCCGCGGTGCTCCGCACCTGCGAGTCCATGGGCGTCCAAGAGGTCCACGTCGTCATCAACCCCGAAGCGCCGTTCCTGCCCAACTCGCGCGTGGCCCAGGGCTGCGACAAGTGGCTGGACGTGCACCAATACAGGTCCTTCGGGGAGTGCCGCGAGCACCTCAAGTCGCGCGGCTTCAGCATCTACGCCTCGGCTCTTCGCGAGGGCGCGACCAGCCTCTACAGCCTGCGCTTCGACACGAAGTTCGCCATGGTGTTCGGCAACGAGCGCCAGGGCGTGAGCGATGATGTGCTCGCCGCCGTGGACGGGACGTTCTGGGTGCCCATGCGCGGGTTCAGCCAGAGCCTCAACATCTCCGCTGCGGCCTCGGCATGCGTCAGCCGGGCGATCGCCTGGCGGGACGAGCACCTGGGGGCTTCGGGAGACCTTCCCGCCGAGGACGCAGCCGCGCTGAGAGATCGCTTCTACCAACTGGCCATCAAGCAGCGGAAGCGGCTGTTCAAGGCCACGCAACGGTGAATGCCGCAGCCCCGACCCTCGTCGGGATGCGCTAGATGGTCGCTGGCGGGGACAGCTGCCCCCGCCTCTCGGAGGCCGCACGCCATGCTGCTGGAAGCCCTGCTCGTTTCGCTCCTCGCCGCGCCCCCGACGGCTGCTGCGACTCCTCCGGCGCCGCAGTCCCCTGCCGCCGTCGCTGACGCGAAGCCCGGTGCGGCGGTCACCCCTGCGGCGGATGCAGGCACGCCGAGTGCTCCCGCGGCTCGCCCCGCCCCGAAGATGACCCCCGAGGTGAAGTCGCTCGTGGACCGCATGCAGGCGTTCTACGAGAAGACGGGCGACTTCAAGGCGAACTTCAAGCAGGACTACAAGTACAAGGCCTTCCGCCGCACCCAGACCTCTACGGGCACGGTGGTCTACAAGAAGCCGGGCCTGATGCGCTGGGAGTACCTGGCGCCCTCGGAGCGCACGTTCGTGCTCGCGGGCAACAAGATCTACTCATACGAGCCGGCGGCGCAGACGCTCACCGTGGCTGCGGTGGACACCAGCCAGCTTTCCGCGTCGGTGACGTTCCTCTTCGGGCAGGGCAAGCTGGCCGACGAGTTCGCCATCTCCAAGGGCGAGTGCAAGGACTGCAAGGGCACGCTGCTCGTGTTGGAGCCGCTCAAGGTCGAGCCGCGCTTCCGGCAGGTCCGCTTGGAGGTCGATCCGGCTTCGGCGCAGGTGCTCAAGAGCACCGTGGTGGATCCGGATGGCAGCGAGAACACCATCGCGTTCCTGGACCTGAAGACGAACGTGGGCGTGTCCGCGGACAGCTTCAAGCTGAACCCGCCCGAGGGCACGCGCGTGGACGACTTCACCAAGGCCGCGAAGAAGCCGTAGGGAGGGTGTAGGTTCGGAGAATGCGACGTTCGCTGTTCGCGATGCTCCTGCTGAGCGGCGCGGCGTGCCAGCACGCTCCCGCCGCGCCCCCGCGTCCCACCAGCCTGTCCGGTCAGACGCTGCCGCTGCTCTCCTCACCCGCGCTGCGTCTCACCGTGGCGGGGCGATTGAGCGGACGCTCTGTGCCCGTGGTGCTGGATGTGTCTCGGCCCCTCTCAATGGTGTCGGCGGGGTGCTTCGACGGTGGCTTGCCCGAGGCTCGGGGCACGGCGCGCGTGCCTGAGCCCTCGGGAGGCTTTCGTGCGTGGCCGGAGATTCCCGCGCCTCCGCTCACCGTGGGCACCGTCTCTCCGCCGCTGCGCACCGTGACGCTGTCCGGCGAGAAGGCGTGCGCGGTGACGCTGGGGCAGGACGCGCTGGCGTCGTACGCCCTCACGGTGGATCCGCTGCGCCGCGAAGTGACCTTCTCCGCGACGCGTCCCCTGGCGACCCATGAAGCGGAGCTGGCCGGGGGCAGCACCGCGCAAGAGGTTCGCGTGCTGGAGCTCAGCCGCGAGCCCGTGGGCGACTGGCCCCTGCTCGCGGCGCGGGTGACGCAGGGCGAGGCGAGCCTCACCGGGCCCTTCGTGCTGGGGACTCGCGAGCCCTTCTCGCGCCTCGCGGTGGAGCCCGCGATGGGCGTGGGTCTCCAGCCCCTGGAGACCGCGGCGGGACTGCCGCCGAGGACCTTCGCGGTGGATGCGATGGAGGTGGCGGAGGGGATGGGCGCGCGCCCCCTGGTGCTGGAGGCCGCGGGGCGCTGGTCTTCACAGAGCAGCCTGGGACGGTTGGGCCCGGACGTGTGGGGCCGCTTCTCCACGACGGTGGACGCTCAGGGCGGGGCGCTGGTGCTGCGCCGCCCGCGCGTGCGCGTGCCCGAGGGAGGTGGACGACAGCAGTGCGCGGACGCGAGCGGTGCGTTCAGCGAGGAGGCCTGCTACGGCTTCTTCGTGCGGCGCGAGCCTGACCAGGGCGTGGCCATCTCAGGCGCGGTGTACCGCGACGTGCCCGAGGGCGCGCGCCTGTACGCGGAGCCGCTGGGCGAGGACGGCAAGCGCCTGGAGACGGGCTGCCAGGTGGGCCTGAGCTTCCCCACCACGAGCCGCGGCGCGAACACGCAGCACCGCCTGCCGTGGCCCTCGCTGGCGCAGACCCTGCCCGCGTGCCATGCGGCGCTGGGCGCGGCGCGAGGGTATGCGCTGTCGCTGGTGGAAGAGGGCCGTCAGTCCGAGTGCCCCACCACCTGCGCCTTCGTCACCGAGACGGCCTCCCGCCGTACGGTGTGCGAGTGCCAGCCCACGCCGCTGGGCGAGGGCGTGGCGGCGCCCACAAAAGGCTCGGGCCCGCAGCCGCCTCCCGTCGAGGAGCGCGAGCTGGAGCCCGAGGATCCACACTAGACGCCGCGACTACTCCGGCCGCGGCTCCGGGGGACGAACCATCGCCTTCGCCGGCACGGGCGCGGGGTGCGCCTCACGGGCGATGTGCTCCCGCTGCTTGGGGTCCGGGCGCTCCACCACGCGCGCCACCAGGTCGTAGTCGTGCGCCTCCGTCACCTCCACGGTGACGAACTCGCCCGGGTACGCCAGGCCGTCGTTGATGTAGACCTGCCCGTCGATTTCGGGGGCCTGTCCCTCGTGGCGGCCCACCAGCAGGTGCTCGGACTCCGCGCTGGGGCCCTCGACGAGCACCGTCAGCCGCTGCCCGATGAGCTGCTTGTTCTGCTCGCGGTTGATGCGCTTCTGGATGGCCATCACCTCGCGCCAGCGGCGCTCGATGGTCTTCTGCGGCACCTTGTTCGGCAGGTCGTACGCGGCCGTGTTCTCCTCGTCCGAGTACTGGAAGACGCCGAGCCGCTGGAAGCGCTGCTCCTTCACGAACTCCTTCAAGAGCTCGAAGTCCTCTTCCGTCTCGCCCGGCAGGCCCACGATGAGCGAGGTGCGCATCACCAGGCCCGGCACGCGCGCGCGCAGCTTCGTCAGCAGCTCCTTGAGGAACTGCGAGTTGCGCCCGCGCTTCATGGACAAGAGCAGCTTGTCGCTCGCGTGCTGCACCGGCATGTCCAGGTACTTGGCGATGCGCGGCTCGGAGGCGATGACGTCGATGAGCTCGTCGGGGAACACGCGCGGGTAGGCGTAGTGGAGGCGGATCCACTTCACGTCCACCTTCACCAGCTCCTTGAGCAGCTCGTGCAGCTTGGGCTTCCCCGGCAGGTCATGGCCGTAGGCCGTGAGGTCCTGCGCGACGAGGTTCAGCTCCTGCACGCCGCTGTCGGCGAGCTGGCGCGCCTCGGCGATGATGTCCGCCACCGGCCGCGAGCGCTGACCGCCGCGCAGCGTGGGGATGATGCAGAAGGCGCAGGCGTTGTCGCAGCCCTCGGAAATCTTGAGGTACGCCGTGTACTTCGGCATCGAGTTGATGCGCGGCGTGTTCGCGTCGTGGATGTAGTCCGGATCCGGAATCACCTGCCGGGGCGAGGCCTCGGCGGCGAGCAGGTCGCCAATCTGGGCGTACGCGCTGGTGCCCAGGAAGTGGTCCACCTCGGGCATCTCCTTGGACAGCTCCGCGCCATAGCGCTGGGACAGGCAGCCCGTCACGACGAGCGTCTGGCACGCCCCGGACTTCTTCAGCTCGGCCATCTCCAGGATGGAGTCCACGGACTCCTGCTTGGCGGGACCGATGAACGCGCACGTGTTGACGACGATGACCTGGGCCGCGGCCGGGTCCTGCACCAGCGAGTAGCCCCGGTTCTTCAGCGTGCCCAGCATCACCTCGGAGTCAACCCGGTTCTTCGGGCAGCCGAGGGTCATCATGTAGAGGCTCTTGGTGTCTTCCACTGCGTCCTACCGCTTTCCGAGTTCGGTCCGCTCGAAGTGGTCTCCACTCCAGGCGAAGTTCATGGTGGCGCCGTTCGAGTAACCGATGGTCAGCGCGCCTTCATCTTCGAGAACCACCGAGCTGGCGCGTCCCAGGGCGCAGGTGGCGACCGGCCACTCGAGCGCCCGCAGCGCCGTCTTCCCCGTCACGACATACAGCGCGACCCGCAGCTCGTCGTCCGAGTCGCATTGACCGGCGACGGCATACGGATTCTTCCCGGACACCACGAGGATGATGGGGCGCCCGTCCGGAAGGCTGAGCGTCTCGGGCACATTCAGGTCCGCCTTGGCGGGGTCCACCGCGCCCGGGGCGACCAGGGGCTTCAGCGTGCTGGGTGTGAGCGGCTCATCCGCCTGCACCCAGGCCGGGTAGCTGAGCAGGTCCCATCCCAGCCAGCCGCCCGCGGCGGACTCCAGCGCGGTGACGGCCTCGGGGGGCTTGAGCTTCAGGTTCTTGCGCAGCTCGTCCGGCAGGCGGAGCGCGTCCCCCACCATGGTCGTGCCGCCCTTGCAGTTGGACACCGGCACGGCCTTGCTGCCCACCTGGTCCTGGTCCTCGAAGGTGAGGCACAGCTCCATCACCAGCGGGTCGCGCGCGGGGAAGCGCGGCAGGGCGCGCACGGGGATGGCCGCCATGACCATCAGCGTGTCGCCGCGGCGCTGCACGCCCGCGTTCACCAGGTCCTGCGCGAAGCGCGGCGTCCCGCTGTCCGAGCCCGAGGCGCGCTTGCCATCAAAGGCGAAGCGGTAGGTGTAGCCGGTGGCCGTGGTGCCCGCGCCGGGGAAGAAGAGGGTGAGGTTGAGGACGTCGCCCGCGAGGAGCTGATCATCCGTGGCCTCCACGCCCACGAAGAGCATGTCCTTGCGCCAGCCCACCTTGGCAGTGAAGTTCGCCGAGGCGCCCGGGGCAGGCTCGGGCTTGATGACGAGCGGGGGGACGAAGTCCTTGAGGCCGGCCTCCAGGCGAGGCGCCTTCTTCAGCGTGGGGACGGGGCGGCTGGTCCGGTCATCCTGCGCCGAGGCGGGCAGGGCGAGCAGCAGCAGGCACAAGGGCAGCAGGACGGTGCGCATGTTCGAAGGTGTCAGTCCCGGAAGTTGGTGAACTGCATGTCCAGCTTCAGGCGGTCCTGCTCGCGGCGGAACAGGGCGATGACCTCCTGGAGGTCATCCCGGTTCTTGCCGGTGACGCGGAGCTGATCCGACTGGATGGAGGCCTGCACCTTCAGCTTCGAGTCCTTGAGCAGTTTGATCAGCTCCTTGGACTTCTCCACCGGGATGCCCTGCTGCAGCTTGATGGGCTGCTTCACGTTGTGCAGGCCGGTCTTCTCCACCGTGCCGTACTCCAGCGCGTGCAGGCTGATGCCGCGCTTGGCCAGCCGGGCGAGCAGGACTTCCTTGGCGGCCTGGACGCGGTCCTCGCTGTTGGCCTTCACGGTGAGGGAGGTCTGGTCCGGAGCCAGGACGATGTCCGCCTGGGCACCCTGGAAGTCGTAGCGGGTGCTGAGCTCCTTCTTGGCCTGGTTGACCGCGTTATCGAGCTCGGCGAGGTCGATTTTCGAGACGACGTCGAAGGATGGCATGGGGGGCTTCGCGCGCCCTTACCACACCTACACCCGGACGACCATGGGCAGCACGAGGGGGCGGCGGGCGGTGTACGGTTTGAAGGCGCGCCGCACCGCCCGTGTCAGTTCCTCGCGCACCAGCGCATCGTCGCCCCGGAGCTGGGGGGACAGCTCGGAGAAGAAGGCGCGGGCCTCCTCGGCCACGCGGGGCAGGGCGCCCTGTTCCTCGGCGGACAGTCCCTGGCCGGACAGCTGCGGCCCCCCGGCAATCTTGAGCGTGTCGCGCTGGATGACGATGACCGCCACCACCAGGCCCGTCTCGGCCAGGCGCGTGCGCTCCACCAGGGTGTCCGGCGTCACCATGCCCCCGCCGAAGCGGTCCCGGAGGATGCGGCCCGACGGCACGCTGCCCGTGAAGCGGCCGTGGCCGTCCTCGAAGCCCACCACGTCGCCGTCGTGGGCGAGCAAGAGCCGCCCAGGCTCGAGCCCCGCCTCGCGCGCCGTGGCCAGGTGCCGGTGGAGCATGCGCACCTCGCCGTGCACCGGGATGAAGTGGCGCGGACGCACGATGTCCAGCACGCGCTTCTGCTGCGGCCGGCTGGCGTGCCCCGAGACGTGGACCCCGGGCTCCACCTGCGCGTAGACGACGCGCGCCCCGCGCCAGTGGAGCTGGTCGATGAGCGCGCCCACCGAGCGCTCGTTGCCGGGGATGGGGCGCGAGCTGAGGATGACCAGATCGCCGGACTCCAGGCGCAGGGCACCGTCGTTGCTGGCGAGTTGCGAGAGGCCCGCGCGAGGCTCGCCCTGCGCGCCCGTGGTGAGCACCAGCACGCGGTTGGCGGGCAGCTGCGCCACCGAGTCGAGGTGGATGAAGAGCGTGTCCGGGAAGTCCAGGTAGCCCAGCTCGCGGCCCAGCTCCACGTTGCGAATCATGCTGCGGCCCATGAGCGCGACCTTGCGTCCCTGCTTCTCGCAGAGGGTCAGCGCGTGCCGCACGCGGTGGATGTTGGAGGAGAACATCGCCACGACGATGCGGCCGGTGGCCTCGCGGAACAGGCGCTCGAAGGTCTGCTCCACCACGCGCTCGCTGCCCGTCTCCTCCATCACCTCGGAGTTGGTGGAGTCCGACAGCAGGCACAGCACGCCCTCGTCGCCGGCCTCACCCCAGCGCTCCAGGTCGGTGCGCAGTCCGTCGATGGGGTCGGGATCCAACTTGAAGTCCCCCGTGTGGATGACGGTGCCCTCGGGCGTGCGCACGATGTAGCCCACCGCGTCCGGCACGGTGTGCGTCACGCGGCTGGCCTCCACGGTGAACTGGGTGCCCACGGGGAAGGGCGTGCGCGGGTCGATCTCCCGCAGGTCCGCGGCGATGCCCAGCTCGTTGAGTCGCTGGCGCGCCATGGCCAGGGTGAAGCGCGTGCCGTAGACGGGCACGGGCACCTCTCCCAAGAGGAAGGGGAGCGCGCCGATGTGGTCCTCGTGGCCGTGCGTGAGCAGGATGCCCTTGAGCTGCGAGGCGTTCTGTTTCAGGTGGGTGAAGTCCGGAATGATGATGTCGACGCCCGGCATCCCCTCGGAGGGGAACATCAATCCGGCGTCGATGAGCAGCATCTCCCCGCGACAGGCGAGCACCATGGCGTTGAGGCCAATCTCGCCGAGGCCACCCAGGGGTATGACGTGGAGCATGTGGGGGCAGTCTAAGGACTCGGCCCGTGGGGTGCGTGGGAAAGTTCACCCCCTGGCACGTCCACCGAGCGGCCCTCCACCCCCACGCCCATCTGCCTGAGGTGGGTGCGGCGAAGGCCTACAGCCCCTCCCGGGCCGTGACGCGCGCGCTGGGCCTGGCGCGAGTGGGCGACTTGACGTGGTTCAACTAAGGGTTTAGTTGTTTCGAAACTAAGCCCTTAGTTGTTCGCGGTCAGGAGGCGTCACCCGTGTCCAAGTCATTGCCCGCCGAGGAGTCGCGGCAGCTCACGCCCGTGGAGCTGGAGCTGATGCACATCGTCTGGAGGTTGGGCGAGGTGAGCGTCGCGGACGTCCTGGCGGCGCTGCCTCCAGAGCGCAAGCTGGCGTACACGTCGGTCTCCACGGTCCTGCGCATCCTGGAGCAGAAGGAGGTGGTGCGCAGCCGCAAGGAGGGGCGTGGCCACCTGTACTCGGCGCGGCTGCCTCGGGAGGCCTACGAGGCGCACAGCGTGCGCCACCTGGTGGACACGCTGTTTGACGGCACGGCCTCCGCGCTCGTGGCGCGGTTGGTGGAAGCCCTGCCGATGTCCGCCGAGGAGGTGGAGCAACTGCGCAAGCTGCTCGGGCGCAAGGGGACGAAGTCGTGAGCGCGCTGCTCCAGGAGCTGTTCGCGACCTACGTCATCGTGGCGCTGCTCGTCACGTTGGGGCTGGGGCTGCTGCGCGCGGGACTGTGGTGGAGCGAGCGGGGCCGGTTGCCGCTCTCCTCGCGGCAGGCGTTGCGCGCGGGGCGGCTGACCTTGGCGGTGGCCGTGGGGTTGCCGCTGGCGTGTCTGGCCTTGCGCGGGTTTGTGCCCGTGGGGCCGTTGTTCTCCTTCGAGCGGTCCGTGGTGCGGCACACCGGCAGGTTGCCGGAGCCCTCGCGCGAGGCCGTGGGAGGAAGCCGCACGACTCACGCGCGAGGCTCCGCGCCGGTGCTCCCCTGGGGCGTGGTGGCGGGGCTCGCGGTAGGGATTGGCGCGGTGGGGTGTCTGGTCTGGCGCCTCGGGCAGCAGCGGCGGCTGTTGCGGCGATTGGAGGCCCTGCCGCTCGCGCGCAAGGTGGGCCGCGTGGCCATCGCGGTGGACGACGCGGATGGCTCCGCCTACTCCGTCTGGTTTCCCTTTCGCGGGGCCTGGGTGGTGGTGCCCGGGGGCCTGCTGGCCGAGCCGGAGTCTCTCCGGATGACGGTGCTGCACGAGCTGCAACACCATCGGCAGCGCGACACGGTGTTTGCCTATGCCCGCGTCGTGCTCGACAGCGTCTTCTTTTGGAACCCCGCGATGGCCGCCGCGAGTCGTTGGTTGGCCTCGCTACAGGAAATGGCCTGTGACGAGGCGCTCGTGGCGACAGGCAAGGCGCAACCCGGCCCCTATGCCGAGTGCCTGTTGCAGGCCTCGCTTCGCATCCCTCACGGGCGCCCGCTCGCCGCGGGTGTCACCGGAATGTCTCACCCCACCGTCAGGAGGATTCACATGTTGTTCCAGTCGCGTCCCGTTCGTCCCTTCCGCGCCACCGCGCTCGTCGCGAGCGTGGCCCTGGTGCTCACGCCGCTGGCGCTGTGGGCGCAGAGTGCCTCGCGTGGCCGAGCCCTGAACCTGGAAGAGGCCCGCGCGCTCGCGAAGTCCTCGGCGCGAGAGGGAGACCTGCCGGTGGTGGTGGATGAGCAGGTCCTCGAGAAGCTCAATGCCTTCGTGACGGTGCCCAAGGGCCGCGACTTCATGCGCAAGGCGCTGACCAACCTGGGCCCGCGCCGCGAGACGCTCACCCGCACGCTGCGCCAGCACTCGCTGCCCGAGGGGCTCGTGGCGGTGGCGATGGTCGAGTCCGCGGTGAGCAATCTGCCCGAGACGTCGCGTGAGCCGTCCATGGCCCGCGGACCGCGCGGGGCGGGAGTGTGGATGTTCATCGCCGAGACCGCGCGCCACTACGGCCTCACGGTGGACGCGACGAAGGACGAGCGGCTGGACGTGGAGCGCGAGACGGAGGCCGCGGCGGCCCTCTTCTCCAGCCTGCATGCGCGGTATGGCGACTGGCGGCTGGCCCTGGCGGCCTACAACCAGGGCGAGGCGCTGGTGGATGGCGTGCTGGCTTCGTCCGGGACGCGTGACGCGAGCGAGTTGGCGCGCACCGGGCAGCTCAACGACTACGTGAGCACCGTGCAGGCGGGGCTGCTCATCCTGCGCAATCCCCACCTGTTGGATTGAGCCGGAGCGGGGCTCGCGCGAGCGCCCGTGTTTTCAGCGAGAATGCGGGCGCTGTCGCACGAAGGGGTGGGATGCCATGAAGATTGTCGCGCTCGTCCGTCCCGTGAGTGATGTCTCTTCCGCCGAGGCACTGCTCGCCTCCTCTGCGGGGATGGCGCCGGCCGAAGCCCGGATGCGACTGGCTCCCGAGCCGCCCGCCCTGCTGGCCCGTCTCGCCCCCGACGTCGCGGATGCGCTGGTGGCGAAGCTGCGCGGGGCGGGGCTCGCGGCCCTGGCTGTTGACGAGCACACGGTCGAGGAGGGGCGCACGCTGGTGCGCACCGTGACCTTCGCGGACACCTCGGTGACGTTCTCGCCTCGGTCGGGGCCTCCGCTGGAGATGGCGTGGGAGGACGTGGTCGCCATCTTCCGGGGGCTCAGCCTGGTGCGGACGCAGAGCGAGCACACGGAGAAGTCGCGGCGGCTCGCGCTTGGCACGGCGCTCGTCACGGGTGGCTTGAAGATGACGCGGACCGCGCAGACGCAGGTCCGCTCGACGGGGGAGGACACATCGCAGGTCATCTTCGTCTTCTCTCGGGATGGCCAGGGCGCGGTGTTGCGTGAGCACGCCCTGGACTTCTCGTGCCTGGGCCCCGCGCTCCAGCCGGTGCGCACCGCGAACATGGTGATGCTCGCGCGGCTGTTGCGAGAGCGCGCGCCGCGGGCGTTCCACGACGAGCGCCTCATGCGGCTGGGCAAGCGCCCCGTGCCGTTCGTGATGGGCGGCTCGGTGCAGGTGATGAGCGGCGGTACCTCGCACGCTCGCGTCAACACGGCGCAGGGCCTGGACTTGCTGGCGGAGGTGATGCGGCTGGGGCTCGCCCAGGGGCTGCTGCCCTGAGCGCGCGCTGTGGCCGTCAGCTCCCGGTGGCGGGCGGCTCGGCGGGAGGGCGGGAGATCCATGCCGCGATGAACACATCCAGCTCACCGCGCAGGACATCCTTCACCCGCGGCGTGCCGGCGCCCGTGCGCGGGTCCTCCACCCTCGCCCCTCGGCCCAGGTAGTAGCGCCGCGCTTCTTCGGTGCTGCCTCCCTGTCCCGAGACGACGCGGGCCGCGATGCCCTTCAGCTCGTCCAACTCGCTGGAGCCCGCCAGCGTGATGACCCGGCCGGTGGACTCGTCGCGGGCGGTCACTTCGGTGCGCACGCGCTGGAGATAGGCCCCTTCGTGGCTCTTGATGGGGCGCCCTCCCAAGTCCAGCAGCTCCTCTTCCTCCTCCTCCAACGGGCCGCCCCGGTGCACGCGGACATAGGCGCGCTGCCGCTTCTCCTCCTCGATGCGCCGGTGCATGCCGGCCTCGCCGGACAGGAACCCGAACGCTCCTGGGCCGGCGATGCGCACCACCACGCGCGCGGGGGCTTCGGCCTCGGCCACCGCCATGGCCTCGTAGCCGCGGCGCTGGGCCCAGCCCAGGTACATGCTGGCCAGCTCCTGCACCCACAGCTCTTGGGCCTCCGCCGAGTCGCTGGCGCAGATGTCCACCAGGGCCTCGTTGTCGCGCGCGGTGGCGCCGGAGGCGTGCATGGCCTCGGCCATCTGGACCTCGCGCGCCACGTCCTCCACCTGCTTCGCGGCCGAGGCGAGCTGCACCTCGTTCTTCGCCTCGCGCACCAGCCGCCGCGCGAAGAGGCACGCGGCCTCCAGGCGCTCCAACTCGTTGATCTGCGCCTCCACCGCGCGGAACGCTCGGATGACCTCGGCCGCGTGCGTGGGGTCGTCCCAGAGGTCCGGGGCCTGCGTCTCCGCGAGGAGCGCCGTGCGACGAACCTCCAGCTCCGGTCGCCCCGAGGACGTCGCCAGCTCGCGTGCTCGGCCCACCATCCGGTCCATCTCGCTGAGCACGGACTTGCGGTCCAGCCGGCGCTTGACCGCCGCGGCCTTGGCGGTGGGCAGCAGCAACTGTGCCGTCACCTCGCGGGGCGCGGGGATGGGCTCCGCCACCGCGACCACCTTGCCCTGGACCCGCGCCTCCACGCGCACGGGGGTCCCGGGCGGCAGGGGCCGACGGGCGATTTCCACCGCGAGCGCGGCGGTGAGCGTCTTCTCAATCTCGCGCTGCAGGTAGCGAGCGCCGAACTGCGGCGAGTAGCCGCGCTCCACCAGCAAGTCGACGACCTCGGGTGTCACCTCGACGTCCAAGGCCCGGGCGCGGATGCCCTCGCGCTCCAGCACGCGCCCCACCTCGCGCTGGGCAATCTTCCGGATGTCCACCTTGGAGAGCGGCCGGAAGTGGCAGAGGGCGTCGAAGCGGTTGAGGAACTCGGGACGGAACGCCTCGGCGATGCGCCGGTCCACCTCGTGGACCTGCTCCTCGGCGCGCTTGGGGCTGGAGAACCCGAGGCCGGGCTCTCGGTAGACCTCCGCGCCCACGTTGGACGTGGCCACGATGAGCGTGTTGTTGCATGACACCGTCTCGCCCGCGCCGTTGACGAAGGTGCCCTCGTCGAAGAGCTGGAGGAAGCGGTCGTGCACGCTGCGCGCGGCCTTCTCGAACTCATCGAGCAGCAGCACGGAGAACACCTTGCCGTCGAGCAGCGCGGAGAGCTCTCCGCGCCGCGTCTCCAGCGCGGGGGCCCACGCCGCGCCGAAGGGAACGCTCTCGTCGCCGTCGTTGGGGTAGTCCGCCATGTTGAGCCGCACGAGGCGGTCCGCCGAGCCGAAGAGGTACTCGGCGAGCAGCTTGGCCAACTGCGTCTTCCCCACGCCCGTGGGGCCCGCGAACAGGAACACGCCCAGTGGGCGGCGCGGGTCGTTGAGTCCCGCCTTGAGCAACGCCACCGAGCGCAGCACCGCGCCCACCGCGTCGGTCTGGCCGAGCAGCCGCTCCCCGAAGAAGCGCTCGGTCTCCTCCAGGTCCAGCGGCAGGGCGTCATCCACCACGAAGCGAGGCAGGCGCGTGGCGGCGCAGAACCGCGTGAGCACGTCCTCGGGCCCGACGTGATCGCGCGCGGCGCCGGCTGCCTCCGCGGCGGTCTCCTTGAGCAGCTCGATGGCCTTGCGCGGCATGCGCTGGGCCAGCAGGAACTTGGCGGACAGCCGCAGCGCCATGTCACACGCGGCGGGGTCGATGGGCAGCCGCAGCTCTTTCTCCAGCTCCTCCGCCACGCGCCCCACCACCCACCGCGCCTTCTCGAGCGGCGGCTCGTGCATGGGCAACAGGTGGAGGCGCTCGGCCAGGGCCTCGTCGGCGCGCAGCAGCTCCTGGACGCGCTTGGGCTCGGTCTCGAAGATGAAGCGCAGCCCGCCGGTGCGCAGGGCGCGGACCGCGACGGGGGCCAGGGGGCCCCCCAAGGCGGCGGGCAGGTCGCGGATGTAGACGATGGGGCAGGGGTGCCGGCCCAGGTGCGACAGCAGCTCCTCGAAGCTCTCGGCCGCCTGGCGCTGGGTGCTCCGCGCCAGGATGTTGGCGACGGAGACCTCCACCAGCCGCGCCTGGGTCAGCTCGGCGTCCACGCGGCCCTCGGCGATGCGCCGGGCGACCTCCTGCACGAGCGCGCTCTTGCCGACCCCTGCCTCTCCCGCGAGCAGGGGATGCTTGCCGCCCCGGGTGAGCAGGGCGAGCACTTCCGTCACGGCCGCATCCACGCCGTGCGCGGCCGGCAGCTTGCCGTCGCGCGCCTGCGCGGTGAGGTCGCGGTCGATGAGTCTCTCCTGGTCCTCGCTCTTCCTCGTCGCCATGTCGGTCAGGGCGCCCCCAAGCGCCGCGATACTCTACCCCCACTGAACCGTGGCGGTGAGCTGGCAATCCCGAGAACAGCGTTGCCAGGACCGGTCGACGAGGCGGGTGCGCGTCAGGGCATGGTGCTGGAGCCCGGCTCGGCGTGAGGAATGGAGCGCAGGTACTCGTAGATGGCGCGCATGTCCCGCTCGCTCATGTTGGAGTAGATGGGCCAGGGCATCACTTGCAGCAGGTTGCCGTCTGCCTTGCCGGTGCGCAGGACGCCCAGGAACTCATCGACGGTGAGCCCCGCCGGCATCCCCATGGTGTCCGGCGTGATGTTGGTGGACGTGACGCCCCCCGGGAAGACCATGCCGCCCGCGAGGTAGCTCGCGGTGTTGATTTGCGTGGGCTGTCCTTTGAAGGGATCGCCGCCGGTCGTGTAGGGCGGATTGGTATGGCAGTCATTGCAGCCCCCCTGGGCGTTGACGATGTAGCTGCCCAGGCCCACCAGGTCGCGGTCCAGACCGGTCAGATTGATGGCGACCGGCGCCACGGTGAGGCCCTTCTCGATGCGCTCTCGCTCCGCGTCGGTCGGAAGGGGGACGTCTTGAGGATGCGTGGCCGGGTCGGAGCCGGAGTCCGACGAGCCACACCCCACGCCCAGCGGGACGAGGGTGGCGAGGAAGAGGAAGCCCGCGAGGGCGCGAGGACGGGTGCGGAACAGCGGCATGCTTGAGGCCTTTCTCTGCGCCGAACCCCGCGGGGCCCGGCTCGCCAGACGCTAAGGACTCCCTGCACGCGAACCATTCCGCTTCGAGGGATGGGGCAGACGTCGCGTGGAACACCTTGCGTGTCCCGCGCGACGTCAGTCCGCCAGCAGCTCGACGTGCCAGTACTCGATGTCCCGGAGGAACTTGCGCCACGAGACGGGCACGCCCTTCTCATAGAGGAATGTCAGGTGCACCGAGTCCGGCAGCTTGCGCGGCTTGCCGGGCACCGTCCGCAGCGCCATGGCCGCCTGCGTGGGCGTCCGGTTCCCCTTGCGTTGGTTGCAACGCACACACGCGATGACGATGTTCTCCCAATTCGTGCGCCCGCCCTGGGCTCGAGGGACCACATGGTCATACGTGGCCTCGGCGCGGGAGACATGCCGGCCGCAGTACTGGCACTTGCAGCCATCGCGCATGTAGACGTTCTCGCGGCTGAACTTGATGCCTCGGGGGCCTCGACGCAGGCCGCGCACGAAGCGGATGACGGACGGCATCCGGATGGCCACGGTCACCGAGCGGACGACGCGGTCCTCGTACTCCTCGACCACTTCGACCTTCCCCTGGAAGAGGAGCATCACCGCGCGTTGCCAGGGGACTCGGGCAACCGGCTCGTAGGATGAACTGAGGACCAAGGTCTCCATGGCACGACGTCCTTGGCGCAAGGGATTGCGTCCGCATGCGCCGGAGTCTGGGTGGCAGGAATCGAACCTGCGCCCTCACGGATCCGAACCGTGCGCTCTAGCCAAGCTGAGCTACACCCAGGTGGAAAACTGCTCGGAGGAGGTGGGAGACCCTGGAACGAGAGAGGCCGGGTCTCCGCGGGGGAGCCCGGCCTCTGGCGAAGCACGCCCGTCACTCGACGGGGCGTGAGGCGTCAGGAACCGGGCGGAAGGTTGGGCGGGAGGACGGAATCCCAGCCACGACCATGGGGAGCGACGAACTGCCGCGAGCGCCGCAGTCGCTGCGCGCCAATGCCACTGTCAGCGTTCGGTGGATAGATGGGGTTCATCGGGCTTTGCACTGTCGAGGACTTCATGGCCGCCGCTCCTTTCGCGCGAGAGCGACGAAGCTGGAATTTCCGCCCTGACACGCGGAGGTGCGGATTGCAGCACCTCCGCGTGAAATGGCCGCCCGGCTCAGGCGGCGCGGCGACGCCTGCCGAGGAGGACGCCAAGCAGCAACAGCGCGACGCCTCCCGACGCACCGGACTCATTGCAGCCACAGCCCTTGTCCTGCGTCGTACTCGGGGCATCCGGTGTCGCGGGGGCCTTCTTGAGGACCTCCAACTCCACGGTGGGGCTCACGCTCCCGCCGAAGCGCGTGTCGCCACTGTAGATGCTGGTGAACGTGTAGTGCCCGGGCTGGAGACCCGTGACGGTGTGGCGCCCCTGGCGTCCCTGGAGCGCGACCGTGGAGAGCACCTGGGTGCCCATGAGCAGGGTCGTGGTGCCGGTGGGCTCACCGGTGCCACCCTGGACCTGGACGGTCAAGGTCAGCGACTCGTCCTCATGAACAGGGTTGGCGGAGGCCGTGAGCTGCGCCTGGGTCTCCTGGAAGTCGGCCGACCGGATGACCTTCAGCGTATAGGCGTGGCTCGCCGAGCAGCGGCCCTCATCCGTCGCGCTCACCGTGAGCGGATACTCTCCGAACTGCGTGGGCATGCCCGTGAGCGCGCCATTCTTGAACTCCAGGCCGATGGGGAGCTTCCCCTCGAGGCTGAAGGTGCTGGTGCCCACGCCGCCGGAGTGCGTGAGCGCGGCGGCTGGGTAGGGCTGTCCTGTCGTGGCGTCGGGCAGCGTGTCCGGAGTGAGGGCCATGGGCGGGCAGGTGACCGTGAGGGTGCTGTTGCGGGACACGGTGCAGCCGTTGCCGTCGGTGGCGCTGAGGGTCAGGGGGAAGTCACCGCCCTCCTCGGGTGTTCCGAAGAGCACGCCTCCCGTGAGCGTGAGGCCTCGCGGGAGCGCCCCCGTGACGGCGACGCGCGCGATGCCCAGGGCGCCGAGCGTCGCGAACTCCACGGGCGCGAAGGGGCTGCCTCGCAGGGTGGTCGTCAGGGCGGAGGGCTCCAGGGACAAGGTGCCCGCCGCGCAGGCCGTGGTGGAGGTGGCCTCCATCCGATTGTTGCCGAACGAGAGGATGGCCCCCGTGCCCAGCAGGCGCGTGCTGGCCTGTGCGTTGGACTGCACCACGGCCTTCGACAATCGGACGAGGGCGCGGCTGTCCGCGCCGAGCGAGGCCGCGTGGATTCCCACCCCGTTGCCCGTCAAGCGAAGGCTCTCCACGTTGAGCTCCGCGGCGGTGCCCGCCTCCGTGCGAACCCAGAGCCCCGCCTCCGTGTTTCCGGAGACCGTGTCGTCATAGAGGGTGGCGAACGCGCCCCCGCTCAGCGCGAGGCCGCGCTGGTTCCGCGACAGGTCGCTGCGGGAGAGCACGGCGACGGCGCTCGACCCCGTCGAGCCCAGGGTCAATCCCGCGCCGCCGTTGGCGAAGACCGAGGACTGGTCGAGGTAGAGCTGGCCTCCGTCCACGGGCGCGAAGCGGATGCCGTCCTGGGCGAAGCCGTGGATGCGAGAGCGCTCCACGTAGAGCGCGCGGCCACTGTTGAATTGAATGCCCGTGGTTCCGCCGGAGCCCGTGCCTCCGCCGCTGAGGTTCAGCCGGCGGAGAATCACCACGTCCGTCGGGCCGGCATTCACGATGATGCCAGGGACGTTCGTGGCGAGCACTCCGCCCGCATGCAGGCCACCATCAAGCGTGATGGCGTGGGTGATGGTGAGCGGGCCAAAGCCCCCCGGGTCGAGCGCGTCGATTTCTCCACCCGGGGCGGTCTTGACGTACGCGCCCGCGAACGTCTTGCAGGGCGCGGTGCGGCTGCAGGGGTTCGCGTCGTCGCCCACGCCTGAGACCCAGGTGCGACTCGCCTGGGCGAGCGCGGGAGCGGAGGCGAACAGGAAGGCGGAGAGGAAGAGTCGGTGCAAGGCAGCGGACATCGCTCGCCTCAGTTCTGCGGCAGAGTGGAGGAGGGCGCGCCATCTGTTCCGTTCCCGGCGGCGACGCGGTTGTTTCCGTAGGACGCCACGTTGCCATCCAGGCCCTTGCCCGGGTTGTGTCCCACCATCACATCCGAGATGCGCACGAGGGCGGGAGCGTCTGCCTTGATGCCCGTGCCGTTCTGCGCGACCACGCCGCGCTCCAGGGTGACCTTCGCGCTGCCCACCGCGTGAACGCCCTCGCCCGTGTTGCCCGCAAGCGTCAGGTCATGCGCGGTGACCTGCGCGGTGCCCAGCACTCCCAGGCCGGTGATGGCCGAGACGACCTGCGCATGGTCGATGATCGCCGAGCCACTCTCGACATGGATTCCCGCTGTCATGTCCGTGGGCGCGGCGGGTGGCTTGGAGGACGCGCCGTTGATGGAGGTGTTCCGCACGAAGAGCTGCACGGCCCCCGCATCCGTGAGCACATGAATGCCCGAGCCCGTGAAGCCCATGAGCGAGCAGCCCTCCACGTACACCTGACTCGCGGCGAGGATGCGGATGCCATCGAGCCCCGTGCCCGCGCCCTGAATGACCAGGTTGCGCAGGATGACGACCGCGCCGGGGGCGTTCACGATGATTCCGTGCGTCCCCGTGTTCAGGATGCCACCCGCGTTGGGGCCGCCATCCATGGTGATGGACTTGTTGATGGTCAACGTGCCGAAGCCTCCCGGATCGAGCGCGTCCAACTCTCCGCCCGGGGCTGTCTTGGCGAAGGCCCCCGCGAAGGTCTTGCAGGGCGCGGTGCGGCTGCACGGGTTGACGTCATCGCCAACGCCGGAGACCCACGTGCGCGAGGCCTGGCCCCACGCGGCGGAACTCGCGAGCAAGCACAGCAGCGCGGGGAGGAGGGAGCGGTTGAGGCGGTGACAGGGGGAGCGTCTTGCTGTGGACATGGGCTGGCACACTAGGTGTCCGCTCCGTGGGAGACCAGTTGCCCCACGTTCGCGAGGTCTCTTACCCGTGCACACCCTGTGTCTGGACGTGCGCTTGCGTTGAACTCACTGCAAGCGAGGAAGCATCGGAAGAGTCTTCGAAAACGTGTCTGTAAAAATGACCGACTTTCTCCCTTAGGCATGAGTGGGGTTCGGCGCAAGCCGCTGGAGTCACTCGGGAATGCCGGTCCTCGGGGTTGGCGTGCGGGTTGCTAATGGTCCCAGGCATACCGCCTCCGTGGTCCCAGCGTCCTCTTCCCCCGAGAACCACCATGCCGGCTTCCTCTTCGTTCTCTTCCGCGGATTCCCTCTCCACCTACCTGTCGGAGATCAACCAGCACCCCCTGCTGACGCAGCAGGAGGAGCAATCCCTCTCACGGCTCTATCGACAGGGCGACCTCGCGGCGGGGCACCAACTGGTGACGTGCAACCTGCGCTTCGTGGTGAAGGTGGCGTACGAGTACCGCTCCTACGGGCTCAAGATGTCCGACCTCATCCAGGAGGCGAACATCGGGTTGATGAAGGCGGTGCAGAAGTTCGATCCGGACAAGGGCATCCGCCTCATCTCGTACGCGGTCTGGTGGATCCGCGCGTACATCCAGAACTACATCCTGCGCAGCTGGAGCCTCGTGAAGCTCGGCACGACGCAGGCCCAGCGCCGGTTGTTCTTCAGTCTGTCGCGCACGCGGCGCGAGCTGGAGAAGCTGGGCGCGGGGGACGCGAGCCTCGTCAACGCGGAGGAGATTGCCCGCAAGCTCAACGTGAAGGCGTCCGAGGTGCGGGAGATGGAGCAGCGCATGGGCGGCCGGGACCTGTCCCTGGACGCGCCCATGGGCGAGGACGGTGACGCCACCCACCTGGACTTCGTGGAGTCTCAGGCGGCGTCTCAGGCGGATGAGGTCGCTGACCGTCAGCAGGCGGACCTCACCCGGGCGCTCGTGCAGCAGGCGCTGATGCGGTTGGACCCACGCGAGCGCTTCATCATCGAGCAGCGCGTGATGAGCGACTCGGAGATGACCCTCAGTGAGTTGGGGGACCACTTCGGGTTCTCGCGGGAGCGCGCCCGCCAGCTGGAGATTCGCGCCAAGGACAAGCTCAAGGCCGAGTTGGCCGCGCTCATGTCCGAGGCGGGCTTGGATCAAGTCGAGCTGGCGGCGTAGGGCGTCGGTGTCACCGCGCCCAACGTGACGAAGGAGTCTCGCTTCACGCCATGCTTCAGGAAGTCTTGAATGGCGCGGGCGAGCGTGGCGGAGAGCAGGCCGAGCAGCGGCAGGTGCGCGCCCCCTTCGCAGGTGGGCTGCCCGGGATTGTCCTCCGCGTCCGGGACGAAGTGCTCGTCCCAGCGCACCAATCCGAAGGTCCCATCCGCGGCCACGGCGCCATGGATGAGCGGCGTGGTCGTCTGGCGCGCGAAGTCGCTCAGCAACCGGCGGCCGTCCTGGTTGTCGAACGCGTCGACCAGCAGGTCCGCGCCTCCGCAGAGCGTGGCCACGTTGTCGCGCGTGAGCCGCACGCCGAAGGCCTCGGTCTTCACGCCATGGAGATTGAGGAACTGGAGCTTCAGCGCCTCGGCCTTGTTCTTTCCCACCGAGGGCTTCACGTAGGCCTGCGCCAGCAGGTTCTTGGACTCGACGCGGTCGAAGTCCACGAACACGAGCGAGCCCTCGAGGTTGCGGCACAGCACGGCGGTCGCGGAGCCGATGGCGCCCACACCACAGAAGACGATTCGCATGGGAGACCTCAGCGCGCGCCGAAGGGAACCTTCGGGCGGAGATAGATGCGCTCCTCGCCACGGGGACCGCGGAAGCGGTCGACCACGTAGTGCTGGAAGGCGTCCGGGCGCATCTGGGTGAGCTGCATTCCCGGGACCTCGCCAGAGCGGATCAGCTCCACCGCGATGCGCCGCAGGTCGCCGTCGGACACCGGTCGGTCCAGCTCCAGCGACACGTCCGCGGACATGCCGTCATAGGTGATGTTGAGGTTGGCCATGGTGCGCGTCTCCTGGTGGGATTCCCACCGTCCGCCGCAAAGGCATGGCGGTGGGGCCCGGGGCGGGACGCGAGCCCCGACTTCATCCTGACCGACGGTGGAGTTCCCCAGCTGGGGCCGTCAGCGCTTCACCTGTGGAGGTCCGCGAAGCGACCCTCGCGCTCCAGACGCCAGAGGTCCTCGTCGGTGACGAACTCCTGATGGAGCAGCTCCCGCGCTCGCTTGACCTTCGCCAGCAACAGCGGATCCGTGACGGGCGTGCTGTTGTCTTTCGTGGGGCGCGGTGGCGGACGCATCACGGAGAAGGTTCCGCGGGCCGGATGCCCATCCGCGCTCGTGCCTTCCAGCACATACGTGACGGACACCCCTTGCGGGTCCGCCTTCGTGTCGAGCTTCACGGGGACCTCGACTCCGCGCCCCTCGGGAATGGCGCTGACGCCCAGCGAGACTTCCTCCGACTGCTCTGGAAGTGGAGGCGCATCTCCGGGGGCGGCGAGGGCGCGCAGCGCGGTGACCTTGTCCACCCGCACCGAGCCCTTCCATCGGTGAAACAGACGAAAGGTCTGCCGCACCACGCCGTCATCACCCTGCACGGGGAAGCGAGGCGTCCCGGTGGCGAACACCGTGACGATGCCCTTCTTGTCAAAGTTCTCGAAGGCGGGGTTGAGCAATTGGAGGGACGAACGCCCCGTCAGCTTGCGCCCCGCTCCATCCGAGACCTCCACGCGCACCAGGTGCTGTTCATACATGGCCCAGGGGCGCCCCGACTTGGACGTGAGCGAATGGGACACCACTGGTACGGTCGTCGTCACCGTCTCCGCGTCATCGAAGGTCCACACAAACCGAGCCGGGACAAAGGGCTTGCGTGTGCCCTGGGGCTCACGTCCGGGGAGCTCGATGAGCCTCGCGAGGAATTCGTAATCCTCCTCGCTGTTGGGGAGCTGGCGCGAGAACACCTCCACGATGCGCTCGGGCTGGCAGTCCTTCACTGTGTAGCGTGGCACGTCCACCGAGGTGGCGACGTTGTTCTTGCCAAACACTGTCACGTGTTGGGGCTCGAAACTGCCGTCGGGATTGAGCCACACGCGCAATGGCACGCGGGCGCCCGAACCGTTGCCGATGGTGCTGTGCAGATAGGCGTCATTTCCATCTGGAGAGTGGGCCTTCACGCTGATGAGGTTGTCCTCGCCGGAGCAAACCTCGGACTTCTCCACGCTCACCGAGTCGATGACGGGCGGTGGAACCTCCGCCTCGGGTGATGACCGAGGCGACGCCGACGCGCCCGGAGGCCGCGCGGCTTGCGCGCCCGGAGGTGCCTCGTCGCTTCGCGCGGGCTCCCGCGTGGGTGCCGCGGGAGGTAGCGCCGCCACGTGGGGTGGCTCCGCGCTGGAGGCATAGAGCCAGCCCAGCCCCAGAACCACCGCGAGGAATCCCACCACGAGGCCGCCGAGGCGGGCCCGGCGCCGGGTTCGGTCCATCTCGGACATGTGTGCCCTTCCCTGGAGGTGGACCTACTGCCAGCAGCCGTACACGTTGCCGCCGGAGTTCCACTGGACCTGGTGCGAATAGTCCGTGGCCCAGAGCGTGGTGTTGACGGGGTGCACGCCCCAGCCGCCAATCCGGTCCGGGCTGATGGACGTGGCGGTGGCATTGCCGTCGTTCTTCGTCGCGCGCCAGATGACGCTGGTGCTGGTGTCGCAGCGATTGCTCGTCATGCAGTTGGCCACCTGGTTGCCAGCGTTACCGCAGACGTTCCAGAAGACCGGGCAGATGACCGTCAGCGCCGCGTTCTGGAACCAGCCGAGCGACTCCTTACAGTGATTGTAGATGCCTGTGTAGAGCGAGTCCGCAGCGGAGGCGATGCGGTCGTGGGGATAGGTGTACGCGCTCACGAAGCCGCGCCCCGCGTAGTTGTGGGCATAGGCGAGGAACGTCGAGCACACCATGCCATTGTTCACCGAGTTTCCCGGCAGGGACGCGACCGACTCCAGGTCTCGGTATTGATAGAGCGAATAGCTGACGCGATCGCCATTGCGGAGCGGCCGGTCGATGACCTGACTGGAGTCCACCAGCGAGGCATCGGTCGTATAGGGGTGGTTGAACCACATCGTGTCCGCCACGGTGGCGGCGCCGGTGGCGTCCCCCAATTGCCAGGCGATGAACTCGGGGCCTGAGCCGTCCGGGTCATAGAGATAATGATAGATGCCGCCCTGGTTGATCTGCTCCAGGCCCGGATAGCCATACTGGAGTTGTGTGGCATTGAGCGGCGTTGCACAGACCGAGGGCCACCCGTTCTGCGCGGGGTCCTTCATCGTCGCGTGCGTCACGCCGCCGTTGGCGCCATGCGAGAGCATGGAGTGCGTGCGGTACTCGCCGACGGCGTTGAGCACGTCCTTGATGGGCCCGTCGCTCCGCGAGAGCACGACGGCGCCGTTGGGTGCGTTCCAACCCGCGCTGGTGGAGCCGCACTCGGACGCGGCGGCGGGCGCCGCGAACCCCAGCGCGGATACCGCGAGACAGCCTGCAAGGACACGACGCATCACGACCTCCCCCCAACGGGCACCGCTCGGGTCCCGGCCCCTTCCGCGATGACTCCCAGGCGCGGCCATGGTGGCGCGGGCTCCAGCGTGAATCGACACTGCTGCCTGGGACGCAAGACTCTACTCCCGGCCTTGCGAGAATTCAGGTCGGGGCGCGGCATCGTCCTACCCGGAGCGTCGTGTGCCCGACGGAGGCTTGTCGCGCATGCGACGCGCGAGGTCCCAGTCTCGCACCCGGTGCACACTTGTTTCCGCGCCGCGGCGCCGCGCCACGAGGATTGGGATGGCTCCCTCCCCACACGACTTGTCCCACTGGGATGTGACCCCCACCGAAGCGGTGGAGCTTCAGCGGCAGCTCCGCGAGCGGTTGGTCCTGCACCCACCTCCAGGGCTGCGCGTCCAGCGCGTGGGGGGCGCGGACATCTCCACGGAGAAGGGGAACGACACGGGCTACGGCGGAGTCGTGGTGTTGGAGGTGCCATCCCTGGCGCCGGTGACCCAGTCGTGTGTCGCGGTCCCATTGCGCTTCCCGTATGTGCCGGGGCTGTTGTCCTTTCGTGAGCTGCCCATCGTGGCGGGAGCTTGGGCACGGCTCGACCCGAAGCCCGACCTGCTCGTGTTCGATGGACACGGGACAGCGCATCCGCGCCGCGTGGGCCTGGCTTGTCATGGCGGACTGCTGTTCGACATCCCGTCCATTGGCTGCGCCAAGTCCTTGCTGGTGGGCAGCTTCGGGAAGTTGAAGGCGTCTCGGGGCGCAACCGCTCCCATCACCCACAAGGGCGAGGTCGTGGGCATGGCCGTGCGCACCCGCGCGTCCGTGCAGCCGGTCTATGTCTCCCCGGGTCACTTGATGGACCTGGAGACGGCGGTGGAGTGGGTGTTGAAGCTGAGCCCCCGCTATCGCGAGCCCGAGACGACGCGCCACGCACATCGCTTGGTGAATGCGTTCCGCCGCGCGCGCGGCGAAGCAGCCGAAGCAGGGCTGCCCCGGTCGAAGTCGAGCGCTCCGAAGCTCCCTAGAGCATCCGACGCACCACGTAGGCGACGAGGCTGAATACCAAGGAGAGCAACAGCATGGATGTAAGCGGGATGTATACCCGCGTATGCTCGGTCTCGAAGCGCAGGTCGCCCGGCAGTCGCCCGAACCACGACAGCGCCCCCGTGCCTACCAGCAGGCCGATGAGCATCAGCGCCGCGCCCGCGACCACGAGCAGTCCTCCCGTGGATCTCACGTGTCCTCCGTTCGGGCGGATCTAGCCTCGGTCCTCGGGGTGTGCGGGCCCGCCCCGGGGTCGGACTCAAGGATTCGGAATCCGGACGTTCTGCCTGGGCGATGGAGAGCCCGCCCTCGCGGGACCTGGTTGAGATGACGTCCTTCTACTCTCGCTCTCGTGGGGCTGCCCACGCCGCGGCTGCCCCGGGCAAGGTCTACCGGCCGCGCACCCCCGATGAGGTGGTGGCGGCGGTGCGTGAGGCCCATTCCCTGGCGCAGCCACTGGTCCTCCGGGGTGGGGCGTCCACGGGCCAGACGCCTGTTCCTCCAGGTGGGGCCGTGCTGTCCCTGGCGAGCTTGGAGCGCATCGCGGCACTCGATGAAGGGGCGCGCACCGTGACGGTGGAGGCCGGCGCGCGGCTCGAAAGCGTGGATGCCTATCTGCTGGCGCGTGGCTTCGGGCTGCCCATCGGAAGTGGAGACGCGCGGACCACCGCGGGCGGCTGGGCGTCGATGGGGGGCGCGGGCCCGGCCTCGCTGCGCCATGGACTGTTCATCGACAATGTGCGGGAGCTCGAGTACGTGACGTGGGAGGGCGTCCTGCGTCGCTGTGGCCGCGCACACGAGCCCCGGGTGTTCCAGCGGCTCCTGGGGGGAGCGGGGCGCTACGGCGTGCTCGTCCGACTGATGCTCGACATCCTGCCTGGGGACAAGCGGGAGCCTCGGCTGCTTCGGACGTCCGTGAGCGCGCGGGGGTTGGAGGACTTCGTGCGCGGAACGCTCGCACGAGTCCAAGAGCCGGACGATGCGCGCATGGCCTTGGGCGTATACGCCGAAGGAGGAACCGCGACGCGTCGCTGGGGTTGGGGTCGTTTTTCGACGTACCGAGACGTGCCGCTGCGCTCCCTGGGCTTGCTGACGCGGGCCTGGACGCAGGGCACTTGGACGGGAGCCCGTCGCATCGCGGGCTGGGGCTCGCGCGGGGTGGGGCGGGTTCGCGCGGGCCTGTGGCTTGTGGGTGGGTTGCTCCATCCCCGTCTGGCATCCATTCATGACGTGGAGCAGTTGCCCGTGGGGGCGTGTGATGGCGTGGGGCTCCTCGTGCCCGCGGAGCATTATGGCGAGCTGTTGTTGGCGGTCTTTCCGCTGCTGCGGAGGGCCTGCGCGGACCAGGGGGATGCGGTCCTGCGTGTGACAGTGCTGCCCGTTCGCTCGGGCATGTTGGGGCAAGGCGACTCCTCGCGGCGCTACTGCGAACTGGTGTTCCAGTCCGGCGCGGGGCTGGCATCCCAGGTGGCGGAGCGCACGGCGGGCGTGGGTGCCGAGCTGGACGTGGCATGCGCTCGGTACGAGGCGCGGCGCTTCCCGGAGCCGACGGCGCCTCGGGAGCCTTCGCCGCTCCATGAAGTGGATCTCCTCTCGCGGGACGCGCAGCATCCTCCCGCGCCAGCGGCGCCACGCGGCCTGCGGCTGGTGGACTAGAAACAGGAGTCACGCGCGATGCAGAAGGTGTCTTCACCGTGGAACGAACTGGAACCGCACTACCCCGTGGTGGTGGTGGGGTCTGGTTATGGCGGCGCCATCACGGCCAGTCGCCTGTCGCGCGCCGGTCAACAGGTCTGCGTGCTGGAGCGAGGCAAGGAGCTTCGCCCAGGGGACTATCCGACGACCGCCTCGCAGGCGCTGAGCGAGTTCCAGCTCCACCTGCCGCCCGGTTCGGGTGACATGGACGTGGGATCGCCCACCGGCATGTTCGAGCTGCACCGCAACGGCGATCTGTCTGTCATCACGGGCTGCGGTCTGGGCGGAACGTCTCTCATCAACGCGAACGTGGTGCTGCGGCCGGATCCGCGCGTCTTCGAGGACGTGAAGTGGCCCACCGCGGTGCGCGCGGATGTGTCGGGGTTGCTGGAGGATGGCTTCCACCACGCCGAGCAGATGCTCCGGCCCACGCCGTATCCGCACGACGCGCCCGCGCTGCCCAAGCTGCGGACGTTGGCTCGCTCGGCGGAGCATCTGGGCGGGCGGCTCGTGCGTCCTCCGCTGGCCGTGACCTTCGAAGAGGGAGTGAATCCCGCGGGCGTGCGGCAGTCCGCGTGCAACCTGTGCGGGGATTGCTCGACGGGCTGCAACACCGGCGCGAAGAACACGGTGTTGATGAACTACCTGCCGGACGCGCAGCGCCACGGGGCTCGCATCTTCACCGAGGTGGCGGTCCGCTACATCGCGCGCGAGGGTGAACGCTGGCGCATCTACTATCGCCCGTTGAACGCGGGGCGAGAGAAGTTCGGCGCGCCGGACCTGTCGCTCACCGCGGACCGGGTGGTCCTCTCGGCGGGGACCATGGGCACGGCGGAGATCCTCCTGCGCTCCCATGCCCTGGGCCTGAGCATGTCCAAGCGCCTGGGCCAGCACTTCAGCGCCAACGGCGACGTGATGGGGTTTGGCTACAACCTGGACGAGCGCGTGCACGCGGTGGGGCATGGCGCGCGCGACCCCGCGACGCGCGAGCCCGTGGGGCCCTGCATCGCGGGCATCATCGATCAGCGGGACACGGTGCGGCAGGAGGATGGAATGGTCATCGAGGATGGCGTCATCCCCGGTGCGTTCGCGTCGCTCATGCCCGGGCTGCTCGCGGGAGTCGCCGCGCTGGTGGGCGAGGACACCGACAGCGGCATGGTGGACTGGGTGAAGGAGCGGCTGCGTCAGGTGGACAGCCTGGTGCGCGGCGCGGACCACGGCGCGGTGGAGAACACGCAGACGCTGTTGGTCATGTCTCACGATGACGGCTCGGGTGAGCTGCGCTTGGAGGGAGACAAGGTCCGCGTGCACTGGCCGCGCTTGGGTGAGCAGCCTGTCTTCACTCGGGTGGATGAACGATTGCGGCGCGCCACGGAGGCGCTCGGCGGGACGTTCGTGCGCTATCCGCTCTGGTCCAAGCTGACGGGCAACGAGCTGCTGTGCACCCATCCGCTGGGCGGCTGCGTGATGGCCGACCGCGCGGAGGAGGGCGTGGTGGACCATGAGGGGCGCCTGTTCTCCGGCGACTCCGGCGTCGGGGTCCACGAGGGGCTCTACGTGTGCGACGGCTCGGTGATTCCGCGGGCGCTGGGCACGAACCCGCTGCTCACCATCTCCGCGGTCGCCGAGCGCGCGTGCGCGCTGATGGCGCGGCGCAATGGCTGGCACATCGACTACACGCCGCTGGCCGAGGCCCCTGCACCCGCGAAGGACGTGCCCGTGGGCGTGCAGTTCACGGAGACCATGCACGGCTACGTGTCCTCGGCCATCACCGCGGACTACCGCGAGGCGGGGGACCCTCAGCGCGCGGATGCGGCACCGTTCCGGTTCATCCTCACGGTGCGCACCGACGACCTGGACGCCACGCTGCGTGAGCCGCGCCACGCACTGCGACTCGCGGGCACTGTGAGCGCTCCGGGGCTGGATTCGCGTCCGCTCATGGTGACGGGCGGTGAGCTGCAATTGATGACGCGCGAGGATGCGCGGCCCGGCGGCCGGCGCATGGTGTACCTGCTGCATCTGCAGTCCGAGGCAGGCGCGCGCTATTACCTCCAGGGCTTCAAGGACGTGCATGACGACCCGGGCCTGGACCTGTGGTCCGACACCACCACGTTGTTCGTCTCGCTCCATCGGGGTGAGGGGCCCTCGGCGCCGTGCATCGGTCGGGGTTACCTGCGGCTCACGGCGGAGGAGTTCGCGCGTCAGCTCACCACCCTGCGGGTGACGAACGCGCGGGACACCTCGCAGCGGTTGGCGGCGGTGGCTCGGTTCGGGAGCTTCTTCTTCGGCGCGCTCTACGAGACGTACGTGCGCGTGGCCGCGTAGCAGGAGGGACTCCGAGGGCTTGTCGGGCGGCTCGGTCCGACGTGCCCTCGGGGGAGGCCATGGGCAACCTGATGCCCACAGAGGGCAAACACAGGAGCGGATTCCATGGCCGACCATCGCGAGGATTCACGTCCGGACACCGAGTCGGGCGAGGAGCGCACGGAGACGCGGCGCGAGCTGACTCTGGAGGAGCGCCGAGCGCGCCGCAGTCAGATGCGGTCGAGCCAGACATACGCTGCCTTCCTCAAGCGCTTGTGCGAGCGCGGCGGCATGTCTCCCAGCGTGGCTCAGCAGGCGGCGGTGTCTGTGTTGTGCGCGCTCGAGCAGCGCATCTACAGCGAAGAGGCGAGCGACCTGGAGGCGCAGCTCCCGCGCCGCCTGACGGAGTTGCTCCATCGCTGTGAGCGTCACGAAGGCGAGGCGCGTCCGGCGAAGTTCGGCCGTGAAGAGATGCTCCGCTGGGTGGGAGAGGATCTCGCCTTGAATCCTGATGCCGTGGAGCCCGTGGTCCGTGCCGTGCTGGATTCACTGCGGCATCAGATCAGCGAAGGCGAAGCCGAGGACGTGATGGCTCAGCTCCCGGAGGACTTGCGCCACCTGTGGCAGCGCGAAATCTGAGTCACGCCGTCAGGTCGCGGGAGTGACTTGAGCGGGCGTCGCCTCCGCCACGGTCTCAGGCAGCGCGTCGGGGAGTTCGTCCTCGATGTTGCGGATGTGCGGTGACAGGTACGACAGCACGCTCTGCACCATCATCCCCAGACTCATCAACAGGAAGAGCAAGGCGATGCCTCGGCCGGGGCCGGTGCCAATGAACTGGCCCACGCTGTTCGCCAGCAGGCCCGTGGGCGCGAGCCAAGGCTCGAACAGCTTGTCCGCGATGGGGCCTCCCAGCAGCGCGGCGAGGGGCGGCGCGCTCAGGCTGATCATCCGCCGAACGGAGAACACGCGCCCCTGAAGCGCGGGCGGGACCTTGCTTTGCCAGAGCGAGGACAAGCACCCCACGATGATGGGCGAGCACGACAGGTAGAAGAACGCCGCGGTCGCGATGACGACGGCCGTGGGCGGCATGGCCGCGGCGAGCAGCACGAACGAGGACAGCAGGTAGAAGCCCAGGATGCCGTGGATGCGGCGCTTGGGGCCCCCCCACACGCTCATGGCGATTCCGCCCGCGACCATTCCCAGGCCGGAGAACGACATGACGCGACCCAAGGTCGAGACGTCCGAGAAGGCCAGCACGAGCGGCGTGATGAGCGAGGCGACCATCCCCACGTTGAGATTGAGGAAGAGGACGAACACCACGAGTTGGAGCAGGCCCCGCCGCTGTCGGATGAAGTGCCAGCCCTCGGTGACGTCGCGTCGGAGGCTGGGGGTGCCGACCTGATCCGAGGCGAGCGGGGGAGGCCGAGGCAGGCGGACGATGAGCAGGGTGGAGATGGAGAACACGAAGGACATCACGTCCATGAACACGATGCCCTTCAACCCGACGCGCCCCACCAACGCCCCCGCGACGATGGGCGAGAGGATCTGCCCAGCGCCGAACGCCAGCTCGATGAGGCCGTTCGCACGGCCGAGCTGGTGCTTCGGAACGAGCAGCGACGTGGTCGCGTAATACGCCGGTCCATGCAGGGCGACGAACGCCGAACTCAGCGCGATGAGGACGTAGAAGTGCCAGGTCTCCAGCTTCCAGCGCCCCGCGTCGCTGGCCACGAGCATCACCCAGATGAGCGCGGAGGAGAGCCCGGCGCCCACGTCGCTCAACAGGATGGCGCTGCGCCGGTCCCACCGGTCAACCAGCGCTCCGGCGATGGGGGACACGAGTGCCAGGGGCACGAAATAGAAGAAGCTGAAGAGGGAGTACTCGGTGATGGAGCCCGTGCGATGGTAGACGACGGTGCCAATGGCGAAGCTCATCAGCCCCGAGCCAAACCAGGACACGGCGAGCCCCGCCCAGGTGATGAAGAAGACGCTCGAAGGGTGGGTGATGGCCCGCGTGCTGGAGGGGGATGCCGTCGTCACGTGAGTCCACCTGCCCGCGAGCGGGACGCGAGGGCGCTCGCCACGGCCTCTACGTGAGGGGACCGCAGGATGCTGAAATGATCTCCGGGCACGTCCACCACCTCGACTTGGGAGGCGAGCACGCTCCACCCCCGGGTTCGGTCTGCTCCCTCGTCCACGGCTGCTTCGGTGCCGCGAAGCAGGGTGATGGGGAGGTTCAGCGGACGAAGGGTGTGCTGATAGAGCGCGGTTGCGCAAGCCGTGAAGACGCGCTGGAGCGTCCGCAGGTGGTCGAGCCCCTCGTCGGGACCGAAGACACCCATGCGGCGGCCTTCTTCCAGCAAGTGCCCAAGCAGCGCGTGGGAGTCATCGGGCGAGACGTGGGCGGGAAGCTCCAACGAGAGTCCGGTCGTCTGCGCGAGGTTCGCCGCGAAGAGGCTGCCCAGCGTCGCCGCGTCCACGATGCGAGTGCCTTGTGCGTAGGCGCTGGGGCTCGGCTCGATGAAGAGAACTGGCTCCACGCGCTCACCCCGGGCCTGGAGCAACCGCGCCATCTCGAACGCGACGATGGCGCCCATGGACCAGCCTCCCAGGTGGTACGGCCCGACGGGCTGCACGGTCTGGAGGGCCTGCACATAGTGCGCTGCCATGGCCTCGACCGTGTCGAGCGGAGGATGTCCTCCTTCGAGCCCGCGGGCTTGCAGCGCGTAGAAGGGCCGGTCGGGCTCGAGCTGACGCGCCAGCTCCGCGTAGCCCAGCACGGTGCCGCCGATGGCATGGACGAAGAAGCGTGGCGGCTTCGTGCCTTGGGGGCGAAGGGGGACAAGTACCTCGGAGTGCGCCGCGTCCAGATGGAACGTGGAGAGCGGCTGCTCGGGATTCGCCACGCCCCAGGCGAGCAGCGCGCGCAGTTGTTCCGCCATGCGCGACGCCGAGGACGGTGCGAAGAGGTCGCTGTTGTATTCGAGCACGCCGGAGAGGCCGCTGGGCTCGTCCCACAGCGCGAGCGTCAGGTCGAACTTCGCCGAATGGCGCTCCACGTCCACGAAGTCGAGTGAGAGCCCCGGGCCCATGGGCTGCGATACCGGGGCATTCTCCAGGACGAAGAGCACCTGGAAGAGGGGCGCACGGCTCGCGTCGCGCACGGGCAGCACGGCCTCCACGACGCGCTCGAAGGGGACATCTTGGTGGGCGTAGGCGCCCAGCGTGACGTCGCGCACCCGCTTCAGCAGCGCGCGGAAGTCGAGCGTGCGGTCCATCTGGGCGCGCAGGGCGAGCGTGTTCACGAAGCAGCCAATCAAGCCCTCCAGCTCCGCGTCTCCGCGTCCCGCGATGGGAGAACCGACCACCACGTCGAGCTGTCCCGAGAGGAGGGAGAGCAAGGCCTGGAGCCCCGTCAGCAACAGCATGAATGGCGTGACGCCCTCGCGCGCGCACAGCGCCGAGATGGCTCGCGTGAGCTCTACGCCCAACTTCACGGGCACGCGCCCGCCTCGGAAGGTCTGCACGGCGGGCCGGGGCTTGTCGGTGGGGAGGGGCAGGGCCGTGGGCACTCCCGCGAGCTGGCGGCGCCAGTAGTCCAGCTGGGAGTCCAGCACGTCGCCGCGCAACCACTGTCGCTGCCACAGCGCGTAGTCCACGTACTGCGATGACAGCGCGGGCAGCCGTGTGTCCTGGCCTGCCGCGAACGCCGCGTACAGCGAGGACAGTTCGCGGATGAGGATGGCGGACGACCAGCCGTCGGAGATGATGTGGTGCATCGTCACGACGAGGAGGTGATGTTGCTCGGTGCGGCGGATGAGCAGCCCTCGCACGAGCGGGCCGCGCGTGAGGTCGAAGGGCCGCTCCGCCTCGTCGCTGGCCAGCGCGAGTGATTCGCGCTCCTGCTCCGATTCGGGCAGGTCTTGCAGGTCGATGAGCCGCATGTCGGGAGCGGCGTCCTCGTGAATGTGCTGATGCGGTCCTTCCTCGTCCGCGAGGAAGCGGGTGCGCAGGCTCTCATGGCGCTGGAGGAGGGCTTGGAAGGCGCGCACGAGCGCACGGGGATTGAGCGGTCCCCTCAGGCGCAGCGCCGCGAGGATGGTGTAGGCGGTGCTGCCAGGTTCGAGTTGGTCGAGCAGCCACAGCCGCTGCTGCGCGAAGGACAGCGGCAGCCTGGCGCCACGAGGCACGGGGAGCAGAGGCGGAATGATGGGGCGCGCGTCGCCCTGCTCCCGAGCCGCCTCCACTCGCTGCGCGAGGGCCCCGAGCGTGGGGGCTTCAAAGAAGGCACTCAAGGGTAACTCGACGCGCAGCGACGCGCGCAGCCGAGCGGCCACCTGAGTGGCCATCAAGGAGTGACCGCCCAGTTCGAAGAAGTGGTCCTGAAGTCCCGCGCGCTCCAATCCCAGCACCTGTCGCCAGAGGCCTGAGAGCAACGCCTCGGTGGGGGTGCTCGGGGCCTCATAGGGGCGCGTGCTCGCGCGCTCGGCGACGGGGGCGGGCAGGGCCCTGCGATCGACTTTTCCATTGGGGTTCAGCGGGAGCGTGTCCAACACGACGAACGCCGAGGGGACCATGAACTCCGGGAGGCGCTGGCGCAGGCTCTGCCGCAGCGTCGGCACGTCCAGTGTCTGTCCTTCGTGCGCGACCACATAGGCCACGAGTCGCTTGTCGCCAGCGTGGTCCTCGCGCGCCATGACCACGGCCTCGCGCACCACCGGCTGCGCCTGGACCGCGGTCTCCACCTCGCCCAGTTCGATGCGGAAGCCGCGAATCTTCACCTGGAAGTCATTGCGGCCCAGGTACTCCAGCGCACCGTCCTCGCGATACCGCACGCGGTCGCCGGTCTTGTACATGCGCGAGCCCGCGGACTCGAAGGGCGCGGGGATGAAGCGCTCCGCGGTGAGGTCGGGGCGGTGAAGGTAGCCGCGCGCGAGGCCGTCTCCCGCGAGGTACAGCTCCCCCGTGGCGCCGACGGGCACGGGCTGGAGCCGCGCGTCCAATACGTAGGCGCGCGTGTTGGTGATGGTCCGGCCGATGTTGGGCACCTCGCCGCGCTGCACGTGGGCATAGGTGGAGTACGTGGTGTCCTCCGAGGGGCCGTAGAGGTTGTACAGGTGCTCGACGGTGGGGACCTCGAAGACCTGTCGGGCCAGGGGCGCGGGCAGCGCCTCGCCCGCGAGGTTGACGGTGCGGACCGAGGGCGGCAGCGCCCCGAGCCGCAGGAGCTGGGCCATGGCGGAGGGCACCGTGTTGAGCAGGGTGACCTCGGCGGCCTCGGGCAGCTCGGCCAGATGCAAGGCATTGCACGCGACGATGACAGTGCCGCCTCGACTCAGCGGCGCGAAGACCTCGAACACGGAGAGGTCGAAGTTGACGGACGTGCAGGCCAGGACACCGCGCAGCTCCTCGGCGGAGTAGATGGCATGGGCCCACGCGAGGAAGGCCACCGCGCTGTGATGCGTGATGGCGACACCCTTGGGGCGCCCCGTGCTGCCCGACGTGTAGATGAGATAGGCGAGGTTCTGCGACGTCGCGGCGGGTTCGAGCGCATCGGTGGATTCGCGCGCCAGCGCTTCCTGCTCCGTGTCCAGACAGACCACCCGCGCGTCGTACGGAGGCAGCGACGGGAGCAGATGGGAGTGCGCGACGAGCGCCGGGCCTCGCGCATCCTCCAGGAGATACGCCAGCCGCTCGCGAGGATACGTGGGGTCGAGCGGGACATAGGCTGCTCCGGCCTTGAGGATGCCCAGCATGCCCACGACCATGTCGGCCCCACGTTCGACGCACAGTCCGACGCGGACCTCGGGGCCCACGCCCAGCGAGCGCAGATGTCGCGCGAGCTGGTTGGCGCGAGCGTTGAGCTGTCGGTAGGTGAGCCGGGCCCCGCCCGCGACCACCGCCACGGCATTGGGGGTCCGCTGGGCCTGCGCCTCGACGAGCTGGTGCATGCAAACACCGCGAGGGAAGTCCGCGGCCGTGTTGTTCCACTCCACCAGGACA
Source organism: Citreicoccus inhibens (assembly GCF_019039035.1). Lineage (GTDB taxonomy): Bacteria > Myxococcota > Myxococcia > Myxococcales > Myxococcaceae > Citreicoccus > Citreicoccus inhibens. The sequence goes on along the minus strand of NZ_JAHNZT010000001.1, from coordinate 413,850 downwards.
CGATGCCGTTCCTCGGGGGAGATCTCCGTGGCGCGGCCCTCCTCGTGCGCCGTCATGGAGCTGGGCGCGGGCCCCTCGGGTGCGTCATCGACATGCAAGGGTATGGCGGGGCGCCGCTCGCGCTGGCCTGTCGCGGCGGTGGGCGTCGCGTGCTCGGTGCCCAGCGCGCGGGTGTCATCCACCAGCTTCGCGAGCTGCTGGACAGTCGAGTGCTGGAAGAGAACGCGGAGCGGCAGCTCGACGCCGAAGCGGGCGCGCAGTCGCGCGAGGACGCGGGTCGCGAGCAGCGAGTTACCCCCCAGTCGGAACAGGTCGTCCTTCGCGCCGACGTCCCGCACGCTGAGCAGCTCCTCGAACAGCGCGGCGACCTCGCGCTCGGTGGGCGTGCTCGGCGCCACGCGGGCTTCCTCGGTGCGCTCGACTGTGGGGGCGGGGAGCGCCTTGCGCTCGACCTTTCCGTTCGGGTTGAGCGGCAGTGACTCCAACACGACGAACGCGGAGGGCACCATGTACTCCGGCAGCCGTGCCGTGAGGGCGGTGCGCAGGGCCTCGCCATCCACCACGCTTGGTCCGCCTCGGCCGGCGACATAGGCCACGAGCCGCTTGTCTCCGGGGACGTCCTCGCGCGCGAGCACCACGGCCTGCTGCACACCGGGCTGTTGCTCCAGCGCGGCTTCAATCTCACCCAGCTCGATGCGCAGGCCGCGCACCTTCACCTGGAAGTCGGCGCGGCCCAGGTACTCGATGTTCCCGTCGGGCAGCCAGCGCGCCACGTCCCCCGTGCGATACAGGCGCGCGCCCGGCGTATCGCTGAACGGGTCGGGGATGAATCGCTCGGCGGTGAGGTCCGGACGCGATTGATAGCCACGCCCCACCTGGACGCCCCCGATGAACAGCTCGCCCGCGACGCCCACGGGCACGGGGCTCATGCGCGAATCGAGCAGCCGGATGGAGGTGTTCGCCACCGGCCGACCAATGGGCACCGAGCGTCGTCCATCGGCGGGCTTGCAGGCGAAGGCGGTGACGTCCACGGCGGCCTCGGTGGGCCCGTAGAGGTTGTGCAGCTCCGCATGCGGGAGTCGTTGGAGACAGCGCTCCTTCAGCTCCAAGGGCAGCGCCTCGCCACTGCACACCAGGCGCTTCACCGAACGACAGCGCGCCTCGCCGGACTCCTCGAGGAACACCTGGAGCATGGATGGGACGAAGTGCAGCGTGGTGACTCGCTCGGCCTCGATGGTCCGCGCGAGATAGGCGGGCTCTTGATGTCCTCCCGGGCGCGCCACCACCAGCCGCGCGCCGACCATGAGGGGCCAGAAGAACTCCCATACGGACACGTCGAAGCTGAACGGTGTCTTCTGAAGGACCACGTCCTCGGCGCCCAGGCGATATTCGCCCTGCATCCACTGGAGCCGATTCACGACAGGGCGATGCGCATTCATCGCGCCCTTGGGCCGGCCAGTGCTGCCCGAGGTGAAGATGATGTACGCGAGGTTCTCGGCCGTGGCCCAGGGCTCGGGAGCATGGGACGGGTGGCGCGCGATGTCCTCCGCCTCGGTGTCCACGCACACCACGCGGGCGTCGTGCGGAGGCAGCACGGACAACAGCGGGTGCTGCGCCACCAGGACGGTGGGCCGGGCATCCTCGAGCATCCAGGTCAGGCGCTGCGCCGGATAGCCGGGATCCATCGGGACATAGGCGCCGCCCGCCTTGAGTGTGGCGAGCAGGGAGATGACCAGCTCCAGCGACCGTTCAAGGCATATGCCCACACGCGACTCGGGGCCCACGCCTTGCGCGCGCAGGTGGTGCGCCAGTTGATTGGCACGTTGGTCAACCTGTTGGTACGTGAGGGATTGGCCCTCGAAGGTGAGCGCCACGGCGTGTGGGGTGCGCTGGGCTTGGGCCTCGATGAGCGTGTGGATGCACGCCTGCTGTGGGAACGCGTCACGCGCGCCATGCCACTCCACGAGGACTTGATGCCGCTCCGCCTCTGACAACAAGGGTAGGTCCGCGATGCGTGCGTCCGGATTCGCGAGCGCGCCTTCGAGGAGCAGGCGCAGGTGTCCAAGCAGGCGCACCATCGTCGGTGCTTCGAAGAGGTCGGTGTTGTACTCGGCGCTGAGCTGAAGGGTGTCGGGCAGCTCCATCGCGTAGAGCGTCAGGTCGTGCTTGGTCGTCTCGGTGGTGACGGGAAGCGGCTCCATCCGGAGCCCCTGGGCCTGGAGTGGCGACGCGGGCGCGTTCTGGTGAATCAGCATCACCTGGACGATGGGCAGGTGACTGGAGCTGCGCTCGGGTTTGAGGGCCTCGACCAGTTTCTCGAAGGGCACGTCCTGGTGGTCGTAGGCCTTGAGCGTCGTGTCCTGCACCCGCTCCAGCAGCTCGCGGAACGTCAGGCTTCCGGACAGGGCCGTGCGCAGTGGGAGGGCGTTGATGAACAGGCCGATGAGGCCCTCCACCTCGGCCCGGCCGCGACCGGAGACGAGCGTCCCGACCGTCAGGTCCGTCTGCCCGGTGTAGCGATGGAGCAGGACGTCGAAGGCGGCGAGGAGGATGACGAACAGTGTCTTGCCTTCGTGCTGACTGAAGTCCCGCAGGCTCTGCGTGAGCGAGGGCGAGAGCAGCGACACCTGTCGAGTCCCCCGGTTCCCGAGCGTCGCGGGCCTTGGCTTGTCAGCCGGAAGCTCGATGCGGGAGTGCGGATCCAGCCGCGCGCGCCAGAAGGCGAGCTGTGCCTCCAGCACGCCCCCGAGCAACCACTGTCGTTGCCAGACGGCGAAGTCCGCGTACTGGAGCGGCAGCGCTGACAAGGTCGCGGGGCGCTCTTCCAGGAAGGCGACGTAGAAGGCCGCCAACTCCCGGACGAGCACGCCCATGGACCAACCGTCCGCGATGATGTGATGCAGGTTGAGCAGGAGCAGGTGCTCATCCGCGCGCACCGGATACAACGTGGCGCGCATGAGCGGGCCCTGCGCCAGCACGAAGGGGCGCCGCGCCTCGTTGGCGATGTGCTCCCAGGCTCGGGTCTCTCGCTCGGTGGACGGATGCTCCGGAAGCGCCACCACGGTGAGCGAGAGGGGCTGTGTGGGCGTGATGACCTGGATCGGCTGGCCGTCCTGCTCGGGGAGCACCGTGCGCAGCGGTTCGTGGCGATCCACCAACTGCTGGAGACTGGCTTTGAGCGCGTCCAGGTGGAGCGTGCCCGTGAGGCGCACCACCGCGGGCATGTTGAACAGCGCGCTACCGGGACTCCACTGGTCCAGGAACCACATGCGCTCCTGGGAGAACGAGGGCGGCGCGTGTCGATGAGGTTGTGTCTTCTCGCGCAGGAGCCTCGCCAGCCGCGCCCGCTTGTCTTCTTGCGTCGGAGCCATCGTGGAGCACACCTCTCTGCAGAGCCGGCGCAGCCAGCGGCTCTGTCGCGGTTGAATGACGGGATGGTGCTGTCAGGCCGGAGGGTTCAGCCGTGCCTGGAGGAAGGCCTGGGTGGCGTCCAGCGCCGCCGCGATGCCCTCCGGTCGAGGCCCCTCGGCCCAGGCAAGCTCGGGGCTGCCCTCGCCCGTGCCGCCCACCGAGGGTGCGGCCTGTGCGAGCAGGATGCCTGCATTCACACCGCGCTCGATGAGGTCGGCGGTCGCCGCGGTGACGAGCCCGACGGTGGAGCCTTGGGTCGCCGCGAGGACGACGGCGGCGTTCGGAGCCGACTTGCGCAGCAGCTCCGCCAACGTGCGCAGGTGATGCAGCGGCGCTTCGCCCAGGTGCTTCGCGACGAGCGTGGTGTCGCCCAACTTCGAGGCTTGCTCCAGGAGTTGACGCGCCTGCTCCGCGCGTTGCGCTCGCCCCGAGGCCTTGCGCGCGCGCTTGTCTTTCTGCATCGCCGACGCGAGCGACTCGCAGCGCTCGCGAAGCGCCGCGACCCGGTCACGGGGGAGCTGCTCATCCTCCAGGCGCTTGGACAATTCCGAGAGCCGGTGGACGCGCTCCAGGCCCTCCAGTGTGGCGGCCTCGTCGAGGGCCTTCTCCAGCGCGTCCAGCTCCTGTCGCAGCAAGAGGACGGACTCCCGCGGACTCAGGAACGGGGGCGCGAAGGTCTCGGGGATGCGGTCGAAGCCGGCGACGTTCTCGTCTCCGTCCACCTGTTTGAGCCGGGCGCGGCTCACGTTCAGGAGGGACTCATTGGCCAGTCGCTGCACCAGCTTCCAGCCACCCCTGCGGCGGGCGGAGAGGTGCTTCAGGTACACCGCGTTGTAGCGGGGCAGGGGCCGGTCGCCTCGCAGTGTCTTGAATTGATCCGCGCCGCCTCCGGTCTCGATGGCGAGCCCACGGTCGAGGGCCTCCATCATCAGGAGGTTGTTGAGCATGCGGTACAGCCCGAGCTCTTGCGGCAGCGTGATGTCGTAACCGGAGAGCGCGCAGTTGACGACGTCGTCCTTGATGGTGATGCCGTAGAACATGTCGACGCGTCCGTCCTTCACGAGCAGGCGGATGCGGTACTTCTCCGAGCGCAGCGCCGCTTCGAAGAACGCGGTCGTGATGGGTGGGTTGGTCGTGTACTTCTCCCGGTTCAGCATCCGGTACAGCTCGGCGAGCCGTGGCGCGCAATCCGGCACGTCCTTCCCCTCGACGAGCTTGTAGTCGGTGGTCTCCACGATGCGGCCGTCGCGGCGGCGGTTCTCCCGTGCCCGTCGGCTCAGCTCCAACCCGAAGGGCAGCAGCATTCGCGTGTGCGTCATGTACGCGAACTCGTAGCCGTGGCCCTTCAAGTGATTGAGCAGCGGGGAGTGGGTGGCGGGATTCAGCGCGGGAAAGACAATCGCGTGATGCGGATAGCGCGACACGAGGAACTCGGTGAGGCGCTTCACCTGGTCCGCGTTCAGGGCCGCTCCCATGTTTCGCATGGTGGGCCAGTTGTCGACCTGCACGCACTTGTCGAGCTGCGCGGCCTTGAGCAGCGACCCCACGCTCCACAGCGCGCTGCTGGCGACGAAGCCGGCGACCGGACTCCAATTGCCCGTCTTGATGGCGGCGCGCTGACTGGTGATGTAGCGCGCGAACATGGAGAAGAAATACGAGTTGTCGTGTGGGGATTCGGTGACGGACAGCGGGATGAGCAGGTCATCCATGGCCAGCAATCGCATGCTGGCTTTGTCTTCGAAGAAGGCTTGTGGGCCCTGTTGGAACAGCGGGACGAGGAAGGTTCTCGCCTGTCGGCCTTCCTCGGTGTCTGGCCAAGGGGCCGCCTCGATCTGGGTCTCGTCGTAGAGGTGCATGGGTCGGGTGAGTCCGGTGACGCGACACGGAATTCAATGACTGCCAAGACTCGCCTGGAGGTAATCGCGCGCGGCGCTGAGCGCAGCGTCAATGCCATCCGGGCGTGAGCCTCCACCCCAGGCGACGTCGGGTGAACCTCCTCCCTTTCCCCCCACGGAGGGCGCGACCTGAGCCATCAGTTGGCTGGCATCCACGCCCCGCGCGAGCAGCGATTGCGTGGCGGCGGTGACGAGCACCACCTTCTCGCCTCGGCACGCGGTGAGCACCACCGCGGTGGGACCCGGGGCCTGTCGCAGACACTCCACGACCGCGCGCAAGTGCTGCGCGGAGGCGTCGCCCAGGTGCCGCGCCACGAGCGCCGTCTCTCCCATTCGCATGGCGGCGTCGAGGAGTTGCTGCGCTTGCTCGGACGCCGCGGGCTGTTCGGCCTTCGGGCGCGCGGAGTCCTTGCGCCGGGCCTCCTGCTCGCGCTTGGCCAGCTTCTCGCGCAGCTCGAGGACACGCAGCGTGGGCTGAGGCCAGTTGTGGAGCTTGTCCGCGAGCGGCGTCAGGCTTCGCGCCAAGGCCTCGCCTTCAAGTCCGGTCGTCTCGTCGAGTCCTCGCTCCAGCAGGTCCAGTTCCTGGCGGAGCGCCGCCGCCGCCTCGCGCGGGCCCATGGTCATGGGAGGCGAGAACGTGTCGGGCATGGCGTCAAAGCCCACGGGCGGCTCGCCTTCGATTCCGCCGAGGTATCCCTTGGAGGCGGGCAGCAGGCCGCCGTTGGCGAAGCGCTGGAGCAGTCTCCAGCCCGCCTTGCGCCACTCTGGGAGGTGACGCAGGGACACCGCGCTGTAGCGGGGCACACCCTTGTCGCCGCGCAGGCTCTTGAATTGATCCGCGCCCGCGCCCAGCTCGATGGTCAGCCCGCGATCCACCGCCTCTTGCATCAGGTGATACACGAGGCCGCGGTACAGCCCGAGGTCCTGCGGAAGACTCAGGTCATACCCAAAGCCCGGCGAGGAGACGACGTCGTGGCTGACCATGAAGCTGTAGAAGCCGTCGATGCGATCGTCCTTCACCGCGAGCCGGTACTCGAGGACGCCCCCGCGCAGCGTGGTGTCGAAGAACTCGGTCGAGAACTGCAAGTTCGTCGAGTACTTCTCGCCGTTCAGCGCGCGGTACAGCTCCACGAGCCTCGGCGCGCAGTCCGGCATCGTCCGCCCATCCACGAGCTGATAGCCCGCGGCTTCGAGCAAGCGCGCGTCGCGGCGGCGGTTCTCGCGCACCTGCCGGCTGACCTCGGCCTTGTAGGGCACGAGCATGCGCGTGTGGGCCGCGTAGACGAACTCGTAGCCCTGGTCCTTCAAGGTGTTCAGCAGCGGCGCGTGGGTGGCCGGATTCACGGCCTGGAAGACGATGGCGTGCTGGGGATAGCGCGACGCCAGGAAATCCGTGAGACGCCGCACCTGCTCGGCGGACAGCATCACGCCGAGATTGCGCAACATCAGCCAGTGGTCCACGTAGACGCACCGGTCGATCTTCGCGGCCTTGAGCAAGAGCCCCAGCGTCTTCATCACGCCGCGGACCAGCCACGCGCGGAAAGGTCCCCACGCCTCGGCGGTGACCGCGGACAACTGCAACGTGATGTATCGAGAGAAGGTCGAGAAGAGGGCCGAGTTGTCGTACTCGGAGTCGTTGATGGCCAGCGGGAGGACGCAGCCATCCATCTGCACCAGGCGCAAGGTGGTGCGGTCCGAGACGTAGGCCGAGGTGCCTTGGCGCAGCAGCGGGGTGAGGAAGTCGCGCGCGAATCGCCCCTCGGGGGTGTCGGGCCAGGAGAGCTGGGAGAGGTTGCTCTCGTCGTAGAGAATCATGGAATTCTCACAATCTCGTGAGTCGCGAGACAAAGCAATCTGCTCGGATATTCCAAGAAAATCCATGTCCTGGAAGGTTGCGCCATGACATGAAACTCCCCGAGAAGCCGATACGGATTGTGTGGGTCGCGCGTTGGGCTGCGCGCAGGTTTGTCCGTATCTGGGATGGGACGTGGAGCGGTGGGTGGGCGCGCCACCCGCGTCGTGCGCGCGCGTTGCTATGGTCGCGCGAACCAGGAGACGCCATGGCCCTCGATGATGATTTCCGCTCCGCGCAGGAGCGCGTGAGGACGCTCCCCAGCCGGCCTTCCAACGAGCAGTTGCTGGACCTGTACTCCCTCTTCAAACAGGCCACCGAGGGCGACGTGCAGGGCAAGCGTCCCGGGATGCTCGATATCAAGGGGCGCGCGAAGTACGACGCGTGGGCCCAGCGCAAGAGCCTGCCGCGTGAGACCGCGAAGAAGGACTACGTCGCGCTCGTGAACCGGCTGCTCGGCGGCTGAAGCCGTACGCGGGTTACGGCGCTTCGCGCATGCCCGAGGCGCGGCGCAGCCACGCCGCCCACTCGGGCTCCAGAGCGAGGTGGACGTCCTCGCCCCCGATGCGCGCCACCATGCCGTCGGGGGCCACCACCGAGAATCGCACGGCGCGCCCCAGCGCCTCGGTGAGCGCGCGCATCGTCGTTTCATCCTCGTGGGAGAACCCCCGAGGCCCCACGGGATGGCTGTGGGCGATCTCCACCAGCTCGGCGCGCAGCCGCCAGATGGCCTCCCAGCGGGTGCGCGAGTCCGGCAGCAGGACGGGGTTGTTGGACGCATCGCTCCAGAGCACGACGCCACCACGCCCGATGAGGGCACAGACTTCTCGCAAGGAGGCGTGGGGCATGACGTGACTCCTGCCAGTGTCAGGCGTGTCGGGTGATGACCAGCACGTCAGACTCAATGGCCTCGCGAATGACCGAGGGCAGGCTCTCCAGTGTCACCCGTTCGTCGGCGCCCGCGAGGCAGACCCCGGCGTCTCGGACCTGGAGCGTCTGCGCGTCCACCACGGAGATGAAGCGCTCGTCCATGAAGCCAAACGTCACTTCGAGCAGTCCATTGCTCAGCCGGCGCTGGGCATGGAGCCGCGCGCCCGCGCTCTCCAGCGCGCGCTCCACGCGCTCGGACGGGGGGGCTCCCGGCTCGATGTGCGAGCTTCGGCCGTCAGGGCGCACGATGGGTCGTGCAGGCGCCGGCCGGGGCTGGGCTCGTGCGGCTTGCTCCCGCGCGGCCTCTCGTCGAGCCAGGGCGCGTTGATGGAGTGCGCGTTCCGTGAGCAGTCGCGCGAGACACGCCTCGGCCTCGGTGCGCCCCCCTGCCGCGATGGCGAGGACCTTGCCGCGGACCTCCGCCGGCGCGAAGTGGATGCCCTGGGTCCGCGCCGCCGCGTCCACGACGGCATAGCCAAAGGCCGCGCGCAGCGACGCGCTGACGCCCTTGGCTCCCGCCAGCGTTCGTCCTTCCTCGAGGGCCCGCCGCGCGACGTCTTCTGCTTCACTCTCGAACTCCAGGCTCTCGAAGAGGAGCGTGCCGTCATGCCAGCGACGGGCGACGACCCACGACAAGCGGGGCGGCTCCTCCTCCGGCATCAGCTCCAGTCGCTCCGCGACCGCGCCGTCGCGCACGAGCCGAGTTCCCCAGAGGTGTCCGCGGACGCGCGGACAGGTGTCCAAGCCCTCCGGCTCGGCCACCTCTCGCGCGGTCGCATGACGCCCCTGCACTTCGAAGCGCCACCAGCCCGGATGCACCGGGGCGGTGACGCGGAGGCGGCGTGAAGGCGCATCGACGGTCCCGCCGCCGCAATACGGCAGCACCATCGACTGCGCCTTTCCGAGAAACTTCCGGTAGTCCACGTCCGCCTCCGAGTGAGGCCGCCAGGCCTCAAGCCACCTTCAACAACGGTGTCCGCATGACCCGCTCGACCCAGCCAGACTGGCTGACTCCCGTGGCCGCGGGTGCGTCCAGCAACGCCTTGAGCACCCGCGGAACCTGGTACGGGTCCGCGAACTGCTCCACCTGCACCTCACTGAACGGCACGCGGAGCTGTGCGGCGCACGTGCGCACCGTGTTGCCTCGCGCGCCCACCACACTCACCATCAGCGCCAGGGCGGACACGGTGTAGCCACAATCCCGGAACGCCCGAGCGAACTGATCGCCCGCCTCTCCCGCCTCGTCTCCCACCACGATGACCACGAGCCGCGCGTCAGTGGGCACCCGTACGCCGTCGCGGTGCAGTGCATGCACCGCAGCGCCGTGCACCGTGCCCCCGGACGCCTTCACGCCGCCCAGCATGTGCTGGACCGCCGCGCGGTTGGACGCCTTGGGCTTGAGCAACGTGCCCATGGTGTCGAACGCCGCCACGTGCAGCTTGTCCAAGGGGAAGCCCGCGAGGATTCGCGCGAGCGCCTCCTTCGACTGCTCGATGGCGCCTTCCATCGACCCCGACTTGTCGACGAGGAACATGACTCGCACGTCCGTCTCCGCCGTCGCCTCGGCCACGGCCTGCCGCGCGGCGTTGTCGCTTGCCTCCTCCAGCTTCTGGCGCAGGGCTTGGCCGCGCACGTTCTTCGCGATGTTGAGCGCGCGCTGATCCGTCGCGCTGGCCACGGCCTTCTCCCAGCGCGCCTTCACGGCGGAGTCCTCCAACAGCCCCAGCTCCTCCAGCGTGGGCGTCAGCATGCGCAGGTCGCGATCCGAGAGGGACGGGAGCACCGCCGCCAGGATGGCCGGCGTGAGTCCCACGTCCTTCGGCAAGCGCCCCACGACGTCCTTGTAGGAGAGTCGCTCCAGGCTGATCCACTCGCAGATTTCCGCCTCGCTGAGGCCATCGAAGCGCTCACGCTTCACCAGTCGCAGCCCTTCGAGGCCCACCGCGCGGTGCCCCCCGGCAGACTGCTTCTGCTTCCACCCGAGCACCTCGAAGAAGGTCGGCGAGGACGGCTTGTAGCCCGCCTTGCGCGCCAGCTTCTTCAGCGTCTCCTTGTAGCCGGCCTTCACCAGCCCTTGGAGCATCGGCAGGTTCGACTCGCGCGCCGCGAGCCACCGGGTGGCCACGCGCTTCCATCGACCCAGCGGCGCCTTGCGGGACGCGGGATCACCAAAGCCCGCGGCTCGGTTGAGCTGGGCGATCTCCGGGTGCTCGAGCAGCTCGGCCACGCGCAGCACCGACTTGGGCGTCAGCATGCGGAGGGACTTGCGCTCGTAGTGCAGCACCATGGCCTCGCCGATGGCGCGCCAATCGTCGTCGTGGAAGGCGATCTCCCCCTGGTCCCCGCGCACGGGCTGGCCGGCGTGCTCCTGCACGAGCATGAGCGCGCACGTGGCGACCTTGAGGTCGCGCCAGTCGGTCTGCGTCAACGCATAGGACGCGAAGTGGGCCATCAGCTCGGCGTTGAGTCGGTAGATGTCGAGGAGCTGTCGGTAGAGGTTCACCGCCGCGGGCGCGAACAAGCCCGGCGCCACGGGACGACCGCGGGCGCGCTGCTGCGGAGTGGCGTGGGCCGCCGCGTACCAGGTGCCGGACACGTTGAGGCCAGGACGGTTGTGCCACAGGTGCGCCGAGCCGCCGAGGACCAGCTCGAGCAGTCGCTCGGCGGGACCATGATGCGCCTCCGGCAGAGACGTCGGGTTCTGGGTCGTGGTCATGGAAGTCCCCCTCCGGGGAAAAGTGCGCCCGAGTGCTGAAGCCGTGTTTCTGCCAGTGCTCTACCAACCTGAGCTACGAGGCCACGAAAGTGGCCACGGCGGGATTCGAACCCGCGACATCTGGATGAGCGAGGGCTTGTGGGGCCTCAGCGGCCGGACGCGAAGTCGAAGAAACCGAAGACGAGAAGAGAAGACGTCGAAGGGCCTACGAGAAGGCGCACACGTCGCCGTGCACGGGGATTCTCGCGACGGTCTTGCCACCCCGGTACGTGCTCCGGGCAGGCACCGAGACGAACTCCCAGGACGGCAGCACCACCGCGGTCAGCGAACGTCCGTAGACGCAGCCTGTGTCGATTCCCACCGCGTGCTCGGTGACGAGCGGCCGGTCGAACACCGTGTGGCCGAAGATGATTCGCTCGGGTCCACGCCAGTGGTGCGTCCAGAAGGTCGCGCTCTGGGGGGCCTTGGAAGGCCAGTAGCTCTTCTTGGTGGGGGGCTGGATGCACTGCGCATGCAGCAGGTGATACGGATCCTGCGACTCGACGGGGATGCCGGGCATCAGGCCCGCGTGAACCACCACGGCGTTGTGCTCGGGCAGCCGCAGGTAGTGCGGCAGTCGCCCCATCCAATCGAAGTGGTGGGGCTCCAGCGCGCGGCGCGTCTCCAGATGGTCGGGCAGCAGCTTCTCGTCGGCGCGGTGGCGCTGCTGGAGGTGCTTCTCTTCGTGGTTGCCGAGGACGGCCTCGTGCTGCATGGCCAGCTCCACGCACTCGCGCTGCTGAGGCCCGCGGTCCACGAGGTCGCCGGCGAAGATGACGCGGTCGCTCCGCGTCGCGCCGACCTTGGCGAGCAGCTCCAAGGCCTCGTGGTAGCAGCCATGGAGGTCGCCAATGACGATGGTGCGCGCGGACATGACAGGGGACTCCGAAAGGAAGGTGAGCGCCCGAGTGAGCAGGCCGTGGGTCTGAATCCAAAATTCAGTGCCGGACCGCCGGCGGACACGTGCCAGAGGCACATGCGTGGAGTTGAACCACGGCTTGTGGGGCCTGCTCGGCCGGGCGCTCGAAAGCGTTGCGGCGAGGGACGGCGAGCGGTGGATTGCCTGACAGGAGGGATTTTTCCCTCCGGGGGCCTCGCCGGGGGGCGTATGACTGTCAGGAACCCATCGTCCTTGCGTCGGGCCCCTTCACGGTGCCCCGATTGTCCGGTCGTCCGGGTCGCGGGTGCCCTCGCTTCATCGGAGGCTGCCAGAGGATGCCAACGTGGTACGTTGCCGCGCCACATCCCCGTAATCCAACCCCCTGGGAGCAAGGCTCCTGGGGCAGCTCCCAGGTCCTTCCGGTGTACGAGCAGCTCTCGGATGAGGAATTGTTCGCGGAGGTGACCCGCCGCCGCAACTCGGGTGAGCCGTTCAGTGGCCCGCTCGGAGCGCTGTGCGCGCGGTGGGCCCGGCCTTCGCGGTACGTCGTCAGCAAGATTCAGGCGAGTTATGGCCGGGGCTCACCCGCGGATGCGGATGAGCTCTTCCAAGACGCGGTGGGGAAGTTCATCGCCCGCGGACTGGATCAATTCCGTGGCGTGTCTGAGCAGATGCCCGGCAAGAGCGCGTCGCCGAAGACGTTCTTCCTGCGCATCGTCAAGCACGTGGCCATCGACTTCTACCGGCGGAACCGGGAGGACCTCGCATACGCGCCCGTCAATCCAGACGACGCGATGGAGGAGTCCCCCGCGGAGATCGCCCGCGCGGTGGAGGGCTCGAAGCGTCGGGACGAGCGCGCCGAAGCGCAGGAGCTTTACTGGGCCGCGTATGCGCGGCTCCAGCAGGAACACCCCAAGGAGGCTGGAGCATGGGAGCTTTATCACCACGAGGACGTGGAGGATCACGAGGAATGCGCACGTCGCCTGAACATCACCGTGGTCAACTCCTACAAGCGCGTCAGTCGAGCGCAGGCCTATCTGCGGTTGTACTTGCTCGAGCTGCAGGGCGAAGCGAGCCCCGAGGAGGAAGCATGAGCACGCGTGAATCCAAGTCACGAGGCGCTGGAGGGCTGTCGTCATGAACGACGCGGCGCTCACTCGGTACCAGGTCAGGCGCGCGCGTCTGGCTTCGGGTTCTACCTCCGTGGGGGAGGTGCTCGAGGTGGCAGGAGAGGTTCTCCGGCGCTCGACGGTTCTCGGCACGGAGGGCGTGGATGCCGCCCTGAGGCGCCTGGGCCGCTCTCAAGTCGAGGCCTGGCTCCACGAGCAGAAACCGCAGGCGCTTCAGACCGCGCTGCTGCGGGCCGCCGAGGAGGCCATGGAAGTGGCGTTGGGGGATGGGGGAGACGAGGCGGAGCTGTGGCGCGCCTCGTCGCTGGAAGGTCTGGCGGCCCGGGACCGTGCGGCGTCCATGGCCCACGCGCTGGCCACCTGGGAGTCGCTCCACGGTGCCCTTCAAGGCGAGGGAGCCTTGTATCGCGAGCGGTTCCTGGCCGCGCTGGCGAATCTGGATTCCGCGCTGCATGCGCGAGCTCGTTGGTTCATCCCCCTCAATCCGCAGCGCCGGCAGGAGCGTGACCTCCTGGACTCCGCCGAGCGCGCCCGTGCGTGGTGGTACTCCGCGCGCGCCGAGTGCGATGACCTGGTGTCCCTGTGGGCGGGAAAGGCGCAGGACGCCTCGGCCCATGTGAGGGATTGCGCGCAGTGCCGCGCGGACATTGAAGACACCGCGCTGGTGGATGCGCCCCCGCGGTATCACCTGACTGAAGAAGAGCTCTGGCGCTTCGACCTGGGGATGATGAGCGCCGAGGAGCGCGCCCGGGTGGATGCGCACACGGCCCAGTGTGGCGAGTGTGCCCAGGCCGTGCTGGCGCTGGATGAAGGTGACGCGGCCATCGAGGAGGCCCTGTCCCTGGAGGAGGAAGGTCTCCCCGCCATGCCGGGGGCGCGCACGTCGCGGACCCCGGCCACGCCTCGTCCCATGGCCGCGCGTCATCCCGAGCACCGCGAGGTGTTGGATGAGCGGCGTGACTTCCGCGTGGTGCTGGTGCGGGAGCGTCAGCGGGTTCGGCTCCTCGTGCAGCCTCTGGGCTCGCGCGCGGTGACGGCCGCGGTGTTCCTGTCCCCAGGCCGCCCCTCGCTCAAGCCCGTGCAGGGACCCGAGGGCATGTCCTTCGACCTGACGACGGCCTCCGCCACCGGTGCCCACTCCGCTCACCTCACGGTGCAGGCGGGGGGCGAGACGCTGGAGCGGGACTTCGCTTTCTAGCTCCCGGGCCCGGGATGAAGGTTCCGGGCCTTCGCTACTGCGCCATGCGCTGAAGGCCGGACCGCTCGGTTGACTGGACGTTGGTTCGCCGGTCAATGGGCGGCATGGGGACGGGCAGCGCGTTGAAGCGGGGAGTGGCGCGGAAGCCATTGCCCAGGAAGGCCGCCACCAACTGGGTCAGGGGTGGGCGTGTCCCCAGCGTCGCACCGCACAGCTCCAACTGGTCCGTCTCTCGTGGGCCTTCCACGATGTGGTAGCGATTGCACTGCGGGCTGGACGCATTCTCCAGGTCCCGGACCAACTCGCGCGTGTAGATGCCCCACTGCATGGTGAGCTTCTGCGCGCTGAACTCGATGAAGACGTCGTCCGGGCCCCAGGTCCCCTTGATGGTGGTGACGGGTCCCCCCGAGGTGACCTTCACCTTGACGTCGCGCTGCTCCAGCGTCCCGTTCACCTCGATGCCGTGCTCGAAGAGTTCTTCTCCCATGAGGCTCTGCCACGTCCCTGTCGCCTGGCGGATGAAGGTCGGGTGACCGTTGACGCGGCCATGGTTGAACCAGATGTCGCCCACTCGCCCCAGCGCGACCATGTCGTTCTTGGACACGACGGGCTCGGCCTCCAGCCCCTTGGGGGCCGGAGGGAGCACGGGCCGGGACGCGAGCAGATCCGTCACGGGCACCGAGGCGTCCACCGTGTCGAAGCGCACGCCGTCCAGCCACGCCTCGCCCGTGCCGCTCATGATGAGGCCCGCCATGATGGTGGTCGCGTCCTGCGGCACGTCCAGCACCACGTCGAAGCGCTTGCAGCGGGTGGTGCCCATCAACGCGCGTGACTGCATGTTGTCGAAGGCGAGCGGCAGCCGGGGATCCGCGCCCTCCACGCGCATCCACAGGCCCGCCCAGCCCTGCACGTCACTCACCCGCATGTTGGCGGAGAAGCGCAGGCGCTTGCCTCGGAAGTCCTGCGCGCCGAAGGCCTGCATGAACGTGCCGTAGCCGTTGGCGTTCTTCGTGCGTGAGTGGAGCACCGCGCTGCGCGAGCCTTCGCAGGGGCTGGAGGTCTCGACACTGGCCTCGTAGTGCTGCGGGGCGCTCTCCGTCACGTACCAGCCCACCGGGAGCTTGGACTTCTGAGGCGCGGGCGCGGGCGGCTCCGCGCTGGCCACGGTGGTGGCCGAGGCGAGCAATGCGAGCAGCAGCGGACGACAGCGCTTGAGCAAGGTCATCACGAGTGCGCTCACAGGGACGCGGGCCCCGAAGGGAGCGCGCCAGCGGGGAAGCCACTGTGGCCCTCGTAGCGAGGGACCTCGGCCACCCCTCCAGGGGACAGCACCAGCAGGCCTCGGGCGACGGCCGACTGGGTGCACTCGGCCTCCGTTGCCAGGTCGGGGCAGGCCACCATGACGACTTGCGGAACCTCGGCGCCTTCGTCGAACTCCACCACCGGGCCCGCGCTGGCGTGGGCGCTGGGCGGAAGGCTCGTGGGGGGGGGCGTGCCGCCCCGATGCACCACGAGCGCCAGGGACGCCGCCGCCGCCAGCAGCGCGCTCATCGCGCCGGCTGCCACGCGCCGCCCTCCCCATGCCGCGGGGCGGAGGACCCGGTGCTCACGCGGGGCGAACGTCGCGGCGACCTCATGGGCCTGCTCCTCCAGCAGGGCCTCCTCCTGGAGCAGGCGCGCGCACGGCTCGCACTCCACCGTGTGGGCCTCCAGCGCGGCGGCCTTCTCGGGGGCCAGCGCCCCGAGGATGTACTGCTCCGCGTCGTCGCGGGTGAGGTGGGCCTTAAGCATGGGTCTCCTCCTCGAGCGCGGCGCGCAACCGCTTGCGCACCTCGCACAGGATCTGCCGCACTCGCTGGGTCGACAACCCGACGCGCACCGCGACTTCGGCATGGGGTAGTTCCTGGCCATCACAGGCCAGGAGAAACACGTTCCGGGCGCTCGGGGACATCTGCGCGAGCGCCTCATGGGCCCGGGACAATTGCTCTTCGGACAGCAATCGCTTTTCGGCGGAGGCGGCGGGGTCCACGGGGTGCTGTCGCTCGGCCAGCTCCTCCACCGAGCCGCTGAGCGACTCGCGCCGCGTCCGGCGGGCGTCATCCGCGGCCAGGAAGGCGGCTTGGGTGAGCGCGAGGTTGGGCAGGCGGAGCTCCGTCAGCAGGCCACGCTGCTGTTGCTGGATGAGCCGCGCCCAGGTCTCCTGGACCAGCTCGCGCGCCCGGTCCGCCCGGACGCCCTTGGCCAGCAGCGATACCATGACCCGCCGGTCATGGCGCGCGATGAGCGCATCCCACGCCGCTCGCTCTCCCGCCAACGCACGCTTTGCCAGGAGTTCGTCTTCCCGACGCGGCGCTGCGGCGGACTCCTCGGTTTCCTCGCGCACACGAACCGCCGTCATCCGCAGGTCCTGCACGGCTGCACTCATGCCGTCTTCCCGTCGGTCAGATGGGTCTCCGGAGTCTGCCTGCGCTCCGGTGGCCTCTGAACGTGCGTCGTGGGGTGCCATATCGGCGGAGGCGTGCGAGATGTCGTCTGAAGTGGGTGGGTGTCAGTTGATGGCGGGGCTCTCGCCGGAGGCCCAGGGGGCGGAGGAGACCCGGACGATGCCCTGGCAGCGGGCGCACTCGCGGTCCTCGCCGTCGAGGACGCGGGCCGTGGCGAAGAGGGTGGAGAGGCTGCCGTGGTCGACAGTCGCCTCCACGCGGAGGGTGTCGCCGTGGACGGGGCGCTCGAAGCTGATGGAGAGCTGCAGGGTGGCGCAGCGCCGGGTGGGGTCTCTCAGGGCCGGGGTGCAGCCGATGGCGAGGTCGAAGAGGGCCGCGAGGATGCCGCCGTTGACGGCGTTGCCGCCCAGGCCGCCGCGGTGCTCGGGGCGGATGCGCGGGAGCGTGACCACGACCTTGGCGCCCTCGGGGAAGGCGAGGGTGGCGCCGAAGTGATTGAGGGTGGCGCTCTGGTTGAAGAACTCGGCGTAGCGGTCGAGCTGCGCCTGGGAGGGGCGGGGCGGGGCGTCGGACATGGGCCTGTTTCGTTATAGCCGTTCCAGGCACGTGCCGGCCCGGCAGGTGGGGGGCCGTGCTGGAAGGCCGCCCACCCGACGGGGAAAGACGTTAGAAGCAAGGGCTCCCCTTGGACGCACCCGTGAACCCCCACGAATCCGCCCTCCTCGAAGACCTGAACCCGCCCCAGAGCGAGGCCGTGCTGCATGGCGACGGCCCCCTGCTCGTGCTGTCCGGTGCCGGCAGCGGCAAGACGCGCGTCATCACCCGCCGGGTTGCGCACCTGGTGAAGGTCCGCCGCGTCTTCCCCTGGCGCATCCTGGCGGTGACCTTCACGAACAAGGCCGCCCGAGAGATGCGCGAGCGCTTGTCCCAGTTGCTGGGCCCTCAGGCGAACGAACTCGTGGTGAGCACGTTCCACTCGGCGGCCGCGATGATCCTGCGGCGCGAGGCGGAGTCAGTGGGGCTGACGCGCTCCTTCGTCATCTACGACGATGGGGACCAGCTCACGCTCGTGAAGCGCGCCATGCGCGAGTCGCGGGTGGATCCGGTGATGCAGCCGCGGGAAATCCTGCACCGCATCGACCAGGAGAAGAACGCGGCGCGCCTGCCCGAGGACATGCACGTCGATGCGGACGACGTGCGGGGCGTGGTGGTCAAGACGGTCTATGACTCCTACCAGCGTCTGCTCCGCGCCGCGAACGCGGTGGACTTCGGGGACCTGCTGCTGCTCCTGGTGAAGCTGTTCCAGACGCGGCCGGACGTGTTGGAGCGCTACCGCACGCGCTTCACGCATGTGCTGGTGGACGAGTTCCAGGACACCAACCCCGTGCAGTACGCGTTCCTCAAGTGGATGGCGCCCCCTCCGTCCGCGAACCTCGTGGTGGTGGGGGACGATGACCAGTCCATCTACCGCTGGCGCGGCGCGAACGTGGACAACATCCTGAACTTCCCCATGCAGTATCCCGGGGCCCGGGTGGTGAAGCTGGAGCAGAACTACCGCTCGGATCAGATCATCCTGGAGGCGGCGCACTCGGTCATCGAGAAGAACGAGCGCCGCATGCCCAAGAAGCTCTGGAGCGAGCGGCCTCGGGGCGAGACGCTGACGCTGCTGCTCAACCGGGACGAGCGCGCGGAGGCGCAGGAGGTCGCGCGCCGCATCCTCGCCGTGCAGCGCGAGGGCTTCATCAAGTTCTCCAGCATGGCGGTCTTCTACCGGACCAACGCGCAGAGCCGCGTGCTGGAAGAGGCGCTGCGGCTGGCGCGTGTGCCCTACACGCTGGTGAGCGGACGCAGCTTCTATGACCGCGCCGAAGTACGGGACGCCTCCGCGTACATGCGGTTGATGGTGAACCCGCGCTCGGATGCGGACCTGCTGCGCATCATCAACACGCCGGCGCGCGGCATTGGCGACACCACGGTGGAGCGGTTGACGGACTGGGCGAACACCCGCGGGGTGAGCGTCTACGAGGCCCTGGCGACCCCGTCCGAGATTCCTTCGCTGAACTCCACCGCGGTGAAGCGTCTGGCCGGCGTGCGCCGGCTGTTGGAGTCGCTCCATCACTTCGCGCAGACCGCCAAGGACGCGGCGAGCGCGGTGGACCAGATGCTCCAGGAGACGAAGCTCGTGGAGACGCTCGTCGCCGAGGGCAGCGATGAGTCCGAGACCCGAGCGGAGAACCTCCGCGAGTTCCTGGGCGCCGCGCAGGAGTTCGACCTGAACCGGGCGGCGGCGATGGTGGCGCTGGCGGAGGCGGCTCAGGCCGCGGATGCGCAGCCGGTGCCGCCGGAGTTGGACGCGGCCCCGCTGACCGCGGACGTGCCCGCGCTCCAGGCCTTCCTCGAGCAGATCAGCCTCGTGGGCGAGGCGGACGCCGAAGTGGGCGAAGGGCGCGTGGCCCTCATGACGCTGCATGCGGCGAAGGGCCTGGAGTTCGATGCCGTGTTCCTCACCGGCATGGAGGACGGGGTCTTTCCTCACTCGCGCGCGCTCAACAGCGAGGACCCGGAGACCGGCGAGGAGATGGCCGAGGAGCGGCGGCTCTGCTACGTGGGCTTCACCCGCGCGCGCAAGCGGCTCTTCGTGAGCCTGGCGCAGTGCCGCTCCCTCTTCGGTGAGCTGCGCTACAACCCGCCCAGCCGCTTCCTTCGCGACGTGCCCCAGGCCTTGTTCGGCATGGAGGAGCGCGAGATTCCTCAGCCTCCGCGCGCGGTGCCGGTCGCGCCGCGCAAGCGCTCGTGGGACGAGGACGACGGGCCTCGCGTGGATCGCTCCTACTCGCAGACCTCGGACATGGATGGCATTGGGGGCGACGTGCGCGGGATGCGCGTGCGCCATGAACAGTTCGGCTCAGGCCGAATCGTGTCCGCCGAGGGCAGTGGCCCCAACGCGAAGGTCACCGTGGAGTTCGGCGGCAGCGTGGGCCTCAAGCGCGTCATTGCCCGGTTCCTGATGCCGGGGTAGCGGCGCGGGGGCGTGAGGCCGTCATCCACACGCCCGGCCTCGGGCGCAGGGTGATGGCCGGTGCCGGCACGAACGGGTGGCCGGGGGCGAGGTCCAACCTCAGCCTCGACACCAGCGTGGCCAGCACGAGCACCATCTCCATCAGCGAGAACTGGTTGCCGATGCACTGGCGCGGTCCACCGCCGAACGGGAAATAGGTGAATCGGGACCGCTCGCGCTCCAACTCGGGGAGGAAGCGGTCCGGGTCGAAGCCCTCCGGGTTCTCCCACAGCCGCGGATGCCGGTGCGTCACCCACGGGCTGACGAGCACGAAGCTGCCCGCCGGGATGTGGTAGCCGCCAATCACGTCGTCTTGGAGGGCCGCGCGCGAGCTGATCCACGCCGGGGGAAACAGCCGCATGGACTCGTCAATGATGCGGCGGGTGAGAGCCAGCTTGGGGAGGTCCTCCACCGTGGGGCTGCGTCCCTGAAGCACTTGGGCCAGCTCGGTCTCCAGGCGGCGGCGGACGTCGGGGTGGCGAGACAGCAGCACCATCGTCCACGACAGCGCGCTGGCGGTCGTCTCATGGCCCGCGACCATCAGGGTCATGACTTCGTCGCGCAGCTGGGTGTCGCTCATGCGCTCCTGGGTGTCTTCGTCGCGCGCCTCCATGAGCATGGCGAGCAGGTCGTGGTGCGTCCCCGTGTCCGCGCGACGGCGCTCGATGAGTTCGCGCACCACGCGGTCGAGCATGTCGAGGTCCCGGCGCATGCGCAGGTGCGAGGGCAAGGGCAGGGCGCGGGGAAGTGGCAGGAGTTGGGTGAGCCGCGCGTTGGCGAACGCCTGCACCCGCGCGAGCGCCTCGCCGATGTCTCGCGACACCGAGGCGCCGATGTCCGAGCCGAAGAGCGTGCGGCTGGTGACGCTCAAGGTCAGGTGGTTGAACTCCTCCGCCACGTCGAAGGCGGCTCCTGGTGCACACCGCGCGTCGAGCCGCGTGGCCAGCTCCTCCGCGGCCTCCACCATGGTGCTCGCGAAGCTGGCGAGCCGCTGGCGATGAAACGCGGGCTGCGCGAGCCGACGCTGCCGCAGCCAGAAGTCCCCCTCGCTGGTCAGCAGGCCCTGGCCGAGCAGCTCGCGCACCACGGCGAAGCCTCGCGTCTGCTTGTTGTAGTTGCGCACGTTGTCTTGGAGGACGTGGCGCACGCCGTCCGGATGGGCCACCAGCGTGACGGGCTTGGGGCCCAGCCAGAAGCGCACCACATCGCCATGCTCGCGCACCTGGGCGAGGAAGTAGTCGAGCGGCGCTCGCCGCAGCGCGCGCATGTTGCCGAGCAGGGGCTCCGTGCGGGGCCCGGGCGGAGGGGGAGCAACGGACGCGGCGGGAGCGTGGGCGGAGGCGGTGGACATGGAGGAGTCCCATCCTCCGCCTCGGGCTTGCCCGGGAGCCAGGGCCACCCGGTGCGCCCCCGCACGATTGCTTATGTGAGCCGTCGCTCCATCTCCAGTTGGTCCAACCCCGTGCGCGTGAAGCCGAGGTTCGGGAGGACCGGGAGGGCGAAGTCCTCGGGGACCAACGGGGGCACGTAGAGCCGTCGTCCCGGGTGGAGTGCCTGGAGCGCGTCCACCATGCGCCGCCCCCACCCATGACGGCGGGCCTCGGGGCTGACGAAGAGCATGCGCAGGGACAGTGTCTCCGGTGCGCTCGCGTCCACCATCGCCCACGCCTGGGCGGGCGTGCCGAGCGCGTACGGCACCAGGGTCTCGTTCGTGGAGATGAGGCTCTCGGGCGTGAGTTGCCAGGGCCACTCGCGCTCGGGCTCCGCGCTCAAGGCGCGCGCGAGCTGGCCTGCGTGCATGGCCGTCAGCGCCATCGTGGACTCCGCGGCCCGCGGGGTCCGCTCCCAGCCCGCGAGGCGCCGCAGGACCTGGAAGCCCGCGCGCTCGTACAGGCGGCGCGCGGCCTCGTTGCGCTCGAAGACCTCCAGTCGCAGCCGGTCGGCGCCCCACGCTCGCGCGGCGACGATGGCCGCGTCCATCAGCGCGCGCCCCATCCCCGTGCCGCGAGCCTCGCGCACGAGGCCCATCGCGGCCACGCGCGCGGTGTCTCCTCGGCGGGCCAACAGGCAGAGTCCTTGCGGCGTCCCGTCCCGCATCATGATGAGGCTCCGCGCCAGGTCGATTTGCTCGCTGCGAACACGCGTCGCGAGCTGGGCCGGGGGGACGCGGATGGGGATGAGGTAGCCCTCGAAGGACGCCTCGAAGAGGGCCGCGAGAGGGGCCAGGGCCAGCGAGCCCGCGTCACGGGTCGTTACGTTCATGGATGGTGCTCCAGGGCGGGCGTGTGGATGTGCTCGGGGCGGATGCCCATGCCGACGAGCCGGGCGGGGACACGCCGCAGGGGAGGAATATGACGCAGCAACCACAGAGGCCAGGGGAGTCTTCCCGTGGCCTCACCCTTCAGCACCGGGCCGATGACTCGGTCCTGGATGAGAACCTGGGCCCGTTGCGTGAGCCGCGCGGGGAGTTCCCGGCGGAGCTGGACCTGGCGCAAATGCTCCACGCGCATGGCGCGGTCGCGCAGCGGCGTCGCGAGCAGGTTCGCGGTGGCGACCGCGTCCTGCACCGCGAGGTTGACGCCCACTCCGCCCACCGGAGACATGGCGTGGGCCGCGTCCCCGATGCACAGCAGCCCCGGCTGGTACCACGTGGACAGCCGGTTCACCTGGACCGTGAGCAGCTTCACGTCGTCCCAGGTCCGAAGCTCGTCCACGCGGTCCGCGAGAAAGGGCGCGAGCCGCGCGAGCTCGGCGCGGAACGGCTCCAGCCCGCGTGCGCGAAGCTGCTCGGCCGTGCCCTTCGCGATGACCCGGCCACACTGCCATTGGTCCGTGCGGTTGATCAGGATGAAGAACTGTCCTCCCTCGAAGCGTCCCGCGGGGTCGACGGGGTCGCTGGGCCGGCGCGAGACGCGGAACCACAGGACGTCCATGGGCGCGCCCAGTTCTTCCACGGCAAGGCCCGCCGCTTCGCGCACCAGGGAGCCCCGGCCATCCGCCGCGACGACGAGGTCCGCGCGAACCTCCATCGGACCTGTTGGCGTGGTGGCGCGCACGCCCACGACCGCGTCACCCTGGCGCATGAGTCCGGTGGCTTCCGCTCGCAGGCGCAAGTGAAAGCCCGGGTACGCCGCGGCCTTGTGCGCGAGGAAGTTCAAGAAGTCCCACTGGGGCATGAAGGCGATGAAGCGCGCGTGCGTGGGCAGGTGCGTGAAGTCGCCAATCGCGATGTCGTGCGGACCACTCTGGAATCGCAGGGTGGTGGCCTGTTGGTGGGGCAGGGCGAGGAACTCCTCGAGCCAGCCCAGCTCGTGCATCAACTCCAACGTGGAGGGATGGATGGTGTCGCCGCGGAAGTCGCGGAGGAAGTCCGCGTGCTTCTCCAGCACCACCACGTCGACGCCAGCGCGCGCGAGCAGCAGGCCCAGCATCATCCCCGCGGGGCCTCCACCCACGATGCAGCACCGGGCCTCCGTCGTCTCGGTGGTCATGTCCTCGCCCCCTTGTGCGTGTGCCCGGCACCATCCCACGGGTGAGGCGCGGTCACGGCTCGGGTACGCGCAGCTTCCAGGACAGCACGCGCCCGTCCTGTCCGAGTTGGAACACTTGCGCGCCCTGCACCACGGGGCGCGTGCGCAGCGCCGTGTCCGTGCGGAGGCTGAGCGCCACGTCCCACGCGGGCGCCTTGAGCACGACGAGCCGGCCCTCCCGGTCGTTCGTGGGCACCAGCAGCAGCGTCCCGAACGCAGTTCCCACCTGCGTGACGAGCGGAGCGGGCAGCGCCACCCGCGCCACCTCGTGCCCGTCCGAGGGCGCCATGCCTACGAGCTGCGCCGGGCCCGCGCCCACCCAGACCGTGCTCAAGAGCCGCGTGGGTGGGCCGGTGAGCGACTCCGCCACCTGCCGAGTCCAGCGCGTGCTTCCGTCCCGAAGCGACAGCGCCACCACCTGTCCGGCGCGGGTGCTCACGTAGAGCCCGCCGGGCTCCACCTCCAGCCCCAGGACACCAGTGAGCGGTTGCTTCCAGCGGACCGCGCCATCCTGGGCGGACAGGGCCACGAGGCCCGCATCGCCGAGCGCGAGGAGGAGCCGTCCCTCGGCCATCACTGGGGCGGGAAGTCCACGCGTGGGGTCCAGTCTGGCCTCTTCGGCCTTGGGCGCGGGGATTCGCCACCGCAGCTGGCCCGTCTCCACGGCCAAGGCCCGCACGGCGCCGTCCGGGGCGACGAGATACACGGTGCTACCTGCCTCGTCCGTTGCCGGGGCGGTGAGGACGGGGGGCTCCCCCGTGAGGCGCCAGCGCTCCGCGCCATCCGCGAGGGCCAGCCGCACCACGTCCCCGCTCACCGTTCCCACGATGACACTGTCTTGCGCGAGCACCGGACGGGTTGCCACCTCCCGACCCAGGGCCACCCGCCATCGCACGGCCCCGGCTCGGTCCAGGCGGACCACGGCGCCGGCCTCGTTGGCGGCGATGACGCCGTCCTCCACGGGGAGGAGCCCCGCGCGGGAGGAGGCATCGGTGGAGGCCCGAAAGACCGGCTCCGCGGGCTGCTGGCAGGCCATGACGGCCAGCGTCAGGGCCAGCGCGAAGTGCCGGGGTGTGCATGGACAGACGCGGGGCGACATGGTTTGGAGGATGGCGCAAGGAAGGAACTTCGACCATGCCCACCATTCGCGACGACGACATCCCCAACGCCACCGGAATCCCCTCCTCCGCCCGGCGGACCGACATCACCCCGCCCCCCACGCTGGCGGTGACCGAGGAGCTGCTGCACGCGCTGCCCAAGACGGACCTGCACTGCCACCTCGATGGGTCCATGCGCCTGAAGACCATCCTGGAGCTGGCCGAGCAGCAGAAGGTCCGGCTGCCCGCGGACACCGAGGACAGCCTCGCGCGCGCCATCCACATGGGCCAGGTCTGCAAGAGCCTGGAGGAGTACCTGGTCGCGTTCGACGTGACGCTGTCGGTGCTCCAGACGGCCGATGCGCTCTACCGCGCGGCCTATGAGCTGGCGGTGGACGCGGCGGCGGAGAACGTCCGCTGGTTGGAGGTCCGCTACTCGCCCGCGCTGCACCTGCAGAAGGGCCTGAAGATGACCACCGTCATCGACTCCGTGCTGGAGGGGCTGCGCCAGGCGAAGAAGGAGACCGGCATCAAGTGCGGCGTCATCGTCTGCGGCATTCGCCACATCAATCCGCAGACGTCCATGCGGCTGGCGGAGCTGGCGGTGGCGTACAAGAACCGGGGCGTCATCGGCTTCGACCTCGCGGGCGCCGAGGCGAGCTTCCCCGCGAAGGACCACCTGGACGCCTTCCGCCTCATCCTCAAGAACAACGTCAACTGCACGGCGCACGCGGGCGAGGCCTACGGGCCCGAGTCCATCTCCCAGGCCATCCACTCGCTGGGCGCGCACCGCATTGGCCACGGTACGCGGCTGCGTGAGGACGGGGACCTGCTCAACTATGTGAACGACCACCGCATCCCCATGGAGGTGTGCCCCACCTCCAACGTGCAGACCGGCACCGTGCCGAGCCTGGATGCGCACCCGCTGAAGTTCTATTTCGACTACGGCCTGCGGGTGACCATCAACACGGACAACCGCCTCATCACCGACACCACCGTGACGAAGGAGCTGTGGGTCGCGCACAAGTCGCTGGGCCTGTCGCTGGAGGACCTGGCCACCATCATCGTCTCCGGCTTCAAGAGCGCGTTCCTCCCGTTCCGAGAGAAGCAGGACATGCTCCGCATGGTGAACCAGGAGATTGCCGCGACGTTGGCCGCCTTCGAGAAGCGCCCGAAGTCCGTGAAGCAGCCGGCGTGATGACCTAGCGTGTCCGTCCAGGCGGGCCGGGTGGGGCGCTTCATTCCGGAGCGCGCACCCCGGCCCCGATGGGGAGGGACACGAGATGGACCTGGAGCTGAGCGGTCGAGTCGTGTTGGTGACGGGAGGCTCGGATGGGCTGGGCGCGGCGACGGCCCACCGGCTCGTTCAAGAGGGCGCGAAGGTGGCGCTCTGTGCCCGAGGGGTCGAGCGGCTGGAGGCCACGGCCGCCGCGCTGCGAGCCCAGGGCGGAGAGGTGCTGGCGGTCCCCGCGGACGTGGCGCGCGCCGAGGACATCGCGCGCTTCGTGGACGCCGCGCACGCGCGCTGGGGCCGCGTGGATGGGCTGGTGAACAACGCGGGCACGGCGGAGGCGAAGCCCTTCGTGGCGGTCAGCGACGCCGAGTGGGAGGCGGATCTCCAGCTCAAGTTGTTCGGGGCGAGCCGCGCCGCGCGCGCGGTGCTGCCTCACCTGCAGGCTGCGGGAGGTGGGGCCATCGTCAACGTGCTGTCCATCAAGGCGAAGGCGCCCGGCCAGCACAGCGCGCCGTCGTCCGTCACGCGCGCGGCGGGCATGTCGTTGACCAAGGTATTGTCCAAGGAGCTGGGCGCGCAGGGCGTTCGCGTGAACGCGGTGCTGGTGGGGATGATCGCCAGCGCTCAGTGGGAGCGACGCGCGCAGAAGGCGGGTCAGCCCCTGGCGGTGTTCGGAGCGGAGAAGGCGCGCGAGGCGGGCGTGCCGCTGGGACGACTCGGGCGCTCGGAGGAGTTCGCGGACGTGGTCGCGTTCCTGTTGTCCGCGCGAGCCAGTTACATCAGCGGCGTGGCCCTCAACGTGGACGGGGGGCTGTCTCCGGTGGTGTGACTCGGGGCGGGCGGCGGCGCGGTCGGCCCGAGTCCGCGTGCCACTCGGTGGCGACCTCGCGCAGGCGGGCGATGGCGTCGCGCAGTCGGTGCAGTCGCTCGGTGGGGGCGTACGTCACCTCGGGGGGAACCACGTCCTCCACGAGGCGATGCACGAAGCCTTCGGATTCCAGCATGCGCAGCCGCTCGGTCAGTACGCGCGCGGAGATGCCCGAGACGCGGCGCCTCAGCGCGCCGAAGCGCTGCGGGCCTTCGTCGAGCAGCGTCCATAGGATGTACATGGTCCAGGGGCCACCCAGCATCGACATCAGCAGGTTGACCGGGCACGCCTGCTCGGGCGGCGCGAGGTTCTTGAACACCGCGGGCATGCCGTTACTTTAACGTGCCTGCTTCCCCGGCACCGCGCGCGTGCGCGACACCCGGGAGATGAACGCACACGCAACATCGGAAGCCCTCGTCGCGGTCGTCACCGGAGCCAGTCGCGGAATCGGGAAGGGCGTGGCCCTCGCGCTCGGAGCCGTGGGCGCCACGGTCTACGTCACCGGTCGCCCGCGCGAAGCAGGAGGCGCCGCGCCGCCCGGCGCGCTTCAGGAGACGGCCGAGGCGGTGACCGCCGCGGGTGGGCGTGGCATCGCCGTGGGGTGTGATCATTCCGACGACGCCCAGGTTCTCGCGCTGTTCTCGCGGGTGGGGGAGGAGTCGGGTCGGCTCGACATCCTGGTGAACAACGCCACGGCCCTGCCCGAGTCGCTCTTCTCGCCCGAGCCCTTCTGGCAGAAGCCACTGGATGTCCTGGCGGTGCTCGATGTGGGGCTGCGCTCTCACTATGTGGCCAGTGCGCTGGCCGCGCCCTTCATGGTTCGCCAACGCGGCGGGCTCATCGTGAATGTGTCCGCGTATGGCTCGGTGAATTATCTGTACGGGCCGGCCTACGGCGCGGGCAAGGCCGGGCTGGACAAGATGGCGGCGGACATGGCCGTCGAGCTGCGCCCGCATGACGTGGTGGCCGTGTCGCTGTGGCCGGGGCTCGTCGCGACGGAGCGCTACACGCGGCTCGTGGAGGACAACCCTCACGCGTTCCCGCCGGAGCTCCGCCCCGAGTCGCCTGAGTACACGGGCCGCGTCGTCCACGCGCTGTTCCGCGACCCGGCTCGGATGACCCTCTCGGGCCAGACGCTCATCGGCGCCGAGCTGGGGCGACGCTATGGCGTGTCCGACGTCCAGGGTGGGCAGCCACCGTCCTACCGGGAGTTGCTCGGCGCGCCGTGGACGAAGCCTTCGCGTCAGACTCCGGACTGAGCTGCGTCCCTGCGCGCCGACGACGGCCCCGTGCCGTCCGGCGACCGCGGCTGCTGACCCGAGGTCCTCCTTCTCATTCGCCACGTCCCCCCGAAGCCCGTCCGCGGGCGCCGGGGTCAAACCTGAGCAGGGTCATGCAGCCGAATCTCCGTCGGCTTCTCCGGGCACTCGCCCGCGAGGGGCTCGAGGTGACCTATGACGGCCACCTCTATTCCGTCCGTCTTCTCGGCGACGCGCACGCGCCTCCCGCCGAGGTCCTTCTTCCTCCGGACCTGCCCGTCGAGGGCAAGGCCTTCAAACAGCTCGCGCAGCTCGCCGCCCTGAAGCATCCCGGCGGCGGCGAAGTGCTGCGCGTGCGCGCCACGCCGGACTTCCATCCCGGTGACTCGGGCGTGGCCATTGGCTCCGTCCTGCACACGCGCGGCCTGGTGGTGCCGGGCGCGGTGGGTACCGACATCAACTGCGGCATGCGGCTGCACGTCGCGGACGTCTCCGTGGAGGACTTCCTCGCGGAGCGCGACGCGTTCGTGGAGCGCATGAAGGGGCACTACTTCTTCGGGACGCGGGACGTGGCCATGTCCTCGCGTGCCTCCGAGGCGCTCCTGCGCGAGGGGCTCCCGGGCTGGCTCGTGGAGACGCTGGACGCGCCGCTGGGGTGCGCGGGCCGCGCGGACCTCTCGCAGCTCGACCAGGAGCTGGCGCGCGTCCACCTGGGCGGTGCCCTGCGCGGAGACCCCGCATGGGCGCCGGATGCGCTCACCCGTGAGGGCATCGTCCGCGACGCGGGCCTCGCCACCGTGGGTGGGGGCAATCACTTCGTGGAGGTCCAGCGGGTGGAGGCCGTGGAGGACCGAGCGCGCGCGTGGCGGTGGGGTGTGCGCGAGGGACAGCTCGCGTTCATGATCCACTCGGGCAGCCGGGACGTGGGCCGCCACGTGGGCATCGCGTGGCAGGAGCGGGCGCGCCGCGCGTGGCCCACGGGAGTGCCCTTGCCGGACAGCGGCATCCTCCCGCTCGCGGACGAGGCGCAGGTGGCCGCGTACCTGACGGCCGAGGCCACCGCCGCCAACTACGCGTTCCTCAACCGCCTGCTCCTGGCCGAGCTGCTGCGCCAGACGCTGCGCGAGCTGTTCGGTGAGGTGGAGGCGCCGCTCGTCTATGACGTGCCGCACAACCTCACGTTGCCGCACGAGGGCGGCTGGCTGGCGCGCAAGGGCGCGTGTCCTGCCGGGCTGGAGCAGCCGGTCATCATCCCGGGCTCCATGGGCGCG
Organism: Citreicoccus inhibens; assembly: GCF_019039035.1. GTDB lineage: Bacteria > Myxococcota > Myxococcia > Myxococcales > Myxococcaceae > Citreicoccus > Citreicoccus inhibens. The sequence goes on along the minus strand of NZ_JAHNZT010000001.1, from coordinate 385,038 downwards.
ACGTCCTACCTCATGGTGGGGCGGGGCAATGCCCCGGCGCTGGAGTCCGCGTCGCATGGCGCGGGCCGGGCGCGCTCGCGCTTCGAGATGGCGCGGGGGGGCGCGGACCACAGCGAGTCGGCGCTGGGCCTCACGGGCGTGGACTGCATCTCGCTGCGCGCCGAGCGCCGCGTGGAGGAGGCCCCCGCTGCGTACAAGCCCATTGGTCCGGTGGTCGCCTCGCAGGTCGAGGCGGACATCGTGGGAGAGGTGGCTCGACTGCGGCCGCTGCTGACATTCAAGGCCTGAGTCATCGGGGACGCGTCTATTTGCTTGGCGCGTCCCCACCTTCGCGGTCTTGAATGGTGCGCCGCTCGGACCCTTCCTGTCCGACGCGCGCCTGCACTGGATGCAGCGGAGGACGCATGACGGACAACTTCGGGGCGCCCGTGGAGCCTGAGATGGGGCCGTCGCGCCTGGATGCGAGCAACGCGGTATCCATCCCCGCCATCCTGCTCATGGTGCTCTCGGGCCTCACCATCCTCTGGTCACTGACGACGCTGCTGCACCCCACGAACCCCGCACAGGTGGATGACATCCTCCGGAACGCGCCCAACATGACGCCGGAGGGCGAGCGTGTGCTTCGCGCCATGCTGGGAAAAGGGCTCCAGCTGCTCTCGGTGGCGTTCTGGGCGGGACTCAACGGGCTCGTCTTCTTCGGGGCCCTGAAGATGAAGAACCTCCAGAGCTACGGGCTCGCGATGACGTCCGCCATCCTCGCGTGTGTCCCGTGCTGCGGGCCCTGCGGCTGTCTGGGCCTCATCCCGGGCATCTGGGCCCTCGTCGTGCTCAACAAGAATGAAGTGAAGGCCTGTTTCAGCTGAGGCTCGTCTCGGGGGCGCGCGGCGTCATCGCGCGCGTCTCCTGTGGGAGCGCGGCACGCGGCCGAGGCTTGTGCATGCGCACGCACGCCAGCCGCACCTCGGCCGTGAGGATCCGCCGCGCCGCGCACAGCGGCGTGTAGCCGCGGTGCTGGTAGAAACCTTCCGCGTTGAGGCTCGCGTCCAACCGCAGCTCGGCCACGCCCGCGAGCCACGCGGTTCGCTCGAGCGAGCCCAGGAGCAGGGTGCCCACGCCGCGCCCGGATTCCTCCGGGGTGACGTACAGCGCCTCCAACTCGCCGGACACGACGTCGAGCTGACCGAAGCCCACGGGCTGTTCGCCTCGCTCCGCCACCAGCACCGTGCGGTGGCCCTCGGGGAGCAGGTAGCCCTCGGGCTTGAGCTGCCCCACCCACGTGCTCACTTCCCGTGGGGAGTAGGCATCGCAGCATCGCAGCACCACGGCTCGGGTGTGGATGCGCCACAGCGCGCGCCGGTCCTCCTCGCGCGCCAGCCTCAGGTGGATCCTCGACATGCCCACGGCGCGCCTCAGGCCACCTTCATGCCCTTGGGGATGACGACCACGCCGCCCGGTGTGACGTGGAAGCGCCGCTTGTCCTCCGCCAGGTCGTAGCCAATGGTCATCCCGGGCGGAATCTCCACGTTCTTGTCGATGATGGCGCGGCGGATGCGGCAGCGCCGCCCGATGGTGACGTTCTCGAAGAGGATGCTGTCCTCCACCTCCGAGTAGGAGTTGACGCGCACCTTGGGGGACAGCACCGAGCGGTTCACCTCGCCGCCCGAGATGATGCAGCCCTCCGCCACCAGCGAGTCCATCGCGTGGCCCACGCGCTTGTTGGCGCGGTCCGCGAACACGAACTTCGCGGGCGGATAGTTGTGGGACTGCGTGTGGATGGGCCAGCGGTCGTTGTAGAGGTTGAAGATGGGGTCCACCTCCACCAGGTCCATGTTGGACTGGAAGTAGACGTCGATGTTCCCCACGTCGCGCCAGTAGCCGCGCTCCTTGGCCTCCTGGCCCCGCACCTCGTTCTGCGCGAAGTCGTACACGTAGACGGGCGCGCGCTTGTACAGCTCGCTGATGATGGACTTGCCGAAGTCGTGCGCGCTCGTCTCGTCCGCGGCGTCGCGCACCACCTCCTGCACCAGCACCTCGGTGGTGAAGAGGTAGTTGCCCATGGAGGCCAGGCACATCTTCGGGTTGCCCGGCATGGGCGGCGGCGTGCGCGGCTTCTCCAGGAACTGGCGCATGCGGCCGTCGGGGCCCACGTCGATGATGCCGAACTCGCTGCCCTGCTCGATGGGCACGGGAATGGCGGCCACCGTGCACGCGGCCTTCTTGGCCAGGTGGAAGTCGAGCATCTGGCGCATGTCCATGCGGTACACATGGTCCGCGCCGAAGACGAAGATGACGTCCGGTTCCTCGTCCGTGATGATGTTGAGATTCTGATAGATGGCGTCGGCGCTGCCCTTGTACCAATCCAGCCCCGTCCGCATCTGCGCCGGCACCGCCTCCACGTAGTGCCCGAGGAAGGCCGTCATCCGCCACGCGCGTGACAGGTGGTTGTTGAGCGAGTCGCTCTTGTACTGCGTCAACACCTTCATCCGGTACACGCCGGAGTTGGCGAAGTTGGAGAGGACGAAGTCGATGATGCGGTAGCGCCCTCCGAACGGGACGGCCGGCTTCGCGCGCTCGCGGGTGAGCGGCTCCAGGCGCGTGCCCGCGCCCCCCGCCAGAATCATGGCCAGCTGCTTGGACATAGGGGCGGGCACGTTAGCCGCGCGCTTTCGGGCGACAACAGGCACGCCCGCTTCCTTGGAAACCTTCGTTGAGTGTCCAACCGCGACCCTGCGTGGGCCCTACCCATGTGGGAGGAGGAAGGCATGGGAGGCGCGCCGGGCTTGCATGGCTTCCCTGGACACACCCGTGGTAGCGTGCCGGCCGATGTCTGGCGACCAAACGCGAGTCACCAAGATCAGCAGCCTCGGTGTTCCCAGTGAGCGCACCGACAGCTGCCTCGTGCAGATCCACGGACCGGAGCTCGGGAAGAAGTACGTCCTGGAGGACGCCGAGTTCACGATTGGCCGAGACCAACAGAACAACATCGTGGTGGAGCTGGACAACGTGTCCCGCCGCCACGCCCGCATCCTGGGCCGCGGGGGGCGGATGTTCGTGGAGGACCTGGGCTCCACCAACGGCACCTACCTGAATGACCAGGAGGTGTTGCAAGCCCACCCGTTGCGCAGTGGCGACCTCATCAAGGTGGGGGGCTCCATCTTCAAGTTCCTCGATGGTGACAACATCGAGACCCAGTACCACGAGACCATCTACACGCTGACCATCGCGGATGGCCTCACGGGCATCAACAACAAGCGCTACTTCCTGGAGTACCTGGAGCGGGAGATGGGCCGCTCGCACCGGTACCAGCGCACGCTGTCGTTGATGATGTTCGACATCGACCACTTCAAGCGCATCAACGACGTCCACGGGCACCTGGCCGGGGACTACGTGCTGCGCGAGATGGCCCAGTCCATCAAGCGACTGGTGCGTCGCGAGCAGTGCTTCGCGCGCTACGGCGGCGAGGAGTTCGCGGTGGTGATGCCCGAGGACGGGCCGGACAAGGCGCGCCTGTTCGCGGAGAAGATCCGCCGCCTCGTGGAAGAGAAGGTCTTCATCTTCGAGGACAAGGAGATCCCCGTCACCATCTCCATCGGCATCGCGGAGATGTCCGGTGACATGAACGAGCCCACGCCGTTCATCAAGGTGGCGGACACCAACCTGTACAAGGCCAAGAAGTCGGGCCGCAATCGGGTGGTGGGGTGAGCGTGGCCGCGTCGGATGCAGGCCCCTCGGTGATGGCGCGGCTCCTGCTCGTCGTGTTGGGCGTGGTGTTCCTGGGCGCCGCGTGGGCCTGGAGCCAGCGCGAGCACAACCCCACGGCGGGCCGTCTGGTGGAAGCGGCCCGCCGCTGGTCGCCGTAGCGCCTCAGGTGCCGTCGCGCAGGTCGCCCAGCCGGCCCTTGGTGCCCGGCAGGCTCTGCGGCGGCATCTTCCCGTAGATGTACTGGACGGTGTCGAGCAGCGTCTCGTGCGTGTCGCGCGCGCGGAAGCCCAGCTCGCGCTCGGCCTTGGCGGCGTCCAGGTAGAACCAGTGCTCGCCGATCTCGATCTCCTGCGGATCCAACGTGGGCTTCGCGCCGCGCAGCTTCGCCCACTGCTCCAGGAGCTGCCCGCCCAGCACGTTGACGCGTGAGGGCAGCTTCAGCCGAGGCGCGGCCACGCCCGTGAGGCGCTCCAGCCGGTGGAAGAAGTCCGTCATCGTCATGTTCACGCCCATCAGGTGGCGGCCGTACACCTCGCCCTGGGTGAGCGCGGCGACGAAGCCCTCGGCCGCGTCGCGCGCATCCACGAAGGAGATGCCGCCGCCCGGCATGGCCGGAATCTCGCGGTTGAGGAACTTCACCACCGTCCACGTGGAGGACAGCCGGTCATCTCCCGGCCCCATCAGCAGGCTCGGGTTGAGCACCACCAAGGGGATGGCGTGCTTGCGGCAGTACTCCAGCGCCAGCTTCTCCTCGTAGATTTTGGAGAGGTAGTACGGCCACCGCGCCACCACGGTGATGGGGTAGTCGTCCTCCTCGTTGCGCACGCACTCGTCCTCGGACACCGCGATGGTGCCGGAGGTGGAGCCGAGGATGACGCGCTGGATGCCCGCCTCGCGCACGTCGCGCAACAGCTCGCGCGTGCAGTCCACGTGCAGCTCGAACATCTTGCGCGCGTCCTTGGCCTGGAACGAGACGAGCCCCGCCAGGTGATAGACGCCCTCCACGCCGGCCAGCGCGCGGCGCACGGCGTCGCGGTCCTTCAAGTCACCCGGCACGAACTCCGTGCCCGCGAACGCCGGGCCCGTGGGCCGCGTGCGCCCGATGAGCCGCACCTGATGCCCCGCGGCCACCAGCCTGGGCACCAGGTGAACGCCCAGGAACCCCGTGCCTCCCGTTACCAGCAGCTTCACGAGTCCTGTCCCTCCGTCATCGAGCGCGAGTCCACGCGCTCCAGGTTCAGCACGCGGCCATCCCGCAGCGACCGCACCGCCTCCTCCGCGATGCGCGTCACGTACCGGTAGCCCTCCGAGCGCGCCATGCCCACCGTGCGCGCCTTCAGGCCCGCGTGATCCAACGCCGGCCCCACGTGCACCTCCAGCTCCTTGGCCTTGGGGAACATGGAGCCCTTGGGCAGGGCCTCATACGAGCCCTTGATGTAGAGCGGCAGCACGTCCACGCCGTACGTCAGCGCCAGGTAGCCCAGGGTGGGCTTGAACTCGAGCAGCTCACCGGTGGGCGAGCGCGTGCCCTCCGGGAAGATGAGGACGTTGTAGCCCTGGCGCAGCGCCTCGCCCGCCACGCGCAGCGACTCGCGCAGCGAGCCCTGCCGGTCCATGGGGATGAGGTTGGTGAAGTTCTCGAACCACGCGCGCTTGAGGGGCGTGTCGAAGAAGTAGTCGCGCGCGGCGAGCGACACCACGCGCTCGCCCTGCTCGCCGAGCACCACGCGCACGAGCCCCGCGTCCAGGTGGCTGGCGTGGTTGGCGATGACGAGGAAGTTGCGGTTCTGCGGGATGAAGGGCTTGCCCGTCACCTTCACGTCGAACACGCCGCCGTAGAGCACCTTCTGCCCGAAGGAGAGCAGCTGCCGGCCCACCGTGGCCACGGCCTCGGGGACAGGAATCTCCACGTCCTCCGCGCGCTCGTTCTCCTGGCGGATGTCCTTGGCGCGCACTTCCTTGGCCGGGCGCCGGCCGGAGCTGACGACGAGCTTGCGCAGGTCCTCCACCGTCTGCACCTGGGTGAGGTCCTCCACCGCGGGCAGCGGCACGCCCGCGCCCTCGAGCGCCACGGACAGCTCCGTGAGCATGAGCGAGTCGAAGCCCAGGTCGCCCATGAGCTGCGCGTCCGGGCGCACGTCGCCCACCGGCTTGTGGCAGACCTCGGCGATGAGCGGGAACAGCCAGTCCGCCACGCCGCCCGTCGCCGCCTGCGCCTTCTCGCGCGCCTTGCCCGCGCTGGCCGCCATGCGGTCCAGCCGCTGCAACTCCTCCACCACCAGCTTGCGCTTCACCTTGCGCGTGGAGGTGCGAGGCAGCTCGCCATCCCAGAAGCGCAGCACCTTCACGCGGCGGTGGAACGGCATGCCGCCGCTCACCTTGCGGAAGTGCTCGTCCAGCTCGCGCCGCACCTCCTCGCGCGGACGCTCGCCGTAGTCCGGCACGCACAGGCACGCCACCTTCTCGCCGCCGGCCTCGTCGGGCAGGCCCACGATGGACAGCTCCTTGATGTGCGCGTGCTCCTGGTACAGGTCCTCCAACTCGTCCGGGTAGACGTTCTTGCCGTTGGCGTCGACGATGACGTCCTTGGCGCGGCCCACCAGGTACAGGCGCCCGTCGTCATCCAGGCGGCCCAGGTCACCGGTGTGCAGCCAGCCTTCCTTCACCACGGCCTCGGTGGCCTCGCGGTCTCCGAAGTAGCCCGCCATCACGTTGGGGCCCTTGGCGAGCACCTCGCCAATGCCGTCGGTGTCTGGGTTGAGCAGCTTCACCTCGATGCCGGACAGCGGCTTGCCCACGCTCCCGGGCGTGCGCTTGTTGCCGGGCTCGGAGACGGACAGCACCGGCGCGGCCTCGGTGAGGCCATAGCCCTCGCGCATCGTGAAGCCCAGCTCGTGGAAGGCCTTGTGCACTTCCTCCGACAGCGCCGAGCCGCCCGACACCAGCACCTTCATGCGCCCGCCGAACTTGCGGTGCACCGGCCAGAACAAGAGCTTGCCCAGGTTCAACGAGCTGCGGTTGCGCAGCTCGCCGTTGGCCGCCATCAACGCCTTGAGCGCCTGCTCCACCACGGGCGGGCGGCTGGCCATCTCCTGCGTAATCTTCCGGTGCAACAGCTGCCACAGCGCCGGCACGCCAATCATCGCGGTGACGCGGCCCGTCTCGAACACCTCGCCCAGCCGGTCCGACGTCAGCTCGTCGATGTACGTGATTTCGGCGCCGCGCGAGAACGGCGTGAGGAAGCCCGCCGAGAACTCGAACGTGTGGTGCAGCGGGAGCACGGACAGCACGCCGTCGCCCACGCCCACGTTGAACTGGCCCGCGAGCTTCGCCACCAGCGAGGCGAAGTTGCGGTGCGTGAGCATCACGCCCTTGGGCGTGCCCGTGGTGCCAGACGTGAAGATGATGCTGGCCACGTCATCCGCGGACGCGGACTTCTTCACCGGCCCGATGCGATCCGGATGCGCCGGATCTCCCGTCATGGCCTCCGCGAGGCTCGCCACCGCGACGCCATCCCCCAGCGCCGCGAACAGGCCGGGGAAGTCCTCCGCCGTCTGCTCGGACACGAGGCACAGCTTCGCCTGCGCGCGCTTCGCGATGTTGACGACCTCGGCCTCCGTGAGGGCCGGATCCACCGGCACCACGGTGGCGCCGGCGCGCAGGATGCCGAAGTAGCTGATGGCCCACTCGGGCCGGTTCTCGGACAACAGGAGCACGCGGTCGCCGTGCTTCACGCCATGGGCCAGCAGGTAGCTGCCCACGCGCGCCGCATAGCGGTGCACCTCGCCGAAGGTGAAGCGCTCCTCCTTCTCGTTCGCCGCCATGCGGAACGCCACGCGGTGGCGGTACGCGTGCACCGTGGCCTCGAACAGCTCCAAGAGGTCGCGGTGGGCGTGGATGACGGTGCGCTTCTCCAGCTCGTCCTCCAGGCCGGGGAACACCCACTTCTCCAGGCCGGGCAGGTGCGTGCCCAGGAAGTACTCGCGCCAGTCGATGCGGTCCGGGCTCCAGCCAATCCGCGCGCGGTCCGCGCCGACCATGTTCTCGTAGACGGAGCGCGTGTTGTCGCAGCGGAAGACGTACCGGTTCTCCCACAGGAAGGGGAGGAACAGGTCGATGAGGCCCGTGAGGCTGGTGGCTTGCTCCTCCACGTCGTCCAGGGCGACCTTCGCCTTGTCCAGGAGCGCGTTCACCGTGGGCGCGCCCCACGTCGGGCGCAGCTCATCGATGGACTTCTTCAGGAAGCGGGCGCCCTTGGCCAGCATGGGCGCGCTGAGCAGCTGGAACTCCTGCTTGCTCACGGGCTGCGGCTCGATGCGCGCGCGCAGCGCGTTCATCAGCGAGTTGCCCGTCTCCTTGTTCCGGTAGAAGCGGCGGCGGTACAGGCCCACCAGCTCCACGGAGCGGCTCGCGTAGAACGGGTTCACGTCACCCGAGGCGAGCTGGTACACGCGCCGCTCCTCAACCTGGAGCGAGTGCGCGGTGATGCCCAACGTGGCGCCCGCCACCTGATCCACCGGGATGATGTCCAGGATGGTGTGGTCGCCGGCGGGGATGCCGCGCTGGCCCTTGATGCCCGCGAAGGCCAGCGGCGCGGAGGTGGTGAAGCCCTCGTTCCACCCGGGGAAGGGGAAGTGCGCCGCGCTCTCCACGATGGAGGGCCGCACGATGGCGTAGCGCAGGCCCGGAGTGCCGGCCATCACCTGCTCGCCCAGGGACTTCGTGTACGTGTACGTGTTGGGCCAGCCCCAGTGCTGCGCGCGCTCCATGCCGGCGCGCACCAGCTCGCCCGTCAGCCACAGCTTGCGCTCGCGGCCCACCGCCAGCCGCAGCGTCTTCTCGTCGGTGGCGTCGCGGCCTTCCTGCTCCAGCCGGTCCAGCGCCTTCTTGCGGAAGGTGGACGTGAGGGCGCGGTCATCGGCCTGCTCGCGCAGCCGCGCGACGATCTTCTCCGCGTCCGCCAGCTCCTGCTCCAGGCTGAAGTCGCGCCCGTCCAGCTCGCCCCGCTTGGGGAAGTAGCCGCGCACTTCCTCGTCCTCGAAGACGAGCCCGTCGCGGTTGCCCGCCACGAAGGCGGTGGACATGTGGATGAGCGGCACCGCCCACTTGAGCGCCAGCTCCACCGCGTTCTTCACGCCGTGGGTGTTGACGTTGAGACCGACTTCCAGCGACGGGTTGAAGGACACCAGGCCCGCGCAGTTGACGATGGCGTGCACCTTGCCGTGCAGCTCCGTCACCTGGGTCTCGGTGAGGCCGACCCAGGGGTCGGTGATGTCGCCGTCGATGACCTCGCACTTGGCGCGGATGAACTCCAGCGCGCCCGCGTCGCCCAGGGCGTCGCGCAGCGGCTGGAAGGGCTCGCTGGGAGCCACCTTGTCGAAGAAGCGGCGCTCCGCGGACGCGGCGCTGCCCTTGCGGACGAGGACGTAGACCTTGTCGAGCACCTGGCCGTAGTGGGACAGCAACATGGACAAGGTGACCTTGCCCACGAAGCCCGTGGTGCCCACGAACACCAGCCGCTTGCCGGTGAACGCCTCGGTGACGTTGAGTTCGGGAAGGGGGGAGCCCATGACCGTGCGCGACTCCCTCACTTCACGTCCACCATCACCGTGGGCGCGATGCGCAGCAGGCTGATGGTGGCCGAGCGACCCATGAAGCCGCGGGCCTCTTCAATGGCCTCGGCGAGGGTGTCCGTGCGGTCCATGCCCATGAGGGCAGGGACGTGGTTGTTCTCCGCGCCCGCGACGATGACCTTGCCGGCCTGCTGGCGCCCGTTCTCGCCCCAGTACCACATGTAGAAGGGGTGCACGCCGTGGTAGGCGTTGCCCTTGCGGTACAGGTGCACGTAGCTGGGGTTCTCCGCGAACTCCTTCTCGTACTTGTGCTCCAGCTTCATGGAGTCCCGCGTCTCCGGCAGCAGCCGGTGGAAGAACTCGATGTAGCTGGGGTGCTGCACGGGGTCGAACTCGTCGTAGGCCGGGTGCAGGAGGATGAGCACGCCGCCCTTCTTCAAGAGGGGCACGCCGCGGTTGAGGTTGTAGAAGTAGCCCAGCCCCATCACCTGCACGAGCAGCGGGTTGAGCAGCGAGTTGACGCTGTACGGGCTGATGAACGGGATGGGGAAGATGACGATGTCGCTCTGCCCCTCCACCGGCACCACGTACTGCTTCCAGCTCGTCTCCAGCGTCTTGGCGTGGGTGGGCTCGGTGGCGCCGGCGTACACGCCCGTGACGTCATAGGGCGCGGGGATGGCGTTGAGCACCTTGCGCGCGGCCGCGCGCGGCAGCTTGGACAGCGTGTAGCGCAGGGCCTGGAACTTCAGCCGGTCCGCCTCGGTGTAGTCCTCCTCGCGCTTGGCGAGGAAGTCCGTGGGCGCGCCGAACATGCGGTTGTTCAGCGTGGTCTCGATGTGGAAGACCTTGAGGGTCTGGTCGATGACCGTCCCGATGCGCGAGTTCTTCGTGTACAGCGCGCTGGCCTTCGGCTCCATGTAGCTGTCGGAGTCGCGGATGGTCTTCGGGTTGTGGTGGTGCCGGAGCGACGCGTAGTTCGTCACGCCGGTGCCCATGGACTTGTGCCCGCCGTTCATGGGCACGAAGTTCACGTTCACGTAGACGATGAGGTCGCTCTCCGCCACGCGGCGGTTCACCGCCACCACCTCGCCGTGCGACGTGCGCTCCAGCTCGGTGATGCCGTCGGGGTCCTCGGCGTCGTGGTTGTAGTAGCGGTCCGGGTAGTAGGCGTCGAAGATCTTCTCGCCCACCATGCGCTTCATCTCGCCCTCGGTCATCCGGCGATGGAGCGCGTTGGCGATGACCAGGTGCACGTCATCCACGCCGCTGTCCGCGCACAGCTCCAGCACCACCTCGAGGATGGACTGGCGCACGTCCGGGGTGACCATGGGGGGCAGGGGGACGCTGATGTCGTCGATGACGCACGTCAGGCGCATGCCCGGGCGGAGCAGCGCGTGCAGCGGCTCCATGCCCTCGGGGTGGTTGATGGCCCAGCGGATGGCGGCCTTCACGTTGGGCACGCCGGCCATGGGCGGGCGCGGGAAGATGACCCGCGTTCCCACGGGCAAATCCTCCTGGAGGAAGCCTTCGCCGTAGAAGAGCGCCCGAGGGGGGCTGCCCTTCTCCGTGATGACCACCTGGCTTTCCTCGTCGTACAGCTTCTGGAGCGTCTTGAGCGGGCGCATGAAAAGAGGGGGAAAGGGGGAGGTGTTACTTCAGGTCCAGGATGGGCCAGTTGTAGGCGCGCGCGAGCGAGCGCAGCCGCAGGTCCGGATTCACCGCGGTGGGGCGACCCACCACCGCGAGCATGGCGTAATCGGAGGCGCTGTCCGAATAGCCATGGCACTTGTTGAGGGCCAGGCCCTCGCGCTCGCAATACGCGCGGATGGCGTTGGCCTTGTTGGCGCCTTCGATGATGGGCGGAATCACCTTGCCGGTGGCCTTGCCGCCCACGTACTGCATCTTGTTGGCGATGACGTCATCGCAGCCCAGGTGGCGGGCCAACGGGCGCATGGTGAAGTCCAGCGCTCCGGTGACGAGCACCACCTTGCAGCCGCTGCGACGCGCCTCGTCGATGAGGTCCTGGGACTGCTCGAAGAGGGCGGGCTTGAGGACGTCCTCGAACATGTCCTCGGCGATGGTGACCAGGCGGTCCTCGCTCAACCCGGCGTAGTACCGGTAGAAGAACTCGTTGAACGCCTTTCGGTTGACCATGTCCATCACCCCGAAGAGCGGCGCGCTGAGCGCCGTCGACAGGGTGCGGCCCGCGATGCCTCGCAGCGAACCGCGGTTCATCGCGTAGTACGCGTAGACATGGACGACGTTCGTCCGGACGAGCGTCCCGTCGACATCGAAGAAAGCTGCTTTGGCGGGCACTTTGGCGAGCATGTGGCGTCGGGCTTCCTCCCATCCCCGGGGGGGTGAGGTCAACGACGCCGGCAGGGCACGGGCCCCCGTGGTGCCCCACGGCGACTCGGACTACAGCCATCCCTGCGCGCGGTACCACTCGGCGCTGCGGCGGATGGAGTCCGCCAAATCGCGCCGAGGCCGAAACCCGAGCAGGCGCTCGGCCTTGGCGCCGGAGCACGTCCAGGCAGGGGCCGTGAGCTGGCGCGCCAGCTTGCGGTTCAAGGGGAGCTTGCGCCCCGTCACCCGAGTGATGCCGTCCGCGGCCGCGGCCAGGGCCTTGAGGACCGCGGGGCTCATCCGCACCGTCCGCGGCGTGACGCCCAGCGCCTGGGCGCCCAGGTCCTCCACCTTCTCCAGGGACAGGGCCTCGGGGCCCGCGCAGAAGAAGGCCTCGCCCAGCGCCTCGGGCCGCTCGCCCAGGAGCAGCAGCTGGTCCACCACATCCTCCACGTCCACCATGGTGAGCGGCCGGGGCCCCCCGGTCAGCTCCAGCCGGATGCCCCGCTGGACGAGCTTGAAGAAGGCGAGGTTCTCCTTGTCACCGGGGCCCAGGATGCGCGGCGGGCGCGTGGCCGTCACGGGCAGGCGGTCCGAGTAGGAGAAGGCGATGCGCTCGCCCTCGGCCTTGCTCTCGCCGTACCACTCATAGGGCTGGAAGGGGTCCTCCTCCACGTGGGGCCGGCTGGAGGTGGAGGGGCCGTGCGCGGCGAGGGAGCCGCAGAACACCAGCCGGGGGCGCGTGCCGGTGGCCACCATGGCGTCGCAGAGCAGGCGTGTGGCGTCCGCGTTGACGCGCATGAACTCATCGCGCGTCGCGGCGCGGCGGATGCCAGCCAGGTGGAAGACGACGTCCCGCCCGGCCACCGCGCGGGCCAGGGAGGCTGGGTCCGTCACGTCCCCCTCCACCCGCGCGTAGGGGATTCCTTCCAGGCCCGAGGCGTCCGTGGTGCGCCGCAGCAGACAGGCCACGGTGTCGCCGCGCGCGGCGAGCGCTCGCGCCAGCCAGGTTCCCAGGAAGCCTCCGGCACCAGTGATGAGGGCGTTCATGGCGCTGTTTCATCCGAAAAAGCACATCCCGTCCACTGGGAGGCGGGCGCATTTCCCCGAGGGAGCGCGCCCGCTGGGGCCGGAATGGCGGCCCCGCTCGCGTCGAGGCGGCAAAATCCCGTCGGAGAACCCGCTCCCGGGCCGAGTTTTCGGCTCGCAATGCGTTGCGCCGAGCATTCTCCGAGGGAAAAAGCACGGAAGACGGCTGTTTTTCGGGCTCGGCCGTGTTACTACGCCGCCATCGGCTCTCGCTTGATGAGGAAAGCAGGCCGTGCAACGTCCCCTTCGGAGGGGAGGAGACTGAAGACGAATGGCCGCTAAGAAAGCTGCTGCGAAGAAGACGACCGCTGCTGCCAAGAAGCCCGCCAAGCCTGCCGCGCGCAAGCCCAACGCGTCGTTCATGAAGGAGATGACTCCTTCGGCCGCGCTGGCGGAGATTGTCGGAAGCAAGCCGCTGCCTCGCACCGAGGTCGTCAAGAAGCTGTGGGCGTACATCAAGAAGAACAGCCTGCAGGACGCCAAGAACAAGCGTCAGATCAACGCCGACGACAAGCTCAAGCCCATCTTCGGCGGCAAGAAGAACGTCACCATGTTCGAGATGACCTCGCTGGTGAACAAGCAGCTCAGCTGATTTAGCCGGACCCGCGAGGGTCGCCTCGGCTTCTGTATCTTGAGGGCTCGCCCGCGTGAATGCGTGGCGGGCCCTCTGCTTGTCGGCAGTCATCTCGGGCCCCTGGAGCGTTGGCTGGACGTCGGAGTCCGCCCGCGTGGCTGGCGGGCGCGGCGCTGCGGCCCTACCTCTCAGCCGCATGTTGCTCGACGGGCTGGAAGAGGAGGGGCCCCCATCCGCCACAGGCGCGCGCCACGCCGAGGCGGGGGAGGCCTTGGCCAGAGGGCTCTACGCACGGGTCCAGGAGGTGCTGGCGTCACGCCGCGCGCCGCCCCTGTCCACGTACCGCGTGCAGTTCCATCAGGGGTTCACCTTCGAGCACGCCCGCGCGGTGGTGCCGTACCTGGCGCGGCTGGGCGTCAGTGACCTGTATGCGTCGCCCTACTTGAAGGCGACACCGGGCAGCCCCCACGGGTACGACTGTGTGGACCACCAGCAGCTCAACCCGGAGGTGGGCACCTCCGAGGACCACGCCGCGCTCGGCGCCACGCTGCGCCAGCACGGGATGGGGCAGGTGCTGGACGTGGTGCCCAATCACATGGGCATCGAGCGGGACAACCGCCTGTGGTTCGACGTGCTGGAGAACGGACCGGCATCGCTCTACGCGCGGACGTTCGACATCGACTGGCGGCCGGTGAAGGACGAACTGCGCGACAAGGTGCTGCTGCCCATCCTCGGAGACCAGTACGGCATCGTCCTGGAGCGCGGTGAGCTGCACCTGTCCTTCCGCGACGGAGCGTTCTTCCTCCACTACTACGACCACCTCCTGCCGGTGGCTCCGCGCCAGTATGGGCGCATCCTCCGGCAGGGCCTGGAGCGGCTGGAGGCGCGGCTGGGCGCGGACGCTCCTCCGCTCGTGGAGCTGCTCTCCATCCTCACCGCCATCGAGCACCTCCCGCCGCGCACCGAGCTGGAGCGCGCCAAGGTCATCGAGCGGCACCGCGAGAAGGAGGTCATCAAGCGGCGGCTGGCCGCGGTGGTGACCGCCAGCCCCGAGTTGGCGGCGTACGTGGAGGAGAACGTCCGCGTGTTCAACGGGAGCCCGGGCAACCCGCGCTCGTTCGACCTGCTGGACGCGGTGCTCGCGCGGTGCAGCTACCGGCTCGCCCACTGGCGCGTGGCCGGAGAGGAGATCAACTACCGTCGCTTTTTCGACATCAACGGGCTGGCGGCCATTCGGGTGGAGGACCCGGACGTCTTCCTGGAGGCGCACCAGAGAATCTTCCAGTGGCTGGGCGAGGACCGCGTCACCGGGCTGCGCATCGACCATCCGGATGGCCTGTTCGACCCGACCGCGTACTTCCTGGACCTGCAAGAGGGCTTCTTCGTGGAGAAGGCGCGCGCGCTCTTCTCGGCGCGGGGCAGCGACGACGAGGCGCGCTGGCCCGCGGTGGAGGCGCGGCTGCGCGAGCTGTGGCGAGCCGAGGTGTCCGCGCGGCCCGACAGTCCGCTGCGCAAGTCGCTGTTCGTCGCGGTGGAGAAGATTCAAGGCGGCCGCGAGCGCATCCCCGAGTCCTGGGCCGTGCACGGCACCACGGGCTACCGCTTCGCCAACGCGGTGAGCGGCCTCTTCGTCCACCCCGCGGCGGAGTCGCACCTGACGGAGACCTATGAGCGCTTCATCGGCGGGCGGCAGGACTTCCCCGAGCTGGTGTACGAGAAGAAGCGGCTCATCATGCGCGACTCCATGTCGAGTGAGATCAACGTGCTGGCGCACGAACTCAACCGCATCTCGGAGCTGAACCGCCGCACGCGCGACTTCACGCTCAACAGCCTGCGCCGCGCGCTCATCGAGTTCATCGCGCTGTTCCCCGTCTACCGCACCTATGTGGACGGCTGGCGCCCCGAGCTGGACGCGCGCGACGTGCAGTACATCGAGTGGACGATTCAGCGGGCCAAGGAGCGCAACGCCACCACCAACGCCTCCATCTTCGACTTCCTGCGCGACATCCTCCTGCGCCGCTACCCGGAGCACGTGGCCGAGCCGGAGCGCGCGGGCATGCTGCGTTTCGCCATGAAGTTGCAACAACTCACCGGGCCGGTGATGGCCAAGGGGCTGGAGGACACGGTCTTCTATCTCTACAACCGACTGGTGAGCCTCAACGAGGTGGGCGGCGAGCCGGAGCGCTTCGGCGTGCGGGCCACCACCTTCCACCTGCGCAATCAGGAGCGCGCGGAGCGCTGGCCGGCGAGCATGCTCACCACCAGCACGCACGACACCAAGCGCAGCGAGGACGTGCGCGCCCGCATCCACGTGCTCACCGAGCTGCCCGAGGAGTGGCGCAAGCGCGTGCGTCGCTGGGCCCGGCTCACCGCGCGCTTCGTCGTGGAGCTGCCCTCGGGCCCCGCGCCGGGTCCCAACGACGTGTACCTCTTCTTCCAGACGCTCGTGGGCGCCTGGCCCATGGGGCCGGTGCTCGCGGGCCCGGAGCGAGACGACTTCCAGCGCCGCGTGCGCGAGTACATGGGCAAGGCCATCAAGGAGGCCAAGGCTCGCACTTCGTGGACCAACCCCGACAGCGCCTACGACGACGCCATGGCGCACTTCGTGGACGGCTGCTTCGACCCTCGACGGGGCACGGCCTTCCTGGAGGACGTGGAGGCCTTCAAGCGCCGCATCGAGCGGGCGGGGCAGCACAACGCGCTGGGCCAGCTCGTGCTCAAGCTGGCTTCGCCCGGCGTGGCGGACACCTATCAGGGCTCCGAGCTGTGGGACCTGTCCCTGGTGGATCCCGACAACCGGCGACCCGTGGACTTCGCGGTGCGGGCGCGGCTGCTCGCGGACCTGGATGCCGCCGCGGAGGCGGACCGCCCCGGGTTGTGCGCTCAGCTCACGCGGGACCTGGATGACGGCCGGGCGAAGCTCTACCTCCTGGCCGAGGGCCTGCGCTTGCGACAGCGGTGGCCCGCGCTCTTTCGCGCGGGGAGCTATCGCGCGTTGGACCTGGCTGGTCCCCGGGCTCAGGCCAGCGTGGCCTTCGCTCGCGAGCACGCGGCGGGCGTGGTGGTGGCCTGTGCGCCGCGCTTCACGCTCTCCGCGCTGGAGTCGCCGGGCGGGCTGGCGGGAGCCCACGACGGCACGTTCCTGGACCTTCCCGAGGCATATGCGGGCATGATGTTCCGCAATGTCTTCACGGGGCGGCGGGTGCGGCCCGAGCGTGGGTCGGGTGGCGGCGTGCTGCCCCTCGCGCCGCTGCTCGCGGAGTTCCCGGTGGTGCTGCTGGAGCCGGAGAGGAGCGCGGGATGAGGAGGGCCGAGGTGCTTCCAGGGAGACCGTACCCCCTGGGCGCCACGTATGACGGGAACGGGGTCAACTTCGCCGTTTGCAGCGAGCACGCCCGGAAGGTGGAGGTCTGCCTCTTCGACCCCGCGAATCCGGCGCGGGAGCTGCGCCGCTTCCCCTTGCTGGAGATGACGCACCACGTGTGGCACGGCTACGTGCCGGACGTGCGCCCCGGCGCGCTGTATGGCTTGCGCGTGCATGGCCCCTACGAGCCGAAGAAGGGCCTGCGCTTCAACCCGCACAAGCTCCTGGTGGATCCGTATGCGCGCGCGCTCCACGGCCGCGTGGACCCCACCGCCCCGCTGTATGGCTATGCCCCGTCGCCTCGCGCCGAGGACCTGGAGCCGGACCTGCGCGACGACGCGTGGGGCGTGCCCAAGGGCGTGGTGCTGACGGACGACTTCGACTGGGACGGGGACCGGCGCCTGGAGACGCCGTGGCACAAGACGGTCCTCTACGAGCTGCACGTCAAGGGCTTCACGAAGCTGCACCCGCGCGTGCCCGAGCAACTGCGCGGCACCTACGCGGGGCTGGCGCACCCAGCCGCCATCGAGCACCTCAAGCGCCTGGGCGTCACCGCCGTGGAGCTGTTGCCCATCCACGCCTTCATGGACGAGCCCTTCCTGTCGCAGAAGGGGCGCACCAACTACTGGGGCTACAACACCCTCAACTTCTTCTCTCCGGACGCGCGCTACAGCGCCTCGGGCTCGCGCGGCGAGCAGGTCGCCGAGTTCAAGGGGATGGTGAAGCTGCTGCACCGCGCGGGGCTCGAGGTCATCCTCGACGTCGTCTACAACCACACGTGCGAGGGCAATCACCTGGGGCCCACGCTGTCCTTCAAGGGCCTGGACAACGCCGCGTACTACCGGCTCGCGGAGAAGGACCCTCGCTACTACATGGACTTCACCGGGTGCGGGAACTCGTGGAACGCCACGAGCCCCAACGCCTTGCAACTGGTGGCGGACTCGCTGCGCTACTGGGTGGAGGTCATGCATGTGGACGGGTTCCGCTTCGACCTGGCCACGACGCTGGGCCGGGACCGGCAGGGCTATGACACGCGCGCGGCCTTCTTCCAGATTCTCCACCAGGACCCGGTGCTCAGCCGGGTGAAGCTCATCGCGGAGCCGTGGGACGTGGGCGACTACGGCTACCAGGTGGGCAACTTCCCGGTGCTGTGGAGCGAGTGGAACGGCAAGTACCGCGACACCATTCGCCGCTACTGGAAGGGCGATGACCGGCAGGCGGCGGAGATTGGCTACCGGCTCACGGGCAGCTCGGACCTGTATGCGTTGTCCGGGCGCAAGCCCACCGCGAGCGTGAACTTCGTCACCGCGCACGACGGCTTCACGCTGCACGACCTGGTCACCTACAACGACAAACACAACGAGGCGAACGGCGAGGACAACCGGGACGGCGCCAATGACAACCACTCCTGGAACTGCGGGGTGGAGGGCGAGACGAGCGACCCGAAGGTGAACGCCCTGCGCGAGCAGCAGAAGCGCAACTTCCTCGCCACGCTCTTCCTGTCCCAGGGCGTTCCCATGCTGGTGGCCGGGGACGAGATGGGCCGCACCCAGCACGGCAACAACAACGCCTACTGCCAGGACAATGAGCTGGCGTGGGTGAACTGGGATTTGAACGACACCCAGCGGCAGCTGCTCGACTTCACCGTGCGGATGGCGAAGCTGCGGCGCGAGCAGCCGGTGCTCAGCAAGCGCCGCTTCTTCCGCGGCGCGCACATCTGGGACAGCGAGCTGAAGGACCTCGCGTGGTTCCGGCCCGACGGCAAGGAGATGCGCAAGGACGACTGGGAGAAGCCCTACGTGCGCTCCCTGGGATTCCTGCTGGGCGGAGACGCCATCGCCACGCCGGATGACGAGGGCAACCGCATCGTCGGTGACACGCTGCTGGTGCTGATGAACGCGCACCATGAGCCCATCACCTTCCTGTTGCCCGCGCTCGAGTGGGGCGCGGACTGGGAGCTGGTGGTGGACACCGCCGCATGCGGCGAGTCACAGCGCACGCACACTCCCGCGGGTGGCCGGGTGCAGGTGGGGGGGCGCTCCGTGCTGGTGCTCCGGCGCCCCGCCACGGAATGGGAGTAGCCACCCGGCACGCGCTGCGTTACGGAGGGGTCGACGCCGGGGGCCGCCCGCCACTAGGGTGCGCTCCGGTTCGTTCAGGGCCAGGAAACGCACGTGCATACGCCTTTGTCCATCTGGGTGGGCTTCAACGTCTTCGTCCTGGCGATGCTCGCCCTGGACCTGGGGCTGTTCCATCGCAAGGAGCACGTGGTGACCCCCAAGGAGGCGGGGGTCTGGACACTCGTCTGGGTGTCGCTCAGCCTCGCGTTCGCCGGCGGCATCTGGCACTTCTCCGGGAGCACCCACGCCACGCAGTGGCTGACGGCCTACGTGGTCGAGTACGCGCTCAGCGTCGACAACCTCTTCGTCTTCCTGCTCGTCTTCAGCTACTTCCGCGTGGCGCCCGAGCATCAGCACCGCGTGCTGTTCTGGGGCATCCTCGGCGCCTTCGTGATGCGCGCCTGCCTCATCATCGCGGGCACGGAGCTGGTGCGGCGCTTCCACTGGATCCTCTACCTCTTCGGCGCGTTCCTGGTCTTCACCGCGGTGAAGATGCTCGTCTCGGATGACGACGACGAGGCGGACCCCGAGGCGGGGATGGTGGTGCGCGTGGCGCGGCGCGTGCTGCCCGTGGCGAGCCAGGGGCAGGGCAGTCGCTTCTTCCTCATCGAGGATGGCCGCCGCAAGGTGACGCCGCTGTTCATCGTGCTGCTGGTGGTGGAGGCCACCGACCTGCTCTTCGCGGTGGACTCCATCCCCGCGGTGCTGGGCTTGAGCGGCAACGCCTTCATCGCCTACTCGTCCAACGTCTGCGCCATCCTGGGCCTGCGCTCGCTGTTCTTCGTGGTCTCCAGCTTGATGGACAAGTTCCACTACCTGAAGCTGGCGCTGAGCGTCATCCTCGCCTTCGTGGGCGTGAAGATGCTCATCGAGTTCTTCGACATCCACGTCTCCACCGGCCTCTCCCTGGGCGTCATCGCGGGGACGCTGGCGCTGGCCATCGGGGCGTCCTTCATCTGGCCGCGTCCTCCCGAGCCAGAGTCCACGTCACCGGAGTCCACGTCTTCGACGGAAGCCGAGCAGGAACGGAAGCGCGCGAAGAGCTAGGCCCCCGGGCCGGTCTTTTCCTTGCGTCTCGGCGGCGCGCCGGCCAAATGTGGAGACATGTCTTCCTCCGCCACCACTGACGGCATTCGCATCACCGTGCGGCCAGCCTTCTGGCCCGAGCGCAGCGCGCCCGAGTCCGGCCAGTTCGCCTTCACCTACAAGGTGGAGATCATGAACGAGGGCGAGGCGCCCGCGCAGCTCCAGAGCCGCCACTGGGTCATCACGGATTCGGAGGGGCGGGTCGAAGAGGTGAAGGGCGAGGGAGTGGTGGGGCGCCAGCCGAAGCTGGGGCCGGGCGAGCGCTTCGAGTACACGAGCTGGGCCATGCTGCGCACGCCGTTCGGCACCATGCGCGGCACCTACGCGATGGTGCGTCCGGACGGCACGCACTTCGACGCGCGCATCGCGGAGTTCGCTCTCACGCTGCCCAACGCGCTGCACTGAGGCCCGCGCCCCATGGCCATGCCAAGCGCGAAGCGGGGCCTCCTGCTCATCAACCTGGGGACGCCTGACGCGCCCGAGTCCGGGCCGGTGCGGCGCTACCTGCGCGAGTTCTTGAGCGACCCGCGCGTGGTGGACATCCACCCGGTGGGACGCTGGTTGCTCCTCAATCTCTTCATCCTGCCGTTCCGCCCCGCCAGGAGCGCGGAGGCCTATCGCAAGGTGTGGATGCCCGAGGGCTCGCCGCTGCTCGTGCACAGCAAGGCGCTGACCGCCGCGGTGGCCGAGCAGCTGAAGGGCGAGTACGAGGTGGCGCTCGCCATGCGCTATGGCAATCCCTCGCTGCCGGACGCGGTGGCGGCGCTGCGCGAGCGCGGGGTGACGGACTTCACGGTGCTGCCGCTGTACCCGCAGGAGGCCACGTCGTCGTCTTCGTCCTCGCTGGCGCGCCTCTACGAGGTGATGACCGAGGGCTGGGACGTCCCCAACGTGCGCGCGGTGCCCGCGTTCTACGACGCGCCGGGCTTCCTCGATGCGTTCGCCACGGTGGCGCGGCCGGTCATCTCCGAGGCCCGCGCGGACCATGTGCTGTTCAGCTTCCACGGGCTGCCCGAGCGGCACATGCGCAAGAGCGATCCCTCCGGGAGCCACTGCCTGGCTTCGTCGGGGTGCTGCGACACGCTCACCGACGTGAACCGCCACTGCTACCGCGCGCAGTGCTACGCGACGGCGCGCATGTTGGCCGAGCGGCTGGGGCTGAAGCCGGAGGGCTACACCGTGTCGTTCCAGTCGCGGCTGGGGCGGACGCCGTGGGTGAAGCCCTACACGGACGAGGTGCTGCCAGAGCTGGCCGGGCGCGGCGTGAAGCGGCTCGCGGTGATGTGCCCGGCGTTCGTGGCGGACTGCCTGGAGACGCTGGAGGAAGTGGGCCTGCGCGCGCGCGAGCAGTTCGTCGCGGCGGGAGGAGAGTCGCTGACGCTCGTCCCCTCCCTCAACGCCCACCCCGCCTGGGTGGACGCGGTGGTGCAACTGGTGCGTGAGTCGGACGGCGCTACGGCGCGGCCGGTTGAGCCGCCGCTGGCGGCGGGGTAGCAGGAGCGGCCGGCGCGGCGTCCAGCGCGGTGAGGCGCACCTTCTGCGTGCCCGCCGGGAGCTGCGCGGCGGCGCGCGCGGGGCCCTTCGTCACGGTGGCGAAGGTGCCCTCCCACGTGCGCCAGTGCCCCGCCTTCACCAGGAACTCGCCACGGGCGGTGACCTTCACGTCCACCGCCACGTCCTGTGAGCCCGCGGTCTTCTTGCCCTCGTCGGAGCCGGGGCGTGCGTCGGGGGGCTTGTACCCGGGCGGGACGATGCCGGAGAGCTGCTCGCCCAGGTCGTACTCGATGACGGCCACCTGCTCGCCGTTCTCCGCGGGCGTCAGCGCGGTCAGCTTCACGCGGTTGTGGCGCTCGCCCGCGCTGCGGTGGAAGTCGCGGCCGAAGACGTCGGGGACCACCAGCTCGGTGGCCAGCGACCACGTGTCGCCCACGCGGACCGCGTCGCGCGGCAGCTCCAGCAGCAGCGTCGCGGTGTTGCGCGTGGCGCCCTGGAGCCCCTCCAGCACGAAGCCGCGGTCGCTCAGGCTGGCCTCATCCGGCGCGCCGCTCGCGGGCGTGATGCGCAGCAGCGCGTCTCCGCTGCTCGTGCGCTCCAGCAGATAGGTCAGCTCGGTGGGCGTCATCAGCGGCGCGGGCTCGGGGGCCTCGGCCTTGGCCTTGGGGTCGCGGCCCTTCTTCTTGTCGGCGCGCGAGGGCGGCGCGGCGGGCTCGGAGGCGGGGGCGGCGGCCTCCGGCGTGAACGACAGGCGGAAGGCTCGGGGCTCGCCCTTGGCCAGCTTCCAGCGCAGCAGCACGGCGCCCTCGGCGGGGACGACCTCCGCTGCTGCGGGCTTCGCCGCGGGAGCGGCCGTGGCGCCCGCGGGCGTGGGGGGATGGGCAATCGGCTCCATCTTCCCGCGAGGCTCTTCCTTGCAGGCGGTGAGCGCGAGGGCGACGACCAATCCAGACAAGCTTCGCTTCACGTGGGGACGCTCCTGAGCACCGGCGCGGGATATCGAGGGCCCCACGGGAGTTCAAGCCGGCGAGTGGCCGTGTCATGCATTGACGCGGGGCGACGCGGCCGTTTCGTGCGATGGTTCGGGCTCCAAGCGTTGCCCTCTTGCGGCTCATCCCGGCAGGCCGAAGCGAGCGTGTACTTCAATACTTTCAAGGCATTCCAGAGGGCGGGGGACTTCATTTGCGGGCACTTTTGTCGCGTCCTACGGTCTGCCCGCGAAAGCCGAGAGGATCATGACTGTCGAGTACAAGCTCACGATTCGGACGAGCACACGGTGGGGGGCGGGGACGGACGGGACCATCTGCGTGGTCCTGGTGGGGACAGGGGGAGAGAGCGCGTCGCACGTCCTGGACCGGCGCTTTCACAATGACTTCGAGGCGGGTTCGGAGGAGGTCTATTCGGTCTCGGACCGTGACGTGGGGGAGTTGCTGCTGCTGCGGTTGAGCAACTCGGGAGGCGTGGCGGGAGACTGGCTGCTCGACACGGTCCAGGTGTCCTCGGGGGAGCGGCGATGGCACTTCCCCTTCTTCCGCTGGATTCTCAGCGGCACCCACGCGGAGGTGCTGGAGGGAACGGCGAGGCTCCCGCAGCACGCGCGCAGCGAGCGCGAGGCGTCCGCGCGGTTGGAGCAGCTCCAGGTCCGGCACCGGATGTATGGCTGGCGTTCGCCCGAGGCCACGCAGGGGTTGCCCGGCGCGCTCGACCTCGGCGAGGCGAGGCCGCTGCCGAAGGATGAGCTCTACCGGGGCCTGCGTGATGGCAGCTACGAGGTGGTCATCGCCAAGACGCTGGCGGCCATCCAGTTGCATCTGCCCATGCTGGCGAGCGCGTGGAATGGGCTGGTGGACATCTTCGATTTCTTCAAGGGAATCGAATTGCCTCAGCTGTCGCACCGCTGGAAGGACGACCACGAGTTCGCGCGGCAGGCCGTCCAGGGCATCAATCCCATCCATGTCACGCTCGTGCGTGCGTTGCCCGAGGGGATGCCGCTGACGGACGCGGACCTCCGAGGGCTCTTGTCCCCGGGGCTGACGCTGGCGGGTGCGTTCGAGGCCCAGCGCGTCTTCTTGATCGACTTCGAGATCCTCGAGGACATTCCGATGTTCCGGAAGGTGGGGAAGGGGGGCGAGGAGGAGCGCCGCTGGGCGCCTGCTGCTCGGTGTCTGTTGTTCTTGGACGACAGCCAGCGATTGCGGCCCCTCGCCATCCAGTTGGGGCGCGACGCGGCACAGGACCCGGTCTTCACCCCGAACGATGGGGAGTACGACTGGCTGGCCGCGAAAATCTACGTGCGATGCAGCGAGGGCAACACGCACCAGATGGTGTCGCACGCGCTGCGGACCCACTTCATCGCCGAGCCCTTCGTCCTGGCGACGATGCGCAACCTGCCGGACCCGCATCCCGTCTACAAATTGTTGCGTCGGCACTTCCGCTACACGCTCGCCATCAACGACGGCGCGCGCAAGGGCCTGCTGGCCGAGGGCGCGGTGTTCGACGACTTCATCGCCACGGGCGGCCCGGACAAGGGACACCTCCAGTTGGGCAAGAAGGGCTTCGCGCGCTGGACCCTGCGGGACAACCAGCCGCGACGCGACCTGGCCCGGCGCGGGGTGTTGGACCCCTCGGTGCTGCCGGACTATCCCTATCGCGACGAGGCGCTCCCCCTGTGGGATGCGCTGGAGGAGTACGTGGGCGGAGTCCTGCGGCACTTCTACGCGACCGACGCGGACCTCGTGGCTGATGGGGAGATGCAGCACTGGTGGGAGGACCTCACCACGCATGGCCTCCCCGTGGACAAGTTGCCCTGTGTAACGCTGCGCCGCGTGGACGACCTGGTGGAGATTCTCACCACCGTCCTGTTCTCGGTGAGCGTGCAGCACGCCGCGGTGAACTATCTCCAGTACGAGCACTACGCCTTCGTGCCCAACGCTCCGCTGTGCCTGCGCCGCGCGCCGCCTCGCGAGAAGGGGAAGCTGGGGCCGGCGGACATCGCCGCGATGATTCCGACCAAATCCCAGACGCTGTGGCAGGTGGCCATTGGCCGGGCGCTCTCCAGCTTCGGGGATGACGAGGAGTACCTGCTCCACACCGGGGGCTGGCACGAGGAGTACTTCCACGAGCCCGCGCTGCACGCCATTCGCGAGCGCTTCCATGCGCGTCTGGCCGCTCAGCTCGAGTCGTTGAAGGCGCGCAACGCCCAGCGCGACGTGCCGTACACCGTCCTGCAACCCGACCGGATTCCCTGCGGCATCACCGTCTGAGACGCCCTGGAGGCGCCTTGCCGAACCTGTTCTCTCGTGGCGTGTTCAACCTGTTCTTCGGCGCTCGTCGCAAGGCCTTCGCTTCGTTGCCCGGCCCCGCGCCCGGTGTGCTCGGCACGCTGGGGGATTTCCTCGGCGCCACGCCTTGGGATGTCTGCGCGCGCTACGGCCGGGAGTATGGCGGCGTCACGCTCATCTGGATGGGCGCCAGCCCAGGCGTGGTGCTCAACGACCCCTCGCTCATCGAAGAGGTGATGGAGACGCGCCGGCTGGAGTTCGAGAAGGGCGCCATCAGCGATCAGGTCCGCCCGACCGTGACGGACGACACGGTGTTCATCGCGAAGCAGAGCGAGGACTGGGCCGAGAAGCGCCGGGGCGACCCGCTGGAGCAGCCGTGGTCTCCCGAGTGGCTGGCGGCGCAGGTGGGGCCCATGCAGGCCACGGTCGCGCAGGCCGTGGAGCACCTGTTCGCGGCGGGCCCCGTGGACCTGACGCCCGTGCTGCGGCGACTGACGTTCGACACCTTCGCGACCGTCGTGGTGGGCGAGGCGCTGCCCGACTCGGCCTATGACGACTTCATGTTGATGGCGAAGGGGGCGGACGCGCGCATCCAGGCGAAGCTGCCCTTGCGGTTCGTCTCCCTGCCCAAGGGCTTCGAGCGGGCGCGTGAGCGGTTCTATGGCCTGTTCGCGCAGAAGGTCCGCGCCGCGCGGGCGAAGCCCAACCCCCACGGGGTGGACCTGTTGTCGTGGACGCTGCGCCAGATGCCGGACCTGCCCGAGCAGCGGCTGGCGCACCTCTTGGGGACGTTCTTCTACGGGGGCGTGTTCTCCTCGAGCACGACCCTGGTGGGCGCGTTCCACCAGCTCCAGAGGTTCCCTGACGCGGAGGCTCGCCTCGCGGCCGAAGCCGCCGCACTGGGGGAGGGCCCGTGGACCTTCGAGTCGCTCCGGCAGGCGCCCTGGGCGGAGGCGGTGGCGTACGAGTCCATGCGCCTGTTGCCCGCGGTCCGGGTCTTCACGCGCACGCCCGCGGCGGACGCGAAGCTGGCGGGCGTGACGCTGCCGGCGGGCGCGATGATCATGATCTCCAACCAGCACCTGCACCGAGACCCGACGCATTGGGTCCGCGCCGAGGAGTTCGTCCCCGAGCGGTGGCTCGGCGGCGGCGTGGCGAGGGACCCGCTGGGGAGCGGCTACTTCTTCCCCTTCGGGCGGGGTCCTCGCGCATGCGTGGGAGGGGCCTTCGCCGTGGTGTATCTCCAGACGGCGCTGGCGACCATCGCGGCGCGGGCGAGGGTGCAAGTGGACTCCACGGCGCCCTTCGAGGAGGGATTCTTCTTCGGGGTCGTTCTTCCCAAGGGCGTCATCGGTAGACTGCAGGCGCGGCCCCCGCAGTCCCTCCAACCCCCTGGCGACACCCCCGCAGTGGAATCCGCATGACCCTGTTCCGGCATCCCCGAGACCGCATCCCTGTCCTGCTGTTCTTCTGTGCCTTCGCGTTGGACGTGACCGTCTATCTCCAGTCGCGGAGCTGGTGGTTCCCCATCCTGTGGCTCGCCCTGTGGGTGATTCCGAAGGGGTGGATCAGCGCGTGGAACCACCACCACCAGCACGTCCCGATGTTCCGGCACACGCTGCCGAATCGGGTCCTGGAGGTGGTGTTTGCCTTTCAGACCGGGGTGACGTCCCACGCGTGGTTCCTGCACCACGTGCTGGGCCACCACCGCAACTACCTGGACCAGGAGAAGGACGAGTCCCGCTGGAAGCGCAAGGACGGCACCACGATGGGTGAGCTGGAGTACTCGTTCATCACGGCGCTGGTCGCGTATCCGCGCGCCTTCAAGGTGGGCCTGGAGCACCCGCGCATCCTGCGCACCTTCACGGGCATGGCCGTGTTGCAGGTGGTGCTGCTGGGCGCGCTGTTCTGGCATGACTGGTACAACGCGCTCTGGGTGTTCCTGCTGCCCATGTGCGCGTCTCTGTTTGTCACGGTGTGGGCCACGTATTTCCATCACACGGGCCTGGAGGCGACCGAGCACACGCAGGCGTCCTTCAACATCCTGCACAAGGGCTACAACCTGCTGACAGGCAACCTGGGCTATCACACCGCGCACCATGCGAAGCATGGCCTGCACTGGTCGCAGCTCCCGGAGTTGCACGCGCAGCTCGAGAAGGACATCCCCGCCACGCATTACCGTCAGCCGGGCATTCCTTTCGTGTGGACCAACACGGAGGCTCAAATCGAGCCTACCGCCGAGGCCGTGGTCTCCTGACGCTCCGCGGGGCATCGGGGGCGGGGCCATGTTTCGGTCCCGCCTCCTCCCGGCGCGTCAGGCATTGGGTCGGGTTGGACTGGGTCTTCCGCGCGCCGGCAGCTTCCTGGCAGGACGCACCTGTGTCCCATTGAGACGCAAGCGGGGCGACTCCTGGGTTCAGGGCTTGGGCGCGGGGTCTGTGTTGTCTTCTGGACAAATGGTGGCGTGTCTCTTGCTCCAGGGCTTGCGCGGTGGCCGGTCTCGGCCACGACAACCCGCATGGCAGGAGTGGTCGCGATGTCCAAGACGCATTCAGTCCGGCTCGGAATATCGAAGTTCCTCGCGGTATCGGCGGTGCTCACCACGGGATTGCTGTCAGGTCCCGCGCATGCGCAGACAACCCAGACGTTCAACTACACGGGTGGGCTCCAGAGCTTCACGGTGCCCGCGAACGTCTACGCGGTGAACGTGAAGGCCGTGGGCGCTCGCGGCGGCAATGCCTACAACAACGCGGGCGCAGGCGCGGGAGCGCTGCTGTCTGGCACGTTCAACGTGACGCCGGGTGACGCGCTGAGCATCGTGGTGGGTGGACGCGGCGCGGACGGCACGAACGGTGGTGGTGGTGGTGGTTCGTTCGTATGGCGCGGGACGGGCTCTGCGACGGTGTCGTCGCTGATGGTGGCGGCGGGCGGTGGCGGTGGCGCGGGCTGCAATGGCTTCAATGGCTGGGGCGCCGCGCTGAGCACCACGGGGAACGCGGGTAATGGCAGCCCGGGAGCGGCGGGTGGCGCCAACGCGGGCGGTGGCTCGGGTGGTGCGGCGGGCTTCCACGGCGGCGGCGGCGGCGGCGCGGGCCTGACTCAGTCGGGCGGGACGGGCGCCGGTGGCGCGGGCTCGGGCGGTGGCGGCGGTGGCCTCGCCATCAGCTCGGGCGGTAGCGGTGGCACGGGCACGCTCAATGGCAACGGTGGTTATGGCGGCGGTGGCGGCGCGGCTGGCGCGGCCGGCGGTGCGGGTGGCTACAGCGGTGGTGGCGCTGGTGGCGCGTCCAGCAACTGCGGCGGTGGTGGTGGTGGCGGCTCGTACAACGCGGGCAGCAGTCCGAACAATCAAGCCGACCAGGGCACGGGCAACGGCGTGGTGGTGCTCACCTATGTTCAGATGATGCCCATCACCCAGACGTTCAACTACACGGGTGGGCTCCAGAGCTTCACGGTGCCCGCGAACGTCTACGCGGTGAACGTGAAGGCCGTGGGGGCGCGCGGCGGCAATGCCTACAACAACGCGGGCGCAGGCGCGGGAGCGCTGCTGTCTGGCACGTTCAACGTGACGCCGGGTGACGCGCTGAGCATCGTGGTGGGTGGACGCGGCGCGGACGGCACGAACGGTGGTGGTGGTGGTGGTTCGTTCGTATGGCGCGGGACGGGCTCTGCGACGGTGTCGTCGCTGATGGTGGCGGCGGGCGGTGGCGGTGGCGCGGGCTGCAATGGCTTCAATGGCTGGGGCGCCGCGCTGAGCACTACGGGGAACGCGGGTAATGGCAGCCCGGGAGCGGCGGGTGGCGCCAACGCGGGTGGTGGCTCGGGTGGTGCGGCGGGCTTCCACGGCGGTGGTGGTGGCGGCGCCGGCCTGACTCAGTCGGGCGGGACGGGCGCCGGTGGCGCGGGCTCGGGCGGTGGCGGCGGTGGCCTCGCCATCAGCTCGGGCGGTAGCGGTGGCACGGGCACGCTCAATGGCAACGGTGGTTATGGCGGCGGTGGCGGCGCGGCTGGCGCGGCCGGCGGCGCGGGTGGCTACAGCGGTGGTGGCGCTGGTGGCGCGTCCAGCAACTGCGGCGGTGGTGGTGGTGGCGGCTCGTACAACGCGGGCAGCAGTCCGAACAATCAGGCGGATCAGGGGACCGGCAACGGCGTGGTGACGATCTCCTATCTCCAGCCCGTCTAAATCGCCTGGCATTGCTTGGGCAGGCGCCGCGTGTCACCGCGCGGCGCCTGTCCTGGTGTGAACGAATCCAAGCCGGTCACGGTCGCGTCGAGCCGCGCAGGAGTCGCGGTGGCGACGTCGTCGCCCGCGTCAGCGGAGGCCCTGGTCCTCCACGATGAGCTTCCAAGGCGCGTCTCGCGTGGTCTGGCTCAGAGGCCAGATGCGGAGGTAGTAGGTGCCGGAGCTCTTGCACAGATAGGTCAGCTCCATTCCGACGCCCGGTTTGAATACGCCGCTCTCCACGGAACCCTCCGCCACGGGAGTGCTCGCGGCGTCCAACAGGACCGCGTTGATGACGCCCGTGCCTTCAGTTCCGCGCATGGAATAGAAGTGACCCGCGAGCGCGCTGAAGGCGAAGAAATCCTGGTCACCGTGGGTGTCCATTCGGAACGAGGCAGGGGTGCCCACGCTCACGGGCGTCGCGGTCGCGATGGAGTCGCCGTGGTCGTCCGCGACATCCCGGAGCTGACACGAGAGCCCGGGGCCCGGCGTCAAGCCGCTGATGGACACGAGATAGTCCGCGTTGCTCTTGGCCAGGAAGGAGACCTGGGTGGGGATGCCCATGTTGACGGTCGTCCAGTCATAGGCGACCTCGGATGTCCCCCTCAGCTCCACGCCTCCTCTGAAATGATCCGCGGGCGTGGTGCAGCTGAGAATGTATCCGTGCCCCGCGATCGCGTGGATGAGCAGGACATCCACATCGCCCAGCTCCAGTGCGCTCACGGAGACCGGGGTCGAGTCGGACTGGATGACCGTGGCGGTCGCTGGGGTGTCGCCATGGTCGTCGATGCCCACGTCTTCCAAGCGATAGGAATACGCGCCCGCGGGGGGCTGTGAGGGCCCCGGCTTCGCTTCCAGGAACCAGCGGCCCGGAGCCACCTTGAAAGTCAGGGCCGCTCCGCTGGCCATGTTGTCCGCCTGCTGTTCGCCCGCGCTGTTGAGCAGTCGGATGGCGCAGGTCGCCGTGCCGGGGCCGCTGCACGAGAATCGATAGACATGCTGGGATTCGGTGACGATGGAATAGACATCCACGTCAATGCCCTGGCTGGAATCGAAGTCACCGGAATGTGCGCCACCGACAGCCAACGGCGTCGCGGTCGACGGCGTTCCGCCAACGTCTCCCTTGGGCATCAACTCGGCATGCGTGCAGTCCAGCCCCGCGGCCTGGTCATCGGCGCCGCATTCGCAGGTGGCCAGTCCTGCATTGCTCACACAGCGCCCGACGGAGCAGGCGAAGTCGGCACAGGCGCCCTCGTCAACGTGGCCACAGCCTCCGACCACCACGAGAGAGAACACAACGAGACCCCAGAGCCAGCGGGTCGAGAGGGGAGTCGTCATGAAGGGAGATCCTCGGTTCGATGGGGCGGGAGAAGCCCCGTCATAGTGCAGCGCCATACGCGGCAACACCTTCATTCTCGGGTTTCTCCGCGGGTGCTTGTTGTCTGTCTTGCAGCCCCACACAGGCCGAAGACGCGGTGTCTCCCTCTGATCTCCGCGTGGGTGTGCGTCCGTCCTACGCGCTCGTGGTTGGACTTACCGCAGGGGCTCAAGGAACCCGATGGGTATGTCTTGCAGGGTGGGTTCGATCGCCACCTCGTGGGCGCGCTGTGGGGCGGGTTGTTCAGCACGCTCGCCATGGGGCGCTACGACACGCTTCAGGTGCGGCTCGGCAAGGGCTTGGGTACGGAGTCCATCCGCGCCCGCGCGTTCCATTTCTGGTTCTTCATGGGCGCGCGGTTCCGCCTGCGCTCCTGAGCGGGCGCTTCAGTGCGAGGGCGTCGGGTCTCGCGGCGCGGCGGCCCGGGCGAGCCGGTCTCTGACCGCGAGCCCCAGGCCTTGCGCCTGAGGCAGACACGCGACCAACACGTCGTGCCCCTGCGCATCGGCCTCGCGCAGACGCGCATAGAGCACGCGCGCCGCGTCGCCTGCGTCCTGGGGCACGTCGAAGCGCGCGACCTCGGGCGGCAACACGAGGTGCGCGGGGCCCAGGACGCCCACGTTCAAGCCGCGCGCTCGCAGCTCGCGCACGCGCTCGGCGGCCTCGGCTGGCTCCGCCAACACCACGCCCGCGCGCGGCGCGTAGTGTGAAGCCAACGAACCGGACACGCGGACTGTCGACGATGTGCGCACCGGGACTTCTCTTCCGAGCACCCGCTCCACGTCCTCCGTGGCCAGTCCGCCCGGCCTCAAGATGGCAGGGGCTCCGGTGCTCAGGTCGACGATGGTGGACTCCACGCCCACCGTGCTCGGACCTCCGTCGAGCACGAGGTCCACGTCGCTCCCCAGGTCCTGGCGGACATGCTCGGCCGTGGTGGGGCTCACCTTGCCGAAGCGATTGGCGCTCGGCGCGGCCAGTCCACCCCCGAGCCGACGCAGCACCTCCAGCGCCACGGGGTGCCCAGGCACGCGCAGCGCCACCGTGTCCTGCCCTCCCGTGACGGCATCTGTGGCTCGCGTTGTCCGCCGCAGCACCAACGTCAACGGTCCGGGCCAGAAGGCCTCGGCCAGTCGTCGCGCCTCGGCGGGCACTTCGCGGGCCCAGGCTTCGAGGTGCTCCGCGCCCGCGAGGTGGACGATGAGGGGGTGCGTGGCGGGCCGGCCTTTGATGGCGAAGACGCGGCGCACGGCCAGCTCGTCCTCGGCGTTGGCCGCCAGGCCGTACACGGTCTCTGTTGGCAGGGCGATGACCCCGCCGCCTCGCAGCAATTCCACTGCACGGTCGAGCTGATCCGGATTAAGCATTCGCGGTCGCAATCTCGCCTCGGGAGGGCACATGGGCAAGTCGCACGTCTTCAGGGCGCGCAGCCCGATGCCGGTTCCAGCGTCCGACCTGTTCCGCTGGCACGCTCGGGAGGGGGCCTTCGAGCGGCTGGTCCCTCCCTGGGACCCGGTCCAGGTCGTGGAGCGCTCGGGCGAGGGCATCCAGACCGGCGCCCGCCTCGCCATCGCGCTGCGCGTGGGACCGCTGCGCTCCCGGCTCTCCGCCGAGCACACCGCCTACGAAGAGGGCGTGCTGTTCCAGGACACGCAGCGGTCCGGGCCGTTCCGCCGCTGGGTCCACACGCACCACATGCGCCCCGGTCCCTCCTCGGGCTCCTCCGTCCTGGAGGACGAGGTGGAGTACGAGCTGCCCCTCGGTGCCTTGGGAAGCGCCGTGGCGGGCGCGCCCGTGCGGCGGCGGCTGGAGCACACGTTCGCGTATCGCCACGCGGTCACCTTCGCGGACCTGAAGCGCCATGCCGCGTTCGCCGCGAGGGGGCCGCTCACGGTGGCCATCTCGGGGGCGTCGGGGCTCGTGGGCTCGGCGCTCGGACCGTTCCTCACCACGGGTGGGCACCGCGTGAAGCGGCTGGTGCGCGGTCCGGCGGATGCCTTGCGCGGGGAGATTTCCTGGGCACCGCAGCGTGGGGAGCTGGATGCTCGGGCGCTGGAGGGCGTGGACGCCGTGGTGCACCTGGCGGGCGCGAACGTCGCGGGGCACCGCTGGACGCCGGAGTATCGGGACCTCATCCTCAAGAGCCGCACCGAGGGCACGCGCGTGCTCTGCGAGGCGCTGGCGAAGCTGGAGCGCAAGCCGCGCGTGGTGGTGAGTGCCTCGGCCATTGGCTACTTCGGTGACCGAGGCGACGAGGTGCTCACCGAAGCCTCCGGGGCCGGCACGGGCTTCCTGTCCCAGGTGTGCCGCGAGTGGGAGGCAGCCACCGCGCCCGCCGAGGACGCCGGCATCCGCGTGGTGCACGCGCGCTTGGGCGTGGTGCTGGACGCTCGCGAGGGAGCGCTCGCGAAGATGCTCCCCGCGTTCCTCGCGGGGGGCGGAGGCCCCATGGGCTCGGGGCGCCAGTGGATGAGCTGGGTGTCCCTGGAGGACGTCCTCGGGCTGCTCCACTTCGCGATGATGACGCCGGACGTGCGAGGCGCCCTCCATGTCGTGTCGCCGGGCGCGGTGCGGCAGGCGGAGCTGGCGCGGACGCTGGGGCGGGTGCTTCATCGCCCGGCCTTCCTGCCCATGCCCGCCGCGGTCATCCGGACCCTCTTCGGGCAGATGGGCGAGGAGGCGCTCCTGTCCGGAGCCCACGCCGTCCCCGAGGCCGCGCTGCGCCATGGGTACGCCTTCACCTTTCCGGAGCTGGAGGGGGCCCTGCGTTTCACGCTCGGCCGGACGCGCGCGGGGCCGGAATACCCGCACTCCTGAGGGGTTGGCGGGCGGCGCTCGGACGGGGGCGGTCCGTCGGCTTGACAGTCTTCAGCCGGGGCGCCAGAAAAACGCCGCTTTCCCCCTCAGTGCGAGGACTCCTGATGATCCAGGTCGAAGGGCTGACCAAGTACTACGGTGAGCACGCGGCCATCCGGGACCTGGCCTTCACCATCGGACAGGGTGAGGTCATTGGTTTCCTGGGGCTGAATGGCGCGGGCAAGTCGACGACGCTGAAGGTCCTGGGCTGTGTGTTGTTGCCCACGTCGGGCCGCGTGGTCATCGACGGGCATGACGTGGTGGGCAATCCGCACGAGGTCCGCCAGCGCATGGGCTACTTGCCGGACGTGCCGCCGCTCTACGACGAGATGACGGTGGGCGAGTACCTGTCCTATGTCGCGCAGCTTCGCGGCGTGGCGGCGAAGGCCACCTCCGCGCGCGTGGCGGAGGCAGAGGAGAAGACAGACCTGCGCGACGTGCATGGCGAGCTCATCTCCACGCTGAGCCATGGCTTCCGCCAGCGCGTGGGCGTGGCGCAGGCCCTGGTGCACAAGCCCGCGCTGCTCATCCTCGACGAGCCGACGAGCGGGTTGGATCCGCGGCAGATCGTGGAGATGCGCCGAGTCATCCGCGGCCTGCGCGGCGAGCACACGGTGCTGGTGTCCAGCCACATCCTCCCCGAGATTTCCCAGACGTGTGACCGGCTGCTCATCATCCACCAGGGCACGCTGGTGGCGCAGGGGACCGAGGATGAGTTGGCCCGGCGCATGGGCGGCGGCGGGAGCATCGAGGTGGAGCTGCGCGGCGACCGCGCGCGCGCCGTGGCGGTGCTTCAAGAGTTCGGCGCGGTGGAGGTGGAGCGCGCCAGCGAGGACATGGTGGCGCTGAAGCTGCGGGCCTCTCCGGACCTGCGTCCGCGCGTGGCCCAGGCGTTGGTGGGAGCGGGGCTCGAGCTGCTGCGCCTGGACCAGGGCGCGGGCCAGCTGGAGTCCATCTTCCTGGGACTGACGCACGGTCAGGAGGCGCGGGCGTGAAGGCCTGGTTGATTGCGCGCCGCGAGCTCGCGGGCTACCTGCGCACGTGGAGTGGCTACATCATCCTCGCGGTCATCCTCGCGTTGAACGGGCTGTTCTTCAACGCGTACGCCTTGGGGGGCGCGAGCAAGCGCTCCGCCGAGGTGCTCTCGGGGTTCTTCTATTACTCCAGCGGCTTCACCGTCGTGGCCGCGCTCTTCATCTCCATGCGCCTGTTGGCCGAGGAGCGACAGATGGGGACGCTGCTGCTCCTGTACTCATCGCCGGTGAAGGACCGAGACATCGTGCTGGGCAAGTTCCTCGCGGGGCTCGCCTTCCTGGCGCTCTACATCCTCTGCACCGCGTACATGCCGCTGCTCATCCTCGTGAACGGCAAGGTGTCGCTGGGGCACGTGTCCGCCGGCTATCTGGGCCTGCTGTTGCTGGGCAGCGCGTCGCTCGCGGTGGGGACGTTTGGCTCCGCGCTGTCTCGCAACCAGCTCATGGCGGCCATCACGTCCGCGGTGATGCTGGTGGCGCTCATCCTCTGCTGGCTGGTGGCGCGCATCACCGAGCAGCCGCTGTCGGAGGTCTTCAGCGCCTTGTCGCTCTGGAATCAGCACTTCCCCCCGTTCCAGTCCGGGCTCATCCACACCCGTGACGTGGCCTACTACCTGGTCGTCACCTACGTGGCGTTGTTCGCGGCCACGCGGGTGGTCGAGGCGCGGAGGTGGCGATGAGCGCGCGCACGCCATCCTCGGGTCTGCCCGTGACGTGGGCGTATGTGGCGGGGCTGCTGCTCGTCTTCGTGGGCGAGCGCATCGTGGGCGCGGGCTCCGCGCGGTGGGCGCTCTCTGGCGTGGGGGCCGCGCTGGCGCTGGGCGCCGGAGCGTGGCGCTTCGCGCGGCTGCGCGCCGCCCAGGGGGAGCGGCGCACCCTCGAAGGCTGGGTGCTGGGCTTGTATGGCGTGGGGCTCCTGGCGCTGGTGCTCTACTTCCTCCAGTCCGATGCGGGGGGCTTGCTCTTGGGGGAGCCGCTCTCGCGTCACGCGCCGCGTCTGGCCGTGGTGCTGGCCGCGCTCCATCCCGCGCTGGGGGTCTGCGCCTTGGTGCCGCTGGCGCTGGTGGAGGTGGCCGCGGCGGCGCTGGTGCGTGCGCCGGTGCCGGAGACGGGCCGCGTGCGCGGCGCCCTGTTCTCCGGCCTGGGGTTGTCCTTCGTGCTCGTGTTTGCCTTTGCCGCCATGTACGTGGCGACGCAGGCGGACGTCACCTGGGACCTGTCGTACTTCCGCACCGCGCGCCCGGGCGAGGCCACGCGCAAACTGGTGCGCGGCCTCAATGAACCCCTCCAGGTGACGCTGTTCTTCCCACCCGCGAACGATGTGGGCGAGGCGGTGCGGCAGTACTTCCGCGACCTGGCGCCAGAGAGCCCGCAGCTTCAACTGGAGCGTCTGGATCAGGCCGTGGACCCGGCGAAGGCGAAGGCGCTGGGCGTCTTCAGCAACGGCACCGTGGTGCTGGCGCGAGGCGACCGGCGCGAGGCCTTGACGTTGGGGCTGGAGCTGGAGCGCGCGCGGGGCCAGCTCCAGAGGTTGGATCAGGAGGTCCAGCGGCGATTGCTCGCGGTGGCGCGCCCGCGTCGCGTGGCCTACTTCACGGCGGGCCACGGCGAGCGCGCCGACTCACGCCCGGTGCAAGGGGAGACGCCGCGTCCCTCCGTGTCGCAGCTCAAGGAAGTGCTGCGCGCGCAGAACGTGGACGTGCGCCCGCTGTCGGTGGTGGAGGGGCTGGGCTCGGAGGTTCCGCGCGACGCCTCGGTGGTGGCGGTGATGGGCGCGGCGAAGGACTTCATGCCCGAGGAGCTGAAGGCCCTGCGCGACTACTGGGAGCGCGGCGGTCGGCTCTGGTTGGCCCTGGAGCCCGATGGGGCGGACTTCCAGCCGCTGCTGGCGGTGCTGGGGCTGAAGTCCGAGCGCACGCAGCTGGCGAATGAACAGGTGTACTTCCGCACCGCGCAGCAGGTGAGTGACCGGGGCAACCTGGGCACGGCGACCTTCTCGTCGCATCCCTCGGTGTCGTCGCTGTCCGCCTTGGGGGGGCAGGCGCCGGTGGCGATGATGGGCGCGGGCGTTCTGGACCTCCTGTCGCCGCTGCCCGCTGGGCTCCGGGTCGACGTGAGCGTGCGCGCGCACAGCGCCACCTTCGCGGACACCAACGGAGACTTCCTCCCGGATCCGGGTGAGGCGCGGCGTGCGTGGCCGTTGGTGGTGGCGGTGGAGAAGCCCGCCTCGGGCGCGGTGAAGGAGGCGGCGCGCGCCGTGGTGATGGCGGACGCGGACGCGCTGGTCGACGGCGTGCTGGCCAACCGTGGCAATGCGTACCTCGCGGTGGACACGCTGCGCTGGCTCACGGGCGAGGAGGCCCTCTCCGGCGCGACGTCCTCCGAGGAAGACTTGCCGTTGCAGCACACGCGGGACCAGGACGTGGCGTGGTTCTATGTGACGGTCTTCCTGGTGCCCGCGGTGGTGATGGCGGTGGGGTTCGGGGTGACGCGACGTCGAGGGCGGCGTGCCCCGCGCGCGACCGGGACCTCGGCCGGAGGTGCGCGATGAAGGCAGCGGGCGTGGCCCTGCAAGGGGCCCTGGCGGTCGTGGCGCTCGTGGCCGCCTTCTTCGTGTGGCAGCGCGAGCCGGAGGGGTCGCCCGGTGAAGTGACGGTGCTGGACGTGCCCGCGCGCTCGCTCGAACGGCTCCGCTACGAGGACGAGGTTCGCTTCGTGGAGCTGTACCGCGACGCGACCGACCGGGACGCGTTCTGGCTGCGCCTGGGCACCAAGCCTGCCAAGCCCATCGCGGGCCCCGCCGCGGCGGACGGCGGTGTGGCGGCGACTCCGCCCCAGCCGTCGGAGCCGGTGCCGCCGCCGCGCGAGCTGCGGGCCAACGACGTGGCGGTGAAGCTGTTCTCTCGGTTCGCGCCCTTGCACGCGCAGCGTTCGCTCGGAGACCTGGACGCGAAGAAGTTGGAGGAGGTCGGGCTGGCGCACAGCGAGCGCAGGCTGACGCTGACCCTGGGAGGCAAGCCGGAGGTCTTCGCGCTCGCCTCGCCCACGGGGGGCTGGGGCACGCCGTATTTGCGCCGTGAATCGGATGGCCGCGTGTTCCTGCTCGGCCCTTCCCTGTTGCCGGACCTGGACGCGGCGGCCAGCCGGTTGGTGGATCGGCGGCTGCACACGTTCGAGGCGGGCGAGTTCGATCGCGTCGTCGTCACCACGGGCGGCGTGTCGCGCGCCTACCAGGCCTCGGGGATGGCGGGCGGGACGGTGCGGTTGGCGCCGGTGGAGACGCCGGACACGCCCGACGAGTTCGCGCGCAACTGGCATGACCGCGTGTGGCGCCTGGTGCCCTTGGACTTCCTGGGACGCGGCGAGACTCCGACGAACGGAGCGCCGCAGCCACAGTTCCAGGTGACGTATCAGCGCGGCGAGCGAATCCTGGGCGAGCTGACGGTGGCGCGCGCCACGGATGGCACCTACTACGCGCGGACCGAGCACGCGCAGGGCTGGGCCCGTCTGCAAGCAGGCATCGAGCCCTGGGTGGAAGAGGCCGCGAAGGTGAGCGCGGCGGGCGTCCACTGAGCTTGCGCCTCAGTCCTCGCCGAGCCGCCGCTGCACGAAGCTGTAGGGTGGCCAGGGGCCCGTGAGGCGGAACGCATAGGCCTCCGTGCGCAGGGCCAGCGCGCGCACGCGGGCCTCGAAGTTGGCCACCTCGTCGCGGTCCACCAGGAACGACGCGTTGAGGAGCATGTGCTCGCCGAGCGGCGGGTCCTCGCGCAGGGACGCGGCCAGGGGCCGCAGGTCCGTGAGCACCGTGGCCATGTCACGCGTGGCGCGCTCGGACACCGCGGCGTCGAGGCGGTGCGCGTGCGCGCCCTCGGGCTCGGCGGGGTGGCGCGCGAGCGCCGGCGCCTCCACCTCCAACTGACGGGCGAGGTGCTCGCGATGACATCGCACCTTGAGGCCCAGCTCCAGCCGGCCGTGGATCATCTCCAAGGCGCGCGACAGGGGCTCACGTGCCGCGCGCAGCACCTCCCGCACGCGCGCGAGCGAAGGCAACACGGTGCCGAAGGCCACGGGCAAGAGGGAGTGCTCCCTCAGCACGGCCTCGGTGACCCGCTGGTGCACGAGCAAGTGCGTGCGCGTGGGCGCGACGCGCGGGCCCGGTGACTCGGACACCAGCGCCGCCATGCCCGCTTCGTGCACGGTGCGCACCAAGGCCGGAGGCGCGCCCAGCCCGATGCGCCCCAGGTCGAGCGGGGCGCTGGCGCGCAGGATGCCGTAGACGTACTGCGGGCACTCTCCCTGGGCGGCATCCTCCTCGCTTGCGGGGTCGATTCCCATGCGGCGCTCGTGGCTCAGCCGACTTGCACGCGGGCCCGGGTGGCCAGCACTCGCCGGACCTCGTCCACCAGCGCGTCCGGCAGACAGGGCTTGGTGACGAAGGCATCACACCCCGCGCCGCGTGCCTCATCGGACTGGCCCGTCATGGCGTGGCCGGTGAGCGCCACCACGGGAATGGTCTGGGTGCGCGTGTCTTGCTTCAGTCGCCGAGTGGCCTCCCAGCCGTCGATGATGGGCAGCGACAGGTCCATGAGGATGACGTCCGGGAGCAGCTCGAACGCCTTGTCCAGCGCCTCCTGACCGTTCTTCGCCTCGGCCACGCGGAACCCGGAGTACTCGAGGTACTCGGCGTACATCTCGCGCGCGTCCTCGTAGTCGTCGACGACCAGCACGAGGGGTTTGGGGGGAGCGGTGGGGAGGGTCATGTCCGTCTCGCACGTCGGGGGAAGTGCAGGGTGAAGGTCGAGCCGTGGCCCGGAGCGCTCTGGAGGGTGACGCGCCCTCCCAGCATGGTGGCCAGGCGCCGACAGATGGACAGCCCCAGCCCCGTGCCTCCGTAGGCGCGCGTGGGCGAGCTGTCCACCTGCTGAAAGTCCTCGAATATCTTCTCCTGGTACGCAGGGTCGATTCCAATCCCCGTGTCCACCACGGCGATGGAGAACGCGTCCACCTGCGCGGTGTATTCGGCCGTGACTTGCACCGAGCCCTCGTGCGTGAACTTCAGCGCGTTGGACAGCAGGTTGAGGACAATCTGCTTCACCTTCTGCCTGTCGCTGTGCACCGGCAACAGGCCCGCGCCCAGGCGCGTGCCCACCGTCAGGTGACTGCGCGCGATGATGGGGTCCATCTCCGCCGTCACTTCCTGCAGAAGCTCGGGGAGGCCGAAGTCCGACAGGTGCAGTGGCATGCGCCCCGCTTCGATGCGGGTGATGTCGAGAATCTCGTTGATGACCTCCAGCAGGTGCCGCCCGTTGGAATCGATGCGGGTGAGGTTGCGCTTCTGGGAGGAGGACAGGTCGCCCGAGACGCCCTGCAACAGCATGTTGGTGTAGCCGAGGATGGCGTTGAGGGGCGTACGGAACTCGTGCGACATGTTGGCCAGGAACTGCGACTTGGCCGCGCTGGCCTGCTCCAACTGGATGGCCTGCCGGCGCAGCTTCTCGTTCTGCTCGGCCAGCTCCGCGGTGGCCACCTGCACGCGGGCCTCCAACTGCGTGGAGACGTCCTTCAAGCGCTCCAAGAGGCGCGCCTTCTCCAGCGCCTCGGTGCGGTCCTGGAAGAGGGTGACCACGCCGGTCAACTCGCCGCTGTCGCCGAGCACCTTGCTGGCCACCGCCTCCATGGGGAGCGTGGCGCCCGCGGCGGGGTCCACCAGGATGAGCTGCCCGCGGCAGCGCAGCGTGGTGCCGCCTCCCAAGAGGCCGGAGAGGAACGCGGAGAACTGCGCGTCATTGGCGCGCACGCGTCGCTGGGCTGCCTCGCCCGCGTCCGGGGGCAGGGCGAAGAGCTTCTCCGCCGGGTCGTTCATCATCACCGTGGCGCCCGCGGGGTCCGTCAGGATGATGGGGTCCGCCACCGAGTCGAGCACGCGGTCCAACCGATGGCGCTCGCTGCGGGCCTCGCGCTCGGTGGCGCGCAGGCGGCGGTAGCTCTCGCCGAGCGCCTGCGTGGCGCGCCCCAGGTCCGTCACGTTGCGCAGCACGCTCACCATCGCCTCGCGGCCGTCCGGACCGCGCACGGGGGTGCTGACCAACTCGAAGTGCAGGTCCGTGCCCTCCACGGGATCCACCAAGGGCACCTCGCGGCGGCGCACCGCGTCCGCGCCCGCGCCCGCCACCAGCGCCGCGGCGAACACGCGCTGGTTGAGCTGCACGGCGCGGCGGCGACCGGGGCGCGAGTCGGGCGCCACCACGAGCAGCATCTCGGCGCGGGCGTTGGCCAGATGTGGCTGGCCCTCCAGGTCCGTGAGGAGGATGGGGTCCGCCACCGAGTCGATGATGCGGCGCAAGAGCCCGTCCGGCTCCCACAACCGCGCGGGCGGCCCGCCGCCATGGAGCTGGCGCGCGAGCTGCGGCCCCAGGCATGACGCCAACCACGGCACGTCGGGCGGCAGCAGCTCCGTAGGCGAGGCCACCACGAGCAGCCCCACGCTGTGCCCACCCGCGCGCGCCAGCAGGGGCACGGTGAAGAAGCCGCCCTGCGAGGTCGGCAACAGGGCCTGGAGTCCAGGCGCCAGGCCCCGCGTGGCGGCGGGACCCATGGGGACGCTGAGCGCGAACGCGCTGTGCGCCAGGGCATGCACGAGCGCGTCCTGCTGCGCGGGCGGCAGGCCATGTGAGGCGAGGCACAGCGGACCGCCGTCCGGAGAGTCGAGCGACAGACAGGCCACGGGGGACAGGTGGGCCTGATGGACGAGCCACTCCACCGACGCCTCGGCGCACGCCTGCGCGCCATCGCACGTCAACAGCCGCTCGGCGAGCGACAGCCGCGCCGGGGCGTCCGGAGGTGCGGCGGAGGGCAGAGGGGCGGTGGCGGCCACGGCCTTACGCTCCGGGGACCGGGTCGAGCGGGGGGGGGCCTCGAACGTCAGCGGCGGTCGTGTGGCGCGCCTTGTCGCACGGCGCTTCCTCGGCGCGCGCGGTGGAGGTGGGCTCCCACGAGGCTCCCGGGTCGAGCCGCAGCCCCCGGTCCAGCACGCGATCCAGCACGTCAACGAGGCTGGCGCTTCCGGTGGTTCGTTCCACGGCCATCCGTGTGCGCTCCTGGGCTCCCGGGGGGCGCGGACCCGGCCCGTCACTCTTCTAGCGCGAGGGACTCCGCCGCCCCAGAGCGGCCCGTGCGCCTGCCGCGACTTGCGAACACCGTGGGCTCGCCACTGTTGGCTCTCGCACACGCCCGGCGCGCCGCGCGTGGACGGGATTTCATTGGCCCCATGTCGAGGCGAGGGCAGCATGGGGTGTCCATGCCTCGTCCTGCGAAGTCGTCTTCCGTCCCGCTCCTCCCCGATGCCTGGTCTCCCGCCGCTCGCCGCGCGCTCGTGAAGGCGGATCCTGTGATGGGGGCCTTGATGAAGAAGGTGGGCCCGCTGCGGTTGGAGCTCACGCCGCTGCACAGCCCCTTCGAGGCGCTCGCGCGCGCCATCGTCTACCAGCAGCTCCATGCTCGCGCCGCGTCCACCATCTTCGGTCGCGTCTGCGAGCGCGTGGGCCACGGCAAGGCCTTCACGCCCGCGAAGGTGCTGGCCACGCCGGAGACCGCGCTGCGCGAGGCGGGCTTGTCCGCCAACAAGCTGGCCGCGCTGTTGGACCTGGCGCGCAAGACCGAGGACGGCACGGTGCCGCCCCTGGCCCGCGTGCGGCGCATGCCCGACGCGGACCTCGTGGACCACTTCACCCAGGTGCGCGGCATTGGCCCGTGGACGGTGGAGATGCTGCTCATCTTCCGGCTGGGCCGCCCGGACGTGCTGCCGGTGGATGACTACGGCGTGCGCAAGGGCTTCATGCTCGCGTACCAGCAGGACGAGATGCCGCGTCCCAAGGCCCTGCTGGAGTTCGGCGAGCGGTGGCGTCCGTGGCGCACCGTGGCGAGCTGGTACCTCTGGCGCGCCACGGAGCTGCCTCCGGAGTCCTTCAAGTGAGGCGAGGGCTCAGTCGGAGGCC
Source organism: Citreicoccus inhibens (assembly GCF_019039035.1). Classification (GTDB taxonomy): domain Bacteria; phylum Myxococcota; class Myxococcia; order Myxococcales; family Myxococcaceae; genus Citreicoccus; species Citreicoccus inhibens. Next base: position 342,928 of record NZ_JAHNZT010000001.1, on the reverse strand, counting down.
GTCGTCACGCGCACGAAGCGGATGTAGCGCCGGTCCGTGCTGACCGCCGCGATGACGTAGCCCGCGGCCCAGCCGCCGTCCAACTCGGACACGAAGCTGGAGATGTAGAGGCGGTTGCTGTTGCGGGAGATCTGCGTGATGTACGCCACGGCCCCGTCCACGTCGTCCGCGGTGGGCATCTGCTGGAACAGCACCTGCCCACGCAGCGTGGTGACCAGGTCCGCGAGGGTAATCGGATAGAAGTCGTCCGACTGCTCGTGGGCGCGCGGATACGCCACGGCGAAGTACGCGTCCTTGAGCGTCTCGTTGTTGGCCACGCCCTGGCCGTTGGGGATGTAGCCCTCCGCGATGCGCGAGGCGCCCGCCAGCGGCCCCGACGAGCCGTACAGCGTCGCGGTGCTCGTGGTGACGAGCGTCACGCCCTGCGGCGCCACCGGGCCCGCGTCGTACAGCTCGTAGAAGTCCCCGAGGTACTTGATGGCCGGGCCGTTGATGCCCGTCTTCCACACGGAGTCCGCCAGCTTCGTGCCCAGGTAGGTGTGCTCGGCGGCATCCACCACGTGGTCATCGCTCTGGAACGCGCTCAGCGCCGCCGTCATCTCGGCGCGGGTGATGGAGGTGCCGCCCGGGCTGGCCGCGGTGCGAGCCGTGGCGACCTGCGCCTCGAAGGCCGGCACGGACACGCTAACACCCGCCATGGCCACCGGAGAGGCCAGCAGCACCGCGCTGGCGACGAGAGAACTCAAAGTCTGGCGCTTCATGTCAGGACCTCGTGCTTGCCGAGCCCAGAAGAGCCCGGGAGGGTGGTAATCCACCCCAAGCTCTAGCACGAGATTATTGCGGGAAATCCGTCAAAACTTGGTGCCGGCTCAACCGCTGCTCGGCTGGGGCGCGGGGGCTGGAGTGGGGGCCGGTGGCGCGGAGCGGCGCAGGGGCTCCAGCAGGGCGAGGAAGCCCACGGAGAGCACGAGCCCGAGCATGAAGACGCTCGCGTAGCCCCAGCCGCCGTGGTGGGCATCCGCGAGCCAGCCTCCGAGGAAGCCGGCCACGCCCTTGCCCGCGGTCTCCACGCTGGCCAGCAGCGTGTAGTGCGTGGCGCCGATGAGCGGATCCACGCGAGACATCATGAAGGCGAACATCGCGGTGGTGAGGGCGCCGCCGAAGAACTCCTCGGCCAGGGTGACGGCGATGACGTTCGTGCCGGTGACGCCGGAGTGGGCCAGCAGCCAGCGCCCCGCGAGCGGCACGAGCCTCAGCGTGCCGGTGATGGCCACCGCCTTGAGCAAGGGCACGCGCGACGCGAGCAGACCTCCCGCCACGGAGCCGATGAGCGACGCCGCGATGCCCCACGTTCCCACCAGGAGGCCAATCTGCGCGGGCACGTAGCCCGAGTCGATGAGGAAGGACTTGTAGATGACGTCCGACATCGTCTCGCCGAGCTTGTACGTGAGGACGAAGAGCAGGAGCCAGCCGGTGCCGGGCATGCGCAGGGCATGGACGATTTCGCCGCGCACCTCGCTCCAGGTGCGCTGGGTTCCGGTGGGCACGCTCGTGTTTTTCGGCGGTGGCTCGCGGAAGGCGGCGACCCAGGCGAACACCGCCAGGCACAACCCGGCCATGGCGAGGAAGAGGCCGGACCAGCCGATGTGCGCGCTCGCCCAGACGAGCAGCCCGCCACCGGTCATCATCCCCAGCTTGTAGCCCACCACCTGCGCGGCGTTGCCGAGCCCCAGTTCCTCCGGCTCGAGCGTGTCCACCGCGAAGCCGTCCACCGCGATGTCCTGCGTGGCGGCGAAGAGGTTCATGAGGAAGATGCAGCCCAACAGGAGCGGCAACGAGCCCACGTTCATGGCCAGCGACGCGCACACGCAAGCGCCCGCGAGCAGGGCCTGCATGGGGAGGATCCACGACTTCCTGCGGCCGATGCGCTCCGAGTAGTAGCGGTCCACCAGGGGCGCCCACAGCGCCTTGGCCATCCACGGAGACGCCAGGAGCCCGAGAAAGCCAATGGCGGCCAGCGAGGCTCCTCGCGCGCGCAGGTACGTGGGCAACGCGTTGACCTGGAAGCCGAAGGGCAGGCCCTGCACGAAGTACAGCGCGCACAGCAGCCTCAGGCGGGACGAGGGAAGTCGCATGTGTCCCCGCAGCATAGAGCCTCTCCCGCCCCATGGCGGTACGGAGGGCGGTACGGGGCCTATACTCGGCCGTTCCCTCCGTGCACGGAGAAGCCCCCATGGCAGAGTCGGTTCCTGGTGCAGGTCACATCGTGGTGACGGTCTCCTCCGAGCACGAGCTGGAGGCGGACCACGTGGATGCCATCGTGGATGTGCGCGCGACCGCGTTCTTCACGGGAGGCGCGGCGCTGACCAACGCGAAGGAGGTGCTCGCGCTGGTGCGCCGGCTGGAGGAGCTGGGCGTCTCGAAGGACGCGTTCTCGCTGGAGGCGGTGCACGCGGAGATGAACGAGGGGTTGCTCACCCGTTCGTCCTCGGCGGTGTACACGCTGCGCATCCGCCTGGACGCGCTGGAGCGCGTGGCGGACGTGCTCGGGGCGTTCACGGGATTGAAGCAGGCCACGCTGCGCGAGCTGCGCTGGGGCTACGCACGCGAGACGGAGGCGCGCGAGGCGTGGCTGGAGGAGCTGGCCCGTGCGGCGCTGCGCCAGGCTCGCCGGGTGGCGGACGGCCTGGGCGCGCGACTGGGGGGCACGAGTCGCTTCGCGGAGAAGGTGACGGTGGTGCAGGCCCCGGTCGCTCACGGCGCCTACGACGCTGGCGCCATCAAGTCCCGGAGCTACGGCGGGGGGCGCCCGGACCTGGGCTTCACCGTGGCGCACCGCAAGCGGATGTTGGTGGAGGCCACGGTGGAGTTCCACACGCTGCCCGCCGCGTCCTGAGGGGCGCGGCGGGGTGGGCGCGCCTCAGGGCGTCTTGGTGGGGTGCGCGGCGTAGTGCATCACCATCTGCTCCAGCCGCGAGAGCGCCTTGTCGAGCGTCTCCATGGACGGCCCGAAGGACAGCCGCACGTAGTTGCGGAAGCGCGAGGTCCGCATGCGGCGCTTGCCGGGGTTCACGTCGAAGAACTCGCCGGGGACGGCGATGATCTTCTTCTCCAGCGCGGCGCGGAAGAAGCCCATGCCGTCATTGAGCGGCGCGGGCAGCCCGGACACGTTGCCCCACACATAGAACGTCCCATCCGGGGCGCGGTCCGTGCGGATGCCCAGCCGCTCCAGGCGCGAGTGGAAGTGGTCGCGCTTCTCGCGGAACGCGTTGTGGATGGCGTTCGTCTCGGCCACCACGGTGTCTTCCTGGAGCAGGGGAATGGCCGCGCGCTGGAGGGGGCGGCTGCCACCGCCGTCGAGGAAGCTGCCCGCGCTCGACACGGCCTCGATGACCTGTTTGGGGCCAATCGTCCAGGTCATGCGCCAACCCGGGTATCGCCAGTTCTTGGTGAGGCCGTCGAAGATGACCACGGGGTCGCGGTTGACGTCCTCCACGTAGCGCGCGGCGCTCTCCACCGGCAGGTGGCCAGGGCGACCGGTCCAGATGTAGTGCGAATAGAACTCGTCGATGAGGAGCGTGCAGTCCTGTTCGCGTGCCACGCCGACCCAGCGCGCCATCTCCTCGCCCTGCACCAGCTTGCCGGTGGGGTTGCACGGGTTGGAGAAGAGCAGGGCGGACAGGCCGCGCCCCTGCACCTCGCGCCGCAGGTCCTCGTGGGTGAACGCGTAGCCGCGCTCGCCCTCCAACAGGATGGGGATGGCGGTGAAGGCCTTGAAGACATCCAGCAGCTCTTCATAGGCCGTGTAGTCGGGGAGGAAGTGCCCCAGGTTCACCGAGCCCAGGCTCGCCGCGGCGCGGGTGAGGGCCGCGCGACCACCGCCGGACAGGCACACGTTCTCCGCGCTGTACTGGCTGGGCAAGCCCCGGCGATAGAGCCGGTTGTAGAGCGACGCGATGGCCTCGCGAATCTCCCAGAGGCCCGCCACGGGGGCGTACTCCTGGTCCGCCACGTCCACGGTGACGGTGTGGAGGCGGGGCGGGGCACCAGGCAGGTCGCCGGTCTCAGGCTGTCCCTGCCCCAGGTTGCACCACTCCGGGTCTCCGGACTTGTAGCCGCGGCGGCTGGCCTCGGCGGTGACATAGATGACGCCCGTGCGTGGCACGGAGCGGAAGGCATGAAGGGTCCCGTCGTCGCTCACGGCCGCGCACGCTAGCGGACTTGGGGGCCGGGCGCTGTGACTTCCGCTGGGCCTTCCCCGAGGGGAGGGCGGCCCGCCAACCTGTGGGCCACCCCCTCGCTCAACCTCGGAGCCTGGGACTCAGGTCTCCAGCGAGGCGCGCAGGAACCAGGCGTGCTTCTCGAACTCGGTGATGATGCCGGTGAACAGGTCCACCGTGTCCGTGTCCAGGTGGCCCTCGGCCAGCTTGCGGCTCTCTCTCAGGCCGGAGAGGTATACCTCGATGCGCTCGGCCAGGAGCTTCACGTGCTCCAGGTCTCGCGAGGTCTCCTGCGGGTACTCGGCCAGCCGGCTCGCCTTGGCCACGTGGCGGCTGGTGCCGTAGGCGCGCCCGCCCAGCGTGACGGCGCGCTCCGCGATGGAGTCATTGTGGTTGGCCAGGCTCACCGCGAACGTCTCGAACAGCGGGTGGAGCGCGGCGAACTGCGGGCCCTTGATGTTCCAGTGGGCGACCTTGATTTGCGAGTGCAGGTCCAGTCCGTCCGCGAGCCGCTCGTTGAGGGTCTGCGACAGCGCGGTGCGGGCCTGCTCGGGAAGGGGGCTCGGGCTCTTGTAGAGAGACATGGCGGGGTTTCCTTTGGCTTTCGTGAATGTGCCCGATTGGATGCACGGGGCCGGAAAAGGAAGCGCCCTTCGGTGCGAACACCGAAGGGCGCCAGGGACAGCGCACCAGGAGGTGAGGCCTGGCGTTACGACTCCAGACCCACCGCCGCGGCGTGGACGACGGACGCGATGCGGACCGCGTCGTGCACATGGTCCTCGGTCAGGCCGCCATCCAGCACGACCTTCTCGTGAGCGCGCATGCACATCTCGCAGCCGTTGATGGCGCTGACCGCGAGGCAGACCAGCTCGAAGTCCACCTTGTTCGTCAGCACCTGCGCGAGCCGGTTCATCCGCAGTCCCGCACGCTTGCTCGAGTAGGACTCCTTCCCGATCATGTGGCGGAACCGGTAGTAGACGTTGTTCATCGCCATCAGCGAGGCCGCGGCGCGCGCATCCTCGATGACGGGCTCCGGGTTCGTGAGGGCCTTCTTCGCCTCTTCGAGCATGGCCTCCTTCAGCCGCTCATTCCGAGCGGCGAAGGCGCATGCGACGGCCACGCCCCAGCGCTGCTCGGGCGTCAGGCTGCCCCCCTCCAGGACCGCGGAGAGGTTGAGGCGGGTGTCCTTGTGGGCGTCCGCGAGCTCCCCGCGGACGACTTCGAGCGAAGCCATGATGGATTACCCCGCCTTCATCTTCTGGGTCAGGGTCTCCTGGCCCTTCTCCCAGTTGCACGGGCACAGCTCGTCCGTCTGCAGCGCGTCCAGCGTGCGGACGGTCTCCTTGACGTTGCGGCCCACGGACAGGTCATTCACCGTCACGTGACGGATGATGCCCTGGGGATCCGCGATGAACGTGGCGCGCAGGGCCACGCCCTCCTCCTTGTGGAGGATGCCCAGCGCGGCGCTCAGCTCGCGCTTCACGTCCGCCAGCATGGGGAACGGCAGGTTCTTCAGGTCCGGGTGGTGCGTGCGCCACGCGTGGTGCACGAACTCGCTGTCGGTGCTCAGGCCGAGCACCTGCGCGTCGCGGTCCTGGAAGTCCTTGTTGTGCTTGCCGAACTCCGCGATCTCCGTCGGGCAGATGAACGTGAAGTCCTTGGGCCACGCGAAGAGCACCGTCCACTTGCCCTTGTACGTGTCGTTCGAGATCTCCTTGAACTCCTTGCCCTTCTCCAGGCTCACGGTGGCCTTGACCTTGAACTCGGGAAGCTTGTCGCCAACGGTCAGCATTACGACTCCTTGAGTGGGGGCCGGCCAGGAGGGACGGCCCAGCAGGTGTGATTGCGCTTTCTCTACAGCAGACACCGTGCCAACGCCCCTGCTTCAGTGATTCCAGGGACTTGACTCCAGACCCCAAAAGGTCAGTGTCGCTGGGGCGGTGAATAACGAAATACCGGTGCCTTCCGCCACTGCAATTTCGGTGGCCCGCTATTATCCGAGGGACATGTCGGATGAACGGATGGCGGGCCGCGCCGAGGTGGCGAAGGATGCTCGGGAGCTGGTGGAGCTGGCAACCACGGAAGAAGGCGTGGGGGAACTGCTCCGTCGAGGACTGGACTGGTTGACCCGGGTGGTGCCGTTCGACCTGGCGACGCTCTTCTTGCTGAAGGGGGGCCGGTTGGAGGCGGTGGCGGCGCGCGGCCCCCTGGCGAACACGCGGGTGCGGCAGCACGTGCTGGAGCTGGCGGACTTCCCGTCCCTGAAGCACGCGCTGGAGTCGCGGCGCGCGCGGGCCTTCACGGAGGAGGACCACGCGCATGGAGACGGCGACCCGTTCGACGGCGTGTTGGATTTGCCCGCGGGCCATTCGTGCATGGTGGTGCCTCTGTGCGCGGGGGAGCGCGCCTATGGCGTGCTGACCTTGGATCGCGCCGAGTGCGTGGCGTACCCGCCGCCGGTGGTGGACCTGGTGGAGGTGTACGGTCAGATGCTGGCCACCGCCATCCAGAGCGCCGAGCAGCGCGCCAACTTCGAGCGACTGCACCGGCAGGACCACGAGCACGCGAAGCTCCTCGAGTCGCAGCTCGGTGGGGACTCGGAAGGCATCCTGGAGACGTCGCTGAGTCAGGCCATGCGCGATTTGGCCATGCGCGCGCGGCAGGTGGCGGAGACGGACACGCCGGTGTTGATTCTCGGGGAGACGGGCACGGGCAAGGAGCGGCTCGCGCGTGCCATCCACCGTTGGAGTGCGCGAGCGGACCAGCCCTTCGTCACCATCAACTGCGCGGCCATTCCCGCGGGCCTGTTGGAGAGCGAGCTGTTCGGCCATGTGAAGGGCGCCTTCACCGGCGCGACGCGCGACCGCGCGGGGCGCTTCCAGATGGCGAACGGCGGCACGCTGCTGTTGGACGAGGTGGGCGAGCTGCCGGTGGAGTTGCAGGCCAAGCTGTTGCGCGCGCTCCAGGAGAAGGCCTTCGAGCCGGTGGGCAGCGACAAGACGGTGCGCGCGGACGTGCGCATCCTGGCGGCCACGCATGTGGAGTTGCAGCAGGCCATCGCGAACAAGCGCTTCCGCGAGGACTTGTACTACCGCTTGAGCGTCTTCCCACTGAGGCTGCCTCCGCTGCGAGAGCGGCGCGAGGACCTCCCGCAGTTGTGCGCCTTCTTGCTGGAGGAGCAGGCGCGTCGCACGGGGCGGCGAGGCATGCGGGTGACGCCGGACGGCTTGGAGCGTCTGGCGGCCTATGACTGGCCGGGCAACCTGCGCGAGCTGGCGAACGCGCTGGAGCGCGCCACCATCCTCACGAAGCGGCCCGAACTGGGGCGCGAGTCGTTCGACCTGCCCACGCGCGGAAGCGCTCCGGCTCCCGCGGAGGTCGCGGCGCCCGCGGCGGGGGCAGGCGAGCCCGCGCCGAAGACAGGTTCAGTGGCCACGCTGGCGGCGGTGCAGCGCGAGCACATCCTGCGAGTGCTCGGCCTCACGCGGGGGCGCGTGTACGGGCCAGGTGGGGCCGCCGCGCTGCTGGGGCTGAAGCCGTCCACGCTCCAGAGCCGGATGAAGAAGCTCGGCATCGCGCGGCTGGAGCAGTTCGTGGTCGATGAGGTGTGAGTCGCGTCAGTGCCGGTGGGCGCCGTCCTCGCGCAGCTCGCGGCGATCCTCGCGAAGCTCGGCGTGGTTCTGCGCTTGTTCGGCGCGCGCGAGCTGGAGCAGGTCGCCCATCAGGGCGCGCTTGCGCTGGAGACTGCCTGGGTCCGTGCGGCCGTAGAGCCCATCCAGCTCCCGGGCGATGGAGCGCGTCTGCTCCAGCGCGGCCCGCTCGGCTCGTGCGTCGCGCACGTCGTCTCGGCGGTCCCTGCGGTCGTCCGCGCGCGCGCCGGGGGAGCTCCAGCCGTTGCGGTCATCGCGCAGCTCGCGGTTGTCGCGTCGCACCTCGCGGACGTCCTTGGCCAACTCATGGTGGCTCTCGTCCAACTCGGAGGCGACGTAGGCGCGCAGCTCCGACTCCACGCGGTTCAAGTCGTTGCGGTCACGACGCGTGCGCGCGGCGTCGTAGCGACTGACCAGCGACTCCAGTTGGTGCAGGTCCCGCCGGTCATCACGGAGTTCCCGGCGGTCCTCGCGCAGCTCTCGGCGATCCTGCGCGCGCTCGAGTGGACCGCCTGCCTGCGCCATCATGGGGAGGGAGAGGGTCAGCGTTGCCAGCAGCCACTTCGACATGGGGGAACTCCTGGGGGCATGTTCTGTCCCGCTCAAACGCCCCCCGAGCCCCAGAATTCAACCCCGCCACGCGCACCGCCGCGGCGGGGTGGGTACAACTCCGACTCAGGCGACGCGGGGCGCCTCGGCACGCACCGGGTACTGGCCGCGCTTGCCGAACGGCGGGTCGAACAGGTGCGGATCCGACTGGCGCGAGCGGAACAGGTCGATGATGTAGTTCATCCGCTGGTCCAGGCGGCTCCAGTCCTTGGCGGCGGTGCCATGCAGGCTGTCCGGCGTGCGGTCGAGCTTGCCCATCAGCTCCCGCAGCTCCGGGTTCTCGAGCGTGCGCAGGTTCGCCGGGAACAGGTCCTTCTCCATGCCCGCGGGCGGCGGCAGGTCATTGCCGAGCTTCAGCGCGCCGCCGGGCACCGCCAGCTTCATCATGTGGTCCGTGGCGAAGCGGCGGAACGTGCTCGCCAGCCCGTCCACCACGGGCGACAAGGCCGCGTCCACCACGCCACTCTTGATGGCGGCCTTGGCGGCGAGGTTGGCGGGGAAGGGCAGGGCGTTGGCCGCCCCCTGGATGGACTGCTTGAGCAGGTCCCGGAACGTCTCCTTCACCGGCGTGTTCAGCGCCTTCTCCACGTAGGGCTGAAGCCGCGTCTGCTCGTGCAGGCCGATTTGATCATTGGCCAGCAACATCAGCTCGGCCTTCTTGTTCGGGTCCTTCTCGAACATGGCCTCGGCGTAGTGCCCGAAGGCCTGCTTCAGCAGCGGCTTGTCCGCGGGGAAGCTCTCCAGGTACTTCTGCGTCTTGGCCGCGTCGAAGGCCGTGTCGCCCTGGAAGGTCTCGATGAAGCGGGCGAACTCGGTGCCCACCTCGTGGAACACCAACTGGTTGCCATCGGCGATCGCCTGGCTGACGCTGTCGAGCGCCTTCGCGCCGGCCTGCGCGATGTCCGACAGGCCCGGCAGCGCGGGCAGCCCCACCTTGCGGAGGATGTCATCCACCTTGGCGAGCGGCCCCGTGACATCGCCCGCGCCGTGGAGCGCATCCACCAGCAGCTTGGGCATGTCCTCCTGGCGGATGCTCACCCCCGCTTGCTTGGACGCCCACGTGCCGAAGGTGGCCCAGCTCGCGTTCTCCGTGCCGAGCATCTGCCCCACCGCGCTGGACAGGTCTGAGTAGCCCTGGGTGATGGCCACGTTGCGGGCCACCGGATCCTTCATCGCGGAGATGGCCTCCACATCCCGGCTGTTCGGGTAGGTCCCGGGCGTGACGCCGGTCCCTCGCGACGTGGGCGCCGAGGCCGCGAGGGCCACGGGGCCGGCCGAGCGGGGCTTCGCGTCGAACCCGGACACGCCACGCTCATCGCGGAGGGGCGTGGCGCGCGCCTTCACGTCGGGACGTGGGGGCGGGGTCTCGGAAATGGGACGAGGCTGCGGGGCGACGCGGGAGCCAATGCGCGGGGGAGACATGTCCGGGATTCTCGGTGGGCGGCCGACCAGAGTTGCTAGCGGTGCGTCCGAGGACGGACGGGTACGAAAGCGCTTGCTCCGGGGGACGAAGCCACCGATGTAACACGGGGTCTCCATGCACCCGCGCTTCCTCCGTTTCCGACCCTCCGTCGCCGGGCTGGCCTTCCTCGGACTCCTTTGGGGGCTCGTGCTCGCTCCGGGTTGCGGGCGCAAGGAGGCCCCCTCCGCAACGGGGGACTTCCGTGGCCGCACGCTGCGCATCGGCACGGATGCCACCTACCCGCCCTTCGAGTCAGTGCACGACGGTGAGCTGGTCGGCTTCGACGTGGAGCTGGGCAACCTGGTGGGCGAGGAGCTGGGCGCCAGGGTCGAGTGGACGAACACTTCGTTCGATGGCGTCTTCCCCGCGCTGCTCGCCGGCAAGTTCGACCTGGTGATGTCCGCTGTCACCATCACGCCAGAGCGGCAGGAGCGTCTGGCCTTCTCGGATCCCTACTACACGGCCGGTCAGCGGGTGGCCGCGCGCCAGGATGACCTGAGCATCACGGGCATCGAGAGCCTGCGCGGCAAGGTCGCGGGCATTCAAATCAACACCACCGCCGCGCTCGTGCTCCAGAAGCTCCCGGACGTGCAGGTGCGCCAGTATCCGAGCATCGACCTGGCGTTGCAGGACCTGCTCAACGGCAACCTCGCGGGCGTCGTGGGGGACTCGCCGACGCTGCGCTACTTCATCCACCACGGCTTCCAAGGGCTGCGCACCACAGGGGACCTGCTCACCGAGGAGCACTACGGCATCGTGATGCGCCCGGATGACGTGGCGCTGCGCACGGCGGTGAACGGGGCGCTGAAGCGGCTGCGCGACAGCGGTCGGTTCGCCGCGCTGGAGGAGAAGTACTTCGGGGCCGCGGCGCAGCAGGCCAGGCCGGCGCTGTCGGGCGTGCCCTGGGGCAGCGTGGCGCGGCGGCTCCTGCGCGGCATGGCGTTGACGCTGGGGCTCACCGTGTTGGCGCTCCTGGCCGGTCTGCCCTTGGGGTTGGGGGTGGCGCTGGGGCGGCGCGCGAAGCCGAAGGTGGTCTCGTGGCTGTGTGGTGCCTATGTGGAAGTCCTGCGTGGGACGCCGCTGCTCGTGCAGATCATCTTCATCTACTACGCGCTGCCGCAGTTGCTCGGGGTGGACCTGGCGCCGTTCCTCGCGGCGGTGCTGGCGCTGACGCTCAACAGCGCGGCCTATGTGGCGGAGATCTTCCGCGCGGGCATCGCGTCGGTGGATCCCGGGCAGGCCGAGGCCGCGCGCGCCCTGGGCATGAGCTCCGCGCAGGCCATGCGGTTCGTCATTCTCCCCCAGGCGGTGCGCAACGTGCTGCCGCCGCTGACGAATGAGGGCATCGCGTTGCTGAAGGACTCGTCGCTCGTGTCCATCATTGGCATGGCGGAGCTGACGCGCTCGGGGCAAGAGCTGGCCAGCCAGCTCGCGGCGCCGTTGGCCATCTGGCCCTTGGTGGCGGTGTTCTACCTCTTGGCCACGTTGCCGCTGACGCGCTTGGCCGCGGCGCTCGAGCGGCGTCTTCAAAATCAACGCTGAGGAACGACATGGCGCTCGTCGAAGTCCGCAACCTGCACAAGCGCTTCGGGGCGGTGGACGTCCTGCGTGGCGTGGACCTCACCGTTCAACCGGGCGAGGTGGTGGTGTTCGTCGGCCCGTCCGGCTGTGGAAAGTCCACGCTGCTGCGGTGCCTGTGTGGCCTGGAGCTGCCGTCCGAAGGCGAGGTGATGGTGGGCGGAGTTCCCGTGCGCGATGACGCCGTGGCGCTCCAGGCGCTGCATCGCCGAGTCGGCATGGTGTTCCAGCGCTTCCATCTGTTCCCGCACCTGAGCGCGCTGCAGAACGTGACGCTGGCGCCGCGCAAGGTGCTGGGCATGCCCGACGCGGAGGCCGAGGCGCTGGGCCGGCGCATGTTGTCGATGGTGCACCTGGGCGATCGCGCGGACGCCTTCCCAGCGCAGCTGTCAGGTGGACAGCAGCAGCGCGTGGCCATTGCGCGTGCGCTGGCCATGAAGCCGGAGCTGATGCTCTTCGACGAACCCACGAGCGCGCTCGACCCTGAGCTGGTGGGCGAGGTGTTGGAGGTCATGCGCGAGCTGGCGCGCGAAGGCATGACCATGTGCGTGGTGACGCACGAGATGGGCTTCGCCGCGGATGTGGCTCACCGCGTGCTCTTCCTCGACGGAGGTCGCGTGGTGGAGGAAGGCACACCGCAGCAGGTGCTGCGCGAGCCGAAGCAACCGCGCACCCGCGAGTTCCTCTCACGCCTGCTTCAGCGCTGAGTGGTGCTCTGGCTTGCATCCGCGCCGAGGCGCGAGGTCCGTTGGCGCCTGCTTCTGCGCTGAGCCCCGCTCGCGGCCGCGCATGGACTGCGGCGCGTGGATTCACTGACCGCCGTGGTGGCGATCAGCGCTCCATGGAGAGGCCCAGCTCGGCGGCCCGGTGGCTCCAGGCTTCTCTTGCCTCCTCGACCGAGACGGAGGCGAAGCGGACGTGGGCTCCGGGGCGGCGCGCGGCGAGTCGTCCCCAGTCCGCGCGGATGACGACGGCGATGAGCGGATAGCCTCCCGTCGTGGGGTGATCCGGCCCGAGCACGATGGGCTCTCCGGACAACGTCACTTGGATGGCTCCTCGTGCCATGGGCCTCGAGGTGCCAGTGCCTTCGTCCCCGTGGGGAATGGCCGCGCCTCGAAGCCGCATGCCCACCCGGTCACTCACGGTGGACACGGTGAAGTCCGAGCCCACCAACAACGGCAGCGCCGTGGAGTCAAAGCGCTCCAGGTCTGGCCCCGGGGTCACTCGCACTGGAGCTTGTGCGTCCAGCCTCACTTCCGGGGACTGCGCGTCGGGCGGGCCCAGGGATGCGCCGAGCGGGAGAGAGTCTCCCGGGCGCAGCGCGCGGCCCTGGTGTCCACCCAGGTTCGCCACGAGCAGCGTGCCCCGTCCTCCCAACACCTCGGGCACCGCGATGCCCCCGTCCACCGCGATGTAGCGCACGGCGAGGGACTCGGGGGCGGGGACCGTGAAGGTCTCACCATCCGCCACGGTGAAGGAGCGGCCGTCCACGGAGATGCGCGCCGTGCGTCCGCGCACTCGCAGCGCCAGGCGCCCGTAGGATTCGAGCGCCGCCGCGCCTCGGGGATTGCCCACCGCGCGGTTGGCCGCCACGAGCAACTCCGGGACCAGGGGGCCGCCAGCGGGGACGCCGTGGTGCATCTGCCCGGGGCGCCCGCCATCCTGCACCGTGACCGGCGCGCCCATTCCGGTGATGTCCAGCCAGCCGTTCATTCATCCACCTGCTCGAAGCGCACCCGGTCTCCGGGCCGCAGCACCGCGCCCCGCTCCGAGTCGAAGGCCGTGAAGTCCAGCGCGGTCCCCACCAGATTCCATCCCCCCGGGGACGTGAAGGGATAGACGCCCGTGCGCGCTCCCGCGATGCCCACCGAGAGCGCCGGCACACGCGCGCGAGGCGAGGCGAGGCGAGGGCAAGCGATGCGTGGATCCACTTCGCCCAGGTACGCAAAGCCCGGCAGGAAGCCCACGCATCGGACGGTGTACTCGCGCGCCGCGTGCCGTCGCGCGACCTCGTCCACCGTCAGCCCACCATGCTCCGCCACCTTCGCCAGGTCGGGGCCGTCGTAGCGCACGCGCAAGGTGACGCGCGGATGCGGACGCTCCACCACCGGCAGCAACCGCAGGCGCGCGAGGACGAGCCGAGGCTCCTCCGGTCGCGCATCCGGAGCGAAGTACACGCTGACGTGGTCCTCGGTGAGGACGCAATCCACCACGTGAGGCAGGGCGCGCAGTGCTTCCTGGGCGTGTCCCCCATCCAGTCCCGCGGGGAGCGTGAGCCGCAGCGCGCCCTCGCCCAGCGGTGCCTCGTGAATCTCGAGCGCATCCAGCCCGGCGCGCACCTCGGTGGCCAGCGCGACCGCGCCCGGTGTGTCTCCGTGAACGCACAGCGTTTCGAGCCCACCACTTCCCGCCAGCCGCGCGGCGTTCTCCCGCACGCGAGCGATCTCCGTCAGCACGGCCCCGGGCTGACCCCTGGGGATGAGTGAGCCGTCTGGCCGTGTCCCTCGGTCCGCGAAGCCCTCGCGCAGATAGGCGAGGTCCGCCTCTTGCGCCGCGTCCCAGAGCGCTCCCTGTGGAGGTCCGATGAGGGTGAGGCTCGGGCCGAGCGCGCGAACGAGGCCCGCGACGACCGCGCGAGCGAGCGCCGGCGTGGCTTGCGCGGCGTGGTAGAGCGCGCCATGGGGTTTGGCGAACGCGACGCGCTGGCCTCGCGCGGAGGCGAGCCTCGCGAGTCGGCGGCACTGCGCCGCCACCTGCTCCGCGAGGACTTCCGGGGCGACGTCGAGCGCGCGTCGGCCGAAGCCTTCTCGGTCCTCGAACGAAGGGTGCGCACCCACGTGAGTGCCGTGCCGTTCACATTGCGCCAGCGCGTGGCGCATGGAGGCGTCATCGCCCGCGTGGCCGCCGCACGCGATGTTGGCCACGTGCGCCAGGGCGTAGAGCCGAGGGTCCTCGTCGGGCAGCTCGCCCAGGTCGATGTTGAGGAGGCACCCCGTCATGGGCGCCACGCTACACAAAAAAATCCAGCACTGGTCCGTGCCCTCCCGGTGGCCAGGGTCTCTGGTCGCGGCGAAGACACGGATGCCAGTGCTGGAACCGCGCCCCCGGAATAAGGGGCCGGCCTGATTCCGGAAGACGCGGGTGCCCCCCCGCCACCATGGAGGGGAAGGCGAACTGAACTACGAGGTGATTTGGAGGACTCCCCCCTCGTGCACCACCTCTCCCGGGATACGTGGCGAGGGGCTTTTCCTGGCAATTTCGTGTGAATCTTTTGTCAGCGCGGCGTCGCGAGGGTCGAGGGCCCACCCGCCTTCACCCACCGCACCAGGGCCAGCGCGGTGCGCTCGTCAATCAGCTCGGCGTAGGTGGGCATGGGCGTGCCCGGCAGGTACTTCTCTGGGTTGCGCACCCACTTCACCAGCTCCAGGTCCGGGCGGTGCGCCGCATGGGCGAGCCGGTCGTGGTAGCGCGCGCCGGGGGCATGGCAGCTCGAACACCCGTACTGAACGAAGAGCTTCGCCGCGTCCACCTTCGCGGGCGTCAGGACGGGCCTCGGCTTGCGCACCACGGGGCTCACCTGCCCGCTGGCCAACGTGCTCGAGGGCGTCGGTGTTGAGCCAACCGCGGGCGTCGCCGTGGGCGTGGCGGCGGGCGGAGGCGTGGCCGCGGGCGGAAGCGCCTCGGCGACAGCGGCCTCGGCGGCGGTGTCGAGCTGGGTCTCCGCGGTCTGCTCGCCCGCGCCCGTGTCGGGATTCACCCAGGCCGCACGGGCACTGGTGGCGGTGAGGCGGGGACGCGCGCCGTCCACCGCGTTCTTCCGTGGAGCCAAGGTGCGCAGGTAGTCATAGAGCGCGCGGGCCTCGGCTTCGTCGAGGGCGCGGAAGCGCGGCATGGGCGAGCGCAGCGCCGAGCCGTCCGGCGCGAGTCCATCGCGCAGCGCGCGGGTGAAGTCCGCGAGCGTCCAGTTCGCCAGGCCCGTGGCATCGAAGGTGAGGTTGCTGGAGTAGACCTTGCGTCCCTCGGGGTCCACGAAGGCCATGCCACCCGAGAAGGCCTCGTCGCCCTTCGTCTTGTCCGGGCTGAAGCCGTCCGTGTGGCACGAGGCGCAGTCGTAGACCTCGTGGGCCATGTAGCGGCCGTACTCCAGCGTAGGCCCCTTGGGCGGCACGGGGATGCCAGACGCGGGGCGCTCCGCGGGCGTGTTGCCGGTGACGAAGCGGAAGCCGATGCCTCCCACGAAGCTGAACTCGCACGCGGGCGCGGGCTTGGGATCCGCTCGGAACAGCGGGTCCTCCGAGCGCAGGAAGCCCAACACCGCCGCGAGGTCCGCGTCGCCCATGCCGTAGCTGGGCATCACCATGAGCCGCCCTTCGCGACTCACCGCGTAGCGGATGGCGCGCGCCAGCTCTTCATCCTTCGCCGCGCCGATGCCGCCCACTGGATCCGACGTCAGGTTCGCGGAGTGGAAGCGGCCCATGTACGAGGGCAGCTCGCGCAGCGGCGCGCCCGAGGCGGTGTCGCGGTCACCGCCGCGGTGACAGGCCTCGCAGCTCGCGTGGAAGATGGCGGCGCCGCGCGTGAGCGCTTGGGGGGAGCTGTCCGCGCGGATGGGCGGGTAGGGCGCATGGACGGTGCCCGCGCAGCCCGCGAGCAGCACGATGGTCGACATCACGGCAGCCAGCACGTCGCGGCGCATCATGGACTCCTCATCTCGGGGCGCAGGACGGATAGCGCACTTCGGGCCCTTCGTGGAGACCCCCTCGTGCGCCCTCGCGGCTACAGTGCCTCGAATGACCCGCCCCCTCGAGTCCTACCGCGCCGAGTTCCCTGTCCTGCAGGAGCAGCTCTATCTGAACCACGCGGGCGTGGCGCCCACGAGCCTGCGCGCCGCGAGCGCCGTGCGTGGCTGGATGGAGGACCTGGTGCACCACGGCATCCAGCACGAGCGCGGCTGGGAGGCCCACTGCGAGAAGGTGCGAGGCCTGGCCGCGCGGCTCATCGGCGCCGCGCCGGATGAAGTGGCCTTCGTGCGCAACACCAGCCACGGCCTGGGTCTAGTGGCCGAGGGACTCGACTGGCGCGCCGGTGACGAGGTCGTGGTGGCCACCAGCCTCGAGTATCCGTCCAATGTCTATCCCTGGCTCCACCTGCGCGACCGCGGCGTGGTCGTGCGGGACATCGAGACGCCCACGGGCGGCGTCACGCCGGAGGCGGTGGCCGCCGCGCTCACCTCCCGCACGCGCCTGGTGGCGGTGTCGTCCGTGCAATTCGCTACGGGCTGCCGCACGGACCTCGATGCGCTCGGCGCGGTGTGCGAGCGCGCGGGCGTGTTGCTGTGCGTGGACGGCATCCAGAGCGTGGGCTGCTTGCCCGTGGACGTGAAGAAGTCGCGCGCGCACTTCCTCAGCGCGGACAGTCACAAGTGGATGCTGGGCATCGCGGGCATCGGCATCCTGTACGTGGCGCGTGACGTGTTGCCGCGGGTGCGCCCGGTGCTGGTGGGCTGGCGCAGCACCACGGATGCGTGGAACTTCAATCGCAGCCACTTCGAGCTGCGCCCGGACGCGCTGAAGTTCGAGGAGGGCAGCGCGGCCTACACCGGCATCTACGCGCTGGGCGCGGCGCTGGAGATGTTGCTGGAGGTGGGGATGGACCGCATCTCCGAGCGCATTGGCCAGCTCGTCGCGCGGCTGGACGCCGGCCTTCGCGACCTGGGCTGTGACGTGGGGCCCGCGCCCGAACATCGCGCGGGCATCCTCACGTTCCTGCCTCCCGGCGCGGACGCGCGCGCGCTCAGCGCCTGGTTGTCCGAGCGCAAGGTGGCGCATTCCGTGCGGCGAGGGCGCATCCGCCTGTCGCCACACTTCTACAACACGCCGGAGGAGGTGGACCGGCTGGTGGCCTGGGTGCGCGAGTTCTCGCGCACCTGAGCCCCGAGCGCTACTGCGCGGGGAACAGCGAGTCGATGGAGAGGTAGCGCTCGCCCGTGTCGTAGCTGAAGCACAGCACGCGGCTGCCGTCCGGCATCTCGCCCAGCTTCTGATTCACCGCGGACAGCGAGGCGCCCGAGGAGATGCCCACGAAGATGCCCTCTTCGCGCGCGGAGCGACGCGTGAAGTTGAACGCGTCCTCCTCCGCCACCTGGATGGTGCCGTCGAGCACGTCCGTGTGCAGGTTCTTGGGGATGAAGCCCGCGCCGATGCCCTGGATGGGGTGCGGGCCCGGAGCGCCACCACTGATGACGGGGGACTTCACGGGCTCCACCGCGAACACCTTGAGCTTGGGCCAGCGCTGCTTGAGCACCTCGGCGACGCCGGTGATGTGGCCGCCCGTGCCCACGCCGGTGATGAGGTAGTCCAACCCGTCCGGGAAGTCGTTGAGGATCTCCTGCGCGGTGGTGCGCCGGTGCACCTCGATGTTCGCCGGGTTCTCGAACTGCTGCGGCATCCACGCGTTGGGCACCTGGGCCACGAGCTCGTTGGCGCGCGCGATGGCGCCCTTCATGCCCTGCGCGCGTGGGGTCAGCTCGAAGGTGGCGCCGTAGGCGGCCATGAGGCGGCGGCGCTCGATGCTCATCGACTCTGGCATGACGAGCACCAGCTTGTAGCCCTTCACCGCGGCCACCATGGCCAGGCCGATGCCGGTGTTGCCGCTGGTGGGCTCGATGATGACGCTGTCCTTGTGGAGGATGCCGCGCTTCTCCGCGTCTTCAATCATCGCCAGCGCGATGCGGTCCTTGATGCTGCCGCCCGGGTTGGCGCGCTCCAGCTTCATGTGGACGGTGACGCGAGAAGGGAACAGCCGCTGGATGCGCACATGCGGCGTGTTGCCGATGGTCTGCAGGATGGAGTCGGCTTTCATGGGTCCGTGGCGGGGCTGCGGGTGAGGGCTGTGCTGCGCTTCAAATGTGGTAGTCCAGCTCGTCGAGGCCGCCGTCGCCATTGCGCGGGCGGACCTCGCTGCGTCGGGTGACGATGGAGTTGCGCGGCACGCTCTGCGTGAGCCACGCGTTGCCGGCGATGATGCTGCCCTGGCCGACCACCGTCTCGCCTCCGAGGATGGTGGCGTTGGCGTACACCACCACGTCGTCCTCGATGGTCGGGTGGCGCTTCTTGTCCGCCAGGGCCTTCTCCACCATCAGCGCGCCCAGGGTGACGCCCTGGTAGAGCTTCACGTTGCTTCCAATCAGCGTCGTCTCGCCGATGACCACGCCCGTGCCGTGGTCGATGACGAAGCGCCGCCCGATGACGGCGCCCGGATGGATGTCCACGCCGGTGCGCTGGTGCGCGTGCTCGGTGAGCAGCCGCGGCAGCAGCGGGAAGCCCAAGCCGTGGAGCGCGTGCGCCACGCGGTAGATGGCGATGGCGAGGAAGCCCGGATACGTGAGGATGACTTCGTCCACGCTGCGCGCGGCGGGGTCCGCGTCGAAGATGGCCTGCGCGTCCTGCTGGAGCCACGCATACGTGTCCGGCAGTCCCGCCATGAAGCGCGCCGGGAGCGACGGCTCGGTGCGCGGGTAGTGCGGCTCCAGCAGCTCCAGCAGCCGGTGCAGGCTCGCCTCTACCGTGGTGACGTCGCGCCGCACCGCCGCGGCGCTGCACTCCAGCCGGTCCGCGAAGTGCGGGAACAACAAGCCCAGCACCTGTCCGACGAACTCCGGCGCCGCTTTGCGCACGTCCGGGGGAAAGCAGTGGCGCTGCCTCGCATCCAACAGGGCCGCTACCAGTCTTGCGTGAGGGTCTTCCATGGGGCGTTGCGTCAGATTAGCCGAAGAGGGGGGGCCTCTCCTTAACGCCGGCCCGCGTCATCTCGCACGCTGGAACGCGGGACCTTGGAACCCCCGCCGCTTGACCGCGGCCGGAGTCTTGGGTCATCATGAGTTTGATTTTGAGAATCAAACTCAAAATTTGAGCCCAGGCGAGGACGCGATGTCTGCTCAGGAATGCGGAAAGACAGTGCTGGCGCGGGGGCCGTGCGCCGAAGTCACCCGATGCGCCTGCGGGCACATCCACCTGGCAGTGGGGCCGGTGACGCTGCGGCTGGACGAGGACATCCTGCGGGCGCTGGGGCTCACGCTGGCCGAGGCGGTGCGGCGGCTGGCGGGGCCCGCGGAAACCGAGACGCCGGCGATGGCGGGCGCGCCCCACGGGGTCACCACGGGCGGGTGGAAGCAGTGACGGTCACGGGCGTGTGGAGGGGCCCGCGTCCGGAGACCTCGGCGCGTGAGCGGCGACTGTCCGTCGCGTCGCAGGCTACGGGGCTGGCCACGCGGCTGGAGGAGGAGACCGTGGAGGCGCGCCTGCGGGTGGAGCGCTCGCTGTTCCTTCAGTCGCTGTTCTGCGAGCCCTGGGAGGGCGGCGTGCTGGGCGAGTACGTCCGCGCGGCGCACTACACGGCGTATCTGCGCCAGCTCCATGTCCTGTACTCGACGTTCGAGTCCTTGCTGCCGCGGCTGAGGGACGTGCCCCTGGCGCAGGTGTTGTGGCTGCCGGAGCTGCGGCGCGCGTCCGCGCTGGAGGCGGACCTCGCGTGGTTCTGCGGCGATACACGCAGCGAGCCGTTCGCGTGCGAGGAGACGCTGCTGCACGTGGAGCGGATGCGGGAGGTGCTCGAAGCGGCGCCGCACCTGCTGCTCGCCCATGCGTACACGCGCTGCGTGCTGGACCTCTACCCGGGGCCGCTCAAGGCGCAGCTGGTGGCGGAGTCGTTCGAGTTGGAGGACGGCTCCGGCACGGCGTTCTACAATGCGCTGACGCTGGGCGAGGTGCCGGCCTTCCGCGCGCGGCTGCATGAGCGTCTGGAGGCGCTGCGTCTCAGCGAGGACGCGGTGGAGGAGATTGTTCAGGAGGCGCGCCTGGCCTTCCGGCTCCATGCGCGGCTGTGCGAGTCCCTGGCGCGGGGAGGACCCGCGGTGGTGCTTGCCGCGCCGCGATAGTGAATGGCGGACGGACCGGCGAGCCCCTCGGTCGTCGGTCGCTTGTGGAGCACGCGGTGTCCTGGGGACGATGGGGCATGACCGCTCCCTCTTATGCCCATGGCACGCGCCCGACCTCGCTGCTCGGGGAGACCCTCGGGAGGAACCTCCAGCGCACGGTGGAGGCCCATGGCGAGCGGGAGGCGTTGGTGGTGGTGTCGCAGGGCTACCGCGCGACGTACCGCCAGTTCTGGGACGCGACCACCGAGGCGGCCAGGGGACTGTTGGGGTTGGGCGTGGGCAAGGGAGACCGGGTGGGGTTGTGGTCGCCCAATCGCTTCGAGTGGGTGGTGAGCCAGTACGCGGCGGCGCGCGTGGGCGCCATCCTCGTCAACCTCAACCCGGCCTACCGCACGGCGGAGCTGGAGTACGCGCTCAATCAGGCGGGCGTCAGCGTGTTGCTCTTGGCCAAGGGCTTCCGACAGACGGACTACCGGAAGATGCTCGAAGAGGTGCGGCCTCGGTGCCCGGCGCTGCGCGTGGCGCTGGTGCTGGATGAGGACTGGGCGCTGCTGGCGCGCACCGGGGCGCACGTGAGCGAGCGGACGCTGGCGGACCGCGAGGCCTCGCTCCAGTTCGATGACCCCATCAACATCCAGTACACGTCTGGGACGACGGGCTTCCCGAAGGGCGCCACGCTGTCGCATCACAACGTGCTCAACAACGGCTTCTTCGTGGGGGAGTTGCTGGGCTACGGGCCCGAGGAGCGCGTGTGCATCCCGGTGCCCTTCTACCATTGCTTCGGCATGGTGATGGGCAACCTGGCGTGCACGTCCCATGGGGCGTGCATGGTGATTCCCGGCGAGGCCTTCGAGCCGCTCGCGGTGTTGCAGGCGGTGCAGGTCGAGCGCTGCACGTCGCTCTACGGCGTGCCGACGATGTTCATCGCGGAGTTGGATCATCCGCGCTTCAGCGAGTTCGATTTGAGCTCGCTGCGCACGGGCATCATGGCGGGTTCACCGTGTCCCGTGGAGGTGATGAAGGCGGTGCAGTCGCGGATGCACATGCGCGAGGTGTCCATCTGCTACGGCATGACGGAGACCTCGCCGGTGTCGACGCAGACGCTGCTGGAGGACACGCTCGAACGGCGCGTGGCCACCGTGGGGCAGGTGCATCCGCACCTCGAGGTGAAGGTCGTGGACCCGGACTCGGGGGGCGTGGTGCCTCGGGGACAGCCCGGGGAGCTGTGCACGCGGGGCTACAGCGTGATGCTGGGGTATTGGGACAACGCCGAGGCCACCGCGACAGCGGTGGATGCCGCGGGCTGGATGCACACCGGCGACCTGGCCACGATGGACGCGGAGGGTTACGTGCGGATCGTCGGTCGCATCAAGGACATGATCATCCGAGGCGGCGAGAACGTGTACCCGCGCGAGGTGGAGGAGTTCCTGCACACGCACCCCGAGGTCAGCGAGGCGCAGGTCATTGGAGTTCCGAGCGCGAAGTACGGCGAGGAGGTGATGGCGTGGGTGCGCCCGCGCCCGGGGGTGAGTCTCACCGAGGCGTCCTTGCGGGAGTACTGCACGGGGCGCATCGCGACGTTCAAGATTCCCCGCTACTGGAAGTTCGTGGAGTCGTTCCCCATGACGGTGACGGGCAAGGTCCAGAAGTTCCGCATGCGCGAGCTGTCCGCGAGCGAGCTGGGACTCCAGCCGCTCGGCCTGGGGACGCCACCGCGCTGACGCCTCGGCGGAGCGGGGGGAGGCGAGACGCTGGAGCCTGTTGTCTAGGCGCGAGCGCGGGGCTTCCTCGCGGCGGCCTTCTTCGAGGTGGCCTTCCTGGCCGCGGTCTTCTTCGCGGCAGGCTTCGTCTCAGCGGCTTTCTTCTTGGCGGTCTTCTTCGCGGCCGCCGCGGCTCTTCGCTCCGCGGTGGCTTGCTGTGCCTGGGACTTCTTCACCGCGGCCCGCTGCGCGGCTTCCACGGCTCTTCGTGCCCAGGGCAGCAGCTCGCGCGCGTCGTCGGCCGCGTCCGAGGGCGGTGTCCAGAAGCGCAGCGATACCGGATGCGTTCCTCCGCCGTAGACGAAGGGCTGACCTCCGGCGCGCTCGAAGGCGTCACGCGTGAGCTCGTCGACCTTCAGGTAGAGCTGCCCCTCTGCGATGAGACCGAACATCCGACCGCCGTAATAGACGCCCCAACCCCCGAACATGTGCCGCACCTGCACCGCACCCAGTGGCTCGAGCAGCTCCACCACGTACGTCACGTACCCGTCCTGCCGCGCCATGATGATTCCTCTCCTGTGCGCCGAGCCTACTTCGCCTTGCCGCGCGTGGACGGTCGCTTCGCGTGCTCGACGATGAATGCCTTCAGCGCTCGCGCCGCCGCCGTCAGGTAACCCTCGCCTCGGTGCACGAGCGCCACTTGCCGCTTGGGCGCGCCCTTCGCCACGGGAATCAGCTCGACGTGGTGCGTGGTGTGGCTGCTCGCCGCCAGCTCGGGCACCAGGGACACGCCCAGGCCTCGCTCCACCATGCGCAGCACCGCCTCCGAGTTGTCCGTCTCCAGCGCCACGCGAGGCGTCACCCCGCGCGCCTCACATGCGGCCTCCAGGGCTCGCGCGCCCGCCATCCCGGGGATGAGCACCCACGTCTCTTCCACCACCTCCGCGAGCGCCACGGGCCTCCCGAGCCGCGTCAGCCGATGCCCCTTGGGCACCGCGAGCAAGAGCGACTCCTCCCACAACTTCTGCGTCACCAGGTCTACTCGCCGCACGGGCAACGTCAGGATGGCCAGGTCCAACGTTCCTCGCGCGACGCCTTCCTCCAGCACCGCCGCCCGGTCCTCGCTCAAGCGGGGCCGCACCTCCGGATGCAGCCGCGAGAACGCAGGAATCAACTCCGGCAGCAAGTACGCCCCCACCGTGGTCAGCGTCCCCAGCGCCACCGGGCCGCTCGGCGTGCCTGACAGTCGCTCCAACTCGGTGACGCCCGCGGCCAGCGCATCCAAGGCGCGACGCGCATGGGGAAGGAAGCGCGCTCCTGGGTCCGTGAGCACCGCGCCCGTGGGCGTGCGGACGAGCAGCCGTGTGCTCAGCTCGGCCTCCAGTGACTGGAGCTGCCGCGACAGTCCGGACTGTGACAGGCCCAGTGCCTTGGCGGCCGTGGAGACCCGGCCGTCGCGCGCCACTTGGAGGAAGGCTCGAAGCTGTTCCGAGGTCATGCGATTTCCGCAATGAGCCTATGCGAAAGATGCGATTTCCGCATGCCTGCCTTCCGCATACATGGGGGCCATGGATGGAAGCGAGCTGACGTCGCAGTCGGTGTCCGCGATGCGTCCGGGCGCGGCCCGTCGAGTGGCCACTGGCGCGGTGTTGCTGGCCCTGGTGGTCAGCGCCTTCGAGGGCACGGTGGTGACCAGCGCCATGCCCACCATCACCCGCGAGTTGGGAGGACCCCAGCTCTACTCGTGGGTCTTCTCCGCCTTCCTCTTCGCCTCCACCGTGGGCGTGCTCGTGTCCGGCAAGCTCGCCGACCGACTGGGACGCAAGCCCGTCTTCTTCTTCGGAATGGGCCTGTTCCTCGGGGGCTCGGCGCTGTGCGGCCTGGCCACGTCCATGCCCGCGCTCATCGCGTTCCGCGTCATGCAGGGACTGGGCGCCGGCGCGCTCCAGCCCACCACGCTCACCATCAGCGCCGACCTCTACACGCTGCGCGAGCGCGCGGCCATCCAAGGCCTGTTCACCGGCGCGTGGGGTGGCGCCAACGCGCTGGGGCCGCTCATTGGAGGCTGGCTGGTGATGCACGCCTCGTGGCGCTGGGTGTTCCTGGTCAACCTGCCGGTGGGCCTGCTCGCCGCGACGCTGCTGCACCTCTCCTATCGGGATCCACCTCGCCGCGTGGGCGAGCCGCTGGACCGTTGGGGGCCGCTGCTCGCGGGCGCTTCCGCCGCGCTGCTGCTGTTCGCCTTGGAGCCCGGTGGGGTGGGAACTCGCCTGTCCTGCGCGCTCGGGGCGGTGCTGGTGGGCGGGATGCTCGCGCGGCAGCAGCGCGAGGTCTCCATGCCCTTGCTGCCGCGTGAGCTGGCCACGGACCGCACCGTGCTGAGTGGTGTCGCGGGCGGCCTGTTCGCGGGCGCGCTGCTGTACACGATGTCCGCGTGGGTGCCGCTGTGGATGACGGAGCAGGGCGGGCATACGCCGCTCGGCGCGGGGCTCGCGCTCGTGCCCATGCTGGTGGGGTGGTCCGTGGGCTCCACCTTCGGCGTGAAGGTGCTGGTGCGTGGCGGCATGCGCGCCAGCGTGGGCCTCAGCTTCGCCGTGGCGGCCCTGGGCGCGGGCCTGCTCTCGCTCGCGGCCTCGCGAGGCTGGGGCGTGGTGGCCACCTTCGCGTGCCTCACCGTCGTGGGGTTGGGGCTGGGGCCCGCGGCGAGCACATCGCTCTTGGGGCCTCAGTCGCGCGCGCCGTGGCACCACCGCGGCATCATCACGAGCACCCTCTACGCGATGCGCCTGCTGGGCGGCTCGCTGGCCGTGGCGGCCATGTCACTGGCCCGAGGGCACTTCGCGCTGCAGTTCGCGATCGCCTCGGGCCTCACCGCCACCGCCGCACTGGGCATCACGCTGGCCGCTCCGGGACGCGCGGGCGACGTGGCCCCCGCGTCCTCCTGAGCGGCCGGGCGTGGACTACTCCACCTTCTTCGGCGCGCTCGTCGCGTTCACCACGCGGTGGATGGGGTAGTACTCGTTCGTTCCGAGCAGCGCGTCCACGAACTGCCACCGGCAGAAGCCGTCATCCGAGTGCGGCTCCAGCAGGTACACGGCCAACGTGCCGCCACGCTGCGCGGTGGGGACGTACAGCGCGCCGGCGGGGAACTCGCGGGTGAGGCGCTCCGGGGTCACCGTCAGCACCGTCTCGAAGCGCACGGGCTTGGGCTTCTGGCTCTGCGGCAGCTCGGCCTCTCCGGGCGGCGGCATGTTGGCGGCCACGTCCGGGCTGAAGGTCTCCTCGCGGCGCGTGACGCGGTAGCTGTCCACCATGAAGGACTTCGCGGCGGACAGGCGCTCGAAGCGGATGCCGTGCCCCTCCAGGCGCGCGGCCAGCTCGGCCGGGACGAGGTACGCCTCCGGCGTGCTCACCGCGTGCGTCGGAACGAAGGTGCGGTAGTGCGGCATCGTGTACTCGCGCTTCCGCTTCCCGGGGAAGCGCCGCGCCGCGATGCTCGCCTCGTCGAATGACTGGATGTGCGCGGTGTCCCCGGCCTTCGCATAGGCGGGGTAGTCGAACGTCAGCGCGCCCTCCGCGTCTCGCGTCGCGATGCCGTAGTTGATGCCGACCATCTCGCTCACGTCGGGCGTGGTGCCTCGGGCGATGATGCGCTGCTCCTCGGCGGCGGTGGCGGCGCGGTACGTCTTGGCGTGCCTGGCGGCGTCGCGGATCAACTCCAGCAACCACGCGCGCATCACCGCGCAGCGGCGCGGGAAGTCGATGTAGCTGTACGTCTCCAGCAGCACGTCGAGCCGACCCAGCAGGCCGCGGTAGTGGCTGCCGAAGCGGGGGAG
This sequence comes from Citreicoccus inhibens, assembly GCF_019039035.1. Classification (GTDB taxonomy): domain Bacteria; phylum Myxococcota; class Myxococcia; order Myxococcales; family Myxococcaceae; genus Citreicoccus; species Citreicoccus inhibens. The sequence continues at coordinate 316,938 of NZ_JAHNZT010000001.1, read as the reverse complement.
GGCCGGGTATGTGTGCCAGCCGGAGCGCGGGTCTCCCTCCTGCTTGTAGTTGCCGTACCAGAAGCTGTCGAAGCCGTGGCGCGTCTTCACCGCCTTGGCCACGCGCTCCAGGAGCACGCGGTTGAGGGCGCGCAGTTCGTTGAAGAGCGGCTCGTTCGAGTGCGACGTGTCGTACGTGAGGTCGAAGCCGTGGATGCTGCCGTCGGTGGTGTGGCAGTCGATGAACAGGTCCGGGTACCACGTCTGGTAGAAGGCGGCGAGCGCGCGCGTCTCGGGCGCCTCCTGCTTCATGCTGTCGCGGTTGAGGTTCCAACCCTCGCCCGTGTAGCGCGTGCCCACGCCCCCTTCGGGATTCACCTGCCCCTCCAGGTTCTTCAGGTCGAGCTTGCGGTTGTTGGGGCTGATGCGGTCGTTGCCGTCCGGGTTGAAGTTCGGAATCAGCACGAGGCAGAGCGAGTCGAGCACCTTCTTGCCCAGCGAGGTCAGCGTCAGGTCGCGTGCGAGCGCGAGCACCGCCTCCTTGCCCTCCACTTCGCCCGCGTGGATGTTGGCCTCCACCATCACGACCATCTTCTTCTGCTTGCGGGCTTGCTCGGGCGTGAAGCAGCCCCGGTCGCTCAGGATGAGCGCCACCAGGGGCTGGCCTTCTCCACTCCGGCCAAAGTCCACGCGGCGCGCGAGCTTCGTCTGAAGGCAGAGCCCATCGACGAAGGCGAGCACATCGGCGTGGCGGGAGGTTTCCTTGTACTTCGAAGCTTCAGCGCGGGTTCGCAGCTGGGTCATGGGCGCGCATCCGAGCGCTCCCCTCCCGCGCCGTCAATCTCCTTCGCGCGCGGCGAGGTGCGGCGTCGAGTGAGGAGCGCCTCGCGCCGCGGCGAGCCAACGCACTGCGCGTCACGGCGTTGCAACCCCTACGACCGTGACGTTCGCCAGCACGGCGCCGCCCGTCTTCGTCGTGCGGATGCTGAAGACGTAGGAGCTGCCCGCTTGAATCCAGGTGGCGTTCTCACAGTCCCGACCCGCGTCGCTCTCCTTGGTGAAGAGCTGCTCGGGCGCGCCGTTGGCGCTGACCTTGATCCACACCGGATAGTGGAGCCCCGAGGTGTTCCAGCAGATGCGCGTCGTGCCCAGCGTCCCGGGCCGCACGGGGACGGATTGCGGCGTCGCGGTGATGGCGGCGCCCTGTGGGGTAGGGACGCAGGACACCGCGTTCGGGCATCCCCCGGGGCAGGCCGTGCTGCACGCGAACCCCACCGAAGTGTAGCCGGGTGGACAGAACGGGCCGCAGGCGATGAGCTCCTGTTTGACGGACTCGGTCTCCAGGGGCGCATCACCCGCGTCCTCGCCCGCGCAGGCCGCGAGCAGGCCCCAGGACACGAGCGCCCCCACGCGACCGAGCTTCAAGACATGACGGTTCATCCGCGGCGAGGTATCAGCGCGTGCTCGCGGACAGGGCCTCGTGGTGGGGCGTCCATCCGCTCACGGACATGCGGCGCGGCCCGTGTTCGCAGGCGCCCAGTCCGGACGTCGCGTGCGCCACAGGCGCCTCCTCGCGCTACTCCTCGCGCTACTCCTCGCGCTACTCCTCGCGCTACTCCTCGCGCTACTCCTCGATGGGGGGCTGGAGCGCGCCGTACCGTTCGAGCCCCTCGCCCATCGCCGCGCGCACGGCGCTCACCACCGCCGCGTCCGTCATGCGCTTGACGAGCAGCACGCCCGACGCGACGAACGCGGGTGCTTCATCGAGCCGTCGCGCGAGCGCTTCCAACGTGTGCAACGTGACGATGAAGCGGCGCCCATCGCGCAGGCGCACCTGCACGTCGGTGCTGCCATCTCGGGGCAGGTCCCGGTCGTCCGCGACCAGCAACGTGGCGATCCGCTCGTCCTGGGTGTCGATGGCACGCATGCCTTCGACGATGGACACCCCGGCCGGGCTCCACAACGGCGCGCCGCCGCTTCCTGGCGCTGGCGGGGTGCAGGCCGCGAGGCGTGGGGCGAGGGCTCGGATGCTCCCTTGGATGGGACACGGGAGACATCTCGCGAGCCCGCACGGGAGCGCACGCCTCCCGTGTCGTGCGGCGACGGGGGATGCGTCGCCTGCGAACACTGGGAACAAGGGCGGCGATACCTGTTCGTGGCGCTGTCTACAGCCGCCGCGACACCCAAACGATATTTCAGACATATTCGTTCACACAATCTCTTCTCGAATCGCGCGATAAACACGATGGTCGTTGTGTGCGCGTTCTCGCGTGCATCACGCCGCCGTGGTTCTCGAGAAACCTCCACGCTCCCGATGGGAGCAGGACCGGACATCGTGCTGACTGAGACTGTGATTTCGAGACGGATGAAGACTCCCTGGCGCTGGGTGGGCGCGCTGTCGTTGTGGTTGGCTGCGGCGTGCGGTGGAAGCACCGCGCCGGAGGCGACGACGTCGGAGCCGTTGGCCACGGCCGAGGCGCCGCTGACGAGCGTGCGCCTGCGCCTGATGGCGGCGAACCTCTCCAGCGGGACCGGGCAGAACTACGACCCGGGACACGGCATCCGCATCTTCCAGGGGACGCAGCCGGACGTCGTGATGATTCAGGAGTTCAACTACCTGTCCAACTCGGCGGCGGACCTGCGCTCGTTCGTGGACACGGCGTTTGGGACGGGCTTCTCGTACTACCGCGAAGGGGGCGCGCAGATCCCCAACGGCATCATCAGCCGCTGGCCCATCATCGCCTCGGGTGAGTGGGACGACACCAGCGTGAGCAACCGCGACTTCGCGTGGGCGCGCATCGACGTGCCGGGTCCCAAGGACCTGTGGGTGGTGAGCGTGCACCTGCTGACCACCAGCTCCAGCATCCGCAACACGGAGGCCACCAACCTGCTGAGCTTCATCCAGGCGAACGTCCCCGCGGGCGACTACCTCGCCATTGGTGGAGACTTCAACACCGGCAGCCGCACGGAGGGCTGCTTGAACACGCTGTCCGCCGTGGTGAACACCGCGTCGCCGTATCCGGCGGACCGCAATGGCAACTCGAACACCAACGCCGGACGCAACAGCCCGTATGACCACGTGCTGGTGGACAGCGACCTGCGTCCGTATCAGACGGCCGTCGTCATCGGTGGCAGCTCGTTCGCCAACGGGCTGGTGGCGGACACGCGCGTGTACTCGCCCATCTCGGAGATCTCCCCGGCGCTGGCGGCGGACAGCGGCGCCAGCGGCATGCAGCACATGGGCATCATCAAGGACTTCCTCATCCCCGGCGACTCGGTTCCGTCCGGGAGCGTGACGGTGGGCTCGCCCAATGGTGGAGAGAGCTGGGCGGCGAGCAGCGCGCAGACCATCACCTGGACCTCCACCAGCGTGACGAACGTGAAGGTGGAGTACACGCTGGATGGCTCCACGTGGACCACGCTGGTGGCGAGCACGCCGGCCTCGGCGGGCAGCTACGCGTGGACGGTGCCCGCCACCGCGAGCACCTCCGCGCTGGTGCGCGTGAGCGATGCCTCGGACGCCACGGTGACGGACACGAGCAACGCGGCCTTCACCATCACCACGTCCTCGGGTGGCACCGGCAAGGTGTTCATCAACGAGGTGCTGCTCAACGAGGCGGGCTCGGACGTCAACGGCGAGTTCGTGGAGTTGGTCAACACGGGCTCGGCCGCGGTGGACCTGAGCGGTTGGACCGTGTCCGACGCGACCAACGTGCGGCACACGTTCGTGAGCGGTACGTCGCTGGCGGCGGGCAAGGCCGTGGTCGTGTTTGGTGGCGCGTCGGGCATCCCGGCCGGCACGGTGGGCGCGGTGGCCGCGTCCTCGGGCGCGCTCGGCTTGTCGAACAGCGGTGACACCGTGACGGTGAAGAACGCGTCTGGCACGGTCGTGGACTCGGCCACGTTCGCCTCGGGGCTCGCCGGCACGGATGGCGTGTCCGCCAACCGCAGCCCGGATGTGAGCGCCACCGGTACGTTCGTGCTGCACACGAGCCTGTCCAGCCTGTCGTCCTCGCCCGGTCTGCGCGCGAGCGGCGCGGCCTTCTAGGTCGCTCAGGGGGGGGCATGCCGGTGGGAGCGCGGGTGGCTCCCGCCGGCCGCTGCGCGCGGGTGGACGTTGCGTCAGGAGGAGCGGCCCAGGTGGCCGTGACTCCCCTCCGCGCCGTGGCCAGGGGATACTCCCTGCATGCCGCGACACTCCTGGCTGTCCCTGTGGATGTTCGTCCTGGGCGTGCATGCCCATGCCATGGCGGCGCCGCCGGCTGGAGCGGATGAGGTCTTGCTCGCGTGGGCCCGCGCACCCGCGAAGTCCTCGCGTCGCGCGGTGGCGCTGCCGCAGAGCTTCGAGTTGCTGGCGCGCTGCTTCCGCAGCCGCGAGGAGCTGGGTTCCGAGCGCTTCGGTGCGCTCGTGCATCAGCTCCTGGAGGACCAGGAGCGAGCCGACCTGTCCACCGAGTCCAAGCGCCGGGGATTGTTCCTCCTCGGCCGACTCCAGGACAGCGCCGCGCTTCCCTTGCTCATCCAACGCGCGCGCGAGCCCAGCTCCATGGAGCTGCGCAACGAAGCGGTGAATGCGCTCGCCTACTTTGGCTCTCGTCCCAAGCGCGACACCTTCCTGGACGCGTTGCCTGCGCTGCATCCGCGCTCGGATCTCCGCGCTCAGATGCGAGAGGTCGTCTTCCGTCCCGCTCCGGAGCCGCGCGCCACCGAGGCGCTGCTCGCCGTGCTCGGCCCTGGCTCCGACCCCATCGGCTGTCGCCCCGGGGATGAGGATCCGGACCCTCGCTGTGGCGCGCTGCGGGCGCTGACCTTCCATCCCGGGCCCGCGTTGGAGCCCTTCGGCCTGGAGGCGACGTCGTTGCACGGACGGCCTCGCATGCTCCTGCTCTTGGCGGCTGGTACGCCCAAGGCCATCGCGGCCATCGTCGAGTACCTCCATGCGGAGATGCAGGGCGCGCGGCGATTCGCGGTGGAGTCGCTGAGCACGCTGGCGCGTCCCGAGGCGGCGCGCGCGCTGCTCGACGCGCTCGATGATTCAGATGGCGAGGTGCGGCGGCTCGCGGCGCGGGGGCTCTTCCTGCTCGCGGGCGTGGACGTGCCGCTGGAGCGGATTGTCCTGGAGGACGCCGCGCTCATGCGCGCGGGCTTCCTGGAGCGCTGGGGGCCCCACCTGGAGCGCTTCGACCCGTCGCGGGCCCTTCCCTCCGAGCCCACGCCCGCGCCCGGCGTCTACGGCGCGCGCTGAGCCCGTGGCGCCAGGCGGTCGCAGCGATTGCTGAACCGGCCGAAGGTGTCGCACACGGAGGACTCGGGCTCCTGCGCGCGTCGCGCCGCTTCGAGGGCTCGGGCGAAGTGCTCTCGGGCGGTGCGCTGGGCGGCAGAGTCCGCTGGCACCGGTGGGGGTGGCTCACCGTCGTCCCAGTCCGCGTGGTGCTCGGCCTCCAGCGTCCAGAGCAGCGCGAGGTTGGCGTGGACCTGTCGCTCCGCGCTCGCGTCGTGGAGGGCCTCGGCGGCGGCGAGCGCTTGCAGGTAGGCGCGGTGGCCCTCCTCGGTCATGCGGAGGTTGAAGTACGCGGCGCCGAGGTTGTTGGCGCTGACCCGGAGGCCCGGCAGGTCACCCGCGGCGCGCCGGTGCTCCATGGCCAGGGTGAACCAGGGGATGGCCTGGGTCTCGAGGCTGCCGCAGCGGTGGCTCCACAAGCCCAGGTCGTTCGCCGCGAGTCCGGCCATGGCGAGGTCTCCGCGCGCCTCGTAGAGCGCGAGGGCGCGTTGATACAAGCGGCCCGCCTCCTCACAGCGCTGGAGGTCGAGCAGGAGGTCTCCTTGCCGATGGAGCGCCCTGGCCGCGGTGGCCACGTCCCCGGCCTCGCTGGCGTGCACGAAGACGCGCTCCAGGACGCGCAAGCCCTCGTCGTGTTGGCCGTGCGCGCGGAGCTGAAGCGCGGCGTCGAGCGTGGCGGGAGGGAGCGTGCTCGGGGGCGGGGCGGGCTGCTCGGCCGGGACGGTGGCCCGTGCGATGGGGGGCTCGGGGGGAGCCGGAGCCAGGTTCCTCGCGCAGCTCGCGGAGGTGCCGAGCGCGAGCAACACGAGCCACGGAGAAGGGCGCCACGTTGGCATGACGACGATTCTGGGGGGACCTGGGCCGCGCGCACAACTCGATGCGCGTCAGGCGCACGACCCCGAGGGGAGGGTCGCCCGTCGATGGTGAATGCTTGCGTGCGGGGCGCTGTTCGCATCGCGGCATTCGTCGCCCTCGGCGCCGCGCTGAATGTCGAGCCCTCCACGGGGAGGTCCGCGCGACCCGTGGCGCGCTGAGGAAATGGGAAAGACTTGTGCGGGCAGGACATCCCAACCGGGACGGCCCGTGCCCGGAATCCCTCTCGTTCCTCGGGCGAAAGCGAGTTCACCATGGGCAGGCATCGACGCATGGCTTCGGGGCGCGTCCTGGCGCCGTTGCTGGCGGGGCTCCTGAGCGTCGCGTGTGGAGAGCCGCCCGTGAGCGAGGCGGTCCTGGCCGCCCGTCCCGCTCCGCTCGGTCGCGCGTCCGAGGGCGTGAAGCTGGGCGGAGACCTGTACGCGGACGCCGTGGCACCGGGGACCACGGCCACGGTGCTCAACGCGAACAACGCGGTGGGCGCGCCGGATGGCGAGGCGGCCACGGTGCTCGGGTTGCTCAACGCGTCGCTCCTCCTGGACATGGGCGCGGGCGAGGAGGGCACGGGGAACCTGAAGGTGTATTACCAGGGCGTCGCGCTGTCGGTGGCGACGCAGGTGGACTTCCTCCGGGCGGATGGCACGGTGCTGACCACCGGGACGTTGCGCCTGGTGAACGTGAGCGTGGGGACGCACATCGCGATGGTGCCGTTCCGGGGCGGCAGCGCGTCCTACCGCTACGTTCGCCTGCGCGGGTCGGTCATCGAGTTGTACATGGTGGATGCCATTGAAGCGGAGGGCCGGGTCGTCTGTGGCGACGCGCAGACCAACGGCGTCGAGACCTGCGACGACGGCAACATCCAGTCCGGCGATGGCTGCAACAGCATCTGCCAGGTGGAGCATGGCTACACCTGCCACGGACAACCCAGCGTCTGCACGGACGTGGACGAGTGCTATCAGGGGACGGCCCAGTGCGCGCCGGGCGAGCTGTGTGTGAACACGCCGGGTGGTTACACCTGCCAGCCGGATTGCCTCGCGCCACGCACGGTCTGTGGTGGCGCCTGTGTCGATACCCGGACCGACGTGCTTCACTGCGGCGCGTGCGGACAGGCCTGCGCGTATGGCGGGTCGTGCGCGCTCGGGGTCTGCGTGGGCGGTGGCGCGCTCCAGTTCACCGCGACGTGGAATCGCGATGGAGACGCGGACCTCCTGGTGCGCACGCCCACCGGCAAGCTCATCTCGTTCTGGAACCCGGGCCCCAGCGACACCACGGACCGAGGCATCCTGGACGTGGACGCGCGCAAGGGGCTGGGGCCCGAGAACATCTACTGGCCGCTGGGTACGACTCCGCCCTCGGGCACCTACGACATCTGTCTGTCATTGACCACCTTCACGCCGGACGTGGACGTCAGCGCGCCGGTGCAGGCGCACGTGGTGGTGCGCCGGCCGGGGCAGTTGGAGCGGGTGTTCGACACGCCGCGAATCCAACCGTCGCTCAACTTCGAGTGCGCCCCCTCGGAGGCCAACTACGTGGGGTCCATCACCTATCCCTGAGGTGATGGACCTCGCAGGCGAGGGGGCGCCTCGTGGCGCGCTCAATGGCGCGTGGGCACGGGGGGCACGCGCAGCCGGGTGGGCAGGTGCGGCTCGAACTCGTTGTAGGCGGGGGCCTCCGGCTCTTCGGTGACGTGCCGGAGCTGGAGGTCCGGGGCTCCCGCCCACCGGCGCACGATCCGCGTGGCGGCCGCGTTGTCGGCGGCGTTGAGGAATCGGATCAGGCTCCCATGGTTGGCGCCGGGGGCTTGGAACAGATACGAGTCCCGCGCCTGGCCCAGCGGGAACGCGGCCGCGGACCAGGGGTCCAGCTCGCCATAGATGAACATCAGCCGCTCGCCCTGGGTCGTCACCCAGCTCTCGACGTCCTGCATGGATTCGGGGTGGAAGGACAAGAGGACGCCGGGGGGCGCGTAGGGGGGCGCGATGTCCGTGTCTGGGAAATGGACGAGCGCTCCCAGATGGTCGTCGTAGGGCTTGGGCCAGCCCAGCTCGACGGAGGCCTGATAGTAATAGGCCTGATACGCGATGATGCCGCCGATGCCTTCATCCATGAACGTCTCCAGCGGCGAGTAGTCCTGGAGGACCGTCATCAGCTCCGCGTCGGACGCGCTGTCGTCGAGGAACGCGGAGCAGTCGCTGGGCGAGTAGTACTGCCAGAAGGCGAAGTAGGACTCGATGACGCAGTGCTCGAAGGCCTTCTCGATGCCCAGCCGCGTGAAGGTCATGCCCTGGGACGTGGCGTAGTTCTGGAACAGCGCGAGCATCCGGTCCCGGCGTCCCAGCACGACGCGCTGGAAGTTGTGCATGCGCTCGCGGCACGCCGCCTGGGTGTCTCCACCCACGGCCGCCTGGAACGCGGGGAAGCGCTCATCGTCCGCGCGGGCCAGCGGTGCCACGTAGGCCACGGTGCCGTCCACATCGTTCGGATAGAAGCGGCGATGGAAGACCGCGGTCTCGCCACCCTTGCTCGCGCCCGTGGAGATCCACTTGCCCGTGTAGATGGCCTTCATCGCCTGGATGACGCGGTGGAAGTCCGCCGCGGACTGGCGGATGGTGAGCAGGCTCCAGTCCGTGGGCGTGGGGATGCTGGGCGGGAAGTAGCGGTGCTCGATGGAGAGCTGGTTGCCGCTGAGGAGGGTGGTCAGCTCCCGGCGTCCCGCGCTGGGGCCGACGTAATACCCGGAGTTGTAGAAGACGACGGGCGCGTCATCCACCTTGTGGAGCAGCGTCAAGCGCTGGGTGAAGCGCTGGCAGCCGGGACGGTTGTGGTCCGCGGGTTGGTCATACGTGAGCGCGAAGAAGCGGTGGCCCGCGGGGACCGAGACGTGGTCGGGGTTCTCGCGCGCGGTGAGGCCGGGGATGGCATTGAGCCGCGTGAGGATGTCCACGCTCGTGTCCCGGACGACCGGCGGGGGCGGCAGCGGCTCGTCTGGCACCGCGGCACAGTCCTCCGTCGGGCCTCCGTCCGAGGGCCCGGCGTCTGTGGGACCTGCGTCGTGTGGATCCGGACCTGCGTCGCGTGGCTCGGGGCCCGCGTCGACGACGGGGCCCGGGCCCTGCGGCTCCGTGGGGTCGTCCCCGCATGCGGGTTGAAGGGCGAGCGCGAGGAGCGGAGCGAATAACAAGGCAAGTCGTACGCGACGCGGGTGTGGGGACATGGGAGCCTTTCATGCGTGGGGGATGCACGCGGTCGCGAATGCTAATGCATGGTCATGGCGTGAAGGGATGGTGAATGACGTGGTTTCCTCGGGATTCGTGACCCGCGTCCGGGATGTCTGTCCATGTTCTCCCAGACACGAGGGCGCTTGAGTCCGCCCGAGGAGCGCGCTAGCCACGCACCCGACCTCTCATTCTCGGAGCCGCATGATGACGCCCCTGTTCCTGGCCGCCCTGCTCGCCGCCGCGCCTCCCGCCCCGAGCGCGGCGCCCGCCTCGTCGAGTGATTTCCTCAAGCAGCGGCTGGGGACCACCGCCGTCGCCCAGGTCTTCGCACCCGGCGTCCCAGCGCTGTCGCTGGCCGACAAGCGCGTGGCGTGGTCCCTCACGCTGGCGGCGCACGCGGGGGAAGACATCGCCTACGCGCAGCTCGGGTGGAAGCTGGTCCCCGCCAAGCGCCTGTTGGAGAGCGTGTATCTGTTTGGCCGCGAAGGGCAGGGCGCCGCGTTCGATGCCCAGCTCGCGAACTATCTGGTCCGCTTCTATGGGCACACGGGCAATCATGATCAGGTGACCGGGCAGAAGTTCGTCCCCGAGTTCACGCCCGAGCAGCTCGAAGCCGCCGCGGTGCGCGCGCTGAAGGCGGGAGCGCCGCTGGGCGTGAAGGACGAGGCGGCCCTGAAGGCGTGGCTCGCCGACCTGCGTCCCACCCTCTTCGACGCCGCCTTCGAGCCGCAGCTCACCTCCAAGGCTCCGCCGCCGGGGCAGGACCTGCTCACCGCGTCCGCCAACACGGCCTACGGTCTGGGCGTCACGATGAAGGACCTGGAGGGCTTCTCGGAGAAGTACCCGCTGGACTCGCGCGTGGTGAAGCAGGACGGGAAGCTCGTCGAGCAGGTGTTCCGCGCGGGCACGCCGGACGGGAAGGTGGCCCCGGGGCTGTTCGCGGGGGAGCTGGCGCGCGTCAACGGGCACCTGGGGGAGGCGATGCGCTCGGCGGCTCCGGCGCAGCGCGCGGCGCTGGGGAAGCTGGTGCGCTTCTTCCAGACCGGCGACCTGAAGGACTGGGACGCGTACAACATCGCGTGGCTGAAGGTGGACCCCGCGGTGGACGCGAACCTCGGCTTCATCGAGACGTACGTGGATCCGCGCGGCCACAAGGGCCAGTGGGAGGCGCTCGTCAATTACCGGGATGCGAAGGAGAACCGCATCATGGAGTTGATGGGTCGGCGCGCGCAGTACTTCGAGGACCGGCTGCCCTGGCCCCAGAAGTACAAGCGCAAGAAGGTGGCGCCGCCGGTGGCCAAGGCCATCAACCTCATCACCACGTACCCGCAGCCGCCCGCGGGCATCAACCTGCCCAACGAGCAGCACATCCGCGAGCGCTACGGCAGCAAGAGCGTCATGGTGACCAACGTCATGGAGGCCGCGTCCGCGCTGGTGCGCCTGCCCATGGCCATGGAGCTGTCTCCCACCCAGGAGGAGCGCGCCCAGGCCGCGCGGTTCTCCGTCACCGCGCGCAAGTGGCTGGTGGCCTTCCACGAGGTGCTGGGCCACGCCTCCGGACAGGTGGATCCAAAGCTCAAGGGACAGTCGCCCTCCGCGTTCCTGCGCGAGTACGACAACACGCTGGAGGAGGCGCGCGCGGACCTGGTCGCGCTGTGGCACGCCTTCGACCCGGCGCTCGCGGAGCTGTCTCCGGACCATGAGGCCATCGCGCGGCAGATGTACCGGGACTTCCTGGCGGAGGGGCTCACCAACCTGCGCAGCGTGGAGACGGGGGACAGCTTCGAGGAGGACCACCAGCGCGGCCACCAGATGACGGTGACGTACCTGCGCGAGAAGGGCGCGGTGGCCCAGAAGGTGGTGGACGGCCGCACCTACTGGACGGTGACGGACCATGCCCGCATGCGTGAGGCGGTGGGCGAGCTGCTCTCCAAGCTCATGGTCATCAAGGCCACGGGCGACTACGAGGGCATCCGCGCGCTGGTGCAGGAGAAGGGCATCCACTTCGAGCCGGCGCTGCGCGATGAAATCACCGCGCGCGTGAAGCGGCTGGACGTGCCCTCCATGCTGCTCATCTCCTCGCCGCGCCTGGTGCCCGTGCTGGACGCGAAGGGGCAGGTGGTGGACGTGAAGGTGGATGAGTCCCAGGACTTCATCGCGCAGCACCTGGAGCGCAGCCTGCTGGGCCGGCTGCCCGCCGCCGAGGCCACTCGGGTCGCCGCGAGCGTGGCCGCTTCGCCCGAGGCGCTGCGCGAGGCGTACCGCGCGCTACCCGCGCCCTGACGCGGCCGGTGGAGGTGGAGAGGCCCGAGGCGGGGCCCGCTCGTCGCGCTGGGCGATTCTCACCAGCGTCAGGAAGAACGCCACGATGAGCGGGCCGAGCAAGAGCCCCACCGCGCCGAACGCCGCCAGTCCGCCCAGCAGCGCGAAGAAGACGATGGCCCCGTGCTGGTTCATGCCTTTGCGAGCCAGCAGCGGCTTGACGATGTTGTCCACCACGCCCACCACCGCGACGCCCCAGATGGTGAGGAAGAGGGCCGTCCAGGCGTGGCCGCTCAGGAGCATCAGCAGGGCGGCGGCGAGCACCACCACCGCCGCGCCCACCGCGGGGATGAGCGCGAAGAAGAACGTCAGCCCCGCGAAGAACAGCGGGGCCGGGACGCCGCCGATGAGGTAGCCCACGAGGGCCGCTCCCGCCTGCACGCCCGCGGTGGCCACCGACGACACCAGCACCGACACCGAGGTGGCGCGGAACTCGCGCAGCAGCTCCTGCGTCTGGCCGGGGCGCAGCGGCGAGACGCTCTCCAGCCAGCGCACGAGCCGGTCTCCGTCCGTCAGGAAGAAGAAGAAGGCGATGAGCATCATCGCTGTCTGGAGCGCGAGGGTGCCCGTGGCCGCCACGGCCCCCGTCACCGCCTTGGCCGCCGCCGCGCCCTGCTGCTGCAAGGTGCGGTTGAGGCTCTGCTGCTCCACCGGCAGTTGCTCCAGCATCTTCTCCAGGGGCGCGCGCAGGATGGCCGGCAGCCGGTCGACGAGTCCTTGAAGCCCCTCGTGCTGCACCGTCTGCCCGATGAAGCGCGCGCCCTCGGAGATTTCCGAGACGAGGAAGGCGGTGAGCCCGCCCAGCGGAATCAGGAGCGCGAGCACGAAGGCCGCGCAGATGAGCCCCGCGGACACGTGGTCATGCCCGCGCAGCTTGCGGGTCAGCCATCGGTGCAGTCCCGAGAACGTCCCGGCCAGCACCGCCGCCAGGAAGAACGCCTCGGCGAACGGACGGATGACCAGGCACAGCAGGAACAGGGACAGCAGGATGAGGCCGGTGAAGACGCGTTGGGCGACCCGGTCGGATGCCATGACCCCTGGAAGCTAGGCAGCCCCGTCCAGGGATACCCAGGGGCGCCCGGTGGGCCGCCCGCTCGCCGGGCTTGGGGACGGGCGCGGGGCGGTTAGAGTGCGCGCCATGCCGCCTTTCGACTCGTCCGCGTTCACCCAGTGGCTGCCCCAGGTGCTGTGCGCCGCCTTCCTCGCCATCCTGTTCCTCCAGTCCGGGGTGGACAAGGTGGTGGACTGGAAGGGGAACCTGGGCTGGCTCACCGGCCACTTCTCCAAGTCCCCCCTGCGCGGCGTGGTGGCGCCGATGCTCGCGGTCCTCACGCTGATGGAGCTGGCGTCTGGCGCGGTGAGCGCGGCGGGCGTGGTGTCGCTCGTGGTCTCCGGCGCCACGCGGCTGGCGTGGATGGGCGCGGCGCTTTCGGCCAGCTCGCTCGTGTGCCTCTTCTTCGGCCAGCGCATGGCCAAGGAGTACGGCGGCGCGGCGGCGCTGGTGCCGTACTTCCTGCTGGCCATCGCGACGCTCGTCCTCACGCGCGGCTGAGCCCTCGCGTCAGAGGACCTTGCGGGGCGGCAGGACCGCGTTGGCGGCCAGCAGCCCCGACGCGAGCGCCACGGCCACCATCAGCATGGAGAAGGCCGTGTCCACGCCGGCCACCACGTCTCGCTCCATCAGCGACGCGAGGCTGCGGAAGCCCACGCTTCCAGGCACGAGCAGCATGAGGCCCGGCAGCACGGTCGTCATGGAGGGGCGGTTGCGCAGCTTCGCCAGCGCGTTGCTGCCAATGCCCAACAAGAGCGCGCCCACGAACGCGCCGAGCTGCGGCCCCAGGAACAGCGCGCCCAGGCGTGAGCCCGCGAACGCGCACGTGCCGCCCAGGGCAATCCATCCCCAGTCTCGCGGGTGGGCGCGGAAGAGCACCGCGATGGCGAAGCCCGCGACGAGCAGCGACACCACGGCTGTCCACGGGGGCAACGCCGCGGGCGTCAGCCCCACCGGCGCGGGAGGGAGCAACACCGCGACCTTGCCGCCCAGCGCCACGCCGAACCCGAGCTGAAGGAAGACGAGCGCCGCGCCCGTGAGGCGCGAGGTGCCGGAGATGAGGTTGCGCGTGGCCACCTCGTTGATGGCCACGGTCAGCGCCAGGCCGGGCAACAGCACGATGAGCCCCGCCAGCGTGGCCACCTCCACGGAGAGGGGCCCGAGGAAGCGCGCGGCGACGGCCGCGGTGGCCGAGGCGATGATGGCCGCGGCGAACTCGAGCACGCGCGCGGTGGAGGGCTGCTTCACCGTGGCGAGGTCGAACGCGCCGATGGCGAAGCTGCTGAGCGCCGCCACCAGCATCTCCCGCAGGCCCCCGCCGAAGAGTCGGCCCGCGGCCGCGCCGGCCAGCGTCCAGCACAGAATCTGGAGCAGCGGCCCGTAGCGCGGCGGGCGCGCGAGGATGGCCTCCACGCGCAGGGCGCCCTCGCTGGGGGACATCCGCCCGTGGATGACGTCGTCGGCGAGCACGTCCAGCAGCGTGAGGCGCTCCAGGTCCGTGTCCCCGGGCTCGGTGCGGATGAGGCAGGTTTGCAGCGCCTCGGGTGGACCGAAGGACGCGAAGATGGCGGTGGGCGTGGAGAAGAAGCGCGTATCCAACCCCAGTCGCTCACACACCCGCTGCATCAGCCCCTCCAGGCGATGGGCGGGCGTGCCATACCGGTGGAGCGCCTGGCCCAGCCGCAGGATGAACGTCACGGCGGGGGCAGGGGGTGGGAGCGAGGGCGTGGAGGCGAGGATTTCCGACGGAACCACGGGCGTACCTTCGAGCGCGGAGGACACGGTCGCGGCGCACATGGCAGAGCACCGGGAGGGAGTCAAACCACGGGCGCGTGACGCCCCTTCCCTTGGGGGCGTCCGAGTGAGAGGTAGGCACCGGATGCGCGGCCTTTCAGGTGTTTGCCGGGTCGCCCGCCCCAGGTGGGCGCCCGGGAAGGAGCAGACGTGACACGCAAACAGCGGACGCCTCGGTGGTTGGAGGCCGCGCGCCTGCGGGGCGCCGGGACGCCAGAGGGCGAGCGGGCGGACTGGCTGTCGCGGGCCCTGGGCCGAGCGGGGGTGATGCCCCGGGCCGAGGCGGAGCGCGCCATCCTGGAGGGGCGCGTGGAGCTGAACGGGCACATCACCCGCGAGCCCTTCGCCCCGGTGGGACCCGACGCGCGCGTGCGGGTGGATGGCGAGCCCCAGCGTCTGCAAGCCCCCACCCGGGCGGTCATGTTGCACAAGCCCGGGGGGCTGGTGGTGCACGGCTCGGACCCGGAGGGTGTGGGCACGGTGTTCGAGCACCTGACGGCCCGGCTGTCTCCGGCGCTGCGCGGCTTCGAGTGGCTCGCGGTGGGGCGCCTGGACCGGGACACCACCGGGCTGCTGTTGTTCACCAACGACGAGCGACTGGTGCGCCACGCCACCGCGCCCCAGACGCACCTGCCCAAGCGCTACGTGGCGCGCGTGGCGGGACGGCCCGGGGACGCGGCGATGGGGCGGCTGCGCGACGGCGTGGTGCTGGATGACGGACTGACCCGCCCCGCCCAGGCGCGGCTGCGCGAGCCGGACGTGGTGGAGCTGGTGCTCACCGAGGGCCGTCATCATCAGGTGAAGCGGATGCTCGCGGCGGTGGGGCATCCGGTGGTCTCGCTGCACCGGGAGGCCGTGGGCGACGTGGTGCTGGATGTGGCGGAGGGCGCGTGGCGCGCGCTGCGCGAGGACGAGGTCGCCCAGGGGCTCCGGTTCGCCGCGGCTCCGTGAGCGGTGTTGCTATCAGGTCCGAAAGTGACCAGACAGGACGCGGGCGGCGGGTTACGAGAGCGGCGTGATGCGGACGTTGGATCCACGAACCTGCTACCAGTCCCTGTGCGCACGCGCGCGCCGCTTCGATGGGCTCTTCTTCGTCGGGGTGTCGACGACCGGGGTCTATTGCCGCCCCATCTGTCCGGCGCGCACGCCGCGGATGGACCGGTGCCGCTTCTACCGGACGGCCGCCGAGGCGGAGCTCGCGGGCTTCCGAGCGTGCCTGCGCTGCCGGCCCGAGCTGGCGCCAGGGCAGGCGCCCGTCGACTCCGTCCCCCGGCTCGTCGCCGCCGCGGTGGCTCGCATCGACGAGGGGGTGCTCAACACGGCGTCGGTGGAGGCGCTCGCCGAGGAGCTGGGCGTGACGGCGCGCCACCTGCGCCGCGCGCTGGAGGCCGAGCTGGGCATCTCGCCGGTGGACCTCGCGCAGTCGCGACGCCTGGCCCTGGCCAAGCAACTGCTGCACGACACGTCCTTGCCGCTCACGGAGGTCGCCTTCGCCAGCGGCTTCCAGAGCGTGCGGCGGTTCAATTCGTTGTTTCGCGGGCGCTTCGGTCGGCCCCCGTCGGCGCTGCGGCGCGCGGGCGGCACGGCGACGCCGTCGCGCTCGCTGGTGCTGCGGTTGGACTATCGCCCGCCGCTCGATTGGGAGGCGCTCCTGGCCTTCCTGCACGCCCGCGCCATCCCCGGCGTGGAGCACGTGAGCGATGGCGCGTACTGGCGCACCGTGCGCTGGGGAGACGCGAGCGGCTGGGTCGTCGTGCGCCACGCGAAGGCTCGGCCCGCGCTCATCGCTGAGGTGTCGCTGTCGCTGTCGTCGGTGCTGATGGGCGTGGCCTCGCGACTGCGCGCCCTCTTCGACCTGGACGCGCAGCCCGTGCTCGTTCACGAGGCGCTGAAGCGCGATGCGTTCTTCGAGGCGTCGCTGCGCGCGCACCCTGGGCTGCGCGTGCCCGGCGCGTTCGACGCCTTCGAGCTGACGATGCGCGCGGTCCTGGGACAGCAGGTGTCCGTCCAGGCCGCGACCACGCTGAGCGGTCGGCTCGCCGCGCGTCTGGGCACGCCGCTGATGGACGCTCCTCGCCCGGAGCTGTCGCGCTTGTTCCCGACCGCGGAGGCCGTCGCCGCGTGCTCCCTGGATGACGTGGCGGCGCTGGGCATGCCCGCTTCGCGCGCGAACACCGTGCTCGGCGTGGCGCGGGCGCTGGCCCAAGGCACCGTGCGACTGGAGCGCGACACGGACGCGGAGGAGGCCATCGCGGCGCTGGACGCGCTGCCGGGCATTGGCCCGTGGACCGCGCACTACGTCGCCATGCGCGCGCTGCGTTGGCCGGATGCGTTTCCAGAGGGAGACCTGGCGCTGCGCAAGGCGCTGGGCGGCGTGACGACGAAGGAACTCTCTCAGCGCGCCGAGTCCTGGCGCCCGTGGCGGGCCTACGCCGCGATGCACCTGTGGGCCCGTCTTTCTCTTGGAGCCGGCGGATGACTCGACACTTCAGTTCCATCCTGGCCAGTCCGGTGGGGCCCCTGCGCCTGTTCGCCACCGAGCGCGGGCTGAGCGCCATCTACTTCCCGAACCACCGGCGCGCGCGGGACTTCGACGCGCGCGCCGATGACGAGCAGCCCGTGCTGCGGGAGACGCGGCGCCAGCTCCAGGAGTACTTCGCGCGCGAGCGCACGGCCTTCCAGCTCCCGCTGGACCCGGAGGGGACGCCCTTCCAGCTCGCGGTGTGGCGGGCGCTCCAGGAGATTCCGCCGGGCGCCACGTGGTCCTACGCGATGCTGGCTCGCCATGTGGGGCGCGAGGGGGCCGCCCGCGCCGTGGGTTCCGCCAACGCGCGCAACCCCCTGTCCATCGTCGTGCCGTGCCACCGCGTCGTGGGCGCGAGCGGCAAGCTGACGGGGTACGCGGGTGGGCTCGCCGCGAAGCAGTGGTTGCTGGAGCACGAGCGCGACCGCTGACGCGCGGAGTGTGCTTGGATTCGCGCGGGCGCTGGCGAGCGTCCGCGCGGAGGTGGTGGCACATGGCCCTCTGGGGCTCGGGTTCGTTGTTGCGCGTGCGGGATGGCCACGAGGCGCGGGTCTCGTATGCCGAGCTGTTCTTCGACCTTGTCTATGTCTTCGCCGTCACGCAGCTGTCGCACCACCTGCTGGAGCACCTCACGGTGCTCGGCGCGTTCCAGACGCTGGTGCTGTGGTTCGCCGTGTGGCTGGCGTGGCAGTACACCTGCTGGGTGACCAACTGGTTCAACCCGGAGGCCATACCCATCCGCCTGATGCTGCTGGGGATGATGCTGGCCAGCCTCGTGATGTCCGCGGCGATCCCCGAGGCGTTCGGCTCCCGGGGCTGGGTCTTCGCGGGCTGCTTCGCGGCGATGGAGGTGGGGCGAACCGTCTTCATCGTGTTGCACCTGGGGCCGCGTCACGCGCTCGCGCCCAACTTCCAGCGCATGCTCGCGTGGCTGAGCGTGGCGAGCGGCCTGTGGGTTCTCGGCAGCCTGCGCGAAGGCGCCGAGCGACTGGCCATCTGGGTCGCGGCGGTGGCCACCCAGTACCTCGCGCCCATGGTGGGCTTCTGGACGCCAGGCCTGGGCCGCTCGCGGACGTCCGAGTGGACCATCGAGGGCGGACACCTGGCCGAGCGCTGTCAGCTCTTCGTCATCGTCGCGCTGGGCGAGTCCATCCTGGAGACAGGCGCCACGCTCAGCGCGCGCGAGCACTGGGACACGCCCATCCTGCTCGCGTCCATCGTGGCCTTCCTGGGCAGCGTGGCCATGTGGTGGGTGTACTTCGATACGAGCAGCAAGGACGGCAGCGAGGCCATCGTCCATTCGAAGGACCCGGGCCGCATCGGGGCGTACTTCCACTATGTGCACGTGACCATCATCGCGGGCGTCATCGTCTCCGCGGTGGGCAACGAGCGCGCGATTGGCCATCCGGACGCGCGCACCGACGTGGTGTCCGCGGCGGTGTTGCTGTCCGGTCCCGTCATCTACTTGCTGGGGAACGCGGTCTACAAACGGGTGGTGTACGGCCGCTTCCCAGCCTCGCACTTCATGGGGCTGGGAGCGCTCGCCGTCCTGACGCCGCTGTGCTTCTTCACCAACCTGCTCACGGTCAATGGCTGGACGTCGCTGGTGATGGTCGCGGTGGCCGTGTGGGACGGCTGCGCGCGACGGCGCGTGGCTCATTGATGGGGCTCACTGAATGGACGGGCGAGCCTCCTCCGCTCGGCCGGCGCGTGCGCGCGCGTAGTCCTCGGCTCCCGTGAAGTCCACCACCTGGCAGGGCTCGTTGCCCACCACCCAGCCGTCATGGCCCGGTGGAATGAAGGCCACGTCTCCCGCGCCGAGGTCGAACTCCTGCCCGTCGCGCATCTTGACGTGCAACTTCCCGGAGAGGATGCACAGCGTGTGGACGACCTCGCAGTCGTTGGTCCCGACCAGCGGCTTCACGTCCTGGGACCAGCGCCAGCCGGGCTCGAAGACCGCGCGGCCCACGGTGAGCTCCCCCAACTTCAAGACGTCCGAACCTCCATGCGCCACGAACGGGCGGTGCTCGTCCGAGTCGCTGGCCCTCTTGATGATCGCGCGTGCCATGGTGCTCCCCCCTCGGGAATGGAGGCCGCGCTCGCGCGACCTCGAGTCCAAGGGAAAGATGAGGATGCTCGCCGTGGCTCGCCAGCTCAGGGCTCGCGCGTGGCGGTGAGCTGACGCAGGCCCCAGCGATACGGCAGGACACCGTCGGAGCGGAGCAGCGGCGCGACGGCGGTGAGGAAGGCCGTGCGCAGCGCGGCGCGGCTCTCCTCGGACATCCGGTCCACGTCGTAGGTGGTCGCCAGCGACTCCCAGACACGCTCCGGTGGCCCGTCGCCGATGACCTCCAGCTCCACGTCCGACTGGAGGCGGAACCCCGCGCCGAAGAGCCCGCGCAGCCCCTCGCCCGAGCGCACGCGCGCGTCGCCCAGGGGCAGGGAGGGGACCGCGTGCGAGGCCCGGACCGCCTGGACGAAGGTGGCCACCGCCTCGGTCGGGGGACGCGTGCCGGGCACCACGACGGAGACCCGGCCGCCGGGCCTGAGCACGCGCCGCACCTCCGCGAGGACCGTCTCCACGTCGTCCATGAGCATGAGCGCCAGGTGGCTGAGCACGCGGTCGATGCTCGCGTCCGCGAAGGGCAGGGCCTGGGCTCTGCCCTGGTGGAGCGTGGCCGCGCGGCCCAATCGCGCGCGGGCGGACGCCAGTTCGTGCTCGCTGAGGTCCAGGCCGAGCAGCGTGAGCCCCGGTGTCCGCTGCTGGGCGAGCAGGGCGAGCAGGGCGCCATCGCCGCATCCCAGGTCCAGCACCGTGCGGGGCCGGCCGTCGTCCGGAACCTCTGTGACGAGGCAGGCGTACGAGGAGGGCAGGGTGTCCGCGCCGCGCCGCGCCGGGAGGCTCGCGAACGCTCGCGTCGTGGCTCCCGCATGCCGGCGGTGGTAGTCGAGGAGGTACGTCTCCGCGGGGGACGAGGAGGGCATGGGCAGGCTCAGAAGATGGAGAGGCCGGTGCGGGTGGTGAAGCGATCCAACGCCTCGACGCCGGCCACGGAGTTGCCGCGTGCGTCGAGCGCGGGACTCCAGACGCACAGGCCGCAGCGGTTGGGGATGATGGCGATGATGCCGCCCCCGACGCCGCTCTTGCCGGGCAGGCCCACGCGGTAGGCGAACTCGCCGGCCGCGTCGTAGGTGCCGCAGGTGAGCATCACCGCGTTGACCTGCTTGGCCTGACTGCGGGTGAGCAGCCGCTCCCCGCCCGCGCGTTGGCCGTGGCGCGCGAGGAAGCCACAGGCGCGCGCGAGGTCCGCGCAGCTCATGCGCAGCGAGCATTGCCAGAAGTAGTGCTCTAGCACCTCGGGGACGGGGCGCTCGACGTTGCCGTAGCTGGCCATGAAGTGGGCCAGCGCCGCGTTGCGATGGCCGTGCTCCGCCTCCGACGCGGCGACGACCGGGTCGAAGTCCACGGCCGGGTTGCCGCTCTCCGCGCGCAGGAAGTCGCGCAGCGTGCCCCTCGCGTCACCCGTGAGGCCGAGCAGCCGGTCGGTGATGACGAGCGCCCCCGCGTTGATGAAGGGGTTGCGAGGGATGCCCTGCTCGTACTCGAGCTGGACCAGGGAGTTGAACGGGTTGCCCGAGGGCTCCTTGCCCACGCGGCGCCACAGCGCATCCCCGTCCTGGGCCAGCGTCAGCGCCAGCGTGAAGACCTTGGAGATGCTCTGGATGGAGAAGGGCACGCGCCAGTCGCCCACGCCGTACAGCGCGCCGTCCACGGTGGCCAGCGCCATGCCGAAGTGGTTGGGGTCCACCGCGGCCAGCGCGGGGATGTAGCGCGCCACGCGCCCCTGCCCGAGCACGGGCCGGGTCGCCTCCATCACCTCGTCGAGTATCGCCTGGTAGTCCATGGCCGTCCGGTCCGCCGCGCGGCGGTGGGGCGGGCATGCTCCGCCGCGCCGGGGAGCCGGTCAATTCCCGCGCGGTGGGCCTCTTCGGGCGAACTAGCGAACACCTGGCTTGCGCGGGATGTCGCGCAGTGAGCGGGACGCGCGCGTGCGCACGGCGTCCTTCCGCCGGGGGGCTATAGCGCGAGGAGCCCTCGCCTCGGCGCGACGTCGCGGGCGCGGGGGCGTCACCATGGTGGATTGGATCGACAGGCTCTCGCGGAGGCTGGTCACGGCGCTCCTCCAGCGCCGCCGGCAGGTCCTCCTGGTGGCGGCGGTGCTCACGCTGGTGGGCACGGCCCTGTCCATCCAGCTCTACGGCGACCTGCGCAGTGAAGTGGAGGAGCTGCTCCCCTCGGACGCGCCGAGCGTGGTGGCGGCCCGCGTCCTCACGCCTCGCTTGTATGACGTGAACCACCTGTCGGTCGTGCTGGAGGGGGATGATCCGCAGGCGCTGCGGCGCTTCGCGGACGCGCTCGCGGAGCGACTGCGCACGCTGCCGCCCACGCTGGTCCGGTCGGTGGAGTACCGCGTGGACACGGAGCGCGCCTTCTTCCAGCGGTTCGGCCTGCTCTACCTGTCCGTCGAGGACCTGCGCACGCTCGTCGCGCGCGTGCGGGCGCGCATGCAGTGGGAGCGCATGCACCTCAACCCGTTCATGGTGGATTTGATCGACGCGGACGCCAAGCCGCCCTCGCTCGACTTCCGTGACCTGTTGGGACGCTCGGGCGCGGGGCTCTCCTCCGTGGACCGCTTTCGCTCGGGCTACTACCAGTCGCAGGACGGCAAGCGGCTGGTGCTGCTCGTGCGCCCGCCGCAGCTGACCACCGGCTACGCGTTCAACCACACGATGCTGGAGGAAGTGCGGCGGCAGGTGGAGGCGCTCCAGCCCGAGCACTTCGACCCCTCGATGCGCGTGGGCTACGACGGCGAGGTCGCGACCATGACGGAGGAGCAGGCCGCGCTCCAGTCGGACCTGGTGACCTCTGGCGGGGTGGTGCTCGCGGGCGTCACGGGCGTGCTGTGGCTCTACTTCCGTCGCTGGCGCGCGCTCGCGGCCATCATCGGCTCGCTCGCCGTGGGGTGCGCCGTCACCTTCGGGTTGGCGGACGTGCTCATTGGCCACCTCAACGCGAACACCGCGTTCCTGGGCTCCATCGTGGTGGGCAATGGCATCAACGCCGCCATCATCTACATGGGCCGCTACCTGGAGGAGCGCCACGCGAAGGTGCCCGTCCCCGAGGCCATCCGCCTCGCGTGGGCGGGCACCGTGGCGCCCACCTTCGTGGCCTCGTTCGCGGCGGGTCTCGCGTACCTGTCGCTGGCGGTGACCCGCTTCCGTGGCTTCAACCAGTTCGGCGTGATGGGCGGGATGGGCATGGCGCTGTGCTGGCTGTCCGCCTACCTGGTCCTTCCCCCGCTGCTGTGCGTGCTCGAGTCGCCGCGGCCCATGGACCTCACCCACGTCGTGGGCGCACGTCCGCTCACGTCCCGGTTGGCGCGCTGGGTGGTGTCGCGGCGCGGGCTCATCCAGGTCGTGTCCCTGGCGCTGCTGGCCACGAGCGTGGCGGCCGTCACGTCCTATCAAGGCCCGCTGGTGGAGGCGGACTTCAACAAGCTGCGCGCGCGCGACAGCCAGAAGCATGGCTCCATCTACTGGGGACATCGCGTGGACGAGGTGTTCCAGTCGTACCTCACGCCGGTCGTCATCGTGGGTGACACCTCGGAGGACCTCCAGCGCGTGGTGGACTTGCTCAACGCGCGCCAGCGGGCGCTGGGCGACCAGGCGCTCCTGGGCGAGGTGCGGACCGCGCGCACGCTGGTGCCCTCGGACGTCGAGGCGAAGGTCCCGCTGCTGCATGAGCTGCGCGCGCTGCTGCCGGACTCTCGGCTGTCGATGCTGCCGCCAGCGCTAAGACACGAGGCTCGGATGTACCGCCCTCCCGAGAGCGTGCGAGCTCCGAGCTGGGACGAGGTGCCGCTCACCCTGCGTCAGCCGCTCACGGAGCGCGACGGCACCGTGGGGCGCGTCGCGTTCGCCTATCCCAAGCGGGTGGGCTCCATCGACGCGCGCTACGGCTTGCAGCTCACCGACGCCATCCGCGGCGCCATCCACGATGCCGGGGGGCGGGCGCTCTCCATGGGGAGGCCCCTGCTCATCGCGGACATCACCCACGCCATCCTGCGAGACGGCCCGCGCGCCACGCTGCTCGCGCTGGCGGCGGTGTCCGCGCTGGTGTTCGCGGTGACGCGCCACGCGCGCCTGGCGCTGACGGTGTTGGCCGGGCTGCTGCTGGGCGTGGCGTGGCTGGTGGGGTTGGCGGCCCTGCTGCGGCTGCGGCTCAACTTCCTCAACTTCGTGGTGCTGCCCATCACCTTCGGCATCGGCGTCGACTACGCGGCCAACCTCATCCTGCGCTACCGAGAGGAGGGGCCGGGCTCGTTGTCGCGCGTCATCGAGGGGACGGGCGGGGCGGTGGCCCTGTGCTCCTCCACCACCATCATCGGCTACGCGTCGCTGCTGCTGTCGCGCAACCAGGCCCTGGCGAACTTTGGCCTGCTGGCGGCCATGGGCGAGGTGGCGTGTCTGTCCGCGGCGCTGCTGGCGCTGCCGGCGCTGCTCTTGCCGAAGCAGGCATCGAACCCGGAGTCGTAGGGCCGCGACTGTCGCGCGAAGGACGGCGTCTGCGACCGCGGGGCAGTGGTGTGGCGCAACAGGGCAGCCCAGGTTGCCGCACGCCCCCGGGGAGGGGCCGGCGGAGGGAGGGGGCGGGGCATGGACACCCTAGACGACCAGCAGGCCCAGGAGCCGGTGACGCAAGTCACCCCGTCGGGTTCCGTCCCCGTGGCGGAGCCCCCCGTTGCGCGCGACGTGCCGCTGGCGCCCTCGCACAACGAGGTGCGCCCCTCCCACAGTCGCTCCGAGTTCTTCGACACGACGCCCGGTTCGCGCACCGCGCCCCCGAGCCTGTCGGTGACGGAGGCGCGCACGTACTCGGCCTTCGCGGGCCTGCGCGCGGAGTGGACGGCGCTGGTGCGGCGCACGGATGATCAGCTCTTCTACCGGCACGAGTTCATCGACGCGTGGCTGACCCACTTCGCGTCGGACTCGCGCTTCCGCGTGCTGACCGCGCGCGACGCGGGGGGCCGGCTGCGCGCGGTGCTGCCCCTGTTGGAGCGGCGCACCTGGTGCGCGGGCGCGCCCGTGCGTCAGCTCATCAGCCCCACCAACTCGCACTCCTGCCGCTTTGACATGCTGGCGGAGGACGCGCCGGCGGCGGGCACCGCGTTCCTGCGGCACCTGGAGTCGGACCGCGAGTGGGACTTGTTGCAGCTCCAGGACGTGCCCCACGGCGGCCGCGCGTGGAGCCTGTACCGGGCGGCGGAGGAGCGGGGCCTGCCGGTGGGGACGTGGAAGTCCATGGACTCGCCCTACCTGTTGCTGCCGGGCTCGCTGCCGGAGCTGCACGCGCGCTGGAGCAAGAACCTGCGCGCGGGGCTGCGGCGCCGGCGCAAGCGGCTGGACGAACTGGGGCCGGTGACGGTGGAGCGGGTGAGTGGCGGAGCGCAGCTCGACGCAGTCCTGTCCGAGGGCTTCGCCATCGAGCGCAGCGGTTGGAAGGGCGAGCGCGGCACGGCCATCTCTCAGGACCCGGCGACGCTGGGGTTCTACACCCGGCTGGCGCGCGACGCGGCGGACGCGGGCCACTTGTCGCTCTACATGCTGCGCTCGGCGGGGCGGGCCATCGCGTTCGACTTCGCGTTCGCCTACCAGGGGCGCTACCTCACCCTGAAGCCCGCCTACGACGAGGCGTTTCAGCAGTACAGCCCGGGCCAACTGCTCACCGCGGCGGCGCTGGAGGACGGCGTGTCGTCCGGGCTCACCGAGTGCGACCTGCTGGGCGAGAACATGCCGTGCAAAGCGGTGTGGGCGGACCGCCTGCGGCCGCACAGTTGGCTCTTCGTCTTTCGCGACACGCGCTTCGGCCGCGCGCTGTGCTCGGCCAAGTTTCGCTGGTTGCCCGCTGCCCGACGGATGGTGACTCGATGGGTCCCGATGCGCTGACCTTCCACCGAGCCGCGCGCTGGCTTCACGCGCGCCGAGTTCCAGTGCTGCCTCAATTGCTCGGCACGCTCACGCATGTGCTGTTCCGCGCCCAGCTCCCACCAGACGCGGACCTGGGCGAGCACTGTGCCCTGGGCTACGGCGGCATGGGCGTGGTGGTGGCCCCTGGCGTGCGCGTGGGGCCCTACGGCTTCCTGTCGCACCAGGTGACGCTCTGTGAGCGGCCGGGCGCCCAGGGTGTGCCGGTGCTGGGCGCCTACGTCTATGTGGGCGCGGGCGCGCAGATTCGCGGGCCGGTGCGGGTGGCGGACTTCGCCGTCATTGGCGCCAACGCCGTGGTGGAGACGGATGTGGCGCGGGGGGCCATCGTCACCGGCATCCCCGCGCGAGAGGTGCGGCGCGAGCCGGATCCTCCCGCGGCCTACAAGCGGGACACCGGACAGTGCGTGGACCCCGCCGTGTTGGTTCCCGCGCCGCGCTCGCGTCGCGGTTGAGGGGTGGACGGGGCGCTGCCCGTCAGGGGCGCTGGCCACCTCGCGAGCGGCTCCCCACCCTCCGCGCGCCACTCGCCGGACCTCCCAGGTCCGGTTCTTCCTTCTTCTTGGAGCGGACGTGGACGCGTTGGCACAGGCGGTGCCCGTGAGGGCGCCGCGGCGCTCGCTGCTCGCCAGCGCGCGACCGCTCATCCTCGCTCGGTTGCTCACCGCGGGGCTCACCTTCTGCATCCCGCTGGCGCTCGCGCGCATCCTCGACCTGAGCGGCTACGGCACCTACAAGCAGGCGCTGCTCATCGCCCAGACGCTCTACTACGTGCTGCCCTTCGGGGTGGCCCAGGGCCTCTACTTCTTCCTGCCGCGCACGGAGCGACCGCGTCCCTATCTGGGCCAGACGCTCCTCTACCTCGCCTGCGCGGGGGGCGTGGCGGCGCTGCTGCTCGCGCTCTTCCTGGCGCCGCTCGCCTCGGCCTTCTCCAACCCGGACCTGCTCGCGCACCGGGTCCCGTTGAGCTTGTACGTGCTCGGCGTGCTCGGGGCCTTCCCGCTGGAGGCGTCCCTCACGGCGCGGGGACGCACGGGCGCCGCGGCCATCGCGTACCTCGTCTCGGACGCGGTGAGGACCGCGGCCATGCTGGTGCCCATCGCGCTGGGGCTGGGCCTGAACGGACTGTTGTGGGGCCTGGCGGGGTTCGCGCTCGCGCGCATGGCGGTGGCCTGGGCGCTGTTCGCGGCGCGGGGCGGTGCAGGGCCGCTGCTGGATGGCGCCGCCTTCCGCGCGCAGGTGCGCTACGCGCTCCCTTTCGGGCTGTCGGTGCTGCTGACGATGGTGGCGCAGTATGGCCACCAGTTCGCGGTGAGCGCGGCGGTGACGCCCGAGGCCTTCGCCTTCTACGCGGTGGCGTGCTTCCAGCTCCCGCTCGTGGACCTGCTCTACACGCCGGTGAGCGAGGTGCTCATGGTGCGGCTCGGAGAGCTGGAGCGCACCGGGCACGTGGACGAGGCGGTGGCGGCCTTCCGCGACACCGTGGCGCGGCTGGCCACGTGGTTCTTCCCGCTCGCGATGCTGCTGTTCGCGTGCGCGCCCGAGTTCATCACCGTGCTGTTCGGCGCGCGCTTCCTGCCCGCCGTGCCGCTCTTCCGCCTCACGGTGCTGGGCACCGCGCTGTCGTGCCTTCCCGTGGACGCGGTGCTGCGCGGGCTCAATCACAACCCGGCGCTCTTGCGTGCCGCGCTGCTCAAGGCGCTGGTGGCGATGGCGCTGCTCGTCCCCGGGTTGTGGGTATTGGGGGTGACGGGGGCGCTCGCGTCGGTGGCGCTGACCGAGCTGTTCGGCGCGTCATGGCTTCTGTGGCAGGTGCGCCGCGCGCTGCGGGTCTCCGCGTGGGGCGCGCTCCTGCCCGGGGACGCGCTGGTGCGTCGCGCGGTGGCGAGCGTGGGCGCCGCGCTGCCGTGCCTGGGCGCGCACGTGGCGCTGGCGCCTCGACTGGCCGCGCTTCCCTCGGGCTGGCTCTGGCGGGTGCTCCCGCTCGGAGCGGGCGGCCTGCTCTTCACGGCCGCGTATCTCGCGCTGCTCGGTCGGTTGGGCGTCTCGGTGCGCGAGGTGCTGGGCGGGGCAAGTCCCGCGGGAGGTGGAACATGACGATGCAGGGACAGACGCGCGCGCTCCAGGACGCGGTGACGGGTGAGACGGTGTGGCTGGAGGGCCTGGGCTATCCCATGGCGCCGCTCTCCCAGCTCGCGCGCGACGCCCAGGTGGAGCGGTGCGAGCCCACGGCGCTGCGCGCGGGAGACTTCGCGGTGGTGCAGCATCCCAACGGCACCCTCGCCGCGTACCTGGTGCTGGCCGCGGGCGTGAAGCCTCAGACCGCGCCCTTCTGGGGCGAGCCCGGAGAAGAGATTCCCAAGCTGCTGGGGCGCGTGACCGCGCTGCGCGTGGGCGCGGGGCGCCGGGAGCTCAAGCTGGGCACCTGGGCTCGGCTGGGCGCGCGCGCGGCGCGCGAGGCGCTGCGGTTGGTGCGGCGCTCGGGCGCCCCTCGACTGCTGGGCTCGGCGCGAGCGCTGTGGGAGGGCCTGCCGCCGGTGCTCGCGATGAAGCGCCACCGCATGCTGCCGCTCACCGCGCGGCCCTTGCTGCCCTCGGACCGGGAGGCCCTGGCCGCGTTCGCGCGCGCCGAGGTCTCCGCGCGCGTGGAGCACCTGGACGCGCAGCTCCTGGGGCGCTGGCAGGAGGGCGGCATCGCGGTGGGCGCGTTCGACCGACACGGGCGCCTGTGCGGCCTCATCTACCTGGATGAGTACCGGCGCGAGGGCCTCGATGTGGAGGGCGTGTGGGTCCGCTCGCTGGTGGTCTCCAGTCGCGCGCGGCGGGTGGGCGTCGCACGCGAGATGAGCCTGGTGGCCGAGGCCCGGGCGCGGGCCATGGGCATCTCGGTGTTGCACGCGGACCTCCGGCCGGACAACACGCCGGTGCTCAAGCTGTTGGCCTACTGGGGCTTTCGCCCGGCGTCGGCCGCGGACGCGGAGGCGTTCAACGCCACCTGCAAGCGCGCGGGCCTGGAGGACGGCTGGGCGGTATGGAACTACGACGTGCCGGCGACACCGCGCGCACGGGCTCGGAGCGCGCGTCGATGAGCGTCTCTGGAAGCCCTCCCACCGAGCGGCTCGCGGGCCTGGATGCGCTGCGGGGCGCGCTGTCGCTGTGCGTCGTCTACGTGCACGCGGTGGTGCCCTTCACGCTGGGCGCCACGGGCTTCTATTACGCCGAGGCGGTGAAGCACCCGCTCGCGGACCTCACCTTCGACGTCGTGCACTACTGCTCGATGGAGGTCTTCTTCTTCATCTCCGGCTTCATCGCCGCGCGGCAGCTGGCGCGCGGCGGAGTGCCGGGGTTGGTGCGTCAGCGCCTGCGTCGCATCGGCGTGCCGCTGCTCGTCGCGGGCGCGCTGCTGGTGCCCATCGACCAGGGCCTGTTGGCGTTGGGCGAGGCGCTGGGCTTCCCGCGCACGCAGGTGTTCCCCACGGGCGTCCGGCCTCTGCACCTGTGGTTCCTCTACTACCTCGTGATGCTCACGGTGGGGACGGTGGCCGCCGCGTGGATGGCGCGCTGGCTGCCGGCGAGGCTGCTCGCCCGAGGGGAGCGGCTGGGGCTCAGGCTGCTCACGCGGCCTTGGGGCGCGCTCGTGTTGGCGCTGCCGGCCCTGGCGGTCCGCGTGGTGGGCCCTCGCGCGCAGTACTTCGACTATCGCCCCTCGGTGGGCTGGCTCCTGTACTTCGGCTTGTTCTTCGCGTGCGGTGCGGTGTTCGCGCGCCGCCCCGAGGGCTTCACCGCGTGGCGCTCCGACTGGCCCGGTTACCTGCTGACGGCCGCGAGCCTCTATGTGCTGTGGCATGTGGCGCTGCCCGCGGCGGGCTTGTCCTACCGCGCGGCGCGGGCCGTGGAGGCCGGGCTGATGTCCGGCTATGGCGGGTGCATGGTGCGCGGGCTGGTGGGGCTGTGCCTCGCGCGGCTCGCATCGCCTCCCGCCTGGCTGCGCGCGGTGACGCTCGCGTCCTACTGGACCTATCTGGTGCACTGGCCCGTGGTGTGCGCGACGCAGGTGGTGCTCGCGTGGGCCCATGCGCCCGCGCTCGCGCGGCTCGCCGTGGCCGCGGTGCTGGGCGTGACGGTGCCGGTGCTCACCTACCATCGCTTCATCCATCGCGGCTCACTCGGCCCATGGCTCGCGGGTGGGCGAGAGCCCCCGGCCGCCTCGTTGATTCCCCATGTCGCGAGCCTCGCCCGCGGCGGGTGAGCCACGCCCATTCCTCACACCCTCCTGGAGACCCCCGTGCGTCACCCCGCATCCATGCCCGACACCCGCCCCATCCGGCTCGTGCAGTTCACCAAGTCCTTCTGGCTCGGAGGCACCGAGGTCCAGGTGGTGGAGCTGCTGCGAGGGCTGCCTCGCCACTACCCCGTGCAGGTCGCGGTGCTGGAGAAGGATGGCCCGCTGCTGGAGGGCGTGCGCGCGCTGGGCATCGAGCCCGTCGCCTTCCCCCTGGGCCCGAGCGCGCGGCATCCCGTCACGCTCCGGAGGGTGGTGGCCGCCGCGAGCTGGCTGCGTCGGATGAAGGTGGAGTTGGTGCACGCGCAGGACCTCTATTCGGCGCTCATCGCGGTGCCGGCCGCGCGCCTGGCGGGGTGCAAGGTGGTGGTGAGCCGGCTGGACCTGGGGCACTGGCACACGTCGCTTCAGGCGCGCGTGCTGCGCTGGCTCACGGCCCACGCGCACCACGTGGTGGCCAACGCCGAGGCCATCCGCTCGCAGTTGCTCGCCAAGGAGGGGCTGCCCCCGGAGCGCGTGAGCGTCATCCGCAATGGCCTGGACGTGGCGGCCTTCGACGCGCGCGCGCGCGAGGGGCTGTTCCTGGACGTCCCGGACATTGGTGACGCGCCGCTGGTGGTGCACGTGGCCAACATGAGCCACCCGGTGAAGCGCCAGGAGGACCTCATCGCGGCGGTGGCGCGGGCGCGGCGTCGCGTGCCCACCCTGCAGGCCTTCCTGGTGGGGGATGGCGCGCGGAGGCCGGAGCTGGAGTCGTTCGCCTCGGCGCAGGGCGTGGCGGACGCGGTGCACTTCCTGAGCTGGCGGGCGGACGTGCCCGCCCTCTACGCGCGCGCCACCGTGGGGGTGAACTGCTCGGCGGCGGAGGGGCTGTCCAACGCGGTGATGGAGGGCATGGCGGCGGGGCTCCCCATGGTGGTGACCGACGTGGGCGGCAATCCGGAGTTGGTCGCGAATGGACGCCGGGGACGCGTGGTCCCCGCGCGCGCGCCGGACGCGCTGGCCTCGGCGTTGGTGGAGTTGGTGGGCGCGCCGGACACCGCGAAGGCCATGGGGCGCGCGGCGCGCTCGTTCGTGGTGTCCGAGCTGGGCTTGGGGCGGATGGTGGCGGAGCATGACGCGCTCTACCGTCGGCTCGTGCACGGGCCACTCACCCCCGCGCGCGATGCCGGGCCCGTGCCGCATCCCTAGCCTCTGCGGGCGCTCGGCGCACCCGGGCGGCACAGGAGGGCGGCATGCAACTGGAGGCGAGCCTCGACGGCGCGCACGTAGTCCGGCCCGCGGAGGCCGAGGCCGCCACCGCGCTGGCCGTGGCGGTGGTGCCCCTGTGCGCGCTCGCCGTCACGTCCACCGCGGTGGGCATGCACTGGGACATCTGCTGGCACCAGTCGATTGGCCGGGACACGTTCTGGTCTCCGCCCCACCTGGCCATTCAGTTCGGCGCGGTGCTCACCGGGCTGTGCTGCCTGCACGTGCTGTGGCGAGCCACCTTCGGCGCGGCGCAGGTGCGAGTGGCCGCGCGCGGCGCCTCGGTGCGCGTGTGGGGGCTGCGCGGTCCGCTGGGCGTGTTCGTCGCGGGCTGGGGCGGGGTGGCGATGCTCACCTCCGCGCCCTTCGACGACTGGTGGCACAACACCTACGGGCTCGACGTCAAGGTGCTGAGCCCGCCGCACGCGGTGCTCGTGGGTGGCATCCTGGTGATGCAGTCGGGCGTGCTCCTGCTCGTGCTGGGCGAGCGCAACCGCACCGCGCCGGACACGCTCGCGCACGCGCGCCATGACTCGCTGCTCCTGCACGTGTGCGGCATGGCGCTCACGTGCTACCTGGTGCTCACGCTGGAGCTGCTCTTGCCCAGCTACATGCACTCCGGGCTGTTCTTCCGGACAGTGGCGTTGGGCGTGCCGCTGCTGCTCGCCGTCACGCATCGGGCGAGCGGTCAGCGCTGGGCCTGCACGCAGGCGGTGGGGACCTATACCGCGCTGATGTTGTTGCTCGTCTGGGTGTTCCCGCTGTTCCCCGCCACGCCGCGCCTGGGGCCGGTGTACCTGCCGGTGTCGCACCTGGTGCCGCCGCCGTTCCCATTGCTGCTCATCGCGCCCGCGGCCCTGCTCGACGTGCTGCTGTCCCGCGTGCCCGGGTGGAGCGATGGGCGGCGAGCGTTCTGGGGCGGCACGCTGTTCCTCGTGAGCTTCGCGTTGGTGCAGTGGCCGTTCGCGGACTTTCTCATGTCGCCGTGGGCGCGCAATCCCATCTTCGCCGCGGACATGTTTGGCTACAGCACGCAGCCGAGCTCGTATGCCTATCGCCACCTCTTCCACGACGTAGAGGGCACGAGCGAGCGCTTCGTCTTGAACCTCGCGCTCGCTTGGGGGCTCAGCGTGGGGATGTTCCGGCTGGGGCTCGCGTCGGGTGCGTGGCTGCTGCGGCTGCGGCGCTGACGTGACGCCTCCCTTCCACCTCCCAAGGAGTTGTCTCATGCGCGTGTGGTGTGCGTCGGGCAGCGCGCTGCTGTCCCTGCTCTTGATGGGCCTGTCCGGCGTCGCGCTCGCGCACTCCGAGATCCAGGACCTCTTTCACGAAGGACAGGCCGGGCCGTACCGCCTGTTCGTCACGGTGCGTCCGCCCGCGGTGATTCCTGGCATCGCCGAGGTGCGCGTGCGCACCGAGCACGACGACGTGGACATGGTGGAGGTGGTGCCGCTGCCCCTGGAGGGCGCGGGCAGCCACCTGTCGCCCGCGGCGGACGTGGCGACGCGCTCGGAGGTGGATTCTCAGTCCTTCCGCGCGAGCCTGTGGCTGATGACGCCCGGGGCCTGGCAGGTGCGCATCACCGCGCATGGCAAGCGGGGCTCGCACACGCTGGCGGTGCCCGTCCGCGCGCTGCCCACGCGCACCGAGGACATGAGCACGCCGTTCTCGGCGCTGATGTTGGGGCTGTTGGTGTTGCTGTGGGTGGGCGCGGCGAGCGTGGCGCGGGCCGCGGCGCGCGAGGCCCGACTGGCCCCCGGAGAGAAGCTCTCCCGGCGCGATCGCCGCCGAGGCAACTGGGCCTTCGCGGCCACCGCGCTCTGCATGGGGCTGCTCGTCTGGGTGGGCGGGCGGTGGTGGCGCGAGGAGGCGCGCGGCTACGAGGCCCTCCTGTATCAGCCGCTGAAGCTCGCGGCGGACTACTTGCCGAAGGTGGGGGAGGGGACGCTCGCGCTGCGGCTGGAGGATCCAGGCTGGCTGCCCTCGCGGCGGCTGGATGACCTGGTCCCCGACCACGAGCACCTGATGCATGTCTTCATCGTCCGTGTGCCGGAGATGGATCGCGTCTATCACCTGCACCCGGAGAAGGTGGGCCCCGCGCGCTTCGAGCGCCCGCTGCCGCCCATGCCCGCCGGGCGCTATCAGGTCTGGGCGGAGGTGGTGCACGCCACGGGCATGACGGAGACCCTGCGCACGGAGCTGCTCCTGCCCGACGTCCCGGGCAGACCCGCGCAGGGGGATGACGCGCTGGGCACCGCCTCACCCCTGACGCAATCCTCGACGGACAGCCGCACCTTCACGCTGGAAGACGGCGCGCGCGTGGTGTGGCTGCGCGACGAGGGCCCGCTGTCGTTGGATGCTCCGGGGCACCTGCGCTTCCGCGTGGAGACCGCGGAGGGGCAGCCCGCCGGAGACCTGGAGCCCTACATGGGGATGCTCGGCCACGCGGCCATCGTGCGCACCGACCGCGAGGTCTTCGCGCACGTGCACCCCTCGGGCTCGGTGTCCATGGCGGCGCTGGACATCGCGCGCGCGGCGCTGAGCCCCCCTCCCGCGGAGGGCGCGGCGAAGGGGGAGATGCAGCACGCCGGGTGTCACGGCGCGGTGACGGGACCCATGCCCTCCGAGGTGGCCTTCCCCTTCGGCTTCTCGCTCCCGGGGCGCTACCGCCTGTTCATCCAGGTGAAGCGCCACGGCACGGTGCAGACCGCTGTCTTCGATGCGCGCGCAGGCGGCCGAGGTCTCACGCCGGTGTCGCAAGGCAAGGTGCCGTAACGCGGTAATACAAGGTTCATTCTGGAATAAGTGTTTACTCCTGTTATTCATGCTTAATCTGACAGGTGCGACACCTCACCCAGGAGGCCTTTCATGTCCATGCGTGTTGCCGTGCTGTCGTTGTGTCTGGCTGCTGTCGTCGGCTGTGGTGGTGCGGAGGCGGTTGACGAATCTCCGCTGGGGACGAACAAGTCGCAGTTGGTGGTGCCCACGGTCGAGAACCAGGTGGTGGCCCGCCTGGCGTCGAGCACGGGGGCCCCGTATGGGTATGCCGAGTACCTGCCGCCCGGCTATCTCACGTCGACGTCGAGCTATCCCGTCGTCATCCACCTGAACGGCAAGGATGAGTTCGGCACGTCCACGACGGAGGCGGACCTCTTGAGCGTGCTGACGCGGAATGGGGCCCTGAACCTCATTCAGACCTCGTCGACGTGGAAGACGTACTTCGGCACGCATCAGGTGATGGTGTTCTCGCCGCGCGCGCCGGCGGAGTGGTCGCCTGCGGTGCTGGATTCCTTCGTCGACTTCCTCGTGGCGAACTACCGCGTGGACCCCACGCGCATCTACCTCACCGGCCTGAGCCTTGGTGGCTACGGCGCGTGGAAGTATGCGTATGACCACGGCAGCCGTCTGGCGGCGCTGGCGCCCATGGCCACCAACATCGGTGGACCGGGCCCGAGCATCACGCAGCTCCAGAACGTGCCGGTCTGGGCCGTGCACACGTACGCGGATGGCACGTCGCTGTCGGCCGAGGTGTCGTGGCTGATCGGCCTGACCAAGCTCTATGGCCAGTACTCGCCGGTGAGCGTGGCGTCGCCGTCCACCACTGTGACGTACCCGTTCGATGCCGCGACGCACGCGTGGGGTGCCCCAGTGCCGGGCCTCGTGGGCACGGGCTCCTCCATCGCGCGGCTCACGGTGTATCCCGGCATTAGCCACAACTGCTGGGAGGCGACGTACGGCGACACCGTGTTCTGGGACTGGATGTTCGCGCAGCACCGCTGACGCTGGCTCGGTTGTTACCGCCTCGAGCCCACCGCGCCCGAGGCGGCCTGCCTGCCCAGCGTGCGCGGGGTGGAGCACGAGGGAAATCCCGAGGGAAAAGAGCGCGCATGGGTCGTGTTGCGCTCAGAAGGCCTGGACGCGATGCGCCATGGCCGCCCATCTCCTATGACCCTCGCACACACCACGAATGCGCCCCTGCATGCGCGCCGGGGCACCTTGCGCCGCAGCCTTCGACTCTCCACGCTGGAGGGGGTGCTGGCCGAGCTTGTGACGGCCTTCGCGGGAAGCGGTGTGCTCACTGCCTGGGCCCTGCACTTGCGCTGCAGCCCCATCCTCGTCGCCCTGCTCGCCGCGCTGCCGGCGCTGCTCCAACTGGTGCACCTGCCGTCGGCGTGGCTGACGCAGGCGCGCGGCAGCCGTCCCGTGGCCATCCTCGCGGTGGGAGCCTCCCGCCTGGCCCTGCTGCCCCTGCTCGCGTTCCCGTTCCTGGGGCTGACGCTGGAGAGCAAGCGGCTGCTCTTCCTGGGCATCACCGTCCTCTACGCGCTGCTGGGCATCATCGCGAACAACGCCTGGACCGCGTGGATGGGGGACCTGGTCCCCGCGCCCGTGCGGGGCCGTTACTTCGGCCAGCGCACCTCGTTGGGCGTGCTGGCGGGTGGCGTGGCCGGGCTGGCGGTGGGGCTGGCGCTCGACTCCGCTCGCAAGCATGGGCAGGAGCCGCAGGTGCTCGCGCTGCTCGCGCTGGTGGGCACCCTCGTCGGCGTGGCCTCGCTCGTGTTGATGGCGCGTCAGGCGCCTCCCGCGGGCGTGTCGCGCCGAGCGGTGTGCGCGGTGTGCGCGGTGTCTCCCTTTCGCGATCGCCGGCTGCGTCCGCTGCTCACGTACCAGGTGGTGTGGGGCGCGGCGGTGGGTGTCTCCGCGAGCTTCGGGGTCGTCTACATGCTTCAGGACCTGCGCATGGGCTTCGGCCTCATCGCGGGCTACGGCGCGGCCGTGGCGCTGGTGCGCGTGCTCGCCATGCGTCGCTGGGGCAAGGTCATCCAGCGCGTCGGCGCGCGGTCGGTGCTGGTCGTCTGCTCGTTCGGGCTCATCTTCCTGCCGCTGCTGTGGCTGGTGCCGCCCAGTGACTTCACGCTGTGGCTGCTGGGCATCGACGTGCTGATGGCCGGCATCCTGTGGGGCGGCCACGGTCTCGCGTCGTTCGAGCTGCCGCTCTCGCTGGCCCCCGCGAAGCGCCGTCCGTTCTACGTCGCGGCGTTCCACAAGGCGGGCGGGCTGGCGTTCGCGCTCGCGTCGCTCGCCGGCGGTTGGCTGGCGACGCAGGTGCCCTCTCGCCTGTTCATCCACGGCGAGGCGTTCCACGGCCTCCAGCTCCTGTTCCTGCTGTCCGCGCTGGGGCGGCTGTTCGCGGCGCCCCTGGCCCTTCGAGGTCGGCGCTGCCAGGAGGGCGCGGTGCCCGCCGCGTGCTTCGCGTGAGCGCTCGGAATCAGCGTCGCCAGTAGCGCCACACCCAACGGTCCGCGCGCTCGACCTCCTCGAAGCGGGCGAGCAGTGGGGGCAAGAGGCTCTCGGGAAGCCGGAGCTGGGCGAGCAGCGCGCGGACCTCCAGCTTGCGCGTCAGGGCGAGCAGCGCCTCTCGCTCCGGCTCCGTCAGGTCTGGATGCCAGCAGTCCGCGATGAGCACCACGCGGCGCTCGTTGCTCGGGTTCGTCGTCTCGTGCTCGAACGAGTCGTGGAAGGCGAGCACGCGGTCCGTGCGCCACGCGCGGGCTTCGGTGCCTACCCGGATGGCGGACCCTTCAGGGAC
The DNA here is from genome assembly GCF_019039035.1 of Citreicoccus inhibens. Classification (GTDB taxonomy): domain Bacteria; phylum Myxococcota; class Myxococcia; order Myxococcales; family Myxococcaceae; genus Citreicoccus; species Citreicoccus inhibens. The sequence continues at coordinate 280,730 of NZ_JAHNZT010000001.1, read as the reverse complement.
GCGCAGCCCCAGGTGCAGGCGCATGCGGAACCCATCCCAAGCGAAGCCCGGCACCGCGCGCGTGGCCGGCGCGTGCGCGGAGAACATCACGTCGCCCAGGGGCAGATCGGTGCACTCGCCCGCCAGCGAGCGCACCACGCGCGCGGTGGAGTCCATGGCCAGCTCGGGCCAGAAGAGGCGATCCACGCGCTCGCCCGCGAAGTAGATGGGGTGCACCGTCCAGCGGCCCGTCCCCACGATGTCGGTGTGGTAGTGGAGCAGGGGAGAGCTCTCCAGCCGCGCCAGGTCGTTGCGCACGGCATTGACCTGTTGCTCCAGCGCGCTCGCCGCCTCCGGGGGTGGGTCTCTCCAGGGGCGCTCCTCCAGGCCGGGGAAGGGCGGGAACACCACGGGCGCTTGTCCTGGAGGCGCGGGGGGCGGCGCGATGTCTCCGAGCAGGATGCGCAGGTAGTGCTTCATCCGCTCCAGCTCGGGGCCCGCGGCCAGGACCGCATCCACGAAGCCGCCCGTCACGGCCAGCCGGATGAGCTCCTCGCGCACCTGGATGGGGAGGTCCTCCTGCTCGGGGGCTTCGTTCATGGCGTGCCTCGGGCCTCGGCTGCGGGCTGCGTCAAGGCGCCCAGCTCCGTTCGTTGGCCGGCCTTGACGGTGAATCGGCGGGAGACGTCCTTCACGTACAGCACGTGCTCTCCCGGTGAGAGCCCCGCCACCAGGAAGCTCCCATCGAGATGGGTGAACTGCCACGCGCCATGCCACCGGTCATCGATGACGATGCTGGGAGGACCCTCTCCTCGCGCCTCGGGTCCCAGCGCGATGTGGCCGGCCACCGCGCCGGTCTCCTCCAACTGGATGTTCGCCGTCAGGTGTTCGCCGGGCTCCCCCGAGAAGGTGACGCTGCCCGCGCGACCATCGGGGAGCCACGCGTAGATGGTTTGGGGGCTTCCGGAGCGCGGTTGCACCACGAATCCACCTCCCTCGAATCGGTGCGCGGTGTAGTGCCGGGGGTTATTGCCGCACGCCCCGGAGAAGGGCTGCTCCACCGCCACGCTGACTCCGCTCGCGAGGGTGCCATCCGGAAGCACGACATGGCCGGCCAGCTCGAACGGCTCGCGGGGAGTGGGGTCGGGCCGAATGAACATCCTGCGATAGTCCGGATCCGGAGTGACCGCCACGCGCGTGGAGAACAGCACGCCGGGCTTGAGCGTGACCTGTTGGCGGCCGCCCAGGACTCCGCCACCGTTGCTGCCCTGGAACCGGAGCTGCCAACTGCCGGACTCGACGGGACCGCGCCACGTCCCATCGGGCTGGAGGCTCAAGTCGACGTCGCCGACGGTGACGGATTGAATGACGTCTGCCTTTCCGACCTTGCCCGCGCGTCGCCCGAGTCGCACCGTGACGGGCGTGAAGCCCGCGAGCTGGAGGTCCGCGTGTCCCTCCGCACCCTCGGCGATCGCGTCGAGAACGCGGTACATGCCGCGTCCCTCCGCGGCAACGGGCGAGACGGAGACCCTGCCGGGCGTGAGCCCCTCGATTCGGAACGCGCCTTGCGCATCCGAGACCGCCTCCATGGGCATGCGCCACGCGGACATCTCGTCGCCCCAGGCGACCACGCGAACGCCGGGCGCGGGCGCACCGTCCAGCCCCGTGATGCGGCCCGAGAGCGAGGCGCCCGGAGGAAGCCGCAGCTCGACGGAGAGCGCCCCGTTCGCGACCACGCCGACGTGGCTCTCACAGGACTCGGCATGGCCAGGGCCGCGCGCGCATACGTCGAACAGGCCCGCGTGCGCCGAGGCGAACAGTGCCTGTCCGTCCGCGTCCGTCTGCACGGACTCGAGGACCGAGGCCGGAGTGATGGGGCCGCGCAGGAGCACCACCTTCGCGTTCGCGACGGGCGTCCCCTGTTGAGCGGACAACACACGCACGCGCACCGTGGCGGTGCCCTCCAGCGTCGGAGGCTCCGCGGGAACAGGGCTCGGCGCGGACGTCCCCGCGCCCCGCGCCGTCGCGGAAGTGCCCGAGCCCGACGTGGCCGAACCCTTCGCGGGCTCCGCCGGGCCCACCGCCGCGGCGGACGCGGCTGACGGAGCGCGCGCCCCGGGCGCGGGAGTGGGGGGCGTGCCTCGCGCGGTAGGCGCTTCCTGAATGGCGGAGGGAGCCGGCGGTGACGGCGCGGCGGTGACGCGCAGAACCCCTACGGTTCCGAGTACCAACGCGGCTCCCGCCGAGAGGCCCGCCCATGTCAGCGTGTTCTTCATCGCGTGCTCCCGCTTGCAAGTGCCCGGGGCGCTGCTTCCCGGAAGATCGCGTGTGCATCAGGACTCCGAGGGCCGCGCGGAATGCCTGTGGGGGACTCCGAGGCGTGTGCTTCGCGCGGCGCGCCCCCCGCCACCGCCCCTGCCCGGGGCCGCAGCATGTCATCTCCACCCGTGCTCGCGCATCCCCCCGCGCGGCGCTCAGGCCCCCGCATGAACGCCCAGCATTCGCAGCGCGAGCTCCGCATGGACATCCGCCAGCGTTTCCGCGTCGAGTCCCTCGGTGGGCTCGTACCAGTAGGGCAGGCGCAGGCCCATGGTGGCGATCGCCGCGCCCGTCACGAGCGGATGCGAGGCGGAGAAGACCCCCTGGGTCCTGCCTTGCTCGATGACCTCGCGCAGCAACGCGGATGAACGCTCCCGCAGCAGGAGCGAGGGCGCCGCCAACTCGGGCGGCAGCGCGTGGATCTCCTCGTTCACCACCACGGCGAGCTGCGGATGGTGCGCGTGCAGGAGCGTGTGCGCGCGCACGAGCGCCCGCAGCCGCGCGACAGGTGCGTCCCCCGCGCTCGCCAGCGCCGCGCGAAGTCCCTCGTGATGGACCTCGTGCCCCAGCCTCACCAGCTCCGCGAGCACATGCTCCTTGGAGGGGAAGTGCGCATAGAGCGCGCTGGGCCGCAGCGCCAGCGCCTTGGCCAGATCCCGGATGGAGGCGTCGTGAAAGCCCCGGCACGCGAAGAGCTGGAGCGCCACCTCCAGGATGCGGCGCCGCGTTCCCTCGGGCGTCGCCGAGCTGGGAAGGACCGCCGGGCGCGCGCGCAGTCGGGAACGAGGAGGCGTGGACATGATTGAAATCCTTGAAAAACGAACGTTCGTTCAGATAGGGTGAGAACCCAGAAAACAACGACGACTCACTCTAACCCGACATCTGAACGGTCGTTCATTCCAACCATGGCCTCGTTCCATCTCCCGGAGGGCGTGTCGCTGCAGGTCGAGGACTCGGGCGCGGGCGAGGCGGTGCTGCTGCTGCACGGGCTGGGGTCTTCGGGCGGGGATTGGGAGTTCGTGGCGCCTCGGCTGGCCGTGCATCACCGGGTGGTCGTCCCGGACGCCCGGGGCCATGGGCGCAGCGACAAGCCCTCGGGGGCCTACGGGGTGGCGCTGTTCGCCCGAGACATCGCCGCGCTGTGTGACGGCCTGGGGCTGACCCGGGTGCACGTGGTGGGACTGTCCATGGGCGGGATGATGGGGTTCCAGCTCGCGGTGGACCGCCCCGACCTGGTGCGCAGCCTGGTGGTCATCAACAGCGGGCCGGACATGGTGCCGCGCACGGTGCGCCAGCGTCTGGCGGTCCTGGTGCGCCTGGGGGTTCTGCGGTGGCTCGGGCCCCAAGGGTTGGCGAAGCGGATCGCGCCCAAGCTGTTCCCCAAGCCGGAGCAGGAGGCGCTGCGCGAGCGGGTGCGCCAGACGCTGGGCGCCAATGCCCCGGATGTCTATCTGCGCGCGACCCGTGGATTGGTGGGCTGGAGCGTCCTCGCGCGGCTGGCGGAGGTGACGTGCCCGGTGCTCGTGCTGCATTCCGAGCGGGATTACACGTCGCTTTCCACGAAGCAGGCCTATGTCGCTCGACTCGCTCGGGCGCGGCTCCAGGTGCTGACGGACTCCGGCCACGCGGCGCCCGTGGATCAACCTGGGCAGGTCGTCGAGGCGGTGGAGGCCTTCCTCCGCGAGGTCGAGGCGCCGTGACTTCCCGTGGGTGCATCTCGCGCCCCGGCTGAAGCAGGAGGCAGTCCGATGTCGATGACTCGGCGTGGGCACGCGCTCGTTCGCGTGGCCCTGGGTGCGCTCGTGCTGTTCGCTGTGCTGGTGGCGCTCCCGGCCCAGGCAGGTGGCTGGGTCTACGGCAGCTATTCCAACCTCTGGGGGACGCGCGGCTTCCAGCTGTGGGTCCCCAATGGCTATCAGCCCTCGGAGGCGCTCCCGCTCGTGGTCGGGCTGCACGGCTGCTTGGAGAATCCAGACCAGTTCGCGGGCCTCTCGCGCCTCAACGAGAAGGCAGACGCGGAGCGGTTCCTGGTGCTGTATCCCAACCAATCCACGGTGGCCAATCCCACGCAGTGTTGGAACTTCATGCTGGCGAGCAACCAGGAGCGGGGCCTGGGTGAGCCCTCGTTGATTGTCGGCATGGTGAAGTGGGTGCAGGCGCACTACGCGGTGGATTCGCGGCGCGTCTACGTGGGCGGTGTGTCCGCGGGCGCGGTGATGACGAGCATCCTGATGGCCTGCTACTCGGATGTGTTCACCGCCGGGATGGTGGGCGCGGGCGCGATGTACAAGGCCGCGACCACCGCCTCGGGCAGCGCGTATGCGATGGCGTTCGGCAGCATCTACTCGCCGGATGACCGGGGCGATGACGCGTGGGCCTGCTCGGGGCGGTCTCGCCGTCGGGTGCCGGTGCTCGTGGTGCACGGGACCGAGGACGCGGTGGTCAACCCCATCAACGGCGAGCAGACGGTGCGCCAGTTCCTCCAGACGAATGACGACGCGGATGACGGCGTGGACAACGACAGCGTGTCGAATGCGCCCGCGCGCGTCTGGTCCGCCACGTCGCCCGGCGGGCGGAGCTACACCGTGCGCGAGTATGTGTCCGGCGGGGCGCTGCTCGTCGAGCACGTCGTCATCGACGGGATGGGGCATGCCTGGCCGGGAGGAGACCCCGCCTTCCCCTTCGCGGACCCCGCGGGGCCGGACGGCACCGCCCTCATGTGGGACTTCTTCCAGCGGCAGGCGCGCTGACGCGCGAGCCTCGGCCCTTCTCCGGCCCTTCTCCAGAGTCGGACGTTGCGTCTGGGGCGTGGACGGTCGTGCCCACGCATGGGGGCGCAACACCTGGGAATCCCTGGGGCTGCCGGTGCGCTCGCGCGGCCTCGGGGCTGCAAGTCGGCCGCCCCGCGTCGCGGCGTCACGCGCAGCCCAACCCAACGCCGCTGTGGAGAAGCGAAGATGATCGACAAGCTCCTGGGAGGCCTGACCGCCTCCTTCTCGGGCGGCAGCCCGCTCGACCTCATTGGCACCGGCAGCGTGGGCCACGCGCTGGGGTTGGATCCGGTGGGCAGCGCGCTCAAGGGCCTGGGCGGAGGTCACAACTCGGTCGAGGCGGCTCCGGCCCACGCGGCGTCCCACCCCGCGTCGGCGGCGCACACGGAGCTGGCGGACGCGCCGGAGGGCCCCGAGGGCTACGCGAAGCCCTCGGCGGACAGCGCCCCGGGAGGCGCCGCGGCGGGAGGCACGGGGGGCCTGATGGGCTTCCTCTCCAAGCTGGCGGATCCGCTGGGCCTCTTTGGTGGCATCAACATGGCGGACCCGCTGGGGCTCCTGGGTGGAGGGGGCGGCGGTGGGCTGCTGGGCGGCCTGCTCGGGGGTGGGGGTGGCGGGCTGTCGGGGCTGGTCGGCGCCGAGGATGGCCAGAAGGCCGAGTCGATGTTGGGCGCCCAGTCTCAGATGGGCGGACTGCTCTCCATGCTGGGGTCGAGCGGCGGCGGCGCGTCGTCGCTGCTGGGGTTCCTCAAGTGAGCGGGGCATCGGTGGCGATGGAGGAGCTCCAGGCCCGGATCCGGGCCGTCGCGCGGGGCGAGGTGACGCTCGCGCAGCTCCAGGGCATCACCGCGGAACAGGCGCGGGCCGTGGCGCGCGTGGGCTGCGAGCTGTCCGAGGCGGGACGACTGGAAGAGGCGCGCATCGTCTTCCAGGGGCTGGTGGCCACGAACCCGAGGGACGCTTCGGCTCACGCCGCGCTGGGGACCGTCCTTCAGCGGATGGGGCGGGGGGATGACGCGCTCGCGGCCTACAACGCGGCCCTGCGGTTGAGGTTGGAAGACCCCGTGGCGCTCGCGAACCGGGGGGAGCTGCGGCTGCGCTCGGGAGACCCGGGGGGACGGGCGGACCTCGAGCACGCGGTGGGGGCGGATCCGTGTGGCACGACGCGCGCGGGGCGCCGTGCCCGAGAGCTGCTGGAGGCGCTCGCGCGCTGACGTGTCCCTCGCCAGCGTGGAGGGAGGGCGCTACAAGCGGTTCGTGGACGCGACGGACCGTTGGCATGGACGGCTCTTCTTCGGCCCTGGCCGGCTGCAATACGCCGGGGCCGTGGCGGCGACGTCGCTGCATTCGCACCACACCTTCCAACTCGTCCTGGCGTCGGGAGCACCCCTGCGCCTGCGCGATGAACGGGGCGACGAGTCCTCTGGGCACGTCGCCCTCATCCCCCCGGGCGCGGAGCACGCGGTCGTAGGGAGTGCTCCCTCGGTCATCCTGCTGCACGTGGCCGCCGAGGTGGCCGCGGGTCGTCGCCTGCGAACCTTGGACATTCCTTCGGACTCGGCGCGGGCGTGGACGCGTGCCGGGGCGCGGCTGAAGCCTTGGGTGCCGGAGCGGCTGCCTCGGCGCTGGTCCGAGGCGGAGGCCCTGGCGCGCACCGTGTTGGGCGCACTCGAGGCGGACATCCCGCTGCCCCCGCCCACGCATCCGGCGATTCAGCGGCTGTTGCGCGTGCTGCCCGAGTCGCTGGAGGAGGACGTGCGGCTGGCCACGCTGGCGCGGCGCGTGGGCCTGTCCCCGGGACGGCTGTCCCATCTGTTCGCCGCGCAGGTGGGCACGCCGCTGCGCCCCTATGTGCTGTGGTTGCGCATGGCGCGCGTGGCCGAGCACCTGAGTCGCGGTGTCTCGCTCACCGAGGCCGCCCATGCCGCGGGCTTCAGTGACAGCGCGCACCTGAGCCATGTGTTCCGCCGCATGTTCGGAATGGCGCCGTCATCGCTCGCGGGACTCGTCGAGTGGGTGGTGCCCTCGCGCCCGTAGCGCGTTCTTACAAGCGCGGTGGCTCGCTCTGGCGCGAAGGTGTCTCTCCAAGGGAGCCACACGATGTCGATGACGCCGAAGCTGCGAGGACATTTCGAGGCGGAGCTGCGCCAGGGGAACGACGCCGAGCGAGCAGGAGACCTGGCCCGCGCGTGGCGTCACCTGGAGCGAGCCCATGTGCTGAGTCAGGCCCACGCGGGGCCGCATGTGCGAGTGCACGTGCGGATGTTTGCCTTCGGGTGGCGGCGCCGAGACCTGCGGGAACTGGTGGGCCAGTGGGTGCGCATCCTGGTGGCGGCCCCGGGCTCGTGGTTCGGGCGCGCGCCGCTCGGAAACACCGGCGGCGCGAACGTGGGAATCCTCACGCCCCTGCCCATCCCCGAGGACCTGCGGGCGATGCTGGAGGCGTGAGGTCGTGCCTGTTCGACGCCCGGCCTACTGGAACAGGATGGTGCCGTTGGCCGGGTAGCAGACGTGCGCCGTCTGCGTCGTGGGGCGCACCGCCACGCTCATGCTGGCGGCGCCAACGTAGAGGTCGGGAAGGGTCGGGATGGTGCTCAGCTCGGTATAGGCCCAGGAGCCCGAGGCCCCCACGGTGACCAACTCCACGTGGCCGGCGTGGGAATGGACGATGTAAGGCTTTCCCTGGGCATACGTGAGGTCGCCTGCGGTCAGGCTCGGGGCGGCTTCAATCCATGAGGCGGTCGCCACCGAGGACACGAACTCCGGCGCGAGCGCGATGTCGACGTAGACCGCCTCGGCGCGCAGGAGCAGGTGATTGGGCTCACCCCACGCCATGGCCAGGTGCAGCGCGGGGTCGCCATAGCCGGAGAGGTAGGGGACCTGCGTGTCGAGCCGGACGGACTGCACGCTCGTCCCCTTGAGCGACAGGACGCCCGTGGTGGGCGGGCTGCTGGCGGTCCACTGCCAGGGGATGTAGAGCCGGCCGGTGTTGTCGAACAGCATCTCGCCCGCGAGCCGCTGGTTCGATGTCGCGCTCAGCGTGATGTTCGAGGTCGTCCAGGTGTTGGCGGCCGTGCGGGTGGCGATGGCGATGCGGCTGTACTGCACTCCGCTGACGGTGACGGTCACCTGGCCCGCGACGGTGGGGCGGTAGCCCTGGCTCGGGTCCAGGGCGATGACCGCGAACTCGCGCGGCGAGCCCAGGTCCGGAATGCGCTCACGCACCCAGCTGCCGTTGACCAGGGTGGCGTACATGAAGATGCCGGGTCCCATCGCGTAGAGCAGGTGCGGCGTGCCATCCGGAGCCACCGCGAGCCCCAGGTCATGGGTGACGAACTCGAGCTTTCCCGAGGGACCCATGGACTGCACCACTTGCCGGGTCCAAGTGGTGCCATCCCAGGTCGCGTACCAGAGCGTGGGGTGGGTCTGCTCGACGTAGGCGATGTGGCCAGTGCCCGAGGCATCGAAGGCCAGCTCGCAGTGCGGGGACAGGGTGGCCCCGCTCGAGTCGAGCGCCACGGCGGTGGGCGCGACGGCCTGGGGATGATTCGGAGCGGTCTCCGGGAACTCGGGCGCGGAGACCTGGAAGTTCCACGTCCCCGTGACCTCCTCTCCCCCGGTGGTCACCACGGTGGCCGTCAGCGACGCGTTGCCCGCGGTGGGCAGGGTCCAGGCCACGCGCTCCCCCAGCATCTCCAGCGTCCCGCCCGAGGCGCTCCAGCGCACGGTGGCCATCTGCGCCTCGGGCCAGTCCGCGCGGAAGCGCTCGGTGGTGCCCGCGTAGTAGGGGCCTGTCGCCTCTCGCTCCAGCGTCAGCGCGGAGGCCCGCGGCCCGTGCTGAGCGAGCGGCTCGGTGGCAGGTTCGGACTGACATGCGGTCAGCCCCCAACCCATTGAAAGACAAGCCCCCAGGACGTGAATCACTCCCACGCGTGTCTGCTTCAACGGAAACCCCCTCACGGCAAAGAAAGGATTCCGATTAGTCCTGAATTTGTCTGGGGTCAAGACAGGCGCCGGGTGTGAAAGGCAGACGCTCGGCGCGGGGCACCGGGGCGCGTGTCAGGGATTGCCCGACCCGCGCCCCGGTGGGGTGCTTCAGTACAGCATCAGCCGCTGGTCTCGGAAGAAGCAGGCGCGTGGACATGCTCACCGCCTACTGGAACATGATGTTGTCGTTGTTCGGATAGCAGACATGCCGCTGGCCCGTGGTGGGCCGCACGGCCATGCTGATGGGGGGCCGGTTCATGCTCAGCAACGAGGCCCTGATGCCGTTCTTCGTCGTGAGGGCGGTATAGGTCCAGGAGTTGTTCGCGTCGGGCGTGATGAGTTCCACGCTGCCATGGTGGTTGAACGCGATGGTGGGCTTGCCATCCGTGAAGACGAGATCTCCCACGGGGACGTCATAGGCGTCGTCCGGGCTCTCGAAGGGCCACTGCTGCCAGGTGGAGGCGCTGAGCGTCGTGTTGATGGCGACGTCGAACAGGCGGTAGTCGGCGCGGATCAGCAGTCGCTTGGCGCCCGCCCAGGCCAGCGAGACGCGGCGGTTGGCCGCAAGATATCACCCGAAATGGTACGCCGAGAGGCGCAGCCCGAGGATGGATCCGTTGTACGCGACAGTGCCTCGGTCTTGTCCCGCCGCGCCGGCGATGACCATCAACGGCAGGAGGTGCTCCTCGCGCGGGTGAGCCAGTCGCGCGGCGGGAGCGCTGGCCCACTGTTTCAGGTGTTCGTCTCGCGCAGTGGGCTCGCGCGTCGCGGCGTCGCGCAGCCACGCGTCGAAGGCCTCCGCTACGGGACTGGCCTGCGGACCAAAGGCGCGGAGGTTGTGGAAGGTCATCCCGCTGCCCACGATGAAGACACCCTCGTCTCGCAGCGGCGCGAGCGCGCGGCCCATGGCGAGGTGCTCGGCGGGATCCAGGCCGCGCTTCAAAGACAACTGCACGGTGGGCATCGCCGCGTCAGGGTATGCGAGCTTGAGCGGCACGAACGTGCCGTGGTCGAAGCCGCGCTCCGCGTTCGCCGCGGTCTGGAACCCCGCCTTGCCGAGCAACTCCCGCACGCGCGCCGCGAGCGTCGGGTCGCCGGGCGCGGGCCAGGTAATCTCATACGACTCGGGCGGGAAGCCGTAATAGTCATACAGCATGGGCGGGTGCGCCCCCGACATCACCGTGGGAACGGACTCCTCCCAATGCGCGGAGATGATGAGCACCGCGCGCGGCGGCGTCTTCGGCAGCGCGCGCACGGAGCGCAGGTAGCCGGCCAGCTCGGACAGCTCCGCGGGGTCTCCGAAGCCGAGGTCCACGAAGGGCCATGGGCCTCCGCCATGCGGGAGGAAGGCGACAGGGAGTCGCTCGCGGTGGTTCGCGGTGGGGCCGTCTCCGGAGGGAGCGTGTCCCTCGGTGGGAAGGGCCGCGAGCGTGGCGGCGCCAGCGAGGCCGGCGACCAGGGTGGTGCGGCGGGTGATGCGCTCATCGTGCTCGGTGCTCATGGATTCCTCTCCCTGGGCGGCGGGCGCCCCGGCTCGTGCCTGTCGGATGCTGGAGCGTGGGCCCCGTTGCGACGGGGTCCCATGGGAGGGCTCGTATCAGGGAGCGGTCCGCGCGTCGCCGCCCGGGCGAGCAGCCAGCCGACACGGCGGGTTCCGGAGCAGCGGGGCTCCCAGCGCTCGCCGCGATGGGCTCACCCGGTGGCGAGGCTCGGGCGCAGGCCGGCCAGGGACACGGCCCCCGTGGCGGCGATGAAGCCCAGTTGCAACAGCAACCGAGGCCACAACGGCATCACCGGCGTCCCCGCGATGCTCAGGTGCTCACGGGCGGCGCGGACATTCGCGGGGAACATCGCGACCATGAGGAGCGACAACCCGAGCGCGGCCCACGACGCCAGGGGCTGGAGCATCAAGCCCAGCGCTCCGGCCACTTCGAGGACGCCCGTGAGCGTCACCCACAGCTCGGGACGGGGCAGGGTGTCCGGCACCATGCGCACCAGGTCCGGACGCCTACGGCCCCAGTGCGCGGACGCGGTGAGGAGGAACATTCCCGCCAGGGCGAAGCGCAGCGGTGGGTACCACCCCGCGAGCGCTGGGACACCGAGGCGCCCCAGTCCGGAGAGCAGGGCGAACAACGCGACGAGGACGATGAGCGGAGCCATGCCTGAAAAGTACAAACCCGCCAACGGGCGGGCTTGAACGAACTGGCTGGCTCGGGCGTGGACTCAGGACGGCTTGGTGATGCCGCTGCGCACGCGCTTCCAGTCGAAGTTGGAGGCGGGGTCGTCCTTGCGGCCCTTGGGGACGGCGACGTCCTTGTGGCCCAGGATGTTCTCCATGGGGACCTTGTACTCCTGCTTCAGGTAGCCCACGAGCTGGGTGATGGACTTGTACTGCGCCTCGGTGAAGGCCGTCTTGCCGCTGCCGTCGTTGACGATCTCGATGCCGATGGAGCGCGCGTTCATGTCCGTGGGGACGCCGCGCAGCTCGGAGACGCCCGCGTGCCACGCGCGCTTCTCGTCCGAGACGAGCTGGTACACCTTGCCGTCACGGTCGATCATGTAGTTCGCCGAGACCTTGCTCTGCGGATTGCGCAGCCACGACAGGTCCGCCTTGCCGTCGTTGGACGCCGTGTGGTGCAGGATGATGGCGTCAATGGCCGTGCCGTTGCGCTCGTCGTAGTTGGGCGAGGGCGCGCTGATGACCGCCGGCTTGGTGAACTTGGTGGGCGGCGTGGTGGGCGTGGTGCCGGAGAGCGCCTTGGCCAGCGCCGCCTGCGTCTTGGCGCCGTACGCGCCATCCACCGACAGCTTCTTGTCCGTCTGGAACTTCTTCACGGCGGCTTCCGTCTTCACGCCGTACGTGCCCGGGCCCGAGGCCGCCGCCTCCTTCGTCAGGTAGCCCAGCTTCACCAAGGCGTCCTGCAACTGCTTCACCTTGGGACCCGCGTCGCCCTTCTTCAGGGGCGCGGCGGGCGCCGTCACAGGGGGGCTCGTCGTCGCGGCGGTGCGGGTCAGCGCGGCCGTGGTGACGCGGGGAGTCGAAGCCGAGGAGCGGACGGTCATGGCAGGTCCCGAAAGGAATGGAGAAGTTCGCAGCCCATTGTCGTTCGTGGGATGCCCGAGTTGCGTAGGGATGATCCGATTTCTCCGGGTTTGTCACAGCGCGGTGTCCTCGCGATGGATTCACTTCTGACTGCCATGAATGGCGCCTCACGAACGGAGGCGAATGTCAGGTGCTTGCCCACCTCATCGCGGGGCGTGAAGCACGCATGCAGGGATGGCGCCTGAGCAGCTCGGGGACCCGGAAGGTTGCCCGGGAGGGCTGGCGGGCGAGCACGGCAAAGGCCCACGTGTCCACATGCGAGGGGGGGCCGCGTTGACTTGCGAACCCCTGGCGTGACGAACCCCCACGCGGCCCCTGCACAACCCCGCGCGCCGTCACCAGTTCCCAGGTGCGTCACGGACCCAGCGATGGGGGACATGTATGTCGGAAGTGTTGGACGATGGATTGCCGGAGTCCCCTCCGGACACTCCGTCCTCTCGTCTGCCGGGCTTCCATCGCCGCGGCGTGGACGAGCGATGGCGGGAGCTGGCGCGGCGGGGACATGTCTCACCGGAGGAGCTGCGCGTGTTGCGCGGGTGGGAGGCTTCCTCTTTCGATGTGGTGAACCAGATGATTGAGAACGCGGTGGGGGTGTTCTCCCTGCCGCTGGGGTTGGGGCTGAACCTCACCGTCAACGGGCGCGACCACCTGGTGCCCATGGCGGTGGAGGAGCCCTCGGTGGTCGCGGCGGTGTCGTTCGCGGCCAAGGTGGTGCGCCAGGCGGGCGGCTTCACCGCCGAGGCGGATGATTCCACCATGATTGCGCAGGTGCAGCTCACCCGGTACGGCTCGGCCGAGGTGGCGCGCGCTCGGGTGCTGGCGGCGCGTGAGCCCTTGCTCGCGCTGGCCAACAGCTTCCACCCCTCGCTGCAGCGGCGGGGCGGCGGCGCGCGCGACGTGCAGGTGCGCATCCTGCCCGCGCCCGAGGGGCCGCAGGGCGAGCCGCTCTTCATCGTGCACCTGCTGGTGGATACGCAGGAGGCCATGGGCGCCAACCTCATCAACACCATGGCCGAGGGCGTGGCGCCGTTCATCGAGCAGCTCACGGGCGGGCGCGTCTTCGTGCGCATCCTGTCGAACCTGGCGGATCAACGGCTGGCGCGCGCCTCGTGTCGGATTCCGTTGGATGCGCTGGCGGACTTCGACCTGCCGGGCGAGGCCATCGCCGAGGGCATCCTCCAAGCGAGCCGCTTCGCCGAGGCGGACCCCTATCGCGCGGCCACGCACAACAAGGGCGTGATGAACGGCATCGACGCGGTGGCCATCGCCACGGGCCAGGACTGGCGGGCCATCGAGGCGGGGGCGCACGCGTATGCCTGCCGGATGGGGCGCTACGGGCCGCTGTCGCGTTGGACGCTGGAGCAGGGCCACCTGGTGGGGCGCATCGAGCTGCCGCTGGCGCTGGGGCTGGTGGGCGGCCCCATCCGCATCCATCCGGGCGCGCAGCTCGGACTCAAGCTGCTGCGGGTGTCGTCGGTGCGTGAGCTGGCCATGGTGTTCGCGTCGGTGGGGTTGGCGCAGAACTTCGCGGCGGTGCGCGCGCTGGGCTCGGTGGGCATCCAGAAGGGCCACATGGCGCTGCACGCGCGCTGCGTCGCCGTCACGGCGGGCGCTCGCGGCCAGGACGTGGAGAAGGTGGCGCGCCTGCTCGTGGAGCGCGGCAGCGTGAAGGTGGACACCGCGCGCGAGATTCTCGCCTCGTTCCCGGAGCTCGCCGCGCCATGATGGAGCCGGCGGGAGACGCGCCGTCCCTCTTCACCCGGTTGGCCGAGGCCGTTCATCGGCATGGCCGCTGGGTGCTCGTGGGCAGCGGCGTGCTCCTCGCCCTGGCCGTCTGGGTGCTGAGCCTGGGAGGTCACCTCACCACCGGCACCATCGACGGCGTCGAGTCCGCGCGGGCCGAGGCGCTCGCACGGGGGGCCGCCGCGGGCTCGAATGATCAGACGCTGGCGGTCATCTTCCACCGCGATGACTGGCGCGCGGACGCAGCGCCGTTCCAGGGCGCGGTGTCGCAAGTGCTCGCGCGCGTGGAGAAGCTGCCGGAGGTGGAGTCCGTGGTGTCGCCCGTGGGGGCGCCCGAGGCCTATCGCGCGCGCTTCGTGGCGCGCACGGGGCATGACGTGCTCGCGTTGGTGCGCTTGAAGGGCGGTGAGCGTGAGGCCACCGCCGCGTTCCCCGCGGTGAGCGCCGCGCTCCAGGACCCGCGCCTTCGCACCACCATCACCGGCAAGGTTGCGTTCCTCGACGCGCTCAACGCGCTGCTGGCCCATGACCTGCTGCGCGCCGAGCTCATCTCCTTCCCGCTGGCGCTGGTGGTGCTGCTCTGGGTGTTCCGCTCCGTGGTGGCCGCCGCGTTGCCCCTGGTGGTGGGCGGGCTGGCGGTGCTGTGCGGCGTGGCGGGCGTGTTGCTTCTGTCACGCGTGACGAACATGGCGCAGTACACGCTCAACGTCGTGTCGCTCATCGGCCTGGGCGTGGCCATCGACTACTCGCTGTTCATCGTCAGCCGCTTCCGCGCGGAGCTGGGCGCGGGCCATTCAACGGAGCGGGCCCTGGCGCGCACCCTGGACACGGCGGGCCGCGCGGTGGCGTTCTCCGGGCTGGCCGTCACGGTGGGGCTGGGCGGTCTCTTGTTCTTCCGAGGCTCGTACCTGAGCGCCATGGGGTTGGGCGGCGCGTTGGTGGTGGCCTTCGCGGTGCTGTTCGCGCTCACCGCGCTGCCCGCGCTGCTGTCGTGGCTGGGGCCGCGGGTGGACCTGGGCCGGCTGCCCTTCGTGAACCGCGTGGGGCGAGGCGGGGGCTGGCACGCCCTGGCCACCTGGGTGATGCGTCATCCCTGGTGGGTGCTCCTGCCCACGCTGGTGTTGCTGCTCGCCATGGGCCTGCCGTTCCGGCGCTTGCAGCTGGCGGCCACGGACATCACCGCGCTGCCCGAGGACACGCCCGCGCGTCAGGGCGCGGCGACGCTGGCCCGGCTGTTTCCTCGCGAGGCCGCGACCCGGGTGCTGGTGGTGGTGGAGTTCCCCTCCGGGAATCCGTTCACGCCCGCGCGAGCCAGCGCGCTGTACGACGCGAGCCGACGCATCGCCGCGCTGCCGGGGGTGTTGGGCGTGGAGAGCGCGGTGGACCTCGCGCCGGGGATGGATCGCTCGCGGCTGGAGCAGCTGGCCGCCGCGCCGCCGGAGTCCCTGCCGCCGGAGTTGCGCGCCGCGCGCGATGCCTATTTGAGCGGCCACGCGGCGGTGATGCAGGTGCTGACGTCCGCTCCGCCCACCAGCCCCGAGGCCCGCGCGTTGGTGCGCATGCTGCGCGAGGAGCGCACCGTGGGCGATGGGCGCTTGCGGGTGGGCGGCCAGACGGCCACGGACGTGGACGCGACGGCGTTCGTGCGGCACCACACGCCTGCGGCCGTGGCCTTCGTGATGGGGATGACGTGCGTGGTCCTCTTCATCCTCCTGCGCTCGGTGGTGCTGCCCCTGAAGGCGCTGCTGATGAACCTGCTGTCGCTGTGCGGTTCCTTCGGCGCGCTGGTGTGGATATTCCAAGAGGGACACCTGCAGCGGCTCTTGCGCTTCGAGCCCGGCCCCATCGAGCCCTCGCTGCCCATCCTGTTGTTCTGCGCGCTGTTCGGCCTGTCGATGGACTACGAGGTGCTGCTCCTCAGCCGCATCCGCGAGGAGTGGCTGCGCACGGGCGACAACACCCACGCGGTGGCCGAGGGCCTGGAGCGCACGGGCGGGCTCATCACCAGCGCGGCGGCCATCATGGTCGCGGTGTTCGCGGCCTTCTCGCTGGCGACGGTGGTGGTGGTGAAGGCGATGGGCGTGGGCATGGCCATCGCGGTGGCGCTGGATGCCACGCTGGTGCGAGTGCTCATCGTCCCCTCGATGATGCGGCTGATGGGCGACTTCAACTGGTGGGGGCCCGGCCATTCGGGGCGGCCGGGGGCGCGGGACTCGGGGAGCAGGGGGTGAGGTGGTGAGAGCGCGCGACATCGTGTGGGGGCTGGCGGGGGCGGCGGCGCTGGGCGTGCTGCTGCAGGGACACCGGGGATTGATGGCGGGGCTGCGCAGGCGCCCGGCCCTCTCCGCGAAGCCGTTCGAGCCGCCGTCCGTCACCCTCATCCGCCCTATCCGGGGCCTGGACGTGGAGGCGCCCGAGAACGTGCGGGCGCTGCTCGACCTGGACTATCCCGGTGAGTGGGAGGTGCTCTTCGTCTTCGACAGCGAGGATGACCCGGCGTTCGCGCCGACGCGCGAGGCCCTGCGCTCGCACCCCACGCGGGCAAGGCGCGTGGAGCTCATCGTCGCGGGCGAGCCCCCCGAGGGCCTGACGGGCAAGCTCAACGCGATGCAGGTGGGCATGGCTCGGGCGCGCGGCACGCTCGTGGCGTTCAGTGACTCGGACACGCGGCCAGCGCCCCATGTGCTCACCGCGTTGGTGGGCGCGCTCCTGGAGGATGAGCGCACCGGCGCCACGTTCGCGCCCGTGTACGCCGCGTCCGAGGAGCCGCTGGCGGGAGACGTGGGCTACGGGCTGCTGGTGAACGCGTGGTACGGCGCCTCCGTCGCGTGCGCGTCGGGGCCGGATGGCTCGCTGCCCTTCATCATGGGCCAGATGATGGTGTTCCGCCGTGAGGCGCTGGACGCCATTGGGGGCGTGGGCTGCGCCGCGGGTCAGTTCGTGGACGACATGTACCTGGGGCGCCGCCTGCACGAGGCCGGTTGGAAGAACCGCGTGGTGCATGCGCCGCTGCGCATCGTCACGGGACGCCTGGGCCTGCGCGCGTTCCTGCGCATCTTCCGTCGGTGGATTCTCTTCTCGCAGAGCGGCCTGCCCTGGTCCTTCGCCCGTCCCAACTGGGCGCGGGGTGTCTCGGTGTGGCTCGCCTGGGGGAGCCTGGCGGTGGCGATGTCCCGGCGCGCGTGGAGCATGGCGGCGCTGGCGACGCTGCCCATCGGCTTCTCCGTGTGGAGCCAGGTGCGGTTGCAGCGCGCGTGTCACGGGCCGCCGGTGGCGCCGCGCCACCTGTGGGTGCCCGCGGTGCTGCCGCTCCTGGGCGCGGGGGTGGCGCTGTCCGCGCGGCTGTCGCGCGAAGTGGACTGGCGCGGACGCGGTTATCGACTGGACGCGAACGCGCGATTGGGCACCGCGCGCCCCGCCTTGGCCAGCCAGTAGACAGGACGTTGGACGCAGCGATGCCACCACGCTCCCATCTGCTCCACCGCGCTCTCCATGGCGGTCTTCAACGGCGGTCCGGCCGAGCGCAGCAGCGGCGCGGCCGAGCGCAGCGGCATGCTCCGCTGTCGGGGCGAGGCCAGGCTCGTGAGGGCATGGCCGACCACGCGGAGGTACTCGCGCGCCATGACGCGCATGCGGGGCTCCTCGGCGGCCAGCAAGGACATGGATGTCCGCGCGCCGCCAGGGCTGTGCTCCCAATAGCGCACGAGCCCGCGCCGCAACGCGCGCATGCCCTCGTCCTGACCGGAGAAGGCGTCATAGAGCGCGGACGCGAGCGCCACGCGGGTGCGCTGCGCGGGGCGGCGCGCGCGGGCGTAGGCCTCCAGCGCGAGCGGGATGTCCGTCCCATGGCATCGCAGGGCGTCTTGCAGCGCGCGGGCGTCGCGGAAACACGAGGCCATGCCGCTGGCGGTGAGGGGATGGCAGCACGCGGCGGCGTCTCCCACGAGCACGGCGCTGCCCACCCGGACGGTGCCCGACAGCCGGTCATCATTCGAGGCCAGCCGGGGCGCGGGTGTCGCCTCCAGCGCGCGCAGGACCTCGGCGCGCAGCTCCAAGGGGAGGGCGCCGAGCAGCTCGGGCCGGGCCTGGAGGGTGCTCACGTTGCCGCCCAGGGGCAGGTCCACCATCACGCGCGCCACGCCGGGCTGGATGGCGTAGGCCAGCGCATGCATGGGGCCGCCCACGAAGAGGTGCCCATAGCCGGGGTGGGGCAGGCTGTCGCTGTCCACGGTGACGCCCAGCATGGTGGAGATGCGGTGCAGCCGCTCGGGGATGCCGAGCATGCGCCGCACGGGCGAGGCTCGGCCGTCCGCGGCGACCAACAGCCGCGCGCGGACCGTGTGCTCGGTGCCCTGGTGGATGAAGCGCACGTGGACGCCCGTGGCGTCATTGTGCTCCACCGCCGTGACGCGGGCCTTGGGGATGAGCGTGACGCCGGGGCGCGAGGCCACCGACTCCAGCAGGGGCACGGTGAGCGAGGCGTGTTCGAGCGACAGGCCCGTGACGCCGCGTCCGTAGGGCAGGAGGACGGTATGGCGCGGTGCGTGGAAGCGGACGGCGAAGCCTCGGACGGGCTGCGACACCCAGTGATCCACCACCGCGTCGAAGCGCAGCGCGCGGAGATCCTCCACGCCGGAGGGGTGCAAGAGCTCCCCCGCAAGTTGTTTGTGGCGGTCCACGCCCGCGTCCACCAACATGACGGACAGCCCCAGCCCCGCCATTGCCGCAGCCGCCGCGCAGCCCGCGGGTCCGCCACCGGCAATCACCGCATCGACGTCCCGCATGAAGCCCCCACCTTTTTGTCCACACAACACTTAGTCACTGACGCGGAGCGCCGCACGGCGTGGAGGAAGCCATGACTGTTCCCGGAGAGTCGTTCTGCCGCACGCAACTGCCCCGGGTGTCCCGCACCTTCGCGCTCAACATCCCCTTGCTCCCCGAGCCGCTCGACCTGGCCGTAACGGTGGCCTACTTGCTGTGCCGCATCGCGGACACGCTGGAGGACGAGGCCCCTGGGGCGCTCCAGGGGGAGCTGCTCACCGCGCTGGCGGAGCTGGTGACCCTGCGGCCGGGCTGGGAAGGCCGTGCCCGCTCCTTCGTCCAGCGGGCGGGGCCCTCGTTGCGAGGCGAGACGCCGAGCGCGGAGGCGGAGCTGGTCGCCGGCACGCCCACGGTGCTGGAGGCCCTGGCCTCGCTTCCCACGTGGGTCCAACCGCATATCGCGCGCTGCGTGCGCACCATGACCGACGGCATGGTGCGGATGCAGCGCGAGCACGGGAGCGCGGGGCGCATCCGCGGGCTGCCTGACCTCGAGGCGACGTTCACGTACTGCTACTACGTGGCGGGGGTGGTGGGGGAGATGTTGACGGAGCTCTTCATCGACTACTCGCCCCGCGTCGCGCCGCACGCGTCCACGCTCATTCCCCGCGCCCCCGCGTTCGGTCGCGCGCTGCAGCTCACCAACATCCTCAAGGACGTGCGCGAGGACCTGGACCGGGGCTACTGCTGGTTGCCGCGGGACCGCATGGCCGCGCACGGCCTGGAGCCCGCCACGCTCGCGCAGCCCGGCCAGCGCGCGCGGGCGGTGGCGATGATGGAGGAGCTGGTGGCGGTGGCGCGGCGCGAACTGGACGCGGCGATGGAGTACTCGCTGGCGCTGCCGGTGGAGGAGCCGGGCCTTCGGCTGTTCTGTCTCTACCCGCTCTTCTTCGCGGCGCTGACGCTCAACGCGCTGGAGGGCAATCCCGCCGTGTTCGACCCCGCGCCGGTGAAGATCAGCCGGGACGCGGTGCGCACGGTGATGCTGCTCACGCAGGAGCGAGTGGGTTCGGATGGCGCGCTGCGAGCGCTGTACGCGGATTGCTCACGGACGCCCCGAGGGGAGGAGGCGGTGCGGTGACGCGGCGGGCGCGCGACGTGCTCGCTCGGACCCAGGAGGGGGATGGCTCCTGGAAGGGCGACTACGGCGGCCCGCTGTTCCTGGGGCCGGTGTACGTGGCGGCGCTGTATTTGATGGGCCGTGCGCCGGAGCCGGACATTCGTGAGGGGATGCTCACGCATGCGCGGCTCCATCAGAACGCGGACGGTGGCTGGGGCCTCGATGTGGAATCGCCCAGCCTCGTCTTCACCACGGCGCTGAACTACGTGGCGGCGCGGCTGTCGGGCGTGCCCGCGGAGGACCCCGCGCTGGTGCGAGCCCGCGCGTGGCTGCACGCCCAGGGCGGGCCGCTGGGCAGTGGCTCGTGGGGGAAGTTCGTCCTCGCGTTGCTGGGGCTCTATGAGTACGAGGGCCTGGCACCCGTTCCGCCCGAGCTGTGGCTCCTGCCGCGCGCGCTCCCGTTCCATCCCTCGCGGCTGTGGTGCCACTGCCGCATGGTGTACCTGCCCATGGGATGGCTGTACGGGCGTCGGGCGCGGGCACCCGAGACGCCGCTGCTCGCCGAGCTGCGGCGCGAGCTGTACCCCGAGCCCTACGAGGCCGTGGATTGGAAAGCGGCGCGGGAGCGGGTGGCGCCTTCGGACGCGTACACGCCGCGCACCTTCTGGCTGCGCGCGGTGAATCGCGTGCTGGGCGTCTATGAGCGCGTGCACTCGAAGCGGCTGCGCGCGCGGGCGTTGGAGGAGTCGCTCGCGCAGATGCGCGGCGAAGACGAGGCCACGCACTTCATCTGCATCGGGCCCATCAACAAGGTGCTCCATGCGGCGGTGTGGCACCTGGCGCGGCCCGAGGGCCCAGAGGTCCAAGCGCATCTGGCGCGACTGCCGGATTACCTCCAGCGCTCCGACGACGGGGTGAAGGTCAACGGCTACAACTCCTCGCAGCTCTGGGACACCGCCTTCGCCGTGCAAGCGCTGGTGGCGTCTGGGCAGGCGGAGGCCGCGCGCGAGACGCTGGCGCGCGCGGCCGACTTCCTGGAGGCGCAGCAGGTGTTGGAGGACTCGCCTCGCGCGGCGCGCTTCCATCGCCACCCCAGCCGAGGCGGCTGGCCCTTCAGCACGCGCGCGCATGGCTGGCCCATCAGCGACTGCACGGCGGAGGGCGTGAAGGCGTGCCTCCTGCTGGAGCCCCTGGGGCTCAACCGCGTGTCACGTGAGCGGTTGGGGCACGCGGTGGAGTTCATCCTCTCGCTGCAGAACCGGGACGGCGGCTGGGCCACGTACGAGCCGCAGCGCGGGCCGCGGTGGCTGGAGCGCCTCAATCCCTCGGACGTGTTCGCCGGGATCATGGTGGACACCAGCTATGTCGAGTGCACCTCGGCCTGCGTGCAGGCGCTGGTGGCGTGGCGCCAGGTCGCGCCCAGCGCCGCGGTGGACCGTGCCATCGCGCGGGGCGTGGACTTCCTGCGGCGCACCCAGCGCGCCGATGGGAGCTGGGAAGGCGCGTGGGGCGTGTGCTTCAGCTACGGCACGTGGTTCGGAGTCACGGGGCTGGTGGCCGCGGGAGCTCCCCAGGATGACCCCGCGCTGCGGCGCGCCTCGGCCTTCCTGTGCGCGCGTCAGCGGGCAGACGGCGCCTGGAGCGAGACCATCCAGAGCTGCCGGGAGCGGAGGTGGGTGGAGGGCGCCACGGGCCACGCGGTGACGACGTCGTGGGCGCTGCTGTCCCTGGTGGCCACGGGGGATGGCGCATCCGAGTCCGCGCGGCGAGGCGTGGCGTGGCTGCGAGGCTGGCAGGGCGCTGATGGCCGGTGGCCGAGCGAGCCGCTCGCGGGCGTGTTCAACCGCACCTGTGCCATCCACTACGACGCCTATCTGCGCATCTTCCCGCTGTGGGCGCTGGGGCTCGCGGACCCTCACGGGGGAGAGGCTTCCTGAGCCGAGGACACGGCGCCGTCCAACGCGCGCGCGGTCTCGGGTCGACGTGGCAGGCAGACGGTGAAGCGCGAGCCTTCTCCGGGGCGGCTCGTGACGTGGATGGTGCCGCCGTGGGCCTGCACGATGCTTTGGGTGATGAAGAGGCCCAGGCCCAAGCCGCCATAGTGACGAGGCGAGACGGCTCGCTCGAAGCGACTGAAGATGCGCGTCGCGTCCGCCTCCGAGATGCCGATGCCCTGGTCCTCGACGGTGAGCAGGGCGAGGTCGCCGGGCGCGGACCGCACCGTCACCTGCACGGGCTTGCCTCGCGCGTACTTGAAGGCGTTGGACAGCAGGTTGGCCAGGACCTGCTCCAGCCGCAGGCGGTCATACAGGCCCGTCACCGGCTCGTCGGCGTGGAGGCGCAGCTCGCAGCCCGCGCGGTGGGCCTCGACTTGGAACTGCTCCACCACCTCGGCCGCGAGCTCGGAGAGGTCCAACGGCTCCAGGTCGAAGTGGAGCTTGCCGGCGGTGATGCGCGACACGTCGAGCAATCCATCAATCAGCTTGTCGAGCCGGTGCATCTGCTTCACCGCCACATCCACCCGGCGCGTCAGCTCCAGGTCCTGTCTTGCCCGACCCATGCGTTGAATCGTCTGGAGCTGGAGATGCAGCGTGGTGACGGGCGTGCGCAGCTCATGCGAGGCGATGGAGAGGAACTCATCCCGCGAGTCGATGGCGACGCGGGCGCGCTGATACAGGCGTGCATTGTCGATGGCCATCGAGGTGCGATGGGCGAGCTGCTCCGCGAGCTGGAGGTCGGCGGGGCCGTAGACGCGCCCTGCGCCCGAGGCGAACGTGATGGCGCCGAGGATCCGGCCCCGCGCACGCAGCGGCACGGCGATGGCGGTGCGGGTCCCCAGCTCCCGGAGGAGGTGCTCGTGGTGCGCATCCGACGCGACGGCCTTCAGCCGCTCGTCGGTGATGGTGGGGAAGATCTCCGAGACGCCCGTGCGGAGCACGCGGGCCGCGGGCGGATGGGAGTCCCGCCGCGCGGGATACCGGTCCTGGAGTTCCTGGAGCATCGCCAGCTTGGAGGGGTCCGCGTGCGCGAGCGCGATGCGCCGCGGTGTGCCGGACTCCTCCAGCACGTCCACCACGCACCAGTCCGCCATCTGCGGGATGCCCAGGTGCGCGACGCGCGACAGCGTCGTCTCGTAGTCGAGTGACTCCGCCAAGGTCTTGCTCGCCTCGTCGAGCAGTCGCTGTGACTGCTCGGCGCGGCGCAGCTCCTCGTAGAGCCGCCCGTTGTCCACGGCGTAGGCGGATCGACGCGCCAGTTCCTCGGCCAGCAGCAGCTCCGCGCGCGAGTACGGATACGCGGGCGCGTTCCTCAGCAAGGTGAGCGTCCCCAGCACGCGTCCGCGGGCGAGCAGGGGCGCCATCATCACCGAGAACGGCTCCAGGGACGCGAGCGTGGACCCGGGCCTGGCGATGCGCGGTCCAAGCCGATGCATGAGCCGCCCCAGGTGACGGATGCGACGCGCCTTGCCGGTGCGCAGCACCTGGAGCAACGCGGGAGGTGGTTCGAGCGCTGGGGTGGGGCCGCTCAAGAGGCGGCACACGTCGACCTCCATCGCGCCGAAGCCCTGCTCACACGCGGCGAGCTTCAGCCCGCCCTCATGTTCCAGGTGGAGGATGCACGCGTCCGCCAGGAGCGGCACCACGCGATGCGCGAGCGCCGCGAGCGCCGCGGAGACATCCAACGAGGACACGAGCGCCGAGCTCACCTCCGACAACAGGCGCTGGCGTTGCTCGGAGGCGCTCGCCTCCACGAGCAGGCCGCGCTGATGCTCGGCCCATTTCTGCTCGGTCAGGTCGCGGCTCACCTCGGCGAAGCCGCGCAGCCGTCCGTCGGGCGCGCGCAGCGAGGTGAGCACGACGTTCGCCCAGAAGCGCGAGCCGTCCTTGCGAACGCGCCAGCCTTCGACTTCCACCCGGCCCGCCTCGGACGCGCCCAGGAGCTGGAGCTGGGGCCAACCGCGCTCCACGCTCTCCTTCGTCTGGAAGTCCGTGTAGTGCTTCGTCAGCGCTTCTTGCGCGCCATAGCCGGTGATGCGCTCGGCTCCCGCGTTCCAGCTCACCACCTGCCCGTCCGGATCCAACATCACGAGCGCGTAGTCCTTCACGCCGTCGACGAGCAGGCGGAAGTGCTCCTCGCTCTGCCTCAAGGAGTCCTCGGCCCGGTGCCGCTCGGTGGACTCCAGGGCCATGGACACCAGGTGCCCGATGGAACGCGCGAGGGACTGCTCCTCCAAGGTCCAGATGCGCTGGGTGCCCTGGTGCTCGTGACAGACGACGCCTCCCAGCCGGCCCTGGACCCAGACTGGGACATCCATCATGGCCCTGATGCCGAGGGGCCGCAGGTAGCTGGCGCTGAACTCCCGCGTGCGCGGATCCACCTGCGCGTCCGAGGACGCGATGAAGGGGGCCTGCGCGAGCGCCTCGAAGTAGTGGGGGTATTCGCTCGCCAGCAGTCGGATGCCGGGCTCGGACGCGCCCTGGCCGCGCACGTACAGGAGACGGCAGAGGAGCGCGCGGGAGTCCTGCTCGAAGGTCCAGTAGCTCACCCGGTCGACGCCCAGCAGCTCCGCGTCGCTCTGGAGAATCTGGCGCAGGCTGGCCTCGAAGTCCGAGGTCCGCGCGGCGGCCAGCTCGAGCAGGATGGATTGCTCCAAGAGGACGGCCTGGCGGTGGAGCATTCGCTCCCGCTCGTTGGGGAGGGCCTGGCTTTCCTCGTCCATTCCACCTCCGCGCGAGCCCTCACCGGAGACTGCGGAGGGCTCCTGCCCACAATGTAGGGGCTGTGCGCGGAGGCGCGCTCGGGGCCGCACGGAACTCGGGCAGGGGAAACGGCGCGGGGCCCGCTCGCTCGCGCGCCTGGGCGCGGAGTTCGAGCGAGCCCCGGAGGCTCACGACCTGCTCAATCGCTTAGTGGTGACCGTGGTGGTTGCGCTCCCACCGCTCGCGCTCCAACTGGGCCAGGCGCTCCCGCTCGCGGCGCTCTCGCTCGGCCCGTTCGCGGCGCTCCTGCTCGCGGCGCTCCTGCTCCCGGCGCTCGCGCTCCCGGCGCTCGTACTCCCGGCGGGCGAGGCGCTCGCGCTCCCGATCGGCCCGCTCCCGCTCCATCCGCTCGCGGCGGTCGCGCTCGGCGCGCTCCCGGGCGACGCGCTCGCGCTCGGCGCGCTCGTGGTTCTCGCGGGCGATGCGCTCGCGCTCCCGCTGGGAGTTCGTGTCACGGGTGCCGATGGCGGAGGCATCATGGACGCCCGGCTGCGCGAAGACCGGGGTGCTGGCTGCGAGGGCGAAGACCACCGAGACCCGCTTCATCCATCCGTTCATGACTGCCTCCTGATGAACCGCATCGTGTTGCGTCTTGGGCATTCTGACGCGGCGGGGCGGCGGAGATTCAATCCCCACGCGCGCGCACTCCCGGTCGGGGGTTTCAGGGCGCGGGCCCGGGTGCCCGCTCGGGCCACCTGCGACGGCGCGGGCGCCGCTCGGTGGGACGCCCGACGGTTGTCCCCGAGGCGGCCGGCTCTCCACCTTGATGGGAAGAAAACACTTCAGGAGCCGCACTCATGAAGCCTTCCCTGCTGCCCGCGCTCGCTGTGCTCGCCTTGTCCGCCTGTGCCCATCAGTCCCCATCGGAGCGGGCGAGAAGCCATGCGGACGCCGAGGCGGAAGCCAAGGCTGGCCAGGGCATTCCGCCCCCGGACACCGCGTCCGCCGAGGCCGTGGCGAACGGCGAGGGCTCCAGCGAGGAGAAGTCCTGGGACCCCGTGGAGGAGCCGCGCACGCAGTCCATGCTGCGCGCCCACGGCCTCAACTTCTACGAGGGCTACGGCGAGTACTACGACACGGGCGGCGCCACGCAGCGCGAGGGCAACGCGCGCCTGAGTTCGCGCGGCGCGGTGATTCAAGAGGGCTGCGTGGAGGTCGGCACCGGGGGCGCCGGAGCCGTGCAGGGCGCGGCCAGTGGGCTGCCCTCCCCGCGCAACTATGGCGCGCGCTTCGACCCGTCGCCCCAGGTGTGGAAGGCGAACAAGGGAATCGGGACCAGCCCCGCGGTGCCGAGCACCGGCACGCCGCCCGAGGAGGGCAGCGGCGGTGCCTCCGGCCACTAGCGTGCGTCAGGGCTCGCGGCTCGCCTGGGCGGAGAGCAAGGCCCGGGCGTGCGCGGCCAGCGAGGCGCTCTCCGGCAGCGCGCGGTCCAGCAGGTGGGAGATGCCCACGGCCAGCGCCACGGCGTTGGTAGAGAAGGCCGCGCGCGCCCGCGCGAGCCGCGCGAGCGGAACCTCCTCCTCTCGCACGGGCAGCCCCGCCACGTGGCCCGCGTCGAGCAGCACCGCTCGGGCGATGCCGGGCAGGCACGGTGCGTCGACCGGGGGCGTGACGAGCGCGCCGTCCAGGTGGAAGAAGAGGTTCGCGGTGGGCAGCTCGCAGACCTGGGCCGCCTCGTTGCACAGCAGCGGCTGCCGGGGCAGGTGCGCGTACTGTCGGAAGTACGAGAGGCCCTTGTGGTTCACGGACACCTCCCCGTGTCGGTATGCACCGGGCTCGACTGCGTCCACGGCGCGCCCTTCCCGCTGGAGTGTCGCGAAGTCCGCCGCGTGAGGGCGAAAGGTGAGCAGCGCGTGGCCGTCGCTCACCGCCAACTTGGCCACGCCATCGAAGCCCGTGCCGAGCGCGGCGTCCGTGGCCAGGCAGCGCCGCAAGACGTCGCGCACGGTGCTGGGGTCGAGCTGCTCGGAGGGAGGGGCGCGCACGGCGCGGGGATGGGCCGCGAGGCTCGCCTTCAAGCGGTCCAGGTGGCGCGTGAGGAACAGCGGCGCGCCCGCCTCGATGCGGAGGGTGGTGAAGAAGCCCGCGCCGAAGAAGTAGCCCTGCGAGAAGTCCTGGAGGCGCAGGTCCTCCCAGCGTCGAAGCTCGCCGTTGACGGCGACGGTGGAAAGCATGGCGCGTGTCACGCGGGGCGGCGTCCGCGCCCCGGCTCCAGGAAGTTGGCCAGGAGCCGAGGGCCCTCGGGCGTGAGGAAGGACTCGGGATGGAACTGCACGCCCTCCACGCGCGGCAGCTCGCGGTGTCGCAGACCCATGATGAGGTCGCCGTGCCACGCGGTGACCTCCAGGCCCTCGGGCAGCGAGGCTCGCTCGACGACCAGCGAGTGATAACGGGCGGCGCGGAAGGGGACGGGGAGCCCCTCGAAGACGCCCTGGCCCGCGTGCTCGACCGCGGCCGTCTTTCCATGCACGGGCACGGGAGCACGCACCACCTTCGCGCCGAACACCTGTCCCAGGCACTGATGACCCAGGCAGACACCGAGCAACGGGATGCGTCCGGCGAACGCTCGGATGAGCGCGAGCGACACCCCCGCTTCATTCGGTGTGCATGGCCCGGGTGAGATGACGAGGTGACTCGGGCGCAGCGCCTCCACGTCCGCGACCGTGAGCGCGTCGTTGCGCCTCACGAGCAGCTCCGCGCCCAGCGCACCGAAGGCCTGCACGAGGTTGAAGGTGAACGAGTCGAAGTTGTCGACGAGGAGAATCACCGCGCCCCTCCACACGCCGCCAGGGCGAGGAGCTGTGAGCGCGCCTTGTTGAGCGTCTCCTTGTATTCCTGGCGGGGCTCCGAGTCGTGGACGATGCCGCCGCCCACCTGCGTGTAGGCGCGCCCGTCCTTCACCCACAGGGTGCGGATGACGATGTTCAGGTCCAGGCCCCCAGCGAAGCTGAAGTAGCCCAGCGAGCCCGTGTAGAGGCCGCGGGGCGCGGGCTCCAGCTCGGTGATGATCTGCATGGTGCGAATCTTCGGGACGCCCGTGATGGTGCCGCCCGGGAACAGCGCGCCCACCACGTCGAGCGGCTCCACGCCTGGGGCGAGCTGGCCCTTCACCTCGGATTCGATGTGCAGGACGTGGGCGTACTCGATGATCTCCATCAGCCGCGTCACCGCCACCGTGCCATGCGCGCACACGCGGCCCAGGTCATTGCGCTCCAGGTCCACGAGCATGGCGTGCTCGGCCTGTTCCTTCTCGCTGGTGCGCAGTTCGTGGACGAAGCGCGCTTCTTCTTCAGGCGTGCCTCGGCGCCGTGTGCCGGCGATGGGGCGGGTGGTGGCCCAGCCGCCTTCCACTCGCACCAGCCGCTCGGGGGACGCGCTCACCACTTGGAAGCCATCGAACTCGAAGTAGCTGGCGAAGTGGACGGGGCTGGTGGCGCAGAGGCAGTCGTAGAGCGCGAGCGGCTCGCCCGTGAAGTCCACCTCCAGTCGCTGCGAGAGGTTCACCTGATACGTGTCCCCCGCGAGGATGTACTCACGCACACGCTCCACCGCGCGCAGGTAGTCCGGCTGCGTGAAGTTGGAGCGCCACGCCACGGGCGGCGTATCCGCGGGCGGTGCGGGTGGCGCGGCCGTGGGCACGGCCTGTCGGGCGCTTCGCTCCAGTTCATCCAGCCGTCGCGCGCAGTCGTCGTGGTCGTTGCCCGTGGCCACGGCCAGCACCGCGCCCTCGACATGGTCCACCACGAGGAACGTGTCCACGAAGTGCAGGGCGATGTCGGGGATCCCCAGGTCATCGCCCGGGTGTCGAGGCAGGCGCTCGAAGTAGTGGTTCGCCTCGTAGGCGAAGACGCCCACCGCGCCGCCACAGAAGAGCGGCATGCCCAGCAGGCGTGGGGCGCTCCATCGCCGCAGCAGCGCCCCGAGGACGTCGAGCGGTGAGCCCGATTGCTCGGCGCCGTCGATGTGGCACCGCGCGCCCTTCGCGGTGAAGCGAAGGAACGGTCTTGCGCCGAGGAACGAATAGCGTCCCTCTTCGCTGACGCGGGTGCTCTCCAGGAGGAATCGCCCCTCGGTGGGCAGGGCGCGCAAGAGGTCCACGGGGCGCGCGACGACGGACTCGAGCCGGCGAACGAGGGGAACCTGCGAGTAGCCCTGACGCACGAGCGCCTCGAAGCGCTCGCGGTCCAGCGTGGGCACGGGGTGAGGCAGGGCATCCATGCGGGGGCGTGTCCTAGCAGGAAGACGCGCCCGCCGCGCTACTTGCCCTGTCGCTCCTGGGTCCGCCGAGCAAGCCGGAGGATTTCATCCTCGGGGAGCTGCTCGGTGCGCATGACGCTGCGGTCCGCCTTGAGCTTGCGCACCTGCCCGTCGCGCAGCAGGTGGAACTGCCCCTGCCGCTGCGGCGGGAGGGTCTGGGATGCATCCACCTTGGCCTCGGAGAACATGGGCCGCAGCTTCCCGATGGCGCGCTCCTCTCGCACGCAGCCGACGAACCAGGTGCGCACGTTCTCGCGGCACTTGTAGTCGAAGTCGCCAGGGCTCTGCGTCGCCAGGAGCACGCCCACGCCCGCCGAGCGCGCCCGCCGGAGCAGGTTCTCCATGGGCGGCTTCGTCGCGGGTACGCCCACGGCCGGCAGGTACAGGTCCGCCTCGTCGAAGAGGATCGTGGCCTGGAGGCGCGGCGAGGGATGCTGGCTCGCCCAGCGGTTCGCTTCCTGGAGCAACTGGGAGACCCAGAAGAGGACGTTGGGGGTGTCGCCCAGGAACTTGGTGCTGACGATGCTCAGCCGCGTGCGCCCCGAGTTGGCACCCGGGCCTCGGCCCAGCAGTTCCTCCAGGTCCAGCTTCTCGCCCGTGCTGGACAGCAGCGTGCGCTTGTTCATGCGCAGCGTGGCGATGTCCTGGCTGAGCTTGGGGAACAACTTGGGGTCCAGGCCCTTGGCCTCCTGGACGAGCGTGGGGTCCATCGACTCCACGAGCTCATGAATCATCCCCAGCGACAGTTCTCGCTGCGGCGCGCGATGGGTCAGCAGGCGGATGGCTTGCGACAGGAGCGCGCGGGAGGCTCGGTCTCGGGGATTGTTCTTGTACTCCAGCATGCTCGCGAGCGCGTCCGCCGCTTGTTGCAGTCCCTGCTCCTGTTCCTCGGGAGGGAGTTGCTCCAGGCCGCGTGGCACCAGGGGCATGGCCAGTGGACGTCCATCCGAGCGGCCCGGGGTGTAGAGCGCCACGTCCACGCGCTCACGCAGCAGCCGGCGCCGCTCCTCGAGGAAGGGGACGTCCAGCTTCTCCCGCCACGCTTCATCCTTCGCGTAGGAGGCGAGGTCGCCCTTGCGGTCCAGCAGCAGCGCGGGGATGCCTTGCAGCAGGAGCTGCTCCACCACGCTGAGCGCCAGCGTCGTCTTGCCGCTGCCCGTTCCGCCCAGGAAGGCGCAGTGCCGCGTCAGGTCTTCCACGTCCATCGTGAGGGGCTCGGAGAGGAGGCCCTCGGTGACGCCCAACTGGAGCGGACCCGTGACGAGGTCCGGCAGCGGGATTCTCGCGATGGGTTGATTGATGACCGGTGTGGAGTCGGAGTGTGGCTTGCGCGGCTCGGGGGGATGCGACGTCAGCATGTGCCCCATGGCTTCGAAGTCCCCCGAGAACGCGACCTCATCCAAATCCTGTGGCGAGCGAGGCGCGGCGTCGGGGCGCCTCGTGTTGGGGGTGAGGCCGGGGGGCTTGCCGAACGTGCCGCGTTGCTGCTCGAAAACCTGCACGTCCGCGCGCTTGGTGGTCGGGGCGGGGGCGCGCGCCGCGGCCTGGGCTCCGGACTGCCCCGCGAGCCTCTCCAGCCCGAGCATGTCGCTGATGGACTTCAACCGGGTGATGGGTTGTGACTGGCGGGTCCAGTCCAGGAAGGCTTGCTCGGGGTGTGCTTGCCGGAAGGCTTGCAGGGCCACGAGTTCGCGCATGTCGCTGTCGGCGATGACCGCGCGCCGGCCCCCTCGCTTCAGCAGGAGCGAGGTCTGCTCCGCCACTTGATTGCCCAGCGTCGAGGGGAAGTCCGTGGTGCGCACCAGGATGGGGACCTTGCCCGCGGCGGCGCGCAGCGCTTCGGCCATCTGCTTCGACAGGTGCCCGCCTCGTGAGGACTTGTTGCACAGCGCGACGAACAGCTCGCGGCCCGCGGGCTTCTCGAAGACCTCGAGTGACTCGCCATCCCGCGCGCGGACCGCGAAGCGTGGCGGGCCGCCCAGCTCATGGCCGCCCAACTCGATGGCCCACGCGAGCAGCGCGGCGATGTCCGCGCTCTGATCCGGGACCTGCGCCTTGAAGTTGGCCTTGAAGTCGATCCACACCTGCCCGAGCGGCGAGGGCGTCACGGGGGGCGTGAGCGGGTGCTCGGTTCCGGGGCGCGCAGGGCGGACCAGCGGGAAGGTCTCGGGCAGCTTGCCGTCCTGGATGGCGCGGTCCCGGTAGCGGCGGCACTCGTTCAGCACGTCGCGGGCGCGGAAGCCGGCGAGCTTCTCGAAGCCTTGCACGGGGAAGGGGTATGTCGGATCCGCTGCGTCTGGCTTCGCCTGGCGCTGCGCATACAGCGCGCTCAGCCGCCGCGCGGCGATGTCCCGCGCCGTGGCGGCGCTCACCAGCCGGTCCAGCTCCACGGGCTCTGGGTCGTTCTCGATCCGGTCGATCATCGCCTGATTGAGCTGGGCGCGCATCTTGGTCCAGAAGTCGGTGAGGCAGCAGACGACCACCACCGCCGTGGGCACGCGCCCGGCCAGCGCGGCCAGCGAGCTCATCGCTCGGCGGCAGGAGGGCTCCATCCGAGGGTTCTGCTCGAAGTCGCTGATGTCCTCCATCTGGTCCACGCAGATGACGAGCGCCTGACCCAGCACACCCATCAACAGGCCCAGGTGCTCCATCATGCGGCCCGGGTCATCGTCCGCCGTGCGGGGCACCAGCTCCCCCAGCACCTTGCGGTCCGCGGGGGACAGGTCCTCGCAGCGCAGCCACTGGAGCACGCGGTGATGGAAGCGCGCGTCTCGGCGCTGCAAGTAGAGCAGCGCGCGCAGGAGGCTCACGTCCACCGCGCTGAAGTTCGGGTCGGCGTGCAGCTCATCCGCGACGGAGTGGATGACGCCGTGCAGCTCCTCCTCGTCGAGGATCTGCTCCGCGGGGATGAGGGGCGCGAAGGCGCTGGAGCAGCGCTTCATCATCGCGTCGGACAGCCGCGTGAGCCCGGAGTCCTCCCCTTGGTCGCTGGCATAGCTGTGGTCCAGCGACGTGATGAGATTGGACAGCACATGCCGGTCGTAGTGGGCCGCGTCCACCGTCATGGGCACGTAGCCGACATAGCCCTGCTGCTTGCCGTGCACGCCGTTCCGGAACGCCCGGACCAGGTGTGTCTTCCCGCTGCCGGACTCGCCCAGGACGAGCAGGAGCTTGCCGGAGTCCGGGGGCGGGGCGCGGCGCGTGGCGCGTTGGACGAGTCGCTCGAAGGCGCGGCGGGCCTGCGCGTTCATCGACTCGACGTCGAAGGGGTCGGGCTGCCAGAGGGCTTGTCCCTGCTGGACGCTGCTGAAGACCTCGCAGCCGTCAGTGAGGAAGGCAGTCAGTCGAGCATCGGTGGCCATGGGGATTCGCGGACCTCGGGCTAGATGACGACGAAGTGAAAGCTGGCGCCGAGCGCGCGCACTTCGGACTCGGACACGTCCGTGGGGTCCATCGCGGACACGAGGTCCGCGCGGCTCAGGGAGAGCTGTCTTGCGCGGTTGGCTTCCAGCAGGGCCTCATCGAAGGCCTCGCGGTTGGGCCACTCGGGCTGGAGGGCTCGCCAGACGTGGGAGATGAACACCTTGTTGTCTCCGTAGCGTCCGGTGGGCAGCGCGCGCGCGACCGCCAGCAGGTGCTCCGCGAACGAGGTTCTCGCCGAGGTGGGCTCGGGGGCCGTGGGCCTGGGTTCCTCGGGCGGCGGCGCGGTGGGGCGGGGCGCGGCCTCGGTGGCGTCCGCCATCAGCCAACCGCGCAGCAGCGCGAGTCGCAGCGCTTCGGCGTCCGCGCGCGCCGCGCCCGCGGCTCGGGCCGCGAGCTGCTCCAAGGCTCGGCGCGGTTGAGCGACCTCCAGCTCCAGGAGCGAACTCAGGAGGTGCGCCTGCACCGCGGCCAGGGTGAAGGGCCTGTCGGTCTCCACGCCCAGGCTGCGCCACAGCAGCCGGTCTCGCACCTGCGCGAGCGTGGGCGCGTCCGGTCCTTCCACGGCGTGCTCTCGCTTGAGGAGCGCGGCGCGCATTCCATCCGCGTTCGCCAGCTTCGTCAGCACGGCCTTGGACGCGGGCAGCTCCAGGCTCCGCGCCATCAGGTGCTGTTGCTTGAGTCTCTTCCACGTGAGGCCCCGGGGTGAATCCACGCCGAGGAACTGGAGGGCCCGCTTGCGCCCGTCGGGCGTCAGGGTGAGTCCCTGGCGCGAGCGCGGCTGCACCAGCGCGTCCGCGAGCATCGTGTCCACGAGGGTCTCGTAGCGCCGCGCCCACTCCGCGCGACTCCAGCGGTGCTCGACGAAGGGGTGCAACGCGTCCGCCAGCTCCTTGCGCGTGCCGGGACGGCTGCTTCGGGTGGCGAGCCAGGCGAGGGCGAGTCCCTCCAGTCGGGTGTCAGCGGCGTCCATGAGCGGCCTCCTGCCCGACGGCGTCACGCTGGCGGGCGGCGATGAGGGATTCCAAGGTGTCGAGGATGTCCTCGGCGCGAGACACCACGTCCTCGGCGAGCACGCGGACCACCCAGTAACCCGCGCGCTGGAGCGCGAGGTCCTTGCGGCGATCCCGACGGAAGCGCTCCGCGTCGAGGAAGTGGAAGTAGCCGTCAATCTCCACGGCGAGCCGCCACTCGCGGCACAGCAGGTCCACCTCCCACGCGCGCTCCTCCCCCGCGAGCTGGAGGCGCTGGTTGAGCTGGAACAGCCCCGCGGTGGCGGGGCGGCCACGAAGGCACTCGGCGAGGAATTGCTCGGCCTTGCTTCGCGCGAACTCCTCGGGCGTTCCGGGGGCTCCGGACAGGACGGCCCGCGCTGCCTCCGCGTGGAGCACGCGCTTCGCGTCGGGGGCTTGCTCGCGCGCGAGTCGGCCGTGGAGCGCCATGGCCGCGTCGGCCGCGGCGGCGACGGGGGTGGGCACGGGGGCCCCCAGGTCCAGCCGCCCTTCGCGCGCGACGGCGAGCACCTGGGACTCCCGCCCCCGCAGGAAGGCGTCGAGCGCGTCAGGCTCCACCGTGCACGCCAGCGGCAGCATCGGCGCCGCGAGGCACAGGGCGGCGGCGGACTGCAGGCCCCAGAGGGTGGGGGATGCTCCGGCGCGGCAGCGGAGCGCGGGCAGATGCCTCGCGGGCACGAGGGCCTCCAGGGCCTGCAGCGCCGCGTGGGGCTCTCGGCGGAGTGCCTCTCGCACGGGAGGCGGCAGCGTGCCGGGGTCGAACGAGGGGCGCTGCTCGATGAGCTGGCGACACAGCGCCCAGGTGAACTCGGGCAGTGCCGGAGGGGGCAGCGCGTCCAGAAGGACGCGGCGCTCATGCGGCGTCTTGCCCGCGAAGGAGGGGGCGTGGCGCGGGTGCGCGGCCGTGAGCGCGAAGGTCGCGAGCGCTTCGGCGTCCGCGCCCAGGTCTCGCTCCGCCGAGAGCGCTCGGGCCCAATCGAGCGCGGCCGAGCGCGGATCCTCGGCGTCGGTGACGACGACGCGCCGACCTTGTCGCTCCGCCCAGCGAGACCACAGCGCCGCGCCGGACCCGAGCGGGCCCGCGAGGACGCTCAGCGTGGCGACTCCCTCCGCGCGTCGGCGTGCCTGGCGATCCAAGGCATCGAGCAGCGCGGCTTCCACCGGCGGCGACAAGCGAACTCCCCCACGGGTCGGGCGGCGGAGGCCCGCCGCGCGATGCCGAGCCTGCTCCCAGGAATCCATGGGAATCAAGCGAGGGGGAGACCCGGTGGCTTGGGTCGTTTCCAGAAGTGGACCCCTGGCAGGGGGTCGTCACGAACCGGGGGCGGGTGTCCGCCGTGCCAGGTCAGCGCCCGGTGCGGTCCACCGGCAGGGCATCCGCGTAGGCGCGGAGGATGCGGCCCTCGTCGTACGAGTACTGGAAGCCCGTGGCGTCCAGGAAGCGGCGGTTGTCGAGGACGATGGGGTGGCGCAGGTGGTCCACCGCGCCCACGCTCAGTCGAGGCAGCCCCGCGCGGCCCAGAATGAGCGAGAGCACCGGCGCGGGCAGCGGCACCGGCGTGCGGCCCGTGCCCTTGATGATGACGGACAGCGGGATGGGCGGCGGCCCCGCGACGTTGAAGATGCCGCGCAGCTGCTTCTCCAGCGCGAGGTGCAGCGCCGTCACCACGTCCTCTTCCTGGAGGACATGGAACAGCGGGTCGTACCCCAGCACCATGGGCACGCGACGGCCGCGCAGGAACGTGGCCAGCGTGCCCGTGCCCGGTGTGCCCAGCGTGTAGACGAGCCGCAGCACCGCGGTGGTCATCTGCGGCAGCCGCCACAGCGCCGTCGCCGCGTACAGGTCCGCGGCCACCAGGTCCGCCAGCTCGGGGATGGACTCCAGCGCGCGGGGAGGCTCGTCCTCGGAGTGGTACAGGGGCGAGTCCGCCGCCGCGCCGTAGAAGGTGTGGCGGCCGACGAAGACGACCTGCTTCACGCCGTGGGTGGCGCAGTGGTCGAACACCGCCTTGGTGCCATCCAGGTTGATGCGCCCGCGCTCGCCGCCGCGCACGGTGAAGGCCGTCACGGTGGCCATGTGCACCACGGCCTCGGGGCGGCGGCGGCGGAAGACGTCCTCGGCGGCGCGCTTGCGCACGTCCACCCGGTGCACCTCGATGCCCTCGGGCGCGTCGTGCCAGGGGCGCACGTCGATGCCCACCACTTCGTGCCCGGCCGCGTGCAGGCGCAGCGCCAGCTTGCGCGCGATGCCGCCCGCGATGCCCAGGATGAGCACCCTCATGGCAGCAGCCCCTGCTCGCGGCGGTGCTGCCGCTCCTGGCGGCCCGTCTCGATGAGCCGGGTGATGGCTTGTTTCACCTGCTGCACGTAGCCCTCGATGACATGGTCTTCCTCGTCGCCGGTGCCCTGGAAATGGAGCGGCTCGCCATAGTGGATTTCCAGTCGGACGGGGAGGGGGACGGGCAGCAGGTAGGGCGTGAGCGGCACATATGGAACGCCGAGCAGCCGACCCAGTGCGTAGGCGTTGAAGATGGTGGGGATGGCCGAGCCGCCGCCCAGGAACGCGAACGGGACGATGGGCGAGCGCGTCTGCAGCGCCATCCGCATGAAGCCCGTGCCGAAGTCCACGAGCGAGTAGCGGTCGCGGAACAGCTTGGCGGTGCCGCGCGCGCCCTCGGGGAAGATCATCAGGAGCCGGTCATCCTCGAGCAGCCGCCGGGCGTGCTCGGGCAGGCCGGTGAACTGGCCGGTGCGGCTGGCCCAGAGCGAGGCCACGGGGAACTTGTGGATGAAGCGCTCGACCATGCCCTGGGAGAGCCGGGGCGGGTTCATCTCCAGCAGGGTGGAGGTGAGCACCATGGCCCCATCCACGGCGACGCCGCCGGAGTGGTTGCCCACCAGCATGGCCCGCCCGCGCGGGGGGATGTGTTGCGCGCCCACGCAGCGCACGCGGAAGTAGTGGCGGTACAGGAGGCCGAAGGCCTCCAGCGCCAGCTTCAGGTGCTTCTTGGAGATGCCGTACGGGTCCACGCCGTACTCGTTGAACGGCAGCTCCAGCCGTTCCACCCGCGCCGCGAGAGAGTCGTCCAGGGACACCCGCGCACCGTACCACTGCCCGCGCGTTTGCACGCACAGGGCGGTGGGCGCCCGTCGCGGGCTGGGCCATACTCGGGGCCTCTCCCCACCTGGTTCTCTCCCCATGGACCTGCTGGCCATCGACGTGAAGGGCCTGTTCAAGCGCTTTGGCGACCTGGTCGCGCTGGACGGCATTGACCTGTCCATCCGCCGAGGCGAGTGCGTGGGGCTGCTCGGCCCCAACGGCGCGGGCAAGACGACGACGCTCGAAATCCTGGAGGGACTGCAAGTTCCCACGGCTGGCGAGGTGCGGGTGCTGGGCCGCGCGTGGGCGACGGACGCGGACGCGCTGCGGCAACGCGTGGGGTTGGCGCTCCAGGAGACGCGGTTGGTGGACCTGCTCACCGTGCGCGAGACGGTGGAGCTGTTCGCGTCCTTCTACGCGCGGCCGCTTCCCGTGGACGAGGCCATCGCGCGGGTCCACCTGGAGGAGAAGGCCCGCGCGCGGGTGGGCACGCTGTCGGGCGGGCAGCGCCAGCGGCTCGCGGTGGCGGTGGCGCTGGTGGGGGACCCGGAGCTGCTCTTCCTGGACGAGCCCACCACGGGGTTGGACCCGCAGTCGCGCCGGGCGCTGTGGGACGTGGTGGCGGGGCTCAAGGCGCGCGGCTGCACGGTGGTGCTGACGACCCACTACATGGAAGAGGCCGAGGTGCTCTGCGACCGGTTGATCATCATCGACCGAGGCCGCGTCATCGCGCGCGGGACGCCCCAGGAGATGATCGCGTCGCTGGGCGCGGGGCAGGTCATCGAGCTGGAGGCGGAGCCCGCGCCGTCGGACGCGCGGCTGAGCGAGGTGCCCTCGGTGGTGGCGGTGCAGCGGCAGGACGGGCGGCTGCTGTTGCGCGTGGGGGAACTGCACCGAGCGCTGCCCGCGGTGCTGCGCGAGGTGGAGGGCGTGGGCGGCACGCTGCGGCACCTGTCCACGCGGCGCCCCACGCTGGATGACGTCTTCCTGGGGCTCACCGGTCGCTCGCTGCGCGACGAGAAGGAGAAGGCGGCGTGAGGACGAATCCCCTCGTGCAGTTGCTGCTCATGCGCCTGCGCTTGCTGTGGCGCAACCCGGGCGTGCTCTTCTGGACGTTCGTCTTCCCCGTGGTGGTGTCCATGGTGCTGGGCACCGCCTTCGAGCGCGACGTGCTGGGGCCGGTGAAGGTCGCCATCGTGGACGGAGCGGGCGCGCAGGCGCTGGCCGAGCGATTGGCCACGGAGCCCGAGCTGGCCGTGCTGCGCCTGACGGCCGAGGAGGCGCACCGACAGCTCAGCCAGGGCAAGGTGGCGATGGTGCTCGTGCCGGGCCCCGCGCTGGAGCTGCGCGTGGATCCGAGTCGCCCGGAGGGCCGGTCCGCGCGGCTGCTGGTGGAGTCCGCGTTGTCTCCTCCCTCTGCGGACCGCAAGCGGCTGCGCGCCACGCCCGTGTCCGAGCCGGGCAGCCGCTACGTGGACTTCCTCATCCCGGGGCTCCTGGGCCTGTCGTTGATGTCGACCAGCGTGTGGACCATGGCGCTGCCGCTGGTCATCATGCGGGGCGGCAAGCTGCTCAAGCGGTTGGGCGCCACGCCCATGCGGAGGGGGCACTTCTTCGCCGCCTTCGCGCTCGCGCGGGGTGTGTTCGCGTTGCTGGAGATGGTCTTCTTCTGCGCCTTCGCCCGGCTCGCGTATGGCGTGCCCATGGTGGGCAGCTACCTGGCCTTCGCGGGCGTCGTGCTGCTCGGTGCCACGTGCTTTGGCGGGTTGGGGCTCTTCGCCGCCAGCCGCATCGACAGCGATGAGTCCGCCAACGGCGTCTTCAACGTCGTCACGCTCCCCATGGTGTTCCTCTCGGGCGTCTTCTTCCCGCTGGAGCGGCTGCCGGGTTGGGCCCGGCCGCTCATCGAGGCGCTGCCGCTTACGCCTCTCAACGCAGCCCTGCGCGGCATCATGTTGGAAGGCGCGGGGCTGACCACGCTGGCGGTGCCGCTGGCCGTGCTGCTCGCATGGTCCGTGGTCTTCTACGCGGGCGCCCTTCGCTTCTTCCGGTGGGTATGAGCCCGCCGCTTCGTCTCTCCCCTCGACGCTCTCCCCATCGCACCGACAGGAGTCTCTCGTGAGCGAGCCCGCTGCCTCCGCACCTCCCCCCGACTTCGTCCGGCGCCTCAACTTCTGGGCCCGCGACGCGAGCAACGAGTCCGCCGCGCTGCTCGCCGCGCCCGCGCTCGGCCTCTTCGCGCACCTGCCGGACGAGGGCTCCGCGCCCGTGTCCTTGGAGACGCTCGCGGCGCGCTCGGGCTCGAAGCCTCGGGGCGTGCGCGCGGTGGTGGAGCCGATGGTCGCGCTGGGCTTCGTGTGCT
This sequence comes from Citreicoccus inhibens, assembly GCF_019039035.1. Classification (GTDB taxonomy): domain Bacteria; phylum Myxococcota; class Myxococcia; order Myxococcales; family Myxococcaceae; genus Citreicoccus; species Citreicoccus inhibens. The sequence continues at coordinate 242,038 of NZ_JAHNZT010000001.1, read as the reverse complement.
TCACGCCGGGCCAGGGCTATGCGCTGGCAGCTCGGGCCGCGTTCCTGCGCGCGCCGGACTTCCTGGCGCGGTTGGAGCGGGCACGCCGTTTCTGGACGCAGACGCCTCGCCTGGCGGACGCGCTGCGGACCGGGACGGAGTCGGAGCTGGTGGCGTGGTTTCGCGAGGCCTTCGCGTCCGTGGGGCCCGCGACCGAAGGGAGCTCGGAGGACTACGAGGACCGCGCCGTGCGCAACAGCCTGCGGACACAGGCGCTGATGGCGGCGTCTCGGCTGGGGTTGCTGGGGCGGCTGTCGACCGGGCCCGGGACGCTGGAGGCCCTCGCGCACGTCACGGAGGCTCGGCCCGAGTCGCTGCGCGTGTTGCTGGACGTGCTCGCGACCATGGGCATCGTGGCGACGTCGGGTGCGGAGTTCCGCTTCACGCCGGATGCCGCGCGGATGTTGGACGCGGAGGGCCTGCCGTACTTCGAGCGAGCGCTGCCGGCCACGCAGGCCTATTGGGAGGCGCTGGGCCATCTGGACGAGGCGGTCCGCGAGGCGCGCTTCCGCCTGGACCTTCGCGACCCCGAGGTGGCGCGGCGCATCTACCAGGAGAACGCCTCGCGCATCTCCGGCATCTTCAAGTCGCACCTGCGACTGAGCCGGCAGGCCGCCGCGTTGGCGCTGCGCATGCGTTCGCTCGAAGGGGCGACGGTGTTGGACGTGGGCACGGGCTCGGGCGTGTGGGGCGCGGCCTTCGGGTTGGTGGACCCGTCCACGCAGGTGACGTACCTCGACTCGCCGCACGTGCTGGACGCGGTGAAGCCGCACCTCGCGCGGTTCAAACTGGAGGCGCGCTCGCGGCTGTGGGCGGGGGACTGCCTCACGGTGGAGTTGGAGCCGAGCGCCTACGACGTCATCCTCCTGCCGCAGATCATCCCCGCGCTCCCAGCCCCGGAGTTGCCGCACTTCTTCGCGCGGATGGCGCGCGCGCTCAAACCCCGCGGCCTGCTGCTCATCTCCGGCTACCTGCTGACGGACCGGCGCGATGGCCCGCTCGACGCGCTGTACTTCGCGCTGCGCCGGTACGTATCGAACGAGGGCGACGTGCTGTCCCTGCCCGAGTTCCGCGCGCACCTGGAGCCCGTGGGGCTGGGGGCGTGCCGCGCCTTCGACATGCCCATCCAGCAGGTCGTCATCGCGCACCGGGGCGACGTGCCCTGGCCCGACGCAGGCTGAGCGGGAGGACGTCTCAGGACAGCAGCGCGGCCACCGAGTGGTCGCGCGCCGCGTAGTCCGCGTCGAGCAGCAGCAACTGGTGCACGCGTCCCTGGTGCGCCGTGGGCACCGCGGGGAAGAGGTGGTGCGTCAGGTGGTACTGGTCCTCGCGGGGGAAGAGCAGGCGGTTGAGCCAGCCCCACGCGAAGATGTGATTGCGCGCGCGGTGGAACTCATCCGGAGCGCCGATGATGCCGGCGTGGTCCATGGCGTCGGACCAGTAGCGCACGACCTGATACAGCACGCCCCACGGCAACAGGAAGAAGAGGCAGAAGGCCCGCCAGCCCACGCCCCAGTGCGCCAGCGCGAGGAGGCCCGCGACATAGGCGAGCCGGCCCACGCGCACCCAGCCGGAGTCCTGGCGGTGGAAGACGAGCGGCCGGACGAAGGACGGGAGCTGCACGAGCAGCAGCGGCCGCAGCAGGTGGTCGCGCACGAAGGGGCGCGTGGCGTCCGCGAAGCCGAAGCGCTGGCGCGGCACGAAGTCCAGGTCCTTCTCCGGGTGGCCCAGGTGCAGGTGGTGTGTGAAGTGCTCGCGCGCGTAGGTCTCCAGCGAGGTGAAGTCCAGCACCGCCAGCAGTTGTCCCAGGCGCCGGTTGTTGCGCTTGCCGCGCACGAGGATGCCGTGGGACGCCTCGTGGAGCATGTTGCCCACCGCGCGAAACCGCGTGGCGATGAAGAGGGCCACCAGCGGGTAGAGCGCCCAGCCCGCCACGGGGGCCGCTGCCATCAGCGCGTGACACGCGAGCGCTGCGCCCACACCCAACGCGACATGCCCTCCCAGGTCCACGAGCGCGCCGGGCACCGACTGCGCGGGCTGCGGGAGGGCGGCCACTTCGCGTGCGTACTCGGCTCTCAGGCGCGCGCTGACGGAGCCCGCGCGTGGGCTGACGTCGGGCGTGGCGCCTGCGCCGGGCAGGCCGAGTGTGTCCACCTTCGGCACGGCGTACATGGGGAGACCTGGCAAAGACGGGAGAAGGCCGGGAGCAGCAGACGCTAGCGGGCGGGAGAAGCCGGGGGCAAGCCGGTGCGGCACGTTCGCGCCGACGTCACCGTCGCGGCGCGCTGCGTTGTCATGCGGCGGTGGGCGGTGGCGCGAGCTGGGTGGGCAACGTCACCCCAGGCCGCGCCGCGAGGATGAGCTCCTGGGTGGGCAGCGGAATGCAGACCGAGCGGGTGAGCCCCACGTCCGACAGCAGCGCCGCGTACTCGGACGCGGTCAGGAGGTCGCCCTCGTTGGTGAGGAAGCGGCGCAGGCCGAAGTAGAGATGGTCCAGGGGACCGTCGCGGCGCTCGTTCAACACGTACTCGGCGATGACGAGCAGGCCATCGGGCCTGAGCGCGCGCGCCACGCGGGAGAAGATGTCGGGCAGGCCCTCGGGGCGGAGGACGTTCAGCACCTGGGGCAGGATGATGACGTCGAACTCCGCTTCGCCGAAGTCCTGCTCGAAGAGGTTGCCGGGCCAGAAGCGCGCCCGGCTCGACACCTTGAGGATGTTCGTCACGTTGCGGCGCACCTGCTCCAGCACCACCTCCTGGTCGAAGTACGTCACGTGCGTGGTGGGCGTGGCGCGGGCGAACGCTCCACCCCACACGCCCGAGCCCGTGCCGATGTCCAGCACGCGCGCTCCCTCCAGCGGACGAGCCTGGGCCACCGTCTGCGCCGCGCGGAGGCTCAGCTTGAGGTGCGAGACGAACACCTCGGTGATTTGAGTGGAGTTGTCCGCGTAGAAGCGCCGGCTCACCTCCGGGTCCTTCAGGTCGAGGATGAAGCGCTCGGTGCGCACCGTTTCATCCAAGGCGCCCAGCGCCTCGGTGTACTGCGCGGACACGGACATCGAGCGCACCAGGTAGGGCAGCGCCTTGCCCGCCACGAGCTGGCTGGCCTCGGGGGACAGGCCCCAGGTGCCGCCGTTGCCCGGCGCGCTGAGGCCCAGGTGCTCCAGGACCTCGAGCAACATCCTCAGGCCCGTGCTGCTCATGTACGTGGCGGCGCCCAGCTCGGGCACCGTGCGGGCGGACGCGGCGAGCGCCTCCAGCACGCCGAGCCGCGCGGCGCTGATGAGCACCTGGGTGCGCGCGGCGCTCCGGGCGAAGCGGTCGAAGAAGTCCTCCGCCCCGGGCAGGGCGGAGATTGGGGCGGGGGAGAGGAACAGCTCGCGCAGGTGGTCGAGCACGTCCCAGCGCTGGCCGCCGTGCTCCACGGGCTCGCCGCGCTTCACGGCCTCGTCCAGCATCCCGAGGGGGCGCCACCAGGGCAGCTCCGCTTGGAGGCGCGCGCGGAAGGGGGGATCCACCAGCAGCGCGGCGACGGCGGGCTCCAGGGCGAAGGTGCGCACGGGCTCCTGACGCACGAAGCCAAGACCCACCAGCAGTTCGAGCAACGAGCGCAGGCCGCGGGGGGAGGTGCCGAGGCGCTCCACCAGTCGGGACAGCTCGATGGGGGCGCCTTGGCCGGTGACGGGCAGGGCGTCCAGGAGGCCCAGTTGGAGAGCGGCGCGCAGGAGCGCGGATTCGTTGGCGGCGTTGCGCGCCCAGAAGTGGAGAGAGGACGCGAGGGAGGAGGGCTCGGCGCGGGAGGGGGCCGTCATGGCGTGGGAATCCTCGTCGGGGAGAAACGGGACGTCACGTGCGGAGCGCGCAGCTTGAGGCCTTCGGGCCCACATGCGCAACCTCGTGGATGCTCCGAGCCGCGGCGCACGCTGCTACCATGGGCGCATGGACTCGTGCGCGCTGGTCTCTCCCCCCGAGGCGCTCCTCCTGATGGATCCCCGTGTCCGGGATGCTTTCGCCGTGGGCGAAGGTCCCGATGCGGTGGTCTGGGTGGTGCCCACTGGCGCGGTCCGCGCCGAGGCTCTCACCGCGCTGCTGCGCGAGCACCTGGGCCCGGCGGCCCCCGAGGTGGCGCTGGTGGACGCGCTCCCGCGGTACCCCTCCGGTGACGTCGACCGCGAGGCGCTGGCCCGCCTGCCGGCGCCGGTGTCCTCGCAGCTCGCGCGGCTGGAGGCGTCGCTGCGCCAGCGCGGCGTGGAGGCCGTGGGCGTCGCGGGACCGTGGGCGCCGCGTGAGACCTTCACGCCGCTCGACACGCTGTTGCCCGCGGAGCTGTTGCCTCGGGCCCGCGCGGCCGCGGGTGTCGCGGCGCCTCGGGCTGTTTCGGCCGGCGACTCCAGCGGCCCCCTCAGCCTCATCGATGGTGGACCTCGGCGCGCGCCGCCCGGTTCGCCCACCACGCTCGTGGAGCTCCTGAGTCAGGCCATTGCTCGGACGCCCGAGCAGGTCTTCACCTTCATCGACGTGGACGGGCGGCGCGAGACGCTGTCCCTCGCCGCCCTGTGGGACGACGCGCTGCGCTTGTGGGGCGGCTTGCTCGCGCGAGGCGTTCGGCCCGGCGACCGGGTGGTGCTCGTCCTGGAGCATCCGGGCGACTTCGTGCGCGCCTTCTGGGCCTGCATCTTGGGTGGGGGCGTGCCCGCGCCCATGGCGCCGCCGCCTCGCCGCGACACCTCACACCCGACCTTCGCCCGATTGCTCGCGGTGGTGGAGCGGCTCGAGCGCCCGTGGGTGGTGACGACGGAGTCGCTGGCGGAGCTGTTGGCGCAGCAGGGGCTGCGGGCCGTGGCGGTGTCGTCGCTGTCGGGCGCGGACCTCGCCACACCCGTCAATGCGACGCCCCAGTCACCGGCGGTGCTGTCCTTCACGTCGGGCAGCACGGGGCGGCCCAAGGGCATCGTGCTGACGCACCACAACCTCCTGGTCATGGGCGAGGGCATGGTGGCGGGGGGGTGGATCCTGCCTGGAGACCGGGTCGTGGGGTGGATGCCGCTGGACCACGTGGCGAGCATCTGCAATCCCCACCTGACGGCGCTGAGGGTGGACGTCCCCCAGGTGCTGGTGGCGCGCGACCACATCCTCGCGGATCCGCTGCGATGGTTGGATGTGTTGACGGAGTTCGGCGGGACGATGAGCTGGGCGCCCAACTTCGCGTACGGGCTGGTGGCGGACCGCATCGAGAGAGGCGAGCGGCGCGCGTGGGACCTGTCGCGTGTGCGCACGCTCATGTGTGGCGGTGAGCCGGTGTTGCCGGTGACGATGCAGCGCTTCGTGGAGCCGTTGCGCGCGGTGGGCCTGACGCCCGAGGTGTTGAGCCCGGCATGGGGCATGGCGGAGACGTCCTCGTACTTCACCATCGCGCGCGGGGTGCGCTCCCAGGCGACCGAGCACGCCACGGCGCTGGGGCCGCCGTTCCCCGGCGGGGCGCTTCGGGTGGTGGATGACGCGGACGCGGTGGTTCCCGTGGGCACGGTGGGGCACCTCCAGGTTCGCGGTGAGCAAGTGCTCTCGGGCTACCTGGAGGACGGGGACCTCAACGCGCGCTCGTTCACGCGCGATGGCTGGTTCCGCACCGGTGACCTGGCGGTGCTCGACGGCGACCAGATGTGCATCGCGGGGCGGCAGAAGGAGATCCTCATCATCCACGGCCAGAACGTCTACCCCCAGGACATCGAGGTCGTCGTCGAGTCGGTCCCGGGGGTGTTGGCCTCGTACACCGTGGCCTGCCCCACGCGCGGCGAGGACGCGGGGACGGACGAGATTGTCCTCTTCTTCGTGCCGACTCCGGACGCGCCGCCCCTGCCCGAGCTGTTGCGAGCGCTGCGGGAGCGCGTGGCCCGCGAGCTGTCGTTCCAGGTCGCGCACTGGGTTCCGGTGGAGAAGCACCAGGTGCCGCGCACGGAGCTGGGCAAGCGCGGGCGCACCGAGATGCGCCGCCAGTTCGAGACGGGGGGGCTGACCCAGGAGCGCCGCCGCGCGGTGGAGGCGTTGGGGGGGCCTGACGCGTTGCCCGCGTGCCTCGCGGTGGCGCGCTGGCTGCCTCGGCCACAGCAGGAGCTGTCGGGCGCGACACGCGGCCCGGTGGTCGTCGTCGCGCCGGGGTCGCTCGTCCACGCGCTTCGCTCCGAGATGCCATCGCGCGAACTCGTGAGCGTGGCGCCGGGGGAGGTCGCGAACCTGGGGAACGCGCTGGAGTTCTTGCGAGCGCGCGGCCTGCGGTGCGAGGACGTGGTGGTCGCCGTGAGCGCGTCGTCGCGTGCCGCGTCGGAGGCCTCGACGGTCGAGCAGGGAGCTGCGTCGCGGCTGTCGGCGGAGGCGTTGTCGGAGGTCGTCGCGCCCGTGCTTCGCGCCATGCAGACGCTGGCGCCCTGGGCGGAGCGCGCGCCTGTTCGCCTCTGGGCGGTGGCGACGCACGCCCAGAAGGCGTCCTCGCCCGAGGCCGCCGCGATGCTGGTGCCGGGGCTGCTGTGGTCTGGCGCTGCCGAAATCGCAGGGCTCGTGCCGCGGATGCTGTGGACGCCGAGCGATGCACGCGAGGCCGCTCGGTGCGTGGCTCGGGAGCTCACGCAGCCGGACGCGGCGCGCGAAGTGTCCTGGCGCGACGGCCTCCGGTGGGAGCGGGCGTTCTCTCCCTGGCAGCCCCCGGCGTTGACGGCGCCTCGGAAGCTGAAGCGCGGTGGGCTCTACCTGGTGACAGGGGCGCAGGGCGGCCTGGGGCGCGCTTGGGCTCGGCTGCTGCGTCGCGGGCTGGAGGCGCGGCTGGTGCTGGTGGGACGGCGTCCGGCCGGGGAGGGCGCGGAGGACTCGGAGCCGGGAGCCGCGCTGTCCCTCCAGGCGGACGTGACGGACGCCGCCGCGGTCCGCGAGGCGGTGCGGAAGGCCGAGGCGCACTTTGGTCAACCCTGTGACGGAGCCTTCCATCTGGCGGGGACGCTCGGCTCCTCGCCGTTGGCTGACGAGTCCGCGGAGGGATTGGTGCGCGGGGGCGCGGCGCACGTGCTCGGCGCGCTGGCGGTCGCGGAGGCCCTGCGTGAGCGCCCGGACGCTGTGCTCGTCTTCACCGCGTCGCTGATGGGGACGCTGGGCGCGGGCCTGCACGCGGGCTACTGCGCGGCGTCGGGCTTCATCGAGCGGTTGGCCGAGCAGCTCGTGGCGGACGGACGCGCCGCCGTGGCGGTGTCGCTCAGTCAGGTGCGCGATACGGGAATGGCGCGCAGCGTGGGCGCGGCGCCGCCGGGCTATCGCGTGCTGGAGCCGAAGCAGGCCCTCGCCGTGTTGTCGCTCGCCGCGGAGCATGGGCCCGCGCACCTGTTGGCGGGAGTGGAGGCCCGCGCCTGGCCCTGGCGCAAGGCGGGGTTGGGCGCGGGGGATGCGCTCGACGCGGCCCATGTCTTCCTCACGGCCTCGGGAGTCGCCCCGGACGCGCTCGGGTTGCCTCCCTCGGTGGTGCCACATGTCGTGTCCACCCTGCCTCGGGGGAGCGACGGCGCGGTGAACCGCGAGACGCTCGTCGCCCGAGCGCGCGGCGAGGAGTCCGAGCGACCGTTGGGGCTGTTCGAGACGGTGGTGTCGGAAGCCTTCCGCGAGGTGCTCGGCGCGCCGGGCGTGGGGGCCGCCTCGGACTTCTTCTCGTTGGGCGGCAGCTCGCTGATGGCCAACCGGGTGGTGGCGCGCATCAACGACCGCACGGGCCTGCGACTGCGCCCGGCGGCGCTGTTCGAACATCCCACGGCGTCATCGCTGGCGGCACACGTGCGCCAGGTGGTGGATCCGGCCGAGTTGGACGTGTCCTCGCTCACCGATGCGCAGGTGGATCTGCTGCTGCGAGCGCTGGCCTCCGCGTAAGGCGGAGCGCGGTGGCTCGTGTCTCTGGGGTCGGTGTACCGTCCGCCGCGGGTGAGCGGACGCTCTCGATGGTGGATGTCGCACGGCGGTGGCCGCCGGTTCAGGAGTCCTCGTGACGCTGTGGTGGCTCACTCTTCAAGGCGTGGTGTCTCGACCCCGGAGCTGGGTGGTGGGGTTCCTGGCGGCCGGCGCCGCCGCGCTGCTGACGCCGGGCGCCTCGCTCATGCGCAGCATCCATGACGGCACGCGGCGCAGCCTCATCGAGAGCGGGGCGGGGGACCTCCAGGTCTATGTCGCGTCCTCGCCCGAGTCGCCTTCGGTGGTGCCGGGACCCGGAGGCGTTCCGGAGCTGGTGCCCATGCCGGACTACGCCGTCGCGGAGTCCTCGCTGCGCGCGCTGCCGGGCGTGCGCGACGTGGTGCCGTTGGAGCTGGGGATGGGCTCCACCTTCCGGGGCAACTCGCTGGACGACAAGCTGGCGGTGCTGCGTGCCGCGTCGCGCGCGCCGGCTTCCGCGGAGCGCGACGCGCGGCTCAGGCGCCTGGGGGAAGACCTGCGGCGCACCCTGGAGGGTGTGGCGCGCGACTCGCGTCGTCGCACCGAGGCCTTCGTGGATGACCCGGTGGACGCCGATGACCTGAGCGCGCTCCGGGCCGCGTCCATGCCCGCCTTCTGGGCGCACTTCACCGAGTCCCCGCAGGACGTGTTGGAGGTGCTGGAGAACAAGGTGGCCCGTCAGGCGGGCGAGGGCGAAGAGCTGTCGGTGGACTACCTGGGCACGGACCTGCCTCGCTTCGCGCGTGCGTTCCCTCGCTTCGAATTGGTCACCGGGCAGCTGCCTCCCGCGGGCGCGCGTGGGCTCCTGATGGGACAGGCGACCTACGAGCAGAGCTTCAAGCTGCCCATCGCGGCACGGCTGGACGAACTGAACCGCGAGCGGGAGCGCGGCGCCACCTTCGCGGAAGACGAGCGGCTGCGCACCCTGGTGACGCGCAACACGGAGGAGATTCCGGACCTGCTCGCGCGCCTGGACGTGGAGCGCGCCACCGCGCTTCAGGCCGCGCTGGCCCGCGTGCTGGGCGGCGACGGGGAGCTGCCCGCGCTGCTGGCGCGCTTCCTGGCCTTGGACGATGCGAACTTCGACGCGCGCTACGGCCAGTTCTATGCCGAGCTGGCGCCCCACCTGCCGCTCTACCGACTGCGGCCGGGCGACACGCTCGTCCTGCGCAATCCGCTGGAGCAGGGCCCGGCGATTCCGATGCGGCTGTGGGGGACGTTCCGCTTCCAGGGCCTCGGGGGCGATGACGGGCGAGCCAACGCGGTGAGCCTGGTGGACCTCGTGTCGGCGCGCCAGCTCTCGGGCCGACTCACGCGGGCGCAGAACGCGGAGACCCAGCAGTTGCTGGAGACCTTCGGCATGCAGAAGGACGAAGCCTTGGGGCGACAGTCCCTGGACGCCTTTCAGCCTCCCGAGGTGGTGGAGGGGGAAGCGCGCACCACGTCCTCGGGGACCCAGCTCTCCTTCCGAGGCGCGCGCGCGCCACCCGACACCTTCACCGAGGACGAGCTGAATCACGGCAGCGCCATGCACGCCGCGGTGCTGCTGGCGCCGGGGGCCTCGGCGGAGGAGCTGGCGCCCCGCATCGCGGCGCTGCCGGGCGAGGTGGAGCTGGCCAGCGTGGGGTGGCAGGAGGCGGGCGGAATCCTCGCGGGGCTGGTGGGGATGACGCAGGTGGTGCTGAGCCTGTTCGCGCTCTTGCTCGCGCTGTTCGTGGCGCTGGTGTCCGCGGGCACGCTCCTGCTGCTCGCGAGGCAGCGCGTGGGCGAGGTGGGCACCCTGCGGGCGCTGGGCATGCAGCGCAGCGAGGTCTTCGCGTCGCTGCTCCTGGAGGGGCTCCTGTTGGGCGGCGCGGGCAGCGTGGTGGGCGCGTTGGTGGGTGCGGGGCTGCTTCGGGTCTGGACCGGGCAGGGCATCGCCATCCAGAACAGCGCGCTCCAGTTCTTCCTGGGCGGCCCCGTGCTGAGGCCCGAGCTGATGCCGAGCGCCACGGCGGTGGTGGTGCTCGGGGTGACGGCGGTGGTGGTGCTGTCCGCGCTGGTGCCCGCGTGGCGGGGCAGCTCGGTGGCGCCCGGTGTGGCCATGCGGCGGAGCGAGGACTAGACGCCATGCGAGCGCTTCTTCAAATCGTCTGGCGCAGCGTGCTGGCCCATCGCGAGCGAGGCCTGCTGCTCGTGGCCGTGCTGGCCGGAGCCAGCGCGGTGCTGGTGGGCGTGATGGCGCTGAAGGCGGGCGTCGCGGCGGCGCAGCGCGAGGCCGTGCGCACGTGGATCAGCGGCGATCTCAACGTGGGAGGCTACTTCAAGGAGAACCCCGACTCCCTCTTCCCGGTGATGGGGGATACGCGCCCGGTGCGCAGCGCGCTGACGTCGCGCTTGCCCGCGGGCTGTGTCGTGCGCGAGCGAGGCCGAGGCGTGGCGACCGCCGGAGCCGGGGCGCGCCGCGTGCGCTCCTTCTTGATGAGCCTGGACGCCGAGCAGGAGCGCGCGTCCCTGGCACACTTCCGACTGCGGGCCGGCAGCATGGAGAGCCTGTCCCGCCGGCGCACGGTGGCGCTGTCCGCGCCGCTGGCGGACAAGCTGCACGTGAAGATTGGAGACCTGGCGACGTTGTACGTGCAGATGCCGGGCAGCCGGCGCAACGCCGTGGACCTGGAGGTGGTGGCCGTGCTGGAGCGCGCCGGTGCGCTGGGCGAGTCGGCGGGCCTGCTCGTCTCCAACGCGACGCTGCGCGAGCTGTACGGCTATCGCGCCGAGGCCGCCAGCGTGGTGCAGCTCATGTGCGGCGAGGGCACGGACCTGGACGCGCTGGCCACGCGCGTTCGCGATGGGCTGCGCGAGTCGGGCCTCCACGTGCTGCCCGCGTCGCACGAGGCCTACGGCGACAAGCTGGCGCCGCTCCTGCGCGAGGGCTGGGTGGGCCAGAAGGTGGACGTCAGCTCGTGGGAGGACGAGGCCTCGTTCCTGGAGTTCGTGGACCAGGGGCTCGGCGTGCTGCTGGTGTTGGTGGGCGCGGTGGTGTTCGCCGTGGTGGGCGTGGGCCTCTTCGTCTCGCTGAGCGTGGCGGTGCGCGAGCGGCAGCGCGAGATTGGCACGCTGCGCGCCATGGGCATGCAGCGCGGCGCGGTGGTGACGGCCTTCGTGCTGGAGGGGCTGGTGCTGGGGCTGCTCGCCTCGTCGCTGGGCGCGGGCGCCGCGGCGGGCCTGGGCGTGCTGCTGCGTGACGTGTTGCCCCTGCCCGATGCGCTCGCCACCGTGTTCTTCAGTGGTACCCTTCCGCTCGCCCCGGCCCTGGCGCACGCGCTCGTCGCGGTGCTCGTCGTGACGCTGGGCGCGGGGCTGGCTTCCATCCTCCCCGCGCTGAAGGCGGCTTCTCTTTCTCCCCGTTCCGCCATGGAGTCCCTGTGATGCACGCACGTCCCCGGGTGTCCGCTGTCCTGCTTGGAATCGCGCTGCTGCTGCCCGCCGTGGGCGCCGCGGCGGAGGCCGAGGCGAAGCTCGCGCCCGAGGCGCTCCTGCGCCACATCGACGAGAAGATGTCCTTCGCCAGCGACTACAAGGGCGTCGTCCGCATGTTCGAGACGAAGAAGGACGGCACCAAGCGGGCGCTGGAGGTGAACGTCTACCGCCGCGAGAAGACGCGCGAGCTGCTCTTCGTGTCCACGCAGCCGGCGCACCTGGCGGGCCAGGGCTACCTGCGCATCGGGCGCAACCTCTGGGAGTACGACCCGGGGACGGGGGCGTGGCGTCGAACCACCCAGCGCACCAACGTGCTCACCACGTTCGCGTGCGAGACGGACTTTGATCGCTCGCGGCTGGCGGAGGACTACACCGCCGCGGAGGAGGGGCAGGAGAGCGTCAGCGGGGTGGCCTACCGCAAGCTCTTGCTGACCGCGAAGGATCCGAACGGCACCGTGCCCTTCGCCCTCTTGCGCCTGTGGGTGGATCCTCAGAACAACATCGTCAAGCGCGTGGGGTACGCGCCCTCGGGCAAGCCGCTGCGCACCGACATCGTGCGCAGCTACCAGCGCTTCAAGGACCCGGTGTCGCAGCAGCAGGTGCTGCACTACCGCGAGGTGCTGGAGACGGACGAGCAGCAGGGCTCGCAGATGCTCGTCCGCTACGAAGAGGTGGAGTTGGCGCCGCTGGACGCCAACATCTTCACCAAGGCGTGGCTCGAGTCGCGGATGCGGTAGCGCTCACGTCGCCTCCCCCGCGCCCACCCGGGCCAGCACCCGCCGCGCCAGGGCGTCCACATTGGGCGACTGGAGCGTGCCGAAGTGAGAACCCGGCAGCGCCACGCACTCCAGGCGCGCCGGCTCCAGGTGGCGCTCCCAGCCGAGCCGCTCTCCCTGCTCGGCGCGGGACGCGGCGCTGGCGAACAGCACCACGCGCGCGCGCAAGGTGGGCACCTTCCAGCCCATCACCTGCGGCACCAAGACCTCGCCCAGCACGCGCCAGATGCGCCGCAGGTCTCGCCCCTCGAAGTGGGGGGCCAACATGCCGCGCTCTCGCCCGAGTTCGGCCACGCGCTCCCATCGCCTGGCCTCGTTCAGCGTGGCCAGCTCCGCCTCCAATGCGGCGTCCAGCACGTTGAACTCGTCCGCCATGGCGCGCACCGGATCCTCCGGCTTGCTTGCGCCGTCGAGCGCGGGCAGCGAGTCCACCATCGCGAGCACCTCCACGCTCTCTCCCGCGGCCTCCAGCAGCGCGGCGACGCCGAGGGCCGGGTATCCGCCATACGAGTAGCCCAGGAGTCGATACGGTCCGTGGGGCTGCACCTCGCGGATGTCTCGCGCGTAGGCGGCCAGCCGCTCGTCGAAGGTGGCGTGGCCGTGCTTCGTCACCGTCTCCGGCGCCTGGATGCCGTAGCAGCGCAGGCGCGGCTCCAGCAGCGGGGTGAGGTGACGGTAGTAGTGCAGCTCGCCGTCGGCCGGGTGGAAGAGGAAGACGGGCGGCGCGTCCGCGGGCGTGCTCGGACCGGACAGGGACACCACGCTGGTGCGCGGCGGGCCCTCTTCCAGCAGCTCACGCACCGCGTCCGTGGTCTCCTTCAGCATCGGGTACTGGAAGAGGGTGGCCAGCGGCACGGGCATGCCCAGCTCCTCTTCCATGCGCCCCAACAGACGCATGGCGAGGATGGAGTCGCCGCCCAGCAGGAAGAAGTCGTCGTCCGCGCGCACCTCCGGGCGGCCGAGCACCTCGCGCCACAGCCGGCCCAGCGCCATCTCCAGCGTGGAGCGGAAGGGCGTCTCGTGTCGCTCGGCCGGCGCGCTCTCGACGGGAATGGCCGGCGGGGGCGGCGCCAGTGACTCGGGCGCGGGCAGCGCGTGGCGATCCACCTTGCCGTTCGCGTTGACGGGCAGGGCCTCCAGCACCACGAAGTCCGCCGGCACCATGTAGGCCGGGAGCTGCGCGCCCACGTGCTGCCGCAGGGCCTCCGCGCGCACGGTGGCGGGCGAGGCCTGGAGGTATGCGCACAACTGCGTCTGCCCCGCGGTGCCGGTGCGCGCCACCACGACGGCCTCCTCCACGCCCGCGAAGCGGCGCAAGCAGGCTTCGATTTCGGCCAGCTCGATGCGGAAGCCGCGAATCTTCACCTGGTGGTCCGCGCGGCCGAGGAAGCGCAGGCGCCCATCCGGCTGCTGACGGGCGAGATCGCCCGTGTGGTACAGGCGCGCGCCGGGCTCGGACGCGAATGGATCCGGCAGGAAGCGCTCGGCCGTGAGGTCCGGTGCGCCCAGGTAGCCGCGCGACAGCGCCGCGCCGCCAATGAACACGCGGCCCGGCAGGCCCGGCAGCACCGGCTCGCCCTGCTCATCCAGCAGATAGAAGCGGACGCGAGGGATGGGGCGCCCGATGGGGAACGTCGCGTCGGCGCCCACGCCCTCGGGGCCCGGGATGTCGCAGGTGGCCGAGGTGATGGTGCACTCGGTGGGGCCGTAGACGTTCAGCCACGGGGCGTGGTCGCCGCCCACGCGATTCCAGGCCTCGAAGGCCTCGCGCTTGAGGACATCGCCGCCGGGCGCGAGCAGCCGCAGCCGCGCGGGCACGCGTTGGCCGTGCGCTTCCATCTGGCGGATCCACTCCTCGATGTACGTGGGGGGCAGGCTGATGATCGTGATGCCCATCTCCTCCAGGTACGGCGTCATGGTATGCGCCGGCACCAGTCCGCTGCGCATGACCACCGTGGCGCCCACGACGAGCGGTGGGTACAGGTCCTCCGCCGCGGCGTCGAAGCTGAGTGGCGCGAACTGGAGCATCCGGTCCCCCGGGCGCAGGCCGAAGCGCCGCGCGAGGGCCACGTTGTGGTTCACCACCGAGCGGTGCTCCACCATGACGCCCTTGGGCTCGCCGGTGGAGCCGGAGGTGAACACGATGTACGCGAGCTGCGAGTTCGCCACGGGGCGCGGCCCGGGGGCCAGGTCCTCGGCGACGGTGTCCGGCTGCGGTGGAACCTCCACGTGCGCCACCCACTCCGCATGCGACGCGAGCACCTCCGCGTCCACCCACATGCGGCGCACGCCCGAGCGCGACAGCACCGAGCGCTTGCGCGGCTCCGGCCATCCCGCGTCGAGCGGTACGTAAGCGCCCCCCGCCTTGAGGATGCCGAGCAGCGCGGCCATGCCCTGGTTGGAGGGCTCCATCACCACGCCCACGCGCTCCTCGGGTTGGAGTCCCTGCGCGAGCAGGCGCGCGGCCAGGAGGTTCGCGCGGGCGTTGAGCTCCGCGTAGCTCCACGTGCTGTCGCCATGCGCCACGGCGGGCGCGTGGGGCGAGCGCCGCACCTGGGCCTCGAAGAGGGTGTGCACGCATGCACCGGGAGGCACGTCCTGCGGCCCGCCGTCCAGGGACGTGAGGGCATGGGCGCGCTGCTCCGGAGACAGGAGCGACAGCCGCGGGAGGGAGACGTCCGGAGCGCGGATGACCTCGGACAGCAACTGCTCCAGGGCCCGCGCCATGCGGCGTGCCGTGCCAGGGGCGAAGAGGGCGCTGTCCGTGGCGAGCACGCCGACGGTGCCACCCTCCGGTCGCTCGATGAGCTGCACCACGACGTCATAGGCGGGGATGACGCTGTCGCCCTCCAGATACGTGGCGCCCAGGCCCGCGAAGTCGAGCGCGCCAGGGCTGTCGAGCAAGAGCAGCGCCTGCGCCAGCGGTGGGGCGCTGCGCTGGGGGTCCGGCTGCACGGCGTCCGCGATGCGCTTGAAGGGGACTTCCTGGTGCTCGGTCGCGTGGCCCACCACGCTCCACACGCGGCGCAGGAGCGCGCGGAAGGACGGCGCTCCGGCCACCTCGGTGCACAGCGGCAGCACGTTGGCGAAGAAGCCCACTTGCTGCTCCGTGCCGGGCAGCACACGGCCGGAGAACGGCGAGGCCACCACCACGTTCGGTTGCGCGCTGAGGCGGTGCAGCCACAGCTGCACGAGGGCGAGCACGGCGGTGAAGGCGGACACGCCCTCACTCCGGGCCAGCGCTTGGAGCGCGGTCCAGTGCTCGGAGGCGAGCGTCAGCGGCTCGGGCCGCATGTTGGCGTTGAGGGCTGGCGCGCGGCGCGCGAAGTCCAGCGGCAGGTCCAGCACGGGCGGCGCGTTCGCCAGGGCCTGCTTCCAGGACTCCAGCGCCGCGTCCACGTCGTGCAAGTGCTTGGGCTCACGCTGCCAGCGCGCGAAGTCCGCGTACGGGTGCGGCGCGGGCGCGAGCAGGGGCAGGTGTCCCGCGTTCGCCTCGCGATAGGCCGCGGCCAGCTCCTGGAAGAAGCCACCCAGGCCGATGCCGTCGTTGACGAGGTGGCTCATGGCCACGATGAGCGCGTGCCCGGTGCCGTCGCTCGCGAGCCGGGCCAGCTCGAAGCGATACAGCGGCCCGTGCTCCACGTCGAAGTGCGCGCGGTCATGCCGGACGGCCAGGGCGCGCGCGGCCTCCATTGCCTCGGCGGGAGACAGGTGCGCCAGCTCCGTGCGGACGAGCACGGGCCGCGCGATGGGGTGCTCCCGCGTGAGCAGCGCGTTGCCCTCCAGGTGGAAGGTGGACCGCAGCGTGGCGTTGCGCTCCAGGACCGCCTCCAGCGCGGCCTCCAGGCGCGAAGCGTCGAGAGGGCCCTCCAGCACCAGCACGGCGATGACGACGAAGGGCGGCGCCTCGGGGAGCTGGAGCGCGTACCAGAGCCGCTCCTGCACGAGCGAGGCGGGCACGGGCCCGGATGTCTCACGGGCGCGGTGGGTCATCGCCGCGAGGGTGCGAGGCAGCGCGTCGATGCGTGCGGCCAGCGCGGCGAGGGTCGGGGTGGCGAAGAGGGCCGCCACGGGCAGCTCCACGCCGAACTGCTCGCGGGCTCGCGCGGAGAGCTGCACGGAGAGGAGCGAGTGGCCCCCCAGCTCGAAGAAGTCATCCCGAGCGCCCACGCGGCGCACGCCCAGGAGTTCGCGCCACAGCTCCGCGAGCGCGACCTCGGTGGGGGTGGTGGGTGGGAGGAAGTCCTCGCTTCCCGCAGCCTCTTCGGGGGCGGGGAGCGCGTCGCGGTCCACCTTCCCGTTGTGCGTCAGCGGCAGCGCCTTCATCTCCACGAGGACGGTGGGGACGAGGTGCGCGGGGAGTCGCTGCGTGAGCGCGTCGCGCAGCGCCTGCGTGTCCAGGCCGGGCTCCGTTCCCGTGAGGTAGCCCACGAGTCGGGGGCCGGTGGCGCCATCGTTCCGCAGGACGACGCACGCGGCCTCCACGCCGGGGAGCGCGCACAGCGCGGCCTCCACCTCGCCGGGCTCCACGCGGTGGCCACGCACCTTCACCTGGAAGTCGGTGCGGCCCAAGTACTCCAGCTCGCCCGAGGGCCGCAGCCGCACGCGGTCGCCGGTGCGGTACAGCCGCGCGCCGGGCTCGGAGGAGAACGCATCCGGGATGAAGCGCTCGGCGGTCAACGCGGGGCGCTGCCAGTAGCCGCGCGCCACGCCATCGCCGCCGATGAACAGCTCACCCGGTGCGCCCGTGGCCACGGGCCGCAACGCGGCGTCGAGCACGTACAGACGCGTGTTGGCGATGGGGCGCCCGATGGGCACCGTGCCTTCCTCCGGAGTGTCCGCGCCCACGGTGTGGGCGCAGCAGCCCACCACCGTCTCGGTGGGGCCGTACTCGTTGATGAGCCGCGTGGCGGGCGCGTGGTGCCGCCAGGACTGCACGGCCTGCGCGGTGAGCGCCTCGCCGCCGATGACGAAGGCCCGCGTGCGACCGGAGCGCTCGGAGGCGGTGAGCTGCGCGGACAGGAGCTGGAGGTGTGAAGGCGTCAGCTTCACGAGGCTGAAGTCCCCGCGCGCACGCAGCGCCGCCGCGAGCCCCTCCACGCCGTCCTCCTCGGGCACCAACTCCACCGGACGACCGGCGAGGAGCGGCGCCAGGAGGCTGGTGACGGTCAGGTCGAAGGCCAGCGAGGAGTGGACGGGTGCGCCCTCGCCCGCGGCTACCGCGTAGGCGCGCTGGGCCCAGGTCAGGTAGTTCACCACGCCCCGGTGCTCGACCATCACGCCCTTGGGCTGGCCCGTGCTGCCGGAGGTGTAGAGCAGGTACGCGAGGTCGCCCGCGTGGGCCTCTGGCGCGAGCGGTCCGTCGTCCTCGCGCCCCGCGGTGCGGGCCCACTCCGAGTCCAGACACAGCACGAGCTGCTGCGAGGCAGGCAGGGTGTCCACCAGCGCGTCCTCGGTCAACAGGACGGTGGCGCCCGTGTCCTCCAACACGAAGGCGAGCCGCGACGCGGGATGGGACGGCTCCAGCGGGACGTAGGCGCCTCCCGCCTTCAATACGCCCAGCAGCGCCACCACCAGGTCCACGGAGCGGTGGAGGAACAGCCCCACCAGCGTCTGGCGGCGCACGCCCATCCGGCGCAGGTGCCGAGCGAGCTGATTCGAGCGCGCCTCCAACTCGCGGAAGCGGAGCTGCGTGTCCCCTGCGCGCAGCGCCACGGCCTCGGGGGTCCGCTTGGCCTGCTCGGTGAAGAGCGCCCCGAGGGTGGCCTCGCGCGGGTAGTCCGCGTGGGTGTCGTTCCACGCGGTCAACACCGCATGTCGCTCGGCGCTCGGGAGGACTTCCAGTGCGCCCACGGGCGTCGACGGCGATGCGAGCGCGTGCTCCAACAAGCGGGCGTAGTGGCCCAGGAGGCGCTCGGCCGTGGTGTCCTCGTACAGCTCCGTGCCGTAGCGCAGCGCGAGCGTCTGTCCCTCCCCAGCGCTGGCGACCCACAGCGAGAAGTCGAACGGGCTGGTGAGCAGCTCGGGTCGCAGCGTCTTCGCGCGAAGGTGGGGGAAGGCGTTCGCCAGCCCTTGCTCCACGCGCACCAGGTCGAACATCACCTGGAACAGCGGCGCCGCCGAGGTGGAGCGCTCCACGCCCAGCGCGTGCACCACGCGATCCAGCGGCACGTCCTGATGGGCCAGCGCTTCCAGCACGGTGTCGCGGACCTGCGTGAGCAGCGCCGCGAAGGTCGTCTCCGAGGTCACCTGGGTGCGCAGCGCCACGGTGTTGAGGAGCAGGCCGACGACGCCCTCGGTGGCCGGATGCGTGCGGCCCGAGACGGGCGTGCCGACGCAGAAGTCCTCCTGGCCCGTGTAGCGGTGGAGCAGGGCCGCGAAGGCCGCGTACAGCACCATGTACGGCGTCACGCCGCGTGCATGGCAGAGCGCATCGAGTGCCTGCACCGTGCTCGCGGGCAGCGGATGGTCGGCGGTGATGGCGCCCGCGAAGGTGGGCGTGGCCGGACGCGGCTTGTCGGGCGTGAGCTTGAGAACGCCCGGCACCCCCGCGAGCCGGTGCTTCCAGTAGTCGAGCTGGGCCTCATCGCGTGCGAGCACCGGGGCGGAGCGCTGCCACGCGGCCACGTCGGCGTGCTCCAGGCGCACGGGGGGCGTGGACGGAGCGCGGTGCTGTTGGAGGGCGGCATGGGCCTCGCCCAGCTCTCGTGAGAGCACGTCCAGGGAGAGCCCATCCACCACGAGGTGGTGGAACGTGAGCAGGAGCACGTGCTGCTCCGGCGCGGCGCGCAGCAATCGGAACCGGTAGAGCGGCCCTCGCTCCAGGTCGAAGGCGGCGTGCACGGCATCGCGCATCCAGCGGAGCCGACTCGCCGCGGAGTTCTCCTCGGTGCCCAGGGTGTCCAGGGCGAGGACCGTGGTGGGCACGGGGTTCTGCACCGGCACGGGGCGCCCGCCGCGCGAGGCGACCGTGAGCCGCAACACCGCGTGCCGCTCCAACAGCCAGCGCAGCGCCGCATCCAGCGCGGCGGCGTCCAGCGGCCCCTCCAGCTCCACGGCCTCGGACAGATGGTACGCGCGGCTGTCCGGATGGAGTTGCTGGATGAACCAGAGCCGTTCTTGCGCGGGCGACAGCGTGCGCTCCGCATCGGGCGCGAGCGGCTGGGGCGCGGGCATCCCGAAGGACTTCCCCCTTCGCTCGGCCACCTCACGCGCGAGCCCCGCGACGGTGGGCTCGGTGAAGAACGCCACGAGCGGCAGGTCCACGGCCAAGGCCGCGCGCACCCGCGCCACCAACCGCGTGGCCGCGAGCGAGTGGCCACCCAGGTGGAAGAAGTCGTCCTCACGCCGGACCTGAGGCACGCCCAGCACCTGACCGAAGAGCTGCGCGAGCAGCACCTCCACGGGCCCGCGAGGCGGCTCCCCTTCCGACTCAGCCCGCTCGAACTCGGGCACGGGCAGCGCGGCGAGCGCGCGGCGATCCACCTTGCCGCTGGTGGTGAAGGGCAGCGAGGGGACCGCGAAGAATCGCGTGGGAACGAGCGCATCCGGGAGCGCGCGTGCAAGCGCGTCGCGCAGCTTCTCCACGCCACTGCCCTCGATGACGACGAAGGCCTCCAGGCGCGTGTCGCGCTGGCTCCCCCGCACCACGACGCCCGCCTGGCGTACTCCCGGCTGACGCAGCAGCGCGGCCTCGACCTCCTCCAGTTCCACGCGAACGCCGCGCACCTTCACCTGGAAGTCCGCGCGCCCGAGGAAGGTGAGCGTGCCGTCCGCGAGCCACCGCACCCGGTCTCCCGTGCGGTAGAGCCTTCCGCCAGGAACGTCCGAGAATGGATCCGGCACGAAGCGCTCCGCGGTGAGGTCTGGACGATCGCGGTAGCCACGGCCCAGGCCCGTGCCGGCGATGAACAGCTCGCCGGGGACGCCGGGGGGAACCGGCTCGCCGCGCGCGTCCAGCACGTACAGCCGGCAGCGGTCCAACGGCCGGCCCAAGCGCACCGGACGGTCGGGGCGGGTCACCTCGGCCGTGACGTTGATGCTCGTCTCGATGGGGCCGTAGGTGTTGAGCAGGCGCCCTTGCGTGAACGCGAGCTGCTTCACCAGCGCGTCCGGCAGCACCTCGCCTCCGGTGACGAGCACCTTCAGCGTGCGGAACGCCTCCAACGCGCCGGGCTCCTCCAGCGCGGTGGCGAGCGACGACGGCGTGAGCACCGCGTGGGTGATGCGGTGCTCGCGCAGGTCGTGCCCCAACCCGAGCGGTCCCACTTCGCGCAGCACGGTGCAGGCGCCGCGCGTGAGGCTGAAGAGCAGCTCCTCCAGGTGCATGTCGAATGACAAGCTGCCCGACGAGGCCCAGCGGTCCCCGGGCTGCGTGGCGTAGGTCGCGTCGAAGGCGGCGAAGGCGTGGACGATGTTGCCGTGGGTCAGCTCCGCGCCCTTGGGCTCCCCCGTGGAGCCCGACGTGTAGAGCACGTACGCGAGGTTCGCGGCGCCAGGCGGCCGGGGGGCGGGCAGCGCGTCCGCGTCACCCTCGGGCGACACACAGGGCACCCCCAGCTCCACCTCCGCGAACAGCGAGGGACGGCTGACGACGAGGCGCGCGCGCGACTGCCGCAGCAGCGTGGCGCGGCGAGCTGCCGGATGGGTGGCCTCCAGCGGCAGGCACCCCGCGCCACTGAGGAAGATGCCCAGCAGCGCCACCACGGCATCCGGAGAGCGCTCCAGGCACAGGCCCACCACGACCTCGGGCCCCGCGCCCTGCGCGGCGAGTCGAGCTGCCAACTTCGATGCGCGCATGTGCAGCTCGCGGAAGGTGAGCGAGCCCTGTGGCGCCACCACCGCGAGCGCGTCAGGCGTGCGCTCGACCTGCGTCTCGAAGAGGGACGCGAGGGTGGCGTCCTCGGGATAGGGGCGCGCGGTGGCATTGAAGGTCCGCAGCACCTGCTCACGCTCGGCGGGAGACAGCAGCGACAGCTCGGCCACGGGCGTGGCGGGCGAGGCCACCGCATGCGCGAGCAGGCGCACATAGTGGTTGCGCAGCCGCTCCATCGTGGCGGGCTCGAACAGGTCGGTGCTGTACTGGAAGTAGACCTCGAAGCCGTCACCCACCTCGATGGCGGTGAGGAACAGGTCGGCCTCGCACGTCCACGTCTCGATGGGCACGCGCCGCGCGCCGAGCGTGTGGAACCCGCTGGCCGCCGACAGCTCGGTGCGGTGCAGGTCGAACATCACCTGCGCGAGCGGAGCGCGGCTGGAGCTGCGCTCCACGCCCAGCGACTGCACTACCTGCTCGAATGACACGTCCTGATGTGCCAGCGCCTCCAACGTCGTCGCGCGCACCTGGCCGAGCAGCGTGGTGAACGGCGCGCTCGGCTCCACGCGGGTGCGGAGCACCACGGTGTTGGTGAGCGTGCCGACGACGCTCTCCAAGGCCTCGTGCGTTCGGCCCGAGACGAGCGTGCCGAGGCAGAAGTCCTCCTGCTGTGAGTAGCGGTGCAGCAGCGCCGCGAACGCGGCGGACATCACGATGTACGGCGTCACCTGATGCTGGCGGCAGAGCGCGCGGATGCCCTCGGCGAGCGAGGCGGGCAGCGGGTGAAAGCCCGTGTTGTCTCCACGGTGGGTGAGGACCGCGGGGCGCGGCTTGTCCGTCGGGAGCGTGAGGACATCGGGCGCTCCGGCGAGCTGGGTCTTCCAGTAGTCGAGCTGGGCCTCATCTCGCGCGCGAACCGGCTCGGAGCGCTGCCACGTGGCGAGGTCCGTGTGATGGAGCGCCACGGGAGGCAGCGCGGGCGCATGTCCCGCTTCGAGCGCGGCATGGGCGGCGCCCAGTTCGTGCATCAGGATGCCCGCGGAGAGCGCATCCGCCACGAGGTGGTGGAAGACGAGCACCAACATGTGGTGCGTGTCGTTCGTGCGGAGCAGGAGGGCCCGGTAGAGTGGACCTCGCTCCAACTCGAAGGGACGGTCCGCTTCCTCGCTGATCCGCCGGGCCATGCGCGTGCGCGCATCGGAACCCTCGGCGAACTCCTCCACGCGCAGCACGCGAGAGGGAACAGGCGCGAACTCCGCCCGAGGCTGTCCTTCGTGCGACGCGACGACCGTGCGCAGCACGGGGTGCCGCTCCAGCAACCACCTGAGCGCCGCGTCGAGTGCGTTCGCGTCCGTCGCGCCCGTCCACTCCGCCGCCTGGCCCACGTTGTAGGCTGCGGAGTCCGGCTGGAGTTGATGGACGAACCACAGCCGCTCCTGGGCGGGAGACAGCGCGGGGGCCGCTCCCTCGGGCCGGGGTGTGGGTCCCGCGAGTTCCACCGCCGACTCTTGAAGCCGCGTGAGCTCGCGAGCGAGGGAAGCGACGGAGGGGGAGGCGAAGAGGGAGGCGAGGGGAAGCTGAACGCCGAAGGCGTGACGGATGCGAGAGACGAGGCGGGTGGCGGAGAGGGAGTGGCCGCCGAGGTGGAAGAAGCTCGAGTCGCGCTCGATGGAGTGGAGGGAGAGGACCTGGAGGAAGAGGTGGGAGAGGAGAGTCTCGACGTGACCGCGAGGAGGGCCGCCGGAAGAGGGGAGAGCGGAGTCGTCGAGGTGGAGGGAGGCGAGAGCCTTGCGGTCGACCTTGCCTGTGGAGGTGAGTGGCAGGGAGTCCCGCGAGAGCCAGCGGGAGGGGAGCATGAAGGAGGGGAGGATGCGAGAGAGGGAGTGCTGGAGGTCCTCGATGCGCGCGTCGGCGCTGCTCGGCACCACCCACGCCACCAACTGCGTGTCCCCCGGACGAGGCGTCCTCGCGGTGACGGCGGCATGGCGAACTCCGGGGAGCGAGGCGAGCGCGGCCTCGACTTCGCCCAGCTCCAAGCGCATGCCGCGCACCTTCACCTGGAAGTCCACGCGGCCGAGGAACGCCAGCGTGCCGTCCGCGTTCCAGCGGCCCCGGTCTCCGGTCCGATACAGGCGGGCCCCCGGCTCGGCGCTGAAGGGATGGGGTACGAAGCGCTCGGCGGTGAGATCCGGGCGGCCGAGATAGCCACGGCCCACGCCCGTGCCGCCGATGTACAGCTCACCCGGGACGCCGCGCGGGACGGGCTGAAGCCCCGCGTCCAGCACGTACAGCTCCATGTTGGCCTTGGGCGCGCCGATGGGCGTGCTCGCGCCGGAGGGCGGGGCGTGCATCGTGTGCAGCGACGCGGTGTCCGCGCACTCGGCGGGGCCGTAGGCGTTGACGAGCGGGATGCGCGGGTAGCGCTCGAACCACGCGCGGCAGGTGGCGGGCGTCAGGGCCTCGCCAATGGTGACCATCTTTCGCAGCCCGTTGAGCGCGCCCTCCGGTGAGTCCTCCAACACCGCTTGCAGCAGCGAAGGCACCAGCTCCGAGACGGTGACTCCCGCCTGCTGAAGCGCGGCGGCCAACCGAGGCGGCTCGCGCACCACCTCGTCCTCCACGACGAAGGTGGTGCCACCCGCGACGAGCGAGCCAAGCATCTGCCAGATGGAGATGTCGAACGACAGCGGCGCCGTCTGGGCGAGCACGTCGTCCGGGCCCATGCCCAGTCCCTGCTGCATGCCGAGCAGGTGGTTGAGCATGCCCCGATGGTCCACCATCACGCCCTTGGGCGTGCCCGTGGAGCCAGAGGTGAACAGGGCATAAGCGAGCGTCGTCGGCGTGGCGTTCGGAACCAGCGGCTCCGCGGACTCGGTCTCCAGTCCGTCGAGCGTCACCCCGCGCGGGCGCTGCGACGCGGGAAGCTCCGAGAGCACCGCGTCCAGCGAGGCTCCCGCGCCCTCCAGCGGAAGGACGAAGGGCGCGCGGCTCTCGGCCAGGAGTTGAGCGAGGCGCGCGGGCGGAAGTTGCGTGTCCAGCGGGAGGTACGCGGCGCCCACCTTGTGCAGGGACAGCACCGCGCGCACGGTGGCCTCGGAGCGCTGGCCCAGCACCGCGACCACGGACTCGGTCGTGACGCCCTGCGCGCGCAGCCGTCGAGCGGCACGCGTGGTGTGCTCCTCCAGCGCCGCATAGGTCCACCGCGTCTGTGAGGACGCGAGCGCCACCTGTCCGGGGGTGCGTCGCGCGTGCGCCGCGATGCGCTCGGGCAGGCAGGTACCCAGGTCGAAGTCCGGCGCGGGCGACCGAGCCGGCACGAGCACCTGGGCGCGCGCATCGGGCGCGAGCAACGACAGCCGAGCCACGGGCGTTCCGGGCGAAGCCACGGCCCGCGCGAGGAGCTGGAGGTAGTGCGCCACGAAGGCGTGCGCGGTGCCGGGCTCGAAGAGTTCGCCGCTGTAGCGGAGAGTCAGCTCGAAGCCTGTCGGCCCTTCGAGGACGCTGAGCGCGAGGTCGAACGGGCTGGCGCGCACGTCCACGGGAACGGGCCGGGCGCGCAGCCCGCGGAAGGCCTCCGTGAGCGAACCCTGCGCCCGGTGCAGGTCGAACAGCACCTGGAACAGCGGCGCGTGTCCCAACCCACGCTCCACGCCGAGGGCACGGACCAGCCGCTCGAAGGGCACATCCTGATGTGCGAGCGCGCCCAGGGTGGTGTCACGCACCTGCGCCAGCAGCGCCGAGAAGGACGTGCCGCCGTCCAGTCGCGTGCGCAGCGCCACGGTATTTGCCATGAGCCCGACGACGCCCTCGGTGGCCGGGTGCGTGCGCCCGGACACCGGCGTGCCGACGCAGAAGTCCTCCTGCTGCGAGTACCGATACAGCAGCGCGGCGAACGCGGCGTACAGCACCATGAACGGCGTGGCGCGGTGCTCTCGCGCGAGGCCTTGCACGGCCTCCGCCAGCTCGGCGGGCACGGCCTGCATTCCCGTGGACGCACCTTGATGCGTGAGCACGGCGGGGCGCGCCTTGTCCGTCGGGAGTTGAAGGACGTCCGGCACGCCCGCGAGCTGGTGCTTCCAGTAACCGAGTTGCGCATCCTCCCGCGCGAGCAGAGGCTCCGAGCGCTGCCACGCGGCCACGTCGAAGTACTGGAGCGGCACGGACGGCAGCGAAGGCATCTCTCCGATGCTCGCGTCGGCATAGGCCGCGCCCAACTCGCGCATCAGGATGTCCAGCGACAGGCCATCCACCACGAGGTGGTGGAAGACGAGCAACAACACCGAGACACCGCCGCCGGTTTGGAGCATCAGGAAGCGATACAGCGGCCCCTGCTCCAGCGAGAACGGGCGCCATGACTCCTGGAGGAGCCGCTGCTCCATCCAGCTCGCATCGCGAGCCTGGGTCTCCACTCGCTCGACCTGGAGCGCGCGCGACGGCACCTCCGAGAGCGAGGCCCGCGGCTGTCCCTGGTGAGAGGCCACCGTCATCCGCAGCACGGGGTGCCGTTCGAGCAGCAATCGCAGCGCCGCATCGAGTGCATCCGTGTCCACGGCCCCCTTCACCTCGACGGCTTGAGGGATGTGGTACGCGCCAGAGTCCGGATGGAGCTGCTGGATGAACCACAGTCGCTCTTGCGCGGGAGACAGCGCGAGGGGCTCGTTCGCGGGCCGAGGCGCCGGCGCCGGAACGTCCACCGGAGCCCCTTGAAGTCGCGTGAGCTCGCGAGCGAGGGAAGCGACGGAGGGGGAGGCGAAGAGGGAGGCGAGGGGAAGCTGAACGCCGAAGGCGTGACGGATGCGAGAGACGAGGCGGGTGGCGGAGAGGGAGTGGCCGCCGAGGTGGAAGAAGCTTGAGTCGCGCTCGATGGAGTGGAGGGAGAGGACCTGGAGGAAGAGGTGGGAGAGGAGAGTCTCGACGTGACCGCGAGGAGGGCCGCCGGAAGAGGGGAGAGCGGAGTCGTCGAGGTGGAGGGAGGCGAGAGCCTTGCGGTCGACCTTGCCTGTGGAGGTGAGTGGCAGGGAGTCCCGCGAGAGCCAGCGGGAGGGGAGCATGAAGGAGGGGAGGAGGCGAGAGAGGGAGTGCTGGAGGTCCTCGATGCGCGCGTCGGCGCTGCTCGGCACCACCCACGCCACCAGCCACGCATCATCCACGGCGCGCCGCTGCACCGTGACGGCGGCATGGCGAACTCCGGGGAGCGAGGCGAGCGCGGCCTCGACTTCGCCCAGCTCGATTCGCACGCCGCGCACCTTCACCTGAAGGTCGGCGCGGGCGACGAACTGAAGCAGCCCCTCTGGCAGCCATCTCCCGAGATCCCCTGAGCGATACAGGCGGGCCCCCGGCTCGGCGCTGAAGGGATGCGGCACGAAGCGCTCGGCGGTGAGGTCGGGCCGGCCCACGTAGCCTCGGGCCACGCCGAGTCCTCCCAGGTACAGCTCACCCGGGACGCCGCGCGGGACGGGCTGGAGCGCCTCGTCCAGCACATACACTTCCATGTTGGCCTTGGGCCGACCGATGGGCGTGAAGGTGCCATCGGGCGGCGTCTGCACGAAGTGGAGGCTCGCGATGTCCGAACCCTCCGTGGGCCCGTACGCGTCCGCCACGCGGCACGCCGGGCAGCGCGCCATCCACGCGCGGCAGAGCGCGGGCGGAACGGGCTCGCCACCCAGCACCACCCAGCGCATGTCCGGGAACGCGGCATCGGGCGCCGCGCCATCCAGGATGTTCTGGAGCACCGATGGCACCATCTCCATGACGGTGGCTCGGCCCTCTTCCAACGCGCGCGCCAACCGGGGCGCGTCTCGCACGGTGTCGTCGTCGATGAGGTGCGTGGAGCCGCCGCCCACGAGCGCACCCAGCATCTGCCAGATGGAGATGTCGAAGCTGAGCGCGGCGATCTGCGCGACGACATCGCCAGGGCCCAGGTCGAGCGCCGCGCGCATGCCCAGCAGGTGGTTGAGCATGCCCCGGTGCGGAATCATCACGCCCTTGGGCGTGCCCGTGGAGCCCGAGGTGAACAACACATAGGCGAGCGTGTCTGGTGTCGCGCGCGGAGCCAACGGCGCGGTGCTCTCGGCCTCGGCGCCATCGAGTGTCAGGACGCGAGGACGTGACGCCTCGGGCAGCCGCGCGAGGACTTCATCCAGGACCGGGCCCGACTCACCGAGCGCCAGCACGAAGGGCGCTCGGCTCTCCGTCAGCAGCGTCGCGAGTCGCTCCGGGGGGAGCCGCGCATCCAACGGCAGATAGGCGCCACCGGCCTGATGCACGGCGAGGAGCGCGCGCACGGTGGCCTCGGAGCGCTGCCCCAGCACGCCGACGATGATGTCCGGGCCCACGCCTTGGACCACCATCCGCCGCGCCGCGCGGCGTGTGTCCGCAGCCAGCGCCGCATAGGTCCACCGCGCGCCCCCAGGCGTCGTGAGCGCCACGGCGTCGGGGGAGCGCGCGACCTGCGCGTCGAAGTGCTCCGGGAAGACGGACGCCAACGGGAACGGTTGCCGAGGCGGGCTCGCGTCCTGGAGGACCTGGGCGCGCTCATCGAGGGACAGCAGCGTCAACGCGTCCAGCCGCGTATGCGGCGCGCGCAGCGCATGGCCGAGGAGCTGGAGGTAATGCCCCAGGAGCCTCCGCACCGTGTGGGCCAGGAACAGGTCGGTGCTGTAGCGGGCGTATAGCTCGAAGCCGGAGGTGCTCTCGATGAGCGTCAGGTGGAGATCGAACTCGCACGCGCCTGTGTCCAGCGGCACGTCACGCGCCCCTGGGAAGGCGCCCGCGAGCGAATGCTCCACCTGGTACAGGTCGAACATCACCTGGAACAGCGGCGAGTGACTGAGGCTGCGCTCCACGCCCAGCGCTTGCACCAGCCGATCGAAGGGCAGCTCTTGATGGGCCAGTGCCTCCAGCGTGGTGGCGCGCGTGCGCCCGAGCAGGGCCGCGAAGTCATCTGCCGGAGACACCT
The DNA here is from genome assembly GCF_019039035.1 of Citreicoccus inhibens. Lineage (GTDB taxonomy): Bacteria > Myxococcota > Myxococcia > Myxococcales > Myxococcaceae > Citreicoccus > Citreicoccus inhibens. The sequence goes on along the minus strand of NZ_JAHNZT010000001.1, from coordinate 214,036 downwards.
GCGTGCGCAGCACCACCGTGTTGACGAACAGGCCGACCAGCCCCTCGGTGGACGGGTGCGGGCGTCCGGACACGGGCGTGCCCACGCAGAAGTCGTCCTGCCGCGTGTAGCGATACATCAACGCGGCGAACGCGGCCTGGGCCGTCATGAACGGCGAGACCTGCTGCTCCCGGCTGAACGCGCGCAGTGACTCGACGAGCGCGGCGGGCAGGGAGAGCCGCTCGGTCAGCGCGCCCCGGTCCGAGCGCTGCGCGGGGCGCGGCAGGTCGGTGGCGAGGTCCAGGTGTTGAGGCGCGCCATCGAGCCTGCGCTTCCAATACGCGAGCAGCTCCGGCTCGCGCTCCGACGCGGCGGGCGTGCGCTGCCACGCCGAGACGTCCGCCAGCTCCAACGGCAACGGCGCCAGGGACGGAGCCTCGCCTCGCGTGGCCGCCGCGAGCAGCACCGCCAGCTCACGCATCAGCACGTTGATGGACGCGCCATCCGTGACGAGGTGATGGAACGCGAGCACCAGCACGTGCCGCGGGCTCGAGTCGCGCAGCAGGCGGAACCGATACAGCGGCCCGTGCTCCAGGTCGAACGGCCGCGACGCCGCTTCCTTCAGGCGAACCGCCCACGGCCCCTCATCACCCGAGCCTGGCACCTCCTCCACGTCCAGCACGCGCGCGGGCACGGGCAGGAAGTCCAGGCGGGGGCGACCGCCGTCCTCGGGGAATCGCGAGCGCAGCGCCGCGTGGCGCTCCAGCAGTCGCCGCAAGGCCGCATCGAGTCGCCCGAGGCCCACCGGGCCACGCAGCTCCGCGGCCCAGGGCACGACGTACGTCGCGGTGCCCGGGCGGAGTTGGTGCAGGAACCACATGCGCTCCTGCGCGGGCGAGAGGACCGCGGGCGCATCGGCAGGGCGACGCGTGGGACCCGTCGCGCGCGGAGCATCGGCGCTGTTGGCCCGAGGGGATTGGCGTCCCAGGAGCTGCTGAAGCAACGCGCGCTTCGCAGCCGGGTCCAGGGAGTCGAGGTCGGAAGGGGAGGTCATGTCCGGAGGGAGAGTCAGGGGCCGGGAGGTTGCGGAGGAGCAGGGGCGCGGCGGTGGGGATACGCCGCGGGCGCTGCGGACTAGATGCGCATGAAGAGGCTCAGGCCCGCGCGAAAGACGCCCAGGCCCGGGCTGCTCGATGCGGGGTCGGAGGGCGTCTGCTCGAAGCGGAACTCGCTGCCCTTGGCTCCGTAGGGCACTTCGACGAAGGCGCGGACGGCGATCTCCAGCACATCGAAAGGCGAGGCCTGGAAGTCGAGCCGCGACATGAACGAGACATCCTGCAGATTGGCCAGGGTGGTGAAGATGACCGTGGGCGTGGTGCGGCTGCGGCGCGCGATGTTGATCTGCCCCATGGCGTAGTAGCGCCCGAAGTAGAGCGACTGGTAATCGCCCTGCGCGTTGAGCCACGGGAGATAGGCCCGGTCGTCGTAGCCGAGCGGATTGGAGAAGCCCTCCACCCGCAGGATGGCGCGGTACACATCCGCGAAGACGAGCTGCGCGGACACGCCCGCGCTGGTCAGGAGCTTGGGGCCATCGAGTTCGCGCTCGACGAACCCCTCGGCGGTGCGCTGCCACAGCCGCGTCGGGCTGTCGCGCACGAGTGCCACTTCCGCGTTGAAGTCGAAGATGCCCGCGCCCACCGACAGGTCCAGGCCATAGCGAGGACGCCGCTGCTCACGGAACGCGGCCGTGGCGATGAGCTCCCCGGGACCCACCGCCATCTCGGCGCGCACGGCGCCGCCGTAGCGCACGGCTCGGTCCTCGTCGGTCGTGCCCGTCATCTCCGCGGTGCCAATGAGCGACAGGTTGGCGGCCATCGACTCCCAGGGAAGCGACAGCTTCACCATGTCCACGCCCGTGCGCAGGTCCAGGTTGCTGAGCGGATCCGGATTGGGCGCTTGGAGGAAGTCCGTGGGCCGCCACACTTGCGAGCTGCCCCAGCGAACCTCTTGGCGCCCCGCGGTGACGTAGAGGGTCCGCGCGACGTCGAACTTCAGCCAGAGCTGCCCCAGCAAGACATCGGGGCGCGTGTGGCGCGTGTCGAGCGGATCGAACCCGAGCCGCCCCAGCATGTATCCACGCACGCGCTGAGACGCGGTCGCGTCGAGGTAGAGGTCCACGAGCGTGGGGAACGAAGGCTCGAAGGACGTGGCCCCGTCGCTGCGAACTCCCACCACCTCCGCGCGCTGGTAGAGCGCTCCGCCCAGCGCGAGCGCGGGCTTGGTGGGCATCCGCTGCGTCCAGGCGCTGTCGCCGCTCTCCTCCACCGGGCCCTGCCACCCACGGATGACGGAGTCGCTCGCGCCGTCCTGGGCCTGAGGCGACGCGGCGACGGGCGCGGCCGGAGGTGGCGCGGGCGCGGGCGTCACTGGTGCCTCCTCCACCACCGCGGGCGCGAGCCCCTGGCTCAATGCCAACGCGGTGTCCGGTACGACGGGCGCGGGCGCGACTTCCTTGGCGAGGACCGGCGCGGCCTCGGGAGGAGGCAGCGCCGCGGCGGGCGCCGGGAGGAACTCCAGCGTGCGCACGCGTTGTGTCCGGTCGATTAGGACGGTGAGTCCTCGGGCGCGATAGCGCAGGCGGCTCAGTCGACCCGGGGCGGGCTCTGGGTCGAAACACGCAGGCGCGTCCGCCACGGCCTCGTCACACGCGGGACCATAGAGGGCCTCGATGGCCGCGCGCTTCATGGGCCGAGCGGGCAACACCTCGAGGGAGTTCAGGACGCGCTCGGATCCGGTGAAGCGGAAGCGCACCCGACGCGCCCCGGGAGGCGCCGATTTGCGCTGATACGTGAGCTCCACCGCGCCGCCGCGCTCCGTTCGTTGACTGGGAGCACCGAACGATTGAAGGACTTGGGGGAGGGTGGTTGTTCCGGGCGTCGCGCCACTCCACGGCTCGGCACGTGCGAGGCCGCCGCAGAGCAAGGTGAGCGCGACCGTGGCGAGGGAGAGGGGAGAGGTGGTCATCGGGGAGAAGCCCGAGCGTATACGACTCGGACGGGTGACGGCAGAGGTCGGCCAAGCCGCGCGGCGTCACGGGTCGTGCATTGACACCGCCCCCATCCTGCCGTGAGCATCCCGACTCCCAGCATTCGTGAGGAGGCTCCATGGCCGCGGAAGACACCGTGCAGGCGCAGTCCGATCAGTCCACGCAGCCGACGTCCGCCGAGGCCGCTCCCGCCACGCTCACGGCTGCTCCGGAGAAGCTCGATGAGATCGAGGAGATCGACTTCCTCCTCGAGGAGATCGAAAGCAAGATTGCTCCGCTCGCGCTCGCGTGAGCATCCCGGGCACCTACGTCGGGGACTTCGCGCCGTACTGGCACCCCGTCGCGTATTCACATGAGCTGACCAACCGCCCTCTCCCCGCGCGGTTGCTGGAGACCGACCTGGTGCTCTGGCGCACGAGCGCGGGCGTGGCGGCCACGCATCGCCGGTGTGCCCACCGAGGCGCGGACCTCGCCGCCGGCGAGGTGACCCCCGAAGGCGTGCGCTGTGGTTTTCATGGATGGACCTACGGCGTGGATGGCCGCTGCGTGCGCGTGCCGTCCCAGCCCGCGGCGCCCATCTCGCCCAAGGCGTGCATCCCCGCCTTCAAGGCCACCGAGCGCTACGGCCTCATCTGGGTGTGCCTGTCGCCCACGCCCAAGGCGCCGCTGCCCGAGTGGCCCGAGCTGGAGGACGGCAGCGTGGCCACGGTGCCGCTGCCTCGGCTGGACTGGGATGTCTCAGCGGGCCGGTTGGTGGAGATCATCCTCGACGTCGCGCACCTGGGCTGGGTGCATCGCGGCACCTTTGGCAACCCCGAGGTGCAAGAGGTGCCGCCCTACGACGTGGAGCGGCTGCCCGAGGGCGGACTGCGCACGCGCATCGTGTATCCCGCGCTGGCGCCTTCGCTGGAGGGCGCGCCGCCCAAGGTGGACCGCACCACGCTGACGTATGACGTGACGCTGCCGTTCGCCGCGCGGCTGTCGTTCAAGCCCACGCTCTTCTACGTGCACACGGTGTACGCCGTCGCCTCGCCCATCTCCGAGGACAAGATGGTGGGCTTCTACTTCTCCAGCTACCACCCGCGCTTGCGCAACCACTTCCCGGAGCTCTTCGTGAAGAGCGAGCTGGCCATCCTGGAGCAGGACCGCCGCGTCCTGGAGGGCGTGCGTCCCAAGGCGCATCCGGTGGACTTCTCCAGCGAACTGCACACGCGCGCGGACCGACTCCCCATCGAGTACCGCCGCGCCCTCATCGCGCTGCGCACCGGCCAGCCCGTGGATGGCCCCGCGCCCGAGTGACGCTTCTCCCCAGAAGCGCGTCCGCGTGACGCGCTTCACCCCAGAAGGATCTCCCCGGTGAAGCACTCCTGGCTCCCCCTGCTGCTCCTGCTGTCCGCTTGCCGGCGCGATGCCCCGCCCGCGCCGGCCGCCGCCGCGCCTGCCCCCGCATCCCCCGCCGCACCCGTGAGGGCAGGGGCGGACTCCGTGGCCTCGCGTCAGGTGGAGCGCGGGCGCTACCTGGGCGAGCACGTGCTGGCGTGTGGCTCCTGTCACAGCGCGCGGGATTGGACGCGCTATGGCGGCCCGGTGACGGGCGCGCCCCTGGCGGGCGCATGTTGGGGCGAGGGCTGGGACCTGCCCGGCCGCGTCTGTGCCCCCAACCTCACCTCGGATCCAGAGCATGGTCTGGGGAAGTGGACGGATGACGAGCTGCTGCGCGCGCTGCGTGATGGCACGGGCCGGGACGGCAAGACGCTGTTCCCGCTCATGCCGTTCCTCCTCTACCGCGAGCTGTCCGATGCGGACGCGCGCGCTGTGATCGCGTGGCTGCGCACCGTGCCGCCCTCGACGCAGACGGTGCCCCGCTCGGAGCTGCCCGCCGAGATGTATGCCGAGTACCAGGGCCTCGCCGCGCCCCAGAAGGCGCCAGTCGCCGAGCCCGCCGCGGAGCCCGTCGCGCAGGGGCGCTACCTGGCCCAGCTGGCGCAGTGCGCCGCGTGCCACGCGGGCGTGGATGAAGCCGCGACCCCGTTCGTGGGCGGTCGGCCCCTGGCCACGCCGTATGGCCCGGAGGTGGTCGCCAACCTCACCCCGCATGCCACCGGGCTGGGCTCGCTGGACGCGGAGCGGTTCGTGGCGCGCTTCGCCGCCTTCCGGGACGTGGCCCCGGCGGCCAGTGTCCGCGGGCACCCCAACAAGCTGGCCATGCCCTGGATCTTCCTGGCCGGAATGACCGAGCCGGACCTCCGGGCCGTGTACCAGTACCTGCGCACCGTGCCCGCCATGGCCACCCCCGCACCTTCCGCGAAGTGACCTTCTTGGCTTCTAAGGAAAGCAACCAGTAGAGTGAGCGACCGAGCTTCGACTCACTGCCTCGTCACCCCCCTCCCTGGGTGGCAGGCGCGGCGCATGCCCTCATGACCTCTCCCCACAAGAGCCTGCTCTTCGCTTTGCTGGTGCTGACCGCCAGCTGCGACGTCCTCAAGACCTCCGATGTCGAAGGGACCCGCGGACGCGGCGCGAGGGCCTTCGACCCCTATGCCAGCTCCGCCTCCGGGGCCATCTCGCTGTCGCTGCTGTACTTCAACGGCTGCGCCATGCTGCCCAACGGCGAGGCGGTGTCGCGCGGGTCGCTGGACCTGCCGGACTACCCGGCCAGATGCCAGCCCCTCAACTCGCCCAATCAGCCGGCCCCGCCCTCGGAGCCCACCGCGCGCTTCCGGGTGCTCGCTGGGGAGAACTACTTCCTGCGTGAGTTCACCGCGGTGGACGCCATGTTCGGCGACCTGGTGAAGGACGTCCCCAACGACTTCAACGATCGGCACGCGGCTTCCGTGTGGATGCGGAAGATGTCGCGCTTCAAGGACCTGGACTGGTCTGGCGTCACCATCGGTCACGACACGTGGCGCAACGACGGCGGCTCGGTCTTCATCCGCGAGACCTTCTACGAGAACGCCGCGTGGATGGTGTCCCTGGATGACACCTTCCTCCTCGAGGTGCTGGATGCCTCGGGAACGGTGCGGACGTCGGTGACGTACAAGCGCACCGACTTCCTCTCCGAGAGCCCGGTGACGGGGCGCACGCGCGCGAGCTGGACGGTGGGCGGGCTGTCGCGTCCGCTGTCGCCGGGGGATCCGGTTCCTCGCCTGCCCGGGCCGGACGCGCCGACGTACAAGACCCTCGTCAAGGCGTCCTTCGTCAACTCCACCAACCCGTTCAAGTCCTTCCGCATGCCGGAGCAGGCGGGTGAGGGCGTCATCCGGGTCACCTGGAGCCTGCTGCCCAACAAGCCGTTCCTGTATCCCGTCACTTTCGTCGCGGACAAGGATCGCGAGGCGACCTGCTACAAGCTCGACGCCGACGGCATGTCCACGACGGAGAAGGTCGCGTGTGGCTTCGGCCTGACGCAGTCCGTGCGGCTGCAGCGGCCCACCAACGGGAAGTTCTACCAGCCGGGTGAGACGCTCGAGTTCGCCGTGTCGCTGCAGGACGGTGACGGCCACGGCCTGCACGCGCGCGACCGGATGCCCAGCTACAACAGCTACATCGCCTCCGAGTCCAACGGCCTGTCGTACTTCAACGACGCGATGCTCCTGAGCTACCGCGACGCGAGCGCCTCCGAGTCCGGCTACAAGGTCATCGGCCCGCTCCAGGACATCAAGGTCGTGCACGGCGAGCTGAAGCTGCCGTACTTCGCGTTCCCTCGTGGCGAGCCGCAGTTCTACCTGCCCGCGGGTGTGAACAAGGTCGCCGGTGGTGGCGACGCCGAGCCCTCCACGCGCTACGGAGTCCAGCTCCCGCCCGATGCCAAGCCCGGCACCTACGCCATCTTCCTCAAGGGGCACCGCTCCTTCATGGGCGAGCGGTTGGCTCGGTTGGATCCGTTCTTCTTCCAGGTCGGGCAGGCGCAGCCCACCACGTACCCGGGCCGCGTCGGTAACTGCCAGCTTTGCCACAACGGCGTGAACTCGCTGACGAACATCCACCATGGCCTGTCGGTGGACCACGTGGAGGCGTGCAAGACCTGCCATCTGGAAGAGAGCGTGGGCTACCTGCCGGACAGCATCCACCGCATCCACATGGGCTCGCGCAAGTACAACCAGAACAAGGGTGACTGCACGGTGTGCCACCTGACGCGGGAGAGCTCGCTGTTCCCCAGCATCATGGCCTGCAACGGCTGCCACGGTCAGTCGCACGGCACCGAGTACTTCGACCTCCAGTTCCAGCCCGTCACGAATACGCCCAATGGCTACGGCAACTGCGCCCAGGCCTGCCACGTCACCACGCCCCCGGCCGAGCACATCCTGCCGGCTCGCTGAGCCTCGAGGACCGCCATGAAGCGACGCACTTCCTTCGCCCATGCCGCCGTCTGCTCCGCGCTCCTCGCGGGCTGCGCGGCCTCCGACGCCCCCACCACTCCGCCGCCTGGCAACACCGCGCCGTATGCGGACCTGGCCGTGCGCAAGACGAACGTCTCGGGCGTGGTGTTCGACCCCGAGGCCCTCTTCTACTCGTTCGTGACGTGGCCCAAGAACCCGGACGACCCGACGGAGGAGCCGCCTCCTCCCGCCTTGCTGTACGGCATGCCCACCGTCATTCGCGCCAGCGCCTGGGGCGCGAAGGTTCACCTCGTGGACGTCACGGGAGCGGTGGCCGACACCAGCACGCCCGCGATGCCGCCGTGGGGCCAGTGGCAGACCGAGAAGGGCATCTCGCCCGACGCCTCCATGGTCTACCTCATGCAGGCCGAGTCCACGCCCGAGATGTCCATCGGCGCCAACGACATGTTCCCCGGGGAGGCGGGCTTCCTCCCCATCCCCGCGGCCACGTACTTCCCGACGGTCACCCTGCGGCCCCTGGCTCCCACGGGCACGCAGTGCATGATCCAGATGGCGACGCTCGTGGGAGACGCGGGCGCGCTCGGCGCGTTGTCGAAGACGCTCTCCACCGAGACGGGCACGACCGTCACGCCGGCCAGCCTGGCGGATCCATCCAGCGGTCGCGCCGTGGCGCTCATCTGGGTGTACTCGCCCAGCCCGGTGCTGGACCTGTTCATGTTCCCGAGCGGCGACATCGCCGCCGAGACCAGCGTGGGCGCGCTGTACTCGCTGGACTGGGCGCCGCCCACGGGCGCACCCGGGCAGTCTTCGATGGGCTTCACGGCCAAGCGCAACGGGGTGAGCAGCCTGGGCTATTACGCGCTCGTGGTTCCGCCCAATGCGCCGGGCCCGGTGAAGGTGTCCTTCGTGGACACCCTGACGAAGAAGGAGGAGGGACGCCCCTGGTCCGTGCCTGCGCTGAACATGCCCGGACTGCCTCCGGGGGTGTCGTTCACCCGGCTGCTGGCCAGCGCGGAGTCGGGTCCGGAGAAGGACGACCCGTTCGCGGAGGACGAGCTGCCGCCGGACTTCAGCTTCCTGTGCTTCCCCCAGTAGGGGCTCAGCGCCAGGGGTGGACGGTGAGCTGACGGAAGCGCACGGTGGGCTGCCCGAACGACACGGGCAGCGGACCGTGGTCCAGCTTCCGGCAGCCCCGGGTGGCGAAGAGGTTGCGTGAGTCCGCCCCCACCGCGTCGATGGCCGCGAGCGCCTCCAGGCCATTGCCGCGCAGGATGCCGGGGCTCACGCGACGGCCCGGTCGCCCGTCGCGGATCTCTCGCGCCTCTGTCATGTAGAAGCTGAAGTCGCCCGTGAGCATGTTCATGTGTCGCGGGTTGAGGTGCTGCACGAGCAGCCCGTGGCCAATGTCCGCGAGGAGCGAGTCCAGGTCTCCCGCGTGCGGCTCCACGCGCGTGTGCGCCATGCGAGGCAGCGGCGCGTGACGGAAGCTGACGCGGCGACCGTGGCCGTTGGGCGCGTGTCCCAGGGCGCTCGCGCTGCGTGCATCGAAGAGCGGTGTGCCCACGACGCCCGCGCGCAGCAGGGGCACGGCTCGCGCGGCGTGACCCTCGTCGTCCCAGGTGAAGCCCAGCGCGCCGTCGCCATCCGTCGGGTCGTCGGAGACGGACACGTGCTCCGCGGCCACGCGCTGTCCCAGGCGGCTCGCCAGATAGGAGCCGCCGCGCGCGACGACGTCTCCTTCGAGTGGATGGCCACACACCTCATGAAAGAAGGAGCCCGAGGCGGCGCCCGGCGGGAACACCACGGGGAGCGCGCCGGTGGGGCAGGGGAGGGGTGGGGTGCTGTCTCGGAGCTGGCGGACCATGTCCTCCACCTGGGCCGCCAGGCGAGGCAGGTCCGCGCGCGCGTGGGCCAGGTCGGGCCACGCGGCGCAGCGCCACAGGTCCGCGCCCGTATCGAGGAAGGTCTTCACCTCCAAGAGCGCGTGGCGCTGGTGGTTCTCCACGGCGTGGGCCTCATTCACGCAGAGGGTTCGCCGGTCCACCTCGCGCAGCAGGAGGTCCAAGTGCGCGGCGCCCGCTGCGCGCGCCACCTCGACGAGTCGCCGCACGAGGGCCTCGGTCTCGGGCGCCGCGTGGGTGGGCGCGGGCTCGGCTTCGAGGAGGGGGCGGGCTCGGCGATGGACTTCTTCGGGGAACGCGGTCGGGAGTGGGGCGCGTTCGGCCAGCTCGGCCCAGCGCCAGCCCGAGCCGTCGGGCGTGGATTGGGACCAGCCGCGGTCGCGGACGGGAGCGCCGGGGCGCAGGCCGGAGCGCTGGTGAACGACCTCGGACTCCTCGCGCCGCTCGACGAACCAGTTCAGGCCCGCGCTCCCTTCCTCGGTGACGTGGATTCTTACCATCCGCGTGGCTCGCGGGCGCGGGGCGTGGGGCATGATGGCGCGGCGAAGCCGTACGTGGAGGCCGTGGATGCGGGACAGCCCAGGGGCGCGAGAGGACACGGGCGTCGAGCGCTGCGCGGACGTGGACCTGGAGGGACTGCTCGGCGCCGCGCGTGACGCGCTGGGGGACTTCGGGCGGGCTCAGGTGGGCGCGGAGCCGGAGTTGTTCCTGCGCGCGGAGCGACGGCTGGCGGTCGAGCATGACGCCGCCACGGGTACCTCCGTCCTCAACGCGGGCGAGTCCCTCCTCGCGACCGCGAAAGTGGGGCGTGACGAGGGCCTTGGTCATGCCGCGATGCCCGTGTGTGAGGCGCAGGACCTGCGTCGAGTCCTCGCGCTGGCGGCTGAACCCTGGCGGCGCCTCTCGAAGGGCCCCGCCGCGCGGGCCTCTGCGGCGCAAGGCACCGAGCGCGGCGACATCCCGAGTGGCTCAGTTGCTCCCCGCCACGACGCTTCAAGCCGCGCCTCGTCGCACGCCACCACGGCGGCTCCACCCGGCACATCGGCGGAGGTGTCAGCGCCCGCCGCGGATTCTCACGGGGCTTCGCGCAACGCAGCTCCACGCGCGGGCGATGTGTCCGCGCTCGGTGCTTCATCGCGCGAGTCATCACGCCCCGAGGAGGCGGCCGAGGCTGGAGGGGCCGCCTCGCCGAATGCGCGAGAGGCTGTCCCGGCAGGTGTCGCGAACCGTGTTCGCGATGATGCTTCACGCGATGCCGCGGTGTCCCTTGCGGAGGTGAGCAGTCCGCGGGGACCTCCGTTGCTTCGCCCCACGGACTTCGCGGAACGCGCCGCGCGTGCGGTCCGCGAAGTCGTCCCGGCGGGCGTCGTGGTCCAGGCGGCCGTGCTCACGCAGGTCGCGTCGTGGTGCGCGCTCGTCCATGACGGGCGTGCACGCCGCCTCGACGCGAGCTCGCGCGAGGACTTCTTCGTCCGCGTGGAGACGGCCCGAGGCGCCGTGGTGGATGCGCTCTCTTCTGCGCCAGCGCTGCTCGATGCGGGCCTGCCCGCGCTGCGTGCTCGACTGACCGAGGCGGTGGCCGCGCTGAATGGCCCCGCTGGAGCGGTGGACCCTTCGCTCCCTGTCGTGCTGTGCCCCGCGGTGGCCGCGCCGCTGGTGGCGGGTCTGGCGTGGCTGCTTCGCGGAGACGTCGTCGCGGCGACTCCGGCGCTGGCTCGCGCGGTGGGGCGCAAGGTGTTCCCGTCGGTGCTCACCGTGGAGGATGACCCCGCGCATTCAGGGGGCACGCGCGCGCGCGCGATGGATGACGAAGGACATCCCGTCTCGCTGCTGCGCCTCGTGGACGCGGGCCGGTTGATGGGCTTCCTGCACGCGTCGGTGACCGCGGCGCGCCTGGGCAGCGCACCGAATGGCCGAGGCCTGCGCGCGCCCGGCGAGCTTCCATCCCCCGAGGCGCTGAATCTCCACATCGTCCCGCGCGGCGACGCGCTGCCCGCGGACTACACGGAGCTGGTGGCCCGCGTGGAGACGTTCACCACCATGGCCAGACCCGGCACGGTGAGCCTCGTCGCGGCGGGTTGGGAGGTCCGAGGTGGCGAGCGGATCCGCCGCCTCGCCCCAGTGGAGCTGGACCTCTCCGTGCTGGAGACGTTCCGCGCCCTGCGTGGCGTGGGCGCGGACCTGACGTTCTTTCCGACGGCGGATGGCTGCGGCACGCCGTCGCTGCACTTCCCGCCGTTGCTCGGGCGCTGAGGTGCTCAGCGGCCCTTCTTGGGCGCCACCTTCCGCACGGCGCGCCAGCGCACCATGTCGTTGAGCAGGCCCAGGAAGGCCTTGCGCGTGAAGCCCTTCGCGGGCAGCCGCGAGAAGAACTGACTCTCCAGCGCCTCCACGTGCTGCGCCTTGGGGCCATTGAGCGTGGACACCAGCCACTCGATGCGGCGGCGCACGGCGGGAGACACGCGCAGGCCGGTGGAGCGGCCATTGGCGGAGACGAGCACATCTCCATCCGGCAGCGGCACGGCGACCAGCGAGTGATAGCCGCCGCCCCCCTGAACCCAGTCCTGCGCGGAGAGGACCGTGTTCGTGTCCTCGGGGGGCGGGCCGGACATCGCGCCGTTCGTGGCGTAGCGCACCCAGTGCTCGGTGAGCGCCCGCTCGTTGGCGACCACGGTGTTCGCCTTCGAGGCGTGCCGCAGCGGGACGCGCACGCTGTCGGGAAGCTGCCAGCCATCGCGGCTCGGCAGCTCCTTGGGCGTGAGGATGCCCGGCCACTGGGGCTGCGGGCCCACGCCCCAGAAGTCCGGCGGACGGTACGCCACGCCCAGCGAGATGCAGATGCTCAGGCCCTCGGTGGGCTCGGCGCGGTGCCAGTACGTCACGGGCCACGTGAGGATGTCGCCCGGGTCGCCCTCGATGAAGGACGCCTTGGCGAGCATCGCGTCCTCGTCCGCCTTGTCGAGCAGGTGCACGGACGCGGTGCGCAGCGGCAGCTCCGGGTCCTTGGGCATCTCCGGGCGCGAGCCCAGCGTCTCGAACGGCCAGAGGCTGATGACCTTCTTCCCGTGGACGATGAAGTTGAAGACCGCCAGGTCATCCTTGTGGATGCCAAACGGCGTGAAGCGGTAGTTGCCGAAGAGGATGGCCGGGTCGGCGCCGAACAGCGGCATGCCGAGGCCCTCGTACATGCCCTGGAGGAACGAGCGCAGCTGGAGCCAGTGCCGCCAGTTGTAGCTCTGCCCGCTGTTGAGGACGATGCCGAACCGCTTGCCGCCCAGCCACTTGTCGAGCCGGTGGTAGTACGCCTCGAAGTTCTCGTCCTCGGGCAGCGGCAGGTGCCGGCGCGTCAGCGGGAAGAGCATCGAGTGGTACGCCACGCCGTCCGGTCCATCCTCGTGCTCCAGGTAGAACCGGAACGCCTTCATGATGGCGAGGCTCTGCTCTCGCAGCAGGTGCTGGGCGCCGGCCACCAGCGCGTCGAACACCTCGTCCGACGTGGGGAAGCCACGGGCGAAGGGCTGCTTGATGACGGTGGGCTTCTTGCCGAAGTAGTTCTTGTCGAACTCCTTCCAGAAGGAGCGGGGAAGGGCCAGGGAGAGGTCGTCGTCCTGGGCCTGGGGAGCGGGAGCGCGAGCCAGCATGGGAGAACCCGGGGAGAGCCGTGGTGCGGGGGATATGGCGCCGCCCAGGCTAGCACGGGGTGCGTTAGAGTGCCCGCCTCGCCCTTTCTCCCCCGACGAGGCCCCTTTGGAGATCGCGCTCCACGAGATCGAGCCCTGGCTCATCGAGTATCAGTTCGTTCGCTACAACCTGGCCGAGAGCGGCATGGTCAACCAGACGGTGGGTCAGCTGCTGGAGGCGACCGGCGGCTCCCCCGAAGAGCTTCTGCGGCAGTCCTTCGACAACGCGGACACCCGGGGCTCGCGCGCGCTGCGCGAGGCCATCGCGGCGCTCTATGACGGCGTGGAGCCGGAGGACGTGCTCGTCACCACGGGCACCAGCGAGGCGCTGTTCCTCTACTCGCACGTGCGTCACCGTCCCGGGGCCAACGTGGTGGTGCCCACGCCCGCGTTCCAGAGCCTCCCCGAGGTGCCGCGCTACCTGGGCTACGAGGTGCGCGAGCTGCCCCTGAAGATCGAGCAGGGCTTCCGCCTGGACCTGGGCGCGCTGGAGCGGCTCGTGGACGCGAACACGCGCACGGTGGTGATGAACAACCCGCAGAACCCCACGGGCGTGCGCCTCACTGACGCGGAGGTCTCCGAGGTCCGCCGCATCGCGTCCAGGGTGGGCGCGGAGGTGCTCGCGGATGAGCACTACCGATTCGTCCCGCTTGATGACGACGCGCAGCTCATCCCCAGCCTCTACACGCCGGGCGGTGGCACGGTGGCCATCGGCTCGATGATCAAGTGCATGGGCTGCGTGGGCCTGCGCGTGGGCTGGATGATTGGCCCGAAGTCACTGCTCGACGCGTGCCGCGACTTGAAGGACTACACGACGCACACGCTGTGCTCGATGAACGACTATGTGGCCACGCAGGCGCTGCGGAACTGGCAGCCGGTGATGCGGCTGTATCGCGCGTGGGTGAAGGAGAACGTCGCGGCCTTCACCGCGTTCATGGCCCGTCACGCGGAGGTGTTGGGCTGGGTGCCGCCGCAGGGTGGGCTCGTGGCGTTCCCCTATCTGCGGGATTCCTCGGTCGCCTCGGCGCAGCTGTCTCGGCGGCTGGTGGAGACGCGCGAGGTGTTCGTGCTCCCGGGCGAGACGTTCGGTCGGCCGGGCCACTTCCGAGTGGGCTTCGGCTTGCCGCCCGCGCGCTTCGCCGAGGCGCTGGCGCGCTGGAGTGACTTCCTCTCCGAGCGCGCCTGGAAGTAAGCCGTGGCCCTGGCGCGGAAGGAGTGACACACGATGGTGGGGCAGGGACTGGGGACGCTGCTGCTGGAGGGCGCGCTCGAATGGGTGCGGAAGCTGCCCTCGGCGCTGTCGTCCGAGGTGACGGTGGACGTGGGCCGCAAGCGGGTGCGGCTGTCGCATGCGCGCGTCGAGGCCCTCTCACGGCAGGCGCTCCGGAACGTGAAGGCGCTGGAGCTGCGCGAGTGGACCTCCTCGCCCGGCGTCTATGACGTCCGCGCGACGGTGAAGGGCTGGAAGCTGCGCGTGCAGACCACGCCGGAGCGCGTGGTGCTCGCCCAGGGGCGCTACACGCTGTGGTTGCGCACGCCCGGGAAGGTGGAGCTGGAGGAGTCGCGCGGCGCGTCCGCGCTGGTGATGGGCGTGCTGCGCGCGGGGGCGGGCCAGGCGGCGGTGCGCGCGCTGGCGGACAAGCTGCTGCCTCCGAACGTCCGCTGGGACGGCAAGGTGCTGCGCGTGGAGGGCCGGCTGCCGAAGGAAGGCGCGCTGGCGGCGCGGCTCTTCGATTCCACCTCGCTGGCGATGTCGGCGGAGCACTCGCCCGAGGGGCTGTGGCTGTCCGCCGAGGCGTGGCCTGGGCTGATGGACTTGCTCCAGGCCGCCTTCGGCACGGACCTGCCTCGCCCGCCGCCGGGGAGTTGAGCCCGCGCGCGGGGCGGAGGCTCAGCTCGTCTTCTTGCCCAGGTGGGACACGTACTGGCCTGCCTTGGAGCGGGCCGCGATGGCCAGCCGGTTCCACGCGTTGATGGTGCTCACCAGGAAGGTCAGGTCGGAGATCTCCTTCGGGGAGAAGTGCCGGCTGACCTCCGCGTAGACGGCGTCCGAGATGTGGCCCTGGGTGACGAGCGTGACGGCCTCGGTCCAGGCCAGCGCCGCGCGCTCGCGGTCCGTGTAGTAGGTGCTCTCGCGCCACGCATCGAGCCCGTAGAGGCGCTGCTCCGACTCGCCCAGGGCGCGGGAGTCCTTCCAGTGCATGTCGATGCAATAGGCGCAGCCGTTGAGCTGCGAGGCCCGCAGCTTGAGCAGGTGCAGCAGCGGCTGCTCCAGCCCGCACGAGTGCAGGTACTTCTCCAGGGCAATCATGGCCTGGTAGCCGCCGGCGGACAGCTGGTCGATGGGGAATCGGGGGTCCATGGGTTCCTCGTGATTCGGCGGGGACCGAAAGGGTCCCTCGTGCTCGGGCGGATGAGTAACGGCGACCCGGCGTGCGCGCGAGCGCCACTTGCGCACGAAGGCGTGGGGCCACCTTGCGCGCGCCGCCGCTGTCAGTCGAGCGCCTCGGCCAGCAGCCGCACGCCGGTGTCGAGTTCCGGCTCCGGCACGCACGCATGGCCCAGGAGCAGCGCGTGCCGTCCGCGCGAGGCCGTTCGGAACTGCGACGGGCCCAGGGCCTGGACGCCCCGCTCGGCGTCGCGGGCGCTGACCTCCTGGTCATTCGCGCCCTCGGGCAGCCAGCCCACCAGGTGCAGGCCGGTGTCCGAGGGGGCCACGTCCAGGGCGCCCTTCAGCTCACGCCGGGCCGCCGCCACCAGCCGGGCCTGCCGCTTCGCATAGCGCCCGCGCATGCGGCGCACGTGACGGCTGAAACCAGGGACTCGGGCACCACGCTGACGGCGTTCCGGGCCGGAGAGGGGCGGTCATGGGGAAGCACGCCCACGCACTCGAGGTGGCGAGCGAGCGGGCTCGAGGCTATTCGATGCCGGCTCGACAACAGGGGGAGGATGGCATGCTCTGGTGGATGTTCTGGCTGGCCCCGGCGGTCGCTCCCCCGCGCAAGCGGAAGGCGGAGCGGGAGCCCTCGCGCGAGGCGGCCACGAAGCGCCCGCGGCGAACACCTCCGCGCGAGCGCCACTCCGAGACCCTCTCGCCCAGGAAGGCCCGAGTCCCACCCGAGGCCACGCCGTCCTGAGCGACGCGAGGCTTCCAGGCACCTCCTTCGCCGGGGCCTCCCTCCGCGGGCGCGCGCGGGCGGCGAGGTCGTGGACCGCGTGGGTGACCTAGCGGCCTTCTCCGTCCCACACGTTCGCGCGGCCCTCCAAGGGACCGCTCTGGGGGCGGACGACGCAGAATCGGTGGCCGGTGGGCGCTTCCATGACCCACCAGCGCTTCACGTACGCGATGCGCTTGGCGCCGAGCGCTTCCAGGCGCTCCACCTCGGCGTCCAGGTCATCCGACTCGATGTCCAGGTGGATGCGGCTGGGGTGGTCCACGCGCTGGAGCAGCAGGGTGGGCTCGTCTCCTCGCGGAGCCAGCTCGCGATACGTGGGGCTGTCCGGGGAGGCGGGCGTCGCGGCGCGACCGAGCGCCTGGCTCCAGAAGGCGGTCGCGGCGTCCAGGTCCTGAGTCTGACAGTCGATGACGAAGTTCGAGAGGCGGCTGTGGTGCAAGAGAATCCTCCGGTGTCCGGTCGAGGCGCGTCCTCGGGAGAAGGAGAGGGATACACCGGATGGGCCGGCGCGTGGGACCGGAGCCATCCAAAATGCTGATGGCGCATCCCACGTTGTGTCTGGTTTCGCGAGCCCCCCGGCCGCACCCTGACTCGCATGCGTCCTTCCGAATCGGTGTCCTCCGAGTCCGCCGAGCCTCCCTGTCCCACCGCGCCACCCGCGAGCCGCCTGGGGCGCGTGCTGGTGCCCCTGGGGGCGGCCGTGTGCCTGCTGCCCGTCGTGTCCACGTCCATGGCGCTGGTGGCGGGGCTCGTCGTCGCGGTGACGGTGGGCAATCCCCACGCGGCCACGACGCGGCGGGCGACGCAGGTGCTCCTCTCCCTCTCCGTGGTGGGGCTGGGCGCGGGCATGGACCTGCGCACCGTGGTGGCGGCGGGGGCGCATGGCGCGGGAGACACGGTGGTGGGCATCGCGGTGTGTCTGGCGCTGGGGGCGCTATTGACTCGGTTGCTCCGCGTGGTGCCGGGGACGGGCCTGCTCATCAGCGTGGGCACGGCCATCTGCGGGGGCAGCGCCATCGCCGCGGTGGCGCCGGTGATGCGCGCCAAGGATGACGAGGTGTCGGTGGCGCTGGGCACGGTGTTCCTGCTCAACGCGGTGGCGCTGCTCGTCTTCCCTGTCGTGGGGCGAGCGGTGGGGCTGGACGCGGAGCGCTTCGGCCTGTGGTGCGCGCTGGCCATTCACGACACCAGCTCCGTGGTGGGCGCCGCGATGAGCTACGGGCCGAGCGCCCTGGCCGTGGCCACGCCCGTCAAGCTGGCGCGCGCGCTGTGGATTGTCCCGCTCACGCTGGGGTTGGGAGTGTGGCGCGCGCGCCGCGAGGGCGGTGGGGGCACCTTGGCGCCAGCGGGGCGGGCGAAGCGGCCCTGGTTCATCCTCGGCTTCCTGGGCGCGGCGGCGCTGGTGACGGCGGTGCCGGTGCTCCGGCCGGTGGGGCAGGGCGTGGCGGCGGTGGCGCGCCAGACGCTGGTGCTGACGCTGTTCCTGATTGGCGCCAACCTGACGCGCGGAGCCTTGCGCGCGGTGGGCCTGCGTCCGCTCGTGCTCGGCGTCGTGCTGTGGGTCGTGATGGCCAGCGCGAGCCTGGGCGCGCTCGTCTCGGGCCTCATTGCCTGACGCATCAGGGGAGCAGGAGTGGGGGCGCGAGCCGCGCGTGCCGCAAGAAGCGCCCCGCGATGCCAGAGGGCGCATCCACCGGCAGGGCCCACGACAGGGCTCGGGGGATGTGCAGCCCGGGAATGGGCAGCACGCGCAATCGCCCCTGCGCCAACTCCGCCTGGATGCTCCAGCGCGACAGGAAGCCCACGCCCAGGCCCAGCGCCACCGCGCCCTTGATGGCCTCGGTGCTGCCGAGCTGGAGGTCTCCGGGCCGCGCGCCTCGCCTCGCGCCCGCGCGCCGCAGGGCTCGCTCCAGCACCGCGCGCGTCCCCGAGCCCGGCTCGCGCCACACCAGCGGCACGGTGCCCAGCGCTTGCACGTCGCGCACGCGCTGGAGCGCGGTGGGCGCCCGCGCCGAGACGACGGGCACCAGCTCGTCCTCCAGGTATCGCTCCAGTCGGATGCCGGCGGCGCGGGCGTGGCCCTCCACGAGCCCCAGCGGCACGCGCCCCTCGGTGAGCCAGCCCAGCACCTGCTCCGTGTTGCCCACCTCCAGGCGCACCGTGAGGCCCGGATGCCCGCCGAGAAAGGAGGCGAGCAGCTCCGGCACCACCGAGTTGGCCAGGGTGGTGCTCGCGGCCAACGCCAGCTCTCCCGAGAGGTCCTCTGTCTCGGGCGCCAGCGTCAGCGCCGCCTCCTCCAGGAGCGCGTGCATGCGCCGCGCGTAGTCCAACAGCACGCGCCCCGCCTCGTTGACGCGCACCCCGCGCGCGGTGCGCACGAGCAGGGGTTGTCCACACTCCCGCTCCAACTGTCGCACCTGCGCCGTCACGGCGGGCTGGGACAGGTGCAAGAGCCGCGAGGCGGCGGACACCTGCCCCGTGGTGGCCACCACACGGAAGGTCTCCAAGCGGCGAGGGTCGAGACGGACGGACACGGGGGCCTCTCACGAAGATGCGCTGCGGCAAGCATGCTATGGGCGCAGGGCGCGCATCCGGAGGAAGTCATGAGCTGGCTGTTCTATGCCCTGCTGTCCGCGGCCTTCGCGGCTGCCACCGCCATCCTGGCCAAGGTGGGCGTCGAGGGCGTCCCCTCCACGCTCGCCACCGCGCTGCGCACCGTGGTGATTCTCGCCTTCGCCTGGGGCATCGCGTTGGCGCGCGGCGAGCACCACACCCTGCCCACCCTCAGCCGCCGGACGCTCATCTTCCTCGCGCTGTCCGGCGTGGCCACGGGCCTGTCGTGGCTCGCCTACTTCCGCGCGCTCCAACTCGGCCCCGCCTCGCGCGTGGCACCCATCGACAAGTTGAGCCTCGCGCTCACGCTGGTGCTCGCGGTGACGTTCCTGAAGGAACCGTGGAGCTGGAAGCTGGTGCTGGGTGTGTTGCTCATGGTCGCCGGCGCCCTGCTCACGCTGAAGTAGTCGCGCCAATCACAATCCAATCAAGTTTTTGCAGGGATGCTGCTCCTGACGGCTTTGTGCTGTTTGGCGGGTATTGTTGAATTGAGAAACATGGTAGACGGTGCAAGTCTTATCGAGGAGCGCCATGCGCGATTTGAGAGACTTCCTGGGGGCGGGTGGGGGGCAACTTCAAATCGTGAGCGACCTGAGGCGCCCGCCTGGCGCGGGTGACCGGTCCGCCGTGTGGCGACGTCCGTCAGCTTTGGATTCACCATCCCTGGAAGGAAGGTTCGAGTCATGCAGGAAGAGCTGACATCCACTCTCAAGAAGATGCTGGTGACGAATCTGTTCGTCGAGACGCCAGAGGGTCAGATTGGCGAGGACGATGGGCTCCAGTCCGTCCTGGGGCTCGACTCGGTGGGGTTCCTCGAACTGCGCGTGCTGTGCGAGGAGCGCTTCCAGGTGCGCATCACCGACGAGGATTTCAATCCGGACAACTTCCGCACGGTGGGAAAGCTGGCGTCTTTCATCACCCAGCTCAAGTCCTCTCAGGAGAGCGTGGCGTGAACGCGCCGACCCCTGGCGCGAGGCTCAGTCCGGATGACCTGGATCGCCTGCGCGCCGGCATGGCGTTGCAGATGGACCACTATGGCGGTGGACGACTGCCTTTCGCCTGTCTGCAAGCCAAGGGGCTCGTGCAGCACTTCGCGGCCTTGGAGGGCGCGGAGGCGGGCCGGGTGCTGGAGGTGTTGGACGCGAGCGGAGGCTATGCCAGCGCATGTCTGGGCGCGGGCCACCCGCGCATCCAGGAGGCCCTGCGCGAGGGCCTGGAGCGCACAGGCTACGTGACGGACGAGCTGGGCTCGCTGGAGCGGACCCTGCTTCTCTCGGAGCTCTTGGGCCCCGGTGGCCGCTGGGCGGACCGGTTCCCGGCGGAGCAGTACCACGCGAGCGGTCGCAACTCGGGCTCCGAGGGATTGGAGCTGGCGCTTCGCCTGGTGTTGGAGTCGGGGTTCGATCGCCGCCGACTCGCGCCGCGCGCGGGCCGCGAGGAGCGGCGCACCGTGCTGGCCTTCGAGGGCGCGTGGCATGGGTGGACGGGAGGACTCGTCAGCCTGCTCAACCGCCGCCACTACCGCGTCGGCCTGCCCCCGGTGAGCCCCGAGCCGCCGCACGGGCTGGACGTGGCCTTCCTGCCCTTTGGTGAGCTGGAGCACCTGGAGCGCTTCTTCACGGAGCAGGGGCGCAAGCTGTCCGCGGTGTTCGTCGAGCCCATCCAGGGTGACGCCGGCATCCTCGTGCCGCCCGCGGGCTATTTGCGCCGGCTGGCCGCGCTCTGCCGCGAGTACGAGGTGCTGCTGGTGGCGGACGAGGTGCTCACCTTCGCCAAGACCGGCCAGTTCTTTGGCATGACGGACGCCGAGGGGCCCATCCCCACGGACATCACCGTCATTGGCAAGAGCCTGGGCATGGGCGTGGTGTCCACGTCGATGGTCATTGCCCGGCGTGAGCTGTCCGTGCGCTCCAGTGGCGCGGTGTCCACCTCGGACCTGCGGCCCTTGACGTGCGCGGTGATTCGCCACGGCCTGCGGCACCTGGTGGACGAGCACCTGCTCGAGCGCGCCGGGCCCTTGGGTGAGGAGCTGCGGGCCCGGCTGCGCCGCGACGTGGTGGCCGCGTTCCCGGACCTGTACCGCGAGGTGCGGGGCCTGGGCTACATGAACGGCGTCGAGCTGACCGAGCCCGCCGCCAACGCGCTGTCCTCGCTGCGCCACAAGCTCATCGAGGCGGGCGTCTTCGTGGAGTTCATGGCCGGCGCGGGTCGCCGCTCTCGGGGCTTGCGCTACCTGTATCCGGCGATGCGCGTGGCGCCGCCGCTCATCGCGGGCGAGGCGGACGTGCGCGCCATCGTCGAGCGCATCCACGAGGGCACGCGCCGGTTCGTGGAGACGCGTCCGTGAGGGACGGCCCGCTGCGCCACCGGGTCGAGCACGTGGACACGGACGCGTCGGGCGTCGTGCACTTCTCGCGCTACGCGTCGCTGGTGGAGACGGCGGCGCTGGACGAGTTGGAGCGCCGCGGCGCTGGACTGGACGTACTGGGGGCGCACGGCCTGGACCTGCGCGTGCGGGACTTGCGCATCACCTATCGCGCCCCCGCGCGCTTCCGGGACTGGGTGCTGCTCATGCCCGGGGTCGAGCATGTGGGGCCCGCGAGCATCAAGGTCGCCGTGAAGCTGTACCGCGAGGACACCGGGCCCGAGCCGGTGCTGCTCGCCACGGGAAGTCTGGACATGGCCGTCGTCAACCGCGAGAGCGGAGGTCCCGCATGCATTCCGGAAGCGCTGCGAGCCGAGTTCAAGCCAGTGCCTTGAGCGAGGTGGAACGGCAACCCAAACCGCTGGGCTTCACGGCCCTGCGTCAGTGGCTGCGGCACCGCCACCCGATGATTCTGTTGGACCGCATCGTGGACCATGAGCCGGGGAAGTTCCTCGACGCGCTCATCTCCATCTCCGGCAACACCGACTGCATCGCGGGGCACTTCCCCGAGCGCGCCATCTACCCGGGCAGCAACCTCATCCAGGCGTATGCCCAGGCGGGCATCATCCTGTACCAGATGAGCACGTCGATGCTCGCCGAGGACGAGCTGACGCTGATTGGCTCCGTGGAGGCGCGCTTCCTCAAGGTCGTGGTGCCGGGCGACCAGGTGCTGCTGCGCGTGCAGGCCAACCGCCTCGCGGGGGGGCTCTTCACCTTCTCGGGGAGGGCGACGGTGGGGCCCGCGCGCGTGGCGGCGTTCCGCGCGAGCCTCGTGCGCAGCAAGGTGTCGGAGCTGGGCTCGCCGCTATGGTAGCGCCCGTCGCCGTGACCGGAGCCGCGTGGCGCACCGCGCTCGGCGACGGGCTCGGCGAGGTGTGGCACCGGTTGTTGGCGGGCGATGACGGCTTCGTGGACGTGGCCTCGCCGCACCGACTGCGCAATGCGCGAGCGGCGGTGATCGCCGCGTTGCCGGAGCCCCCCAGCGAGCGCCTGCGGGTGCTCGCGGTGGACACGCTCCAGCGAGCGGCGCGCGAGGCCGGGGTCGATGTCCGCGCGCCCTCCACGCGCTTGGTTCTGGGCACGAGCCTGGGGGCCTTCCTGGACGACGCGGCCGAGCGCGAGGCGCCCCTGCATGCCTGGGCGGACGACGTGGCGCGCACGGTGGGCGCGGGGGCTCGGCCCGTGGCGCTGTCCACGGCTTGCTCCTCCGGCTCGGATGCCATCCTGGTGGGCGCTCAGCTCATTCGGGGCGGGCTGGCGGAGGTCTGTCTGTGCGGTGGCGTGGACGTCCTCACGCCGAGCAAGCGGCTGGCGCACTCGGCGCTCTCCACGATGACGCCGTCGCGGCCGCGCGCCTTCGATGTGCGGCATGACGGCATGCTGCTGGGAGAGGGCGCGGGCTTCCTCGTGCTGGAGTCCGTGGCGCGGGCACAGGCGCGTTCGGTGACCCCGTTGGCGTTGTATCGCGGCGGTGGATCCGCCAACGACGCGGCGAGCATGACCTCGCCCGACCCGAGCGCGGCCGGGGCGCGGCTGGCGATGCTCCGCTCGCTGGAGGACGCGGGCCTCGCTCCAGGTGAGATTGGGCTCGTCAATGGGCATGGCTCGGCCACGCCGGTGAACGACCGAGCGGAGCGTGACGCGCTGAAGGCCGTGTTTGGCGAGGGGCCCGGGCCGCTCGTCTTCGCCACGAAGGGGAACTTCGGGCACACGCTGGGGGCCACGGGTGCGCTGGAGGCCATCGCGCTCATCCTCGGGTTGCGCGAACAGGTGGCTCCGCCCATCGCGGGGTTGGAAGAGCCAGACCCATCGTTCCCCTTCCCGCTCCCCATGGGGCAGGCGGTGCGCCACGCGGCGCGCTGTGGGCTGAGCCTGACGCTCGGTTTCGGGGGCTTCGATACCTCGCTCGTCTTCGAGGTCCCGCGATGAGCTCGCCATCCTTGGAGCACGCCTCCATCGTGCTGCGCGCGAGCGCCTTCGTGAGTGGCGCGCGGCCGAATCTCTATGCGGCGCGCGTGAAGGGCACGGTGCGCTACGCGGACCCCATGTCCTGGTCGCTGGTGATGGCCATTGGCGAGGCCATCGCCCCGCTCGGCGACGACTTCCAGTCCTGGGCGACGCGCTGCTCGCTCATCCAGGTGGGCCCGGCGGGTCCTCCCGAGGCCATGGCCCAGGTGGCGAGCGACGCCCTGCGAGGCTTTGCGTCGCCCGTGCGCTTCCCCTCGGCGACGCCGAGCGCGCCGGCCGGCCTGGCGTGCATCGTCCACGGCATCCGAGGGCCCACCCTGGCGCTGACCTTGCCGGTGGAGGAGGCGGTGTCGCTGGCGCTGCATCTGTCCTCGGATTGGTTGTCGCGCGGCGTGGTGGAGGGCGCGCTCATCGCGGCGCCGTTGCCCTCGGGGGTGGGTTCTCCCACGGCGGGCTGTGTCCTCCTGGCGCGGGGCGAGGGACCTTCCGTGGACGTGGCGCGTGTGACGCGTGCGCTCCGGGAGGGGAGGGCGCTGCCATGAGCGAGCCCCTCGCGGAGTTGGCGGGCGTGTCGCTCGCCGTGCTTCAGCGCTTCGTCGAACGCATCCGAGACCTGACGGACTCTGGCTCACGGGGGCCCCGTGGCCTGGAACAGCTCGCCGCGACCTGGCGCGCGCGCGGCCTGCGCCCGGGTGAGGTGGTCCTGCTGGCCTTGCCCAACGGCGCGGAGTTGGTGGCGCAGGTCTTCGGGGTGCTGCTGGCGCGAGGTGTTCCCGCGCTCGTGTCTCCTGCTTCACCGCAAGGACGACAGATGGCGCTGGTGGATGCGCTCCCGGCGCGCGCGTTGGTGGCGATGCGGCGTCCCGCGGCCCAGGCCACGCGGGTGGAGCGCTTCGAGTTGGGGGGCGCCGAGGTCGCGCTGTTCCCCGGTGAGCGGCCTTCTGGCGCCGAGGCGGGGGAGATGGTGCTCCTCACCTCGGGGACGTCGGGCTTCGCGAGCGGCTGCGTGTTCGACCTGGATGCGCTGTTCCGCAATGCGCGCCGTCACGCGGACTCGGTGGGGCTTCGCGCGGGGGACACGGTGCTGGTGAACCTGCCGCTGTACTTCTCCTACGCGATGGTCGCCCAGGTGTTCGCCTCGCTCTTGTGCGGCGCGGACCTGGTCATCAGCGGCCCGCCATTCCAGCCCGCCGCGTATGGGCGGACCTTGAGCGAGCACGCAGTCACGGTTTCCGCGCTGACACCCATCCTGGTCCGCGCGCTGCTCCAGCGGGGCGAAGGCTTTCCCGAGGGACTGCGCTCCCTGGGCGTGGGCGGTGATGTCCTCTCGCCGGAGCATGTGGCGGGGCTGCTGCGGCTGCGCCCTCGGGGCGAGCTGTACCTCACGTATGGATTGTCCGAGGCGGGCCCGCGCGTGGCGACGCTCTCGGCGCATGTGGAGCCCGCGCATCGCTTCTCTTCCGCGGGGCTGCCGTTGCCAGGGACACGCGTGTCATTGGTTCCCCGCGTGCCGGAGGGACAGAAGGAGCTGTACGTCGCCTCGGACACGGTGATGAAGCGCCGCATCGGCTTCGTGGAGGGAGAGAAGCGGCACTCGCTCCGCGCGCCGGGGCTGCTGGCCACGGGCGACATCTTCGAGCAGGACGACGACGGCTATCTCTACTACCAGGGGCGCCTGTCGGACTTCCTCATCAAGGGCGGCGAGAAGATTTGCATGGCCTCCATTCGGAGGCTCGCCACCACGCTGCCCGGCGTGCTCACCGCGAGGACGCAGATCGTCGCGGGCGAGGAGGGGGACGACTACGACATGGTCCTGACGGTGGCGGAGGCCACGGGCGCGACGGATGCGCTGGCGGGCGAGGTGTCTCGGCTGTTGCGATTGTCCGAGCGGCCACGCCGCGTCCAGGTCGTCGCGGCGGATGGCGCCACGGCATCCCTGCACAAGTGAATGCCGTGGCAACCCGCCGAGGTGACTAGCGATTCACGGTCAGGGTGCACCGCGCATCGCACCGGGCGAGTGCGACCTCACACGTTTTCAGCTGGGTGTCATTGGTCGCGCTGGCCTTGCAGGACTGGTACGCGCGCATGCAGGAGTCACACGTGACCATCTCGTGGACGTCCGAAGCAGTGGACTCGGTATCCGTGGCCGCGCCGCCACAGCCCGTCAGCCCGGCCGCAGCCAGGAGTCCGGCCGACAGAATCATCCCGATGAAGCCTGTTCGCATGGGTCTCTCCAGGTGGGTGTTCGAGCGCCGCCGCGAGTGGACGACAGCGAGGGGCGCTTCATGCGCCCGGTCGAATCCTATCGGGAGAATCTCTGACACGTCGTTTCAAGTGCTGACGTGGAGAGAGCCGCGGGGCGCCATGTCGCCCCCATGTCGGGAGGGGAGGCCATGGCGCCCGGGAATGCGTGACCTGTCTTGCCGCTGGGCTAGTAGGGTCCCCAAAGACAGCCGCTGGGGGCGCTGGCGCAGTATGGCTCGGTCATGGTGGTGTCGTTGTTGGGGCCACCCAGACAGCAGATGCCCCATGGTCCCGCACACTCGCCCGCGTTGCAGATGGGGTGGCAGGTTGTATCGACACACGTAAAGCCTTCACCGCAGACGCCACCCGGTTCACACGCGGGGAGCCGCTGCTGGGTCGAGCCCAATGGGTCATCCTGAGTGCGCCCTGCTTCCGTCGGGCCACATCCCACCACGAACAATCCCATCGACAACACCACGGCGAAGAATCCTGAGCGCATGTGAACTCCTGGAGGCGAGAGGGGACCGAGGCAGCCTGTTCCTACGGGCACAGGCTCTGATTGCACCGGAGGAAGGCGGCATCGCACCTGGCCTCCGCGGCTTCCGTGGTGGCGTTGTCCAGACACCGTTGATACGTGCTGAAGCACGGCTCACAGGTCTTCATCTCTCGCACCTCCGCGGGCGCGCCCGTCTCGTCTGGGGCGACATCTCCCGCGGAGGTGAGCCCACTTCCACACCCGCACAGCAACGCCGCTGCCAGCACTCGCGTCAGAATGCTTCGCATGCCTGCTCCTTGGTTTTGGAACGCTCGCCGGTGTTCGAGCCGACAAAGCATACCACGAAACATTTGCAGGCTGGAGCGGCGCCCGGTCAGACCTGGTGTGGCTGTGTTTTCGCGCGGAGGTGCGCGCGGACCCCTCGGTACAAGAGGACCCCGAGCGCGGCCAGGGCGAGCAACGCG
Organism: Citreicoccus inhibens; assembly: GCF_019039035.1. Lineage (GTDB taxonomy): Bacteria > Myxococcota > Myxococcia > Myxococcales > Myxococcaceae > Citreicoccus > Citreicoccus inhibens. The sequence goes on along the minus strand of NZ_JAHNZT010000001.1, from coordinate 187,704 downwards.
CCCATGGGGCGCAGCGTCAGGCCGATGATGCGAGCCATGCCTGCCGTCATGCCCATCACGGACAGGGCCGCCGCGATGCACAGCGGGCACTTGGGGAGAAGTGCCGTCAGCAGCCCGAGCGTCAGGGAGACGAGGGACGCGCGCTTGCCGCCGCGCCGCTCTGCGTGATTCCTCACGCTGACCTCACCGCCCATACTCGTCTCGGCGGCGCAGCCAGAACATGGGGTGGCCCGGGGGGGCCTCATCGCGCCCCTTGGGGAGCAGGTCGATGAGCTGATAGGCGGCGTTCGCGCGCTCGATGCCTCGGGCGAAGGTCGAGTAGGTGTAGAAGATCGCGCCGCTGGAGTCCTTCGAGAACACGCTGAACCCAGGCATGTCGGACCGATCGTACTGGAGCGGGGCGTAGTTGTAGGTGGCCACGCCGCGCGCGCGGTCATCAGGGGTGAAGGACACCTGGAAGTCGAAGTTGAAGGTGTTGTCGTGTGACGACACCCACTTGAATCCCCATCCCATGCGCTGCTTGTACTTCTCGAGGCGCTCCAGGGGCGCCCGCGAGATGGCGAGGAACGTCGCGTCACGCGCCTGGACATGGTCGTAGACGCCGTTGAAGGAGTCCGCCCAGAAGCTGCAACTCGGGCAGCCCGCCTCCCACTCGGGGGCGAACATGAAGTGATAGACGATGAGCTGGCTGCGCCCGGCGAAGAGTTGGGAGAGCGTCTCGCGTCCATCGGGGCCCTCGAACACATAGTTCGTGTCCACGCGCAGCCAGGGCATCTCTCGGCGAGCCGCGCTCAGCTCGTCGCTCATCCGCGTGAGGGCCTTCTCCTTGGCGAGCAGCTCCTTGCGCGCGGCCAGCCACTCACTTCTCGATTCAGTCTTGACGTGCATTGCGGTGAAACCTCCGCTGAGGAAGTGGTCGCTGATGTACCGGGCGGGGGCGCGAGGGAGGGAGTAACAAAACCGGCGGGCTTCCCAACCTCGGAGGGCTGGTCGAGGATGCGCGGCATGGATGGCGTCATCACCGAGGCGGCACGGGCGCTGCGGGCGGGAGACCCGCTGGGTGCCCTCAAGCGCGTGGCCCTGCGTGAGGACGCGGAGGCGCTCGCGCTGCGGGGCGTGGCGATGGCGCAGTTGGGGGACTTCTCCAAGGCGAGCCAGCTGTTGCGCCGAGCGTCGCGTGCGTACGGCTCGCGGGAGGTGCTGGCGCGGGCGCGCTGTGCGCTGGCCGAGGCGGAGGTGGCGCTCGCGGCGCGGGAGCTGAAGGGCCCGGACCGCGCGCTGGCCGCCGCGCTGCGCACGTTCACGGAGCTCGGCGACGCGGACAACGCGCGCTACGCCCGATTGCTCCAGGCACGGCGGGCGCTGCTGCTGGGGCGAATCGACGAGGCCGCGCGGACGCTCGACGCGCTGGAGTCTCATGGTGCCTCGGCGATGGCCGTGGCGGTGGCGGGCCTGCTGGAGTTCGAAGTGGCGCTGCGCCAGGGCTCGGTGTCGAGCGCACGCCGGGCCTTGGACCGAGGCCGGGCCGCCGCGACGCGCGCCCGCATCCCCGCGCTCCGGGCGGAGTTCGAGCACGCCGAGCGAGTCCTGGTGATGCCCGCCGCGCGGCTCCTGGAGAAGGGCAGCGCCCGGCCGCTGGGCTTGCAGGATGTGGAGGCGGTGCTCGCCTCGGGGCAGTTCGTGGTGGACGGGTGTCGGCGTCTCGTGCGTCAGGGGCAGGACACGGTGGTGCTGGCTTCGCGGCCGGTGTTGTTCGAGTTGCTCCGCGCCTTGGCGGAGGCGTGGCCGGGTGGGGCGGGGCGAGACGTGTTGATTGCGAATGCCTTCGGGGTGAAGACCGCGAACGCCACGCATCGAGCCCGGCTGCGAGTCGAGCTGGGGCGGTTGCGCACGTTGTTGCGAAGTCTCGCGGAGGTTCGCGCGACGCCCGAGGGATTCAGTCTGTCATTGAAGGGGGCACAGGAGGTGCGGCTCCTCGCGCCGCCCGTGGAGGGTCCGGACGCGGCGGTGTTGGCGTTGCTGGCGGACGGAGAGCACTGGTCGACCTCTGCGCTCGCGCTCGCGCTGGGGGCAAGCCAGCGGACCGTTCAGCGCTCCCTGGCGACGCTGGAGGACTCGGGCCGGGTGCATCGCCTGGGCCGTGGACGAGCGTTGCGTTGGGGCGCACCCCCGGTCACTGACTTCACGCCCCTGCTTCTGTTGCCGGCACTGCCCTGAGCGTGGGGCCCTGGCGTGTTGGATTCGTACAAGACGGGTGGGCTGGCCGTGGACACAGTGTGGCGCATGCTGCGCACCCTGCTGCTGTGCTGCTTCCTCCTGATGCCTGCGTGTGCCACGCCTCGAATCGAAAGGACCTCCGCTGTGACGACCGACCCCAAGGCCGCCGCGCGGCATTTCTACGCGAGGCTCGAGATGGCCATCCACACGGACAATGTCGCGCTGCTCGATGATCTCATGCTTCCGGACGTCGTCGACCACAACCCCGACCCCAACATGAAGCCCGGGCGCGCTGGTCGCCCCATCTCCTACTCCGTCATCGACATCCTGCGGTTCACACCCGACGGCAGGCTCATCGAGCGTTGGGGGCTCGTGGACGACGCCACCCTGAGGCAACAGCTCAGTGCTGGGCCCGCCACATCCCCTTGAGCGCGACAGGTCCTTTCTCTGGCACGCACTTTGGAATAGGGGCGCCGTTCCCGTCTCGGTGTCACCGGTACGTGGTCCAGTGGAAAACCTGTCAGTCCTCTTTGCTATGGGCGCATCTAGACCCCTGCTCTCAGGGGCTCGATTCTGAAGGGAACTGGCGATGCGGCACTGTGGGGTGGCAGTGCTCTTGTTGCTCTCGGGCTGTGCAGATGGGAGCGGCTATGTGCGACAAGGGATGGGCCAGTGGTTTGGTCGAGACGCGAATGGAGCTGTCTGGGTTCGTGGTCCATGGCCAGAGATTCAGTCGTCCGCGGACGTAGATGACGTCATTGATCAGCTGTGTCCGGCCATCATGAAGCTTCCCAATGCAATGGATGGTGATTGGGGGCAGGAGTACTGCGGGGCCCTCTATTCACTGGGCGACGGTATCTACCACGCAAGCTACGGCTCCCCTTTGGGTCCGACGGTCTTGGTGGGCGCATCGAAACGCAAGCAGTGCAGCCCTCCGCGAACCGTGGTCGACCCGCGTGGGCGGGCGATGCCCCTTGGCGATTTCCACAGTCATCCCTGGGCGCCCTCGGAGATGTCATCCGAGGACCGGCGGAAGGAGCTCCAGCGGTTCGTCATTCGGATCCAGTTCGATACGTCGTGTCGCGTCCTGAAGCTGATTCCGTATGTCAATGAGCCGAGGCCCGGAGAGGTGTACGTCCGTGATGGACGGAGATGGGTCCTGATTGGCCATATTCGGAACGAAGACAAGGCGAGTGGGCGTATAACGTCCGTCGATGACCGATAGGCTTCGAGGTCGCATGATGACCCGTGCTGCGCTGCTGTGGCTCGTTCTGCTGTCCGGGTGCTCGCTCTTCCGTGGCGCGCCTCGGCCTGTTCACGCTCCTGATGCAGAGGCCGCGAAGGTTCAGTTTCCGCGTGACCTTCCGAAAGAAGGAGTCGTGGAGGTGGCCGGTCCGATGGCCGCGGCCATCGCACTCGCCATGGAGGATTTCCGGCCGCTCGGCACGAAGCCTCACGCAGGGGCCACTCCACTCGAGCAGTGTCTGTATCGCCGAGAGGCGTTCGATGTGGCCGCATCGCCCGGACCCGAGGGCATCGTCTACGTTCAGTTCTCGTTCAGTCCGAGCCACTGTGCCGAGCATGAGCGAGACATCGTCCTGGATATGGGCGCCACCTACGCAGTGGATGTCCGGACGTGGCGCATCCTGGCCATCCAGAAATAGGGTCGCTGGAAATCGCGCCAACTTTGTTACTTCCTCTGTTGGCACGGCTCGGTTAGATGGCGTCGAGGAGCACTGACATGGACAAGCCCCGCGACGACGAGGACACGCAGCCCGCCGAGCTCCTTCGCGAGTACGGCCCCTTTCCTGGGACCGTCGCTGTTCACGGCGTCACTCACGACGGTGAACAGGTCTGGTTCGCCAGCGGTGAGTCCCTTCACTCCATGGACCCGGTGACGGGCAAGCTGGAGCGCTCCTTCTCCGTTCCGTGTGACGCTGGCACCGCGTTCGATGGCGAGCACCTCTTCCAACTCGGTGAGGGCTGCATCCGCAAGCTCGATCCCAAGACGGGCCGTGTCCTCAAGACCCTGCCTGCTCCGGGACAGACGAACGCCTCGGGCCTCGCGTGGGCGGAGGGCTCGCTGTGGATGGGCCAGTACCGCAGTCGCACCATCCTTCAGGTGGATCCAGAGACGGGCGCCGTCCTGCGCACCATCCAGTCGAATCGCTTCGTCACCGGCGTGACCTGGGTGGAGGGCGAGCTGTGGCACGGCACCTGGGAAGACGGCGCCAGTGAGATTCGCCGAATCGATCCCGCCGATGGTCGCGTGCTCACCCGCTTGTCCATGCCCGAGGGCAAGAATGTCTCGGGGCTCGAATCCGACGGCCGGGACACCTTCTACGCCGGCGGCGGAGCGAGCGGAATGGTGCGCGCCGTCAAGCGCCCCTCGCGTTCTCGCCGCTAGTCTCCGTTCGAGCCCGCCGCGTCCGCAGGCCGAGGCGGACGGCGTCATCCGCACGCTGACGACGTGCCGCTATCAGCCCGCCCTGGTTGACGGAAGAACGGTGCCCGTGCGCAATGCGTTCGACATCGGGTTCAGCCATGAGCCCGGGGGGCCGGCGACGCGGAGCGGCAGTTCGCCAGCGCGGACAAACCCGGCGAGCGCGCGGACGGCTCCAGCCAGCGCGCCTGTATCCTCTGCGCGAGCGTCTGGAGGCGTGGTGGGCGAGGGCGTCCCCCCACCGCCTCGGCACGAGAGGCTGGAATCTGACGAGGGGTGAGATGACGGATTCGGAGAGGCGGTACGACTCGACGCGGTACTTCATCGTCGGCAACCGCACGGTGAAGTGGGTGCCGCTCGAGGACGGGGGCCTACAGATCCTCAAGCTGGACTGGGCCACGGGCCTGTTCATCCCCGGGGTGGACTCCATGCCCAAGTGCATGTTTGCAGACGACTCCGAGCGTGTGAGCGAGGACGAGTTCATCCAGCAGACCGAGGCCATGCGCCGGGAGCACTTCACCGGCGACAACGCGGTCTTCGCGCTCTACGGGCTCCTGGACACAATCGAAGCGACGGCCAAGGCCGAGGGCCGGCCCTTGACGGAGCAGGAGCGGGCCATCGTCATCCTCACCCAGCGCAAGACGCACGCGATGTTCGAGAGCGTCTGTTGCCTGGGCGAGAACTACACCAAGAAGAAGCCGGACTGAGCCTTCGCCCAGGGCCTGGGCCGCGGTGATTCCCACGCCCAAGCGCACCCGGCGCCCGCGCCGATGGACGGGCCCTGCGCTCGAAGCGCGGCCCGCCCATCATTGCGTGGGCGAGTGTTCAATCCCAGCATCTGCTCAATCCCATGTCTCAGCCTGGCGCGGATGGCTGAGCACTCGAGTGTTCCCGCTGCTCGCTGTCCAGGGCCCGCGCCGAGGGGCCAAGGAGGACCGGTCCAGGATGAGCGCCCAGGTGCTGCCGCGACACAGGGGGCATTTCGATCGCGCCTCTCGAGCTCGCGCCTCCGTCCTCTCTCCAGTCCGTGGATGGATGCGCCATCGGCTGGGGCTTCAGACCTTGCTCGGCGCCGGAGTGGGGGCCCTCCTCGGCGTGCTCTTGGTGAGCCCTCCTGCTCCGGTGGCGCGGGTGCTGCGCGGAGTGGCCTGGCAGACGACCGCTCCCGAAGCGCGGCAGATGCTCTCCACCGTGCTGGGCATCGCGCTGACCTCGCTGAGCATCGTCCTCTCCCTGTCGATGGTCGTGGTGCAGAGCGCCGCGGGGCAGTACTCCCCTCGGCTCTTGCGCCACTTCGTGCACGGCGTCGGATTTCGCTGGGTCATCCCGGTCTTCGTCGCCACCAGCGTCTTCTGTCTGGTGGCTGCGCATATGTTCGGCTTCATCACGCCCGAGGCGCGCGCACCCCGTCCGGCCCTCGCCGTGGCCCTGCTGCTGCTCCTCGTCTGTGAGGTCGCGCTCATCGCGCATGTGCTCCACATGCTCCAGCTCATGCGCGTGGAGAACCTGACCCGGCTCGTGCGCAAGGACACGCTGGAGGTCGCCCGGACGCTCGACGTTCTGCGCGCGGGGGACGTGGAGCCTCCGCCGCCCGTCCGCCCGCGCCCACGCGAGGCGTGGTCCCTGCGAAGCCCGCGCGACGGCTTCATCGCCACCGTCGATGCGCAGGCGCTCCTGGCCGTGGCCGAGTCACACCGGCTGGGAGTCCACCTGGAGCGCGCCGTGGGTGAGCCGGTGGTGCAAGGCGAAGAGCTGGGCTGGGTCGAAGAGGAGGGGCCGCCCGCGCGGCGAGGCGCGATGGTGTCGGCGTTGCTCCGAGCCATCCGGTTGGACCTCTGGCGCGATGGTGACATGGACATCGCCCTGGGCGTGCGTCAGTTGGTGGACGTGGCCGTCAGGGCGTTGTCCCCGGGCATCAACGATCCGTACACCGCGGTCGAAGCGGTGGATCAGCTGACGTTCCTCCTGTGCTCATTGAGTCAGGTGAGGCTGGGGCGCCGAGTGCTGGCGGACTCGGCGGGAGTCTCTCGGGTCTTCTTGCAGGGGCTCTCCTTGGGAGACTACCGGGTGTTGGTCACCGACCAGACGCTTCGCTACGGCGCCACCGAACCCGCCGTGGTGTTGCGGCTGCTCCGAATGGTGGCGGCGATGGGACATCACGCGCGAGAGGCCGTGGATCGGGAAGCGGCTCCAGAGGCGTTGCGGTCCATCCTCGCTGCCGCCGAGGAGGCAAGCCCCGGTGCGCGCTGGCTGCCGCTCTTGCGCCAGCATGCGCAAGCACTGTTGAGCGCGCTCCAGGGGGCGCCCTGGCCTCCCCTCCCAGTCATCGGGTTCTGAGCGTCAGCCCGCGCGCTTGAGCTTGCGAGCGTGCCGGGCGAAGCACACTTTCGCGCCGGTGCTCGGGGCGGGAGCTGTGCCGGGAGGGGACTGTGGAGCGCGTTGACCTGCTCGTGCGCCTGCTCGTCGCGGGCGGCGCGGGCATCGTCCTGGGGTTGCCGTATCGGACGCGGCCCGGCGGTGTCCGGACCCATTACCTCGTGACGTTGGGCGCCGCGCTGTTCTGTTCCGCGGGCGCCAACGTGGTGGGACCCAAGGCCCAGGAGACGCTGCGCATCATCCAAGGCGTCGCGTCTGGCATTGGCTTCGTGGGGGCCGCCAGTGTGCTCAAGCGAGGAAGCGCCATCTTCGGCATCACCACGGCGGCCTCCATCTGGATCGCTGCGGCGGTGGGCTGCGAGGCCGTGCTGGGCAGCCCTTTGCTCGCGGGCCTCGTGGCCGTGGTCATCGCGGTGTCGAACCTGCTGTTGAGCCTGCTGGAGCGGCACGTGTTCCATCGACGGAGGGTCATGCTCGAGCTCTCGGATGAGCCCTCCAACCCGAGGCCCCCCCGTCAAGACTGACGGGAGGCGACCGCGAGACGCGGTGCCTCCCGAGAGACCGCTCGCGTCGAGTCTCAGGCGTGGCTCTGCTGGAGCCGGTGCAGCGCCTGCTCAATCTCCTGCGCGAGGTTCATCACCTGATCCCCCACCTCGGTCTTCCCTGCCTTCTTCGTCTCCTTCATCTTCTCCTTCACCTGCTCCTTGATGGGGCCAATGCTCAGGCTGCCCGGAGCCTGGCTGGGGACGTAGTCAAGGAGGGTTTGGGCGAACTTCTTCACCAGGGCCTGCGCGGGCACGAAGAGGAACATCCGCTCGCCATACCAGCGCGTGTAGAGCCCCGAGTAGAGCGCCTCCTCGAACGGATCCGAGCGCAGGTTGATGAGGTAGGGCCAGGACGGGTTGAAGCGCTTGCCGCTGAACCACATGTCCGGTCCGTGGCCATCCTGGTAGCTGAAGATGACCTTCCAGTCGTCGTAGCGCACGGCGGCGATGCTGCCGCTGTCGAGCACGTAGACGAACTCGTGCCGCTTCCCAGGGCCTTGGCCTGACAGCAGCTCGCGCTGGTCGTAGCCGTCCAGGTGGACGCGGAAGGTCTTGGTGCCCACCTTGAAGCCCTGCTTGCACTTCTCCACCAGGTCCGTGGGGCCGCCCGCCGCGGCGACCAGGGTGGGCATCCAGTCCTCATGCGCGAAGATGTCATTGATGACCGTGCCCGGCGGGATGACGCCCGGCCAGCGCGCGACGCACGGCACGCGGACGCCGCCTTCCCAGGTGGAGCCCTTCTCGCCTCGGAAGGGCGCGTTGCCGCCATCGGGCCAGCCCATCTTCTCCACGCCGTTGTCGGTGGAGAACACGACGAGGGTGTTGTCCGCGATGCCCAGTTCATCCAGCTTCTTGAGCAGCAGGCCGACCTGGTCATCCAGCTCCGTCATCGCGTCCGCGTAGAGCCCCTTGCCTGTCTTGTTGCGGTACTTCTCCTGCAAGAACGTCCACACGTGGGTGCGGGTGGAGTTGTGCCAGAGGAAGAAGGGCTTGCCGTCCTGGACCGCTCGCTCCATGAAGGACAGCGACGAGGCGACGAACTCCTCGTCCACCGTCTCCATGCGCTTCGTGGTGAGTGGCCCGGTGTCCTCGACCTTCTGGCGGCCCACGCGCCCCCAGCGGTGCTCCTCGGTCGGATCATCCCGGTCGGTCGCCCAGGTGTGGAGGACGCCGCGCGGGCCGAAGCGGTCCTTGAACGCGGGGTCCTTGGGGTAGTCCGGGCACTCGGGTTCGTTCTCCGCGTTGAGGTGGTAGAGGTTCCCGTGGAACTCGTCGAAGCCGTGGACGGTGGGCAGGTATCGGTTCGAGTCGCCGAGGTGGTTCTTGCCGAACTGCCCGCACGCGTAGCCCAGCGGTTTGAGCATCTCCGCGATGGTGGGGTCCGAATCCTGGAGTCCGTAGTCCGCGCCCGGCATGCCGATGGTGGTCAGCCCCGTGCGCAGTGGGTTCATGCCCGTGATGAACGCGGCGCGCCCCGCGGTGCAGCTCTGTTGTCCATAGCAGTCCGTCATCAGCGCGCCTTCGCGGGCGATGCGGTCGATGTTGGGTGTCCGGTAGCCCATCATCCCCTGGTTGTAGGCGCTGATGTTCCACAGGCCGATGTCGTCCCCCCAGATGACGAGGATGTTGGGCTTGCGCCCCGCCTGCTTGGTGGAGTGACCATTGCCATTCGTCTTGGGCTTGCCGTTGCCTGACATTGCGCGCGCTCCGATGGCTCGAGGAGAGGATCTCCGTCCCCGGAAGGGTGGGCGGAGGTGTGGCCCGAGACGAGCCGTCCTCCAGGGAGGGATGCGGCTTCGTCGCTGTCTGCCCTCCGCTTGGCGGCGGGTGCGTCCGTGGGCCTCAACGCGCGAGCACGTCCGCCAGACTCCGGGGGGAGTACCCAGCGAGCCGGACGCACGTTCGCGTCAGGTGTGCCTGGTCCGCGAAGCCCGCGCTCGCGGCGGTGTCCGCCAGATGTCCTGGGCGGAGCATGGGCAGGGAGCGCAGCAGCCGACGCCACAGCAACCAGCGCCGCAGCGAGAGGCCCACCTGGGCATGGAACAGCTCGGACACGTGACCCGGTGAGAGGCGCAGGCCGTGCGCAAGCTCGGGCAGTGACGGGGCCTGTGTGTCCTCCAGGGTCTCCAGGAGTCGTGCGATGCGCCCGTCCGCGACTCGCGCGGGGCCGGTGGGAAAGAGTCGGGCCGCGAGCGCCTCGGCCCTTCGCGGCGTGTCACCGGTGGGATGGGCCGCGAGGCTCACCGCGTCCGCGAGGACCGTGGGCGCGGTGAGGGCGAAGGGGTGGGCCGGAAGCGGAGCCTGGACCGTGGCGCGGTGGCGATCCGCGTCCAGCACCACGCTGAGCAGGGGCCCCGGGCATCGCGTGACGTGCGACACGTCTCGGGGCACGACGACGATGCGCCCGCGCGTGGTCCCCTCGGCGTGCCGCACCGTCACGTCATCCTCCAAGCCCACGAGGAGGGCGGTGCCCCACTGGCGGTGAGGCGCGGTCAGGGTTCGCGGAGCGCCGAGCACGAAGACGCCAGTGTGGGGGGCGAGCAGGAAGAACGGCGCGAGGTCCATGCATCCGAAGAGCGTTCAAGCCCCGGCGGGCCTGAAAACGTCACCCTGAAGGCTCATTTCTTCGGGAGTCTTCATGGCGACACGCTGTGCCTCATTCTCCGCGGCCGTCCTGGCCTTCGCCGTCTCATTGCTCGCCTGTCACGATGCGAGTCCGGGCAACGAGGGGCCTGCTTGTGACCCCACGCGCCTGCGCGCGTCCCTCCAGCAGGCGATGCAGGAGGTCCAGGCCGCGAACCCAGGCAACCCGGGCTGGTTGCTCGCCGCCCGAATCCCAGCGGCGGGACTGGAGTTGGAGGAGGCCGTGCAGGCTCCGGGGCTGGAGCCGCTGAGTCCTCGCGCGCCGTTCCGCATCGCCAGCGTGACGAAGACGTTCATGGCCGCCGCCATCCTGCGGCTCGTCGAGAAAGGCGAGGTGTCGCTGGACGAGACCGTGGCGGTGGCGGTCCCCGCGCCCTATCCCGAGCTGCTGCGCTCAGGAGGTTATTGGCCCGAGCGCATGACGGTGGCGCAGTTGCTCACGCACACGAGCGGGCTGTTCGACTATGCCCAGAGCGACGACTACCTCGCGACGGTCTTCGAGTCTCCCTCGCATGTCTGGACTCGGGAGGAGCAGGTGCGGTTCGCCATGGCGCATGGCGCTCCGATGGGCGAGCCCGGCGCGGCGTATGTCTATTCGGACACGGGCTATCTCTTGTTGGGCGCGTTGCTGGAATCGAGGACAGGCGTGGGGCTTGCCCAGGCCTATCGAAGCCTGCTCGGGTTCGAGCGACTGGGGCTCCAGTCAACCTGGCTCGAAACACTGGAGCTTGCGCCGCCCGGCGTGGCGGGCTTCGCGTCGCAGGCCTACGACGGGCTGCCGCTCTCGAGCATCCACGCCTCGGCGGATCTCTTCGGCGGTGGAGGGCTGGTGTCCACTGCGCCGGACCTCGCGCGTTGGTTCCAGGCGCTGTTCGCGGGGCAGGTGTTCGAGCGAGCATCGACGCTCGACACCCTGCTTCACGTGCCCGCCACGAACGAGGCCGACGGCGCCGCCATGGGCATCTTCCGGGTGCCGCGCACCAGCGGTGGGCCGTGCTGGCTGCATGAGGGCTTCTGGGGAGCGGTGGTGATGACGTGTCCCGAACTGAAGCTCACCGTGGCGGTGACCCCCCTGGATGTCTCGCACCAGGGAGACGGCGGCCCGGCGCTGCTCCGCGCCGCCGTGCAGGCCGCGGCCTCCTGTCTCTCTCCGCGGTGACGGGCACCATCAGTTCGCGTGGGCGAACCCCATGGGCAGGTCTGGATTCTCGACGACCGCGTCGAGCAGGCGGAGCAGGTCTGTGCGCAGGCGCTCGCCGGTGCTCGGGTCGAACAGGTCCGTGTTGAACTCGAGCACGCCGCCAAATCCCTCGGGGGCCTCCTGGAGCGAGAGGGTGACCTCATAGGCGGAGGACTCGCGGCTCGCCACGATGGGGGTCAGCGTGAGCCCCGGCAACTCCAACGGGGCGCCCGGGGCGTTCTGGAGCACGAACATCGCCTGGAACACGGGGCTGCGATTCGCGGGCGGGACCACGCCGAGCGCCTCGACCACCTTCTCGAAGGGGACCTCCTGGTGGGCATAGCCTCCCAAGGTCTCCTCGCGCACGCGCTTCAGCAGCTCGCGGAAGGTGGGCGTGCCCGCGAGGCTCACGCGCAGGGCGAGGCCATTGACGAACATTCCGATGAGCGACTCCAGCTCGGGATGCAAGCGATTGGCGATGGGCGAGCCGATGACCACCTCGGGCTGCCCCGCGGTCCGCGCCAGCACGGCGCCGAAGAGCGCGAGGAGCGCCATGAACGGCGTCACCTGCTCCCGCTGGCAGAGCGCGTTCAGGGCATCGCTGCGTTCGCGGCCCAGATAGACCTCGCGGTACGTGCCCGCGAAGGTGCGCTCGGCGGGACGCGGGCGGTCGGTCGGCAGGTCGAGCACGAAGGGCGCGCCCGCCAGCGCCTGCTTCCAGTAGTCGAGCCGGTGGGCCAGCTCCGCGTCCGTCAGCCAGCCGCGTTGCCACACCGCGTAGTCGGGATACTGGATGTCGAGCGCAGGCAGCGAGGGCTCTCGGCCCTCGGCGAGCGCGCCGTACAGCGCGCCCAGTTCTCGGAAGAGCACGCCCACGGACCAGCCATCGGACGCGATGTGGTGCACGTTGAGGACGAGCAGGTGCTCGGTGTCGCCCATGCGCAAGAGGGACGCACGCACGAGCGGATCCCGAGTCAGGTCGAACGGGCGCTGCGCGGCTTCCTGCATGAAGCGCCTGGCCTCGGCCTCGCGGTCGCGGTGTCCGCTGAGGTCCAGCTCCTGCCACGTGAAGCGAGCCTCGGGGTGGATCCACTGCACCGGTCGCCCGTCGCGCTCACCGAACATGGCGCGCAGGGATTCATGCCGCAGGACGAGCGCCTGGAATGCGCCTCGGAGCGCGCGCGGATCCACGCGCCCGCGCAGGTGCAGCACATCGGGCATGTTGTACGCGGCGGACTCGGGCTGTCGTTGCTGGAAGCGCCACAGCCGCTCTTGCGAGAAGGACAACGCGATGGGGCCTCCGCGCGCGGTGCGAACGAGCGGCGGGAGGGGGCGCGTGGACTCGGGGGGCTTCGCGTCGCTCAGGTGCTTCGCCATCTCGGCCACGGTGGGGCCCAGGAACAAGGTCCGCAATGACAGCTCAACGCCGAACTCCGCTCGGATGCGAGAGACGAGCTGGGTGGCGAGGAGGGAGTGGCCGCCGAGGTGGAAGAAGTTGTCGAGGGGGCTGACGGAGGGGAGTTCGAGGAGGGAGGCCCAGAGTCGGCAGAGGGCGACTTCGAGAGGGGAGCGAGGGGCGAGAGGAGAGGAGAGGGAGGAGGAGTCAGGGTTGGGGAGCGCGCGCTTGTCGAGTTTGCCGTTGGGAGTGAGGGGGAGGGAGGGGAGGAGGGAGAAGGAGGAGGGGACCATGTGCTCGGGGAGGCGCTCGAGGAGGAAGGAGCGCAAGTCCGAGTGGGAAGGGGAGGAGAGGCGAGGGACGAGGTAGGCGATGAGCTTCCTGTCGCCGGCGAAGTCGCGAGCAATGACAGCGCATTCCTTGACGAGAGGGTGGAGGCGGAGGCGCTCCTCGATTTCGCCGAGTTCGACGCGGAAGCCGCGAATCTTCACCTGGTGGTCAATGCGGCCGAGGTACTCGACGAGGCCGTTGGGGAGGAAGCGAGCGAGGTCTCCAGTTTTGTAGAGGCGCTGGCCCGGGAGGGAAGAGAAGGGGTGGGGGCGCCAGGTGAGTGCGGTGAGCTCCGGGCGGTTGAAGTAGCCGCGGCCGAGCCGCTCACCGGAGATGAAGAGTTCCCCCGGGACGCCAATGGGGCAGGGGTTGAAGTGGGAGTCGAGGATGAAGACAGGCCCATGGGGGAGAGGAGGGCCAATGGGGACGGGGAGTCCGAGGGGAGGGGGAGAGGGGATGAGGTGAGCGGTGGAGAAGACAGTGCACTCGGTGGGGCCGTAGCCGTTGAGGAGGCGGCGAGGAGGGCCGTGGCGGAAGACTTCGCGAAGTGCGAGCGGGTCGGCGGCCTCGCCTCCGAAGACGAGGGTGTGGAGGGAAGAGAAGGCGGAGGGGGCCTCGCGAGAGAGGAGAGTGAGGACGGCGGTGGTGACGAACATGACGGAGATGCGCGCGTCATGGACTTGAGAGGCGAAGGCGAGGGGCTCCCTGGCGGGGTTGGCGGAGATGCCGACGAGGTGAGCGCCGTGGAGGAGTGCGCCCCAGATTTCGAAGGAGGAAGGGTCGAAGGAGATGTTGGAGGCCTGGGCGACCCTGTCGGAGGGGGAGAAGGGGAAGGAGAGGACGTTGAAGAAGAGGGCGCAGAGTCCACGGTGGGAGATGGAGCTGCCCTTGGGGTTGCCGGTGGAGCCGGAGGTGTAGATGACGTAGGCGAGGTTGTCGGGGGAGGAGGAGGGGGGAGGGGGAGAGGAGGGGAGAGAAGAGAAGAGGGAGGGGTGGAAGAGGAGGGTGGAGCCGGGGAAGGGAGGGAGGGAGGGGAGCAAGTCCTCGTGAGCGAGGAGGACGGATACGCGGGCGTCCTCGAGCATGAAGGCGAGTCGTTGGCGCGGGTAGGAAGGGTCGAGTGGGAGGTAGGCGCCGCCGGCCTTGAGGATGGCGAGGAGGCAGATGAGGAGGTCGGTGGAGCGGTGGAGGCAGAGGGCGACGAGGACTTCGGGGCCGACGCCGAGGGAGCGCAGGTGGTGAGCGAGTTGGTTGGAGCGCTCGTCGAGCTGGCGGTAGGAGAGGGAGGAGTCGGCGTAGGAGACGGCGGGGGAGTCAGGGGAGAGGGAGGCTTGGAGGGAGAAGAGGTGGTGGACGCAGGAGTCGCGTGGGAAGTCGGAGGGGGGCGGGGCGAAGTCGACGAGGAGTTGGTGGCGCTCTTCCGAGGTGAGGAGGGGGAGGGAGCGCAGGGGCAGGAGAGGCTGGGCGACGGCGGCGTGGAGGAGGACGCGCAGGTGTCCCGCCATGCGGTGGATGCGCTCGGAGTCGAAGAGGTCGGTGTCGAACTCGAAGGTGCCACGGAGCCCCGAGTCCGAGCGCGCCATGAACAAGATGAGGTCGCACTTCGACGTGCCCGTGCTCATCTCCCAGGGTTCAGCGGTGGCCTCCAATTGCAGACGTGACGACGGGTCGGGTGCCAGCGTGGGCGCGTTCTGCAACACGAACATGACCTGGAACAGCGGCGCGTAGCTGAGGCTCCGTTCCGGTCGCAGGACCTCGACGAGCTTCTCGAAGGGCAGCTCCTGGTGAGCGAAGGCCCCCAGGGTCACTTCGCGCACGCGCGCCAGGAGGCCCACGAAGCTCGGGTCGCCCGACAGGTCCGTGCGCAGCACGAGCGTGTTGACGAACAACCCGACCAATCCCTCCAGCTCCGGGCGCGAGCGGTGGGCGACCGGCGCGCCGACGACGATGTCCTCTCGGCCGGAGTAGCGCTGAAGGAGCGCGGTGAAGCCCGCGAGCAAGGTCATGAACAGCGTCACGCCTTCTCGGCGGCACAGCTCGTCCACGGCCTGCGACAGCTCCGGCGGAAGGTGGAAGGAGTAGGTCGCCCCCTTGAAGCGATGGATGGGCGGGCGCGGGCGATCTGCTGGCAGGTCAAGGACCTCGGGTGCCCCAGCCAGTTGCTTGCGCCAGTACGTCAGCAGCCGCTCCACGGCCGCGCTGCGCAGCAGGCCCTGCTGTGAACTCGCGAAGTCGACGTATTGAACTGGCAAGGCCGGGAGCGGTGAGGGCTGGCCCACGGCGAAAGCGTCATACAGCGTGCGCAGTTCGCGCAGGAGCACACCCAGGGACCAACCATCCGAGACGATGTGATGCATCGTCAGGAGGAGCAGGTGTTCCTGTTCCCCCAGGCGCAGCAGCAGGCCGTGCATGAGCGGCCCCTGCGTCAAATCGAAGGGGCGCGCGGACTCCTCCACGGAGCGTCGTTCCACCAGCTCCGCGCGCTCGGTCTCGGAGAGGGTGCGCAAATCTTGAACTTCGAGCGCGAAGGGGCGCGCGTCCCCAATCCGTTGCACCGGCCGCGAGTCGACGGAGTGATAGGTGGCGCCCAGCACCTCGTGTCGCTTCACCAGCTCCTGAAGGCTGCGCTCCAACACGCGGACGTCGAGCGCGGAGGTGATGCGATACGAGATGGGAATCTTGTACGCGAGGTTCCCGGCTTGGAGTTGCTCCAAGAACCAGAGCCGCTCCTGCGCGAAGGACATGGGCAGGTCGCCGCCGCGCGGAATGCGCGCCAGCGTGATGCCCTGTTCGGTTGAGCCCGCGAGGCGAGCCGCCTCGATGGCCTGCGCCTGCGCCTCCACCGTGGGGGCATCGAAGATGCGCCGCAACGGGAGCTGCACCTGAAAGGTCTCTCGGATGCGAGAGACGAGCTGGGTGGCGAGGAGGGAGTGGCCGCCGAGGTGGAAGAAGTTGTCGAGGGGGCTGACGGAGGGGAGTTCGAGGAGGGAGGCCCAGAGTCGGCAGAGGGCGACTTCGAGAGGGGAGCGAGGGGCGAGAGGAGAGGAGAGGGAGGAGGAGTCAGGGTTGGGGAGCGCGCGCTTGTCGAGTTTGCCGTTGGGAGTGAGGGGGAGGGAGGGGAGGAGGGAGAAGGAGGAGGGGACCATGTGCTCGGGGAGGCGCTCGAGGAGGAAGGAGCGCAAGTCCGAGTGGGAAGGGGAGGAGAGGCGAGGGACGAGGTAGGCGATGAGCTTCCTGTCGCCGGCGAAGTCGCGAGCAATGACAGCGCATTCCTTGACGAGAGGGTGGAGGCGGAGGCGCTCCTCGATTTCGCCGAGTTCGACGCGGAAGCCGCGAATCTTCACCTGGTGGTCAATGCGGCCGAGGTACTCGACGAGGCCGTTGGGGAGGAAGCGAGCGAGGTCTCCAGTTTTGTAGAGGCGCTGGCCCGGGAGGGAAGAGAAGGGGTGGGGGCGCCAGGTGAGTGCGGTGAGCTCCGGGCGGTTGAAGTAGCCGCGGCCGAGCCGCTCACCGGAGATGAAGAGTTCCCCCGGGACGCCAATGGGGCAGGGGTTGAAGTGGGAGTCGAGGATGAAGACAGGCCCATGGGGGAGAGGAGGGCCAATGGGGACGGGGAGTCCGAGGGGAGGGGGAGAGGGGATGAGGTGAGCGGTGGAGAAGACAGTGCACTCGGTGGGGCCGTAGCCGTTGAGGAGGCGGCGAGGAGGGCCGTGGCGGAAGACTTCGCGAAGTGCGAGCGGGTCGGCGGCCTCGCCTCCGAAGACGAGGGTGTGGAGGGAAGAGAAGGCGGAGGGGGCCTCGCGAGAGAGGAGAGTGAGGACGGCGGTGGTGACGAACATGACGGAGATGCGCGCGTCATGGACTTGAGAGGCGAAGGCGAGGGGCTCCCTGGCGGGGTTGGCGGAGATGCCGACGAGGTGAGCGCCGTGGAGGAGTGCGCCCCAGATTTCGAAGGAGGAAGGGTCGAAGGAGATGTTGGAGGCCTGGGCGACCCTGTCGGAGGGGGAGAAGGGGAAGGAGAGGACGTTGAAGAAGAGGGCGCAGAGTCCACGGTGGGAGATGGAGCTGCCCTTGGGGTTGCCGGTGGAGCCGGAGGTGTAGATGACGTAGGCGAGGTTGTCGGGGGAGGAGGAGGGGGGAGGGGGAGAGGAGGGGAGAGAAGAGAAGAGGGAGGGGTGGAAGAGGAGGGTGGAGCCGGGGAAGGGAGGGAGGGAGGGGAGCAAGTCCTCGTGAGCGAGGAGGACGGAGACGCGGGCGTCCTCGAGCAGGAAGGCGAGGCGTTGGCGCGGGTAGGAAGGGTCGAGTGGGAGGTAGGCGCCGCCGGCCTTGAGGATGGCGAGGAGGCAGATGAGGAGGTCGGTGGAGCGGTGGAGGCAGAGGGCGACGAGGACTTCGGGGCCGACGCCGAGGGAGCGCAGGTGGTGAGCGAGTTGGTTGGAGCGCTCGTCGAGCTGGCGGTAGGAGAGGGAGGAGTCGGCGTAGGAGACGGCGGGGGAGTCAGGGGAGAGGGAGGCTTGGAGGGAGAAGAGGTGGTGGACGCAGGAGTCGCGTGGGAAGTCGGAGGGGGGCGGGGCGAAGTCGACGAGGAGTTGGTGGCGCTCTTCCGAGGTGAGGAGGGGGAGGGAGCGCAGGGGCAGGAGAGGCTGGGCGACGGCGGCGTGGAGGAGGACGCGCAGGTGTCCTGCCATGCGGTGGATGCGCTCGGAGTCGAAGAGGTCGGTGTCGAACTCGAAGGTGCCACGGAGCCCCGAGTCCGAGCGCGCCATGAACAAGATGAGGTCGCAGGCCACGGTGCCTCGCGGACGCGGCGCTCCCTCGACTGGCTCCGCGGACTCCTCCATCGCGAACATCACTTGGAACAGCGGTGCGTGACTGAGATTGCGCTCGGGTTGGAGGACCGCGACGAGCGTCTCGAAGGGCAGCGTTTGATGGGCCACCGCACCTTGGAGGCTGTCTTGGACTCGGCGCGCGAAGTCGACGAAGCGTGGGTTGCCCTCGGACTCCATGCGCAAGGCGAGCGTGTTGGTGAGGGGGCCCACCAGGTGCTCGAACTCGGGCCGTGAGCGGTGGCTCACCGGCGTCCCGAGGATGAAGTCCTCCTTGCCGGTGTAGCGGTGCAGGAGCGTGGCGAAGCTTGCGAGGAGCAGCGCGGACAGGGAGAGGCCCGACTCGGTCGCGCTCGCGTCCAGCGCCGCGGTGAGTTCCGCGGACAGCGTGAAGTCGTGGGTGCCCCGACTCAAGCCCTGGACGCTGGCGCGCGGGCGATCCGCCGGAAGGTCCAACACCGGCATGCTTCCGGCCAATCGCTGACGCCAGTAGGCGACCTGGGCGTCACGTCCTTCTCCCTGCGCCTGTTCCTGTTCCCAGCGCACGAACGCGCTGTAGGCCGGAGCAGGGGGCACGGAGGCGACGCGACCGTGGGTGAAGGCCGCGTGGAGCGCGCGCAACTCGCGCAGGAGCAGGCGCGCCGTTCCGTCATCGGCCACCATCCGATGCAGCGTGAGAAGCAGCCGATGGGTCTGCTCTCCCAGCCGCAACAGCGTCCCTCGCACGAGTGGCCCTGCCTCGAGGTCGAACGGCCGCTGCGCCTCGGCCCGGGTGAGCCGTTCCGCCTCGGCGTCGCGGTCCGCGAGGTGGCGCAAGTCGATGACGCCCAGCGCGAAGGGGCGGGTGGGCCCGATGCGACGATGCGGCTCGCCGTCGAGGGCGACGAACGTCGTGCGCAGGGCCTCATGCCGCTCCAACAAGACATCCAGCGCGCGCTCCAACGCCGGAAGGTCCAGCGGGCCCGACATGTCCCAGACACCGGGCAGGTGATGAAAGGCGTGGCTGGAATCGAGCTGGGTCAACAACCACAGACGCCGCTGCGCGAGGGACGCGGGCCGGATGTCGGCCGCGTCGAGCGTCGATGGGACACGGACTGCCTCTGCGTCGCCGCGGAGGGGAGTGGGCGTCATCGTCTGACCTGCCTCTCATCCTGAAGGGATGGGCGAGCATAGACGCGCCAGATTGGAATTGTCTGAAGCTACCAGCCATTGGCAGGCGTCAGAATCCAATGACAGCCAAAGCTTTCGACGGCACGGCTCAGGGCGTCTCGGTGCGCAGCACCTCGGCCTCGGCGATGCGGTCGAGTCGGAACGGACGGGTCTCCTGGGTGTCCAGATCCACCGCGTTCACGCGCGTCTCGTGGCGGTCCATGATGAAGGACTTGATGCGAATCCTTCGCGTGGTCTGGAGGAAGTTGCCATCCACATACGTGATGCGCAGGGGTTGCTGCTCGAACCAGGCGCGCTCGATGGCCTCGCGCACGGACTTCTTGCTGGGCAGGGAGGGGACGCCCAGGAAGGACAGGTCCTTGAGGCGCTCGAGCAGCTCGCGCTGGGCGGAGGTGGACAGCGCGGAGCGGACCTTGTCGAGCGCGGACTCGACGGTCTCCTCGAACGGGAGCAGCCGCATGTCCACGGCGAAGCGGCCCAGCGCGACGAGGAGCGCCGCCTCGCGCGCGGTGAAGTTCACCGGAGGCAGGCTGTAGCTGCGGTCCAGCGCGTAACCACCGCCCCGGCCTCGCTCGGCGGACAGCGGCATGGACGCGGCGCGCAGCGCATCCAGGTCCCGGTAGATGGTACGCAGGGTGACGCCGAACCGCTCCGCCAGCGCCTCCGCGGTGACCCCGGTGCGACGGCCTCTGAGGTACTCGGCGATGGCGAAGAGACGCTCGGTGCGCTGCATGGCGTGGAAAGTTGACATACTCCTGTCACGCATCGGGCTCAAGGTGCGAGGCATGAGGCTTCCCTTCACTTCCCTCCACGAGTCACGGGCGTTCGTGTGCGCATTCCGGTAGTCAATGGCGCAGCGACCGGCATGCGCGCGCCATCCACACGAGAAGACGAGTGGCTCTGGGGGTGGGACTCCACGCCCGGCATCGTGTCCGTCTGGGCGGAGCCGGACGGTCGCGCGTTCGTGTGGCGGCGGCTGCCCGGCTCGGGCGGACTGGTGCGCGAGGATGTGCGCTTCCGTCCCTGGATGGTGCTGGCGTCGCTGGAGGACGTGGCGCACCTGGGCGCGCGGCTGCGCCCCGAGGCCGAGGGCGCGGCGCCGAACCGCGTGACGTACCAGGAGCTGCAGGGCCCGGGCGCGCTCCGCTATCTGGTCCGCGCCGAGGATGGCCGGGCGCTGACCTCGGCCGTGTTGCAGGGCGCCACGCGGCGGCTGGGCCGGCCGTTCGGCACGCTGCGCGAGCTGGGGCCGGACGTGGTGCTCTCGCTGCCGCCCGAGGAGCAGTATCTCTGTGCGTCGGGGCGCACGTACTTCCGCGACCTGCGCTTCGACGACCTGCGCCGGATGCAGTTCGACCTGGAGACCACCGGGTTGGATCCCGCGACGGACCGCATCTTCCTCGTGGCCCTGCGCACGCCCGAGGGCGAAGCGGAGGTGCTGGAGGCGCACGGGGATGACGCGGGCGCGGAGGCCGGACTGCTCCACCGGCTGATGGCCCGGGTGCGCGAGTGCGACCCGGATGTCATCGAGAACCACAACCTGCACGGCTTCGACCTGCCATTCATCGCGCATCGCGCGCGCCTGTTGGGCGTGCCCGTCTCGTTGGGCCGGGCGGGGACGCCGGGGCTGCGACAACGGCCGGCGGCGCGCGGCGCGGCGCTGGCGCGCGGGCAGGACGGACGTCAGGCCGAGTGGATGCGGCGCACGCGCTTCACGGTGCCGGGGCGCGAACTCATCGACTCACTGGACGCGGTGCGCCGGCACGACTTCTCCTCGCGGGACTTGCCTGGCCACGGGCTCAAGGCGGTCGCGAAGCACATGGGCCTGGCGGGGCCCGAGCGCGAGCTCATCCCCGGCGCGCGGGTGTACGAGGTCTTCCGCACGGACCCCGAGCGGGTGCGGCGGTATGCGCGTGACGACGTGAATGAGGCCGCGGGCGTCGCGCGGCTGCTCGGTGGGGCCGCGTTCGCGCTCGCGCGGATGGCTCCGCGCCGATACGAGCGGCTCGCGGATGCGGGGCCCGCGACGGGCGTGTTGGATCCGCTGCTCGTCCGGGCCTATCTGCGCGCGGGCGCGGCCCTGCCCGCGCACGAGGCCGGGGATGGAACGCCCCACAGCGGCGCGGCCCTGCACCTGTTTGCCGCGGGCGTGGCACGCCACATCGTGAAGGCAGACGTGGCCAGCCTCTATCCCTCGCTGATGCGTGAGTATCAGATTGGCCCGAGGCGCGACCGGCTGGGCGCATTGCTCTCCATGGTGGACCGGCTGGTGGACCAGCGGCTGGCGGCGAAGAAGCGGGCCAGGGCCGCCGCGCCGGGGTCGCCCGAGCGCTACACGGACGAGGCCCTCTCGGCGGCGATGAAGATTGTCGTCAACTCGGCCTATGGCTACCTGGGCGCGGTGGGGCTCACGCGCTTCGCGGATGTGCACGCGGCCAACGAAGTCACCCGCCGAGGCCGCGAGGTGTTGGATCTGCTCTGTCGTGAGCTGGCCGCGCGAGGCGTCACGTTGCTGGAGGCGGACACGGACGGCGTGTACTTCGCGGTGCCGGAGACGTGGACGGAGGCAGAGGAGCGCCGCGTCGTCTCCGAGGTCGCGGCGCTGCTACCGCCTCGCGTCCAATTGGAGTTCGATGGGCGCTACGCCGCGATGCTCTCCCACGAGCCGAAGAACTACGCGCTCCAGCCCTACGCGGGGCCGCTGGTGCTGCGCGGCGTGGCGTTCCGCTCCAGCCGCGCGGAGCCCTTCGGCGAGGAGTTCCTGCGGCGAGCGCTGACGCACCTGCTGGCAGGGGATGTGCGGGGTGTGCAGGACGTCTATGCCGCGACGGTGACGGCGCTGCGCCGGCGCACCCTCCCCACCTTCGAGGTGTCCGCGCGCGTGCGTCTGACGAAGACCCCGCGAGAGTACGAGGCCCTGCGCTCGCGCCGGCGGGAACTCTCCTACGAGGCCTTGCTGGCGAGTGGGCGGACGCACTGGTCGGTGGGCGAGCGCATCCGGGTGTACCGAGCGGTGGGCGGGCGCGCGGGGTTGGTGGCGGACCCGGAGGCGGATGACCCCGGCGGAACCCCCGGCCCCGAGTCTCCGGGCGTCGCGGCGGATCCGCGTGACTACGATGTGGAGTACTACGTGCGGCTGTTGCGCGAGACGTTCGCGGCGCGGCTGGTGCGAGCGCTGGCCCCGGAGGACTTCGCGACCGTGTTCGCGGATCCGGGGCAGCCCTCCCTCTTCGCGGCCTCGCTGGCCCAAGCCAGGCCCATCCTCACGCAAGTACGAGACGTGGACGTGCGCGCTGCGTCCCGCGACTCCGCGATGGAGTCCGAGAGCGCGGAGCCCTAGGCGCGCTGTCCCAGGGCTGGTGTTCGCAAGCCGGACGTGTCCGCTCAGGGATGGCAGGACAAGGATTGCACCACGGTGGAGGCGGTGTTCACCGCGCACCACAGGGACTTGCTGGACTCGTTGCCCCACTTGTCCTTGGCGGTGATCGAGAACGGAAGGTCCGTCTGGATCGCGAGCGTACCTGGGATGTTCCACACCACGGACCAGGGCGCCTGGGTCAGCGTGACGGAGAAGCCGGGGACCAGGCCGCCCGCGATGGAGACGGACTGGACGCCACGGAGGTCGCCCACGGGCTCCGCGGAGACGACGTACGAGCGGCCCGCGCCCTGGACCGTGAGGTTGAGGGTGGGACCGGTGTTGTCCGCCGTCACCGTGCGGGTCTCCACCGCGCTGGAGACCCCATTGATGTCCGTGCATTGAAACAGCAGCGTGTAGTCGCCGTCCGCGCGGCCCGTCGTGTCGACCACGAACTCATAGGGAGGGGTGGTGTCCATCTGGGTGACGACGCCGCCCTCGCGCAGCTCCACGTGGTGCACGCCCTCCGTGTCCGTGCACTGCACGGTGAACTTCGGCTTCTTCGGTTGGGTGTCGTCCCGGGTGATGCCCGTGATGACCGGTGGAGTGAGGTCCTTGACGAACGACGTCAGGACGTTCGCCGTGTTGCCGCACGCGTCGCGCACGAGCGCCTGGAAGGTGTGCGTCCCCGCGGCCATCGCGTCCCCGAACTCCAGCATGATGGAGGGGGTCGTGGGCTGCGCCACCAGCGTCCCGTCCACATACAGTGAATACGGATACACGAGGCCACATCCGTCCGCCGCGCCGACGTTGAGCCGCACCAGCGAGCCGAGCTGTGTCTTGGCGAAGCTCACCACCGGGGGCGTGCGGTCCAGGGGGGCTGCCTTGGACGCGGTCCCCTTGTTGCCGAAGGCGTCCGTCACCTCCACGGTGAGGTTGTGGGCCAGCGCATCCGGGGGGATGTAGCTGGCCAGATACAGCGTGGCTTCGTTCGTCCGCGTGGCGAAGACAACGCCGTCCACCTTGAAGTCCACCCGCGTCACGGCGGAGATGTCTGTCACGGAGACACCCACCTGGAACGGCGCCTCGGTGCCCGCCGCCACCGTCATCTCCAGGGTGGGCGGCGTGTTGTCCACCTTCAAGTCCGCATGGTGGACCGCGACGTTCATGTATTTGTCGAAGACCTTGATGAACACATCATGGGTGCCGTCTGCCCAGGTGGAGGTGTCGAACTCATTCTCGTACGGGGGCTCGAAGATGCTGACCCTCAGCTGGCCGTCGACGCCGAAGTCCACGGCGAGGATTCCGGAGGCATCGCTCGCCGTGACTGAGTAGCGGGGCTGCTTCGGTGTACCGGAACGGAGGACGGAGGAGGTGGGTGGCAGCTTGTCCATCGCGACCGTCACCGTGCTCGTGCCCAGGTTCCCCCAGTAGTCCCACGCCTGCAGTTGGATGGTGTGATTGCCATGGCCCAGCGCGGCGCCCGGCAGGACCACCCGCTCGAACTGCCAGCCAGGCAGCGTCTTGATCTGCGCGCCTCCGTCCACCACCAGTCGCGGCGCGATGGAGTACTGCTCCGGCACTTCGGCGTCGGTGATGGTGCCGGTGCATTCGATGTCCTGGTTCACCTGCCGGCAGCGCAGCGCCGTCTGGGGCGGCACCGAGTCCGGCGCGTAGCCGACGTTGACGGCCGCGAACGCCCGCGCCACGGTCTTCATCCGGGGGCCGTTCAGCACGCCGTCCCGAGCGGTCGCCGCCGCGAGCGCCGCTTGACGGGCCTGCAGGTAGTCCGTGTCCATCGGCATCAACTGCACCGCCTGCGCCCAGATGCGCAGCGCTTCTGTGGGCCCCAGGCCGTCGAACCCCTCGGACAGCAGCTCGCAGTTCCACGGGCTCTTGCTCCCCGTGCTGCAGCCATAGGCCAGATAGACGAACATTCGCCCCAGGGGGCCCGAGGAGCTGTGCTCATCCTCGTCGCCAATGAACTCGAACCACTCCGGATGGAGGGGCTCCAGGATGTTGCGGGACGGGGAGCCCGTCTCCTCGCCCATGTTGATGTGCGAGGGCTTGAGCACCACCTGATCAATGGTCGTCATCCTCGACTGCGACCGCCTCGCATCGCGCAGCAGCTCGGTGATGAAGCCGAAGATGTCCCCCGTCCCTTCATTCAGCCCGGCCCGCTCCGAGCGGATGTTCAAGAGATCCGCGGGGTCTCCCGCCAGCTCCCGAGCGAAGAAGTCATGGGCCATCTCATGGGCCACGATGTCGACGGTCGTGAGCGGGGCCTTGGGATTGACGGAGGGGTAGCGATAGCCGAATCGGAGCGTCGGACTGTTCAAGCTGGGGACGTAGAAGGCGTTGTCCGAGTTGATGTGCACCTGGACGTCGAAGTGCGTGCCGTTTCCCGACGGGCCCGCGCGCCCCAGGAGGGTCTCGTAGACGGACCATGCCAGACCCACGGCGTGGAAGGCGTCCACCGCCGCGGTCTCCCCGTTTGTCCCGAGCGGGTCTCCTCCGCTGAAGGGGAGCCCATCCCCCAGGACCAGGTCTGCGCTGTAATAGGGTTCGTAGGTGCCTGACCGCGGCGTCTGCGGGACATAGGCGTAATAGTCATTGGAGTAGCTGTCCCGCAGCCGATACCTGCCCCGGGCGATATTGGCCACGGACACGCTGACCGCTCCCGAGTAGTAGCCCGTGCCCGAGGCCGTCGTGAGCACGGAGTGCTCCATCGGATCCAGCCTCAGCACCTCGCCGGTGCGTGCATCCACCTGCGCGCTCCACCGCCGAGGCAGGTCGCTGCCCGTGGTGAGCTTGAGCCGGTAGATGAGCCGCAAGCCTGTCACCACCCGCTCGAAGTCCGCGGCGTTCCGAGGGCCGGCGACGCGCGGGGCGGCCTCCTTCCGGAGCTGACGCATCTGGATGGGCAGCAGCACGAGCCGCGTGGATTCGACCTGCGCGGTGGCGTCCTTCAGGGCCGCGAGCGCGGCGTCCCGCGCCTGGGCCTCGGTGAGCCGGGCCTCCGTCTCCACGGCCCCCGTGGGTTGGAACCGGGCGTTGGAGAAGAAGGCCTGCCCCAGCCCTGACTTCACTTCCAGGCCCCAGACAGGCACGCCCCGGAAGTGGAGCTCCTGCCGCTTCCCCTCCGCGTCCGGCACCAGTGACACGTCCCGGAGGTCGAAGCCTCGCTCCGCCACGAGTTGCTCGGCCTGTGTCCGGACCGGAGCGGGCTCGGACTCCAGCGCGTCCTCCGACGAAGTCGAACCACAGCTCAAGCACAATACGGCAAGGCTGCCACGCAGCCAGGTGTTCCATCGCATGGGACTCCCCCTCTGTTGGACGCGTGATGACATCCAATTGGCGTGATTGCATGAATTGCTGCTTTCATGCAATCGCAGTCCAGCGGGGCCCTGGCGCTCCTTCCTGGCGCAGCGCCCCGGCGCATCCGCGAAGGCGCGGTCGGACGGCAGCGGGCTGATGCGCGTGGTTGGGATTCCAGTCGGCAATTTTCTCCAAGCGGGCGCGGAGCGCGGTGGCTACGAGTGCGTGCCATGAACTTCGAGATGAAGCAGGTGGAGGTGGAGGGCTCGCGAGGGAGTGTCGTCCCGCGACTGGGACGTCGAGAGCTGATGGTGTGGGCCGCCATTGGAGTCGCGGCGGGATGCGCGCCCCGAGGTCTGGGGGGCGGCACGTCCACGGTGGGAGCGCCGCTGGACGCGGCGGCGTACCGCGCGGAGCGGCGCTATGCGAACACGCGGTTCGGGCGCATCGCATATGTGGAGCGAGGGCAGGGGCCCGCCGCGCTGTTCCTGCATGGGTTCCCGCTGAACAGCTTCCAGTGGCGCGGCGTCATCGAGCGGCTGTCGCCGTTCCGTCGCTGCGTCGCGCCTGACTCGATGGGGCTGGGCTACACGGAGGTTGCGCCGGGGCAGAGCGTGGCGCCGGACGCGCAGGTGGACATGCTGGTGACGCTGTTGGATCAGCTCGGCATCGACACCGTGGACCTGATCGCCAATGACAGCGGCGGCGCGGTGGCGCAGCTCTTCGTCACGAAGCATCCGGAGCGCGTGCGGACGATGCTTTTGACCAACTGCGATGTGGAGAATGACAGCCCGCCGCCAGCGGTGGTCCCCGTCATCGAGATGGCTCGCGCCGACACGTTCGTGAGCTCGTGGCTGGGGCCGTGGCGGGCGGACAAGAATCTGGCGCGCTCGGACCAGGGCCTGGGCGGGATGACGTTCACGTATCCGCAGAAGCTCGCGGATGAGACGGTGGAGTACTATCTGGCGCCGCTGGTGAGCACGCCCGAGGGGCGGGCGCGGGTGAATGCCTATGCGATGGGCCTGTCGCCCAACCCGCTGGCGGGAATCGAGGCGAAGCTCCGCACGTGCGCGGTCCCGACACGGATAGTCTGGGGGACGGGAGACACCCTCTTCGCGGCGGCAAGCCCGGACTACTTGGACCGGACGCTGCCCAAGTCGCGCGGCGTGCGGCGCGTGCCGGGCGCCAAGCTGTTCTTCCCCGAGGAGTTTCCGGACGTTATCGCCGAGGAAGCGCGCCGCCTGTGGGGCGTGGACTGACGTCTCGCGCGGCCCGCCCGCACCATGAGCGGGCGGGCCCGTGGAAACCGGATGCTCCGCGTGGGCGCGAGTCCTAGGATTCCTCTCCGACTTTGAGTCGGAGGTGTCATGTCACTCATGCGGCGCGCCGCTGAACCTGCTGTCCGCGATGTGCTCCCGTACCGCAAGCCGAAGCTGGGACGGGACTACTGGATCAAAGACAACGCGCTCCCCAACGCGCTGGAGGTCTACGAGCGCAACCTCGCCCGCGAGGACTGGACGCAGGGCGCACCCTGGCGCAACGAAATCTGGCCGGGCATCCGCGCGCCCGAGGCGCTGCTCCCGCCCGAGCTGGCGCAGGTGGAGGCGTGGGTCTGTCAGCAGACGGGCGCACGAGGGTTGACGCAGAAGACGCCGGTGTCCGGCGCGCTGTCCCACAACCACGTGCAGGTCGTGGGCGAGCGCGAGTCCGTGGCCAAGCCGCACGTCGATTCGCTGGCGCTCTGCGACTATGCGGCCGTCATCTACCTGCATCCGAAGCCGCCCACGAAGAGCGCGGGCACGTCGTTCTACCGACTGCGACTGCCGGGGGGCGGGCTGGGCGGGAACCTGTGTCCCGCGGGCTGCAAGAACCTCACGGAGGCCTTCGGCGTGACGCGGCTGCCGGCGGACGCATGGCAGCAGGACGTGGAGGTGGAGAACGTGTTCAACCGCCTCATCGTCTACCGAGCGGACTTCGTGCACTCGGCGACCCGCTACTTCGGGCAGGGCGAGCGGCACAACAAGCGCGCCACCGCCCTGTTCTTCTGGAAGGCCGTGACGTGAGGGGCCGGCGTCAGGGCTCGTTGAAGATGAGGAGCCCTCGCGCCAGGTCCACCACGTACACGTGGCCATCTCCTGGCGCGCGCACGCCAATGGCGCCGTCGAAGAAGCTGGTGGTCCGGAACGGATCCCCCTCGCGATAGGTATTGAAGTAGGCCACCTCGCGGGGGTGCGGCGGAATGGAGACATCCAACACGCGCAGCCCCTGCTGGTAGTAGGCGATGTACAGGCGTTTGCCCTTGAGCACCATGTTGTGGATGGAGAGCAGGGGGCTCCGGCTGTATTCGCCGATGAGGGTGATGTTCGCGGGGTCGGTGACGTCGAGGATGCGCAGGTGCGCTCCCGCCTGCTCGCCGCCCTCGAAGGCGATGGTCCGCCCCCCGAAGGTGCCCACCGCGTTGGCGTGGCTGTACTCCGGATCGAAGGAGTAGCTCCCCAGGGTCTGAACGTGCTCGGGGTCCCTCACGTCCAGCACGTAGTAGCCGCTCTCCATGAGGTTGACGTACAGGCGCCCCTCGTACGCGAAGGCGTCATGAGGAGAAGAGAAGCCATAGGGCGCGTTGATATGGATGCGATTGAGCAGCACCGGGGACAGCGGCTGCGAGATGTCGAACAAGAGCGTCTCGCCATCGGGGAAGGGTGACATGGCGTAGAGGCGGTTCCCCTCCACGAACACCGTGTGCACATCAAGGGGTGGGCCCGAGGGCAGGTTTCGTACGAAGGCCGGGTGGGCGGGGTCATGGATGTCGAAGACGATGACGCCCGAGAGCGCGCTGGCCACGTACAGGGCATCGTCCTTGGCCCAGACGCCATTCCAGTACGTGTCCATGGGGAAGGTGATGGTGTCGGTGAGGAGCGGGTGGCTCGGGTCGTGGACGTCGTACACCGTGAGCCCACCGCCAGGCCGCCCCGTGCTGCCGATGGACACGACGTAGGCGTGCTGCCGGGTGACGTAGATGTCCACCGGGGTGCCCAGGGACACGAAGGTCTCCGAGAGGAGGTGGATTCCTCCCGAGGATTCCTGCTCGCCTCGGGCCCAGGTCCGCCGCGCCGCGACGAACGTTCCCCGGGCGCTGACCTTCCCGTCGTTGCACTGGCCATAGCAGCCGGTGATGTGGCCCGGCTCGGGAGTGCCGCAGCCGGCCATGACGTACTCGCGCACGCCCGCATCGGGGAGCACGCGGCGGTAGGTGGCGAAGAAGCCCGCTTCGCCTAGCTGGCTCCGCGTGAGGAGGGTGTCGTGGAACGTCCCGGTGCCGCCGTCCGCCGGAAAGTCCAGTGTGCCTCCGAGCGATGGGACCCCACCGCTGCTGCGCAGCTGGGCATCATAGATGCCGTGGGACTCCAGCCCCGTGAAGGCGCCGGGCGCGCAGGTGGACACGTCGAAGAGGGCAGGGTCGTCACACGTCGTGGGGCGCGTGCCCGTGGCGGGCTTGAACGTGCACGTGGAATAGGGGCCCGGGTCCACCCAGTCCGTGCGCTCCTCCAAGGGCGTCGCGCTCCCGTCCCAGGGGTCTGGCTCGGTGCCGGCATCGCTCCCTTCCGTGCCTCCGTCGTCTCCCCCGCCCGCGTCCACTTCGCCCGCGTCCCCCGGGTCGAGGTTCCCCGCATCCGCGTCGCCCGCGTCCCCCGGGCCCGCGTCCACTGTTTCTGGCGCGCCGGTGCCAGAGTCGACCTCGGCGTGGGGCTGCTCGGGGCCGTCTCCCGATGTCGGATTCGACGCGGAACAACCGTGCAGGGCGAGGGCGCAGGCGAGCAGCAGCCCACGCCGGAGTCGGGATCCGTTCTTCATGGAGGGGCTCCATCTGGGGAGTTCAGTGGCTGCTCCGAAGAACGCTCGGGCCTCGAGGACTTCTCGGCCCTGGGCCGGTGCGTGGCAGATGCATGTCAAATGTGTGGAGACCTTCACCGCGCAAGCATCCCTCCGGCCCATGGGGAAGCGACTTGCTTCGGACGGGGAGGTTTGCAACGGCGCGCATCGGGGATGCCGTCGCGCAAAGCGGGCGTTATGTCCGCGCGCATGAAAGCGATTCGCTATCACGAGGTGGGAGGCCCCGAGGTTCTTCGCTGGGAGGACATCCCGGAGCCCGTCCCCGAGGCCGGCGAGGTACTCATCCAGGTGCACGCCGCGGGCGTGAACTTCGCGGACACCGAGCGGCGCCGCGGGCTCTACGACGCGCAGGTGCCGCTGCCGCGCATCCTCGGGAGCGAGGCCGCAGGCGTCGTGCACCAGGTGGGACCCGGCGTGGACCCGAGCTGGCTGGGGCGCCGAGTCGTGGCGTTGACCACGGCGGCCTACGCGGAGTTCACGCGCGCGCCGGTGGGGGAGCTCGTCGCGTTGCCGGACTCGGTCTCCTTCGAGCAGGCGGCGGGCCTGCTCGTCCAGGGGCTCACGGCCTATCACGTGGTGCACACCCTGGGGCGATTGGAGGCGGGCCAGTCCGTGCTCATCCACGCGGCGGCTGGCGGCGTGGGGCTCCTGGCGGTGCAGCTCGCGAAGCGTGCGGGTGTGCGCGTCATCGGCACGGTGTCGGGGGAGGAGAAGGAGCGCCTCGCGCGCGAACTCGGCGCGGACGAGGTGGTCCGGTATGACCGGGAGGCGGTGGCGCCCCGCGTCCAGGCGCTGACTCACGGGAAGGGCGTGAACGTGGTGCTGGACTCCGTGGGCGCGAGCACGTGGAGCGCCAGCATGGAGTCCCTGGCGCCCTTCGGACACCTGGTGAGTTACGGCAACGCGAGCGGCTCGCCGCCTCCCGTGTCCGTGGAGTCGCTCTATGCGAAGTCGCTCCAGGTGAGCGCCTACTGGCTGCGCACGCCGGAGTCACCCGAGTCGCGCCGCCGCGCCCGCGAGGCCTTGTTGTCCGCGATGGCGGCCGGCGAGCTGCGCGTCGTGGTGGGGCTGTCGCTGCCGCTGTCCCAGGCGGTGGAGGCGCATCGGCGGCTCGAAGGGCGGGGCACGGTGGGCAAGGTGGTGTTGCGCGTGCGCTGACGTCGCGGCGGGAGGGCGCGCACCGGACACTCCAGCCGTCACCTCATGCACAGACGCGGGCGCGCGATGTCGAGGCACGCCCACCCCCGCGACCCCGGGGTTGAGCGACCTTCCCGGGCAGGGGACATCGGCCCGGGGAGGTAGCACGCATGCTGATGGCGCTGGTCCTGACGTGGGCGCTCGCGGGCGCGGCCGAGCCCAATCCCATCGACGTGGAGAACACCGCGCCGGGCTCGACCCAGTGGCGGTTGGGGCGCGCCGCGGTCGGGGCGCAGTTGGAGGGCTACGCGGGCGCGACCAGCGTCCAACATGGGGAGTCCATCGACGTCCACGCGCGCACGGACGGCAATCACACGGTGCGCTGGGAGGTCTACCGCATGGGGTACTACCGAGGTGTCGGAGGCCGGCGCGTGGCCTCGGGCGGCCCCGTCCCGGTGGGTCCTCGGCCCACGCCCACGGCGGACCCCGCCACGGGGTTGCTCGAATGTCATTGGCCCACGTCCTTCACGGTGCGGACAGAGCCGTCCTGGGTGACAGGCGTGTATGTCATCAAGCTGCTGCGGGACGATGGGCTCCAGTCCTACGTCCTCTTCGTGGTGCGCTCGGATGAGCGCAAGGGCGCGGCCCTGGTCCAGGTCCCCGTCACCACGTTCCAGGCCTACAACTTCTGGGGCGGCGAGAGCCTCTACAGCGACTCGCTGGGCCTCTCCGGCGGACACGCGAAGAAGGTGTCGTTCGATCGGCCCTATGGCAACGGCGACGGCTCCGGCGAGTACTTCGACTATGTCCATCAGTTCGTGCTGTGGGCAGAGGCGAAGGGCCATGACCTCGTCTATGTGACGAACCCCGACCTGGATCGCGACCCGTCGCTGCTCCTGGGCCAGCGGCTGTTCCTTTCGGTGGGGCATGACGAGTACTGGTCTCGCCCGGGCCGGGAGGCCGTGGTGGCGGCGCTCGCCTCGGGGGTGAACCTGGCGTTCCTCGCGGGTGACACGAGCTGCTGGCTCATCCGCTTGGAGCCCTCGTTCAGTGGCGTCCCGCGGCGCAGGCAGGTGTGCTTCAAGGACGAGGCGCCTGGTGAGGATCCGCTCGCGAACACGAACCTCATCACCGTGCGCTGGCGCAACCCGCTGCTCAACGAGCCCGAGAACGGACTCGTGGGCGTCATGTCGGATTCGTGGGCGTTCATCAACCAACCCTTCGTGGTGCGCAACGCGAGCGCCTGGCCGTTCGAGGGGACGGGCCTGACGGATGGAGACACGCTGTTGGCCATGGCGGGTTATGAGATTGATCGCGAGTGGGACAACGGTCATGCGCCCGCGGGGCTGGTGTCGCTGGCCGCCTCGCCGGTCATCGGCAGCAAGGGGGAGCCCAACTGGCATGCGGCGTCTGTCTATCCGGCGCCCTCCGGCGCGTTCGTCTTCGCGGCGGGAGGGATTGCGTGGTCCCTGGGGCTGTCTCACTTCAACTTCGCGGACCTCCGGGTGCAGCGCATCACGGACAATGTCTTTGCTCGGGCAGGGCTGGTGGCGCCGCATCCCGGAGACACGTTCGGCGCGGGGCGCGAGCGCCCGGTGGACCGCACGGGTCAATCCCTGGGCGTGACGACGTACGCGGGCGCGGCCTTCCAGGAGGGCTGGCGCGATGGCCCGGCGTTGGAGGCACGCTTCCGTCGGCCGGTGGGGTTGGCGGTGGACAGCGCGGGCAATGTCTTCGTGGCGGACACGGGGAACCACGTCATCCGAATGATTGCCAACGACGCGGCGCATACGGTGTCCACCATCGCGGGCACGGGCGTGGCGGGCGTGGGCGAAGGGCCTGGTGTGCAGGCCGCGCTGCGCTTGCCGGAGTCCGTCACCCTGGGCCCGGACTCCTGCTTGTACGTGGCGGACACGGGCAACCACCGCGTGGTGCGCATCGCGCGGGATGGCCGATGGACGGTGTCCACCTTCGCGGGCTCGAAGGAGGGGCGCTCGGGGATGGCGGATGGCCTGGGCACCGCGGCACGTCTCCAGACGCCGATGGGGGTGGCGTTCGCGGGCTCGGACCTGTTCATCGCGGACACGCTCAACCACCGGCTGGCGCGCGTCACGCCGGACGGGAGGGTGACCACGGTCGTGGGGGCGCGAGGCGCGGGCAGCGGAGATGGGCCCGGGGGGCGGGCCCGGCTCAATCGCCCCACGGCCCTCGCGTCGGGCGCGGGCGCGCTGTGGTTGGTGGATACCGGGAACCGGGCGCTGCGACGCGTGGCGCTCGATGCCAGCTTCACCACGTCCACCGTGGCGGGCAGTTATCCCGGTGGGTTCTCGGATGGCACGGGGGGCTCGGCGCGCTTCATGCCCATGTTGGGGGTGACGGTGGCGGGGACGCAGGTGCTGGTGTCGGACACGGGGAACGAGCGCATTCGCGCCGTCTCGGGGGGCTGGGTGAGAACGTTCGCGGGGAGCGGCGCGGCGGGGACGCGAGACGGGCCCGCCGAGCAAGCCACGTTCAGCTTGCCCACGGGCATCGCGGTGCTCCCCGGGGGGGACGCGCTGGTGGTCGACCAGGGGGACTCCACGCTGCGCCGGTTGCGCGTGCCACCTTCGATGACGAACGGGAAGGCGCGCTGACCGCTTCGCCCACCGCGGGAGCGAGCGTGCGCTGGGTTCACCGCGAGCCTGACAGACAGGGGACAGGGCTCGCCTCGCGCGGGCCCGACATGGCGCGAGCGCGCGGGGGCCGCACGGAGCGGGAGTCGAGGCGTTAGAGTGGGGCGTCTTGCTCGGGAGGCGGACGCGGAATGACGTGGCGCAAGCGGTTGGGTTGGAGCGTGGGCGGTCTGGTCGGGGGGATGTTCCTCCTGGGCGGAGTCCTCGTCGCTCAGGCGTGGACGGCGCTCGGGAGCAGCGCCACGGGGGCTCGGCGCGAGCGGATGGAGCACTCGCCCGAGTGGCGCGACGGCCACTTCACCAATCCGCAGCCGCTCATCAACGACATGTGGGGCTCAGTGGTGGGCATGTTCCACCCGAGCCCGGACGTGAGCCCCGCCACGCCGCTACCGACCGTGAAGGGCCACCCCGAGCGCTTCGCCACGCCGCCTGAGTCCGGGCTTCGCGTCACCTGGTTCGGGCACTCCTCCGTCCTCCTGGAACTGGATGGCCACCGCGTCTTGATGGACCCGATGTGGAGCGAGCGGGCGTCGCCGCTGGAGTGGGTGGGCCCTCGTCGCTGGTTCGAGCCGCTCGTGCCGCTGGCCGCGTTGCCCGCCATCGACGCGGTCCTCATCTCCCATGACCACTACGACCATCTCGACCAGGGCACGCTGGCGGCGATGAAGGATTGGGACACGCGCTTCATCGTGCCATTGGGCGTGGGCGCGCATCTGGCGTCCTGGGGCATCCCCGAGTCGCGCATCGTCGAGGTGGACTGGTGGCAGTCCGTGACGGTGGCGGGGCTGGAGGTGGTGGCCACGCCCGCGCGCCACGCGTCGGGACGCAAGGGGTTCGACAAGGACGCCACGCTTTGGGCGGGCTACGCGGTGCGCGGGCCCACTCATCGCGCCTACTACTCAGGGGACACCGGCTTGTTCCCCGCGATGAAAGAGATTGGCGAGAAGCTCGGGCCCTTCGATGTGACGATGATTGAAGTGGGCCAGTATCACCAGGCCTGGCCTGACTGGCACATCGGCCCCGAGCAGGCGGTACGGGCCCATCAGCTCGTCCAGGGCCGTGTCTTCCTGCCGGTGCACTGGGGACTGTTGGGGCTCGCCACGCACGGTTGGACCGAGCCCATCGAGCGCGCGCTCGCGGCGGCCGACAAGGCGGGCGTGGCGGTCATCGCGCCCCGGCCGGGGCAGAGCGTGGAGCCCGGCGCACCGCCGCCGCGAGAGCACTGGTGGCCGAGCGTGCCGTGGCGCACGGGAGAGCAGGACCCCATCGTCTCCTCGCAGCTGGAGTGAGCCCCGCGCGCGGCATCGCCTGTCCCTCTGCCGCTCGGGACGCCCCGCCCAGTCGTCTGACGCCGTACCTCCGAGGTGAGCGCCTCGGGCCTGAAGCGGGGACTCGAGGCGCTCATGTCCTGGCGCGGACGGGGGAATGTCCAGAGGAGGGGATTGTCGTGAGATTCCGAGGTTGACGGGCGTGCGCTCGACCCCTCTGATTCGCGCGCCCCTTGCACTGGAGCCGCCGTGGCAGGACAGCCTCGTGAGCTGACCGAAGAGAACTTCGAAACCGTCACCCAAGGTCCTGGGTTGTGCGTCGTCGACTTCTGGGCGGATTGGTGCGCGCCCTGCAAGGCGTTCGCCCCCATCTTCGAGGCGGCGGCCCAGCGCTTCCCGCACGTCACCTTCGGCAAGGTCGACACCGAGGCCCAGGAAGACCTCGCCGGTCAGTTCGACATCCAGGCGATTCCCACGCTGATGGCGTTCAAGGACGGCGTCGAGGTGCATCGCGCCTCGGGGGCGCTGTCCGCCACCGCGCTGGAGGCGCTGCTCGCGAAGTTGGAGTCGCTGGACGTGAGCGTGCAGAAGCAGCGCGCGGCCTATCGCAGGCTCACCGAGGAGGGCACGCCGCCCCCCGGCGTTCCGCCCGAGGCGACCTGGGACGATGACGAGGCGGAGTGGTCCTTCGGGCCCACGGACGAGGACGGCGAGCTCCACGGCCCGTGGCGCTACTGGCGGGCGGACGGCACGCTCTGCAACGAGTGCATCATGGAGCACGGTGCGCCGCATGGTCCGTTCCGGCGCTTCCATGAGAACGGCGACGTGTCTCAGGAGGGCGCCTTCCACAAGGGCGCGTTGCAGGGGCCGCGGACCTGGTAC
Source organism: Citreicoccus inhibens (assembly GCF_019039035.1). Classification (GTDB taxonomy): domain Bacteria; phylum Myxococcota; class Myxococcia; order Myxococcales; family Myxococcaceae; genus Citreicoccus; species Citreicoccus inhibens. The sequence goes on along the minus strand of NZ_JAHNZT010000001.1, from coordinate 152,055 downwards.
GCCTCGGACGCGTACACCACCGAGAAGATGCACGAGGGCGGAGTCCACGAGAAGGTCCGCAAGACGGTGATGGTGTACGAGCACGGCCGCGTCACGCAGGTGCTCCACTATGACCGCGCCGGTGCCCGCGTGATTCCTGTCACCGGCGAGCCGTACCCCACGCGCCCGCCTCACCTGCCCGAGGCCGCCGAACTGCGCGAGGACATGAACCAGTGGGCGCTCGTCACGCTCAACGCGGACGGTGAGCGCCACGGGCTCTGTCGCTTCTGGGACCGCGAGGGCCAGCTCATCTGGGAGGCCGAGTACGAGGACGGCGCGCGGCACGGCCGGTACTCGTCGCGGGCCGAGGATGAGTACGCGGATCCGCGCGTATGCTTCGACGAGGGCCCGGTGGCGCGCGATCATGTCTTCGGGACGTGGTCGCTCCTGGATGCGCAGCGGAAGGTCGTGCTCACCCGGGACCTGGGTGACGCGCAGGACGACGACACCCTGGCCGAGTCGACGGTCTTCTCCAATCGGGTCCAGGACGCGGCGAGCTGGCGCGCGTTCGCGAGGCAGGCGCTGTCGGAGCGTCGCCACCGCGAGGCGGTGTTGGCCCAGGCTCGGGCCAGCGCGATGGACCAGGACGTTCGCGAGCTGAAGGCGTGGTTGGAGGAGCACACCCTGCCGCGCACGCCGCGCAGCGCCCTCGAGACCGCGGAGTCCGTGGTCGAGAACGCGGGGCAAGCCTGGGCGCCCATGGCCGATGGGCTCCTGCGTGGTGGAGATCCCGCGACGGTGCTTCGTGGCTACGCGGTGTTTCTGGATCAGCAGGACCGGCCTCGCGCGGCGCTGGACTATGTGCACGCGGCGATGCTCCTGGCGCCCGAGCGCGCGGGCTACCTGTTCACGCGGGGCCTCATCCTGGCGAACCTGGGGATGGCGGAGCAGATGCAGCGGGACGCCGTGCTGCTCGCGGACGCGGAGCCGAAGTCGTCGGAGTTCCTGGCCACCTATGGTCGAGCGCTCTTCCCGGGCTTCACGTTCACCGCGGGGCAGGAGCCGCCCCACTGCACCTATGACGGGCTGCCAGAAGGACCGGCGCAGGACCTGGAGTCCGTGCAGTCCATCATCCGCACCTATGCGACGCGTCTCATGGGGTTGCGCACCGAGATGCTTCGCCGGTTCAAGTCCGGGGCGCGGGTGTCGTGGCTGCCGCCTGATGTGTCCGCGTTGATTCCGGATGGGCCCTCCGAGCTGGTCTCCTCGGAGGTCGAGCTGGGCAATGGCGAATCCGTCGAAGTGGACGAGACCTTGCCGCTGGCTCGGCTGGGGCTGCCGGACCTGGCGCGGCATGCCACGGCGGACTGGAGCGCGCTGACGTGGCTGTTGTGGGCTTGCGGCGAGACGACGGTGCGGATGCCGGCCGCGCTGCGGCCACCCCAGGACTTCGGGCAGGCGGCGGGACAGGCGGCGCAGCGACTGTGGTTGTGCAGGGATCAGCGCATCACGGGAGGGGCGAGCGCTCGGAAGGCGGGCCTGCCGACGTTCACGTTCGTGGGCGTCGCGCTCTCGGAGCTGCCCTCGAACCTGGTGGGCATGGCCGAGCAGCTCTATGCGGAGACGCAGGCGATGTTCTATTGGCTTACCAACGCGGACAACGTGTCTCCATGGCAGAACGACCTGAGGGGCAGCTAGTCATGAACCGGATTCGCCAGACCATTGAGATCGCGGAGCCCCTGTGGCGGGCGCTGGAGTCGATGAGTCGCGACCTGGGAGTGGAGCCCAACGCCCTGGTGGCGCAGGCCCTCTTCCAGCTCGCGCGCCAGAATGGCTATGTGGCGCCGACCGTCGTGGCGCTCTCGGGCCAGGAGTCCGCGCCCGTGCCAGCCACGCGTGCGCCGGTGACGGTCGTTCCCGCGGTGGGCGTTGTGGCCGTGACGCCTGCGCCCCTGGTGGCGGTGTCGGGAGCGGACCTGGGGAGCAGGGCTGAGGCGGGAGCTGCCCTCGTGGAGCCCGCGAGTGAGGCGAGCGAAGCCGTCGCGGCGAAGGGGACCTCCGAGCCAGCGCCCGGCGCGCCCCAAGGCACCGAGTCCCCGAAGCCCGAGCCCTTGTCCGCGGATGCCGTCGCGCGGGTTGTGGACCGGGTGCGTGAGGTGATCGCGGACGTTGATGCCACCGCGGAGCCGGCCGCAGATAACTCCGTGGGCGCAGCCGCCGAGGCCGCGGGCGATGACTCGGATGATGCTTCCGACGAGGACTCGGGCGGCGACGCGGATGCGTCCGACGAGGGCGCCGAGGATTCGGACGCGTCTGACGATGACTCGGATGAGGCGTCCGACGACGACGCGGACGGCGACTCGGATGCGGCGTCCGACGAGGATGCGGGCAACGAGGATGCGGACGCTGCCTCGGTGAAGGCCGGCGGCGCCAGGGCCTCGCGTGTGGATGCGAGCGGAGCGGAAGCGGACTCGGGTGCCGCCGATGTGGACGGCGGCGAAGAAGACGCCGGTTCGTCGGAGGACGACGCCCCCTTGGATGAAGAGGAAGAGGACTCCACGGGCGAGGTGGATCTCGTCGCCGAGCTGGGCCTGGATGACGGCTCGGAGTCGCCGACGGACGCGCGAGACAGTTCGCGAGCGGTCGCCGCGAGCGCGGCTCGAGCGCGGCCTGAATCGTCGAAGTCGGGAGCGGCTAAGGCTCCGGCCCGTCGGACCTCGGACACGGCCCCGCGCGTGCCGCGCGAGGATGCGACGAACATCGTCACCGCTCCCAGCGCGGTGGAGGTCTTCGTGCGGCTGGCGACCGGAGAGCCCGTCGAGGTGAGCACGGGGCGCTTCACCATCGGACGCGGGCCGCAGTGTGGCCTCGTCGTGAAGTCCGAGCGTGTCTCCCGCGAGCACGCGGCCATTACGCGTGATGGCGACGACGTGTTCATCGAGGACCTCAACTCCTCGAATGGCACCTGGTACAAGAGCCTGCGCATCAAACGACAGAAGATCGTGGACGGTGACACGTTCATGCTCGGCAGCGAGGCGGTGGTGTTCTCGTTGCGGCCGAGAGAGGACTGAGAGCGCATCCCGGCCGCTCGGTCCGCGAGCGGCCGGTGTCCTCGGCACGTCAGGGAGAAGCGGCTCCGCGAATTGAAGCCTGAGGGCGGTCAAGTAGGCTGCGTCCGCATGCGGCGTCTCCGGGGCCTATTGGGATGAGCGACAAAGAGCCGAGCGTTCGAGAGCGCATCCTGGTCGCGGCCATCACCTGCATCGAGCGCGACGGCCTGGATGCGACGGGCATCCGGGAGATTGCCCGCGAGGCACAGGTGAACAGCGCGGCGATCAACTACTACTTCCAGGGCAAGGAGAAGCTCATCGCCCTGGCGCTCGAGCAGACGCTGGCTCAGGCGTTCGGGAACGTCCTCGCGGATTTCGACCAGCTGCGCGCCAAGGGGTTGGGCATTCGCGCCGCGTTCGAGGCCCTGCTCGACGAGTTGATGATGCACTGGACGGCGTATCCGCGCATCGCGCACGCGCACTTCCGCGAGGCGCTGGTGCATCAGCGCTACGACGGCGCCGTCATCCAGCGCGTGAACGCGTTCCTCGCGCAGATGGCGCCCCGGCTGGCGCCGGCCACACCGCATCTGTCGGAGCTGGAGCTGCGTCTGGCCCTGTCGCAGCTCTGGTCGTCCATGTACTTGCTCGCGATGATGCCGCGCGTCTTCGACCCCTTCGTCGCGCTCGACTTCCGCTCGGACAAGGTCCGCCGGGCCTGGGTGAAGCAAGCCCTGCGCGGCCTGTTCCCCTCCTGAGCGCCCCATCGTCGGTGCCCCCACGAGCTTCCCTGACAGAGAAGCGGGCTGCTCACGAGGGGATGCTCGGGGTCCTGTAGGTGTCCGGCGCCGCACGGGAGGAGCGTGCTGTCGGGAGGGCACCTCTGCTCGCGGGGTGAGCAGGCTGCGGCGCGGCGGACAGTACGCCGCTTGCAGTGGGGGCCCACAAGGGCGGTGTGCAGTGTCGATCTACGCCATGGGCCGCCCGGGAGAACCGTATGCGTGCAGTCTGGTCCTGGTGCGGGGTGGGTGCGCTCTTCCTCTCGGCATGCTCCAGTTCCTTGCAGACGGAGGATGAGGGGAGTCCCCCACCGGACGGCCTGGAGGACCCGACGCCCTCGACTCCCACAGGAGGGGGGACGGGCACGGAGCTGCCTCCTTCGGATCCACCACCGGAGGAGCCGAACGACAACGGCCCCGAGCCCACCACCGAGGAGCCTCCGCCGGAGGCGCACCCGGTGACGCCCGAGTGGCCCGACCTCCAGACGCAGATCGAGACCTACGAGCTGCGCTTCGACAAGGCGACGTGGGCGCTCATCAGCAGCCCCGAGCATGGTCACGAGTACGGCCCGGGACACTTCATCGCGCGCGGCGTGGACTACGCGGTGGGCCTGCGCCTGCGCGGGGAGTTCGCGCGCGAGCACCCCAAGCTGAGCTGGAAGGTGAAGCTGCCCGACGGCGCCAAGCTCGACGGCGCCAAGAAGTTCAACTTCATGGCCGAGTGGCTGGACGCGGGCAACCTCTCGGATGTCTTCAGCTACGAGTTGATGACCGCCGGCGGTGCTCAGGCCCCCCGCGCGCGCTACGTCATGCTCACCGTCAACGGCAAGCTGGAGGGGCTCTTCACGCAGGTGGAGCAGGTGGACAAGGCCTTCTTGCGCAGCCGCCACATCGACGAGGACGCGAACATCTACCGCTGCGGCGCGCGGGACTGCGAGCTGACGCTCGCGCCCATCGCGGCCTATCAGGACCCGTGGTCGAAGGAGACGAACGAGGACCAGCCCTGGGATGACCTGCACGCGTTCCTCGACCAGCTGGCCCATACCCCGGAGCACGAGTTCGAGGACTTCGCGCGCGACCACCTCGACCTGGATGCCTACCTGCACTACCTCGCGGTGGGCATCGTCATCGGCATCCACGGCATCGACGACTCGGGCAGCTTCCTCATCCATGACCGCGTGAAGGACCGGTGGACGTATGCGCCCTGGGACCTGAACAACAGCGTCCTCGTGTACTGGCGCACCTCGCGAGTGGGCGCCTCGCCGGAGACGACGCGCGTCATCCCCGCCTATACCGCGTATGACTCGCGGACCATCCGGACCTACGAGCACAAGCTGGACAAGTACGGCGGAGCGCACTTCCCCTTCAGCGTGCTCAACCAGCGCATCTGGGACCGTCCCGTGTTCCGCAACAAGGTGCTCGACTACGTGGAGCAGCTGATGGACACCGTGTTCTCTGAGGAGTCGGCCTCGCGGCGCATCGATGCCCAGTACGCGCTCGTGAAGGATCAGCTCGCGCGCGACCCCTACGTCGCGCGGCCCCAGGCGGCCTATTCGCCCGAGTACCTGAAGAAGTACGTGGCTGGGCGGCGCACCTATCTCACCAAGAACCTGCCGTTGGAGCGCCACCGAGGCGAGGGCGGCGTGGTCATCAACTCGTTCGGCGCGCTGCCGCTCGCGCCGGTGGGAGCCAACGGTGAGGTGGAGGGCTACGTGGAGCTGTACAACCGCGAGTCCACGCCCGCTCCGGTGAGCGGCCTCATCATGACCGACGTCATCCGTGACCAGTACAAGTACAAGCTGCCGGCCAATCTGGTGGTGCCGCCCAATGGCATGCTGCGGCTCATCGCGGATGGAAAGTCGGGCACCAACCACCTGCCGTTCAAGCTGTCCACGAAGGGCGGCGAGCTGGCCCTGTTCGACGGCAAGTCCATGACGGGAGTGATTGACCTCACCTACTACGCGCCGCTGTCGCCCGGGAAGTCATACGGCCGCAGCCCCGACGGCGCCGAGACGTGGAGCTGGAAGTAGCGCGTGGCCTCAGGGTGGCTCGGGGCTCGTCACGGATGCTCCCGCCGCCTCGACCACGACGGACTGGCTCGCCGCCGTGCGCGACTGCGGCCACCACCGCACCGCGCGGACCACGCTGCCCAGCTCATCCGTCCACGTGAAGTCCGGCGGACCGCGCAGGGACATGCGCCGCACGCTGGAGGTGCTCTGCTGGAACGCGAGCCCCGAGGTGAAGTCCGCGTCCGGGCTCAACACCATCCACCGACTGCTCGGCGCGTCGCTCGTGGACTCGTTGAAGACATGCGTGGCGTGCAGGCCGAACGCGCGCGCGTGCGCGAGCGTCACGGGGACGAGGTCCAGGTATTGGTTGCTGATGTGCAGCGCCATCACGCCATGCGGCGCGAGGTGGCGCAGGTACAGCGCCATGGCCTCCTCGGTCAGCAGATGGATGGGGATGGCATCCGAGCTGAACACATCGAGCGCCAGCACATCGAAGGACTGGGGCTCGCCGCGCTCCAGCTCCTGCTCCAGCGAGATGCGCGCGTCTCCCTCCACCACCTCCACCTTCGCGGGGGTGTCGCTCAGGTAGTGGAAGAAGCCGTGCTCGCCCTTCGCGAGCGCGATGATGACTGGATTGATTTCATAGAAGCGCAGCCGATCCGCTGATGACATCAAGGCTGCGCTGGTGCCCACGCCCAGCCCGAGCACGCCCACCCGCAAGCCCGGGGAGAGTCTCTGCGCCTCGTGCCGCCTCCGCAGCTCGGCGATGGCCAGACCCAGCCCCGTCTCGCGCGTGTAATAGGCGGTGGGCTCGCGGCGCTTGTCCGCCTGGATGAACTGCCAGCCATGGGCGATGGCGCCGTGGCGCAGCGTGTAGCGGTGCGCGTCTGGCTGTCCTTGGCCCTGCTCCAGCACCTGCACCACGCCGAAGAAGTTGCGCGTGGACAGGCTCATCCTGCGGTACTCGCCCATCCCGATGAGCGTCAGGTTGAGCGGCAGCAGCACCAGCAGCGCGCCGCCCACCACGCGCCAGGCCCGAGCGGGCCGAGACTCGGCGGAGGGCTGACGCATCCGCCCGCCCAGCGCCACCGCGCAGCAGGCCGCCAGTGACAGCGGGTACTCCCAGTAGGCGTGGAAGAACGCGGGCGCCCACAGGCTGACGAACAGGCTGCCCAGCACTCCGCCCAGCGACACCCAGAGGTAGAAGGCGCCCAGGTGCCGAGGCGCGGGACGCAGTCGATATAGCTCGCCATGACACACCATGGCGCCCGCGAAGAGGGTGCCCGCGTAGCACAGGATGCGCGGCAGCAGCCCGAAGCCCGGTCCCGAGGTCTGCGCCACCGCCATCATCGCCACGCCGACGATGAGCAGCGCCGCGTAGACGCCCCGCGCGTAGAAGCCCTCACGCGCGAAGGCGAGGATGAAGGTGAGCAGATAGACCGCGAGCGGCAGGACCCACAGCACCGGTCCGGCCGCCACGTCCTGCGACAGCTGATTCGTGGTGGCCAGCAGCAACACCGACGCGAGGGCGCTCAACCCCAGCCACCCGAGCGTCCTCACCACCCCAGGGCGAGGCGTGTCGGAGCCGGGCGCTGTCGCCACGCTGGGGTCGAGGGGGGATTCCTGGCGCCGCGCCATGTCCAACGCGCAGGCCGCGCAGGCGAGGGTGAAGGCCACGAAGCCCGCGCTCCAGCCCCACGTCTGGGTGCCTCGCGCCACCCAGGGCTCGACGAACAGCGGATAGCCGAGCAGCGCGAGCAGCGAGCCCGCATTGGACAGCGCATAGAGGCCGTAGGGGGAGCGCCCGGGGTGGGCTCTCGCGAACCAGGATTGCAGCAGGGGGCCCGTGGTGCTCAGCACGAAGAAGGGAGGCCCCAGCGTGACGGCCAGCATCGCCACCAGGCGCAGCACGGGCACTCCATCCGGCTGGGGCCGCCACTCCGGGCCTGGCGCCAGCGGCGAGCCGGTGACGAGCGCCCGGGCCACCAGTCCCGCCACCGCCAGGGCCAGCACGCCCAGGTGGAGCTTCGCCTGGGCGCGCGAGGGCAGTCGGGAGGAGACCGCGTGGGCGTAGGCGTAGCCCGCCAGCAGCGCGACCTGGAAGAAGAGCATGCAGGCGGTCCACACACTCGACGTGCCGCCGTACCAGGGGAGCGCATATCGCCCCGCCAGCGGCTGCACACCAAAGAGGAGGAAGGCGCTGGCGAAGATGGCGAGGGCGTATCGGAGCATGGGGCGCTCCCTGCTCTTCCCGCCCGGACACTGTCGGTGTCAACCCCCCGCCCGGGCGAGGGGCGGGCGACTCACGCCCAGGCGCGGGCGTTGGGGACCACCACGGCGATGCAGTCGCCGAGCCCCACCAGCGTCTGTCGGTGCAGCACATCGGCCGGGACGACGTTCCCGTAGACGTCCGGCAGGTCTCGCGTGGCGCACGCCTCCGCGACGATGGTGACGCGGTAGCCCAGGTCGAACGCGGCGTGCGCCGTGGCGGCCACGCAGTTGTGCGTCATCGCCCCGATGAGGATGAGCTCCTTGCGCCCCGTGGCCTGGAGGCGCGCGTGGAGGTCCGTCTTCGCGAACGAGTCCGGCAGGGTCTTGATGATCGTGGTCTCACCCGGCAGCGCCGCGAGCTCGGGCAGCTCCTTCGAGTGTGGGTGGTCCGGGTTGAAGATGGGCGCGCCCGGCGGCGAGTGGTGGACGACGTGGAACACCGGCGCGCCGTGCTTCCGCGCCAGCGCGAGCACCGCCATCGACTCCTTCGTCGCCGTGTCGATGCCGGGCAGCTTCAAGGCGCCCTCGCGGTACTCGCCCTGCATGTCGATGATGATGAGCGCGGCGGACGCGAGCGGGGAGGGGAGGGTGGACAGTCCGGCCAGTTGGGTCAGGGTCGCAGGGGCGTTCATGGGGGCTCCGGGGTGAGAGACGGGCACATCTCTACGCAGTCGCCGCGCGTGCAGGAATGCCTATACTCGCACCGTCCCCGTGCAGAAATTCACAGGCCATGTCCGCGAAGCGTGAACCCGCCGAGGAACTCGTCTGGGACGACCTCCGAGTCTTCACCCAGATCGCCCTCCACGGAAGTCAGTCCGCGGCGGGGCGCGCGCTCGGCCTGGACCACGCGACGGTGGGCCGCCGGGTGCGCCGGTTGGAGCGGGCCCTGGGGCGTGAGCTCGTCGTGCCGCAGTCCTCTGGCTTCACGCTCACCCCGGATGGCGAGGCGGTGCTCGCACGCGCGCGCGCGATGGAGGAGCAGGCGCTGTCCGTCAGCCGCTTCGCCGCGGGCGCATCGTCGCTCACCGGCACGGTGCGACTGACGACCGTGGCGCTCTTCGCGGAGCGCTATCTGGCCCCCAAGCTCGCCAGCTTCCAGGCGGCGCACCCGGGCATCGTGCTGGAGGTCTTCGCCGACGATCGCAACCTGAGCCTGGCGCGGCGCGAGGCGGACATCGCGCTGCGGCTCGCGCGGCCCCAGCACGGCGAGTCGCTCGTGGCGCGGCGGCTGGCGGTGATTGGCCATGGCCTCTACGCCTCGGAGAGTTACCTGGAGCAGTTCGGGGACGCGCCCCTGGAGGCGCGGCGCTTCATCGGGCTCACCGCGACCCATCGCGGACTGCCCGAGGTCCAGTGGTTGGAGACGTTCTTGCGCCAGGGTGGGCGCATCGTCCACCGGGTGAATCAGCACGGGGGCTTGCTGGGCGCGGCGCGGGCGGGCATCGGGCTGGCGGTGATGCCGCACTATCTGGCGCGCGCCTATCCGGAGCTGCGCTCCGTGCCCTTTTCCTCGGAGGGCCCGTTGGTGCGCGAGCTGTGGCTGCTGATGCACCAGGACATGCAGGCGGTGCCTCGCGTGCGCAGCCTCGTGGATCATCTGGTCCTGCACGCCACGCGCGACGCGGCGCTGCTCCTGGGCTGAGTCAGCTTCTGGCGAGCCCGCGGCGGGGAAGGTCTGGAGTCGTGCCCGCTCGGGAATCCGTCCTCCCGCGGGGTGCGTGTGCAGACGCCCTCGGCAGCGCGAAGACGGTCATACGTCGTTCGGAGAGAGGGGCTCCATGGGTGGGAAGACGCGCTGCTCGGGGGCGGAGGCGAAGCTTTGGAGCAGGAACTCGAAGGTGCGAGCCCAGCCCCGCACGAGCGAGGCGTCCAGGATGTCTCGGTCATGGATGAGCTCGCCTCGGAGCGGCCCGTCGGGTTGCTCCTCCAAGGCCAGGGTGAGGTCGTGGAGCGTCGTGTCGGGTTCCAAGGGGAGCGGGGCGCCGCGCAGCGCGTACAGCGTGGGGCGGGGTGTGGCGCCCTTGAAGACGAGCATCGCCTGGGGTTCACGCACGCCCAGGTCCTCGAGCGAGACGTCCGGGTGGGCATACGCGTCCAGCGCCGCGCGGCGCGCTTGTCCGAGCAGGTCCAGGAAGCTGGGGTTGTTCTCGGGCCGCAGGCGCAGCGCGAGGGTGTTGACGAACGTGCCAATCAGGGGCGCGAAGTCCGGGTGCCCACGGTGCACCGAGGGCGTGCCGATGAGCACGTCCCGCTGGCGACCCACGCGCGCGAGGAGCACGTAGTACGTGGTCAACAGCACCATGAAGAGCGTGGCTCCGGCGCGCTGGCCCACCTCGCGCAATCGCTCGACCAGCTCGGCCTCGACGTGCACTTCCACGGAGGCGGCCCGATAGGTCGGGTGCTCGGGCCGGGGCTGTGCGCCGGGCAGGGGCAGCTCTCCTGGCGCGTGCTCCAGCTGTCGCCGCCAGTATTCGAGCTGACGGGAGAGTCCCTCGCCCTGGAGTTGTTGGCGCTGCCAGCGCGCGAAGTCTCCGTACTGGAGGCGCAGCGGACGCAGCGGCGAGGTGCGGCCTTCCACGAAGGCGGCGTAGAGGCTGGAGAGGTCGTGGACGAGCAGGCCGCGCGAGGTGCCGTCCACCACCGCGTGGTGCATCAGCATGAGCATCACATGGCTTCGCGCGCTCAGCCGCAGCAGGACGGCGCGGAACAGCGTGCCGTGCGCCAGGTCGACGCGGCGGCGGCGCTCCGAGTGGAGGTGGCGCTGCAGGGCGAGCTGCTGGGATTCGCCGGTCAGGTGGCTCAGGTCCAGCAGGGACAAGCGGGAGGGGCCCGGGGGGGCGATGCGCTGCACGCACTGTCCTTCGTGCTCGGCCAGGTTCGTCCGGAGGATTTCGTGGCGCTCCATGAGCGCCGTCACGGCTCGGGCGAGCACGTCGAGATCCAACGGGCCCTCCAGGCGCATGGCGAAGGCTGCCATGTGCGCGGGCCCCCGCTGCGGTTCGCGCTGCTCCGTGAGCCACAGCCGCTCCTGCGCGAGCGACAGCGGCGGTGCCCCCTCGCGTGGCGGAACCTCCAGGTGGGGCACCTCCGCCCCCGCCTGCGACTCTGGCTGTTGGAGCAGCTCCAGCAGGCGGAGCTTGTGCGTCATGAGCGCGAGGCGGAGGGTGGCGTCGACCGCGCCTTGCTTCGCGCGTACGCGCAGGTGGCCGGCCTCCGCCCACAGTTGGACGTGGCGCTCGGCGAGGCGGGAGAGAAGTTGGTCCAGGTTCATAGCGTCAACTCGGTGATGCCCTCGGCGGATGTCTCCGCGAGAGGCTCGGTGGGGGCGAGCTGGTGGAGGGCGAGCCGCTGGTGTGCGAGTCCGGCCAGCTCGCGCAGGCTCGCTCCGCCGATGAACTTCTCGAGGGGTACATCCACCCCCAGCTCATGAAGCACGTGGTTCTTCAGCTCGATGGCCATCAGCGAATCCAGGCCCAGCTCGCCGAGGGGCCGCTCCGGTGCGAGCCGCGCCGGGTTCTTCACGCGCAGGACCTTGGACAGGCGCTGGCGCAGGTAGTCGACGAGCAGGCGCTGGGCCTCGGCCGTGGGCGCGCGCGCGAGCTGTTCCAACAGCGCTACATCTCGGGTGGACGTGTGGGGCGCGCCCGCGCTCTCGGGGGCCACCAGCGCGGACAAGAGGCGCGGCACGGCGCCCTTCACCTCGAAGCCGCCGCGCGCGATGGGCATGACGGCCACCTGGATGGCGGCGCTCGCGGAGAGGAGCGAGGTCAGCACCTCCAGGCCCTGCGCGGGGCGGATAGGGTTCATCCATCGCTCAGCCAGTCGCTCCTGCACGCGGGCGCCCGCCGCCGCGCCCACCTGGGACCAGGCGCCCCAGTTGATGGTGAGGGCCGGGAGACCGCGCGCGCGGCGGTAGTGGGCCAGCGCGTCTTGAAAGGTGTTGGCCGCCGAGTGGTTGGCCTGACCGCTGTTGCCCAGCAGCGAGGCGATGGACGAGTACAGGACGAAGAAGTCCAGCGGGTGCGCGAGCGTCAGCCGGTGCAGGTTCCACGAGCCCAGCACCTTCGCGGCGAAGACCTTCTGGAATCGGGCATGGGTCTGCTGCGCGAGGATGCCGTCATCGAGCGCCCCGGCCGAGTGGATGACGCCGCGCAGGGGCGGCAGGCCAGCCAACCCGGTGGCGAGTGCTCGGGCGAGCGCGTCCTCGTTCGACACATCCGCGCGCGCCACCACCACGCGCACGTGCGCGGACTCCAGCTCGCGCAGGTGCGCTGTCGCCTCGGGCGTGGGAGCCCCCCGGCCGAGCAGCAGCAGGTTCCGCGCGCCGCGCTCCACGAGCAACCGAGCCGTGAGCAGGCCCAGGCCGTTGAGGCCACCCGTGACGAGGTACGTGGCATCCGCGCGACACTGGAAGGGAGAGGAGGGCTCCAGCCGCGCATGGTGCACCACGCGCGGGACGCGGCGCACGCCGTCGCGGAACGCGACCTGTTCATCCGAGCGCTCCGAGAGGAGCTCCGTGACGAGTCCTTCCAGGTCGTCGCGTGATGGATCCAGGTCGATGACCGTCCCCCCGAGCTGGGGATGCTCCATGGCGATGCCGCGTCCCAGCCCGTGCAGCGGGGACTGTGCGACGCCGGGGGCTCCGTCCCCCGTGACCGCCAGCGCGCCGCGCGTGACGAAGCTGAGCGCCGGGGAGAGGTTCGCGGCCAGCAGCGCCTGAAGCAGCTCCAGTGCGCCGCCACAGCCGTTGCGGTACGCGGACTCCAGGTCCAAGCCCGCGGCGTCGCCGGGCGCGGGCGAGTCGAGGCTGGTGAGGTGCACGACGTGCGTGGGCGAGCGAGCGTCCGCGAGCAGCCGCGCGCAGTCCGCCGCCGTGAGGCCCGCGCCGGGCACGCGGGTGCAGCGCTCGCCGAGCGCCTCCAGTCGCTCCGCCAGCGCGGCGCCCGTCCCGCGTCGATCCGCCACGATGAGCCAGTGGCGGCCTGGGTCCCGGGTCGATGCCTCGGGCAGGCGGGCGAGCAGGACGGCCGCCTGGAGGCTGGCCTCGTGCTCCTCTTTCGCCAGCGCCGCGCACTCGGTGAAGCCCGCTTCGCACAAGAGCGTCTTCCAACGCGCGCTGGAGATGAGCGGGTGGCTGGGGCGCACGTCCGTGTCGCTGAAGCGCCACCAGCCCGACGTGAGCCCGAAGGTGAGGTCCACCCAGCGCCGTGTCCGCGTGGCCTCGACCAACACGAGCATGCCGGTGGGGGCGAGCAGTCGGCGCGCGTGCCGGAGCGTGTCGCGCAAGCTGGCGGTGGCGTGCAGGACGTTGGCCGCGACGATGACGTCAAAGCCACCCGGCTCGAAGCCCTGGGCCACCGGGTCCTTCTCGATGTCGAGCGCGCGGTACGTCACGAAGCCGTGCGCCTGGAACTCGCGCGCGGCGCGCTGGAGGAAGAGCGGTGAGATGTCCGTGAAGACGTACTCGGTGCGCTCCGGTGGCAGCTCGCGCAGCAGCAGCGCGGTGGTGCCGCCCGTGCCCGCCCCAATCTCCAGCACGCGCAAGGTGCGCTCGGGAGGGAGGCGGGACACGGCATGCGCCAGCGCCGCGCGGGCCTGGGCGTTCAGCTCCTGGGGTCCAGGCGAGTCACGGTAGAGGCGCGCCGCCACGTCTGTGTCGCCACGCGGAAAGAGCAGCTCCAGGGGCTCTCTCCGGCCGAGCAGCGCATCCGCCAGCCCCTCGCCACAGCGGCCGAGCAACGCGTGCTCCGAGTCGTGCGCCGGGTGGCGTTCGCCCAGCCGCTGCCAGTCCTCGGGCAGCGCAGGGCGCTCGGGGGGCCGCGCGATGGCGAACCCGTGCCCTTCGGTGCGGAGCAGGCCGTCCTCGACGAGCATCTCCAGCAGCCGGTGCCACAGCCGCAGGTGCGCGGGGATGATCCCCAGCTCGGCGGCGAGCCCCTCCGCGGTGAACGCGGGGCGCGGCTCGAAGTGGAAGCCCAGCTTGCCGAGCGCCTGGACGACGTAGGGAACGCACAGCGCTTCGAGTTCCTCCAGGAACCGGCCGTAGGCCGCGAGGTCCTCTCGGTGAGACAGGCCGTCGAGCTGGGGCACGACCGCGTCGCGCAGCGCCTCGGGGGAGGGCAGCCACGCGGGGGCGACACGCGGCCCTCGTGGGACGGCGGGACGCCACTCCAGCGCATAGAGCCACTCGTCCAGGCGCGTGTCGCTCGGACCGAGCAGCGCTTCGGGACGGACCTGCCGGAAGCGCAGCCGCTCCACCTCCGCGAGCAGCCTCCCGTCACGGTTGAACAGCCGCAGCGCCGCCACGGCGTCCAGGCCCTCCTGATGGCGCTGGAGGCTCGCCCACACTTCGCGCTCCAGCGGCGCGTGCAGACGGAGCCCCTCGATGCTCGCGGGCAGGTAGGGCACGTCCTTGCGCCGAGGGAAGGTGGCGCCCAGGGCCTGGAAGCACGCATCGAGCAGCACGGGGTGCAGCGCGTAAGGCTCCAGCGCGAGGTCGTCTGGCAGGGTGATGCGCGCGAGCGCCTCGCCTTCGCACCCAGACAGGGCTCGGAGTGCTTGGAACGAGGGGCCGTAGACGAGGCCACCTTCCGCCAGATGCGCGTAGTAGTCGGACGGGTCGATGGCGCTCGTCGGGCGTTGGCGGAGCGAGTCCAGCGATGCTCCCAGCGTGGACGTGACGGCCTCGCCATTGAAGCGCCCCGTGGCCACGCGTTCCCAGGTGAGCGTGCCGTCGGGCTGCTCGCGGCGCAGGAAGATGCGCAGGGCGTGGACCGCGGGGGACTCCTCGGCCCACGTTGTCTGGAGGACCGCGACGCCCTGCTCCGGAAGGACGACGGGGCGCTCGAAGTCGAGCTGTCGCAGGTGGAGGGGAACCTCATTCCCGGGCCTGCTGAAGCGCGCGGCCGCGAGCGCCCACTCCACCAGGGCCGCGGCTGGCAGGAGCACCGTCCCGGAGACGCGGTGGTGCTCCAGGAAGGCGGGGGACTTCATGCTCAGCGCGGACTCGAAGCGCGCTTCAGGGGCATCGGCCAGCTCGACGCGTCGGCCCAGCAGCGGATGCAGTCCGCTGGGCGCGGGTGGCGTGGGTTCGCTGGGGGCTTGGGGCGTGGTCGCGACCCAATACCGCTCGCGCTCGAAGGGCGTGGTGGGCAGGCGCACGCGACGGTGAGAGGCGCGGCCCTCCACCTCGACCCAGTCCACGGGGACGCCGCGGGTGTAGAGGGTGGCGAGGCTCTCCACCATGCGGCGTCGCTCGCCCAACCCCGAGCCCAGGCTGGGGAGCCATTCGCGCGCCTCGCCGTCGTCCGGGACACAGCGCTGCGCGAGGCCGAGCAGCACATTGGACGGCCCCACCTCCACGAAGTCTCGCACGCCCAGCCCGTGCAGCGCCTCCACCGCGCGCGCGAAGTGGATGGGCTGGAGCAGGTGCCGGCACCAATACGACGGCTCGGACAGCTCGCCATCCGCCATGAGGCCGGTCAGGTCCGAGAGGATGCGCACGCGTGGCGGCGCGAAGCGCGTCCGGGTGACGTGCGCTCGGAAGGGCTCCACCATGGGGTGCAGCAGGGGCGAGTGGAAGGCATTCGACACCGGGAGCCGCCGGGCCATCACCCCTTCGCGGGCCAGCAGCTCCTCCATCTCGCTGACGGCATCGCGAGCGCCCGAGATGACCGTGCTCTGCGGACCGTTGATGGCCGCGATGGCGAGCCGGTCGCGATACGGGGCCAAGGCCGCGGCGACACGCGAGGCCGGAGCCCGCAGCGCGCTCATGGCGCCGTCCGAGGACAGCTCCTGCATCAACCGGCCGCGCACCGCGACGAGCGGCAGGACGTCCTCCACGCGGAAGATGCCCGCCACGCAGGCCGCGGCGTACTGCCCCAGGCTGTGCCCCACCACCACCGAGGGGCGCACGCCCCAGGCCCTCCACAGCTCCGCGAGGGACACCTCCAGCGCGACGAGGGCCGGCTGCGCGAAGCGGGCCTCGTCCAGTGGCGAGGCCGCGGCATCCGCCGCGAACAAGACCTCCAACAGCGGGCGAGGCAGGTGCGGCGCGAGGATGGCGGCGCAGCGGTCCAGGGCGGTGCGGAACGCGGGCTCGCGCTCATACAGCTCCCGTCCCAGGCCCGCGTGCCGAGTCCCCTGTCCGCTGAAGAGGAACGCGACCTGGGGCGCGCGCGCGCTGGGCTCGCCGGAGGCGATGAGGCCCGGGGCGGGCGCTCCCGCGGCGAAGGCCCGCAGCTGTGAGCGCAGCTCTTCGCCCGACGCGCAGACCGCGGCCAGCCGATACGGCATGGGCGAGCGCCCGGTGCTGGCGGAGTGGCAGACGTCCGACGTGTCCACCTCGGGGTTGCGCGTGAGGTGTGCGCCATAGCTCGCCGCCAGGGTGGTGAGCGCGGTGGGCGTCTTCGCGGACAGCACCAGCACCTGCTCGCGCCGGCCCTCCGTCACCGAGGGGGGACGCACGACGGGCGGCGCGGACTCCAGCACCACATGCGCATTGGTGCCGCTGTAGCCGAACGCGCTCACGCCCGCGAACCTGCGCGTGCCGCCGGGCCAGGGGCGTTGCGCGGTGACGACGGAGACGGGCAGCTCGCTCCAGCGAATCTCCGGGTTGGGGCGCTCGAAGTGGAGGTTGCGCGGTACCTCACCGTGGCGCAGGCCGAGCGCGGCCTTCATGAGCCCGGCCATGCCCGCGGCGATCTCCGTGTGCCCGATGTTCGTCTTCACCGAGCCGATGAGCAGCGGGGACTCTCGGTGTCTTGCGTCGCTGAACACGCGGCCGAGCGCCTCGACCTCGATGGGGTCGCCCAGCGCCGTGCCCGTGCCGTGCGCCTCCACGTAATCGACCTGGGACGCCGAGACACCGCCATTGCGGAGCGCGGCGCGGATGACCTTCTCCTGCGCGGCGCCGTTGGGCACCAGGAGCCCGCTGCTGTGGCCGTCGTGGTTCACCGCCGAGCCGCGCAGGATGGCGATGACGTCGTCGCCGTCCGCCAGCGCGTCCGACAGGCGCTTGAGCACCACCACGCCGCAGCCTTCGCCGCGCACGAAGCCATCCGCCCGCGCGTCAAAGGTCTTGCAGCGGCCCTCCGCGGAGAGCATCCGCATCTGGCACTCCACGATGGTGCTCATGGGCGACAGGATGAGGTTGATGCCCGCGGCCAGGGCCACGTCGCACTCGCCGCCGCGCAGGCTCTGACACGCCAGATGGACCGCCACGAGCGACGAGGAGCACGCGGTGTCCACCACCAGCGCGGGGCCCTCCAACGCGAGCAGGTGCGCGATGCGCCCCGCCGCCACGCTCAAGCCCGTGCCCGAGCCCGTGTGCGTGTCCACCGCCGCCGAGGTGTGGACCAGGTACGTGTAGTCGCGGTGCATGATGCCCACGAACACGCCCGTGGCCGTGCCGCGCAGGCGCGAGGGCGCGAGGCCCGCGTGCTCCAGCGCCTCCCAGCTCACCTCCAGCAAGATGCGCTGCTGGGGGTCCATCACCACCGCTTCACGCGGAGAGATGCCGAAGAACAAGGGGTCGAAGCGATCCACCCCGCTCACGAACGCACCGTGGCGCGTGTACATCTTCCCGGGCGTGCCGGGGACGGGGGAGTAGTACGCGTCCAGGCTCCAGCGCTCCGAGGGGACCTCGGTGACGGCGTCGCGGCCCGAGCGCAGCAGCTCCCAGTACGCCTCGGGGCTGTCCACGCCGCCGGGGAAGCGGCAGCCCATGCCGACGAGCGCGATGGGCTCGGCGGTGAGCAGCCCCATTCGATTGCGCACCTGCTTCGCCGCGTAGGCGAGCTGGGTGGCGCTCATCTCGGTGAAGTCGTTCGTGCTCACCGGGCACCTCGGGGGCCGCCGGCCTCGGGGCCGCGGCCGGCGGTGAGGGCGTCCGTCACATCGGCTTCGGACATCTGCCTGACCTCCATCAAGAACGAGTCCAGCTCGGCATCGGGGGCGGGTGCCTCGCGCGGCGGAGTGAGCGTCTCGACCGGGGCCAGCTCGCGTGCCAGGTGGTCCGCGAGGGCTCCGATGCTCGGGTGGTCGAAGACGACGCTCGCGGGGAAGGCGCGGCCCAGTGAGGCCTGGAGCGCGTTGCGCAGCTCGGTGGCCATGAGCGAGTCCATCCCGGCCTCGAACAGTCCCTGCTCCGGGTCCAGCGGCTTGCTGGGATCCAACCCCAGCACTCGCGTGACGAGCGCGCCGAGGTGCGCGTGCAGCAGGCGCGGTCGGTCCGCCACGGGCGCGGCGGCGTAGCGGTGGCGGAAGTCGCCGCCTCCGGGGGGGCCGCGCGTCGCCTCGCCAGCGACCTCGGAGAAGAAGGGCGTGGCCGTCAGGCGTCCCAGCGCGGGCCAGTTCACGGCCACGAGGCCCACTTGGGGCCGGAGCTGTCCCAGCAGTTGCTCGAACGCGGCGAGCCCCTGCTCGGGAGACAGGGGCGTGACACCGAGTCGGCGCGCGCGCTCCAGCCCGTGCCCGGTCGCGGCGAGGCCCACCTCCGACCAGGGGCCCCAATTGATGGCCAGCGCCGGAAGACCGAGCGCATGGCGATGATGCGCCAGCGCATCGAGGAAGGCGTTGGCGGCCACATAGCCGGATTGGCCCGAGTGCCCGAGCAGCGAGGCCACCGAGGAGAATAGGACGAAGAAGTCGAGCGGCTGAGCCAGCGTGAGCCGGTGCAGGTGCCAGGCGCCCAGGGCCTTGGGGCCCAGCACCCGGCCGAAGCGCTCCAGGTCCTGCTGGAGCAGCATCCCGTCCTCCAGCACCGCCGCGGCGTGGATGACCCCGCGCAGGGGCGGCATGGTGCGCGCCAGGCTGGCCAGCGCCGCCGCGGCATCGGATTCCACGCCGAGGTCCACCTGGAGCGTGACGACGTGCGCGCCCATGGCCTCCAACTCGCGGAGCACCGCGCCTGCTTCCGCGGTGGGCGGCCGTCGGCCCAGCAGCGCCACGTGCCGCGCGCCTCGCTCCACCAGCCGCCGCGCCACCTTCAAGCCCAGGCCGCCGAGTCCACCGGCCACGAGGTACGTGGCCTCGGCCGGGAGGCTCAACCTCGGCGCGCCTTCGGACGCCTCGGGCGCACGCCTCAGCCGAGGCACGAGCCGTTGCCCTCCGCGCAGGCAGACCTCGTCCTCATCGCCGCGCTGCCGCAGCTCGGCGACGAGCTGCGTGGCCGCGTCTTCGCGTGGCGCGGAGTCGAGGTCCACGCGCAGACATCTCAGCTCCGGGTGCTCCTGGGCGATGGCCTTGCCCAGGCCCGCCACGCACGCCAGCTCCGGCCGCGTGGCCCCGTGGGGGGCTTGCGCGCCGCGTGTGACGAGCACCCAGCGGGGCGCGGTGCCTGTCTCGGAGGCGGCGTGGACCAGGTGGAGCACGCCGCCGAGCAGCGTGCGCCACGCGGACATCAGCGTGTCCGGGCCCACGTCCCGGGTCGCGGGGACGTCCAGCGCCGTCAGGTGCAGCAGCCCCGTGATGGGACCGGCCTCGCTCAACATGCGCCGTGCGCTCGCGAGCGAGTCCAGCGCCAGCTCGATCGTGTCGGACCCGGATGGACGGGGGAGCGCATGGAGGCAGGTGGCGCCGGTGGCTCGCAGCGCGTCACATACCTGCCGGCCCAGGCCCGCCGCGTCGCCCAGCACGAGCCAGCGCTCCGGACTCGTGGGCGCCTCCACCGCACGGGAGGGCAGGGGCACGGGCCGCCACGCCGTCTCGTAGAACCAGCTCCGAGGGACTCGGTCCGAGCTGCCCAGCAGCGCCTCGCGTGGCGCCTGCTGGAACTCCAGCCGCTCCAACTCGGCCAGCACGCGTCCATCGGGTGACAGCAAGGTGAAGTGCGCGGTGTGGACGCGCTCGCCCAGCGCGGGCCCGCCGTCGAGCCGTGCATGCACGAGCACCTCGGTGCCCAAGCGCTCGTGGACGCGCAGCCTCCCGAGCCCCACGGGCAGGTAGAGGCTGCCCGGCGGCCCCTCGGGGAAGATGGCGCCGAGCACCTGGAAGCAGGCGTCGAGCAGCACGGGGTGCAGCACGTAGGCGGACGCGTCAGCGCCCAGTGACTCCGGCAGGGCGAGGTGCCCGAAGGACTCCTGGTGACCGCGGCCGAAGCGCGTGACGGCGCGACAGGTGGGCCCGTACTCGATGCCGTGCTCGGCGATGCGCTGGTAGAAGTCCGGGACGGAGACGTTCTCGGCGCAGCGCCTCGCGAGGGTCAGCGGATCCTCGTGGCGCGAGGCCGTCCCGGTGCTCGTCGCCACGAGCCGCCCCGAGGCATGCAGCGTGAATCCGCCCGGGGCGAGGCTGTGCACCTCGAACGACGCGGGCTGTGTTCCCTCGGCGGGCGTGACGAGCGTCTGCACGGTGCGCGGCTCGCGGTCCTCGTCCAGCCGCAAGGGGGTGTGGAAGCGGACGTCCTCCAGGCACAGCGCGCCGTCGCCGAGCACTTCACGACCGGCCGCCGCGCCCAGCTCGAGGTACGTGGCGCCCGGGACGATGAGCGCGTCATGGACCCGGTGCGCGGCGAGGTACGTGAAGGCCTCGGTGCTCAGCGCGCCCTCGAACTGGTGCACCTTCGCGGCGGAGACGAGGCGGCGGCCGAGCAGCGGATGCCGCGTCGGAGTGCCCTCGCCCTGCGCGGGCCGCAATCGCATCCAGTGACGCTTTCGCTGGAACGGGTAGTTCGGCAGCGGCACGTGCGAGTGCCTCCCCCGTGAGTTGAGACTCGCCAGCTCCACGGGCGCGCCGCGCACCCACAGCTCGGAGAGGCTCGCGCGCGTCTGCTCCAGGTCCGAGCGCCCCGGCCGCAAGCTCGGCAGCCACTGCACCCGCTCATCGCTCACGCACGATTGGCCCAGGCCGAGCAGGACGGGCGCGGGGCCCAGCTCCAGGAGGATGTCCACGCCCTTGGCGAAGGCGGCACGCATCCCCGCGGCGAAGCGCACGGTCTCCCGCGCGTGACGACGCCAGTAGCTGGCGGTGGTCAGCTCCTCGCGTGCGAGCATCCCCGTGACGGTCGAGACGAAGGGCAGCTCGGGCACGCGCGGGCGCAGCAGGGCCACCTCGCGTTCGAGGTCGTCCAGCATGGGCTCCATCAAGGGCGAGTGGAACGCGTGCGAGACCTTCAGCGGTCGGCACTCGATGCCCTCTCGCTGGAGGGACTCCGCCAGGGCTCGCAGGGGCTCGCTTGCTCCAGCGAGGACTCCGTCGGTGGGGCCGTTCACGGCGGCGACGGAGACCTCGCGCGAGAACGGAGCCACGGCGCGCGCCAACAGCTCTTCGCTGGCGCGCACGGCGAGCATGCCGCCGCGTTGCGGCAGGGCCTGCATGAGGCGGCCTCGGAGGGCCGCGAGCCTCAGCGTGTCCTCCAAGGACAGGACACCGGCCACGTGCGCCGCGGCCAGCTCGCCCACGCTGTGACCCAGCACCATCGTGGGCTCTACGCCCCAGTGCCGCCACAGCTCCGCCAGGGCCACGCCCACCGCGACGAGCGCGGGCTGCGTCAAGGCGGTCTCGTCGAGCCGCCCCGCGTGCGTGTCCTCCGCGTGGAGGACGGACAGGAGGGAGTGCTCCAGGTGCGGGCGCAGGAGCGTGTCGCAGCGGTCGAGCACTTCGCGGAAGCGCGGCTCGTGGGCGTACAGCTCGCGCGCCATGCCGGCGTGCTGCGAACCCTGACCCGTGAAGAGGAAGGCCACGCGGGGCCGCCGTCCCGCCGTCACCTGCCCGGACGCCACCCCTGGGGCGGGTTGTCCCGCCGCGAAGGCCAGCAGCCGCTCCGGTATGGACTCGGGAGACGACGCGGTGAGCGCGAGCCGATGGGAGAGCTGCGCGCGACCGGTGGCGGCCGTGAAGCAGACATCCGCGAGCGGGACGTCCTGGCCCGCGCCCGTCAGCCACGCGGCATGGCGTCGAGCCAGCTCGCGCAGCGCCTCATCGCCGCGCGCCGAGAGCGTCAGCACCGCGGGGCCAGGAGCCGCCTCGCGAGCGGGAAGGTCCGGAGCGGGCGCAGGCGCCTCCTCGAGAATGACGTGCGCGTTGACGCCTGAGAGGCCGAAGCTGCTGACCCCCGCGAGACGGCGGCGCGCACCCCGGGGCCAAGGCGTGCGGCGCGTCACCACCGCGACCCGGCTTGCGTCCCAAGCGATGCGCGGGTTGGGCGTGCGCAGGTGCAGGTGCGCGGGCAGTTCCTCGTGTTGGAGCGCGAGCACCAGCTTCATGACCCCCGCGACGCCCGCGGCGGCCTCCAGGTGTCCGATGTTCGTCTTCACCGAGCCGATGAGCAGCGGTGCCTGGGCGGGCCGGTCGCCGCCGAACACCGCGTCGATGGCCCGCACCTCGATGGGGTCCCCGAGCGGCGTGCCGGTGCCGTGCGCCTCCAGGTAGTCCAGGTCGCGAGGTGACACCCTGGCGGACGCCAGCGCCTGTCGGAGCAGCTTCTCTTGCGCGGGCCCGTTGGGAACCGTGATGCCGCCGCTCTGCCCGTCGTGATTGACGGCGGAGCCGCGCACGAGCGCCAGCACCGGGTCGCCTGCGCGCAGTGCATCCGAGAGGCGCTTGAGCACGAGCATCCCGCAGCCTTCGCCTCGCCCGAACCCATCCGCCGCCGCGTCGAACGTCTTCGAGCGACCGTCCGGCGCGGTGGCCCGCATCTTCGACAGGACGATGCTCGTGTCCGGGAACACCATCAGGCTGACGCCACCGGACAAGGCCAGGTCGCACTCGCGCGCGCGCAGCGCCTGACACGCCAGATGCGTGGTGGCGAGCGAGGACGAGCACGCGGTCGCGACCACCATGCTCGGCCCCTGGAGCCCGAGGACATAGGACAGTCGCCCCGCCGCGAAGCTCATGTCGTTGCCGGTGCCCATGTACGGCAGGTCAGCCGGCTCCACACGTTGGAAGGGGATGCGGCCGTAGTCTCCGGTGATGACGCCCACGTAGACGCCCGTGGCGCTGCCCCCCAGTCGGTCCGCCGCGATGCCCGCGTTCTCCAGCGCTTCCCAGGCCGTCTCCAGCAAGAGCCGCTGCTGCGGGTCCAACATGGCCGCCTCGCGAGGGGACAGGTTGAAGAACGGCGCGTCGAACTGGTCGATGCGCTGCTCCACGAAGCAGCCGTGCCGCGTGGCCATCTTCCAGAACGCGTCGGGGTTCTCGTCGTAGTAGGCGTCCGCGTCCCAGCGCTCCGGAGGCACCTGCCGCGTGGCGCACTGCCCCTCGCGCAGCACGCGCCAGTAGCGGGTGGGGCAGTGGGCGCCACCAGGATAGCGGCACGCCATGCCGATGATGGCGATGGGCTCCTCCTGCGCGGCCTGGAGCGCGTCCAAGCGGGTGCGCAGGTCGCGCACGGCGATGGCGGCCTGCTGGAGCGGAGTGGGAGCTTCACGGGGGGGCGTGGGAAGCGTCATGGCAGGCCTCAGCGGGGAACGAGCTGGAACTCCCGGGTGATGAGCGCCTCCAGCTCCGGGTCGGACATGTCCCGCACGTCCCGCTCGACGGGCTCGGCGGGCAGCGCGGCGGCGGGCTCGGGGGGCGGAAACACGCCCAGCACGTCGCGTCCCAGGTGCTCGACCAGCGCTTCGATGCGCGGGAAGTCGAAGAGCAGGGTGGAGCGCAGCGGGCGCTGGAGGCTCGCGGCCAGCCGGTTCTTCAGCTCCACCGCCATGAGCGAGTCCAGGCCCAGGTCGAACAGCCGCTGCTGTGCGCCGACTTCCTCCAGGCTGCTCATGCCCAGGACTCGCGCGAGCTGACCGCGCACGTGCTCTTCCAGCAGGGCCCATCGCTCGCGCGGGGCCGCTGACTCCATGCGCGCGATGAAGCCCGAGGGCTCGGTCGTCGGGGCCCGCGCCTCCGCGAGCAGGAGGGAGAGCGCGGGGCTCGCCCCGACCTTGCTCGCGAAGTCGGTCCACGTGATGGGCATGACGCCGACGTGGGTCGTCCCCGCCGCGAGGACACGTTCGAGGACGTCGAGCCCTTGCTCCGCGCCCAGCGCGCCCATGCCCAGGGCGCGCAGTCGCTCGGGGGCCTGGGCTCGGTCCGCCGCGCCCACGCGCTCCCATGCGCCCCACGCGATGCAGGTGCACGGCAGCCCGAGCGCACGGCGATGGTGCGCCAAGGCATCGAGGAACGCGTTGGCGGCGGTGTGGTTCGCCTGCCCCCACGCGCCCAGCATCGACACCGCCGAGCCGTAGAGGACGAACAGGTCCAACGGCAGCGTTCGCGTGAGCCGATGGAGGTTCCACGCCCCCTCGACCTTGGGCGCCAGCACCGCGGAGAAGCGCTCCCAGCTCATGCCCGCGAGCACGCCGTCATCGAGCACGCCCACGGATTGGAAGATGCCCCGGAGCGGTGGGAGGCGACGGGACAGGTCACCCAGCGCCGCGGAGAGTTCGGCCTCGCGGGAGATGTCACAGGCGCGCGTGAACACCGTGACGCCTCGGCGCGCGAAGTCCTCGAGCGCCGCTCGTGCCTCGGGCCCTGGCGCGTGACGGGAGAGCAGCGCGAGGTGCCGGGCGCCTCGCCCCACGAGCCAGCGCGCGGTGAGCAGGCCCAGTCCCCCGAAGCCTCCCGCCACGAGGTAGGTCGCGTCCGCGTGAAGGCGCAGGGGCTGACCTGGCGCAAGGCGTGGCGCGCGCACGAGTCGCGCCACGTGCCGCTCGCGTCCGCGCAGCGCGACCTCCTGCTCGTCATCGGCGTCGAGCAGCTCTTCCACCAGGGCTTCGACTTCCAGGTCGTCGCGGGGATGCCCCAGGTCGATGGCGCGGCAGCGGAACTCGGGGTGCTCCCGCGCGATGACCCTGGCCATGCCCCACAGCGGAGCCTGCGCCACGCCCGGCAGGATTCCCTCGAGAGGCTGCGCGCCGCGGGTCACCAGCGTGAGCGTGGGGAGCGCCCGACGCTCGCGATGGAGGAGCGCCTGGAGGAGTTGGAGCACGCTCCCACAGCCGCGCGCCTGAGCCGCGCGGAGTTCCTCCGGCGTGAGGTCCGGTGACGTTCCGCTCTCGAGCGACTCCAGGTGGATGATGCCGCGTGGATTCGGTATCGCCGCGAGCACCCGCGACGGTGCTGCGTCGACGGCGCTTCCGACCGCCCCTCGGCACGCGAGGGTGCAGGTGCCGCCCTCTGCTTGGAGCCGGTCGCGGAGCGCCGAGCCGACGCCGCCCGCATCGCCCAGGATGAGCCAGTGCCCCGCGGCGCGACCTTCGCGCGGAGCCCTCGGGGTCCGCGCCATCAACACGGCCTGCTGTCCCAACACCGGCGCGAGCTGTCCCCGAGGTGAGATGACGGCGGACTCCTCGAAGCCCACCTCCAGGAGCGCCTCGCGCCAGCGCTCCGCCGGGAGGAGCGGATAGTCGGCGCGCAGCCCGCCGTCCTCGAAGCGCCACCAGCCCTCGGTCAGCCCGAAGGTGAGGTCCACCCAGCGCAGGGCGGTCGTTCCCTCCAGCAGGACGAGCGCACCCCCAGGCGCCAACAGCGCGCGCAGGTGGCCGAGGGCTTGGCGTGCGTCGCGCGTCGCGTGAACGACGTTCGAGGCGAGCACGAGGTCATAGCGCTCCTTCCCCGTGGGCTCCTGCTCGATGTCGAGCACGTCGTAGCGCAGGAAGGGGAACGCGGCGAAGCGCTCGGCGGCGCGGTCGATGAAGAGCCGAGAGACATCGGTGAAGGTGTACTCGGTCCGCTCGGGCACGAGCCTGGGCAGGACGAACGCGGTGGTCTCCCCCGTTCCTCCGCCGACCTCGAGGATGCGGACCACACGACCGGGGCGTGCCGCGGCGAGCGCCTGCTCCACCGTGCGCGCGGCCACGGTGTTCATCAATCGGATGACGGGCGTGCCGCGGTACAGCTCGGCCACTTCCGTCAGGCTCGCGCCGGGGAACAGCAGGTCCAGCGGATCCTGCTCGCCGCGCAGGACGGAGGACAGCTCACCCCCACAGCGCGCCAGCATGGCGAACTGCGCGAGCGCGGAGGCCGAATCCGAGGGTTGGGGCGGGGAGGGATGCCAGGGTGTATCCGGCAGGACGTGTCGCACGCGCCAGCCCATGCCGACGCGCTCCAAGAGGCCTTCCTCGCCGAGGATGTGCAGCATTCGCCCGAACAACCGACGCTGCGAGGGGACGACCTGGAGCCGTGTCGCGAGCTCACTCGTGCCGAGGTGCTGCCCGGGGCGAAAGTCCGCCCCCATTCGATGGAACGCCGCGTGGATGAAGCCCAGGCTCATCGTCTCCAGTCGGATCAGGACGTCCTCGTAGGCCCTGGTCTCAGCGGGAGAGACCAAGGTCGCGAGGCGAGGCTCCAGGGCCGTGGCCACGTCGGCAGGGCGCGGGATGAAGTCGGCGCTTCGCTCGCCTCGGGGCGCGGGTCTCCACTCCACGGCGTAGAGCCAGTCCGCGGAGGCGAGCCCGCCCAGCACGGCCTCTCGGCGCGCGCGGCGCAGCTCCAGTCCCTCCACGGTGACGAGCACGCGCCCATCTCCGGCGACCAGCCGCGCGTCGACGCGCAGCCGACCCTCGTCGGAGACCGGCCCCGGCTGGGCCTCGCAGTAGGCCTCCGCGTGGGGCGGCTCGTGCACCGTGAGCCGGTGCACGCTCACCGGCAGGAACGCCTCACCCTCCACGGCCGCGCCGAAGCCCACGCTCAGGGACTGGAGGCAGACGTCGAGCAACGCGGGGTGCAGGACATAGCGCTCCGTGAAGGGCGGGAGGACCCCATGCGCGGCCCCTCCGCGCGGTGTGCGCCACAGGGATTGAAGGGCGCGAAAGAGGGGGCCCAGCTCCAGGCCGTGCTCGCGGGTGCGCTGGTGATGCGCCTCGATGTCGAGCCGCGCCTCTCCCGACGTGCCCGGCCTCGCGCGGCGTTCGGGACGGGGCTCCTCCTCGCGGCGCACCGCGCAGCTCATGTGCAGGCGCCAGGCGGATGTCTCGCTGTCGCCCTCTCCCTGGCTGAAGACACGGACCGCTCGCTGGTCGTCCTCCACGGGATCCACCACGGTGTGGACGCGGAGGGTGCCTTCGTCGGGGAGGAGCAGGGGATGGGTGAGCTCCAGCCCTTCCACGCGCAGGGCTTCGGTGCGGAAGGCCTGCGCGCCAGCGGCGAGTGCCAGCTCGATGAATGCGGTGGCGGGGAACACGGCGCGACCGAAGACGCGGTGTTGTCCGAGCAGGGGCGGCGAAGCCGTGCCCAGGTGTGCCTCGAAGTGCAGCTCATCGCGCCCGTGCACGGGCGAGCCCAGGCGGCGCCCGAGCAACGGGTGCTCGGGTGAAGCCTCCGAGGCCGCGCTGCGCGGAGGGACGGTGAAGGGCGTCCGCGCGGTGGGGAGCCAGTGGCGGCGGCGCTCGAAGGGGTAGGTCGGGAGCGCGACGCGGCGCCCTGGCGCACCCGCCTCCAGCCCGGCCCAGCGCACGGGCGCGCCTTGGACGTACAGCGCGCCCAGGCTCTCCAGGAGACGCCGCGACTCGGAGTGGTCACGGCGGAGGCTGGGGAGCAACGGCGCCGCGGACGAAGGCAACAGGCCACGGGCCAGCTCGGTCAGCGTGGTTCCCGGTCCCAACTCCAGGAACGCGGTGATGTCCTCGCGCGTGAGGGCGCTCAGCGCCTCGGCGAAGCGCACGGGCTGGCGGATGTGGTCGACCCAGTATCGGGCCTCGGTCAGCTCCGCGCTCACCGCCTTGGCCGTGACGGTGGACACGAAGGAGTGCCGCGGCGGGCTGTAGCGCACGCGCTCGGCCACGGCCGCGAAGCGCGCCAGCATGGGCTCCATCAGCGGCGAGTGGAACGCATGGGAGACCTCCAACCCGCGTGACTCGACTCCCTCCGCGTGCAGGGCGCCGAGCACCGCGCTCACGGCTGCCCGCTCTCCCGAGATGACGACATGGCGCGGCCCATTGCGCGCTGCGATGGCCAGCCGGCCGGCGTGGGCGGACGCGGCGCGCTCGACGCGCTCGGGCTCGGCGAAGACGGCCACCATGCGTCCGGCTTCAGTGAGGTCTTGCATGAGCCGACCGCGCTCGGCGGCCAGCATCAGCCCATCCTCCAGGGAGAACACGCCCGCGATGCACGCGGCGGCCAACTCCCCCGCGCTGTGGCCCAACACCGCGATGGGCTCGATGCCCAGCGAGCGCCACAGCGCCGCGAGCGCGTACTGGAGCGAGAACAGCGCGGGCTGGGCGCACGCGGTGCGTGACAGCGTGTCGCCCCTGCTGTCGAAGAGGACTTCGAGCAGCGGTGCTTCCATGCGCTGCGCCAGCCCCGCGGCGCAGCGGTCCAGCGCGTCGCGGAAGTGGGGCTCTGTCTCATACAGCTCGCGCCCCATGCCCGCGTACTGTCCGCCCTGCCCGCTGAACAGGAAGGCCATTCGCGGAGGCTCGTCGCTCGCCACGGCTTCCAGGGCGTCGCGGGCGCGCAGCTTGCGCACCAGCTCCTCCGGGGTCCGCGCCACGCAGGCGAACCGGTGTCGGAAGTGCGCGCGCCCCGAGTGGAGCGTGGTCGCGCCATCGCGCAGGGAGCGCGCGGGGTGTGTCTCCAGATGGGAGCGGTGCCGCGCGACGAGCGCGTCGAGTGACTCCGGCGTCGTGGCCGACAGCGTGATGAGGCTCCAGGGCCGCGACATTCCCGAGGTGTCCTCTGGCGCCGAGGGGGCCTGCTCCACCACCACGTGCGCGTTGGTTCCCGAGAACCCGAACGCGCTGACGCCGCCCACGCGACGGCCACCGAGCACGGGCCAGGGCGTGGGCTCGCTCACCACGCGCACACCCAACGCGGTCCAGGGGATGCGCGGGTTGGGTGTCTGGCAGTGCAGGTGAGGGGGGAGGACTCCATCCTCCAGGGCGAGGACCAGCTTCATCAGCCCGGCGATGCCCGCCGCCGCTTCCAGGTGGCCGATGTTCGGCTTCACCGAGCCGACCCACAGCGGGGCCCGGCCCGAGTGGTTTCGGGTCAGCGCCGCGCCCAGCGCCTCGACCTCGATGGGGTCTCCGAGCGCGGTGCCGGTGCCGTGCGCCTCCACATAGCCGATGTGCTCCGGTGCCACCCGGGCCGCCTCCAGCGCGGCGCGGATGACGGCCTCTTGCGCGGCGCCGTTGGGCACGGTGAGCCCCGCGCTGCGACCGTCTTGATTCACGGCCGAGCCTCGGATGAGCGCGAGCACCGGGTCTCCCGCGCGTCGCGCATCCTCCCAGCGCTTGAGGACCACCACGCCGCAGCCCTCGCCGCGAACCACCCCGTCCGCCGCCGCGTCGAAGGTCTTGCACCGCCCATCCGGCGCCAGCATCCGCGTGCGCGACTCAATCATCGCGAGCACGGGGGTGAGCATCAGGCTCACGCCTCCCGCGAGCGCCAGGTCACACTCCCCATGGCGCAGCGCCTGGCACGCGAGATGGACCGCGACCAGTGAGGAGGAGCACGCCGTGTCCACCGTGAACGCCGGCCCTTGGAGTCCCAGCACATAGGCCAGCCGCCCCGCGGCCACGCTCAACGCCGTGCCGGAACCCGTATAGGCATCGATGTCCTCGGGCGCTTGCGTGGACAGCCCGAAGTAGTCGTGGCTCGCCACCCCCATCACCACGGCCGAGCGACTGCCCGCGAGCGCGCTGGGGGGGATGCCGGCGCGCTCCAGGGCCTCCCAGCTCACCTCCAGCAGCAGCCGCTGCTGAGGGTCCATCCGGTCGGCCTCGCGCGGGCTGATGCCAAAGAATGCCGCGTCGAAGTGCTCCACGCCGTCGATGAACGCCCCGCGTCGCGTGACGGGCATCCCAGCAACATCCAGCTCCGGGGCGTGCAGTGCATCCACGCCCCAGCGCTCGCGAGGAACGTCCGTCACCGCGTCCCTGCCGCTGGCGAGCAGCGCGCGGAAGGACTCGGGGCTCGACACGCCTCCCGGGAAGCGACAGCCCATGCCGACGATCGCGATGGGCTCGTGGCGCCCGTTCTCGAGGGCGCGCAGCCGCGACTCCGTTTGCTCCAACGCGCGCAGCGCGCGGCGCAGCAGGGCCTCGGAGGTCGAGGTGGAAGAGGGCGCGCGCATCAGCCCAGGTCCTCCAGCTTCCGCTCCAGTCGCCGGATGACTTCCTCCAAGGGAGGCTCCTGCGCGGTCCCAGGTTCTCCGGCGAGCGTCTGTGGATCCATCCGGAGCACCTCGGTGGCCAGGTAGGTGGCGAGCTGCTCGACGCTGGGATGCTTGAACACCACGACGGAGGGGAGGTCGCACGCGAGCGAGGCCTGCAACCGATTGCGGATCTCCAACGAGCCGAGCGAGTCGAGCCCCAGGTCGAAGAGGCCGCGCCCCATCCCGACCGCCGAGGGCGCCAGTCCAAGGACCGCCGCCACCTGCTCCCTCACGTGCGCGCGGAGCAGCGGATGCCGCTCCGAGGGGGGCATTGCCTCCAGGCGCTGGAGGAGCCTCGCGGCGCCCGCGCGTCGCGGCGCCTCGACCTGGAGTGACATGTCCGCGAAGAACGTCGAAGCGTGGGTCGTGAGGAAGGGCTTCCAGTCGATGGGGGCCACGGCCACCTGCGCGTGGGGATGGCTCCACAGGCGATGCAGCACCGCGAGCCCCTGCGCGGGTGAGAACAGTCCGAGCCCCTGACGACGGAGGCGCTCCGCGGTGGCCTCACCCGCCGCGGCGCCCTCATCGGACCAGGGGCCCCACGCGATGCTCAGCGCGGGAAGTCCTAGCGAGCGTCGGTGTCGGGCCAGTCCATCCAAGAAGGAGTTGGCCGCCGCGTAGCTGGCCTGCCCCGCGTTGCCGAGCAGCGACGCCACGGACGCGAAGAGGATGAAGAAGTCCAACTCCACGCCCTGCGTCGCGCGGTGGAGGTTCCACGCGCCTTGGACCTTGGGCGCCAGCACGCTCGCGAAGGCTTCCCAGGACTGCGTCTGCACGGGGCCGTCCAACACGGTGCCCGCCGCGTGGATGACCCCGCGCAAGGGAGGCATCGCGCGCCGCACGCCATCCACCGCGGCGGCGAGCGAGCGCGGCTTGGAGACGTCCGCCTCCAGGAGCACGACGTTCGCGCCGGTGGCCTGAAGCGCCGCGAGCCCTTCGCTGCCTCGCGGCGGGACACGTCGCCCGAGCAGTGCGAGGTTCCGTGCGCCGCGCTCCAGCATCGCGCGGGCGACGAGCTGTCCCAGTCGGCCAAAGCCGCCCGTGATGAGATAGGTCGCGTCGGGGCGAAGGAACTCGGGCGAGCCCAGGGCCTCGGCGGGGCGCAGGCGTGCCACGCGGCGGCGTCCCGCGTCGAGCTGGACCTGCGCCTCCAGGCTGCCCGAACGCACCTCGGCGAGCAGCTCCGTGCACGCCTCCAGGCCACTCCCCGGGGCAAGGTCCACGCACCGGCATCCCAGCTCGGGGTGCTCCAGGGCGATGACCTGTCCCAGCCCCGACAACGCGGATTGGAGTCCGACGTCCGTGCCCCGCGTGCCGCGCGTGACGAAGTGAAGCGCGGGAGGCGCGTCGCTGCGTCCGGTGAGCGCCTGCACGAGATGCAACGCTCCGCCGCAGATGCGCACGCTCGCCCGCGCGAGCCCCTCGGCTTGCAGCCCGGCGGGCGCGGGCGCATCGAGCGCCCACAGGTACAGCACCTGCCGCAACGGACGTCCGGGAGGCACGGCTTCATCGAGCAGCCGCGTGAAGTCCTCGGGGCGCGAGGGGTCCACCTGGAACTGTCGTGGGCCTCGCCGCGCATACCCCACACCCGCATGGGCGACGATGCAGGACTCGCGAGCCTCCTCCAACTGCGTCGCCAGCGTCTCGCCGAGGCCCTGGTCGTCCGCGAGGATGAGCCACGTGGAAGGCGGAGGCACGACCTCGCGCACGGGGCGCGCCTGCTCTCGCCAGCCGGGTTCGTACAACGCCTCGGCCAACCCCGGACGGGCCTCGGGGACGAGCGCATCGCCGCGCGTCCTGCGCAGCTCGAAGCCCTCCACGCTGAGGTACGCGTTCCCCGCTTCGTCGAAGAGCGCCACGTCCGCGATGAGCGGAGTCCGCTGGGTGACGCGACTCACCAGGCGCGCGGGCAAGGGCAGGTGGTGCACGCGCACCCGCTCGAAGCGCGCGGGCACCCACCACTCTCCTGGCGCGGGTGGCGGCGCCATGGCGACCACGGGCTGGAGACAGGCGTCCAACACCGCGGGGTGCACATGGTGGGGCGCGCACTCTGCCGTGAGGCACGCGGGACTCTCGATGCGCGCCCCCACGCCCATGTCGTCGCGCCACAGCTCGCGCAGGCCGCGGAACGCCTCGCCGAACGTGATGCCCAGGGCCTGGGCCCGTTCGTAGTGCGTGTCCCCGGTCTCCACCTCGCCTGTGCTGGCGCGTGCCGTGTCCAGGCGCGCGGGAGGTTGCTCGTCGGCGCGCGCGGCGCGAAGGAGCCCCACGGCATGGCGCGTCCAGGTCGCGCCACTCCCCGGAGGGTCCTCGCGACGGAAGACCTCCACCTCGAAGGCCGCGTCGGTGCGTGGGCGCGCGACGACCTGCACGGTGAGTTCGCCATGCTCGGGGAGCACGAGCGCGTGTTCCAGCCGCAGTTCCTCGATGACGGGTGCGCGCTCGGGCAGCGCCACGGCGGCCACGGCGAGCAGCAGCTCGACGTGTGCGGTGGCGGGCAGCAGCGCGGTGCCGCGGGCGCGGTGGTCACCCAGGTAGGCCGGCGTCGTGATGCCCAGGCGAGACTCGAAGACAAGCTCCCCAGGCCGCAACGCGGCGGACTCCACGCGTGCGCCGAGCAGCGGGTGCCCCACGCGTGCTGGCCCGGCGCGTGCTCCAGCCTCGTCCGCCCAGTAGCGCTGACGCTCGAAGGGGTACGTGGGCAGCACCACGCGACGGCGGGCACGTCCTTGCTCGAAGCCTCGCCAGTCCACCGGCGCGCCTCGGCTGTGCAGGGCGCCCAGGCACTCCAGCATCTGGCGCCAATCGTCATGTCCCTGTCGCAGGCTGCTCAACCACAACGCGGGCTGCGTGGGCAGACACTCGCGCCCCATCCACAACATCGTGGGCTTGGGGCCCAGCTCCAAGAAGACGTGGATGCCTCGCTCGCCCAGCGCCCGCATGCCATCGGCGAGCCGCACGGGCTCGCGCAGATGGCGAGCCCAGTACCGCGCCGAGGCGACCTCTCGCCTCGCCCAGCGGCCCGTGAGGTTGGACACGAGTGGAACGCAGGGCGGTTGGAACGCGATGCCTCGCGCCAGGTCCTCGAACGCGGGCAGCACGGGGTCCATGAGGTGCGAGTGGGCGGCTCGAGAGGCCTCCAGCCGTTTGGTCTCGATGCCTCGGCCGCGCAGGTCCTCCGCCAGCGCGCGCACCGCGGGGCCCTCGCCCGAGACGATGATGTTCTCGGGCGCATTGAGCGAGGCAATCGCCAGCCGGGTCCCGAACGGTGCGGCGGCCTCGCGGATCCGCGCCTCGTCCGCGAGCACCACGAGCGTCTCGCCCTCCAGTCCCAGCTGCTCGATGAGTCGCCCGCGCGCCGCGACGAGCCGCACCGCATCCTCGAGACTGAAGACACCGGCCTGGAGGGCCGCGACATACTCGCCCAGGCTGTGGCCCAGGACCGCGTCGGGGGTGATGCCCCATGCGCGCCAGACCTCGCTCAGCGCGTACTCCACGGCGAACAGCGCGGGCTGCGCATAGGCGACCTCCGCGAGGCGCCGGCCCTCCTTGCCATAGAGGACCTCCACGAGCGGCGTGTCCAGCTCCGGGCGCAGCAGGCCATCCACGCGCTCCATCGCGCGACGGAAGACGGGCTGTGTCTCATAGAGCCCGCGCCCCATGCCGGGGTGGTGGGCGCCGTGGCCGGTGAACAGGAACGCCACGCGCGGTGTCCCCTCCGCGGTGCCGCGCATGATGCCGGGCGCGGCCAGCCCCTCGCGCGCCGCGCGCAGTTGCTCGCGCATCTCGCGAGGCGTGCGGCCCACGATGGCCAGCCGGTGGGGCAGGTGCGAGCGGACGACGCTCGCGGTGTACCCGATGTCCGCCAACGCGGACTCGGGCGCGTCGGCCAGCAGGTCCTCGAAGCGGCGGGACAGGACCTGAAGCGCGCTGGGGCTTCGCGCCGAGAGCGGCAAGAGGTGCAGCGGGCGCTCCAGGTGCGTCGCGTCCCTCCTGCGAAGCCGCTCGGGCACGCGGCGGGGCGCCTCTTCGAGGATGACGTGGGCATTGGTGCCGCCCACTCCGAACGAGCTCACGCCCGCGCGACGGGGATGGCCATCGTCCGGCCACGGCAGCAGGTGCGTGTTGACGTAGAAGGGCGTGCGCGCGAAGTCGATGGCGGGGTTGGGCGTGTCGAAGTGGAGCGTCGGCGGGATGAGGCCCCGCTCGATGGAGAGCGCGGCCTTGATGAGCCCGGCCACGCCCGCGGCCGTGTCCAGGTGGCCGAAGTTGGACTTGGATGAACCCACCGCGCAGAAGCCGGTGTCCTCGGTCCCCAGTCGGAACGCCTGCGTCAGCGCGGCGATCTCCAGCGGATCCCCCATGGGGGTGCCGGTGCCGTGGGCCTCCACGTAGCGCACCGTGTGGGGTGCCACGCCCGCCATGGCCTGGGCGCGTGCGATGACCTCCGCCTGCCCGTCGCGGCTGGGCGCGGAGAAGCCCACCTTGTCGCCGCCGTCGTTGTTGACCGCCGCCCCGAGGATGACCGCGTGGATGTGGTCCCCATCCGCGAGCGCGTCCTCCAGCCGCTTGAGCACCACGAGGCCCGCGCCGCTCGCGGGGAGGATGCCCTGCGCGCGCGCGTCGAACGGGCGGCAGTGCCCATCCGGCGAGAACATCCCGGAGTCCGGCTCGGACAGGTACCCCAAGTGGTGCGGGACCTTGATGGACACGCCCCCCGCCAGGGCCATCTCGCAGTCGCGGTTCCACAGCGACTGGCACGCCAGCGCCACGGCCACGAGCGAGGTGGAGCACGCGGTCTGGAGCGTGATGCTCGGACCCGTGAGGTGGAGCTTGTAGGAGACCTGGGTGGCGACGAAGTCCTTGTCGTTGCCAAACAGCCGCTGGAAGTAGGGCAGCGGCTGGGAGAGGTCCAAGGCAGGGGTGAGGTAGTGGCCCATGCTCTTGCCACCAAACACGCCGACCTTCTTCCCCGTGGCGTCCGGGCGATAGCCCGAGCGCTCCAGGGCCTCCCAGGCGCACTCGAGGAACAGGCGGTGCTGCGGATCCGTCAGCACCGCCTCCCGCGCCGTGAGGCCGAAGAACCCCGCGTCGAAGCCCGCGATGTCCTCCAGCACGGCGCCCGCCTTCACGTAGCGCGAGTCCTGCAACAACTCCCGCGCGAGGCCCTCGTTGAGCAGCTCCTCGTCGGTGAAGAAGCGCACGGACTCGACGCCGCCGGTGAGGTTGCGCCAGTACGTCTCGACATCGGGAGCGCCCGGGAGCCGTGCGCTCATTCCGATGATGGCGATGGGGCCGCGCTCCAGGGCGCTCGCGCGGGCTTCCAGGACGCGGGCCGCGGGCGCTCCCGCTTCGCCCCGCCGCGCGCGTCCGAGGTGCGCGGCCAACGCCGCCAGGTTCGCGTTCTGGAACAGCTCGGCGGTGGGAATGTCCACGCCCAGCTCGCGACGGATGCGCGCGGCGATGCGCACCAGGTGCACGGAGTTGGCGCCCAGTTCAAAGAAGCTGCGACGCCGGTCCACCGCAGGGACGCGGAGTTCGTCCCGAACGAGCTCCGCCAAGGCCTCCTCGACGTCAGGGGGCGCCGCGCTGGTTTCGGGACCCCGAGGCGCAGGGGAGGGAAGCGCGGTCTCGGGCCGGGGGAGCGCCGCGCGGTCCACCTTCCCGGTGGGGCCCAGGGGGAATCGCTCCAGGAAGACGAAGACCGCGGGGACCATGTGCTCCGCGAGCCGCTCCTGGAGATGGGCGCGCAACGTCTCCGCGCCCAGCGCGGCGCCGGGCTTGTCCACCACGTACGCGACCAGCCGAGGCGCGTGGCGGTCTCCATCCGCCACCACGACCGCGCCCTCAACCTGGGGATGCGCGCGGAGCGCGGCCTCAATCTCCCCGGGCTCCACGCGGTGTCCGAGGATGGAGAGCTGGAAGTCCACGCGGCCGAGAATCTCGATGTTCCCATCCGGCAACAGGCGGCCGAGGTCACCCGTGCGATACAGCCGCTCGCCCGTGACGGGGTGCGTGACGAAGCGCTCGCGCGTGCGCTCCGGATTCCGCCAGTACCCTTGGGCCACGCCCACGCCCGCGCAACACAGCTCCCCCGGGACCCAGACGGGCCGCTCGCGGAGCGCTTCGTCCATGACGTGGTAGCGCGTGTCCGCGATGGGCCGGCCGTAGGGAATGCTCGCCCAGTCCGGCTCGACGGCGCCGATGCGGTACCAGATGTTCCACAGGCTCGTCTCGGTGGGGCCGCCCACGCTCACCGGCTGCACGCCCGGCACGAGCGCGCGCAGTCGCTCCGGGAGGCTGAGCGGAATCCAGTCCCCGCCGAGGAACGCCAGCCGCAGCGTGGGCGCGAGCGCCTCGGGCCGCTCCTGCGCATGCGCCAGGAGCATCTCCATCATTCCGGGCACGGAGTTCCACACGGTGACGCGCTCACGCCGCAGCAGCTGGGCCCAGCGCGAGGGCTCCTTGCGCGCGGCGGGCTCACACAGGACGATCGCCCCGCCCGCGGACAACATCCCGAACACGTCGAAGAGCGACATGTCGTGATGCAGCGCGGTCAACGCGAGGACGCGATCCTCCGGGCCCACCTGGAACTCGCGCAGCGTCTCATCGAGCGCGTGGACCAGTCCGCGATGGGCCAGCATGACGCCCTGGGGGCGGCCTGTTGAGCCCGAGGTGGGGATGATGACGGCCAGGTCATCCGGTCCCTGCGCGGAGACAGGAACGTCGTCGCGATGAACGGGCGCGGCGGGCCCGGCGGTCACCGGCAAGCGTTGGACGCCCTCGGGCCATTCGAGCTGTGCGTCGAGCCAGGGCTGGGTGAGCGCCAGCTCGCAGCCCCCATCCGCCAGCAGCCGCCATCGCCGCTCACGGGGGGCGCCCGCGTCAATGGGCAGATACGGCGCGCCCGCGAGCGAGGCCGCGACCGTGGCCACCACCTGCTCCCAGCCCTTCTCCATGACCACCGCCACGGGATGGTTCCGGCGAGCCCCCTCGCGGCTGAGCTGGTTGGCCAGGGCCGTGGCGCGTGCGAGCAGCTCGCCATGGGTGAGGGTGCGCTCGGGCGCGATGACCGCGAGGCGCTCGGGATTCGCGAGGGCCTGCTCCACGAACCGCGTGTGCAGCAATGCGTCCGTGCCGAGACTGTCGCGCCGAGGCCCGGCCGCCACGCGAGGCGCGGTCAGCCGCAACGGCTGCTCCCGCACGACGTCGGGCTCGGTCACCAGTCGTTCAAGCAGCCCTTGATACGCGGCGAACATCGCGTCGAGGAGCCCGGGCGCGAACAGCTCATCGGCCGAGTCCCAGTTGAAGAAGACGCCGCCGTCCTGGAACACGAGCTGGTGGTCAATCCACACCTGCGGCGTCTGCGTGACGGAGTGCACGACGCGGCCGAGCGCGCGGCCCAGATGATCCACCCAACACGAGTCCCACCCCTCCACGCCGCTGGCGAAGCTGGTGAGCACCACGGGCATGAGCGCGCCGGAGATGCCCCCTCGCTCGCGGAAGAGTTGCCGGAGCACCTCCACGCCGCCGATGTCGCGGTGCTCCAGGTCGCGGAAGAGCTGCGCCTGAAGCGCGCGGGCCCGCTCCTGGAAGGAGCCGCCGGCGCGATGGTCCACCTCCACGAGGAGGAAGGACGAGAACGTGCCCACCATCTTCCCCACGTCTTCATGGAGAGGCAGGCGGTTGTAGAGCGGGACGTTCAGCGTGAAGTGCGGGCTCTTGCTGAAGTGCGCCAACACCTCGGCGTAGCAGGCGAGCAGCAGCCCCGTGGGGGTGAGCTGGAGCTCGCGGGCGCGCTGCACGAGCTGCTCCCATCGAGGGCGCTCCAATCGCGCCTCGCGGCGCACGAAGCGCGGGCGCCGCGCGCCCCGCGCCCTGGGGACGCGCGGCAGGTCCGGCGCTGGTGGAAGCGTGCCGATGCGCTCGCGCCAGTACTCCCGCGAGCGGCGGTAGCGCTCCGTCTCAGGCAGGGCCTGCGTGGCCAGGACGTAGTCGCGGAAGGACGCGCGGTGCTCGGGAGGATCCAAGCGCGCGTCGGGGGTCGCGTAGCACTGCATCAGCTCGCGGAAGAGGATCTGCACGCTCCACGAGTCGACGAAGGTGCAGTCGAGGCTGAAGAAGAGGCGATGTCCGTCTTCCAGTCGGACCGCGCGCAGCTCGAAGAGCGGCCACGTGTCGAGCGGGAGTACCTGATGCTCCAGGCGCTGACGGTGCGCCGCCAACCGGCGCTCACGCTCCTCGGTGGGCAAGGCGCGGTAGTCCTCGACGGCCACTTCGTAGGCGGGGACCTGGGCCAGGATGCGCTGCGAGCCGTCCGGGGTCGCCACCGCGCGGAGCATCTCGTGGCGCTGGATGAGCTGACGCCACGCCGCGCCGAGCCGCTCCGGCTCCAGCGTGGCGCTGTCGATCTCCACGTAGACGTGGATGGCCGCGCCCAGCTCCACGTCGCCCCCACGCCCGACCCAATACGCCTGCTGGATGTCGGTGAGCGGGAAGGGGAGGTGCCGCTCGCGAGGGCGCGACAGCAGCGCCGGCAACTCGGCCGCGCGCGCGTCGCCCTGGCCATGCTCCAGGAGCGCCAGCACCTCGGCCTTGTGCTCGGCCAGCGCCTCGCGAAGCTCCGCGGTGAGCGCGCCGTGAGGCGCGTCGATGGCCAGCTTCCCGTCCTCGATCCACAGACGAATGCCCAGGTCGAACACGCGGGTGAGGAGCGCGGTGACGCCCCCGTCCACGGGCCTCATGTCCACTCCTCCGCGTTGACGAGGAAGCAGGGGAAGTACCCCGTCGCGCCTCGGTGGTAGTCATCGGCGAGCGCCGGCAGCTCGTCGAACCCGTACAGCCGGCTGTCCACCTGCGGCATCCAGCCCATGGCCTCGCCATAGGCCACCGCGTCCAGTCCTTCCTGGTAGCGCGCGAAGTGGGTGTGGATGTGCTGGTGGCGGGTGATGCACTCCCGCGCGCGCAGCAGCGTCAGCTCCATGCCCTCCTTCCAGCCCGCGGTGGCGAGCACGCCCTGGCGCGCCAGCGCCCGGAGCGTGGCCCGGTGGACGGGCGTGCCGATGTAGTCGAGGAACACGTGCACCATCGCGCCCTCGGTGCGGCGCGCGACCTCGGCGAGGAAGGCCGTCTCCGCTTGCTGATAGGCGTGGCGATGGTCGAGGTCCGTCTCCACGCGGTGTGGCTCGTGGCTCAGCCGCCCGAAGGTGTTCCGGTCGATGGCCTCCAACCCCGCGCGCTGGATCTCATCCAGGTGGTGCGGCGAGCCGGACAGCATGACGGCCCGCCAGCCCTGAGCCTTGGCCAGGGTCAGCTCGGCGAGGGTCGTCCCGCCCCCCCAGCCCCAGGCCTGCGGGGTGGGGCACTCCTCCTCGGGGACCTGGAGTCGGAAGACCGCCGAGGCCAGCCGCCAGTTCGCCCACGCGGTGACGTAGCGGACGCTGAACGCGGCCCACTGCGCGGGCGTGTGGCGCGAGTTCTCCGGCACGGGGATGAGCTGCGCGCCGCGCAGCTTCATGAGCGTGGCCATGCAGCCCATCTGCCCCGGCGCCTCGTAGCCGAGCGCCTTGACGGTGTAGCCGTACGCGTCCGTCTCTCCGCTGGGGAACATCATCGCGAGCTGCCCCGTGCGCACCTGCGTGACGGCCTTGCCCGTCTCCAGCACGCGCACCACGCCCGCGTTGCCCAGC
Source organism: Citreicoccus inhibens (assembly GCF_019039035.1). GTDB lineage: Bacteria > Myxococcota > Myxococcia > Myxococcales > Myxococcaceae > Citreicoccus > Citreicoccus inhibens. The sequence goes on along the minus strand of NZ_JAHNZT010000001.1, from coordinate 112,200 downwards.
ACGACCTGGGGCTCGCGCCGGGCCCGGCAGATGTCGATGGGCGTGCGCGCCAGCGCGTGCTCGGTGTTGCCCTCCCAGCAGCCACACACCGGCGCTGCGAGGACCTCGTCGTCGCGGATGGACTCCACGGTGACGCGCGTGCGCTTCAGGCGCGCGCGGCCCGGACGTCCCACCTCACCCGCTTCGATGACCCAGGCATCGGCTTGATAGCTCATGACCTCTCCCCCCAAGCGCGCGCGGCGCCCTGTCGCCTTACAGCGTGACGAACTCGCGGCCCGTCCCCGTCGCCTCGGGCCGAGTCTCGGAGACCTGGGCGCGCAGCCAACGGGCCAGCAGCTCGTCGGCCAGCACCTCCAGGCTCGTCGCCTCGAAGAACCGCGACACGGGCATGTCGATGGACAGCTCCGTGCGGATGCGCCCGGTCAACTCGATGAGCCGGAGCGAGTCGAGCGCCAGCTCTTGGAGCGAGTGGATGGGCTGCTCCGGCCGCTGCCCACGCAGCGCCACCCGCACGAGCGTCTCGTGGAGGTACTCGCGCAAGAGCGCCTTGCGCCGCTCGGGGCCCGCCGCGCGCAGTCCACCCAGCAGGTCCGCCGTCGCGGCCGCGGGCCTTCGGGACGGCACGTCGGCTTCGCGCGGGGACTCGATGCCCGCGGGGCACGTCGGCAGGAACTCGGACGCGTGCCGCTCGGGAGCGGCCATCGCCTGGCTCAGTACGGCCAGGAAGTCCTCCAGCAAGCGCACCGCATCCGCATCGTCCAGCAAGTGGCGCGAGTACTTGAGCGTGCCCGCGATGTCGCCGCCGTCTTCGTGCAGCGCGAGGAAGAGGTCGAAGTCGCACGTCCCTCCGGACAGCTCCACCGGGCGGATGCGCAGCTCCGACAGCGTCAGCGGATGGCGCGGCGTGTTCTCGTAGGAGAAGAGGACCTGCGACAGGGGCTCATTGCCCAGGTCCAACCCGTCCATGAGCTGCACTGGCAGGTCCTGATGCGCCAGCGCGCCCGACACCATGCCCCTTGCCTGCTCCAGCACCTGGTGGAAGCTCGGGTCTCCGCGCAGGTCCGTGGGCAGCACGAGCAGGTTGGTGAAGTAGCCGATGAGCGGCTCCACCTCGCTGCGCTGGCGATTGGCGATGGGGCTGCACACGAACAGCTTGGGCTGATTGCCCGAGTATCGATGCAACAACACCTGGAACGCGGCCAGCAGCGTCATGAAGACCGTGACGCCCGCCTCGCGGGTCATGTGGAGGACCGCCGAGGCCAGGGGCGCGGGCAAGCGCAGCGGCAACACGCCCAGCTCGCGGCTTCGTGCGTGCGAGGTCGCCGCGTCGGGACGGCCCACGCGCAACCGAGGCCCATGCAGGCGGCTCGACAGGCACTTGCGCCAGTGGTCTTGCAGTCCTTCCAGCACGCGGCCTCGCAGCCATGACCGCTGCCATCGCGCGTGGTCCGCGCACTGGATGGTCAGCTCGGACAGGGGAGACGGTCGCTTCAGCCGGAACGCGTCGTAGAGGGCGGACACCTCGCGGAACAGCACGTCCTGTGACCAGCCGTCGTAGATGATGTGGTGGAAGTTGAGCAGCAGGACGTGGTCGTCATCCCGCAGCTCGAACAGCGTCGCCCGGAACAGCGGATCCCTCAGCAGGTCGAACGGGCGCCATGCCTCGCGTGCCAGCGCCTCCTGGAGTCTCGCGGCGAAGCCCTCCTGGCTCGGCTCCAACTCGCGCAGCGACACGCTCGACATTCGGAACGCGCCGGGAGGGCGCACGCGCTGAACGACCAGACCCCGGCTCGAATCGAACGAGGTGCGGAGGGCCTCGTGACGATGCTCGATGGTCTCCAGCGCCAGCCGCAGCGCGCGCGTGTCCAGCGCCCCTTCCATGCGGAACGCGACAGGCAGGTGGTACGCAGTGCCCCCGGGATTGGCCTGGTCCAGGTACCACAGGCGCTCCTGCGCGAACGACGCGCGCGTGCCTCCCTGGCGCGTGCCGCGCACCAGCGGTGGCGCGGCGGAGCGCAGGGCGTGCAGCCGCTGGAAGGCCCTCCAGACGTCGGCTTGCATCAGCATTGCTCCGCGCAGGCCCTGGCGCGCAGCCGGGCGAGGGTGAAGACGCGGATAGCCTGCAGGCTGCGGAAGTTGTCCATGACGATGTCCGGCGGGCTGACGCAGATGGCGAAGCGCCGCTCCAGGAAGTTCACGAGCCGGAACAGCCCCATCGAGTCGATGACCCCGCGAGAGATGAGGCTGTCCTCCTCGGTCAGCCCCGCGTCGCGCGAGCGGAAGAGGAACTCCTGGTCGATGTGGTCGCGGATGATTCGAGCGACCTGCTCCTCGGTAAAGTCCCCGATTGTCTGATTCACTGGCGTTCACTCCGGCTTCTGGGCATGGCACGCCCGTCGGGTCATCGACCCGTGAGTTGAACCTGCGTCATCGGGGCGGACTCACCCGAGCTCGCGCGCCCGCTCCTGGAGCCGTACCCGGTCCTTCTTCCCCGTCGTCGTCTTCGGCAAGGCGCGACATGGGTCGATGCGGGCGGGGACCATGTAGCGGGGCAGGTACTCCGCGCAGTGCATCCTGAGTTCTTGCGGGCTGATGGCGGACGCGGCACGGAGCACGACGAAGGCCCGCAGCTCGTTGCCGGTGAGCTCGTCGGGCAGCGTCACCGCCGCGCTCTCCTCCACGTCCGGATGCCGCAGCAGCACCTCCTCCACCGCGCTCAGCTCCACGCGGTGTCCTCGTACTTTCACCAGGTCGTCACGGCGCCCCAGGAAGTGGAGGACGCCCGCCTCGTCGCGCCGGGCGCGGTCGCCCGTCCGGTACGCGCGCGCCCGTCCCAGGAGTGGCCCCAGCACGGCCCGCGTGCGCTCCGGCATGCCCCAGTAGCCGCTCATCACGGTGGGGCCCGCCACGCACAGCTCCCCTTCGTCCCCCGGCCGCGCCTCCGCGCCGTCATCGCCGAGGAGGAACACCTCGTCCCCGCAGCACGCTTGTCCAATGGGCAGGCTCTCGGTGCCCGCCAGCTCGCGCGGCCCCACCGGCTGGAACGTGCACACGTTCGTCTCGGTGGGCCCGTAGAGGTTGAGGCAGCGCACGTGCGGCAGTGTCTGGACGAAGCGGCGCAAGTACTTCAGCGGGAAGACCTCGCCCGCGAAGAGCACGGTGCGCAGGGCTCGGAAGCCGTGGCGCCCCAGCTCGCCTCGCGCCACCAACTGCGTGAGCACCGAGGGCACGGAGTACCAGACGCTGATGTGCTGGGCCTCGATGAAGTCCGCCAGCTCGCGAGGAAAGACAGACAGCGCCGGCGGCACCAGGACGATGGCCGCGCCCCCCTTCACCGCCGCGAAGAGGTCGAGGATGGACAGGTCGAAGTGGAGGGGCGCGTGGCTCGACACGCGGTCCCCGGGCCGGATGTCCGCCTCGGCGTGGGCCCAGTCCACGAACGCGCGCGCGGCGCGGTGGCTGAGCATCACCCCCTTGGGCTGCCCGGTGGAGCCCGAGGTGTAGAGGATGTACGCCAGGTCCTCGGGCGAGCCTTCCACTGGGGAGGGCTCGCTTGTGTCGGGACCCGCGAGCGCCGCGTCCCACGAGAGGGTCGGCGGGCCGCCTGGCTCGGCGCGCCACTCCTGGGGCGTGGCCCCAACGAGGATGGCGCAGCGCAGGCTGCTCACGGAGCCCAGCGTGTCCATCCAGGCGGGCGTGGTGAGCACTCCGGACAGCTCGCAGTCGCGCGCGATGAACTCCAGCCGCCACGCGGGCGCGCTGCCATCCAAGGGCACGTAGGCGGCGCCAGCGCGCAGGATGCCCAACAGCCCCACCACGGCCTCCAGCGACTTGTCCAGGTGGAGGCCCACGCGATGGCCCCGTCCAATGCCGTGGGCTCTCAGCGTGCGCGCCAAGCGCCCGGCCGCCGCGTCCAACTCGCCGAACGTCAGGACGCGAAGGCCGTCGATGACGGCGGGCAGGTGGGCGAAAGCACGCGCGCTGTCTTCGAGCAACGGATACAGCATGCGTCCCCCTCTCGCCTCGTCAGAGGCCCATCATCCGAGCCACGAGGTCTCGCTGGATCTCCGAGGTGCCGGAGAAGATGCGACTCCCCAGCGCATCGCGCGCTTCCCGCTCCAACCCCGTCTCCGTGAGGTAGCCCTGGCCGCCGTGGACCTGCATCGCGTCCAGGCACGTCTGCACCCAGGCCTCGCTCACGTGGAGCTTCACCAGCGATGCTTCCAACATCGCGCTGCGGCCCTGCTGCTTGAGCCACGCGAAGCGGTACAGCAGCCCGCGCGCTGTCTCCAGGCGCAGCCGCATCTCCACCAGCTTGGTGGACACGGCCTGGAAGTCGCCGATGCGCCGCTCGAACTGCCGACGCTCGCGCGCGTGGCGCACGCAGCGCTCCAGGATTCGCTCCATCACGCCGAGCGCCGGGGCGAGGATGAGGCCGCGCTCGTACTCCATGAGCTGCGCGAACAAGGGCAGGCCCGCGCCCTCTTCACCCAGGCGCTGTGACACCGGAACCTCGCAGCCGTCCAGCCGCAGCTCGCCCATGCTCGCGGTCCTGAGCCCCATCTTCGAAACCGTGCGCTCCAGGTGGAGGCCCGGTTGCCCACGCTCCACCAGGAAGGCCGTCAGACCTTCGCGTCCCCGCGCGGGGTCCACCGTCGCGAAGACCACGGTCAGGTCCGCGACGGGCCCGTTGGTGACGAAGATTTTGCGGCCCTGGAGGACATAGCCCGCTCCGCGCCGGGTGGCCGTCGTGCGCAGCGCCGCCACGTCCGAGCCCGCCTCCGGCTCGGTCATCGCGTGGCTGCCCACGCGCACCCCGCGGGCCAGCGAGGGCAGGTAGCGCTCCTTCTGCTCCTCCGTGCCCACCAGGAGGATGGGCCACGCGCACGCCCACAGGTGCGCGCCCAACGCGAACCAGAGGCCGTTGTCTGTGCACCCCAGCCCCAAGCCCTCCATCGCCTGGACGGTGGTGAGCAGCGGCCGCTCGGCGCCTCCGTAGCGACGCGGGAGGGAAAGGCCGAGCACGCCGAACTCCGCGGCCCGCCGCCAGCCCTCGTGATTGAAGGTCCCGTCGCGGTCCAACGCCCCCACGTCGAAGGCGAGGCGCTCGCGGCCGAACGCGGCGGCGTCCGACTTCATCCGCGCGTCTTCGGGCGCCCACGCGAAGTCCATGGCTCAGCCTTCTCCTTGGGCGCGCGCCGCGTGGAAGGCCTTCCCTTGCAGCTGCGCCAGCATTGACGCGGGCACGGTGAAGTCGTCGAACCAGCGACCTCCGAAGGGGCGGGGGAGGGGCACGATCTGGTCGCTCGAGTGCGACAGGACGCGCCGGTTGTACGCGCGGATGTCGTCGCGCAGCGGAGCGGTCAGCGCACCATCCCGCGTCAGCGCTTGTTCCATCTCACCGAGCAGTGTCTCGGTTTCGGAGATGGCGGAGAGGATTCCCTGGCACACGCCGCGAGGGAGCACGCCCGCCTGTCCCTTGGCTTCCACGAGGCGAGCCACCGCGCCGTACGTGGCGTCCTGGAGCTGGCGCCGTGACAGCCAGCGCGTCTCGTAGTTCAGCCGCCGATGCCAGAGCGGCTCCACCAAGGCGCGCCGGTGCTCCTCCAGCGTGCGGTGGAAGAGGCGATAGCCATGGGGCTCGGGGTCCTCGAAGAAGCGCGAGCCCGGGTCCAGGAATGGCACCATGGGACACAGCAGGGGCAGCACACGCCGGCCCGGAAAGCGCTCCAGGAGGCCGATGCAGTAGTCCACTGTGTCGGAGATGGACTGCGGCGTCTGCTGGGGCATCCCGAGGAAGAACCAGATGAGGACGCCCGCGATACCCGCGTCGAGCGCGCGCGGAATCCACGCCTCCATCTGCTCCATCGTGTACGTCCCGCGCCCGGCCAGCTTGCTGATGACCGGGTCATGCGACTCGGGCGACAAGAGGATGTAGGTCTGACTGGCCTGACCCATCCGCCGCAGCGTGTCCTCGGGCGTGAGGTGGAACTGCTCGACGAAGAGCTGGCGGTAGCCGGCCTCGCGCACTGCATCCAGATACGCGTGGAAGCGCGGGCGCGTCTCCGAGTAGCACTGGAGCGCGTAGATGCCCGTCTGCGTGGCGGTGGGGCCCAGGGTGCGCAGCTCATCGACGACGCGCTGGTGGTGCTTCGGGATGAGCGTCTTCTTGACGCCCATGACCTGACGGAACGCCGAGCGCGATCCTCCACACCAACCACAGTCATACGCGCACCCGGTGTTGGGCAGCGTCATGATGAGCCGCGTCGCGGCCACGTCGCCGGGGGCGTCCCGGTAGAAGCCCCAGTCCACCGTGGCGTCGTTGGAGTCGCGGGCGGGCTTGTGCGCGAAGCCGGTGCGCTCGATGCGGCCCTGGCGCTTGAACAGGAGGTTGGGGATGCCCTCCAGGTTCCGCTCACCGCGCTGGATGCGCTCGACCAACCGCCGCGTGGGCTCCAGCGTGTCGTAGCCCTGCACCACGACGTCAATGGCCGGGTACTGGATGAGCTGCTCCGCGTAATACGTGGCGGAGATTCCTCCGCAGAGGATGATCGCCTCGGGATGGGCTCGCTTGATTCGGCCCGCCAGCTCGATGGCGCCGTGGCCGTGCGCCAGCCAGTGCAAGTCCACGCCGAAGACCGGGGCCTCCAGCCGCTCCAGGAGCCGGTCCACGTCCAGCGCCGGGTGCTGGAGCATCAGCGCCGCCACGTTGACGATGTCCACCGAGAGGCCGTGCGCGCGCAGGTGCTCCTTCAGCGCGAGGAAGCCAATCGGATACATCTCGTAGATGGACGTGACGTTGACGCTGTCGGAGTCGCTCAGATAGGCGAACAGCACGTCGTCCCGGTCGCGGAAATCATAGACACTCGGCGCGTGCAGCAGGAACAGGTCTGCTCGCAATGTGCTGAGTGGCTCGCTCATGAGCGGCGTTTCCGGCGCGGACCCAAAGGTATGTCTGGGAATGGTGGGGGTAGATACAGCCGGCGCCGAGAATGGCCGTGGAGCCCCGGAATGTCCTTCGTCCCCCGGTACTGGAATGGAGGGCTCTTCAGAACATAGGGGTATTTCTTATCTGTCTTGAATTTGCGACGTGGCGGCGCCGAGCGGGCTTCGCACGAAACACCACGGCCCGCCCCGGTTGAGTTCCGGAGGCGGGCCGCGGGGCTCGGCAGAGATAGCGCGCTCGGGTAGGCGCGCGTGGGGCTACTTGAAGGATGTCTCCAACTCACCTTCGGCACAGATGAGTTTCAGCCACTGCACGCCGGGCTTCGGGTCCTTCTTGAACAGACCGCCGCGGATGGAGTTCTGGTCGCCCGCCTCCAAGTTGCCCAGGACATAGTGGCTGCCGTCGGGCTTGCGCACGTCGCACTGGGTCCAGTCCTTCTCGCTCTGATTGAAGACCGTCACGCGGTCGCCATCGCCCACGGCGTACCCCTTGATCGCGGCGGGGCGAGCGGGCTCGGCGTAGAGGAACTCGGCCTCGCCCTGGACGCACTTGACGACGACGCGGTCACTGGCAGGCACCGGAGGGCTGGAGAACTTCACCTTCATCACGGTGTCGTCCGCGCCCGCGGCCACGCGGCCCACCTTGAAGAAGCGCTCGTCCGAGAAGCGCAGCATGCAGTCGGTCCACGCCTCCTCGGAGTTGTTGTGCATCGTGACGCGGACGAGTCCGGACGCCAGGGTTCCGCGCAGGCGCGGGGCGGGCTCCACGGCCTCGGCAGGCGGCGTGGGCGGGGCGGGCGGCGGAGGCTCCACCGCCACGGGGGCGGGAGCGGGGGCCGGAGCAGGCGCGGCGGCCGGGGCGGGAGCCGCCACGGGGGCGGGCTTGATGGCGCGCGCGAACTTCGCGCCGCTCTTGGTTGCGTCGGCGTTGAGGCGGACGAGGGCGCCCTTCACTTCCATGACGACCGCGGTGCCCACGGCCTTCGAGCCATTCGCATCGGCGAACAGCGTGACCTCGTCGCCCACGGTGGGGGCGTCCTTCGCGTCGACGTGCAGGAAGGGATTGCCCCCGTCGATGAAGAGCTTGACCGGCTTGGACTCCGCTTGGGCGGCGGTCGTGAACAACAGCAATGCGGCAAACAGTGCTTTCATCACACTCCCTGGAAGAGACGGTTGATCTGGCTCGGTTAGAAGAAACCGCCCGGCGAATCAAGAGGTCGGGTGGCCGCTTGCGTGGGCCTATCCCTCTCAGGAATTGGGGGCTGAGAAAATGGGCGCCCCGAAGGTGACTCCGTAGGGCAACCGCGCTCTCCACTGTCAGCAGATGCCAGACCCCGGGTGTTGCCGCAAGCCCCCCTGCCCGTGCTCCACCCTTGCCCGTTTCGTTCCAAGCGCGGGAGGACTGAGGCATGCACGCGGACGACGTGACGCAGCACGCGGTGGTGATCTCGGGAGGGGGCCCGACCGGGCTGATGCTGGCGGCGGAGCTGGCGTTGGCGCGGGTGGACGTGCTCATCGTCGAGCGGCGCGCCGGTCAGGAGGTCGTCGGCACCCGCTCGCGTGGGCTGCACGCGCGCAGCCTGGAGGTGCTCGACCAGCGCGGGGTCGTCGAGCGCTTCACCTCGCAAGGACAAACGGTCCAGAACGTCGCGTTCGGGCAGGCGCCGCTGGACCTCAGCGACTTTCCAACGCGTCACAACCACGGGCTCGCGCTCGTGCAGGAGCGCTTCGAGCGCATCCTGGCGGAGTGGGTGGGCGAGCTGGCGGTGCCCATGGCGCGAGGGTGCGAAGTGACGGGCTTCGCGCAGGATGACACCGGCGTCGACGTGACGTTGTCCGATGGCCGCGTGGTGCGTGCGAAGTACCTCGTCGGATGCGATGGGGGCCGCAGCCTCATCCGCAAGGCGGCAGGCATTGCGTTCCCGGGGTGGGACGCGTCGATCAGCTACCTCATCGCCGAGGTCGAGATGACCGGCACGCCGACCTTCGGCATTCGTCGGGACGAGAAGGGCACCTTCGCGATGGGCAAGCTGGAGGACGGGCGCGTGGGCGTGGTGCTGCGAGAGGAGCAGGTCTGCACGGCAGACGCGCCGACGCTCGAGACGTTGCGCCAGGGGCTCATCGCGCTCTACGGGACGGACTACGGCCTGCAACGCGCCACGTACCTCTCGCGCTTCACCGACATGACCCGGCAGGCGGCGTCCTACCGCAACGGGCGGGTGCTCCTGGCCGGCGACGCGGCCCACGTGCATTCTCCGATGGGCGGACAGGGGCTCAACCTCGGTGTGCAGGATGCCGTGAACCTGGGATGGAAGCTGGCCCAGGTGGTGCGCGGTGTCTCGCCGGACGACCTGCTCGACACGTACCAAGCCGAGCGACACCCCATCGCGGCCCGTGCGCTGCGGAAGACCCTGGCGCAGACCGCGCTGAGCCGCGGTGACGCGCGGATGGACGCCGTGCGGGAGACGCTGGCGGAGTTGCTGCGGATGGACGGGCCACGCAAGCAGTACGCGGCGATGATGTCGGGTCTGGACATCCACTACGACCTGGGCAACGGACATCCGTTGCTCGGGCGGCGCATGCCGGACCTCGACCTGATGACGGCCGAGGGGCCCCGGCGTGTGTTCCACCTGTTGCATGACGCGCGGCCGGTGCTGCTCGACTTCGACGAGCGTGGCCCACTCGATGTCGCGCCCTGGGCGGACCGGGTTCGCCGAGTCGCGGCGCGCTGCACGGGGGCGTGGGAACTCCCGGTGTTGGGGCTCGTGACGGCGCCGGCCGCGGTGCTGATTCGTCCGGACGGACACGTCGCGTGGGTCGGGGAGGGCACGGACCAGGGACTGCGTGCGGCCCTCACGCAATGGTTCGGGCCCCCGCGTTCAGCCGAGGCAACCTAGAGAGTGTCGTGGAGGTGGCGCATCACCCGCTCCCACAGGTGTGTGTTGAGGAGCGGGTCCACCACGTGATGGGGGGCGCCGCTGATGGCGAGCAGCTCGTGGTGCTTGCCCGCGCGGAAGAGCGCGTCCGACAGCTTGGAGTTGCCGCCGTCAAATCGGACCTGGTTGGAGGGGTGATGCCGCGTCGGGCGTTGTGCGGCCTCTGGCGTGAGCGCGCGGACTCAGTGCCCAGCCCCTGCTGGCTCGCTGAAGGCGATGTGCGGGCGCCTGCCCAAAGACGAACGGACGACGCCCAAGAAGTCCACGCGCTGGCGGACGTGCTGGCCGCCGGCGCGCTTGAGGCGCAGGCTCTACGGGGTACGGTTGAGTCTGGCGCGGATGAACGCGTCCACGGAGAACCGGCCGGGGCCGATGAGCAGCATCACCACGGAGATGGACAGGTACACCAGGGCCAGCTCGTAGCTCGCGCCGTGGCCCACGAACGGATCGCCGTTCGCCACCGCGTGGGTGAACACCGCGACGAGCATCGTGAAGAACAGCCCAAGGGACGCGAGCGGCACCAGCGCGCCGAGAATCCACGCCAGCCCGCCACCGAACTCGGAGAGCGCGGCCAGTGCCTGGAACAGCCCGGGCACCGGTGCCGTGGGCCCCATCCAGTGGAAGGGGTCCTGAATCTTGGACGAGCCATGCAGCACGAACGCGAGCCCGGCGACGACGCGCAACATCAGCAGCGCCACGCTCGCGGCATTGGATGGAGGAGCAGGGAAGACGGATGAGAGCTTCATGATGGGACCCAAAGGAGAGCTGTGTGGGGAGAAGTGAAACGCCCCGCCTCCATGTCACGCCATTGCAGTGCGCGCCAGGGGGCTGGAGCGATGTGTCAATCCGTTGGAAGGATTCCATCGAGTCGACGGTGCGGACAACGCGAGGCCTGCTTCCCGGCGTGCGAGGGGGCGTGCGTATACTCCGCCGCCATGACACGCGGCAGCTCCTGGCGCTGGTGGGTGGCCTCGTTCGTCTATTGGACGTTGTCGGGGTTGGCTGCCGCGAGCGAGGCGCACTCCGTGGGCGGCGGCGCCTGGAGCGATGTGTTGCGCACGTCGCTCGTGGCCCACGGTCTCTGGGCCCCGCTCACCTTGGTCGTCATCCAGTTGGGGCTGCGCTTCCCGTTCGAGCGCTCGCACCTCGTCCCCCGGCTCGTGCTGCACGCGGTGGGGGCGTTGCTTGCCTCGGTGGCGCGAGCCGCCGCCATCTACGCGCTCGATCCTTGGATTGGCTGGTACGCCCAGCGCCCGGACTTCTGGGACGTGCTGGAGCACTCGCTGCTCTACAACCCGTTCACCTACTTCACGGTGCTCGGCGTGGCGAACGCGCTCTACTACGCCGAGCAGGTGCGGCTGCGAGAAGGTCAGCTCGCTCGCGCGCAGCTCCATGTCCTCAAGGCGCAGCTGCACCCTCACTTCTTGTTCAACACGCTGCACTCCATCTCCGCGCTGGTTCATCGCAACCCCGATGGCAGTGAGCGGATGATTGCGCGGCTGAGCGACTTGCTGCGCAGCACGCTGGACGCCGCGACGCGTGAGGAGGTTCCGCTGCGCGAGGAGCTGCGCTCGCTCCAGCTCTACCTGGACATCCAAGGCGTGCGCTTCGCGGATCGGCTCACGGTGCATCGGGACATCGACCCGGACACACTGGGCGCGCATGTGCCTCACTTCCTGCTGCAACCGCTCGTGGAGAACGCCATTCAGCACGGCATCGCGCCGGGCTCCGAGCCGGGGACGGTGACGCTGGTTGCTCGCCGTGAAGGCTCCGAGCTGCGCCTCGAAGTGCGCGATGACGGCCTGGGGCTCAAGTCGCCGCCCGAAGCGCTCACCCGGTCTGGTGGTGGCAAGGGCCTGTGGCTCACCCGCGAGCGGCTCACGCAGTTGTACGGCCGAGACCACCGGCTGGAGCTGCGAGACGCCGAAGGGGGTGGCACCGAGGTTCTGCTCGCGTTGCCGTTCCGCGCGGAGACCTCCGCGTGAGCACGCCGATTCGCGTGGTCGTGGTGGACGACGAGCCCCTCGCGAGGGAGCGCCTGCGGGACCTCCTGGCGGAGACCTCGGACATGCAGGTCGTCGCGGAGTGCCGTGACGGCCACGAGGCCATCACGGCACTGGAGGATGAGCGACCGGACCTCGTCTTCCTGGACGTGCAGATGCCCGAGCCGGATGGCTTCGGAGTCATTCGAGCGGTCGCGCCGGAGCGGCTCCCTGAAATCATTTTCGTGACGGCGCATCGGGACTTCGCGGTCCAGGCCTTCGAGGCCAACGCGCTCGACTATCTGCTCAAGCCGTTCGACCGGGAGCGCTTCCAGCAGAGCCTCGCTCGGGCGCGAGAGCGACTGCGAGCCCGCGCCACCCAGCCGGACGCGGAGCTGCTCGCGCGCCTGGAGTCGTTGTCCCAACGGATGGCGCCGCCCGCCGAGCGGTACGTGAGCCGACTGGTGGCGAGGGTAGGGTGGCGGTTGCGCTTCGTCCGGGTCGAGGACATCGACTACCTGTCCTCCGAGGGGAACTACGTCTCGCTGCATGTGGGGAAGGAGTCCTACCTCGCACGGGAGACGCTCAACGCGTTGGAGTCGAAGCTGGACCCGAAGCGCTTCGTGCGCGCGCATCGCTCGTTCATCGTCCAGCTCGACCGGATTGAAGAAGTGGAGCCGCTGCCGCCCGGGGAGTTCGTGTTCGTCCTGCGGGATGGAACGAAGCTCACCTCGGGGCGCAGCTACCGTGCGCGCCTGCAGCGGGCGCTCGACCTGGCGCCCTGACGCAACGTCATCCCGTCCGGTCCACCGTCCATCCCGGACCCTCCACGGCTCATCACATCCTCATGGGGCTGCTCGCGCGTTCGAGCGACCTTGGTCGCGGCAAAGGAGCCGCGCATGAACGTGATTCGTGGAATGGGAGCGAAGGGGTCGTCCGTGGGTGCCCTGCTGGCCGGGGTGTTGATGAGCGTGTCGGGGGCCGCCTGGGCGCAGGGGCCATGGGACGAGGCCTGGGCGTCCGGCGAGGGCGTGGAGGCGCTGTCGCGCGGAGCATGCGAGCCGGGTGGTTCGCTTTTCGCGCCAGGGGAGATCTCCTTGCCGGAGCGCTCCGAGTATCGGCTGTCGCTCTCCGCGGACGGCCAGACGGCCTACTACCACGTGGACACGGCGGAGGCGCCCTATGGGACCATCTACGTCACGCACAAGGTGAATGGGCACTTCGGTCCGGGCGAGGTCGTGTCCTTCTCGGGCACCTTCCACGACTCGGATCCCTTCCTCTCGCCGGATGGGCAGTCGCTCTATTTCTCCTCCATGCGGCCGGTGGACGGCGTGGAGCGCGAGGACTTCGACCTCTGGGTGGTGCACCGCTCCGGCAAGGGGTGGGGCGCGCCTCAGCACCTGGGCAACACCGTGAACTCGCCTCGGCACGAGCTCTTCCCGAGCGTGACCGCGGACGGGACGGTGTACTTCGCGAGCGGCACCTTCGAGACGGACTTCGACATCTACCGCGCGCGCCGCCAGGGCACTGGGTACGCCGCGCCGGAGAACCTGGGCATGGGGGTGAACAGCCCGGACTTCTGGGAGTACAACCCGTGGGTCTCTCCGGACGGGAAGCTGCTCATCTTCGCGTCGCTGAATCGGCCGGGTGGGTATGGCCTGGGTGACCTCTACGTGAGCTTCAACCTCGCGGGCACGTGGACGCGGGCGCTGAACATGGGGCCGGCGGTGAACACGGAGAAGGACGAGTTCCACCCGACGCTGAGCCGCGACCTGCGTCGCCTCTACTTCGTGCGGCAGACGTGGAACCCGTTCACGCCCTCGGACTTCTACAGCCTCGACACGCGCTGCCTCCTGCGCTGAGCGCAGGAGGGGCTGCGGCGCTCTCGTCACCCAGGCCGGAGGGAGCGCCGCGAGAGGCGCGGGAAAGTCGCCTGCCATGCCTCACCTGGGACTGCTTCGCTTCTGAGGGGCAGTCCGAGCGTTCGTGTCCCGGCGGATGGCGCGAGCCTCGGCGGCGTACTCGCCGGGCGACTGTCCCACGACGGACTTGAAGTCTCGGATGAAGTGCGATTGGTCGAAGTAACCCAGGTGCAACGCGAGGCTCGCCATGTCCGGAGCGTCCTCGGCCTCGAGTCGCAGGGCGGCTTCATGGAGGCGGTAGCGTTGCAGGACCCACTTGGGGCTCACACCCACCGCTGCCTTGAACCGTCGCTGGAGCTGGCGCACCGGCAGGCCCGCGAGCGCGGCGACCTGCTCCATGCGCGTGATGTCCGGGTCTCTCGCCAGCCGCTCCACCAGGTCGCGCAGCAGGAGGATCTCCGCGGGCAGGTCGGGGATGCGCGCGAGGAGGAACTCCTCCGCCAGCGCCACGCATCGAAGGACCTCGGACTCCGCGAGGATGGCGTCGCGCAGTGCCTCTCCGGCCGGTCCGAACACGGGCCTCGCGCTGACGGTGCGATCGGTCAGGCGCGACAGCGGAGCCCCCAGGAACGGCTGGAACGCGGCGGGGCGGAACTTGATGCCGAAGACGCGATCCTGCCCGCTCAGCCGTCGGCGGAAGCGCCGCGTCTGCACGCCGGTGAGCTGGCCGCGACCTCGCTCGAAAATCCAATGGATGCACGGGTGCGGCAGCGTCTCGGCCTGGATGGCGGGCAGGCCCCGAAGGTCCCACCGGACGCTCCAGAAGTGCTCGATGAAGGGCGCCAGCGCGGGCGCGGGGTGGAAGCGCTCGTGGGAGATACGGTTCGCGGGCGCACGGCGCTGGAGGACGCCGCGCGGGGCGTCGAGGCGGGAACGACTCACTGCGCCGCATGGTAGGGAGGTGTCGTGTTTTTGCAATCCAGGTCGAGGACGCTCACCTATGTCCCGGCCCACGATTTCCAGCCCGCGTACGGTGTGGGCGGCGACTTTCTCCGCGAGGAAGGACTTCACGATGATGCAGCGAGCCACCGGCCCTTTTGACGTCAAGCTGACCCCGATGCCCCCCGAGGCGCAGGCCAGCGACTCGCCCGTGGGACGGCTGTGGCTCGACAAGCGCTTCCACGGTGAGCTGGACGCGACGAGCGTGGGACAGATGCTCGCGGTGCGCTCCGCCGTGGAGGGCTCGGCGGGCTATGTGGCGATGGAGTGCGTGACGGGAACGCTGAAGGGCCGCACCGGCACATTCTGTCTCCAGCACTCCGGGACGGCGGTGCGTGGCGAGACGTCGCTCATCATCACGGTGGTGCCGGACTCGGGCACGGGGGAACTGCGCGGGCTCTCGGGCTCGGTGAAGATCATCATCGAGAGCGGCGGCAAGCACTTCTACGACTTCGAGTACTCGCTGCCCGAGGTGCCCTGAGCGCGGTGACCCGGCTGCAACCCGTCATGGCGCCGCGCCAGCGAAGGGGGCGCGGCGCCACGGTGGGGAGGCGCGAGACTCCGCTACCGCCGTGAGTCGCGCCGGGCCTGCTGTCGTCGCCCCTGCGCGGTGCGGTGCGCCACCGTGTTGACCGAGCTGAAGCGCCGCTGCTTCTGCGCGCCACCCCGAGACTTCTGTCGCCGCACGTAGCCTGCCGGAGCGGCGGCCTTCTTGGCGCCGCGGACCCGTGAGGTCTTGGCCACCGAGGCCCGCCGGGTCGCCGTGGCCTTGCGCGCTGGAGCCTGCTTGCGCGCGGTCGCGGCTCGCTTGCCAGTCGCGCTCTTGCGGACCCGCGCCGCGGGCTTCGTGCTCGGTGCCGCGCGCTCCAGGAGCGCGAGCCTTGCCTCGAATCGTCCCAGGGCTTGTTGGAACAGCACCGCCTTGCGCCGGGTGTTCGCATTGCCCTGGGCCCTGCGGCCGCGTGTGGCGGGACGCTTGCCGCGCGCCTCCCCCATCAATCGCCGCGCCCGCAGCGCATAGCGGTCCTTCAGTCCCCGCGCCCGCTTCACCAGGGATTTGAGTTCCCGCTGCGTCAGTGCCGCCAGATTGCGTGGAGCGCTGGCGAGCACCAGCCGCATCTCCCGCTCGTTCATCAACGCCGTCGCCGAATCCCTCACGCCGCTCATGGGTGCCCCCCCTCCGAGACCTGCCTGTCCTCGCGAACGGTTGCCCCCACGCCCCAACCCGGCAAGGCGCTCCACCCAGCCGCCCGCTCCGTCGCCCCACCCCCGGGTGCGGGCCGCTGTGCCCTCCTGGGCAAATGTTTCCAAGGGCTTGCCCTGTCTCCGGGCCTCATCTCGATTTCTAAATCAGCGGGACACAACTGTTTGTCGGATATTTCGAGAATAGGAGTACCTCTCCCCACTTTGGGTGCGCCGCCATGAAAGTTCGCAACGACCTTCCGAAGCCCACCGTCTCCCGCTCCCCCGACACGAAGCCCGCGAGCGCCTCGGGGCAGGGGTCGTCCAAGGGCGTGGGATTCACCCAGGCGTCCAGCTTCGCGCCCCAGGCGCGCCCGGCCCCGGTGGCGCTGAAGAACACGCTCGCCGCGCCCCCGAAGCCGGGCCCCATCGCGCTCGACAGCGCGCAGGGCAAGGCGGCCATCCAGACGACGGTGGACTTCCTCCAGACGCAGAGCGCGCAGTCCGCGGGCCGGGGCATCGTCCCCACGCCCGTCCTCAGCGGGGCGGACTTCTCGCCGCGCACGGTGGAGCAGGACACGCTGGGCATGACGCACGTGCGGATGGACCGCGTCAGCGAGGGCACGCCTGTCTTCGGTGAGCAGGTCATCGGGCACCTGGCCAACGATGGCCGCGTGGAGAGCGTCACCGGAGACCTCTCCGCCATCCCGCCCGGGCTGGGCTCGTCCAAGACGAAGCTGTCCGCCGAGCAGGCGCTGGCCGTCGCACAGCGGGACTTCGCGGGCAAGACGGACCGCGCGCCGACCACCGAGCGCGTCCTCTTCAAGGCGAACGACGGCGCGTACCACGTCGCGTACCACGTGGAGCTGAGCAACACGACGGACGTGGGCCAGGGCAAGGACCCGCGCAAGATGAACTACCTGGTCGACGCCAACACCGGGAAGGTGCTGGAGCAGTTCAACCAGCTCGGCGGCTTCGAGGGCGTGCGCGGCAAGAAGGGCAAGCCCACCACGACCCCGACGACCCCGACGACCCCGTCGCAGCCCACGACGACGGGCAAGGCCGACGACACCACGCAGTACAGCGGCAAGGTGCGGATCGGCAGCACGAAGAACGCGGATGGCACGTACAGCCTGGAGGACAAGTCGCGTGGCCAGGGCGTGGTGACGCGCGACGCGCTCAACCGAGACCCGGAGTCCACCTCGACGAAGAACGCGCCCATCACCGACAACAACGACGTCTGGGGCGAGAAGACGGATCCCGCTCGCAACAAGGACGCGGTGGATGCGCAGTACGGAGCGCAGGCCACGTATGACTTCTACAAGGACGTGCTCGGCCGCGACTCCATCGACGGCAAGGGCGAGAAGCTCATCTCTGACGTGCACGTGGGCGACAAGTTCAACAACGCCTACTGGGACGGCGAGAAGATGAACTACGGCGATGGCGACGGCCAGACGTTCGGGTCGCTCACTACGCTGGACATCGCGGGCCACGAAATCACCCACGGCCTCACCGAGCGCACCGCCGGCCTCAAGTACCGGGGCGAGTCTGGCGCGCTCAACGAGGCGATGAGCGACATCCTCGGCACGGGCGTGGAGTGGCACGAGAGCAAGACGAACAGCGCGGTGAAGTTCGATTGGACGGTGGGCGAGGACACCTTCACGCCGAACAACGGCGACCCCACCGACGGCCTGCGTGACCTGAGCGACCCCACGAAGGACGGCCAGTCCCGCGACAACTACTCCAAGCTCTACACCGGCATGCAGGACAACGGCGGCGTGCACCTCAACTCGGGCATCGCGAACAACGCCTTCTATCTGCTGTCCGAGGGCGGGAAGAACCGCACCTCCGGCGTCGAGGTGAAGGACGGCATCGGCATCGAGAAGAGCCTGAAGGTCTTCTCTCGCGCGCTGACGTTCTACATGACGCCGAACACCAACTTCGCCCAGGCGAAGGAGGCCACCTTCAAGGCGGCCCAGGACCTCTACGGCAAGGACTCCCCGGAGGCGAAGAAGGTGCTGGAGAGCTGGAACGCGGTGGGCGTGAAGTAGTCGCCCCTCGGGGACGCGGCGAAGCTGGGCTCAGACGTCTTGCTCCCAGCTTGGCCGGACGCCATCGAGCCACGGGCGGAGCATCTGCCCCACGACCTCGATGGCGAGCCCCGTGCCCGTCCGCCGGAAGATGGCGTAGGGCGTGAACGACTCAAGGGGCGTCATGTCCTGGTGGCAGTCTTCGCGGGTGAACGCGGCGAAGAGCGGGATGGCCTCGCGGTTGTCGGGCCAGCTGAAGACATACCGCTGCGCCTCGGCCTCCCAGCGCTCCTCGCCCGGAGGCGTGGCGAAGTTGACGCCATCGTTCTCTTGGTCCCGAAACGCGGCGTCCGTGTCGGGCGTCTCGAGCTCGGAGAAGAGGAGCCGGTGGTGGACCGCGTCGTCTGCCTCGTCATTCCAATACTGCGCGACGAGGAGCGCGGCGGAGCGCAGGTGGGGATGCCTTTGAAAGTGGTCGAGCACCACCGGCTCGACCTGCGCCTTCAAGAGGTGCTCGCGCAGGGCCGCGGCCTTCGCGGGGGAGTACTTGAGGTGGTTCATGTCGTGCCCAGGCAGAGCGCCACCTGCTCGCGGCGTGCGTCGTCGGAGAGCCGGTGCATGTAGCACTCGAGGATGAGGGGTGTACCGTCCGCGCCGCGCTCTCGGGCCCAGGCGAGCCCGAAGGTGTCACGCGTCAGGGGATGATGCGCGTCCCGGTCCCCGGGATTGGCGGACACGTGCACCTCGTGGATGGAGGGATAGTCCTGGAGCCGCCGCCACACCGAATCTGGCAGCAGGCCACCGGCGCGTTGGATGTGCAGATGCGAGACATCCACCGCCAACCGCAGGCCCAGTGACATGGCCCGGTCAATCGCGGCCCCCGTGCCCAGCGCATAGCCTGGGTACATGGTCTCCACCGTCAGCGTTTGATACGCGCCGGCTTCCACCCGGTGCGCCCAGGGCTCGCGCGCGGGGTCCACGTCGCGCGGAGGGTGGACGGAGTCCGAGTCGACGCGGCACGCGGCATCAGAGGCCCAGACCTGCCGCCGCATCGCGCTCGGCGTGAAGCCATGGTGCGTGCGAAAGGGCACGCCCCGCTGGCGCAGGTCCTCCACGAATCCGTCGGTGGGGGCATTGCCGGGCGTGAGCTGGAGTCCGTCCGCGCCGAGCGCGAGCAGCGTCTCGGCGGCGTCATGCATGGGGCGACCTTGAAGACAACTCAACGCGAGGAGGAGCATGGTGCGCGGTGTCCGGTGGGCACGGCTTCGGAGCGAAGTGTCTCCGAAGTCGTGTCTCTTGCCCACGGCCTTCGCGCGGGGCGAACGCGACGCGTGCGGGCTCAGTGGGGCGAGGTTCCGGGGGCCTCGTCCGCGTGCTCGCCATGGGTGTACAGGGTCTGGAGCGCGTGGAGCAGCACGCGCGGGTCTCGCTCACCGGGGTAGACGGGAGGCGGCTCCTTCTCCAGCCCCAAGAGTGAGAACACCGCGGCCTGCGCGGAGCGCACCGAGTACTCCACGGTGAACACGACGTCCTTGGGCTGCTCGCAGAAGTTGCCGATGAAGGCGAGGTTCTCCCAGCCCTCCGGCACGACGTGCGGCCGGTCGGTGGGGCCGCGTGTGAGGAATTGGCTGGTGATGAAAGGCATCATGCAGGGGATGCTGTTCGCGCCGCGCAGAAGGGTGGGCAGCTCCTTCTGGAAGCCCAGGTGGTTGCACAGCTCGATGAACAGCTCCGCTCCCGAGCACTCCGACATGGCCTTCTGCACGAAGTTGCCCACGCGGTCCGGGAACAATCCGTAGCCCCAGAACACGGTGACGCCCGGTGGCTGGTGCCGGTAGTAGGGCTGGTGCGCGAGCACCACGGACATGAGCCAGTTCGAGTCCTTGACCGTCACCAGGCCGCCCTCGCCCGCGACGTTGCCGGTGAAGTCCTCCATGAGGCGGAAGAACAGCGGGTCCTGAAGTGTCACGGTGAACGAGGGCCACTTCGACTCGTCCACCCGCTCATCGAACACCGAGGGCCGGCCGAACTCGGGGCGCCCCTTCGCGATGCGCTCCCACAGCATCCACGAGCCGCCGTCGCGCCGGGTGCCCTCGCCCTGGGGCGGCGCGTTCATGGAACCGTAGCGCGTGCCCGAGGTCATCGACCCGTTGGTGACGAAGACGAGGTCGGACGCGTTGAGCGCGATGGTCCCGTCGCGTTGACCGCGGTGGAAGTGAATGCCGCTGACGCGCTGGCGGTCCCCCGCGGGCTGGAAGTCCAGGTCGCGCACCTCCATGCCCAGCTCGAAGTGCACGCCTTGCTGCTGGAGCCACGCCTGGAGCGGCAGCACGACCGAGTCGTACTGGTTGAACGGCGTGCGGTCCACGCCCGCCAGCGTGTTGATGCGGGGGAACTCGTGGACGAAGCGGTGCAGGTAGCGCCGGAACTCGACGGCGCTGTGCCACGGCTGGAACGCGAACATCGTGGCCCACATGAACCAGAACGTCGTCTGGAAGAAGCCGGGCGAGAAGCACTCGTCCACGCGCTTGCGGCCCAGGGACGCCTCGCTGCGCGCGATGATTTCAATGAGGTCCAGCCGGTCCTTGCGAGAGAACCCCATCTGCGTCACGTCGAGCTTGCGGCCGTGCTCCACGAGCCGGCAGTGGGACTCGGTGGGGTGCGCCTCGTTGAACTGGTCGATGTCGTCCTTCACCGATTGGCCAGGGCGGTCCAGGGATGGGATGAACGACAGCAGGTCGTAGGTGCACCGGTAGGAGAAGTTGAACATCCGGCCGCCGCGCAGGATGTAGCCGTTCTCGGGGGTGCCGCCGCCGTCCAGGCTGCCTCCCAGGATGGGGCTCTCTTCCAGGACGAAGACCTGCGCGCCGGGGAGCCCGCCCTCGCGAATCAGATAGGCCGCCGTGGCCATGCCCGCGATGCCGCCGCCGATGATGTAGGCCCTGCGCCCCGCCGCTGTCTTCCCCGCCATGTCGCACCCCCGTGTCCGATTGCCAGGAAAGGGTAGGGCTCCCATTCCTCGCGGGGCCTGTCCGGGCGAGCGGCGGAACAGGCGGTCGCTGTTATGGGAGCGGAAGACGCGGTGGACATCGACTCGGATTCCAGAGCAAGAGCCGGAGTGCCGGGCTCCCTGCTCACGATTACCGTCGTGTCATGAGCCTCACAGAGCCAATGCGGGAGACCCACACCATGCGAGCCAAGCGACA
Source organism: Citreicoccus inhibens (assembly GCF_019039035.1). Lineage (GTDB taxonomy): Bacteria > Myxococcota > Myxococcia > Myxococcales > Myxococcaceae > Citreicoccus > Citreicoccus inhibens. The sequence continues at coordinate 91,058 of NZ_JAHNZT010000001.1, read as the reverse complement.
GGCGACCGCCGCCGCCGTCGAGCAGGACCCCCGTTGGGCGGCGGTCCGCGCCCGGGACGAGCACGCGGACGGGTCGTTCTTCTATTCCGTCCGGACCACGGGGGTGTACTGCCGCCCCTCGTGCGCCTCGCGTTCCGCGCATCCGCGGAACGTCGCGTTCCACGCCAGCGCGGCGGAGGCGGAGCGGGCCGGCTTCCGGCCCTGCAAGCGCTGCAAGCCGGACCAGCCTCCGCTCGCCGAGCGACAGGCGGCCCAGGTGGCCGAGCTGTGTCGGATGTTGGAGCGGAGCGAGGACACGCCTTCGCTGGAGTCGCTGGCCCAGCACGTGGGCCTGAGCGTCTTTCACACGCACCGCCTCTTCAAGGCGCTCACCGGCGTGACGCCCAAGGCGTATGCGCAGGCCTTCCGTGCGCGGCGCGTGCAGGAGGAGCTCCAGTCGCGCGACTCGGTGACGGAGGCCATCTATGGCGCGGGCTATGCCTCCTCGGGGCGCTTCTACGCTGATGCCCCCGCGATGCTCGGCATGACGCCCTCGCGGTATCGGACCGGTGGCGTGGACCTGGAGATCCGCTTCGCGATGGGGCGCTGCTCGCTGGGAGACGTGCTGGTCGCCGCCACCGAGCGCGGCGTCTGCGCCATCCTCCTGGGCGACGACCCCGAGGCCTTGCTCCATGACCTGGAGCAGCGCTTCCCTCGCGCTCGGCTCGTGGGCGCCGATGCCGCGTTCGAGGCGTGGGTCGCCACGGTGGTCGGCCTGGTGGAGAACCCGCGCGTGGGCGTCACGCTCCCGCTCGACATCCAGGGCACCGCGTTCCAGCGGCGCGTCTGGGAGGCGCTGCGGGCCATCCCCGTGGGGGAGACGGTGAGCTACGCGGACATCGCGAACGCCATCGGCGCCCCCAAGGCGGTCCGCGCCGTGGCCCGCGCCTGCGCGTCCAATGCGCTGGCGGTCGCCATTCCCTGCCACCGCGTCGTGCGCGCGGACGGAGACGTGTCGGGCTACCGCTGGGGGGTCGAGCGCAAGCGCGTGTTGCTCGCCCGCGAGGCCCGGTCATGAGCGCGCTGGCTTCACGCCTCACGCCCGCCCGAGACCTCTCGCACCGGGTCGCCGCGCTGGACTGGGCTCGCATCACCGCGGACCTGGATGCCCAGGGCGCCGCGCAGGTGGAGCGGTTGCTGGCACCCGCCGAGTGCGAGGCCCTCGCGGGGCTGTATCCGCGTGAGGACGTCTTCCGCAGCCGCGTGGTGATGGGGCGTCATGGCTTTGGCCGCGGCGAATACCAGTACTTCGCCCACCCGCTGCCGGACACCGTCGCACGGCTGCGCGAGAGCTTCTATCCGCGCCTCGTGCCCATCGCGAACCGCTGGCACACCGCGATGGGCGTGGACGTCCACTTCCCCGAATCCCACGCGGACTTCCTCGCGCGCTGCCACGCCGCGGGACAGCTCCGCCCGACGCCGCTGCTCCTGCGCTACGGCGAAGGGGATTACAACTGCCTGCACCAGGACCTCTACGGCGAGCACGTCTTCCCGCTCCAGGTGGCCGTGCTCCTCTCCGAGCCCGGGCGCGACTTCACCGGCGGGGAGTTCGTGATGACGGAGCAGCGCCCGCGCATGCAGTCGCGGCCCATGGTGCTCTCGCTCCGCCAGGGGGACGCCGTCGTCTTCGCCGTGCACCAGCGCCCCGTCCAGGGCACGCGCGGCGTCTACCGCGTGAACCTCCGTCACGGCGTCAGCCGCCTGCATTCGGGCGCGCGCCACACGGTGGGCATCATCTTCCACGACGCGACCTGACCGGCGTGCCGCCCTCCCTCCGCGCCGGTGGACTTGCGTGCTTATATTAGTGCTTATATATGTCCGTGACGGGAGCGGGGCTCCGCCCGCCTTCCGCACAGGAGCGCACGAAGATGCGTGGAGACCGAAGCGCGACGTGGTGGGTGGGAGTGCTCTCGCTGTCTGCCAGTGTCGCCTGGGGGCAGCCGGGGCCTCGGGCCGCGCAGCCAGGCGCGCGGGCGGAGCGCGCCGGGCCTCGGCCGCTCTCCGTCGCGGAGCGGAGTGCCGCGCTGGATGCCATTGTCGCGTCGCTGCGCGCGTCGTACGTCTTCCCGGAGAAGGTGCCCGGGCTCGTGGAGCGGCTGACCCAGGCGCGCAAGGCGGGGCGCTATGACGGCACGGACCCCGTGCGCTTGGGCGAGCTTGTCACCGAGGACCTCGTGGCGGCCTCGGGTGATCATCACCTGTACCTGGGCTTCGAGCCGCCGCGGTACGAGGACCTCCGAAAGGAGGCCGCTCGGGGCGAGAGCGCTGACGCGGAGTTCGCGTTCTGGCGTGAGCGGGCCGCGCGCGACCATCACGGTCTGGCCGAGCAGCGCATCCTCCCGGGCAACATCCGCTACCTGCGCATCTCCGCGTTCGAGTGGGTGCGCGACCAGACGGGCGCCGTCTATGACGAGGCCCTGCGCTTCTTGAAGGACGGCGACGCCGTCATCATCGACCTGCGCGGCAATGGCGGTGGCTCACACGGGGCGGTGCGCTACCTCGTCAGCCACTTCCTGGACGAGGACACGCTGGAGATGACGTTCCTCGAACGCTCGAAGCCGGACGAGCAGTCGCGCGCCTTGGGACACCTGCCGGCCGGACGGCTCAAGGGCAAGCCGCTGTATGTGTTGATTGACGGAGACGTCGCCTCGGCGGCGGAGGCCTTCGCCTACGACGTGCAGCAGTTCAAGCTGGGCGAGCTGGTGGGCGCGAAGACCATGGGCGCGGCCAACAACAACCAGTTCGTGCCCATCGCGCCGGGCTTCGTCTTGAGCGTGTCCATGGGGCGCCCGGTCCACGCCGTCAGCCACACCAACTGGGAAGGCGTGGGCATCACCCCGACCGTCGAGGCGATTCCCTTCCAGGCCCTGGAGGTGGCGCAGTCACTCGCGCTGAAGCGGCTGGCCCAGACCCCGGGTCTGTCCCCCGAGGTTCGCGCCGGGTACGCGTGGGCCCAGGCGGGCGCGGAGGCCCGGCTGCATCCCGTGGAGCTGACGACGGCGCGCATCCAGGAGCTCACCGGCCAGTACGGCGACATGGAGGTGAAGTGGCGCGAGGGCGCGATGTGGATGTCGCGTCCTGACCGCCCCCTGCGCCGGCTGGCGCCCATGACGGCGGACGGGTGGTTCACGGTGGATGGCGTGGACGCGCTGCGCGTGCACATCACGCCCAAGGCCGTGGAGACGCAGTGGCTGGGAGCGCCTGCTCCGCGCGTCTATCCGAGGACCTGACGGACGCGGCTCACGAGGCGGGGCGGAAGCGCATCACGCTCCACACGGCGTCGAGCGAGATGAGGCGCACGCCCTCGATGGAGTGCTTGGCGAGGTGGTTCCAGAGCACGTCCCGGTTGAGGTCCGTGTCGAGCTGCCCCGCCTTCGGATAGGCCGCCCAGGCGAGGCGGTCCGCCTTCGCGGCCTCGACGAGGGGCGCGCACTTCGCGTCGACCTCGGCCAGGGACTTGAAGAACACCAGGAGGCCCTCCGCCTTCGCGGACGGGGTGACGGCGACATCGCCCAGGTCGACGTTCGCGGGCTTGCCCACGACGCGCAGCTTCATGCCGTCCTTCAGGTTCAACTTCTTCGCGAGGCTCAAGGGACTCTCCTTCGCGCTACCGAGGCGCTCGCGCGCCATCATGCCGCGAAGCGCTCCTGGCGCGAGGAGATGTGCGAGGCCTCACGCCTCGCGCGGGAGGAGCAGGGACCACAGGCGCGTGTCGCGCAGGAGCAAGCCGCCCCACATGAAGGCCGCCAGGTAGAGGGGGAAGAGGGTGTGGCTGAACAGGGGATTGCTCAGCCTCACGTGGGTGGCGATGGCGCCCCCCAGAAATCCCGTGAGGTAGATGGCGCCGAGCACCGAGGTGCGAGGGAGGCAGTACAGCACCGTCCCCACGAGCACGAGCACGCCAATGGGTACCACCGCGCTCGCGTCGTAGCCCAGCTGCGTGGTGGCCGCGACGACGGGCGTCAGCTGGATGAGCTTGGTGATGCCGTCCATGAGAAGGAACGCCACCGCGAGTCCGCTCAGGACGCGCCCCGCCCACAGCTGCTTCTTCGAGTGGGTCTGCATGTACCGCTCCGTGTGTTGGGCCGGGAGTCATTCCCCGCCTTCATCACGGCAACGAGTGACCTGTCCGTGGATCGACACGCCCCGTGTCTTTTCTTCGAGTGGGCCCAAGTGCCTGGATTTCGAGGCCGGGGGTGATGCAGGGGCTACAGCGACCTGGGCTTGCGTGACGGGGGCGGCGGGGCGGGCGGGGTGAAGCCGCGCTCGCGCATCAAGGCATCGAGCGTCGCGTCATGGCCTCGGAAGGCGCGGTAGCCGTCGAAGGGGTCCACCGTGTTGCCCACGGCCAGGACGTGCGCGCGCAGTCGCTCCGCGACCTGGGGCACCTGGGCGCGGGGGGCCTTGAGGAACGCCTCGAAGGCATCGGCTGCCAGCACGTCCGCCCACAGGTAGCGGTAGTAGCCCGCCGCGTAGGCGTCACTGGAGAACACGTGCCCGAAGTGGGGCATGCGAAAGCGCATGCTGACCTCCGAGGGCGCGCCGAGCTGCTCGAGCGTCTCCCGCTCGAAGGCGGCGGGATTAATGGGGTCTCGGGTGTCCAGGTGCAGCTTCATCTCCACGAGCGCCGAGAGGAGGAAGTCGACCATGGCGCAGCCCTGGTTGAACGTGGCGGCCTTCTTGATTTTCGCCATCAGCGCCGCGGGCATCGGCTGGCCCGTGGTGGCGTGTCGCGCGAAGCGGTTGAGCACCTCGGGCGCGCCCACCCAGTGCTCGAAGAGCTTGGCGGGGAACTCGCTGTAGTCGCGCACCACGCGCGTGCCCGCGAGCGAGGGATAGGCCACGTCCGAGCTGAGCTCCTGCACCGCGTGACCGAACTCGTGGAAGAGCGTCTGGGCGTCGCGCCAGGCCAGGAGCGCGGGCGTGCCGGGCGCGGGCTTCACGAAGGGCATGCTGCTGGCCACGATGGACGTCACCTCGCCCCGGAAGCGCTCCTGGGTGCGAAAGGGCGTCGTCTGGCCTCCGTTGTATTTGCCCGGTCGGGCGTACGGGTCGAAGAAGAAGAGGCCCGCGGGCCGACCCGTCGCGCGGCGTGTCACGGTGAAGACGCGCACGTCCGGGTGATAGACGGGCACGCCCACCGCGGGCGCGAAGTCGAGCCCGAAGTACTCACCGGCCAGCCAGAACATCCCCTCGCGCAGCGTCTCCAACTGGAGATAGGGCTGAATCTCGGCCTCGTTCAGGTCGTACTTCTGCTTGCGCACCTTCTCCGCGTAATAGCGGGAGTCCCACGGGGCGATGGGCTCCTTCTGGCCCGAGCGCTCGGCGATGGCGCGCATGTCCGCCACCTCTTCGTGGACCCGCGCCACCGCGGGCTTCCACATCGTCTCCATCAGGTCGAGGGCCTTCTCGGGTGTCTTCACCATCGTCGGCGCGAGCTGCCGATGCGCGAAGGTCGGGTACCCCATGAGCCGTGCCTGCTCGGCGCGCAGGGAGAGCATCTCGGTGATGATCGCGTTGTTGTCATGCGCGTCGCCGTGGTCGCCGCGGTCGTTGTACGCGCGCCAGACCTTCTCGCGGAGGTCCCGTCGGTCCGAGTACGTGAGGAAGTCCGCCACCGAGGAGCGCGTGTTGGCGACGACCCACTGGCCCTTCTTGCCCTGGGACTCGGCCTCGGACGCCAGGCCCTTGCGCACGGAGTCCGGCAACCCGGCGAGGTCGTCCTCGCGGGTGAGCACCACGGACCGGGCCTCGTCCGCGAGCATGTTCTGGGTGAAGGTCGTGGAGAGCTGCGCGCGGCGCTGGTTGATGGCGGCCAGCCGCTGTCCGCTCGCCGAGTCGAGCAGGGCGCCCGAGTTCACGAAGTCCCGGTAGTAGACATCGACGAGCCGTTGCTGCTCCCGAGACAGCTCTGTCTTCTGGGCCGAGTCGTGGACCGCCTTCACGCGGGCAAAGAGCTGCGCGTTCCGCGACGGCTCATCCCAGAACGCCGAGAGCCTGGGCGCCATCTCTCGCTCCACGGCCTGGAACTCCGGCGTGGCCACGAACGAGGACCACGCATTGTAGACGCGGTACACCCGGTTGAACGCGCGGCCGGAGTCCTCCAGCGGGACGATGGTGTTCTCGAACGTGGGCGCCTCCGTCGAGTTCGCGATGGCATCCACCTCGCGGCGGTGGTCGTCCATCGCCACCTCGAACGCGGGACGGAACAGCTCCATCTTCACGCGGTCGAAGGGAGGCACCCCGTCCTGGGGCCCCGTCCAGGGCTCCAGCAGGGGATTCGACTCGGCCCGCGCGCTCAGCCCCAGGCCCAGCACCCAAAGACAGACGATTCTGTGAAAGGTCATGTTGACAGAATAGAAAGTGATATTGTTTCACAGCCATCGAATTGAATTCGGCAAGGAGCCCCGGGTGAGCACGCTGGACCGAATCGATCGTGAAATTCTGGCCGCCCTTCAGAACAATGCGCGGCTGTCCAACAAGGAGCTGGCGGCGCAGGTGGGGTTGGCGCCCTCGTCGTGCCTCACGCGCGTGCGCCGCCTGGAGACGGAGGGCGTCATCTCCGCGTACCGCGCGGACCTGGATGCGCGGAAGCTGGGGCTGGGGCTCCAGGCGCTCATCGCCGTGCAGCTCCGCCTCCACGTGGGCGAGGCGTTCGGGAGCATCGGGGACCACCTGCGCTCCCTGCCGGAGACCGTCGCCGTCTACTGCCTTGGCGGGACGACCGACTTCCTCGTGCACGTGGTGTGTCGGGATACCGAGCACCTGCGCATCCTGACCATCCAGTCCTTCACCAGCCGGCCCGAGGTGAGCCGCATCGAGACCTCGCTGGTGTTCTCGTTCTCGCGCTCGGGGCTGCCCGTGGAGCGCGGAGGCTGAGCCTCCACCTTCAGCGCCGGGAAGGCTTCTCGGGTGTCTGGGGAAACAGCCGCTCCGCCATGTGCGTCACGAAGGCCCGCACCTTGGGCGAGGGGTGCCGGCTGGCCGGCCAGAGGATGCGGTACGTGCCCACGTCTCGCGTGAAGTCCTCCAGCACGGAGACGAGCGTGCCCGCGCGGAGCTGGTCGCTCACGTTGTAGAGGGGCACGCATGTGACGCCCAGCCCCTGCTCGGCCATGAAGATCAACGGGTCGATCGTGGTCGCCACGATGGTGGTGGGCAGCTCCAGCTCGAGCCGCGTGCGTCCGCGCTTCAGGGGCCAGCGCGCCAGCTTGCCCGTGGAGGGGAAGCGGTGGAGCAGGCACGCGTGGGACTTCAGGTCGTCTGGCGTGCGTGGCGTGCCCTGCCGCGCGAAGTACGCTGGAGCCCCGACCACGCGATAGCCGAAGGTCCCCAGCGTGCGCATCATCAGCCGCGAGTCATCCGTGCCGCCGCTGCGGATGACGGCGTCGAAGCCCTCCTCGATGACGTCCACCAGCCGGTCGGTGAAGTCGAGCTCCAGCTCGATGTCGGGATAGGCGCGCATGAACTGGGTGATGGCGGAGAGCATCAGCGTGCCCGCCAGGGGCAGGCTGACGCGCAGCTTGCCGCGCGGCGCGGCGGTGGCCTGGGCCAGCTCCAACTCGGCGGCCTCTATCTCTCCGAAGATGCGCCGGCATCGATCCAGGAACAGCGCGCCCTCCGCGGTGAGCGTGATGCTCCGCGTGCTGCGATGAAACAGCCGCACCCCCAGGCGCTCCTCCAGCCGCGCCACGGCCTTGCCCACCGCCGAGGACGACACGCCCAGCTTGCGCCCCGCGACCGTGAAGCTCCGTGCCTCCGCCACCTGAACGAAGGCGCTCAGCGCCCCGAGGCTGTCCATTTGCCTGTGCTCCATTGCGGACATCTGTGTCCGATGTATTCGGAACCTTAATCGGATTCTCCAAAATGAGCGGGGCCTTAGGTTGTGTCGCGGCGGTCCTCTCCGGCCGCGCCTTCCTCGTGGAGACATCCGTGCATCCATCATCCGAGCGCTTCCCCTGGTCCGGGCTGTTGGCCCTGGCGATGGCGGGCTTCATCGTCATCCTCACCGAGGCCCTGCCCGCGGGCCTGCTCCCCCTCATGAGCGCGGACCTCGGCGTCCCCGAGTCCCTGGTGGGGCAGCTCGTCACGTCCTACGCGCTCGGCTCGCTGGTGACCGCCATCCCCGTGACGGCCGCGACCTCGGGCTGGCGGCGCAGGCCGTTGCTGCTCGCGGTCCTCGTGGGCTTCATCATCGTGAACACCGCCACCGCGCTGTCGCGGCACTTCGTCCTGACGCTCGTCACGCGGTTCGTCGCGGGCATGTTCGCGGGGCTCCTGTGGGCGCTGCTCGCGGGCTACGCGAGCCGCATGGTGTCCGAGCACCTGCGAGGCCGGGCCATCGCCGTGGCCATGGTGGGCGCGCCCATCGCCCTGTCGATGGGCATCCCCGCTGGAACGCTGCTGGGCGCGGTGATGGGGTGGCGCTCCACCTTCGGCGTGATGAGCGCGCTCACCGTGGGGCTCCTGGTCTGGGTGCTGGGCTCGGTCCCCGACTTCGCGGGGCAGGCGGCCGAGGCGCGGCTCCCCTTGCGCCGGGTGGCGGCCACGCCGGGGCTGAAGGCCGTGCTCTTCGTCACCTTCAGCTTCGTGCTCGCGCACAACATGCTCTACACGTACATCGCTCCGTTCCTGGCACCCTCCGGGCTCGCGGGACGGGTGGACGCCGTGCTGTTTGTCTTTGGACTCGCGGGCCTGCTGGGCATCTGGGGCGTGGGCGTGCTGATTGACCGTTGGCTGCGGGCGCTGGTGCTGGGCAGCACGCTGCTCTTCCTGGGCGCGGCCGTGTCGCTGGGCGTGAGCGGGGCCGTGGCGGTGGTGGCGTATGTCGCGGTGGCGGTGTGGGGCCTCGCGTTCGGCGGCGCGGCGACGTTGTTCCAGACGGCCTCGGCGAACACGGCGGGCAACGCCTCGGATGTGGCGCAGTCCATGGTGGTCACCGTGTGGGGGATGGCCATGGCGGGAGGTGGGCTGGTGGGGGGCGTGCTGATGGAGACCCTGGGCGTGGCCTCGCTCTCCTGGGGCGTGAGCGTCCTCCTGGTGTCCACGTTCCTGGTGACCTGGCGGGCCCGCGCCCACGGCTTCCCCGCCGCGTCGCGAGGGTGAGCGCCCCGCGCGCGGAGGGGCGTGTCACGGGGCCGCGAATTCGACCAGGATGGCGCGATGGTTCGAGCGGCCTTCGTTCAGGAGTACGGCCCAGGGCGCATGGCGCCCGAGATGCGGGCCGTGCTCGACGTCCTCCGCGCGCGCGATGTGCCCGTGGAGCCGTTCACCGCCAAGCGGCTGGAGCGCCGGCGGCTTCCGCTGTCGCGGGACACGTTGGTCGCGGGGGACGTGCCCACCGTGCTGTGCGCGCTGAAGCTCTTGGGCCTCGAGCCGCCGCCCACCCGGGACTATCCCTCCAGCCTGACGGCCCTGCTGTGTCGACGCGTGTGGCCGAGCACCGTCCGACAGCTGAAGGCCCAGGTGCTTCAAGGCTCGGCGGGGCCGGTTTTCGCGAAGCCCGGTGAGCGGCGCAAGCGCTTCACGGGCCACGTCTTCCGCGACGTGGACGACCTGCTCGCGCTGGAGAGCGCCTCGGCGAGCACGCCACTGTGGTGCTCCGAGGTGGTCGAGTGGCGCAGCGAGTTCCGTGTGTTCGTCATCCACGGCGTCATCGTGGGGGTGCGCCACTACGCGGGAGACCCCACCGTGCGCTTGGATGACGCGCGGGTGGCGGAGGCTGTCGCGACCCTGGCGTCGGCGGGGGAGGGCACGGCGGGGTACGCGGTGGACTTCGGTGTCCTGTCCACGGGCGAGACGGCGCTGGTGGAGTGGAACGATGGCTTCTCGCTCGGGGCCTATGGGCTGCCTCCAGAGGAGTACACCCGGCTCACGGTCGCGCGGTGGTGTGAGTTGATGGGTGCCTGACGCCGCGCGGGCGTGAAGGGATAGGCTGCGGCGCGTGGACCTGTTCCAGAACCGCATCTGGCTTCGCGAGGCACGCCGCCGCGCCCTGCATGCCTCGGGCTTCGGTTACTTTCGCGCGTGGATGAAGGGCGTGGTCGCGTTGGAGTCCCTGCGGTCCGAGCAGGACCTCGAACCGCTGGATGTCCTCCTCTCGTTCGGTCGGTATGCGCGGGCGCTCGCGCTCTTGCGCCGCGCGGGGCCGGAGGTTCCCTTCGAGGAGCGCATCGTTCGCGAGGCGGCCTGTCTCTGCCTGCTCGGGCAGGGCGCCGAGGCGCGAGACACCTTGGGACGCCTGCCGCGCCCGTGGGGCCTCGCGGCGAGCTGGCTCGCGCGACTGCGGGGATGGGAGGCGTTCGGCTCGGAGGACTTCGCGTGGTTGCTCTCCGCGCGCTTCGCGGTCCGGTGGCCTCTGGTGCCGGACGCTCGGCTCGAGGCGTGGCGCCGCGCCAACGTGTTGTGCGAGTGGGATGACGCGACGCCATCGGCTGAATGGCAAACGCGCTACTTCCCCCACGCACCGGACGTGGCCTTGTGGGCCGCGCTCCAGGAGGTCCGTGAGGGCCGAGCGGAGTGGGCTCGCGTGGTGCCCGCGTTGGAGCGGGCCACGCGCGCCTGGCCGGAGCTGTGGAGCGTTCTCGTGGTGGACCCCTGGTTCCAGCCCTTCGTCACCCCCCCGCGTCCCTTGCCCCCCGCCTTGCCCGCGCCGCTGCTGGAGACGCTGGGCCCCTGGCAGCTCCTGTCCGTGACGCCGGTCCGGGATGACGGCGGTGTGAGCATCCCGCTGGGGACGCACTGTCCGGAGCCGGCGGACTTCGAGGGGCACGGCTTGTTCACGCTGGAGGACGGCCAGGGGCCGCTGGACGCGCTCGACGCACGTGCGCGGTTGCCGCCCTGCCAGCTGCTGCTGGGGCGGCACGCGGACCGCTTCGACGGGCGCTATGACGAGGACGTGCTCGGCCCGCTGCGCGCACTGGCGCCTCGGGCCGAGCCCTCCTGGTTCTTCATTCACGACCTCCCGCACGACTTCGCGGACGAACTCGTGCTGGGGCAGGGCCGCTATGGCTTCCGCCGTTGGTCGCTCGACGGCGATGACCTCTCGGCCCTGCTGCGGCGCTTGGGCCGCCGGTCCGAGCCGCGCTTCCGGGCGCCGGAGTTCCAAGCGCGACTGCGGGGCCTGGACTGACGCGGCGCCGCGCGCTCAGAGGTACTCGTCCAGCCAGTCGAACATGCGCTGGTTGGCCACGGCCGAGGCGCCCTCCTGGCAGTGCAGAAGCCCCGTGTCCTCCTCGGTGAACAGCAGGTAGTCCTTGGGGCACGTCAGGGCGTCGAAGAGCTGCTTGGCCTGTCCGCGCGAGAAGGCCTCCGCGGTGCCGTCCATCACGAGCGTGCGGCAGCGGATGCGGTCCACGACGGGGACGTTGGTGAAGTCTCGCAGCTTGAAGAGCAGCTCCGATGGCGTGCGCGCGCCGTGCTTGTTCATCGAGTCCCGCATGTACCAGCGATACAGGAACACCGCGTCCATGAGCTGCGCCATCTTCGCATCGAAGGCCGCGGGGTCGCTGTCGAGCAGGGGGAGCAGGTCCGGGAACAGCTCACCGAACTGCGTGAACATCGCCTGGCCCCAATTGAGGACGCCGGGGTTGGGAATGAGAATCTTGATGCGCCGCTCGAAGGCCGCCGCGCGGGGCACGAGCGCGCCGCCCATGCTCCAGCCCAGGAGCGCGATGCGCCGAGGATCCACGCCCGCGATGCGCACGGCGAAGTCGATGACGGGCGTGATGACCTTCTCCCAGTCCGGACGGAAGGGCAGGCCCAGCTCGCGGATGGCCATGCCCTGGCCGGGCGCATGGACAATCAAGCAGTGGTAGCCGCGCGCCAGCGCCGCGTCGATGACGTACTTGGACTCCTCGGGCCACGCGTCCCGTCCCTGCTGGAAGACGAGCAGCGGCGCCATGGCGTGCGCGCACGGTGAGCGGAAGAAGTAGCCGGGCAGCCTGGTGCCTTCGTAGGGGATGCGCACCGCCACCGCCGGCAGCTTCAGCAGGGTGATGGCCTTGTTGTACGCCTCCACCGCCTTGCGCCCCGTCTCCACCACGCTGGGATGGCTCGGCTCGGGGTGGTGGATGAGCGCGGCGCGGTAGTAGTTGGCGGCGCGCAGGTACGCCTGCCCGGCGCTCAGCGGGTGACGGCCGGCGAGGCTCGCGTCGCCCATGGCGCGGATGCGGTCCGCGGTGCTGCTCCATTCCGTGGGCCAGCTCCAGTCGTCGCCGGCGTTGATGCGGTGGGCCGTGTCGAGCACCTCGCCCACGTCCGCCTGCGCGCTGTACGTCGCGGCCAGGAAGTGGAGGAGCTGGCTCTCCATGATGGGGTCCGCCAGCAATCCCAGCTCATACCAGGGCTGAGATGACGGGTCGGGCGCGTCGGCCGCGGACTGGGCGGGCGCGGCGCTGGCGGGCGCGCCTCGCAGCAGCGCGAGCCCTCCGGTGATGCCCAGGCCCGCGTGGAGCAGGGAACGGCGATTCATCGAGATACCCATGTGCTTCAACCTCCGACCACGGATGTTGGATTGTCAGGCACAAGCCATGTCTGTCTTGTGGCCGCTGACTCGAAAACCGCGCGCGCCCGCTTGTGTCACCGGCGGCTTCGCGGACGGGGCAGGAAATTCAGACATATGAATGTCTTGGATTGTTCGTGCAAAGGCATGCCCGAGCCGGTCCCGGCCTCACTCGAGCACGTCTGAGTTCAATCAGTTGATTTAATCATGTGGTTGAGGTGGTGGGATGTCAAGGCGGGGAGGGAGCATGGACTGGCCAACAGTCCGGCGACGCGTGGGGGGATGCAGGGGAGGGGAAAGGTCTAGCGTCCGACTTCGCGGGTCAGTCTCTGGCCTGGAGTCAACCGGAGGGAGGGAGTCCATGAGGGTGTCTGGGAGCCGTTCGGCCGTATTGACCGTCGTGGCGTGCCTGGGGTTGTGGGCGGGAGGGGCCGCCGGGCAGGAGGTCTCCCCCCGAGGGAAGACGAGCTACATGCCCGTGGACCAGACCGAGCCGTTCTCGGAGGTCATGGCGCGCATGAAGGCGGACAAGCCCAAGGTGGAGGCGCGCCACCAGCAGCTCCTGGTGCAGCGCTATGACCTGGGGAACAAGCCCGCCTCGGGTGTCACGATGTCGAAAGGCAAGCCCGTGCAAGAGGGCGTGCGGGTGAAGCTGCCGCCGGGCGTCACGTGGGACTCGCTCGCGGCGATGTCCCCCGAGGCCATCCGGGACAAGGGCGTGTTCCCGCCCGGGCTGATGCCCCTGCCGCATCCGAATCACCCGGAAGGCGGCATGCTCTTCCCCAAGTTCCACATCAACGAAATCAAGCAGCAGGAGGGCCGCGACCTGACGCGGTTCGACCTGGACTTTGACCTGCCGGACCACTTCCTGCCGGAGTTCCCGCCGCCCATCTTCCTCACCACGCGGCCGGACCTGGGGGACGTCTCGCAGGGCAAGCTCGTGACCCTCATGAACGTTCAGGACCTGTTCAATGGCATCCTGAATCCCAAGCAGTTGGAAGGACTCCGGCTGCTCGTCACGCCGTTTCCCCAACAGCAGTTCAACCAGACGGCGGACCGCCGCTCGGAGCTACCCAGCCGGGGCGTGTCGTGCTTCGACTGCCACGTGAATGGCCATACCAACGGGGCCACGCACCTGGTGGGGGACATCCGCCCGCAGGAGTTCCGGCACCGCATCGAGACGCCCACGCTGCGCGGGGTGAACATCCAGCGGCTGTTCGGCTCGCAGCGCGCGTTGAAGACGGTGGAGGACTTCACCGAGTTCGAGCAGCGCGCGGCCTACTTCGACGGCGACCCGGTCATCGCCACGAAGAAGGGCGTGAACATCCTGGAGCGCGGCAGCCAGGTGCACTTCATGGCCGAGGTGGAGGAGTTGTTCGACTTCCCGCCCGCGCCCAAGCTGCGCTTCGACGGGAAGTTGGATCCGAAGAAGGCCACGCCCGCGGAGGCGCGCGGCCAGGAGCTGTTCTTCGGCAAGGCCCAGTGCTCCGTGTGCCACACGGCGCCGTATTACACCGACAACCTGATGCACAACCTCCGGGCCGAGCGCTTCTACAAGCCGGTGCTCATCAACGGCGAGGTGATGGGCGCCGATGGCCCCATCAAGACGTTCCCGCTGCGCGGCATCCGCGACTCGCCGCCCTACCTGCATGACGGCCGCCTGTTGACGCTGGAGGACACGGTCGAGTTCTTCAACCTCATCCTGGAGACGCGGCTGACGGCGCAGGAGAAGAAGGACCTGGTGGCGTTCATGCGCGTGCTGTGAGCGCCGCCGCGCATCGCGCCGGTTGGTGCTTCCGGCGCGATGCCGCTTGCTGGGTGGAGCGCACACCCGCGTGGCCATCCCAGGTCGTGCACGGCCTGCCGGGATGTGCTCGTGGTTCACCCTCTCTTTGATGCCGTGGTGCGTGGAGATGTCGCCGCGGTCCGCACGTTGGCCGCTTCGTCCGTGGGAACCCCGCGGGTCCTCGACGCGCGCGACGAGAGCGGCGCCACCGCGCTGTTCCTCGCGTCGTGGACGGGGAAGCTCAAGAGCGTCGCGGCCCTGCTGGCGCGCGGCGCGAACCCGGACCTGACGGACTCCGGGGGCAACACCCCGCTGCACACGGCGGCGCGCAATGGGCATGACGACGGGGTCGCGGCGCGGCTCGCGGGCGGTGCCAATCCGCGCTTGCTCAACCAGGCGAAGGAGTCACCAGCGGACCGGGCTCGGAAGCAGGGCCACGCGTCCCTCGCCGCGAAGCTCAGTTGAGCTCGGCGCGCAGCCACGCCTTGAACGCGGTCACGTCCTCGCGCGCCGTCAGCGGGCGAGGGTGGACCACCCAGTAGCCGAAGTCATTCGGCACGGCCTGCTCGAAGGGTTGGATCAGCCGTCCACCCCGCAGGTCCTCCGACGCGAGCGTGAGGCGGCCCAGGGCCACGCCCAGTCCGGCCCGCGCCGCCTGGAGCACGAGGCTCGCGTCGTCGAAGCTCAGCCCCGGGCGGACCTCCACGCCCTCCGCTCCCGAGGCGTCCAGCCAGCGTCGCCAGCCGTCCTTTGGCGTGTCGTGCAGGAGCGGCAGGCGCGCGAGGTCCGAGGGCTTGCGCAGTCGCCGCGCGAGCGCGGGGCTGCACAGGGGACTGAGCGTCTCCTGTGACAGCAGCTCGGCCTTGAGGCCCGTCCATCGTCCCAGGCCGGAGCGGATGCCCAGGTCGAACCGCTCGTCGAGGAAGTCCCACAACTCGGCGGAGCTGCTCACGTGCAGCGTGATGTCGGGGTGGGCGCGGCGGAAGGACTCCAGGCGCGGCAGGAGCCAGCAGGTGGCGAAGGAGGGCAGGACGGTGAGGCGCAGCGGGCCTTGGTCGCGCTCGTGGAGGCGCGCGGTCGCCTCGGACATGCGGTCGAACGCGGGCGTCAGCTCGCGCAGGTACGCCGCGCCTCGGGCGGTGAGGCGCAGCGCGTGGCCTCGCCGCTCGAACAGCGTGACGCCGAGCCAGTCCTCCAACTGCCGCACCTGATGGCTGATGGCGGCCTGGGTGACGCACAGCTCGGCGGCGGCACGCGTGAAGCTGAGGTGCCGCGCTCCCGCCTCGAAGGCTCGGAGCGCGCCGAGTGGTGGCATGCGGCGCATGGTCGATGAACCCCGTTTATCGAGCGCGCGAGGATAGCTCGCTGGGGCTCCGCTCCGAAATGAGGTCTGTCTCTCGCGACGAAACGACGCACGTGCGCCGAGGGTACGCGGACATGATCTCCCCCGAAGGCTGGTTGCTGTTCATGGGCTACACGGTCCCCATGGTGTTCAGTCCCGGTCCGGGCAACACCGTGCTCGCCACGGCGGGTGGGCGCTTCGGCGTCCGGGGGACCCTGGCATTCTGGCTGGGCTTCGAGGTCGCCAACGTCGCCCTCTGCGTCCTCTACGGCCTGGGGCTGGGGCGCGTGCTGCACGGGGTGCCGTGGCTGTACCCGGTGCTGCACTGGGGCGGCGTGGTGTACCTGCTGTACCTCGCGTGGGGCTTCTTCCGCTCGTCAGCGGCGCCCGCGGAGGCGCGCGAGGCGCTCGGTCCGCCGGGCTTGGGCGAAGGGCTGCTCGCGGTGGCGCTCAACCCGAAGATCCACTCGATGGTCCTGGTGATGTTCTCGCAGTTCCTGGACCCCGCGCAGTCCCTGGGCGCGCAGGTGGCGCAGCTCACGGGGGCGTTCCTGGTCGTCTGCGTGGTGTGCCACTTCCCGTGGATCTACGGCGGCAAGCTCATCCTGGGGCGCTTCCACGGCGAGCGGGCCGTACGCCTCCAGGGCTGGACGTTCGGCGCGTGCATGCTGGCGGTCGCGGGCTACGTGGCGCTCGCGTGAGGGCGCGTCACCCGTGGGGGCCGAGGTTCGTCGGAACCTCCACCTGGCGGGTCCACACGTAGCGCTGGGCGAAGTCGCAGCCCAGTCCCGCGTGGGGACCCAGGTGGGCGTCATCCGCCACGAACATGGGCGCGAGTTCCGCCTCCGCCGCGCGGGCCCGAGCGGGCGTGGCCTGGGGCAGGCTGGTGACCTCGTACTCGAGCGTGGCCACACCGGTCTCCAGGTCCACGCTCACGCACGTCACCTTCGTGGTGTGCGAGCCGAGGAACCACTCGACCGCCGAGTAGCGGCCGGTCGCGGAGCCCTCGCCCGTGAACGAGAACGACGCCGCGAGGACGTCGCCCGGCTGGGGGCTGGGGTGCTCCAGGAAGAACGCCTGGGTGGCCTCGTGCGTGTGCGGCCGACTCGCGAGGTCTTCCAGGTAGCGCTCGTCCAGGACGGTGAAGCGGTCGGTTCCATCCGGCAGCGTGTCCCACTGGCCGAGCGTGGCCGGCTTCTGCTCCCGGAGCCACGGGCCCCAGAGCTTCAACCAATCCCCTCGCAGTCCGTCATGGCGCGGCAGCCCCCCGAAGTCGGCCCGGGACAAATCCTGGAGCACGGTGGCCGCGCGCGAGTCCTTGCCCGCCACCGCCGACACGCCCTTGTCGAGCAGGCTCAAGCCCCGCTCCGCCCCCGTGAAGGCCAGCGCCACCGTCGCCTGCGTCACCTGCTCGATGGACGGAAGCTGGAGGTCCGTCTTCGGGAGCGCGAGCTTCGGCGCGACCGCATCCTTGACTCGGGTAAACCATGACATGGGCGACCTCAGTGAAGTTCGGAGCGTCCAGCGGGCCTCCAATCAGTTATCGCGCCTTCGCGCCACGGGTTGCTTCCGACACAGTTGAACCGTTTCTGAGTCTGGAATGACCCGCCTCGCGGGTCGGGTATGGGGCTCGGATGAGAGGGAAAGGGGCCTCGCGAGGGGGCGCGTCGTGACCCTCAGCGCTGGGAGCTGAGGCACGCGGTGACCGCCGCGGCGAGGTTCGAGGCGCGCGGCTCCCCGACTCGAAATGACCAGAGGTTCGTGACGTACCCGAAGCCGACCCTGGCATCGGGGTCTGCGAAGGCAACGGAGCCGCCGGAGCCGGGGTGGCCAAACGACCCGGGCCCGACCCAAGGCATCGGTGGGCACGCTCGCCAGAACCCGAGCGCCATGTAGAAGGACCGGTTGGCCGGAACGTCGAGTCCGGGCGGCAGGCCATTCATCCGCGTCCTATCGGTCTGGACGACGGTCATCCGCTCGACGGTCGCCGGAGTCAGCAGTCGCACGCCATCGACGCTGCTCACGGTGGCCGCGTACATCCGGGCCAGCGAGCGCGCGTCCGAGAACATGTTCCCAAAGGGGAACTCCGCGGCGCGGAAGGCGCGCGTGTTCGCGTAGCCGGTGGAATGGTCGAACGCGCCGCCGAGCTGTCCGGCGCGGGCTTGCACGGAGTCGGGCCCCCACACGGCATTCATCCAGGCGATGACCGTGTCCCTGTCGAGGCCGGTGGTCTCGATCATCCCAGCGGTCATCTCCTCGAGGGTGAACGGCGCGGCGTACTCAATCCGAGCCACCCGTTCCTCTTGCTCCGCGGGGAGCCCAATCCATGCGCTCAGCCCGAGGGGGGCCGCGACCTCCTCGGCGAAGAAGGCGCCGAGCGAGTTGCCCGTGATGCGCCGCACGACCTCTCCGACGAGGAACCCGAAGGTCATGCTGTGGTAGACGTGTTCGGTTCCCGGCCGCCATTCCGGCTTCTGCGCTTCGAGTGCGCGGATGACCGGATGCCAGGCGCAGGCGTCCTCGAAGGTCAGCGGACCGTCGACGATGGGGAGGCCGGCTTGATGGGAGAGGAGCCAGCGCACGGGAATCTGCTCCTTGCCCGCAGCGCCGAACTCAGGCCAGTACTTGACCACCGGAGCATCCAGGTCGAGTTCGCCGCGCTGGGCGAGCAGATGGGCGCAGAGCGCTGTGGCACCCTTGGTCGTGGAGGCGACCAACGCGAGGGTGTCCGGGCTCCACGCGCGGTGGGCCTCGCGGTCCGCGAAGCCTCCCCACACATCGACGACGGGCCGGCCGTCCCTGTAGACACAGCACGCCGCGCCGACCTCGCCCGGGGAGCCCGCGAAGTTCGCGCGGAAGGCATCGGCCACGCGTCCCCAGCCATCCTCGACGTGACCCTGCATGACGGTCCCACTTGCCGTGTTCAGCATGCTGTCTGTCCTTTCGGATGAGATGAAAACGAAATGCTCGCGCCATGCCGCGGCATGGTGGGCGGTGCCTGACGAACGGGTGGAGTCCCCGTGCGGATGTTCGTGATGGAGGTGAGGGGTGCTGCCGCCATCGCCGGCCCGAGCGTCGCGTTGGCTCGGTGCGGGTGCGTGATGGGCCTGGCTTGACGGGCGAGTGCTGCCTGGGAACGACGTGCGGGCGCGCTATCCGGCCTGTCTCGAGTCGGCTTCGGCGGCGCGAGAGATGGCGAGGGTCAGCCGCTCTCGCTCCCGGAGGATCCATGCCCCCTTGGGGTAGTTCCGGACGAACGCCTCGATGAACTCCACCGGATCCTCCCCGACGATGTGTCGGATGGGGGTGTGGTTCGCCGCGCTCTGTTCGAACAGGTCGACGAGGTCCGCGTACATCGCGGTGCCGTCTCCACCCGTTCCAAAGTAGGTCAGGTATCGCTCCAGGGCGTCGACAGCCAGGCGGTAGCTCTCAGGGAGCTGCTTCACGCGCGCCTTGTATTCTCGCCATGGCTTCTTGTCGCCAATCACAGTCGCGATGAATTCTGAGATGAGCATGTCATTGACCTCCTGGATGGAGTTGTTGGAGCCGCGCCGCGAGGAAGCCCCAGGTCTTCCAGAACTCCTCGAGGTATTCCTGTCCCTGCGTGTTGAGCGAGTAGACCTTGCGAGGGGGGCCCTTCTCCGAGGGGACCTTCTCCACATCGACCAGGCCGCGCTGTTCGACTCGGACGAGCAGGGCGTAGACGGTGCCCTCCGCGATGTCGGAGAAGCCCAGCTCCTTCAGCCGCGCCGTGATCTCGTAGCCATACGCGGGCCGCAGGGACAGGAGCGCGAGGACGATGCCCTCCAGGATTCCCTTCAGCATCTCTGTCATCTGCTTGCCCACAGCTCGCTCCCCATCTACTTAGCGCTGCTTAGTACTCGGTACTTAGTAGCACCGAGTACTGGGGATGGCAAGTGGGCCTGCCGGGGGGGCTAGACCTTGTCTGTCGAGCGCCTCGCCCAAGGACCCTTTTCGCTCAGCATCTCGGGCTTGAGAATGACCGTGAGCAAGCGCAGCGGTGCTGCCCATCGATGCGGCATGCGGTGTCCCCCCGGCACGTGGCCCGCAAGAGCGCAGGCCGAGTCGGAAATGCCAGAGGGCACCGCGGTCCATCACGTCCACTGCTCGACGTCCGTGGGGAGACCGACGTCGAGCGCTGGGATGATGCTCAGCCCGGGATGGAGCCGGCCACCTGGCGCGTGGTGACGTTGATGCGGTTCCACACGTTGATGGTGGCGATGGCCAGGACGATGCCCGACAGCGCGGTCGCATCGAAGTGGCGGGCGGCCTCGTCCCAGACCTCGTCGGACACCGGATCCGCTCGGTCGCTCAGCCGGGTGGCGGCCTCGGTGAGGGCCAGCGCGGCGCGCTCGGCGTCGGTGAAGTAGGGGGCTTCACGCCACGCGGCCACGGTGAAGATGCGCTCGTCGGTCTCGCCCTCCTTCTTGAGGAAGCGCGCGTGCATCTCCACGCAGAGGCTGCATCCGTTGATTTGACTGGCTCGCAGTGAAAGCAACTCGCTCAACCGGCGTGAGATGCCGGCCTTCTCGACGGTGGCGGACAGGGACAGCAGGGCCTTCATGGCCTCGGGGTGCATGAAAACCGGGTTCTTCATTCGCGCGTTCATGAGGTGTTTCCTCCTGGGTTCAAGTGGCTTCGGGTGTATGACGCGCGGCCAAAAAGGAGTGTGACCGGTGACTGCACATCTGGCTCTGGCGACTCGATTCGAGGAGCAGCGAGGACACCTTCGGTCCGTGGCGTTCCGCATGCTTGGCGGGATGAGCGAGGCGGATGACGCCGTCCAGGAGGCGTGGCTCCACGCGAGCCGCGCGGACACCCAGGACGTGCAGAACCTGGGGGGCTGGCTGACGACGGTGGTCGCGCGCGTGTGCCTGGACCAGCTCCGTGCGCGCAAGTCGCGGCCGGAGGATCCGGTGGGCGCGCAGGTGCCCGTGACGGTCGCGGGGGCGTCCAACCGCGCCGGCCCCGAGGAAGAGGCGCTCCAGGCGGATGCCGTGGGGCTCGCGCTGCTGGTGGTCCTGGAGACGCTGGAGCCCGCCGAGCGCGTGGCCTTCGTGCTCCACGACATGTTCGATGTCTCCTTCGATGACATCGCCACCATTGTCGGGCGCTCGGTGGTGGCCACGCGCCAGCTCGCGAGTCGCGCACGGCGGCGCGTGAAAGGGGCGGAGGATATTTCCGCGGACGACCTCGCGAGCCAGCGAAGCGTGGTGGACGCGTTCCTCGCCGCACTGCGAGCCAACGACCTCGATGGCGTGCTCGCCGTGTTGGATCCCGAGGTCGTCGTGTGCGCGGACCGCGAGTCGTTGCCGCCGGGGGCGGCGCTGGAGCTGCGCGGGGCGCGTGCCGCCGCGATGCAGTCCATTGCCCTGTCGCGTGGGGCGAAGGCCGCGCGGGTGGCGCTCATCGAGGGCGCCGTGGGCCTCGTCGTGGCGCCGCTCGGCCGGCTGTACCGGATCCTCCGCTTCACTCAGTCGGGCGGACGCATCACGCGCATCGACGTCATCGGAGAGGTTGCGGACCTGCACGCGCTCACCGTGTCGACGCTGGACGCCTGAGCCCTCGGCTCAGCGTGAAGTGGGCCGGAGGAAGGACTGGGCGTGTCGCGCGCACCAGTCCGCGAAGGGGCGAGGTTTGCGGCCCAGCAGGCGCTCCACCGTGTCCGTGCGGACGCCGACGCGGTCCGAGCGCATCCGCGTAAAGGTGTCGAGGATGGCCTCGGCCAGTGCCGGCGGCGCGCCCTGGGGGAAGCGGGACCTCACGGCGTCCTCGGGGGAGGCCGCCTCGCGCACCTCGATGTCGCGGCCAAGCGCCCGGGCGAGGATGCGGACCTGCTCGGCGACGGTGAGCACCTCGTCACCCGTGAGGACGTACGCCTGGCCGTCATGTCCATCCTCGGTCAGCACGCGCGCGGCGACGGCCGCGACGTCCGCGGGGTCGATGAGCGCGTATCGGCCTGGGCCAATCGGATCGAACACGAAGCCCGCCTCGCGGATGGACGGCGCCCACTCGAAGGCGTTGGTCATGAATCCCCCCGGCCGGAGAATCGTGGCGGGCAGGCCCGCGTCGCGCACGAGCTGCTCGCGCGCGTGGTGCCAGCGCCCCATGGCGGGCACTGGGTCTCCGAGGACGTTGATGGAGGACATGAACACCACACGCCGCACGCCCACGGCCTTCGCGGCACGCAGCGCGTTCGCGGCCAGCTCGACCCCGATTCCCTGCGTGAGCAGGAACAGCGTGTCGACGCCGGCGAAGGCGGGCGGCAGGCTCTCGGGGAGACCCAGGTCCCCCACCACGCGCGCGGCCCGCTCGGGCAGCCCCGCCGCGCGGACAGGGTCTCTCACCAGGAGGCGTTGCCGCGCGCCGCGCGCATCGAGTTCCCGAACCAACTCCCGTCCAACATTGCCCGTGGCCCCAGTGACCAGAATCATCGAGGACGCTCTCGTTCGTTAGCTGGCTAGCGAGGAAAATGGTAGCCGGCTATTGAATGGCCGTCAATCGGCGTGCCTGCGGTACGCTCGCGCCGGTTCCCCACCGTGAGTCGCGATGTCCGAGTTCCTCGACCTGCACAGCAAGACGACGAAGGCGCTCCGGGCCGTGGCCGAGGTGGCCATGCGGCGCCACGGCCTGCACCTGGGACAGAACCTGTTGCTCGCGATGCTGTGGGAGCAGGACGGCCGGACGCCGGGGGAGGTGGCCTCGGCGCTGCATGTCGCGACGCCCACGGTGGTGAAGATGGCCACGCGCATGGCGGCGGCCGGGCTGCTCACCCGGCGCCCGGATGCGAGGGATCAACGCCTCGTCCGCCTCTGGCTCACCGAAGCGGGGCGTGAGCTGAAGGAGCCCGTGGAGGCCGAGCGTCAGCGCCTGGAGGCCCTCGTCACCCAGGGCCTCACCGCGACCGAGCGCAAGCACCTGTTGAGCGCGCTCGCGAAGATTCATCGGTCCGCGAGCGCCCTGCTGGAGTCGCCCCCCGCGGCCTCGGACGACGACGAGGACGCCTGACGCCCCGCTGTGTTCGCGAGCGCTTCTCAGGCGCTGCGCGGAGGCCGGCCGTTCCCACTGCTTTCGTTCGCGGGCGCGATCGACGCGAACTTCGCGCCCGGCTTGCACCCCTTCGGAAGCAGGGCCTTGGGCATGAGGAGCAGGTAGCGGACCTCGCCTGCCGCCGCGCCTCTTCGCAGGGTGCGCTGAGGCTCTTGCGCGAAGCTCAGCGGCGCGATGCGCTCCGCCACGTCGAAACCTCGCGAGCCGCAGAAGCGGAGATGATCCGCGTTGACGTGGCGATGCCGCGCCTGGGCGCCCGGCGCGTCGAGCAGGAGCTGGAGCCCCAGCAAGGGCACGGAGTATCGCGAGGTGCGGTGATAGGCCGCTCCCAGCCGGGGGGCGCGCAGCCTCACGGCGCACAGCCCCTTGGGCAGGGCATCGACGAAGAACGCCTCGCGCCAGTCGTCCACGGCGGCGACCCTCTTCAGTCGCGCCTCCCACTTCGCTCAGGCCGTGGCCTTGCCGGATTCGAGCACCGTTTCCACCGAGAACCTGGGCGTCTTGCGCAAGGGCTGGGCGTCCACCCACTTGCGGACGGCCATCGCCTCCTTGGGCTGGAGGAACCAGTACGACGCGAACCGCGCCTCGACCGCCTTGCGGACATACTCGGTCATGCTGCGCGCCACGGTGACCGCGGAGCCCTCTTCGCCCGCGCTCGCGGCCACGACGCGCGCCTCGTCGACGCCCTGGCTTGCGGCTCCTCGCCTGGCCTCATCCAGAAGAGGAGATGGCGAGCGTGGCGCCCCAGGCAGCGGTCGGCAAAGACCGGCGGGAGGCGAGGAGGCCGCGAGTGGACTGAGCGGGGTTACCCTCTACGGGGCTCCCTGGCTCTCCCGCTCCAGCCTGTCCAGCATCTTCGCCTTGGACTCCTCCAGGGTGGCGGTGAAGCTTTCGAGCCCCGGGTTCGAGAGGGCATGTCAGACCGGTGATGTGCAATCTCCTCGGCGGGGGCGAGCGGCTCTGGGGAAGGCGGACCCCTCCGACCCGCAGCGCCACGACATGACGCCTTGGAGGCTTGGGACTTGGAAACCCCTGGACGCAGATTCGGAAGCGCCGTGGTCATCGGCAGCAGCATGGCGGGGCTCCTGAGCGCGCGGGCGCTCGCGGACCACTTCGACAAGGTGACGCTGGTGGAGCGTGATGTCCGGGTGGAGGGGCCCGCCGCGCGCAAAGGTGTTCCCCAAGGGCCGCACATCCATGTGCTGCTGGACACGGGCCGGCGCATCCTCGACAAGTACTTCCCGGACCTGTTCGAGCAACTCCAGGTCCAGGGCGCCGAGTTCATCGACTCGAGTGGAGACCTCGCCTGGCACCACTTCGGGGTGTGGAAGCTGCGCCGCACCAGCGGCATCCCCGGGCTGCTGTGCAGCCGGCCCCTGCTCGAGTGGAACGTCCTTCGCCGGGTGAAGACGCAGCCCAACGTCGCGGTGCGCGAGGGCTGCTCCATCGAAGGGCTCATCTCCGACGAGAAGGGCACGGGGCGCATCACGGGCGTCCGGGTCAAGACACCCCAGGGCGAGGAGTCGTGGGAGGCGGACCTCGTCGTGGATGCCAGTGGCCGGGGCTCGCGGATGCCTCAGTGGTTGGAAGCCATCGGCTACGCGCGCCCGGAGGAAGAGCAGGTCATCGTGGACCTTTCCTACACGACGTGCCTGCACGAGCCGCCGCCCCACTTCCAAAAGGAATGGAAGGCGCTCTTCCTCTATCCAAGTCCTCCCAAGGCCTGGCGCGCGGGTTTCATTTCACACGTCGAAGGAGGCCGGTGGCTCGTCACCCTCAATGGCTACTTCGGGGAGCACGCGCCCACCGAGTACGCGGGGTTCCTCGAGTACGCGCGCTCACTGACGCGTCCGGACCTGTACAACTACCTGAAAGAGGCCACGCCGATAGGGCCCATCTCTCAGCACAAGGTGAAGGACTGCCGGTGGCGGCACTACGAGAAGCTGCCCCGCTTTCCCGAGGGGCTGGTCATCCTGGGAGACGCCGCGTGTGCCTTCAACCCCCTCTACGGGCAAGGCATGTCGGTGGCGGGGCTTGGCGCCGAGCTGCTGGACACCTGCCTCCGCGAGCAGGCGGAACGAGGCGATCTCTCGGGCCTGGCGCAGCGCTTCCGCGAGCAGCTGCCTGAAGTCATCCGGCTCCCGTGGCTGTTGGGCACGAGCATGGACTTGCTGTATCCGCAGGCCGTCGGGAAGCGGACCTTCGGGCTGGGCTTGCTGCACTGGTACATCCTGCGGCTGATGGAGCGCACGTCGACCGACGCACACGTCCATCGCCAGTTCTACCGGATACTGCACCTGCACGCGGGGATGGAGGCGGTTCTCCAGCCCTCCGTGGCCTTGCCCGTGTTGGGCCATGGCGTCATGTCGCTCCTCCGCCCTCTCGAGCGGCTGGCGAATACCGAGACACGGCCTCCCCCTCTCACGCGCCCAAGCCCTGTCCCGGTCCAGAGGTCCACGGGGTAGCTGCCACGGCCCGGGCCCTCGATGCGTCAGGGGGCGCGGGGCCATGGCGGCAGCGCGGGCGCGCTCGCGCGCTTCGGGACGTGGCACCCAGGAACTCGTTGCTGGCCTCGGCCAAGTCGACCGCGCGGGCGTCCACCCAGCGCTGCAAGGAGTTGCAGGCCATCACGGCGGGAACGGCGACGAGCAGACCGAAGGCCGCGCGGGTGGCGCTGGCGGCGGGCGCCGTGGGCCTCGTGGTTGCTCCGCGCGGACGGCTGTATCGGATCCTGCGCTTCACGCTGGCGGCCGGGCGCATCACGCGCATCGACGTCATCGGAGAGACCGCGGACCTGCACGCGCTCACCGTGTCCACGCTGGACGCCTGAGCGCGAGCCCGGCGGGTCAGCCTGGAGTGGGCGCGCGGAGCGCCTGGGCGTTTCGCGCGCACCAGTCCGCGAGTGCCCTGCTGGAGTGCGCCCCCGCCGCCTCGGACGACGACGAGGACTCCTGACGCTCGGCTGCGTCAGCGTGGCCTCAGACGCTGCGCGGCGGTCGGCAATACCAGCTGATATCGTCCGCGGGGGCTATCGAGTCGAACTTCGCGCCTGGCGTGCACCCCGCGGGCACCAGGGCCTTGGGCATGAGGAGCTGGTAGCGGACCTCACCGGGAGCTGTGTCCTTTCGCAAGGTGTGTTCGGGCTCTTGCGCGAAGCTCAGCGGCGCGATGTCGTCCGCCAGGTCGAATCCTCGCGAGCGACAGAAGCGGAGATGATCCGCGTTGACGTGGTGATGCAGCGCCTGGGCACCCGGAGCGTCGAGCAGGAGCTGGAGCCCGAGCAAGGGCACGCCATTGCGAGTGGTGGAGTGAAATGCCACTCCCAGGCGGGTTGCACGCAGCCTCACGGCGCACAGTCCAGAGGGCAGCGCATCGAGGAAGAACGCCTCCCGCCAGTCATCCCATCCGGCCATCTCCCGCAGTCTGGCTTCTAACTTGGCCTGAGCGGCGGGCTTGCCTGTGGCGAGCACGGTCGCGATGGCGCGCGCCAACGCTGCGCAATCCGTGGTTGGCGCGCCCGCCGCGGTGGCGAGGAGCCTGCGGCGCTTCGGAGGGAGCCACTCGATGAGCTGCGTGCGCAACGCCTCCTCGCTCGGGGCCATCTCCACGGCCTCGATCTCCACCGAGAACTTGGGCGTCTTGCGCAGTGGCTGGGCATCCACCCATTGGCGGACGGCTTGCGCCTCTTCGGGATGCGTGAACCAGTGCGACGCGAACCGCGCCTCGACCGCCTTGCGGGTGTACTCGGCCATGCTTTGCGCCACGGTGACCGCGGAGTCCTCCTCTCCGGCGCTGGCGGCCACCACGCGGGCCTCGTCGATTCCCTGGCTCGCCTCGTGGAGGAGGAAGGCCATGGCATGGTCGTTGTGCACGTCCACAATCATCGCGCGTGCTTCCGGCGCGAAGGTGTAGCTGTCGCTGTCCTGGAACCATGAGCCTTGGATGACGGCGACTGCGCCGCTGTGGTCGGAGCCGTCAGTGGCGCGCCAGGTGATGTTCTGTTCCGAGAGGTGATTGAAGAAGTTCTTGCTGTGGGCAGGGCGCTTGGAGTTGGAGCCCCGAGACAGTCTCCCCCGCGGCTCCACCGTGATGTTCTCCAGATTCCGCAGCTTGGTGATCCACATCGACAGGTCGCGCAATGCCTCCTCGTCGTGGTCGGGCGGCGAGGCTGGGGGAGACTCGGACATGGTGGGCCTCTTCCTGGTTCTCGGAGAAGTCCGAGAGGCGTCTGGGAAGACAGCACAAGTGCACATGTGGCACCAACCACCGCCCGCTTTGGCCTTATGCTGCGCGCCTCCTCCGCGCGTCGTCCCTCGTTCCACTCGAGTCCCGCATGCCGCCTCCTTCCCTGACCCTCGCTGCCCTCGCCGAGTTCTCCACCCTGGAGCGTTTGCTTCTGGACTCGGGCCTGGAGGCGCTCGAGGAGGCCCTGGACACGCTGCTCGCGCGCGTCCTCCCGGACGATGACCCTTGGGTCAGCCCTCGTGCCGCGAGCGTCCTTCGCCGCGCCCTCGCGCTCGATGCCGACTTCGTCCGCGACCATCCGGAGGCGCTGTTCCAATGTCTCTACAATCGTCTGCGCTGGTTCGATGCTCCCGAGGCCGCTTCACACTTTGAAGAAGGCGCGGTGGGGCCGTGGAGCGATCCAGGTGCGCGCGTCTGGAAGCTCGCGGAGCACTGGCGACAGCAATGGGAGGCCCCGTCCGAAGTGAAGCCCTGGTTGGAGGCCCTGCGGCCCCTGCCCGGACGTCTGGAGGGACATGAGCGGGATCTCCGCCACGAGGCCCACGTGCTGTGCGTGGCCTTCAATCCCTCCGGGA
Organism: Citreicoccus inhibens; assembly: GCF_019039035.1. Lineage (GTDB taxonomy): Bacteria > Myxococcota > Myxococcia > Myxococcales > Myxococcaceae > Citreicoccus > Citreicoccus inhibens. The sequence continues at coordinate 63,498 of NZ_JAHNZT010000001.1, read as the reverse complement.
CGCGGTTGGCGACGGGCTCGTGGGAGGACACTCAGAACGTCCATCTCTGGGACGTCGCCACGGGCACCTGCGTGCGCACGCTGGCGGGCCACGAGGCCGAGGTGCGCAGCGTGGCCTGGAGTCCGGATGGAACGCGGCTGGCATCCGGCTCGCGTGACCACGACGCGCGCATCTGGGACGTGGAGACCGGCGCCCTGCTGCATTCCCTGACGCGGCAAGAGGGGCAGGTGACCTCGGTCGCCTTCAGCCCGGATGGCCGCTGGCTCGCCGTGGCGAACCTCGGGTGGCGGGTGCGCCTGGTCGAGGTGGCCACGGGCAGGGTGGCGCACACGCTGTCGGGGCATGAGCAGTCCGTGCTGACCGTGGCGTTCCATCCGTCCGGGCGTTGGCTGGCCTCGGGCGGCTCGGATGACACCGCGCGCATCTGGGATGTGGAGACCGGCGCGCAGGTGGCGCGCATCTCCGTGGGCACCATCGTGCGGGACGCGGCCTTCAGTCCGGACGGAGCGTGGCTCGCGCTCAGCACCGTGGACGGAGTCACCCGGGTGGAGACGCAGGGGTGGACGCATCAGCCTCTGGGGCAGGGGCTCGGCCCGGCGTCCTCGGCCTCGTGGCTCGACGCGAAGCGCTTGGGCGTGTTCGTCCATGGCCGGCTGGACGAGGTCGATGCGCTGAGCGGCGAGGTGCTGCGGACCCAAGCGGTTCCCCCGCAAAAGGTCGAGCGTCATGCCGCGTTCCATCCAGATGGCGAGCGCTTCGCGTTGACCTCGGCCGACTTCCGGGTGGTGCTCAGCGATTGGAATGCGCGCGCCGCTCCCCGTCTGCTGGCCGAACAGGAGCCGGTGCAGGAGTTGTCGGGGCGCGCCGGCGCGCCCTATGGCATCGCGCGGTTGCGCAGGTCCACGCATGTCTTTGATTCACGAGGGCAGAGCAGGCCCCTTCCTCTGGATGCGCGGACCGCGTTCATGCTGCCCTGGGATGTGAGCCCGGATGGCCGCTATCTGGCGTGTCCGCTCTCCACCGTGAGCAAGCCGCCCCCCTTCCGGCCTGGGGTGCGGCTCCTCGATGCGCGGACGCTGGAGCCCGCGCAGGTCCTCTCCGCGCCGCCCGTGGCCCGCGAGGACAGAGGCCCGGTGCTCGATTCGCTCCCCATGGCCTTCTCTCCGGACGGCAAGCTCTTCGTGGCCGCGGTCGAGGAGGAGCGCGCGCGGGTGTGGCGGGTGTCGGACGGCGCGCTGGTGCTCACGCTGCGTGGCCCGCCAGGGAACATCCAGCGCGTGAGCTTCACGCCCGACGGCACCCGCGTGGTGGTGCTCCATGACGAGAGCGGACATGTGTCGCTGCACGAGCTTCGGCATGGCACGACCCTCCTCGACACCGAGGCCGTGGTGGAGCCGGATCCGGTGTATGCCATCGCGGCGCGGTCGCCCAGCTTCGCGGTGGGCCGCGAGTCAGGGGAGCTCGTCCTGCTCGATGCGGCCACGGGCACCCAGCGGACCCTCGCCGTATCGGACGAGGCCCTCACGGGCCTGGCCCTGTCTCCGGATGGCACGCGTGGGGTGTTTGCTTGCGCGGATGCCTCGGTGCGCGTCTTCGACGTCGCGACGGGCGCGGTGCTCCACGCTTTGCCCCATCCTGACGTCGTCTTCGGGGTGGCTGTGGTGGACTCGCGCGTCATCACCGTGTCGCAGGACCAGCACACGCGCTTCTTCGACCTGGCGAGCGGTGCGCTGCTCGCCGAGCTGCCGGGCCTGGCCACGCTCGAGGATGTGGTGGCCCAGCGCTACTGGGAGACGTTGGGCGATGCGCCCGTCGCGCTCCATCGGCCGATGGATGCCACGCCGCTCGTCCACTTCCCCGACGTCATGGAGGAGACGCTGCTCCTCCAGGATGGCTTGCTGCTCGCGCGGGGCCACACCCAGAAGGACTTCCTCTACGTGCTGCGGCTCCACGACCCGGCGATGTCGCGCGGGTGAGCCGCCTAGGCCTGGGCGCGGCGGGCCGAGCCTCTCGGGGCGCCGAGAGGAATCCCGGCGCGCTCTCGCAGCCGGCCGCCCACTCGGACGATGGCGTCAATGACAGGCAACAGCTCTCGCCCCAGCTCGGACAGGGAGTACTCGACCGAGGGGGGCGAGGTGGGGAGCACCGCCCGCTCGATGACGCACTTGGTCTCGAGCGCGCGCAGGCGCGAGGTCAGCACCTTGGGCGAGATGCCCGGGACATCCTTGAGCAGCTCACCGAAGCGGCGCGGCCCGCCGGAGAGCTGCCAGATGACGTTGGGTGTCCACAACCCACCGAGCAGGTCCATGCACGCACGCATGGGACAGCCCAAGGGCGGTGGTGGGGCATTGCTCTTGCGCACCTTGAGGGCCACGTCGACGCTCCGCGTACTTACCAAGTGGTGAGTGGATTCTGCGCCTTACCTTAGCATTGCAGCTATCCGTTGGTAACTCGTGGCGTTAGCTTCCCGCGCGCTGTTTTTGACCAACCACGAGGAATCGCGATGAAGCTCTATTTCGCTCCGGGTGCCTGTTCGCTCTCTCCGCACATCGTTGCTCGGGAGGCGGGCATCCCGCTCCAGCTCGAGAAGGTTGATACGAGGACCAAGACCATCAAGACCGAGGGGGACTTCTGGAAGGTGAACCCCAAGGGCTATGTGCCGGCGTTGGAGATCGAGCCCGGTCTGGTGCTCACCGAGGGACCGGCCATTGTTCAGTACCTGGCGGACCAGAAGCCCCAGGCGGGCCTCGTTCCCGCCGCGGGCACGCTCGAGCGCTATCGCGTCCAGGAGATGCTGGGCTACATCAACTCCGAGCTGCACAAGACGTACACCCCGCTGTTCTATCCGAACACGCCCGAGGCCCTGCGTGAGGAGCGCAAGGAATACCTGCGCAAGCGCTACTCGCTCATCGAGGAGCAGCTCGCGGGCAAGAACTTCCTGTTCGGCGACACGTTCACCATCGCGGACGCCTATCTCTTCGTCGTGACGACCTGGGCGGGTCACGTGAAGCTGAGCCTGGATGGCTTCCCCAACCTTCAGGCGTTCCAGGCGCGCGTCGCGGCGCGTCCCGCCGTGCGCGAGGCCCTGAAGGCCGAGGGGCTGGCGTAGTCCTTCGCTGCCCTCGGATAGGGGCCGCGTGTGGAGCGCGGCCCCTGTCAGCGCCGCCCGAAGAAGGCGGCTTGCAGGAAGCGCATCCCGGCGAAAATCTGCTCGACGCGCGGCTCGGAGAGCGAGCCGATGTAGGCCCCGAGCTGGGCCTTGTCGATGGCGGAGACCTGCGAGACCACCACCACGCTGGGCTTGGGCAGGTTGGCCTCACCCGGCTCGAGCAGGACGTTGCCGGGCTCGCTGGCGCGCTTGAGATTGGACGTCAGCGCGCAGACGACCACGCTGTGGATGCGCGAGTGATTGAGCACGTCGTCCTGAATCACCACGTGCGGATGCGCGATGCCGGGAATCGACCCGCGCGTCTCGTCGGATTCGACCCAGAAGACATCGCCGCGAAAGATGTCTCCGGGAACTCGCTCGGCTGACAGGGTGGGCTCCTCACGTCCGTTGCGCCGCATCAGAGCGGAGCCCCTGGGGCAGAGCAACCCACGATTGCGTCAGCGGGGCTCCCCGAGGTGTCGGAGGAAGAAGAGGCCCACGTCGTCGGCGTAGTAGCGGTCTGCGGGCGGCAGGGGCGAGTGTGGCTGGCCCGGCATGACGAGCAGGTCGAAGTGCTTGTCCGCTCGAATCAGCGCGTCCGCCATGCGCATCGTCGTGGAGAGCGAGGCGTTCACATCGCTCGTCCCGTGCATGAGCTTCAGCGGCCCCAGGAGCTTCCCCGCCAGCGCGAGGTTGGAGGCCGCCGCGTAGCCCTGGGGGTTGGCGCTTGGCAGGTTCATGTACGGCTCATTGATGATGGCCTCTTCCTCCATGGAACCTGGAGCGCCCGCGTAGCCCGCCTTGAAGAACTCCGGCGCCGTCAGCATGCCTCGCAGCGCGAAGTAGCCGCCCCAGGAGTGGCCATGGATGCCCACATGGTCCAGGTCCATCCAGGGGCGCGAGGCGGCGAGTTGCTTCAGTGCCGCCACGTAGTCTGGAATCTCGGTCTGGCCCACGCGACCGTAGTTCGCGTCTTGGAAGGCCTTGTCTCGGCCCGTGCCGCCGCGTGGATCCACCATCACCACGACGAAGCCCAGTTGGGCGAATCCCGCGCAGGACATCGTCATGGCGTTGCCCACGTACGTCCAGGGCAGCGAGAACATGAACGGGCCACCGTAGATGTACGCGAGCACGGGGTAGTGGCGCGAAGGGTCGAAGTCGCGTGGCTTGTAGATGACGCCGTGGAGTGGGGTGTGGCCATCGGCGGCCTCGACGATGACGCCCTCGGGCGGGCGGTACCCCAACGCCTCCACGTCGCTCGCGTCCGTCGTCGTGAGCCGGACGCGGACCCGTCCATCCGAGGTGGAGGCCAGCTCGCGCACGCGCGGCATCGTCCGGGTGGACCACGCGTCCAGGTAGAACTGGCGCGAGGGGGACAGCCAGACGAAGTGAGAGCCCTCGCCAGAAGACAGCCGCTTCAGCGCGCCGCCCTGCAGGCTGCCCCGGTAGAGCAGCTGCTCATACGTGGGGCCGGACAGCGAGGGGGCCAGCAGAAAGAGCGCGTCCGTCTTGGAATCCACGCCCACCACTTCGTGAACGGGGAACGCGCCGCGCGTCACCTGACGGAGCCTCCGGCCGTCGCTGTCGTGCCAATAGACGTGTCGCCAGCCGTCCTGCTCGGAGATCCACAGGAAGCCCTTGCCTCCGGGGAGGGGCGTCACGCGCTTCGCCCATCCGCCCACGGCGAGATCCAACCCCGCCACGAAGGTCTCCGGGCGCTCCTCGCGAACGAGCAGGCGGCGCTTGCCCGACACGGGGTTCACCGCCGTGAGGTCCAGTCGCTTCCCATCGCGGGACAGGTGGAGGAACAGCGCCTCGTTCCGGTCGGGCCACCAGCCCGCGAACCAATCGTAGGTCTCGCCCTCGACTGGCGGGATGTGGATGACCTGGCCCGAGCTGACGTCCACGACGTGCAGCTCCGACTTGAGCAGCGGCGTGCCCACCTTCGAGTAGGGCACCCAGGTGACCTTCTCCACCGCCGACGTGTAGTCCACCACCGGCAGCTTGTGGACCTCTCGCTGGTCCTCGCGCCACACGACCAGGAAGCGGCCGTCCTGCGACCACGGGGCCTCGGGGATGCGCCAAGCGAGGACCTCCTCTCCCGTCCGCTCCACCACGGCGTGCCCCGCGGCGTTGACCACGGCGAAGCCATTGCCGCGCTGGATGGCCGCCGCTCCGCCCTGAGCCGCGAGGAAGTGCTCGCGTGACAGCGCCCACGCACGCCGGTCCTCGGGGGCGAGCGGGGTCACCTGTCCGTTGGCCAGTGCCAACACGAAGCGCTGTTCGCCCAGGGCGAAGACGATGCCTTGCTCATCCGGTGTCAGCGCCACCTCGCGGAAGCGAAGCTCTGGGACGGGCTTGCCCAGAAGTCGGCCGAGCTGCGCGCGCAGCGACGCGGCTGACACGAGGGGGGTGACCTTGCCCGTCGTCGCGGACGCGAGCGCCCAGGTGCCCCCCGTCTTGCCCTCTCGCTCCCAGAAGACGACGCGCTCTCCGTCTCGGAGCCAGCGCGGTGTCACCAGGCTGTCGTGCAACTTCAGGGGGAACCGGCTCACCGCGAACGCGGTGTCCAGGCGCTCCTGAACGCTTGCGTCGGGCACGGCCGCGGAGGGCTCGGTGGTTCCCAAGAGCAGGAGCAGGAGCGAGACGGAGAGGGGGAGCATGCGATGAAGCTAGGAAGCCGAATCCTGAACCTCCAATATATTCTTCGCCGCTCATCCAGACGGAGAACGTCTCGATATGGAGTTTCGCCAACTTCAGCTCTTCGTCGCCGTGGCGGAGGAGCTGCACTTCGGACGGGCCGCCGCGCGCGTGGGCATGGCGCAGCCTCCCTTCAGCCAGCAGATTCGCCGCCTGGAGGCCGAGCTGGGCGTCACGCTGTTGGCGCGCACGAGCCGCCGCGTGGCGCTCACACCCGCGGGCAGTCGCCTGCTCGAGGAGGCGCGCACGTTGCTGGCGCGTCGCGCGGACGTCGTCGCCACCGTGCGCCGGGCCGCCCAGGGCGAGACGGGCACGCTGCGGGTGGGGTTCGCCGCGTCCTCCGCCTTCGGCATCCTGCCTGCCATCGTGTCCCGCTTCCGGCGCCGCTTCCCGGAAGTGAAGCTGGAGCTGGATGACCGCGAGAGCCTGAACGTGGGCATCGCGCTCCTCACGGGCGAGCTGGACGTGGCCATCGTCCGGACGCCCTTCCGCCACGAGGGCATCACGGTGGAGCGGCTGCTCAAGGAGCCGTTCTCGCTCGCGCTCCCTTCGGGCCATCCGCGCGCGCAACAGCAGGTCGTCACGCTCGCCTCGCTGGCCAACGAGCCCTTCGTCCTCTTTCCTCGCCACGCGGCCCCAGGACTGCACGACACCGTGACGAGCATGTGCCTGGCCGCGGGCTTCTCTCCGCGCATCGTCCAGGAGGCCAGCTCATGGCCCTCGGTCATCGGCATGGTGGAGGCGGGGCTGGGGCTCACGCTCGCGCCCCTGTCCGCCGAGGCCCTGCGTCCTCGGGGCGTGGTGTTCCGGCGACTGCGCGGCGCCACGGGCTTCGCGGAGCTCTCCGTGGCCTTCATGGGCACTCGGCCCACGCCCGCCGTGGCGAACTTCCGGGCCCTGGCCCATGAGTCCATCGCCCGACGCTCCCACCAAACATGACAGGAGGCTGACACTTCGTTGCGGCAGTCTCCGGCGCATGAAGAAACCAGCGGAAGTGGTGGAGGCGTACTTCGAGGCGTGGCGGACGCAAGACGAGCGGATGCTGCGAGAGACGCTCGCGCCCGAGGTGAACTTTGTGGGGGTGTTGGGGACCGCGGACGGCGCCGACGCGTGCGTGAAGGGGCTCGTCCACGGAATGTGGAAGCTGTCGCCCCAGGTGTCGGTGCTGCACCGCTTCGTGGATGGCGCCGAGGTGCTGACCTGGTTCGAGATCCATCCGGGCGGCGGAGCGCCGTTGCAGGTGGCGAACTGGAGTCACGTGGAGGAAGGCCGCATCACCCGCATTCGCGTCACCTTCGACCCGCGCTCTCTTCTGGAGAAGCGCTGACGGATGCGCTACGCGGGAGGCTCCACCGGTCCCCTTCCGGTGGCCGCCCCGAGGAGGCAGCGCATGCGCATCACGGTGACGAGCGTGATGGTGGACGACCAGGCCAAGGCCCTGAAGTTCTACACGGAGAAGCTGGGCTTCGTGCTGAAGGTGGACGTCCCCACGGGGGAGTACCGGTGGCTGACCGTCGTGTCCCCGGACGCGAGCGAGGGCACCCAGCTCCTCCTGGAGCCCATGGGCTTCGCGCCCGCGCGCGTGTACCAGAAGGCGCTGTTCGACGCGGGCATCCCGCTCACGCAGTTCGGCGTGGAGGACTGTCAGGCGGAGTACGAGCGGTTGGTGAAGCTCGGCGTGGTCTTCCGCGGTCCGCCTGTGTCCATGGGGCCGGTGGTCATCGCTTTGTTCGAGGACACCTGCGGCAATCTCATCCAGATGGCGCAGTTCCGCGGCTGAGCGGTGCGTCACATGTGAGGGATTGTCGTCGCGCGTCGCGGCTGGACGGGTTTTTCTGGGATGGATAGGGTTTGGCCTCCCTCGTCATCCCATGGAGTCTCCGCGATGAGCCTCGGCAGAAGAGGTTGTGAGAGTCGCTGGCTGGGTGCTGCTCTGGGCCTGTTGCTCCTGGGGGCCTGTGGCGCGCCGGAGTCTCGGCCCGCCACCCCAGCCGAGGTCGCGCGAGACGCGGTCGCGGGCGAGGTGGCGGTGGCCTTGTCGGTGCCACACGCCGCGCTGGCGAGCCGCGAGTCCGCGTGGGTGACGGTGACGCTCACCAACGTGTCCGGTTCACCGGTGCGCGTGTTGAAGCGGCACACCGTGGCGGGAGGGCTTCGCGAGGACCTGCTCTCCGTGACGGTGGACGGCGTGAGCGTGCCGTATCAGGGACGGCGCTACCACTGGGCTCCGCCTCGTGAGACGGACTTCCTGCGCCTGGAGCCGGGCGAGCAGGTGTCGCACGTCGTGGATATCGGCGCGGTCTATGACCTGTCCCGCACGGGGCACTACCGGCTGCGCTACCAGGCTCCTGCCGTGGAGCGCGCGAACGTCGCGGCCCTTCGCTCGGACGACCTGGAGGTAGACATCGCGGGACGCCCCTTCGTGGCGCCCTGGCGCGAGGCCCCTGGCACCGTCTCCGCGCAGGCGCTCACCACCAGCCACTGCGTGGAGCCGACGCATCCGGCCGCCACGCTCAATGCGGCGTTCTCCGCGGCGCGCGCCATGGCGGCGGATGGCCTTCAGTACTTCAACCTCTTCATCCCTCCCTCGCGTTACACGAACTGGTTTGGAACCACCACCAGCGCTCGGGTCGCGACCGTGAAGCGCCACTTCCAGTCCATCTCGGGCGCCTTCGAGACCCAGTCGGTGGTCATCGATTGCAGCTGCACCGACGCCGACTCCTATTCCTACGTCTACCCGAGCGACCCGTTTCGCATCTTCGTGTGTGGGCTCTTCTGGGCCGCGCCGACGTATGGCACGGACTCCAAGGGCGGGTTGCTCGTCCACGAGATGAGTCACTTCACCGCCGTCGCGGGGACCGATGAGTGGGCCACCGGGCAGACCGCCTGCAGGGCCTTGGCGACGTCCAACCCCACCAAGGCCATCGACAACGCGGACAGCCACGAGTACTTCGCGGAAGACCTCTCGCAGTAGCGCCGCGCGGGACCGGCGCGCTCACGGGTCGAATTGGAACGCGGTCTCCGCGATGGAGGCGCGCGTTCCGAACCGCTGGCAGAACGCGTTCAGCGCCGCATAGGGCGCCATGGACAGGACGCCGCGGAACTCCAGGTGCATCACCAGACAGTAGAGCGAGACCTCCAGGAAGCTCAGGTCTCGCTCCCGCGGCAGTGCGGCCAGCGCCGCGGGCGTGTTCTCTTCCAGCCACGCCAGCATGTTGAGCAGGGACTGGCGCTGCTTGGCGGGATGGGCTCCGCCCTCGCTCGCGCCTCCGGCCTTGGCCATCACGAGGGACACCTCGGTGGACATGGCCTGGAGGATCAGCTCCTGCGCATTGGCGGGGAGGGGCTCGGTGAGGTCCTCGGGCCAGACCACGCGCGGCGGGTTGCTCGCGCGCCGGCACAGCTCGCGGCAGATGTTGAGCGCGCCGAACCAGCTGCCCTGCTCCGTCTTCCAGGTGGGAATGCGCAGGGCCGGGTTGCCGCCGTAGTCCTTGACGTCCGAGGACATCAGGTCTCGCACCACATGGAGGGTGTGCGCGGTGCGTGTCTCCGCGGCGAAGACGCGAACGATGCGCGTGAAGTGGGAGCTGGAGCGGCCCATGAGGGTGGGCACCGCGGTGTCCGGGGATTGGAGCGTCATGGCGTGTGGGTCCGGGGTCAGGGGGCGGAAGGGCGGGGAGGGGGCTGACACTCGCCGGTGGTGTAGGGCCGCGTTCGGATGCACCAGGCCGGACGGCCCTCGTCGGTCCATGAGAGCTGGAGGTCCGTGGCGTCGCCCGCGGTCAGGGCTCCCGGCCAGTCCTCCACCCGCTGGAGTCCCCGGGCCTCGCTCCAGTGGTACAGCCCCACCGGGGCCCCGGGCTTCGCGCTGGCCAGCACGAGCGCGAGCGTGTGCTGGGGGCCGCAGGAGAGCTTCGCCACGTTGCGCTCGCCCGCGTAGACCGTGGTGGAGCGCAGGGCCTCGCCTTGCTCCAGCCAGTAGAACTCCAACTCGGAGTTCGCGTCCTCGGTGCGGGGTGTGCTGAGCAGGAACGCGGTCTCGTCGCACCACGGCTCCATCCAGCGGCGGCCCGGCAGGGACTGCGCGGCGCCCGTGCGCGTGTCCACGAGGAGCAGCTCCCCGGTCCGCTTCTGCACGCGCACCCGCTCGGCGCGAGGGCTGGCGGAAATCTCCCGGATGCCCGTGATGCGCGCGCCGCCCGCCACCAGCTCTCCGTCCTCGCCGCAGGAGGTGTTTTCCCAGTCGGCCCAGTCGCACGTGCGCTGAGAGAGATAGGTCGCGGGACCGACGGCGACGGTCCGTTTGGATTCGTGGCGGCGACATCCTCCCACCGCGAGGACTCCGCACGACACGAGGGCCCAGAGTCCCAGGGACGAACGCCATCGCTCGGTAGAATGCATGCGGCGCAGTCTAAGAGGGCGGCTGAGCGAAAGTCAGGGCGGGTCGCATTGACCCGCTCCACGCCCTGCGTCCTCAGCGCGTGGGCGAGGCGCGAAGCGCGGCGCGGGTCCGGCGTGCACGAGGCGTCTCACCCGTCTCTCGGCGGAAGACGCGCCGGAAGGCCGCGGGGTCCGCGTAGCCGACCTGGGCCGCGACTTCGTCCACCGAGCGCCGCGTGGTCTCCAGCAAGTGCACGGCCTGGGCGATGCGCAGGCGCTGCGCGAAGTGCTGCGGCGTGGTGCCCAGCGCGGAGCCGACCCTCCGTGCGAGCGTGCGCGGTGACGTGGCCGTGGCCCGTGCCATGTCGTGGACCGTCACCTGGCGCGCCAGGTTGGAGGTGACGAAGGACTCGAGCTGGCGCACCACGGGGTCCGCGCTGCGCAGGTGCTCCAGCACCATGTAGTGCGACTGCGACGCGCGCTCGTCCAGGACGAGGTACCGCGCCACCATGTGCGCGAGCGAGGGGCTCACCCGTCGAGCCAGGAGCGCGAGCAGGAGGTCGGAGTGCGCGAACGCCGAGCCCGCGGTGAGCACGTCGCCGGACTCGACCACCATGCGGTCCGTGCGCAGCGTCACGCGAGGGAAGCGCTGGGTGAACGTGGAGCCCAGCCACCACGTCGTCGTCGCCTGCTGCCCGTCGAGCACGCCCGCGGCCCCGAGCACGAAGGTCGCCGAGCACGACGCCGCGACGCGCACGCCCTTCGCCGCCGCGCGCGCGACGGACTCAACGCCGCGCACGATGTCGGGCCGCTCCAGCGCGGCGGTGATGGCCGGCGGGGTCGCCATCCCCAGGCCCGGCAGCACGAGCACGTCGTCCGAGTCCAGCGTGCGCGGGCTGAGCGCGCCATCCACCTCCAGCACTCGCTTCGTCGCGGTCCGGACCGGCTTGCCATCCATGGACACCAGCCGATGCCGAGGCGCCTGTCGGCCCTTGGGCAGGGCGACCAGCCCCGCGCGGGCGATGCGCGCCGCCGCGCCGACGATGTCGAGCGCGACGCCCACCGGACCATCGGCGACGCCGTCGAAGACGAGCTGTGTGAGGGTTCCGCCCATGTGGCAAGAATAGACCGAACAATGTCATTCCCGCCACTTGGCCAAAGTGCGCCGCGTGGCCACCATGGCGTGCATGACCGACGCGATGCGAGATGATCCACTCGATGACTTCGAGCGCCGTTCCATCACCCTGGAGGGCGCGACCCGGAATGTCTACGTCATGGGGACCGGGCCCGCGGTGATTGTCATGGCCGAGATGCCCGGCATCAGTCCCCACGTCGCGCGCTTCAGCCGCTGGGTGCGGGACGCGGGCTTCACCGTGTACATGCCGTCACTCTTCGGAAAGGACGGGGCCTATCCCCAGGCGGAGGAGGGCCTGGCGGTGATGCAGCGCGCGTGCGTGAGCGCCGAGTTCCGCGCCTTCGCGGCGAACGCGTCGAGCCCGGTGACGACGTGGCTCCGCGCGCTCGCGGCCCACGCGCATGCCGAGTGCGGTGGCCCGGGCGTGGGCGCCATCGGGATGTGCTTCACCGGCAACTTCGCGCTCTCCATGATGCTGGAGGCCCCGACGCTCGCCCCGGTGTTGTGCCAGCCCGCGCTGCCGATGAATGACCCGGGCGCGCTGGAGAGCCCACCCGAGGAGCTGGCGGCGGTGCGGTCTCGGCTCGAGCGAGAGAACCTGACGGTCCTCGCCTATCGCTTCGCGGGAGACCGTTTCTGCACGGCGCAGCGGTTCGCGGCGTATTCCGAGGCGCTCGGTGAGCGCTTCGTCGCGCGCGTGCTCCCCGACGAGGCCGCCCATCCCGAGCCGCCCCCCTTCTTCGCGCGGGTGGTGAAGAGCCCGCACAGCGTGGTCACCGCGCACCTGATTGATGCGGCCGGACAGCCGACCGTCGCCGCGCGGGATGAAATCCTCGCGTTCTTCGCCTCCCGGCTGAAGCCCTGAGCGCCTGTCGTGCAGGCGGCGGCGATGCGCGAGGCCTCGACGGATTCTCAGGCGCCTGCTCAAGCCGCCTGCCCAGAGCCCGCTGAGGGGGTCTGCTGACTCCCTTCAGGAGTGGGTTGGGCCCGGACGGCCCTTGAGCGTCGGGCGCGAGCGCCGCCTGGGAGATGGGGGACGCTGATGCGTGGGCGACACAAGGGGGCTCCCCTGTTGGGGGCCGTCGCGGTGCTGGTCCTGACGACGGGGTGCGGTGGTCCGTCGTCGGGGCAGCGAAGCGAAGAGCAAGAGGTCGCCGCGATGTACACCCTGCCGGATCCACTGGGCGAGCACGAGGGGACCTGGCTGGCCTGGCCTCACCCCTTCGAGTTCGGGGTGGACTATCGCGATGGGCTGGACCCGAGCTGGGTGGCCATGACGCGGGCCTTGGTGGCCAGCGAGAACGTCCACATCCTCGCCCATGACGCGGGGGAGGTCAGCCGCATCCAGGCGCTCCTGACCGCGCAGGGGGTGTCGCTCGCGCGGATCGATTTCACGACCCACGCCTTCGAGGATGTGTGGATCCGCGACTTCGGCCCCATCTACGTGCGTGACTCCGCGGGCAAGCCCACCATCGAGGGTTGGGGCTTCAATGGCTGGGGCGAGAAGCAGAACTTCGCGCTCAGCGCGGAGGTTCCGAAGGCGATTGCCCAGCAGCAGGCGTTGCCTTACGTCGACTTGCAGCGCGACATCGTGAATGAGGGCGGGGCCGTCGAGCTGGACGGGCACGGAACCCTCATGGCGACCCGCAGCTCGACGCTGAATCCGAACCGGAACCCGGGAATGACCCAGGAGCAGATGGAGGGCTTCTTCCGAAAGTACCTCGGAGTGACGCACTTCATCTGGCTGGATGGCGTCGCGGGGCTCGACATCACGGACATGCACATCGACGGGTTCGCCGTCTTCGCTCGCGACAACACGCTCGTCACGATGAGCGATGACGACCTCGCGGAGTGGGGCGTGCCCGACCAGGACATCGACACCCTTCATGCCGCGACGAGCGCCTCGGGCCAGCCGTACACGTTCGTGACGCTGCCCCTCACCGCGAAGAATGTGACGACCACGTGGGGGAAGCTGCTCGGGTACAAAGGGTCCTATGTGAACTACTACGTCGCCAACGCGGTGGTGTTGGTTCCGAACTACGCGGACCCCAATGATGGCGTCGCCAATGCCATCATCCAGAAGCTGTTCCCGGACAAGAAGGTCGTCGGCATCGACGTCCGAAATCTCTATGCCGAGGGCGGCATGGTGCATTGTGTGACGCAGCAGCAGCCTCGGTAGCGCCGCGAGCGCGGTTCGGCGGCTCCTTTCAACAGGCGCCGCGCGTTCGTGAGGGGGCCACGGCGAGCGGTGTGCCCTGTCCCGGTCGGTGTAGGCTGGCGAGCCGGCGCGAGCCTCCGTGGCTCGGGTCCCTCTCCCCCAGCGGTTCATCCGAGTCGAGGCATCCGTGACGACCGAATCCCCATTACGAACTGGTCGCGACCCTGACCGTCCATGATGGGCGGGAGAAGGTCCGGGATTACTACCGCGCCACCCGCGTCGCGTTTCCGGACCAGCACCACGAAATCATCGCGCTCCGGCACAGCGATGACGCCGTCATCGTGGAGTTCTGGCTGATGGGCACGCACCTGGGGCCGCTGGGCGCCATCCCTCCCACGGGCAGTCAGTTCCGGGTGCGGATGACCGCGTACTTCATCTTCGATGCGGCGGAGACGCTGGTGTGCGAGCGCGTCTATTTCGACTCGCTCAGCATGCTCAAGCAGCTCGTGGGCGGACTCGACATGAAGAACCCCAAGAACTGGGTCCTCGCGGCCCGGTGCCTCAAGGGACTCTTGTCCATGTCCGGCGAAGGCCCCGCCGAGTCGCTGCTGCGCACGACCCCACCCACGTTCGAGGACTGAGCGCGGGGCCCGGCGACACGCGGGGCGCTCGTCACTTGGGATACGACTCCGACGCGGCCTCCTTGCGCTCGCGCTCCGTGTCCGCTCGCTGCCTGCGCTCCAGGTCCCACCGCGCGCGGTCGTCGATGTCCTTCTGCTGCTGCGCGGGAAACTCCGTCAGGAGGAGCGGAGCGAGCTGCTCGAGCGTCTGCTTGAGCACGGGGAAGGACACCTCGTCCTTCACCACGAAGACCTTCCACGGGGCCGCCGTGCTGCTCCGGCTCAGATCGAACGCGACGTGGCCCGAGGGCTGCATCTCGGCCGGGACGCGGACGTAGACCGCCCTGCGCGCCGAGTCGAACCCGCAGGGCATGACCTTCACGCTCGCGTAGGAATACGGGCTGGGGCGCCGGCTGTGCGGCCCATACTCGAGCTCACACGCATTCAACGGCCGGAGCTGCTCCTGGAACGAAGCCAGCTCCGCCAGGTCCCCCACGTTCGTGGTGCGCAAGAAGCCCATCGGCGAGAGCCCAATCGACAGGCCGAGGGTGAGTGACACGGTGGCGCTGATGACTCCGAAGCCAATCAGGGCGCGCACGGCCCCGGAGGATTGGGGTGGGGGAGGAGTCGGTGATGACATGGTGCGCCGACGCTAGCGGAGCGCCTCGCGCTCGAACAATCCGCCCGCCGCTGGAGGGTGGGTGAAATTCATGTTTTATAGGTTAAATTTGACTTCGTGGACTTTTCGTCTTTTCTGTTCTAAGGATTCGAGAGTCCGTTCTGGCGATCCCGCGCCGGACGGATTGGATCCGCTTCAGGACAAGAGGAAGACACGCATGTTCAAGAGAGCAGCAGTGCTCGCGGTGAGCTGTGGTGTGCTTTTGACCGGTTGTGGCAAGGACGTGGAGCAGGAGAACCAGGAGATTGTTTCGAACCTGGTCAAGGCTGGCTTCCCGTCGGATGACGTCACGGTGGTGGATGGCGCGGTCTATGTGGGCGGTGACGCCCATGTGACGCTCGAGGCGTCTCGCGAGATGCTCCAGTCCGGCAAGGAGAGCCAGGAGCAATATCGGACCACCAACCTGGTGAGCAGCACCAAGACGAAGATTTGCGTCACCCCCACGGCCGCGTTCGCGAACATCAGCCTGTTCAGCACCGGCCTCAACCAGGCCATCAGCAGGTACAACGCGCTGGGGCTCACGTTCCAGTTGGCGCTCGGCCCGACCACGGGTTGCAGCGCGACCATCACGGCCCAGACCACAACGGGCGTGGGTGGCTCCTCCGGCTTCCCGTCGGGTGGCAACCCCTACGGGGCCATCAACATCGGCACCGGCCTGACGAGCTACAGCCAGGGCGTGAGCACGCACGTCATCATGCACGAGATTGGCCACACCATCGGCTTCCGCCACTCGGACTACTACAACCGCGCCATCAGCTGCGGCGGCACGGCGTCCAACGAGGGCACCGCGGGCGTCGGCGCCGTCCTCATCAATGGCACGCCGGCCACCGCCACGGTGGGCGGCTCGGTGATGAACTCCTGCTTCCGGAGCTCCGAGACGGGGACGTGGACCGGCACGGACATCACCGCGCTGACCACCCTGTACTGAGCCATGGTCGCCCGGCCCCCCAGTTCCCTGTTGGCACTGAGGGGGCCGCTCGTCGTGGGCGCCGCGTGGCTGGGCATCCTGGCCTGTGGTCACGCGGAGCCCGAGGAGCCAGCGGTCTGTTCGGAGGAGCCGCCCGCCGAAGTGAGCAGTCTGTGGCAGTGCGGCCCCACCCTCGACTTCACGCCCGTCAATCATTACGAGGGCGAGTTCGCTGACGTGGTGCAGGAGCGCGAGGACGCGGTCGTCTTGATTGATGGCCGCTGCACCGGGACGCTCATCGCCGCCGAGGCGGGCCCCGTGGTGTTGACCGCGGGGCACTGCGCGGGGCTCGGAGACAGGACGTTTCTTGTCTTCAACTTCGAGGATGACCCCGATGGCGACGCGCTGATGACAGGCGGAACCGTCATCGAGCAGTCGTCCGAGCCGGACTACGCACTCATCCAACCGGACACGCTGCCCGCGGCCACTCCAACTCCCCTGACGACACGCATCACCGAAGCGCTGGCCATCATCCAGCACCCGCGCGGCATGCCGAAGGTCATCGCCGAGGGCCGATTCCTCGGCGCGTGTCATCGCCAGCTCTATTACGGGGACCTGGACACCTTGGTCGGCAGCTCGGGCGCGGGTGTCCTCAACCGGCAGGGGTATGTGCTGGGCGTCCACACCGACGGCGACTGCGACGAGAAAGGCCACGGCTCCAATCGAGGCTGGACCGCGGAGGCCATCGTCGAGGCCTCGCCCTACCTCGTGCCCGGCGACCTCGCCGACCGCTGACCCCACGGCCGCTCCGCGCTGTGCCGGAGTTTGAAACACGAGCAAACATTGGATTCAGCGTGAAATTGACTTTCAAATCAACGCCTGGATAGCGTGCGCGCCGCCACCCTTGCCGGAGGAGTGCATGTCCACGTTGCGAGCCTTTGCCGCATGTGTCGCCGTGTCGTTGTGCGTTGTTGCTGCTCCCGCCTCGGCCGCCGCGTCCTTCCGAACCCTGTCTGTCACCACCCGCGATGGCGTGACGTTGCAGGGAAACGTCTTCACGCCGGACACGGCAGGACTGCATCCGGTCATCCTGTTCGTCACGAGCTGGGCGCTGCCCAACCTGGAGTATCTGGCGCAGGCGCAGCAGCTCGCGGACGCAGGCTACGTGGTGGCGTCGTATACGCCGCGCGGCTTCTACACCTCCGGGGGCGCCATCGACACGGCGGGGCCCAAGGACATCGGTGACCTGTCGGAGGTCATCGACTGGGTGCTCGCCAACACGCCGGCGGATGCCACGCGCCTTGGCGCGGCGGGGGTCTCGTATGGCGCGGGGCTGACCTTGATTGGCTCGGCGTTCGACTCGCGCATCCGGGCCGTGGCCGCGCTGAGCGCCTGGACCGACCTCTCGTACTCATTGTTCGCCAACCAGACGCGGCATCTGCAGAGCGCCGGCTTGCTGTGGTTGTCGGCGGAGCTGACGGGCCGCCCCTCGGCGGAGATGCGCCAGGTGTTGACGGACTTCTTCGCCAACGAGGCGCTGGACGGCGTGGTCGCGTATGCCCAGGTGCGTGGCGCCGCGACCTACCTGCCGCGCATCAACGCCAACCGCCCCGCCATCCTCATCGGGAACGCATACGGCGACAGCTTCTTCGCGCCGAACCAGCTCGGTGACTTCTTCACCCAGCTCACGGGGCCGAAGCGGCTGGAGCTGCGCCCGGGCGACCACGCCATCCCCGAGCTGACGGGCATCCTGGGCTTGCCCAACGACGCGTGGCTCAGCGTGCGCCGCTGGTTCGACCAGTACCTGCGCGGCGTGAACACGGGCATCGCGACCGAGCCTCCCGTGCAGCTGCTGGTGCGCGGGCAGGGCGCGTATGAGGCCTACCCGTCGTGGAGCGCCATCACGTCGAGCGCCGCGCGTTATCACCTGAGCGAGGTCCACTGGTGGAACCGCGAGGGCGACCTGCAGGCGGGGGCGCAGACGGGCTGGAGCGCGACCATCCTGGGCGGCGGTGACACGGTGGCCAACGGCGGCGTGGTGCTGCTGACCAACGGCGCCGAGGCCCTCACGGGCGAGCCGCCCAGCGCGTGGATTCCCGCGGTGGACCGCACGAACGCGGGCGTGTGGCAGTCGGACTGGCTGTCGAGCGCGCGCCGGGTTCGAGGCGCGGCGCACCTGCACCTGACCGTGACGCCGGGGCGCTCCGGACAGACGACGGTGGTGGCCTACCTCTACGACACGAACTGGGCGGGCACCGGCAGCCTCGTCACGCACGTGGCCGTCACCCTGCGCGACGTGGTGGCGGGCCAGCCGTACACCGTGGACGCGGACTTCCCGGCCACGGCCTATGACGTGCCGAGCGGCGACCGGCTCTCGCTGGTCATCGACACGGTGGATCCGCTCTACGCGGACAAGGCGCCGGCCCTCACCTCGGTGAAGTTCTCGTCGCCCGCGGGCAATCCGTCCTACGTGTCCGTGCCGCTGAAGTAGCGCGGCGCCTCTCCGGCGTGGGTGACCCTGCGGATGAACGCGAGCATCTGGTCGCACGTCGTCCGCAGGTCCATCCGCTCCTCCGCCATGCGCCGGGCCGCGCAGCCCATCTCCCGCAGCGTGTCCGGCCGCGCCACCAGGTCATCCAGCGCGCTGGCGAGCGCGGCGTAGTCGCCCACCGGCACGAGCCGACCATCGACTCCGTCGCGCACCAGCTCGCCCACGCCGCCCGTGGCGGTGGTGACGACCGCGAGGCCCGCGGCCTTCGCCTCGGCGATGGCCCACGAGGACATGTCCGCCAGCGTGGGGAGCACGAAGAGGTCCGCGGCCTGGGCCAGCTCGATGAGCTCCGGTGAGTTGGGCCGCACGCCCACGTGGAGGTGCACGCCCGGAGGTGTCGAGATGTCCGAGGACGTCACCAGGTCCAAGCGCCAGCCTCGCTGACGCGTCTCTCGGGCCCAACGCAAGAGCAGTTGCCCGCCTTTGCGTCCCAGGTCTCCTCCCACGAAGAGCAGCCGCACCACGCCGTCGCGCGGCTTGCGCTCGGGCGCGGGCCTCCACAGCGTGGTGTCGACGCTGGGCCAGAGCACGTGGACGCGCGTGTCGGGCACGCCGTACTCCTCCACCAGCGAGCGCTTGGTGAACGCCGAGAACGACAGCATGCCCTTGGCCACCGAGTACGTGCGGCGATGCAACGCGTGCTTCGCCGCGCCGAGCCAGCCGCCGTGCTGCGAGCGCATCCCGTAGTACCGAAGATAGTCCTCCAGGCCGCTCGGGGTGGCGTCCGTCGAGATGACGCTGGGCACGCGGCTCATGAAGTCGTGGGCCAGGTGCGCCATGCGCTGCGTGTGGACGACGGCGGCCCACACCGGCTCTTCGGCGGCGATGCGGTGGAGCGCGGCGCGGGCCCGAAGTCCACCTCTCAACGACAGGCGGGAGCGCACGAGGGGCAAGCGCTCCCACACGTCATCGACATGCTCGTCGATGGGCAGCCACACCGGGGTGATGTCGGTGCGCTCCGCCAAGGCGCGCTGGAGGTTCTGGAGGAAGACCGCGTTGCCGAGAGTCGTCTCGATGGCGAACACGATGCGCGGGGGCGATGTCGTCATGTGTCCGAGCCCCTCCCTGGGTGGGAATGGCGTGGTGAGTGCCCGCGGGGGCGCGGGCGGCGAGCGGAACGGTGACCGCGGTGCGTGGTGTCACCGGGGTGTTCGTATGGCCGGCACCGCGCGTGTGCGACAGGGGGTACGGGCGCGGTGGCGGGAACATAGGGATGCTTCGTTCGTGCCGCCGCCTAGGGGGTGGCGGAGCCGGTGAGCGGCGCGAGGGGCTCTGTCGTGGGCAGGACGTCCGAAGCGTGTCCCGCCAGAGGCGGCGCGAGGAGCCGGTAGAAGACAGGCGACGCGAGGTGGGTGAGGAGTGTCGAAGCGGACAGTCCCCAGATGATGACCGTCGCGAGCGGGCGCTGGACGTCCGAGCCCAGCCCTGTCGCGAGCGAGGCGGGGACGAGCCCCAGGATGGGGATGACGGAGGCCATCAGGATGGGGCGGAAGCGCTGGAGCCGGCCCTGGATGATGGCCTCGTCCAGAGGCACGCCCGTCATGCGCAGCGGGTGGATGGCGGACACCATCAGCAGTCCGTCCAGCAGGGCCACCGCGAAGAGCGTGGCGAAGCCGACGCCCGTGGAGACGTTGAGGTTCATGCCTCGCACGTACAGCGCGGTTGTCGCCCCCATGAAGGCGAAGGGAATGGGCATCAGGAGCACCAGGGCTGTTCGCGCCGAGCGGAAGGCCCACACCAGCACGACCAGGATGAGGCCCAGCGTGAGCGGGAAGAGCACGGCGAAGTGCTGCTTCGCGCGGGCGAGGTTCTCGAACATTCCGAGCCAGCCCACGCGGTAACCGGATGGCAACGGAATCTCCGTGGCGAAACGCGCTTGGGCCTCCGCCACGAAGCCGCCCTGGTCCCGCCCCACGATGTCGGTCCTCAGGGTGAGCCTCCGCCGCCCGTTCTCGCGCGCGATGAGGGTCTGCCCATCCACCACCTCGATGCGGGCCACCTGCGCCAGGGGAATGGCCACCCCCTCGCGCGTGTGGACGGGGAGGCGCCCCAGTGCCTCGGGGGAGTCGAGGTGCTCGCGCCAGAAGCGCGCGGTGATGTCGAAGCGGCGGTCCCCTTCGTAGAGCGCCCCCACCGGCTGTCCGCCGAGCCCCACGTCGATCATCCGCGTGACGTCCTCGATGCGCACGTTGTAGCGAGCGCAGAGGGCGCGGTCCGGCTCGATGATGACCTGGGGCTGGGGGCCTTCCTGTTCGATGCTCACATCGGTGGCGCCCGCGATGGACCGGAGCATCGCGCGGGTGCGCTCCGCCAGGGCTTGGAGCGTCCGTGGATCCTCCCCGCTCAACTCCACGGCGAGGTTGGCGGAGGTCCCGTTGGTGTCCTCCGTCACCGAGTCGATGATGGGCTGCGTGAAGTTGAACCGGGTGGAGGGGAACTCCGTCCGGAAGCGCCGGCCCAGCTCCGCCACCAGCGCCTGCTTCGAGGCGAACTGGTGGCGCCGCTCGGCGGGCTGGGGCCCCACCATGATTTCCAGTCGGCTGGGGGGGAAGGGGTCCGTGCCGCTGTCGTTGCGTCCCGCCTGCACGGAGATGAAGTCCACGTCCTCCAGCTCCAGCGCGAGGCTGCGCAGCCGCTTGCCGAACGCGGCGGATTGCTCCAGCGAGGTTCCCTCGGGGAAGTTGGCGCGAACCCAGATGACGCCTTCGTCCATGGGCGGCAGGAACTCCGTGCCGAGCCGGGGCACGACGAAGCCGACGCACAGCACGAACAGGCCGAGGGTCGCCGTCGCCACCTGCCAGCGATACCGCAGGAGCACCGCCAGGACGCGGCCATAGCCTCGCCGGAGTCGCTCGACGAGCGGGTTCTCCCACTCCGCATAGCCGTCCCGGAAGACGAAGGTGGCGAGCGTGGGGACCAGGAACAGGGCGAAGAGGAGCGCCCCGCAGAGGGTGAAGATCATCGTCAGCGCCATGGGGCGGAACAGCAGCCCCTCGATGCTCCCCAGGGTCAGCAGCGGCAGGTAGGCCGCGACGATGAGGATGACGGACAGGAGCAGGGGCCGTTCGACCTCCGCCGCGGCGTCGAGGACCGCGCGCAGGAGCGCCTCGGGTGGGCGCTCGCCCCGGAGGGCTGCCACGCGGCGGGCGATGCTCTCCGCCATGATGACCGTTCCGTCCACGACGATGCCGAAGTCGATGGCGCCCACCGACAGCAGCCCGATGGGAATGTGCGTGACGTGCATGAGCAGCAGCGCCACCAGCAGGGCGAACGGGATGGTGGCCGCGACGAGCAGCGCCATGGCGGGCCGGCCCAGGAAGAAGAGCAGCGCGAGGATGACGAAGGTGACCCCCAACAGGACGCTGTGCGTGACGGTGTAGAGCGTGCTGCGGACCAGGAAGGTCCGGTCGTAGAACGGTTGGAGGCGCACGCCCGCGGGCAGGCCGCCCTCGTTGAGCTCGGCGACCGCGCGCTGGACCTCCTCGAGCACCCGGGTCGTGTTCTCTCCGCGCCGCATGAGCACGATGCCCTCGACGCCCGAGTCGACCTGGTTGCGGCTGAAGATTCCGGAGGGCGCCCGGTGGTCGACCTGGACGGTCGCGACGTCCTTGAGCAGGACGGGCGTGCCGCCCACGTTCTTGATGAAGATGCCCTCCAGGTCCGAAAGCCCTTGAAGGGAGCCGCGCCCTCGCACGACGAACGCCATGCTGCCGCGGCGGATGACACTGCCGCCCGCGCTGGCGTTGTTCGCCTGGAGCGCCTCCACGACCTCCGCGATGGACACGTCATGGCGCCGAAGCTGCTCGGGCTCGAAGATGACCGCGTACTCCTTGGCGAGCCCTCCGAAGTTCGACACCTCGGCCACGCCGGGGGCTCGCAGCAGTCGCGGAATCACCACCCAGTCGTTGAGCGTGCGCAGGTCGACGAGGTCCTGGGGCCCCTCCCTCGCCAACTCGTAGCGGAACACCTCGCCGTAGGCCGTCGCGAGCGCGCCAAGCTCCGCGCTCGCGGACTCCGGCAAGGCCACGGCGGACAGGCGCTCCTGCACCCGCTGCCGGGCCCAGTAGCTCTCCGTCCCCTCCTCGAAGATGAGCTGCACGACCGACAGCCCGAAGATGGTGCGCGAGCGGAGGGTCTCCACCTGGGGGACGTTGCGCATCGCGGTCTCCATCGGAATCGTCACCTGGCGCTCCACCTCCTCGGGGGCGCGTCCCGGATACACGGTGACGATTTGAACCATCTGCGAAGAGATGTCGGGGTAGGCATCCACGCGTTGGTGCAGCAGGGCCCAGATGCCCAGCGACACGAGCACGAACGCCAGCGCCAACACCTGGGTGCGGAAGCGAAGGGCGAGCCGAAGCGCGAGCTGCATCATCGCTCGCCTCCGCGCACGGCCAGACTCTCCACGAGCGCGGGCTTGAGCAGGATGGCCCCGTCGCCCAGGAGGGACGTCCCCGGGCTCAACCCCGAGAGGATCTCCGTCTCCTCTCCTCGCGACTCTCCGAGGACCACGGGCGTGGGGGTCAGCTCTGCTCCCGGGCCGACCAGCACGTAGTCTGAGCGGTCCACGTGCAGCACGGCCGACGAAGGGATGAGCAGCGCCTCCCGCTGCTGGGTCCCCAGCCCGACTCGGGCGAACATCCCGGGCCTGAGCGAGGCCTCCGCGTCCAGGCCAATCACCACCCGCGCCGTCCGCTGCGTCGCCGAGACGGTGGGCAGGATGCGGCGCACGTTGGCGGTGATGGGGGGCTCGGGCCGCGCGAAGAAGCGAACCGTGGTCGTCTGGCCCTCGCGAACCTGGGCCAGTCGCAGCTCGGGCACCTCGGCGACGAGCCAGGCTCGTCCGGGCTCGCCCTGTCGCAAGAGTTCGGGCGCCAGCCCCACCTGCTCGAGTTGCCGCGTCAGGACCGCTTGTCGCCGCCGCGCCGTCTGGAGCGCGCCGCGTGCTTCGTGCAGCGCGCGCTCGGATTCGAGCTGGTGCTCGCGAAGGCTCGCCTCCTCGCCCGCCAACTCCCGAGCGGAGTCGGCGCCAACCTCCACGAGCCCTCGGAGCCGCGCGACGCTCTCGGTCTGGGCGCGCAGCCGGGCCGCTTCCAATTGCTCGCGGGCCTGGACCTGTCGCTCCTGGAACGCGACGTCGGCGTCTGCCTGGAGCAGCTCTCCGTAGGAGGACAACAGCTCGCTGGAGGCGAACTGCCAGGGCGTCTCCGCGCCCTCGCTCGGGAGGGGGAGGGAGGTCGCGAGCAGCGTCCCCGTGGCCTCGACGAGCGGCGCGGCGAGGGGCCGTGACCGCGCGGTGATTCGGCTCAGGTGTTGGACGAAGGGCCCGGTCGTCGGCACGCTCAGCGTCCCGCGCGCGGTGACCTGGACACCTGCCTGGGGCAGGGGGGCGGAGGAGGCCGCGGCGGGGGGCTTCGAGCCGAGCAAGAAGACGAACAAGGCGCCGAGCCCGCCCAGGGTGACGGCCCAGCTCACCGCGTCGCGCCTGCGGCCTCGCGCGGGGGAGGAGGGCGCGAGCCCGCGGGGATTGAACTCCGTTTCAGGTGTCGTCACGGTGGCCACTCCGTTCCCAGGAGGAAATGAAGTTGATGGAGCGCGCGCAGCAGCTCGGCGTTCGCGCTGATGTGCTCGCGCAGGGCGTCGCGGTAGGCCGCTTGGGCGTCGAGGACCTCGAGCAACGTCCTGCCGCCCAACTCGTACGCGCGCTCGACGCGCTGGTTCGCGCTCGCGGCGGACTCCAGGGCTTGCGCGTCCAGGGTCAGCACCACCTGTCGCGCCGTGGCGTAGGTGGCGAGCGCCTGCTCGACCTCCGCGCGCGCCTCGACGCGCGTGGACTCCAGGAGCAGCTCCGACTGGCGAACGGTGGCGCGCCCGCGCGCGATGGCGCCTTGATTGCGGTCGAGCAGCGGGAGCGACACCTCGAGCCCCGCGCCCCAGGCGTTCACGTCGGGAAAGCCGATGGCCTGTTGCTGAAACTGTCGCGTGTAGCCGGCGGTCACGCTGAGCGTGGGCCACGCGGCACGCTGCTCCCGGGTCAGCTCCGCGCGAGCCAGGGCGGACCGCCTCCGGGCCACGAGGAGAGCCGGGCGATGGGCCTCCGCCAACCGCAACGCGGTGTCGAGGTCCGGAGGGGGTGGCGCCTCGACGACCTCCAGGTTGCCCGAGGGCTCCACCTGGGCCGTGCTCCCCGTCGCACCCAACCGCGAGCGGAAGCGACTGAGCGCCGTCTCACGGGCCAGCTCCGCGAGGACGGCCCGGCGACTGCCGGCGAGCCGCGCCACGCGCGCGCGATCGACCTCGATGGCGCCTGCTCCGCCGAGCGCCACGCGCCGCTCGGTCACCGCCTCCAGCCGCTCCAACTGCGCGACCTCCGAGCGGGCCAGCTCGACGAGCTGCGCGGCTTGGAGCACGTCGTAGTACGCGGTGAGGGCTTCCTGGACGCGCTGTCGGGTGACGTCGTCGTACTCGGCGCGCGCGACGTCCACCCCGAGCCGCCCCGCCTCCTGCGCCGCCGCGCGCTTGCCGAAGAGGAGCGCATCGAGCGGATAGCTGACCTGGAGGTCGAGCTGGGGAGGCCCGCCTTGATGTGATTGCGCATCGAAGGGACTCCCAGGGAAGGGCAGCAGGGATTGGGTCACCGCGAGCGAGGGATTGGGCAGCAGGCCCGCTGTCACGGCCTCCCCCTGGGCCTGCTCGATGCCCTGCAAGGCGGCCTGGGTCTTCGGGTCGGCTTGCACGTAGGCGGGAAGGTCTCGGGGCGAGTCGATGCGAGAGGCCAGGGCTGGCGTCGCGCCCGTCTGCATCAAGAGCGGCGGTGCGCGCCCGAGCGACGTGGGCGTGGCCGCGGGATGCGGTGGAACGCAGCCAGTCCCCAGCAGGACGAGGCCGAGCCATCCCGCGAGGGCGTGGTGCGAGTCAGGCGGAGCGCCGGGGGGGCGCGGAGGTCGTCGGGTATCCACGGCCGCGCCTTGAGCAAGTCCCGCGCCGCCTCGCGACGCGCGGCTTCACGAGCGCGTGCGGGCGCACCCGTGCGTGGCATCCCCGCGAGACGCGGGACAGGGTTGCGTAGGGAACCGGCGGAATGCCTGGACGGCGAGGAGCGCTCGCCTCCGGCTCAGGCGCGGGCCTCCGCCGCGGGCAGCGACACGAGGAACATGGCCCCGGTGCCGCCGTCGCCCTGCTGACAGTGGATGCTGCCCCCGTGCAGCTCCACGATTTGTCGACAGAGGTACAGCCCGATCCCCGAGCCCCGGGTGCCCGTCTCCGTTCCGGGGCGGTGGTGCTCGACGCGAAAGAACTTGTCGAAGATGCGCTCGCGGAACTCTTCGGGGACGCCGGGGCCGCTGTCGGTGACGGTGATGCGCACGGTCCGTTGCCCACCCTGGCCCGGCGTGTCCACGCTCAGCACGACCTGACCCGAGGGGGGCGTGTACTTGAGGGCATTGGTCAGCAGGTTGTCCAACACCACGCGCAAGCGGACCGGATCCGCCCAGAACGTGGAGGGCGCTCCCGCCACGGTGAGCTCCACGCGGGGGCCGGCGTCCTCGGTCCGCGCGCGACAGCGGCGGACGCACTCGGTGGCCAGGTCCACGGGGGAGATTCGCTCCCGCGAGAGCTTGAGCTGTCCCGCCTCGATGCGAGTCAGGTCGAGGAACTCGTCCACCGTCTCCGCGAGCTGCTCCACGCCACCCAGCGAGGTCCGCACGAGCTCCTGGTTCCGGGGCGAGAGGGACGCGGCGGACTCCTGGAGCATGAGCAGCGTCATCCGCAAGGTGGTGAGCGGAGTGCCCAGCTCGTGCGAGGCCACGGCCACAAACTCGGCGCGCATCTCGTCCAGGCGCACGAGCTCGGTCACGTCATAGAGGAGCAGCAGCGCCGCGTCGCGCTCCGCGGAGAGTCCCGGCACGGGCACCACGCGCGGGAGCAGGCGGTGGACGCGCTCCTCCCGGGTGATGCGCAGGGCTCGGCCCAGGTCCGTCAGCGGCGCCGCGCCGCGAGGCGACGAGGCCAACGCCAGCACGGCGCGCGGATCGAAGCCGCTGAGCGTGAGCTCGTGGATGCTCGCGAGCGAGGGGATGCCCGAGGCGATGAGCAGCTCGCGCGCGCTGCGGTTCGTGGAGAGCACGCGGCCGGAGACGTCCAGCAGCACGACCGCGTCGGGCAGTGCCTCGAGCGTGGCCTCCAGGGCGGCCTTGGCGTGGAGGACCTCGCCCAGGTTCGAGCGGCGGAACTCCGCGAGGTCGGTCGCCATCTGGTTGAAGGCGCTCGCGAGCTGCCCCAGCTCATCGCCGGACTCCACGGGGATGGGCTCGCCAAACTCGCCGCGGCGGATGGTGTTCGCCCCGCGCGTCAATCGCCGCAGGGGGAGGATGACCGAGCGGGCCAGGTGGAGCGCCAACAGGGCGGAGGTGAGCAGCGCCACCACGGTGATGGTCAGCATCACGCGCCGCGCACGGATGGACTCTTCATGGGCGAAGCGGGCCACCTGCCGGGTCGCCTCGAAGTGGTGGTCGCGGATGCTCAGGGTCGTCGCGGCGGCATGTCGCAGCAGCGGGTTCGCCTCGCGGTGGTATCGGCCGAGCGCATCCGGGGCGCCGGCCCCGGCCGCGATGCGATTCGCCGCGGCGCGATAGGCCTCGACTTCTTCTCGCAAGAGGGTGGCGGCCTGTCGCTCGGGCCGCGTGGTGAGCAGCGCGGTCAGGCGCTCCAGGGCCCTGTCCGTGCTTTGGCGCTCGGGGCCCAGCGCGTGGTCGTCGCCGGTGAGTGCCAACAGGAGCGCGTCGTCCTCGCGCTCCAGCGCGCTGCCCATCCTCGCGGTGGCGGCGGTGGCCTCGTCGCTGTCCTTCACCGTGGCGCCCACCTCGCCGCTGAGTCGGGAGAGCGTGGCGAGCGTCCAGACGCTCGCGCTCACCGTGGTGAGCACGAGCAGGCCACACGCGACGAGGAACCGGGCGCGAAGGCCCCAGTGGCGAGGCATGGGCATGCGGTCCTCCTCAGACGAGCCCGTAGCGCTTGCGCTTGCGCTGAAGGGTGGTGGCGTCGATGCCCAGGACCCGCGCCGCGGCCTCCAGCGTGGGGACCTGCGCGATGATGGAGGCGATGTGCTCGCGCTCGAGCTCGTCGAGGCTCACCTTGTCCCCCACGCGCACGCGCGCCCCTCCGCCGCTCGCACGCGAGGCGACGAGCCCCAGGTCCCCGGGCCCCAGGGGGGCAGAGGCGCCGAGGATGGCGGCGCGCTCCACCGCGTTGCGCAGCTCGCGCAGGTTTCCCGGCCACGGGTGGCTCGCGATGGCCGCCTCGGCCTCCGGTGAGAACGCGAGCCCCGGCCGGCGCTGCTGCCGCGCGAAGAACGCCAGGTAGTGGCGCGCGAGCGGCACGACGTCCTCGGGGCGCTCGCGCAGGGCCGGCAGCGTGAGCATCAGCACGTTGATGCGATAGAGGAGGTCTTCCCGGAACCTCCCCGTGCGCGCCTCCTCCTCCAGCGGGCGATGCGTCGCGGCGAGGATGCGGACATGGGCCCTGCGCTCGCGCGCCTCGCCGAGCCGCTCATAGGTCCGGTCATTGAGGAAGCGCAGCAGGCGGGCCTGGGCGTCCGGCGACAGGTCGCCAATTTCATCCAGGAAGAGGGTGCCCCCTTCCGCCTCCTGCACCTTGCCCGCCACATCCGAGACGGCCCCCGTGAAGGCGCCGCGCCGGTGGCCGAACAGCACGCTGCTCATCAAGTCATTGGAGAGCGCCGGACAGTTCACGCTCACGAAGGGCGCCCCCGCGCGGGGGCTGTGCTCGTGAATCCAGCGGGCGAACACGTTCTTGCCCGTGCCGCTCTCCCCGCGAAGCAGGACCACCGAGTCCGCGGACGCCGCGCGCGCGGCGGTCTCCATGAAGCCGTGGAAGGGCGCGCTCTGCGAGGAGAAGACATGCCCGACGTCGCTGTCATCGAGCTGTTGCTCCAGCTCGACCACGCGCCGTCGCAGGCGCTGCGTGCGCAGCAGGCGGTCCGCCGCGAGCCGCACCTGCTCCGGCGTGAAGGGCTTGGGCAGGTAGTCCGCCGCGCCGCGCTTCATCGCCTCCACCGCGCTCTCGAAGGTCGCGAACGCGGTGATGACCACGATCCCCGCGTCGGGCTGCCGGCGCAGCAACTCGGGGAGCACGTCGAGCCCGGACTCGGCGCCCAGCCACAGGTCGAGGAAGATGACGTCGAACCGCCCTCGCTCCATCGCTTCGAGCGCGGCGCCGGTGGTGCCGACCCCGAGCACCCGCCCGCCCGCTGCCTCGAGGCACAGCCGGAGGGACTGACGGACACCCGTGTCGTCGTCCACCACCAGCGCGGTCCAGGGAACATCGTGTCGCTCGGGAGGGGACATGGGCGGCCAGCCTAGCGTGGGGGGACAGGCGTCAGAAGCAACGCGGAGGACGAGGCCTGGGCGGGCCTCGTGATTCTCGCAAGCCCTGCGCCAGCGGGACACGGCCCGCGCCGCCACCCGTGAGGCGTCGACGCGCGGCAGACCTCGGCCCCGGGTCGAGCCTGCATTTTGCCGGCTCCGGCGCGGCGCGAATGCGGCGGAATGCCTGGACGCGCGGAGGCCGCACCCAAGGGGAGGCGCTGGCACGTGCATCGCAAGGCGGGGCGGCGTGAGTCGCTCTTCGTCCAACACCTTCGGCGAGTCGAACGCCGCGCTCGAGTCGAGCCGGGCTCCGGGCTGGGTGGATCTGCTCATCGTCGCGGGCCTGGTGGGGGCCTTGTACGGTCTGACGCGGACCGTTCAGGAGTGGACGGGCGCGCTGCGTCCGACGGTGGACATCGACCTGTCCCCCACGGCCCTGCCTCGCTACGCCTTCTTCTCGCTGTGCCGGGGGCTCATCGCCTACGTCTTCTCGCTGGGGTTCACCCTCGCGTATGGCTACTGGGCCGCGAAGGACGCGCGGGCCGAGCGCGTGCTGTTGCCGCTGCTCGACATCCTCCAAAGCATCCCCGTGCTCGGCTTCATGCCGGGGCTCGTGCTGGCCCTCGTCGCCGCCTTTCCTCGGAGCAACGTGGGGCTGGAGCTTGCCGCGGTGGTGATGATCTTCACCGGGCAGGCGTGGAACATGACGTTCAGCTACTACCACTCGCTGCGCTCGGTGCCGCAGGAGCAGCGCGAGGCCGCCACCGTCTATCGCTTCAATGGCTGGCAACGCCTGCGCTGGGTGGAGCTGCCCTTCGCGACCATCGGCCTCGTGTGGAACAGCATGATGAGCATGGCGGGGGGCTGGTTCTTCCTGATGATCAACGAGGCCTTCGTCCTGGGGGACCGGGATTTCCGCCTGCCTGGGCTGGGCTCGTACATGAGCGTGGCCGTCGCGCGCGGGGACTCGGCGGCCATGGCGTGGGCGGTCCTCGCCATGACCGCGATGATTGTCTTGTTGGATCAACTCCTCTGGCGCCCGGTGGTCGTCTGGGCGCAGAAGTTTCGCACGGAGGAGGGCGGCGAGGTGGCCCAGATGGGCTCCTGGTTCCTCACCCTCTTGCGCCGCTCGACGCTGGTCGCGGCGCTGAAGCAGGCCGGGCGGCGGCGCGCGCAGGACTCCGCTCCCGCGCGCCCGAGCGTGATGCTCCGGGCCGGCCGGCGGTTGTCTCCCCGCCTGCCGAGGCAAGTGTCCCACGTGCTGCTCGTCGTCCTCGTGCTCGCTCTCCTCGTGGGAGCGGGGCGCCTGATGCTCATCCTCCGGGATGTCCCGCTGGCGCATTGGGGGGACACGTTGGGCAAGGCGCTGCTCACGCTGGGCCGCGTGCTGCTGGCCACCTGCCTGGGGACGGTGTGGGCGGTGCCCGCGGGGCTGGCCATTGGCCTGTCACCGAGACTGTCTCGGCTGCTCCAGCCCGTGATTCAGGTGGTGGCGTCCTTCCCAGCGCCCATGCTCTTCCCCATGGTCATCGCGGCCCTCACGGTGCTGGGCGTGGGCCTGGGGTGGGGGAGCATGTGGCTCATGCTGCTGGGGACCCAGTGGTACATCCTGTTCAACGTCGTGGCGGGCGCGACGGCCATTCCCGCGGACCTGCGCGAGATGGCGGCGAGCTACCGGCTCGGCGTCTGGCGCCGCTTCTGGAGCCTCTATCTGCCCGCGGTCTTCCCGTACCTGGTGACGGGCTGGGTGACGGCCGCCGGCGGCGCGTGGAACGCGAGCATCGTGTCCGAGTACGTGACCTTCCGAGGGCACGTCCTCACGGCCCCGGGGCTGGGTTCACAAATCAGCGAAGCCGCGGCGTCCGCGAACTTCCCCCTGCTGAGCGCGAGTGTCGTGGTCATGTCTGTGATGGTCGTGACCTTCAACCGCCTGGTGTGGAGACGCCTCCATCGCCTGGCCGAGACGCGCTTCTCCCTGAGCAAATGAGCATCGATCGCGTCATCGCCGCCCAACCCCTGGATGCGCAGGTCGCATCCGCCTCTGTCCCCCTGTGCGAGCTGCGCGGGGTGAGCCACTCCTTCGCCCAGCCGCATGGGGCGCCGCTCCTCGTCCTGGAGGACGTCTCGTTGCAGGTCCACCCCAACGAGGTGGTGTGTCTGCTCGGGCCGTCCGGGTGTGGCAAGTCCACGGTCCTGCGCATCCTCGCGGGGCTGGTGCGGCCCACGCGTGGAGAGGTGCTGTACCGCGGACGTCCCCTCCAGGGCCTCAACCCGGGGGTGGCCATCGTCTTCCAGTCCTTCGCCCTCTACCCGTGGATGACGGTCGCGCAGAACGTGGAGGTCGTGCTCAAGGCGGCGGGGCTCGGGCGCGAGGAGATCTCCGCGCGCGCCTCGCAGGCCATCCGCAAGGTGGGGCTGGAGGGATTCGAGCGGGCCTATCCGCGCGAGCTGTCGGGCGGGATGAAGCAGCGCGTGGGCATGGCGCGCGCGTTCTCGCTCAACCCCGAGCTGCTCTTCATGGATGAGCCCTTCAGCCAGGTGGACGCGCTGACCGCCGAGAGCCTCCGCGCCGAGGTGCTCGACATCTGGGCCGCCAAGGACAAGCAGGCCTCGTCCATCCTCATGGTCAGCCACGACATCAAGGAAGTCGTCTACATGGCCGACCGCATCGTGGTGCTCGGCGCGCACCCGGGCGTGGTGCGCACCGTGGTGGAGAACCGGCTGCCGCGTCCTCGGGACTACCGCTCACCCGAGCTGCTTCAGATGGTGGACCGCCTGCACGACATCATCACGGGCCACGAGCTGCCGGATACGGTGGAGCCAGCTGCTTCGGTGTCCACGCCCGTGACGCCGGTGGAGCCGCTGCCGGATGCGTCCGGCGGAGAGCTCGTGGGCCTGCTGGAGTACCTGGACGCGCGCGGCGGACGCGAGGAGCTGTTCCGCATCGCGGCGGACACGGACCAGGAGTTCGGCAAGGTCATCAACGTGGTGAAGGCCGCGGAGATGCTCGACTTCGTGGACACGCCCAAGCGCCAGGTGGTGCTGTCTCCCTGCGGCGTCCGCTTTCTCAAGGGGGATGCCACGGAGCGCAAGCGCTTGTGGCGCGAGCAGCTCCTGCAACTGGGCCTCTTCCGCAAGGTGTGGACCGCGCTGGAGCAGCAGCCGCGAAAGGAGCTGAGCCGCGAGCTCGTCCTGGACCTCATCGTCCTGAGCATGCCGTCCGAGGACTACGAGCGCATCTTCGACACCCTCGCCCGGTGGGCCCGGTTCGGGGAGCTGTTCACCTACGACGAGAACCGGGGTGTCCTCCAGGAGTCGGAGTAGCCCCGGCCTCATGGGCCGCGGTGCTCAGCGCTCGCAGCGCAGGGCGACCGCGTGGGGATTGTCCAGGTAGTCCTGCCAGAACGCCTGTCCCCGTGCGCGCACTCCGGCGGGGGAACACTCGGGGCGCGTCCAGGTGAAGGCGTGGAAGCCCGCCTCGCGCAACACCCGCTCATGCGTCGCGCGGCTCCAATAGGAGAAGTGGATGGTGAAGGGCGTCTTCGTGTGCAGCACCGCGCGGATGGGGTGTCCGTCCCGCGGCTCCAGGGGGAAGTCCAGCATCGTGATGCCATAGCGCGTGCTGTTGGGGCCCCGCGCGCTGAACTCGGGGTTGAAGGCATACGTGACGAAGCTGCCCCCGGGCTTCAGGTGCGCATGGATGTTCCGGCACATGCGCAGCATGTGCTCGGGCGAGTTCGCGTAGTGCAAGAGATAGACGGCCGTCACGCGGTCGAAGCGGCCCAGGGGCGCCATGTCCGCCACGTCGGCCACGTGGTACTCGAGGCCCGCCGGCTCGGCCTCCTCGGCGCGCTGCGCGCCGCGAATCATCTCCTCGGAGATGTCCACGCCCACCACGCGGTTCGCCCCGCGCGCCTTGAGCTGCCGCGTGTAGAGGCCATCTCCACACGCGAGGTCGAGGACGTCCAGGCCCTTCACGGAGCCGAGCGCGTTGAAGAAGGTGTGTCCTTCGAGGACGTCCGAGCGCACCGGCAAGACATCCCAGTCCGCGACCTTCTCCCCAATCTGGTCATATTGCGCCGACATCTCTCACGCCCCTTCCAGGTGAGGCCCGGCGCGCGCTCGCACGGGTCGCGCGTCAGGCGAAGTGAGAAGGCATACCGCACCCCTCCGCACCTGACGTGTCCGATGCTCGGGCAGTGGAGGCTCGACAGGTGTCGCTAGCGACCGCTCACGGGGGGGCGGAAGGGCGTCCAACTCGCCCAACCGAGACACCTTGCGCGTCCCTGGGATGGGGATGACGTTGGGCGCTTGGTGGAGCAGCCACGCCAGGGCCGTCTGCCCCGCGGTCGCCTCGTGCCGTCGAGCGACCTCTTTCACCCGGTCCACCCAGGCGCGGTTGGCGCGCATGGTCGCCTCGTCCTGGAAGTGGGGGAGGTTGCGGCGCCAGTCATCGGCGTCGAGGTCCGAGGGCTTCTCGATGCGGCCCGTGAGGAGGCCGTGGCCCAAGGGCGAGGAGGTGAGGAAGGCGATGCCCAGCTCCTGGCACCGGCGCATGACGTCGAGGCTGCCCCGCGTCCACAGGGACAGCTCGTTCTGCACGGAGGCGACAGGGAAGATGCGGTGCGCGCGCTCCAGCTCTTCCACGGTGACTTCGGAGAGGCCGAGGGCCTTGGCCTTTCCCGCCCGGACGTCGTCCGCCATGGCGGCCCAGCTCTCCTCCAGCGGCACCTTCGGGTCGATGCGATGCAATTGGTAGAGGTCCGCCGCGCGGTGTTGCTCAGGACCTCGTCACTTCCCTGTCCGAGCGCGCGCGTCACTTCCATCCCATGGCAGCGCGAGCTCGGTCATCCAGGAGGTGCCGTCGGCGGTCCCCACGCGCAGAGAGGTCTCTCTCAGCGGGAGTGACGGGGCGCGGTCCTTCGCGTGAAGGTGGGCAAACAGTCGCGCCCAGGAGGGGCCGACGGACTCGGGCGGCCCGGTGTGGACGAGCGTCGCGGCCTGGACCTCGGGCAGCTCCTCAACGTGGAGGCCCTCCGGCGTGGCGCCTGGAATCAGGGGGACGCACCACGACAGGTCCGCGTCGTCCTCGCGGTACTCCGCCTCGTGCAGGAGGCAGGCCGGGACCGCCATGCACGACGACGACGTCGCGGCCCTCACCCACGACTTCAGGGTGGAGCCGCACGTCCGAGGTCACCTGCCAGAAGGGCGCATCCGCCTGTTGTCCCGGAGGCACGTCGAGCGATTCGCCCCGAGCGATGAGTCGCTGCTCCACCGTGCCGGGGGCGAACATCGCGCGCCCCATCCACCACCCCCCGAGGCCCGCGGCGATGAGCGCCAGCAGGGGGAGGGTTCCCAAGACCGCGGCCATGCGTTTTCTCCACGTCGTGTTGCGGGATGACATGGGCGGACGTTGGCGGTCTCCCCCAGGGACAGCGTCAAGCGGGGGAGCGCGCTGGCCCGATTGCGCGGGGAAGGCGAGGCGCGGACGTGTGGCGGTCCGACCTCACGGGTTGCTGGGGCGAGGTCAGGTTCTGGGACCTTGCGCAAGGCAGGGGCTGTTCTTATGTTCAGTCCCATGCCTGGGCTCAGCTCGATTCAGCTCGATGCGGCGCATGAGGTCCTGGTGGGAGCGCTGCCGCGCGAGCTGGTGCCGGACGCCGCGGGATTCGAGGCCCTGTGGGCGCTGCATCCCGCCGAGTTCCATGAGATCAAGATTCACGGCCGGCAGGTGCGCACGCCGCGGTGGCAGCAGGCCTACGGCGCGGACTACCACTACACCGGCCGAGTCAACCGAGCGTTGCCCCTGGTTCCGCCGATGGACGCGTGGCTGGCGTGGGCGCGCGAGGGCTTTGACGCACGCCTCAACGGGCTCCTCTTGAATTGGTACGACGGTACGGTGGGCCACTACATCGGCAAGCACCGCGACAGCGACGTCCACCGCATCGACGGGACGCCCATCGTGACGCTCTCCTTTGGGGAGCAGCGCTCGTTTCGGATGAGGCCGTGGCGGGGCGAGGGCTTCATCGATGTCCCCGCGGTGCACGGCGGCGTCATCGTGGTGCCGTGGTCGACGAACCGCGCCTTCACGCACGAGGTCCCGCCGTCCGCACTCGCTCGCGGTCGGCGGGTCTCGGTGACGCTGCGCGCGTTCAGCGCCTGAGGTCCTGTGGTTGGTGGCGTTGTCGCCCGCGCGGGTTACGGCGCGGCGGCCTTCGCGCCAGCCGTGGGGGGCGCGAAAGAGGGCACGGCGAAGCTGGGCAGCGGCAACGTCACTTCGTGCGGGAGGCCGGCCATCTTGCCGGTCTTGAGGAACTCATAGACCGCGCGCTTCGCGGCGGGTTCACCTCGGAGCAGATAGAACGTGCCGTCATGGCCACCGCGGTGCACGAGGATGGCGTGGCCATGGGGGAAGTACGGCAACAGGCCCAGGGTGTTGTCGATGGGCGTCGAGGTGTCCCAATCCCCATGGACGAACACGACGGGAATCGAGGTGGGGATGGGCTTGCGCAGCGTGTCACCCACATCGCGGGTGGGCCAGTCGGGCGCCGAGGCGATGTTCGATTCGAAGTTCCAGGTCCCCATCAGCTCGATCGCGGGGTCGGTTCGCAGCAGGTGCTCGCGCTCGGCGGTGACTCCGAGGCTGCTGTCAATCAACGGGCCAATGAGCTTGGTCGTGCCGGCGGACCGCTCGGCGATGACCTCGCGCGCCCAGTCTTCGTAATGCCCGTGGTAGAGCGCGAGGAGGAAGGCCGGCCACTGCTCGCCTTCTTGTGTATGTGAATTCAGGGCGAGCTGGAGGTCCTCGGCGCCGAGGACGACGGTCTGGGTTTGTCCCGCGGGGTCGCGAACCTGGACGCGCATGGGTCCCTCGGCGAAGCGGTGGTGCAAGGCGCGCACGACCTCCATCATCCCTCCCTTGGGCAGGTACGGGGCGAGGCCGGGGTCGCGGTCGGCGTCGAAGGCGATGCGCTGGAGCGACGCGAAGACGTGCGAGGGCATGTCGTAGCCATTGTTCAGCGGCTCCACGCCCGACAGCACCGCGCGCGCGACAATCTCCGGGTGGAGTCGCATGACGGCGAGGCTCCATTGAGAGCCGAAGCTGCCACCGAACAGGCTGATCTTCGGATAGCCGAGCGCGCGTCGCACGGCGTCCACGTCGGCGGCGAACTCGATGACGTCGTAGCCGGACAGGTCCTTGTCTGGGTTCTCCGCGACAGCCCGCCTGGCCAGGGCGCGCATGGCCTCGGCATCGGCCTGGACGGAGGCGGGGCGCTCCAGGGGGCTGGCGTCGCTGGGGGATTCGAGCATCTCGCCCCGCCGCGTGAATCCTCGCTGCTCGACGACGACCAGGTCGCCCACGGCGCCGAAGGTCAGCCAGGAGCGCAGTCGGCTCTTGCCGGACGCGTCATTGTCGATGAGTGAGCCGAGGACGCTCAGGCCCGGGCCGCCCGGGAGCCAGAACACCGGCGGGGCTCCGGTGGGCCGAGGCGCCTTGATGCGAGCGAACCCCACGCTGATGAGGCGGCTCTGCGGCTTCTGCCGGTTCTCGGGCACATAGAGGGTGCCCAGCTCATAGGCCACGCGGGTCCCGGGTTCGAGCTCGACGGTGGCGCGCTCGATGACCACGTCGCCCGGCTTGTGCTGGGCCCAGCTGCGAGCGGGCACCGCGAGCAGGAGGCACCCCAAGGCACACCACGGCCACGACGACATCAGCGAGCGCACGCGCATAGGTTGGCTCAGTCCCGGAGATGGCACATCGCTACAGGCTGCCGGCGGAAGAAATCGCGAGCCCCGAGATTATTCCGAACCTACTGGGGCCACGCGAGCAGCGCGCGTGAAGTGACGCAGAGCCCTGAGCCGATGGCTCCAACGCTTCGTGTGTTGCTCCGAGGTGGAACGGGTCAGAGCAACTGGCGCGCGCGTGCGCCAGGAACACTCAGCTGGATGAGGGGCATGTGCGCGCTGTCGCCGTGCCCGTTGCCCTGGCTCCATTGGGGCTCGCCGGAGGCCGCCGCGAGGGCCACGAGCACGTCGTTGTAGGCCACGATGACCTGGCCGCCCTCCACGAGCATGGAGGCGCCGGCGAACACCGGGATGTGGCTGCCCTCGATGCGCTGGGCCCACCGCTGTCGTCCGCTCGAGGCGTCGAGCGCGTACACCTCGACAAAGACCCGCTTCGTCCAGGTCCCCTCGGAGGCACCCGCGAGTACGAACACCGCGTCGTCGTGCACCTCGGCAAGTGTCGGACGCGGACGCGCTCCGGGGACGGATTGGCTCGGCACGGTGAACGCCCACCGCCGGGCGCCGTCGGTGCGGTCGTGGGCCACGACCCATCCATTGAACGCCGTGATGAGCAGGGGACTCGCAGGTGCAGGTGCGTGCATGGTCCGGTGAGTGAACTATCCCGGCGCCTGCGATGGAAGGACCGCGCGAACACGGGCCCTCCTGGGGAAAGGAGAGCCCGTGTCGGGCGCCGTGGATGAGGCGCCGTGCTTCGCTGCGTGCTGCTACGGGCCCTGGTTCGGGGCGAACATCGGGCGGACCTCCGATTCACCCTCGAAGCCCGGCCAGTGCTTGCGGTGCAGCTCCATGAACTCGACCGAGACGCGGACGGCCTCTTCCTTGGTCTTGCACTCGAGGATGGCCCATCCGCCGATGATCTCCTTGCTCTCGGTGAAGGGACCGTCGGTCACGGTCAACTGGCCGTTGGCGAGCCGCACGCGCAGCCCCTCCTTGCTCGGCAAGAGTCCACCCGTGTCCACGAGGGTCCCATCCTGGAACGACTGGGTGATGTACTTGCCCATCGCCTCCATCAAGGCGGGGGGCGGGGTCACATTGTTCTTCTCGGCGCTGCGGATGAAGGTCAGGAAACGCATGGGGCTCCTTGGGTTCTGCCCAGGCAACGAATGAGCCCACCGCGGATCGACACGCCATTTAATTTTTCTTTCGCGACACCGGCGACAACTTCCCGGCCCAGAAGAACGCGGACGCACGGCCTGTCGTGGATGGCGCCATGGGGACGGAGTTGGTACCTTGGCCGTCCCCCGCGCCACGCGCCTCCCCACGGAGAGTCCGCCTGCGACGTCGCGGTGCTGTCGCGCCCGCTGCGACCGGCGGGCTCATCGACGCGAATGGAGTTGAGTCGGTCGGGTCGTGCAGCACCCTCAACTGGCACGTCGCCGTCACGCTCCCTCGCAACCCGGGGCAGCAGCCCATCGCCTTCTTCATCCTGGCGAAATGAAAAAGCCCCTGCTCCAAAGGAGGGCAGGGGCTTCCGAGGCGCGGCCTGGTGCGAGCGCGCTCAGTTGATGGGCATGAAGACCTTGAATCCCGTGCGACCGTTGTTGGTCGTGTTGCGCTCGATGAAGTCGCTCGCGGACGAGTGCCCGTCGCCCAGCGTGACCGCCGTGTGGCCGTAGATGCTGCCCAGCCGCGAGGACGTGCTCTCCCACGTGAGGATGAGGCCCGGCGTCTTCAGCGCCTCTTCCAGAGACATGTTGACCTGCTTGAACTTGTCGCGCGGCAGGTTGTTGTCAATCTGGTTGCCATTGCCCGACACGCTGATGCCCAGCGCGTTGCGCAGCGAGCGGCTCACGCCCGTGGCGCACAATCCCTGGCTGTTGTAGCCACCCATGCCCATCGCGGTCGAGCGCGCCGCGTCCGCCAGCCGGCGCATCGAAGCGCTCGCGTTGCTGGGGCCTGCGGCCGTCGGGCCGCCCACGTCCTGCCCACCGCCCGTCGGACGCACGCCATTGCGCGTCCCGTGCTTGCCCCCGCCCGCGTCGAAGCTATCGCGGCTCGAATGCCCGACGCGCAGCGTGGCGCCGGCATAGATGAGATCGGGGTTCTTGATGTGGTTGTCGCGGGCCAGCTTCGCCACGGTCGTGCCGAAGCGGGCAGCCAGACCAGAGAGGGTATCGCCAGGGCGGATGCGGTAGTTTGACATGGTAGCTCCTGCCCCAATTCTCGGACCTTCCTATTTTGGGTTGCGCATTCCTTCCAAGTTTCTAGGAATGTTTGCAAAACTGTAAGAATTCACTCTCAGGTGAATGCAGTGGCGCCATGCGTGGAGTCCTGACGCGACGCATTGCAATGCCTCGCGTCAGGAAGAGCGCGGGGGCGCCCAGAGCGCGCTGTGGGGCTCGGGTGCGTGAGGGGATTCCTCGGCGGTGTAGAAGTAGGCCGCGACCGCGGCGCGTCCCCGTCCCTCGGGGCACTCCAGGGGCGAGGGGTGGCCGTGCCAGAAGTCGTCACCGTGGGCCATGACGACCAGGCGATCGAGCAGGGGAGCAATCCGAGCCTCGCAGCGCGACAGGTCCGCGCTCCACAGCTCCAGGTCACCGCCCCAGGCGGCCTCCCACCCAGGGTTCAGGTAGTACAGGACGGTGAGGCGCCGCGTGAGCGCGCGGAAGCGGTCGCGATTGAAGTCGGCGTGCAGCGCCAGATGGCCGCCCTTGAGCGTGAGGTGCAGCCCGGCCCCGCGGAAGTGGGGATCCGCGATGAGGCCTTGAACGCCCGTGAGCGTCTCCAGGAAGTCGATGAACGACATGCTGGAGAGCTCGGAGAGCAGGTGTCGGAGCACTCCGGGCACGTCCTCGAAGGCCTTGCGCTGAAGCTGTCCCAGGCGCGCCGCCTGTTCGACATGGTCCCGGCGCTTCCAGCTCGCCTCGGTGGCGCCGGGGAAACGCTCGGCCAGCTCGGTGGCGAGGGGCTGGCCCAGGAACCCATCGATGACGACGTGAGGGTAGGGCTTCGCCGGGCCGTAGCGGTCGCGATGCGCGAGCGCGAGGGCTCGCAGGGCCGTGCGGCTGAGAAAGAAGCTGGGGCCCCGCAGGGGGCCTTCTTCGAGAGTCGCGGCGCTCACCCTTCCTCCTCCGAGGCTGCTGGTCGCGGACGGCGACATAGCACCTGTCCGCCACCCGGGGGCGCGCGGGCTCGACCTGGGAGGCTGTGACTCGGTGTCGCTGGCGTCAGTCCGCTGTTAGAAGCCCGGGGATGCGAATCGCTGTCTCCGGCACGCATCGCGTGGGGAAGAGCACCCTCGTCGATGAGCTGTCCGAGCTTCTTCCCACCCACGTCTCGGTGGAGGAGCCGTATGCCCAGATGGAGGAAGAGGGCTACGCGTTCGCGTTGCCACCGACCGTCGAGGACTTCGAGGCGCAGCTCGCGCGGTCCTTGAATGACGTGGCGGAGGCCGGACCCGACGTGGTGTTCGATCGGTGTCCGGTGGACTTCCTCGGCTACGCGCTGGCCCATGAAGACGCGGACGCCTTCGCGCTGGAGTCGTGGCTCCCTCGTGTGCGCGAGGCCCTCCAGACGCTCGACCTGGTCGTACTCGTGGGCATCGAGGCGCCGGATCGAATCCGCCTGCCGGCCTCGGAGAAGGCGCCGCGCCGCGCGGTGGACGAGAAGATGAAGGAGCTTCTCCTGGAGGACCCTTACGGGTTCGGCGTGGAGGTGCTCGAAGTGGAGGGCGCTCCAATGGAGCGAGCGAAGCAAGTGCTCGCGCACCTCGGGACGCGGCGCTCGCTCAACGCTCCTTCCACCACCAGGCGTTGACGGGGCTGCATTCGAGCAGCGCTTCCGAGGGCCGCGAGTCGTAGGCGAGCGGCGTGGCGGCGGTCACGATGCCGCGACCAGCTCCTCGCCGATGGCGCGCAGATGCGCCAGCAGGCCGCGCGTCTCTTTCTCCGTGGTGCGGTGATTGACCAGACACGCGCGGAGGGCGGTGCGGCCGCTCAGCTTCGTTCCCGTCAGGAAGAAGACCCCGCGCCGCTCGCATTCCTCCAGGATGCGGTCGTTCAGCAAATCCAAGGCCTCGTCGCTGAGCGCGGGGCCCTGGGCCGGGACGTAGCGGAAGCACGCGATGGAGAGGGGGACGGGCGCCATCAGCTCGAAGTCCCGCGCGTGGGAAATCTCCTCGCCGAGCTGCTGCATGAGCCGCACGTTCCCTTCGATGACCGACTGGAGCGCGTGGCTGCCGTAGACCTGGAGCTGCATCCAGACCTTCAGGGCCCGGAAGCTGCGCGACAACTGGAACGTGTGCCCCATCCAGTCCCAGCGCTCCGCGCTGTCGCTGCGGGCCTTCAGATAGGGCGTGTCATAGCCGAACGCGTGGCGGAGGCTCTTCCAGTCGCGCACCAGGGCGCAGCCTGCCTCGAACGGCACCTGGAGCCACTTGTGCGGATCCAACGCGATGGAGTCCGCGCGCTGTAGCCCGCGAAACAGCTCGCGCGTGAGGTCCACCGAGGCCGCGGCGGCCCCATAGGCACCATCGACATGGAACCAGAGACCCTGCCGCGCGGCCACGTCCGCCAGCGCGTCCAGGTCGTCCACGCTCCCCGTGTTCACCGTCCCCGCGTTGCCCACGATGCAGAACGGCCGCAGGCCCGCGCGCTGGTCCTCCAGGAGCTGTTGCTCCAGCTTCGCCACATCGACCCGGAAGCGAGAGTCGACGGGAATCTTCCGCAGGTAGCGACTCCCGATGCCGAGCATCTCCACGGACTTCATCACGCAGGAGTGCGTCTCCGCGGAGGCGTAGAGGCTCAAGGGGCGCTCGGTGCGGCACCCCTCCTCGCGTGACTCCGGCGCCTGGACATCTCGGGCGACGCGGAGGCAGTACAGGTTCGCCTCGCTGCCGCCGCTCACCAGCGCGCCGCCCGCGTCCGCGCGATAGCCGATGAACTCCGACAGCCAGCGGATGACCACGCGCTCCATCTCGGCGCCAGCCGAGGCGAGGTGCCACTTCGCGGAGTTCACATTCAGCGCCGCGCCGAGCAGCTCGGCGAGGATGCCCACCTGCGTGCCCCCCGACATCACGTACGCGAAGAACCGGGGGCTGATGTTGAGGGTGGAGTGCTCGAAGATGAAGGGGATGTCCCGAGCGAGGACCTCCTCCGGGGGGCGCCCGGACGTCGGCAAGGGCCCCGCGAACCGGTCCGCGATGCGTGCCGGTGGGCTCGCATGGGTGATGCGCCGAGCCTCCAGTCCGTCATAGAGGCCGAGCACGTGCTCACAGGCCTGCGTCAGGAGCTGGCGAAAGCGGGGAAGGTCGAGGTCGAGCGTCACGGTGCCTCCAATGGGGCTGAAGCGAGCCCCCAAGCTAGGGGCAGCTCGCGCATGGATACAGATGCAGAATCACGAATCTCATGGGGTACAGTTGTGCGCCCATGGCACTGAAGAAGTACGAGCGGCTGGCCGCCGAGCTCGAGCGGCAGATCTCCAGCAACCTCGTGAAGCCCGGGGAGCGACTGAGTTCGGTGCGCGAGCTCAGTCGCACCCGGCGGGTAGGGCTGAACACCGTGGTCCACGCGCTCTCGCTCCTCGAGGAGCGAGGGCTCATCGTGTCGAGGCCGCAGTCCGGCTTCTATGTGCTGGGGCCTCGGGTGCCCTCTGGCGTCAAGCCGCCCGCCGCGCGGCTGACGCTCCCCAAGGAGGTTCAGGTCTCCGAGCTGGTCTCCACCGTCTTCGAGTCCGTGCACCATCGCGAGGTGCTCCCGCTCGGCGCGGCGTGCCTCGATGAGGCGCTGTATCCGTGCGAGGACATCAACCGCCTGGTGCGCGGGGTGGTCCGCGAGCAGCCAGAGTTGGTGGGGCGCTATGCGCTGCCTCCTGGAGACTTCGAGTACCGCCGACAAATCTCCCGCCGGCTGGAGAAGTTCGGCACCTTCGTGGCGCCCGATGAGTTGGTCGCCACGGGGGGCGCGATGGATGCGCTGTCGCTGGCGCTCCGGGTGACTTGCTCCCCGGGCGACACGGTGCTCATCGCCTCGCCCCAGTACTTCGGAATCCTTCAAGCCCTTCAAGGACTGCGGCTCAAGGTCGTGGAGGTGCCCGCGCACCCCATCGAGGACATCCGGTTGGAGCAGGTCGAGGAGGCGCTGCGGCGCTCCCCCATCACCGCGGGAATCTTCACGCCGAACTTCAGCAACCCGCTGGGCACGCTGATGGGTGACGAAAAGAAGGCCGCGCTCGTCGAGTTGTTCGCGCGGCACGAGGTCCCCCTCATCGAAGACGACATCTACGCGGAGCTGTCGTACCAGGGACTCCAGCCTCGACCGCTGAAGGCGTTCGACACGCGGGGCGCGGTGCTGA
This sequence comes from Citreicoccus inhibens, assembly GCF_019039035.1. Classification (GTDB taxonomy): domain Bacteria; phylum Myxococcota; class Myxococcia; order Myxococcales; family Myxococcaceae; genus Citreicoccus; species Citreicoccus inhibens. The sequence goes on along the minus strand of NZ_JAHNZT010000001.1, from coordinate 20,738 downwards.
CGTGCTCCTCGTTCGCCAAGACCGTTTCTCCGGGGCTCAAGGTGGGGTGGCTCGCGCCGGGGCGCTACCTGGAGAAGGTCAAGGCGCTCCAATTGGCGTCCACGATGGGCGGCGGGCCCCTGGGGCAGCAGGTCATGGCCCGCTACCTGGCCTCGAAGGACTACGAGCGGCACCTCCGAGTGCTGCGCCTGCATTGCTCGGTGCAGGTGGAGCGCTTCTCGCGGCACGTCCTGGCGCACTTCCCCGAGGGCACGCGGACCTCTCAGCCCAAGGGCGGCTTCGTGCTCTGGGTGGAGCTGCCTCGCGGCGTGGACTCCGTGGAGTTGTACCGCCGGGCCTTGGACAGCGGCATCTCCATCTCACCCGGGACGTTGTTCTCGACCCGGGACCTCTTTCGTCACTTCATTCGCCTCAACTGCGGCAATGTCTGGAGTGAGGCGCTCGAACAGGGATTGCTCCGACTGGCGCGGCTCGCGACCCAGCTCCACAAGGCCAGCGCTCGGTAGCGACCCGGATGGGTGGTTTTGAACCTCCGAGTTGACGGGATGGCAAAGTGGGGAGTCCGATTTTTGTGTTTGGGATTGGGTCGCTATAGGGCGTGGTGTTGTCCCAACCCTGGAGGAGATGCCATGCATTGCTGGAAGGCAGTCGCGTACCTGGTCGCGCTCGGCTCGATGACCGCGTGCGGGGGAGTGGAAGCAGAGGGCGGCCTGGGCGCGCAGAAGGCCGCGCTGACGACGGGGACGTCGCTGGGATGCACCTTCACGGCGGCGGTCGTGGCGAAGCCCGGCCCATTCCCTCCCATCTACGACGTCAAGGTCACCCGTGACGCGAGCCCCACGTGTCCTTGGGGGGCGAGCACCGTGGTGGTGGGCTCCGGCACGGGGGCGGTCCCGACCGCGTGGCTGGTCGCCAACGATTTGGGCGTGGCCGTGAGCTACACGTTCCGGACGGGTGGCCCGTCGGCGCAGCAAGTGGGGCTCAAGAACCTGGCGCCGGATACCCTGGCCGTCGTTCGCTCCACGGGGCTGCGCACCAACGCGTTGAGCACGTACATCTACTCGGGGGACCTGGCCATCGCGCCGGATGGGACGACGCTGACCGTGAGCGGCACCAAGAACGCTCCGCTCGTGGGGGAGACGGGCTCGGGTAGCAACTACGTGGCCACCTTCCCGGATTTCTTCACCACCGAGACCGCGCCGTCCATCGTCGCGTTCTGACGGTGTGGGGCCGCTGCTCCCGAGGCGTCGCGGGGGCAGCGGTTCTCGCCCGTGGCGGAAGCGGGCTCAGTCCAGGCGGAGGGTGGGTGAGGCAGGGCTCGGGACCGCTGCCTCCTTGGGGGCGAAAGGGGGCCTGGGCAGCCTCGCCTCGCTGCCGGTGAGTTCGACGGTGGTGGACCTCAGCCAGCCGATGACGCGGAGGCTTTCGGCGCCTCCCGCGGGGCACGTTCGTGGATCGCTGAACATGTAGACGTTCGCGGAGTCCTCGCTGCCGTCGCGGACGTCCACGGTCGAGTTCCCGTCGTACACCAGCTGCCCTTGGCTGTTGTAGGCCTTCACATACACGAGGTGCTGTTGGGCCACGGGCATCCCGAAGAGCGCCCCATCGATGGCGTTGGCCCCGACCGTCAGGGCCTTGGGCGGAATCCTGAGCGCGGGTCCTTCCAGGGACGCTGTCGCGCTCGTGACGCCACATGGGTCCCCCTCCAACGAGACGTGTACCTTGATGGCGTTCGTGGTGACGCCCGAAGGCAGGGGCAGGGTGGCCTCTTCGCCACCGCAAGCCCCGAGCAGCGCACAGCTCGTGCTCAGTACGACGCTCCACACGACTCGCTTCATGTGTCCTCTGGCTCGAACGGAAGGTGTCTTGGCACCCGGGTGAGTGCGGCGCATAGGCGGTGGGCCCGCATTCAAGCCGTTGCCGCTCGGGAGGACAAGGCGAAGGCCCGCGGTGGGAGCCATGTCTGGGATTGTCGTGAAGCGCGGAACTCGAGCAGGTCGCTGCGCTGCCCGACGCCCGCGAGTCGATGGGTGCCTCAGTACCCCACGTGGAGGCGACCGGGAGGCAGGGCCGCTCGCAGCCGTTTCACTTCGGGCTCGGGGACGTGCTCGAGGCCGAGCTTGAACTGCTCGAGGCGCGCGAGCCGCGAGAGGTTCCCCGGCAGCGCGAGCAGCTGCCCCTGGAGGAATCCGGCGTGGGTCAGCGCGGGAAGTCGCGCCATCCCGGAGACGAGCGCCTCTACCTGATTCATCGGCATCGTGTCGAAGCGCCACCACCACAGCTTCTTGAGTCGCGGAAGCTGGAGCAGGACCTCGGGGAAGCCCTCCAGGGCCGTTGCCTCGAGGAGCAGCTCCTGACGGAGAAGACCTCCTCGGGAATGGCGGTGAGCCTCTTCAGCGCGAGGCCAGAGTTCCTGCTCGGAGACCGCGCGTGCGCCGGGGAGTGGGGTTCCAGTCATCGGGGGCACCATGTTCCGAGCGACTCCGGTCGCGTTGGCTTCGTCATGGGACCCACGTCCGAGGCAAGGTCGCCACTGGCGTCGCGGACTGCTCCTTGTCCCGCTCGCTGGAGAAAGGTGGCCGGCCTGGCGATGGAGCGTGCCGCGGCTCGGTGGCCCGCGGCATTCCGAGTGACGGGTGCCCGACGAATGCGCTCCATCGCATCTCGGACGCTTCCCGAGGTGGGGATGCTGCGGCACTCGGGGCGCTGGGTCGCGTAAGGTGACGGACACCATGGTGTCCATCCGGCCCCTCGCGCTCTCCTTCCTCGTTGTGCTCGGCCTCGTGGCTGCTTGCGGCGGTGATCCTCCTCACCCGACCGAGACACCCGATGGCTCCGTGCCGCTCGTGTGCACCGATGGGGGCACCACGGCCTGTGGTGACGCCTGTGTCGCCATCGCGAGCGACCCGGCCCACTGCGGCGGTTGCGACACGGTATGCGCCACGGGCGAGTCCTGCGTGCTGGGCGTCTGCCTCGCTCCCTGTTCAAGCCGCGAGACGCTGTGTGGAATGGCCTGCGTGGACACCGCGAGCGACGCAGCCCACTGTGGCGGTTGCGACACGGAATGCGCCACGGGCGAGTCCTGCGTGCAGGGCGTCTGTCTCGTTCCCTGTTCATGGGGCGAGACGCTGTGTGGAGTGTCCTGCGTGGACACCGCGAGCGACGCAGCCCACTGTGGCGGTTGCGACACGGAATGCGCCACGGGCGAGTCTTGCGTGCAGGGCGTCTGCAGTGCCGCGTGCTCGACGAGTGAGACACGTTGTGGCGCCGCCTGCGTGAACACGACGAGCGACTCCGCGAACTGCGGCGCCTGTGGCGTGGCGTGCTCGGCGGGGCAGTCCTGTGTGAGCGGGAGCTGTGCCGTGGTTTGTGTGATTGGAGGCCAGCAGGTCACTTCGGGGACGGTGAACGCGGCGAATGCGTGTGAGCAGTGCATGCCCGCGACGTCCGCGACCGCGTGGACGCCTCGCGCGGACGGAACGCAGTGTGGTTCGGGGCAGTTCTGCTCCGCGGGCGCCTGCGCCTCTGGCTGCTTCATTGGAGGCAAGGTCTTCACGGCCGGGACGCCGAACCCCGCGAACGCCTGCGAGGTCTGCGCTCCGGCGACGTCGACGACGGCGTGGACAGCGCGTGCCCGAATCCCGCTGCTGGTGGGCGGCGCCGACATCGCGCCCCAGGGTTGGACGCGCATTGAGCAGTCGCCGAGCTCGCTCACGTACGGCGCGGACTATGTCCGCCTCGAGACGTCGACGGCCAGCAAAGCCCCGACGAGCGGGCAGTTGCTCATCGTGCGATCGAATGCCTTCGACCCGACGAAGCCTTACGCGATCCGAGTGACGATGCAGGTCGAGTCCGTGAACAAGCACAACAGCCTCGACAGCGGCGCGGCCCTCCTGGCGGGCTTCACTCCCGCGGTGGGCAACACCACGGAGCGCTCTCAGATGGTCTACCTGGACAGCAGCGCGATTGGCTGGGCGGATGATACCCAGGCGGCGGCGTTCCCCGTGACGGATGGCCTGTTCCACGTCTACGAACTCTCGGTGAACGCCGCGAAGGTGGCGACGCTGAGCGTCGACGGCATCGCGAAGCTCACGCGCAACAACTTCACGTCGAACGGCACCCTCGCCATCGGGGACCAGACCAACGATCCGAACGTCGACGGCGTGATGCGGATCCAGTCGGTCGAGCTGCGCTGTCAGTGAGGTGGCGCGCTCGGCGCGGAGGTCAGCGCAGATACGCGGTCGCTTGAAAGGCCGCGATCTGCCGCTCCTCCGCGTCGACCACGCGGACCTCGTAGGTGGCCAGCTTCCGCCCGCGAGACAGCTCGCGGGCCCGCGCCTCCAAGGGCCCGTCGTTCGCGCCCGTCAGATACGAGATGTTGGCCTGGACGCCGATGGCCACTTGCCCATGGGAGTTGCAGGCAGTGGCGAAGGCGATGTCGGCCAGCGCGAAGATGAGCGCGCCGTGCGTCGTCCCGAGCCCGTTCAGCCGGCGGGAAGCCGCGGGCATGCGAACGCGAGCGACGCCCTGGCCGCGCTCCAACAACTCGCAGCCCAGCTCTCGCGCGAAGAGGTCCTTCTCGAAATAATCGTTGTCATCTGGCTTGGCTTCCATGTCCCGCAGGATGGGCCGCGCGGTGGAACCTGCCCAGGGCCACAGCGGACAAAGACCATGGCAAAACGGCCAACCTCCGAGCACCGCACCCGCGTCGGCATCTGCCTCTACCCCGGAGTCTGGGGCTCGAGCGCGAGCCTGGCCCGCGATGTCCTGCACATCGCGACCGCCATCGCGCGGGCCCGGCTCGGAAGCAGGGACTTGGACGTGCGGTTCCTGGGCGCGCGGCCCGGCGAGGTGCGGACCGCGAGTGGGATGGCCCTCGTCGCGGACGCGAGCTGGGAGCGCACGGAGGCGGACGTGGTCATCCTCCCCTCGCGGGCCGTCCACTTCCTGGAGCCCGAGGCGCATCCTCCCGAACTGGCCGAGTGGACCCGTCAGCAGTACGCCCGAGGGGCCTTGGTGCTCGCGATGGCCACGGGGAGCTGGCTGCTCGCGGAGACCGGGCTGCTTCATGGCCACGCGGCCACGACCCACTGGGCCAGCTTGGAGCGGTGTCGGCGTCAGTATCCCGGGGTGGATTGGACGAGCGAGCTTCGCCTCGCGGTGGCGGGGCGGCTCGTCACGGCGCGCGACATGAGCGCGTCCGCGGTGGCCCTGTGTCACGTGGTGGGACGGACGCTGTCTACGGCCATCGCCGAGCGTACCTATCAGTACTCCCTCATCCACGAGCCCGGCTCCGAGGCCCTGCCGCTGCTCCACACGGTTCCGCTTCGCGACCACGGGGACGCGCAGGTGCTCCAGGTCCAGGAATGGCTCGAAGCGAGCTACGACCAACCGCTCTCCGCGACGGAGGCCGCGCGGCGGGTGCACATGAGTCCGCGCAACCTGCGCCGGCGCTTCCAGGCCGCGACCGGGCGCGGACTCCTGACGTACCTCACCGAGGTCCGGTTGGCCCGGGCTCGCGCGCTGCTGCACTCCACTGATGAGCCTGTGTCTCAGGTCGCGCAGCGCGTGGGGTACGAGGACGCCTCGACCTTCACCGCGCTCTTCAAGGCGCACCATCGGCTGACGCCCACCGCATACCGACGGGCCTCCCTGGGCGGACCGGGCTGAGACGCGAGACGCGCGTCAGGCCTGTGCTCGCGCCGCCGTGCGGGCGCTGGAGCCAGGGGCCGCCGTGGTAGCGTCAGCGCATGGCCTCGCTCATCGTGGTGTTTGTCATCCTGGGCGTACTCCTCCTCGGCGGCATCGCGCTCCTGCTCCGGGCAACCGTGGGGGCGGACATGCGACGCGAGAAGGTGCTCTCGCAGGGTGAAGCCGCGACGGCTCACATCCTGGGATGGGAGCGGACCGGCATCAGCCACGGGCACCACGACATCCTCCGCTTCTCGATCCGCATTCGCTTTGCCGCAGGTGGCGCTCCGGTCGAGGCCACGGCGGATCGCCTCATCCGGCCCATGGATGCGCCGCTCTTCCAGAAGGGAATGGAGCGTCCGGTGCGCGTCCTGCGCGAGGGCGCGCGCCTCCAGGTGGAGTTCGAGTAGGCGCTCGAACGCGCGGGGCCTGTCGCCTGGCGGACGCGATGGCCGCGGTGGGCACGCTCGACATCGCCATCAACACCGTCGGGAAGGTCCTGAAGCAACCCATCCTCGAAACCAGCGAGGAGGAGTTCGACGAGATGCGCGCGGTGAATGCGAAGACCGCGTTCTTCTTCCTCAAGGAGGCGGGGAAGCACCTCAACGACCAGGGGAAGCTCTGCACGGTGGTGACGTCGCTGCTCGGGGCCTTCACGCCGTTCTACGCGACCTATGCCGGGATGAAGGCGCCCGTCGAGCACTTCACCCGAGCGGCTTCCAAGGAGTTTGGTGAGCGAGGCCTCTCCGTGACGGCGATAGGGCCGGGCCCCATGGACACGCCGTTCTTCTATCCCGCGGAGGGGGCGGACGCCGTTGCCTATCACAAGGCCGCGGCGGCGCTCTCGAAGTTCACCAAGACGGGCCTGACGGACATCCAGGACATCGTCCCGTTCATCCGCTTCCTCGTCACGGAGGGTTGGTGGATGACGGGACAAACCATCCTGGTCAGCGGGGGCTACACCACGAAGTAGGCGGTAAGACCCGCCACGAGGACTCGAATCCGGCCCTCGTGGCGGACGCGCCGCGAGGGCGGCCGTGGGTTAGCGAGTCTCCGCCGCGCGCCCGCGGGGACGGCTGCTGCGTCCCGGTGGCGGGCCGCCCTGAGACTTCACGCCGACGTAGTCCGCGAGGTGCTGACCCGTCAGCGTGGACCGCGCGGCGACGAGGGCCGCGGGGGTCCCTTCGAATACGACCTTCCCGCCGTCATGGCCCGCGCCGGGCCCCAGGTCGATGATCCAATCGGCGTGCGCCATCACTGCTTGGTGGTGCTCGATGACGATGACCGACTTGCCCGAGTCAACGAGCCGATCCAACAAGCCGAGGAGCTGCGCGACGTCCGCCAGATGCAGGCCCGTGGTGGGCTCGTCGAGCACGTAGATGCCGCCGTCCTCGCCCATGTGCGTCGCGAGCTTCAGCCGCTGTCGCTCGCCACCCGACAGCGTGGTGAGCGGCTGCCCGAGCCTCACGTAACCGAGCCCGACATCCGCCATGCGCTGGAGGATGGCCCGCGCGGACGGAAGCTCCGCCTTCTTGCTCCCGAAGAAGCGGAGCGCATCCTCGACGGCGAGGTCGAGCACCTCGGCGATGTTGAGCCCGCCCAGCCGATAGTTCAGCACCGCGGCCTGGAACCGGCGGCCCGCGCACTCCTCACAGACCGTGGTGACCGTGGCCATCATCGCCAGGTCCGTGTAGATGACCCCGGCGCCGTTGCACGCGGGACAGGCCCCCTCGGAGTTGGCGCTGAACAGCGCGGGCTTCACTCCGTTCTCCTTGGCGAACGCCTTGCGGATCGGCTCCAACAGGTCCGTGTACGTCGCCGGGTTGCTTCGCCGCGAGCCGCGAATGGCGCTCTGGTCGATCGACACCACGCCCTCGCGCCCCGACACCGAGCCGTGGATCAGCGAACTCTTGCCCGACCCGGCCACGCCCGTCACCACCACGAGCACGCCGAGCGGAATGTCCACGTCGACCTTCTTCACGTTGTGCGCGGTGGCGCCACGCACCTTCAGCGCCCCTGACGGCGTGCGCACCGACGGCTTCACCGCGGCCCGGTCATCCAGGTGCCGACCCGTGAGCGTGCCGCTGGCCCGCAGTCCTTCGACGGTGCCCTCGAACACCACCTGCCCACCCGCGGTGCCCGCGCCCGGGCCGATGTCGACCACGTGGTCCGCGATGGCGATCACCTCGGGCTTGTGCTCGACGACCAGCACCGTGTTGCCCTTGTCGCGCAGCCGCAGCAGCACGTTGTTCATCCGCTGGATGTCGTGCGGGTGCAGTCCCACCGTCGGCTCATCGAACACGTACGTGACGTCGGTGAGGGCCGAGCCGAGGTGCCGAATCATCTGCGTGCGCTGCGCCTCGCCACCCGACAGCGTCCCCGCCGGACGGTCGAGGCTGAGATAGCCCAGGCCAATCTCCACGAACGAATCGAGCGTCCGCTGGAGCGTCGCGAGCAGCGGCGCGACGGTGGGGGCGTCCAGGCCGCGCATCCAGTCCGCCAGGTCGCTGATTTGCATCGCGCACGCCTCGGCGATGTTGATGCCCTTGATCTTGCAGGCCCGCGCCGCCTCATTGAGTCGGGTGCCTTGGCATTCGGGACAGGCGGAGTAGGTGACCGCTCGCTCGACGAAGGCGCGGATGTGCGGCTGCATCGCCTCCTTGTCCTTGGACAGGATGGACTTCTGGATGCGCGGAACCAACCCTTCGTAGGTCAGGTTCATGCGCTCGATCTTCACCTTGGTCTGCTCTCGATAGAGGAAGTCGTGGCGCTCCTTCTGGGTGTACTTGCGGATCGGCTTGTTCGGATCCAGGAACCCCGACTCCGAGAAGATGCGGACGTGCCATCCCTCGGCGGTGTATCCCGGGATGGTGAGGGCGCCCTCGGCGAGCGACTTCGTGTCGTCGAAGAGCTGGGACAGGTCGATGTCCGTCGCCGAGCCCGTGCCCTCGCAGCGCGGGCACATGCCTCCGTTGACCGTGAACGAGTGCTGCTCGGTCTCGGTCTTCCCCTCGCCCTTGTCGACGGAGATCTGCCCAGCCCCCGTGACGGACGGGACATTGAAGGAGAGGGCGTTGGACGAGCCGACGCTCGGCTTTCCGAGCCGGCTGAAGAGCACCCGCAGCATCGCGTTGGCGTCGGTCGCGGTGCCCACCGTCGAGCGGACATTGGCGCCCATGCGCTCCTGGTCGACGATGATCGCGGTCGTGAGTCCGTCGAGCACATCGACCTCGGGCCGCGCCAGCGTGGGCATGAAGCCCTGCACGAACGTGCTGTAGGTCTCGTTGATCATCCGCTGCGACTCCGCCGCGATGGTGCCGAACACGAGCGAGGACTTGCCCGAGCCCGACACGCCGGTGAACACCGTCAGCCGTCGCTTGGGCAGCTCGAGGTTCACGTCCTTCAGGTTGTTCTCCCGTGCACCTCGGACGCGAATCATGTCGTGGCGGTCCGCGAGATGCGGGGGCGGGGCATTCTTGGGCTCGGTCATGGCGTGGGCACCAATGGAAGGCGTGGAGAGAGGCCTGCCGCCGCTGCTTTAGCCCGGCAGGGCGGCTTCGGGGCGATGAAGGTGGTGCCCCGTTGACGCCACCCCAGTTCGGACGCTGGCCGCCCGCCAGGCTCGTTATATTCCTTGACGGTTATATGCCCGTTGGTTCATATATCGGGCATGGACTCCTCATTCGCGATCGTCGCGGAGCCGAATCGCCGGGCCATCCTCAGCCTGCTGGCCACGTCGGAGCATTCCGTCGGCGAGCTCGAGACGCAGCTCCAGATGCCTCAGCCCTCGGTGTCCAAGCACCTGCGGGTGCTTCGAGAGGCGGGCTTCGTCGAGTCACGCGTCGAGGCGCAGCGGCGTGTCTACCGGATCCGCCCTGAACCGCTGAAGGAGGTCGATGCCTGGCTCGCCCCCTTCCGCCGGTTCTGGAACGACCACCTCGACGCACTCGAACGCCACCTGGACCGGATGGGGCAAACCCCTACAGAAGGAAAGAATCGATGATGCAGCGTGAGAAAGAATCGATGATGCAGCGTGAGAAGTACGTTCCTGGCCGCGCGGCAGGCGCCAAGGTTCAGAAGATGGGTGATGCCTGGACGCTGGTCCTCGTGCGTGACCTTCGTCACCCCCCGGAGAAGGTCTGGGAGGCGCTGACCGAGCCCGAGCACCTGTCCGAGTGGGCGCCGTTCGATGCGAGCCGGAGCATGGCGGCGGTGGGCCCGGTGCGGCTCACGGCCGTGGGCGCGCCGACCCCGCAGGTCTCGGAGACGACGGTGAAGCGGGCCGAGGCCCTGCGGCTCCTCGAGTTCACCTGGGGAGGCGGAGACCTCCGCTGGGAGCTGGAGCCCCTCGCCAGCGGCACGCGCCTGACGCTCTGGCACAACATCAACCGCGGCTTCATCACCTGGGGCGCGGCGGGCTGGCACATCTGCTTCGACGTGCTGGAGTACTTCCTCGCGGGCGAGTCAATTGGCCGCATCGTCGGCGGCGACGCGATGAAGTTCGAAGGCTGGCAGCGGCTGCTCGGTGAGTACGCGGAGCAGTTTGGCGTGGAGTCCCCCGGCTTCTCCTCCAACACCTCGAAGCGCTGACGCGCGGAGCAATCTTTCATGGAATCGACCCTGCAGAACCCGGCCCTCGTCGCCGCGAAGACCTCGTCCAAGGCCATGACCGCGCTCTACTGGAGCGTCACCGTTCTCTTCTGCTTGCAGATGGGCTTCACCGCCTACGCGCAGTTGACGCTGCCGCAGGTGTCGGAGGCGTTCACGCACCTGGGCTTTCCCAACTACTTCCGGCTGGAGCTGTCGTGGGCCAAGTTGGTGGGCGTGGTGCTGATGCTCGCGCCCGTGCCGGCACGGCTCAAGGAGTGGGTGTACGCGGGCTTCGCCATCAACCTCTTCTCCGCGGTGCTCGCGCACGTCGCGGTGGGGGATGGCGCATCGGCGTGGGGCTGGGCCGTGGCCACGAGCGTGCTCTGGGGGCTCTCGTACTTCGCGTGGCGCCGCCTGCAGGCCGCGTCGTCGCGGGCCTGACCTCGCGTCACCCGCCGCGAGCGTGAAGCCGCGCCGGCTGTGCGCGTGCATTGCCGGCGCGGCGGTCGCGTGCGAAGGCCGGGTTGAGACAGACAGGGCTGGGACCCTGTCTGTCATTCGTGCAGGGCTGTCTCCGAAGCAGCCTTTAGCTGTACCGGAGTTGAACGTGACCCAGAACGCCCCCCTCCCGCCGGCCGCCGTGGCCGCCATGATTGATGAGAAGGTTCAGGAGCTTGGGGGCTGGCGTGCGAAGGTGTTCGCGCGGGTGCGTGAACTCATTCACGAGGCGGACCCGGAGGTCGTCGAGGAGTTGAAGTGGATGGGAACGCCCGTGTGGTCGCACGAGGGCATTCTCTGCACGGGCGAGACATACAAGACCGCCGTCAAGCTGACCTTCCTCAAGGGCGCTGCGTTGAGTGACCCCGCTGGACTGTTCAACTCCAGCCTCGACGGGAACGCGCGGCGAGCCATTGATATCCGCGAGGGAGACAGACTCAACGAGAAGGCCTTCAAGGACCTCATCCGCGCGGCGGTGGTTCACAATCTTTCGAGCAAGAGCCCGCCGAAGGCTCGGGGACCGGCGCGCAAGCGAACGAAATAGCGCGGCGTCAGAGGGCACCGGCGTCCTCGCGCCGCTGCTTCGTGGCGGGGCGAGGTGCTGCGAACCTTCAGCGCGACGAGTGGCGGCAGACGAGCCGTCTTCTGATGAGCGACATCCTCGCGGACGGCCAGCAGCCACCCCTGGAGCGGCTCCGCATCCTGGTCCACGCTTTTCTCCGCTCGACATGTCGCGCCGCTGAGCCCTCCCGGGTGAGGGGCTGTTGGGAGCGCGGGTCCGGGGAGCCAGTTCCCGGTCACGCTCATGGGCGGGCGGCAGGTGTCGCGGTGCCCCAGCCCTCCAGGAGCCAGTCGCGCACGGCGAGGAAGCGCGCCGTGGGGGCTGCGGTGCGGCGCCAGGCCACCCAGAGGGTTCCCCATGGGCGGCGGGGGGAGCGCCGGCTCACCTCGGGCGTGAGGGCCACGACGCGGCCCTCGCGCAGCGCGGGGCCCACGAGATAGTCGGGCAGCACCGTCATGCCCACGCCGGCTTCGGTCAGCGCCAGCATCTCGTCGAGGTTGGCGATGCGGCAGACCACCTGGGCGGGCAGCGGTTCCTTGGGGCCGAGGGAGGCATGCCACCAAGGCGCGAGCATGGCGAGGTCCGCGTCGAACGCGATGAAGCGGTGGGCGCCAAAGTCCCGCGCGCTGCGTGGGGTGCCCCAGCGCCTCAAGTAGGCGGGTGAGGCCACCGCGACGAAGCGCTCCTGCGCCACGGGTCGCACCTCCAGGCCGGGGGCTTCGGGAAGGAGCCCGACGATGCCCAGGTCCAACTCGCCATCGAGCAGGCGACGGGCCACGCGGCTCGGCACATCGAAGCGAACCTCGAGCCGCAGCTCCGGGTGTCGCGCGAGCAGCGCCGGCAGGCGTGGCCTCAGCCAATGACGGAAGAAGGGCCAGGGCCCTCCGAGGGACACCTCGCCGCGCACCGTGCGCTGGGCCTCGGCTGCTTCCTCCAGGGCGGCGTCCAGGAAGGGCAGGTGCTCGCCCAGTCGGGCGACGAGCGCGATGCCCGCGGGCGTGAGGCGGGCGCGGCGGCCCACACGCTCGAACAGGGCCACGCCCACCTGGTGCTCCAGCGCCTTGAGTTGCTGTCCCACGGCGGAGGCGGTGATGCCCAGGCGGGAGGCGGCGGCCGCCTGGGTGCCCGCCCGGCTGACTTCCCACAGCGTCCACAAGGCGTCGTGATTGCCAAGCATCGCTTGAGTTTATGCGAAGACCCTCTCGGTATTCTTGCGGCTGGTCGGGGAGTACTCCTGCCTGACGACATCGCCCCCATCGAGGGGCAGGAGACGCCGCGACATGGGTGCCATGACCACCGTGAAGGTCCTGTTGATTGTCACCAGCCATTCGCAGTTCGGAAGCACGGGCGAGCGCACGGGCTTCTGGCTCGAGGAGCTGGCCGCGCCGTACGAGCAGTTCGCCCAGGCGGGGGCCCAGGTGGACATCGCCTCGCCGCAGGGCGGAGCGGCGCCGGTGGATCCGCGCAGCGAGAAGGAGTCCTCGGAGGCGACGCGGGCCTTCCTCGCCGATACGCAGGCGACGAAGAAGCTGGCCCACACGCTCACGCTCGCGGAGGTGAAGGACACCTATGACGCGTACTTCGTGGTGGGCGGGCACGGCGTGATGTGGGACCTGTCCAAGCAGGCGCCGCTGCACACGCTGCTCTCCACGGGCTACTCCCGGGGCGCGGTGGTCGCGGCGGTCTGCCACGGGCCGGCGGCGTTGGTGGGCGTGAAGGGGGCGGATGGCAAGCCGCTGGTGGCGGGCAAGCGCGTGGCGGCCTTCAGCAACGCGGAGGAGAAGGCGGCGAAGTTCGACGCCATCGTCCCGTTCCCGCTGGAGACCCGGCTGCGCGAGCTTGGCGCGAAGTACGAGTCGGGGCCCTTGTGGCAGAGCTTCGTGGTGCGAGACGCCCGGCTCGTCACGGGGCAGAACCCCGCCTCCTCCGCCGAGACGGCGCGCGAGGTGCTCAAGGTCCTGCGCGAGAAGTAACCGCGCTCGCGCGTGCGACGGGGGCTGCTGCCGCGTTCTTGGCTGGACGAGCGCCCTTGCGCCACCTGGAGGTCCAGATGGCGCAGGGGCGAGGCGGGCTGCTCGGGAATGGCGTGCCGAAGCGAAGGCTGCCTCGACAGCCATTGCAGGTACCGCCGCCTCAACGCGCCGCGCGGCTCAGTACATCTTCAGGTCGTACTTCGGCGTCGGAGTCCAGTCGCTCCCCGAGGGCAAGCCGCGCATGTCCGTCACCTTGATGGCATACACGTTGTTCGCCTGGGCGTTGGCGGAGACGCGGTAGACAAAGCAGGACGAGACGGGGAGCCGGCAGATGTAGTCCTGGGTGCTGCCCAGCAGCGCCCCCAGCGTGCGCGTGGCGTAGTTGTAGGCATAGATCTCGAGCTTCATCGCCGGGCCATTGCGCAGGTTGTAGGTCTCCACGTTCAGGACCTGCGTCGTCGGGACGAACACGATGACCCAGTCGACATCGCCCTGCCGGTGGAACGAGTGGTTGAGCTGGGGCGAGCCTGGGTAGGACGACGCAGTGGTGTGCGTGTTGTCGTTCTCATAGGAATCCGCCGGGGCCAGCAGGCAGTTCGCGGGCGGGCTGAAGCCGCTGTCGACGCAGGCGCCGCTCACGCAGTTGCATCCGGTGATGCAGTCCGCACCGCTGCTGCACTCGCGGACGGGCGCGACGTTACAGAACGCCTGGGAGACCGGGGGGCCGAAGTCATCCGGCACGCAGGTTCCCGCCACGCAAGTACAGGCGGCGCGGCAGCTCAGAGTGTTCACACAGGTGCGGTCCGCGAGCGACGCTTCCTCCGTCGCCAGCTCGGGGGACGCCACAGCTTCTTCCTGCGCCACATTGCCGCAACCCACGGCGACCAGCAGCAGCGCCGTCAGGCTCCAATGCATCTTCATCTCCAGACATCCTCTGGGTGAGCTTCGATGAGCGCTTCATTGCGCCAAGTGGAGAGCCTTTCACCCAGGGCGATAGTGCATGGGAGCCCATGATTGGGCAAAGAGATGCAGTCGAGGCGTGGCTTTGTGGTGTGAGTGAAAGCGCTTCCCGAGTCGTCACCGATGACGATGACATGACAGTGCTTGAGCGTTCGCCGGGAGTGCACGGCGCGTTCGCGCAAGCGGGTCGGGTCCGGCGGTCGCGCCTCGACAACCCCGTCGCGTGCTGGCTCTCGCAGGAAGCGCCACGCGACGAGGGGCTCTGCTACCTCGTCGGGCCAGGAGGGTGAGTTGCCGCTACGGGGAATGCGTCGGCATCGAGCGCGGCTTCAGCACGTGCTCGTGCACGCCTGGCAATAGAGGCTGTTGCAGGCGCTTTCACCGCGGTCCGCCGCGCACGCGTTGGTGCATGTGCGGACTGGCGTCGGCGTGCAGAACTCCATTCACCGCTCCGGACGCCGCCACGTTCTTCACGGGCGAGGCGAAAGGCTACACGGACTACCCGGCGCTGCGCTGAGCGCGGGCCTGCCGCCCATTCCTGAACGGGCAGACACGCTCGACACCCGAGGTGGACGACTACTCCTTCGCCTCGTTCAGGAACTCGTGAATCATCGCCGCGGTCAGCTCGGGCACTCGGCTCCCCGCCTTGTTGTCCCCGCTCTCGGCCGCGCGGATGTACCCGCCGTGGATGGCGCCAGGGAAGAGCGCGAGCTGGGCGTGGGGGAAGACGCGCAGCATCTCGACGGCGTGCTCGGGGCGAATCACGTCCCCGTCCGCCGAGAGGACGAGGACGGGCGCGGAGATTGCCCGGAGCGCGCCCTCATCCAGGTCCTTGAAGGACATCATCATGGCCACCGTCTTGTGGAACTGCGACATCAGCCCCGCCTCTCCCTGTGGCGAGACCTGGAGGTACGCGTCGCGCAAGGCCTTCGGCATGACGTCGAGGGTGGCGGTCGGGAAGCCCTCCCACATGTACGAATAGCAGCCGTCATGCTTGAAGTATGTCGACGCGAGGATGAGCGAGTGCACCAACGGGCGATGCCGCAGCGCGATCTGCATGGCGATGACGCCGCCGTTGCTGAAGCCCATGATGTCCGCGTCCTGCACGTGGAGCTGTTGCAGCAGGGCCGCCGTGTCGTCCGCCATCTGCTCGAACGACAGCGGGCGGTCCACGTCCGCCGTATGGCCGTGGGCCTGCTGCTCGACGGCGATGAGCCGATGGTCCCTGGCCAGCATGGGAATCAGGCGTCCAAAGGACGTGTCAATCGTCGAGCCGCCGCCGTGCAGGAGCACCAACGGCCGGCCGGACGCGGGGCCATGGACCTCGTAGTACATGTTGAGCCCATTGACCTGCGCATAGGCGCCCGAGGCGGCGCGGACTTGGGCCTCGGTGGAGGCGCAGCCCGTGGTGACCTGCGCGAAGAGGAGGGCGGAGAGAAGCAGTGCGGCGAGGTTCGGTTGCATGCCCGAGAAACGGGCGAGGCCGCGCGAAGGATACGGGGCCTCGCCCGTTTCCTTCACCGCGTCACGCCCCCTCGTCTCCCAGCTCGCAGCGCGCGGTCGCCCCGCATGACCTCATGCTGAAGTAGCCATTGATGCGGAACGGAACGCCCAGCTCGCGGCACACCTCGGTGATGAACTCCGGGGTGTAGAAGTAGTTCCGGAGGTGAGTCACGAGCCCGCCCTCGTCGAACACGAGGCGCGTGACGGCGCGCACCGCGTCGCCGTCGTCATGGGCGTACCAGGAGAGCAGGAGTGGCTCGCCGCGATGGATGCGAACCTCGCCGCGCGGATACGTCGCGTGCGCGCCATGCCGATAGCGCACCTCGACGCCGCAGAAGGCCGAGAGGTCGGCCAGGAGCTTGCTGCCGAACAGCATGCCGGGGAGGACGCGCTGCCGGCCGACCTCGCGACCGTACCCCGTGGAGGCACCGACGACCTCGATGGTGGCGGTCTCCAGGAGCATCGCGGCGAGCCGGTCGATGTCGCGCGCGTTGAAGGCCTCGCAGAAGGCATCGAGCCGGCTCGGTGTCGTCGCGGGGCCTTCGAGCCTGTCGGGGGCCTGGACCAGCTTGGTGCGCCCGCGATGCAGCGCGGCCTTGATGGCGCCCACCGTGGTGGACAGTGCCTCCGCGGTCTCCTCGAGGCTCAAGTCAAAGGCATCCTTGAGCACCACGGCCGCGCGCTCCTGGGGGGACAGCTGGGAGAGCAACGTCCCCATGGCCTCGCGGGGGCCCCGGGGCTCCGGCGTCTCGGTGAACTCCGGCACGGAGCTCGGGGACTCGCGCCTGCGCCGCTGTTGATCGATCCACAGGTTCGAGGCGACGCGGAACAGCCAGGCGCGCGGGTTGGGTGGCGAGTCGATGATGCACCCCAAGGTGGCGAACGCGCGCGCCATGGCGTCCTGGACCAGGTCCTCCGCGTCCCACGGCGTCCGGGTGAGGTGGCGGCAGTAGCGGTACAGCTCGGGCCGCAGGGGCTCATAGACGTCCAGGAAGCGGTGCCAGGAGCTGGCGACTGCTTGAGGGAGCGGCGGGATGGGGTCGGTCATGGCGGGAGACGCAGGGGGCCGGCGAAAGGATACGGCCCCCGCGTCACGCGCGGACGATTTCCGCCACGGGACGGCCGCTCCGCCCCACCGGAGTCTCTGGGATGGGGACCGAGATGCCCGAAGTCGAGGGGCTTCTTACTCCGGCGCCGCGAACATTCCCTTCGGCGCGATGCCCTTCAAGAAGGGTTCGATGAAGGCGTGCAGCAGCTCGGGTTGAGCGATGACCGCGGTGTGCGAAGTCGCCGGGAGGATCGCGAGGCGTGACGCCGGCAGCGGCTTGCCCATGTCTCCCGCGCCGCCACCCCCGAGGAGCCGAAACATGGCCACCGAGTGCTCCAGGGTCGATACATCCGCGTCGCCCGTGATGAGAAGGACCGGCGTCTTCATCGCCTTGACGTCCTCCGCCCACGCCATGGGCTCCTTTTCGAGGGCGATCAGCTTCCGGACCAGCTCCGGGAATCCCTCGGGGTTGGCCGCGAGCTTTCGATATTCCTTCGCGAAGGGCATCTCGAGGAACATCTCCACCTTCATCTGAGGGATGAACGCCCTGAACTCGGGCTGCATGCCCTCGACGTCATAGGTGACAGATGCGACAGCCAGCTTGTTCACCTTCTCTGGGTGGCGAATGGCGAGCTGCAACCCCGCGCCCGCCCCCATCGAATAGCCAAACACGTCTGCCTTGGAGAGTCCCACCGCGCCCATGAAGGCCGCGACGTCATCCGCGAGGTTGGGGTAGGTGATGGGCCGTTGAATGTCCGTGGTGCGGCCGTGGCCCTGAAACTCGAGGGCGTAGACTTGATGGGTCTTGGCGAGCTTGGAGATGATGGCGCCCATCTGCGGAATGTTCATGTAGGCGCCGTGCAGGACGACCAGCGGGTCGCCCTTGCCAGAGACCTCGTAGTACATCTGCATCCCGTTCACGTTGACGCGGGCACCCTTCGGTTTGGCTTGGGCACGGGCCGGTGCTGGAGCGGCGAGCAGCAGCACGACCGCGAGAAGCATGCGAAACATGGAGTCATCCTTCCTGGAGCTTGGGAGGTTCGTCATCGAAGGACTTCGGTCCTTCCTGCCGACGACGAACGTCGCGACGGTCGATCGACATCGCCGCGTTCCCGTGTTCGCACTCGCTGGGCTCACGGAGGGCGGTGACGGCGTAGCCGGCCACACCCGCGTGCATCCTCTTGGGACCCGCCTCGGGGGCCGCGTGCGATGGCCCCCGGCGGCCACTTCGTGAGGAGCCTGGTGTCGCACCTTCAATTGCAACTGGCTGGAATTGCACAGGTTTTTTGGAATTCGAAAGCCCCTGTCGATTTGCCGCTCAATTCTTCGTTGCCTGAGGGAAGGGCAGGAAATCTCCTGCCTCCCAACAAGGAGACGAACATGCGCGTGATGGTCATTGTGAAGGCGAGCCCGAACTCCGAGAAGGGCATCATGCCCAAGGCAGAGATGCTCGCGGCCATGGGCAAGTACAACGAGGAGCTGGTGAAGGCGGGCATCATGCTCGCCGGCGAAGGCCTGCATCCCAGCATCCGGGCCAAGCGGGTGGCCTTCGCGGACGGGAAGAAGCCGAAGGTCATCGATGGGCCGTTCTCGGAGACGAAGGAGCTGATCGCCGGCTACTGGATGTGGCAGGTGCGCGACATGGAGGAGGCGGTGGAGTGGGCGCGCCGCTGCCCGAACCCGATGCCGGGCGAGGACGGCATGCTGGAGCTTCGCCCGGTCTTCGAGGCGGAGGACTTCGGCCAGGAGCTCACCCCCGAGCTGCGCGCGCAGGACGAGCGTCTGCGCGCGGAGCTGGAGCGTCAGCAGGGAAAGTAGCCCCCGCTGGTGGAACGCGTCCCCTCCTGTCTCGGGAGGGGCGCGCTACGCCGCGCCGCGCGACGCCTCTGCGCCTCCGTACATCGATTCAATCAACGCCGCGTGCTTCTGCATGACCGCGTGGCGCTTGACCTTGAGTGACGCCGTCAGCTCGCCGCCATCCACCGTGAACGGCCCGGGAGACACGCGGAACGTCTTGATGCGCTCGAAGGACGCCAGGCCCGCGTTGGTCTCCGCGACCAGGCTCTCCAGCACGGTGATGACTCGCGGATGCGAGGGCTCCGCGGGGAACCCCTCGCGGCGCGCCACCGTGGCGAGGATCTCCGTGTCGAGCGCGAACAAGGCGGTGCAGTAATTGCGGCCCTCGCCAATCACGATGGCCTCTTGGACGAGCGGGTGTCGCTTGAGCTGCGCCTCAATCTTCAGCGGCGCGATGTACTTGCCGCCGCTCGTCTTGAGCAGCTCCTTCTTGCGCCCGGTGATCCGGACGAATCCTTCCGCGTCGATGGAGCCCAGGTCTCCGGTCCGGAACCAGCCGTCGGCATCGAAGGCGTCCGCCGTGGCCTCCGGACGATTCAAGTAGCCGCGGGAGATGTTGGGCCCGCGCGCGAGGAGCTCCCCGTCGGGGGCCACCTTGAGTTCGCAGTGCTTGAACGGACGGCCCACGGTCCCGGGATGGACGTTGTCCTTGCGATTGACCGTCAGGCCCGGGCACGTCTCCGTCAGGCCATAGGCCTCCAGGATGTTCAGGCCCAAGCCGAGGAAGAACATCTGGACATCGAGCCGAAGCGCCGCGGCTCCCGAGAGCAGCACAGAGGCGTGGTCCAATCCCAGACGCGCGCGCAGCTTCGACAACACGAGGCGGTCCGCCAAGGCGCGTTGGGCCTCCAGCCAGATGGGGGGCGAGCTGCCCTGGGCGTGGCGGTCCGCGACCTGACGCCCCACGCCCAGGGCCCAATCCATCAGCCACCGGCGAAGGCCGTGCT
This sequence comes from Citreicoccus inhibens, assembly GCF_019039035.1. Lineage (GTDB taxonomy): Bacteria > Myxococcota > Myxococcia > Myxococcales > Myxococcaceae > Citreicoccus > Citreicoccus inhibens. The sequence goes on along the minus strand of NZ_JAHNZT010000001.1, from coordinate 1,109 downwards.
CGTTCTCGATGGCGCTGGTGATTTTCGCCATCATCTTCTCGAAGACGCGCGGCGCCGCCGGAAAGAACCCCGGGCGGCCGATGACGAGATCCGCTGCCAGCGTGGGCACGGACGACATGACCAGCGGCGCTCCGAAGAACGGACCCGCGAACTCCACCATGCGCCCGAAGGAGTGCGCGGCGGGGAGGAAGAGGAACAGGCCGTGCTGGATGACGGTCTCATCCATGAGCCCTGCGTCCGCGACGTCTTCGAGCATCGCCAGCATGTTGTCGTGGGTTTGAATCACCGCCTTCGGTGCCCCCGTCGTGCCGGAGGTGTACGTGAAGGTCGCGACGTGCTCGCGCCGAAGCAAAGACACCCTCCGATGCAGCTCTTGCTCCAAGGCCGCGCGCTGGGCGCGGCCTCGGGCCTCCAGCGTCTCCAGGCTTTCCCAATCGTCGGCGGGCGCAAGCCCGGCGGGGTGGATGACCACCACCTTCGCGCGGACTCGCAGCTCGGCGGGGGCGTAAGGCCGCTCGTGGAACGTGAAGCCCTCCCGAAAGGCTCGCACCTTCGCCAGCTGGCTCCCGTCTTCCACGACGATGAGCTGTGCCGCCGTGTCCACGTGCATGTAGCCCACTTCTTCTGGCAGCAGGCTCGCGTAGACCGGGACCGTCTTGAGCCCCGCGCTCAGGGCGGCGAAGTCGACGAGACACGACTCCATCGTGGTGTTGCCAACGATGGAGATGCACGCGCCATCATCGAGCGGGCCGGCGCTCAACACCCCCGCCGCGATGGCTTCGATGCGCGGAGCGGCCTCCGACCAGGGGACGTCGACATAGGTTTCACCCCGGCGGACTCGAAATGCGACGCGCTGCGGCGATGTGCGCGCCCGGTCGAGAATCATCTGGGGGAGGGACGGGAGTGCCTCGGCCACGAGGCCTCCGCTGTTTGAGCGAGGTGTCATCGGTAGGAATGGGGCAGGGTTCAACGCAGCAGGCTAAGAACCTATTTCGGTAGGAGCGCGTGGAACCAAGTGATGATGCCCAGCGCAAAGTGCAGCATTGCGACGTAGGTGTCCTCTCGCTTCTCCCAGCGCACCAGCAGACGTCGGAAGCGGTTGAGCCAGG